>NZ_JBHVIC010000003.1:52705-354995 GCF_042799795.1 Nocardia sp. NPDC057668 | reverse complement strand
CGTCTTGATCTATTCGTTGGCCGCGTGGTGCATATCTTAAATGTCGCCGGCCAACTCCGTCCACGCGTGGGGGGGGGTCCACAGGTACCTGTGGACCCGCCCCGACCGTCTGTCTTATTCGATGACCGCGTTCGGGCGAGGTTCGCCGGAGCGCGAATGGAGTGCCGGGCGGGGTGGGATTCGCAGGCAGGCGCGATAGCTGATGGAGACACAATGCCGCTGATCGGCATGTACGCGCGCTGCTGAGGTTGGACCGATATGGCCTCTCGAGCCTCCGTGATCAGTTCCGTCTCGCCTCGGTGAGCGGAGTGGTGTCGACGAACCCGGTCCACTCGTGCGCGGCGGCCAGAGGAACTCGGTAGAGGTGTCCCTGGTCGGGGGACTTCTTGTGCTTTTTCCAGCCTGCGGCACGGATTTTCGCGAAGTCCCAGTAGAGATTGCCCCAGTAGTCGAGGTGGTTTCCACCTTCGGATCGATCGGGATCATAGTGCGTCGCCCAGTATCGGTTCCCGCCGAAATATTGGACGGCGCTACTCGTGCGCTGATCCGCTGACCGAAAGCAGGCAACCACGTAGGTGCCTCGGCAGGAAAGGCGTTGCAGTAGTTCAGCGTTCCCGACATAGCCGAGACCTTCGGCGTGGTGGTCGACGACGACGACCCATCCCGGCAGGATCGCGCAGGCAAGTGTGGAAATGCCCGGGGCGTAGGCGATTCCGGTATCGGTCAGCCCCAGATCGCACAGGATGGCATGCGGGTCGGCCCCGAGCAGATACACCGCCATCCACGAAACGCCGGGTGTGCTCTCTGGATTCGCGAATCCGGATTCCCGGGCGACCAGCGGGCCATGCGCGACACTGGACCGCTCGCTGCTTTCGCTTCCGCTCCGAAGCGTCCCGATGTACCCCGGTGCGATGGCGGTGAGTGCATGGCTGCTTCGTTCGGAAACGAAAGCAAGTGCATACCAGTCATTTTGCGTGTCTATCGAGACCAGTGCGGTTCCGACCGTGAGGCTTCGCTCGCCGATGTACTCGAGCAACGCTTCCACGCCGTCGATGGATCCGTAGGTCTCGAACCGGGCGCTGAGGGCTTTCGTCCAGCGCAGGTTCATCTCTGTCGGATACATGAACAGGGACCGAAGCCGACGGAGAACACTCTCCAGGGGCGCCTTGCTGTCGAACTGGACGATCTTCCGGTCGGCTTCGAGCCGGGTCAACATCTGTTCACGCGCGGCATCATCGTTCTCGCATCGCTCGATAGCGCGAACATGATCGTCCCGGCCCGGCGACATAAACCGCGTGATCTCAACATATTCCCGACGCCCGTACCGCTTCTCCATGCAACCCTCTTCACGTTCGGCTGATGCAGCCACACCATAGGGCAGTGGTCCGACCAACTCCTTGTGGTCCGCCCGGCATCGCCGGGAGTCGAAGTGCGAGACTTCTGGCCATGGCAAAGCTGCGGCTCGGTGTTCTGGCTTCGCACAACGGCTCCAACATGCGCGCGTTGCATCGGGCGTCGCTGGCCGCTGACGGCTTGTTCGAAGTCGCGATCGTCCTGTCGAACAACAGCGGTTCGGGAGCGTTGGAGTACGCGCGTGAGCATGGTGTCTCGGCGCGGCATATGTCGGGTCGCACGCACCCGGATCCGGTGGCGCTCGACGACGCGATCCGCGCGGTGCTGGTTGAGCACGAGGTGGGCTTGGTCGTGACCGCGGGGTACATGCGCAAGCTGGGACCTGGTGTGCGGAGCGAGTTTTCGGGGCGGATCATCAATATACATCCGGCTCTGCTGCCGAAGCACGGCGGGCACGGCATGTGGGGGATCCGCGTGCACGAAGCGGTGTTAGCCGCCGGCGACGCGGTGTCGGGGCCCTCGGTGCACCTGGTCGACGAGGAATATGACACCGGTGCGGTGCTCGCTCAGCGTGAAGTGCCGGTGCTCGCGGGTGACAGCGCCGAATCGTTGGCCGCACGGGTGCTGGCCGCGGAGCACGACTTGCTGCCGCGGGTGGTCGCCGATATCGCTCGTGAGCACGCTGCACGGGCATCGCGGTAGCCGGGCAGGGCGGTAGGCGGCGGGCGACGATCGCGGGGCTGGTGGAGGGCATGTACTCGCACGGTTGATCAGGCGGGACCGCCTCCGGCCCGCAGCGCCCATCGCGAGTGGTAGCTAAATTGTTGCTGATTGCATCCGGAAGTGCGGCAGAATGACCGGATGGCACCCGAGCAGGAGCTCGACCACTTCGTCCGCGTGCGCGGTTCCCAGGTGCACAACCTCCGGTCTGTCGATGTGAAAGCGCCGCGTGACGCGCTCGTGGCCTTTACCGGCGTCTCCGGTTCGGGGAAGTCGTCGCTGGCGTTCGGGACCATCTACGCCGAAGCCCAGCGTCGCTACTTCGAGTCCGTCGCACCTTATGCGCGTAGATTGCTGCTGCCGACCGGAGCGCCGAAAGTCGACGACATCACCGGATTGCCGCCCGCGGTCGCGCTGCAGCAGCGGCGCGGGGCGGGAACATCGCGCTCGACGGTCGGGACGGTGACGACGCTGTCGAACCTGCTGCGGATGCTGTTCTCCCGGGCCGGCACCTACCCGGCGGGCGCGAGCGAACGGCTGGATTCCGACGCGTTCTCGCCCAACACCGCGGTCGGCGCGTGTCCGGAGTGTCACGGGCTGGGGCGCATCCACCGGATGACCGAGGAAACGCTGGTGCCCGATCCGTCGCTGACGATCCGGGAGGGCGCGGTCGCCGCGTGGCCCGGCGCCTGGCAGGGTCAGAATCTTCGCGACATCCTGGTGACGCTGGGCTACGACATCGACAAGCCCTGGCGCAAAATCGCCAAGGCCAAACGGGATTGGATCCTGTTCACCGATGAGCAGCCGACCGTCACCATCGATCCGCAGTCGCATCCCGTGCAGGCCGACTACTACTACAACGGCACCTTCTCGAGCGCGGAACGCCACGTCCGCCACACCCTGGCCAACTCGCAGAGTGCCACCATGCGACGGCGGGTGCTGCAATTCGTCGACAGCATCGACTGCCCGGTCTGCGGTGGTTCCGGGCTGCGACCCGAGGCGCTGGCCGTCACGTTCGCCGGGCGGACTATCGCGGAGTACATCGCGCTGTCGCTCACCGATCTCGTCGACGCGCTGCGTCCGGCCGCGAACCGCGCCGAGGCCGGCGCCGCCTGGGAATCCACCGAATCCGGCGAACTCACCGAGGTCGCCACCCTGATCGCGGCGGACCTGGTCGCCCGCACGCAGGTACTCATCGATCTCGGCCTGGGCTACCTGAGTTTGAATCGCCGCACGCCGACGGTGTCCCCGGGCGAATTACAGCGGCTGCGCCTGGCGACTCAGCTGCGCGCGGGGCTGTTCGGGGTGCTGTATGTGCTCGACGAGCCCTCCGCAGGTCTGCACCCGGCCGATGCCGAGCCGCTGCTCGACGTGCTGGATCGGCTACGGCGAGCGGGCAATTCGCTGTTCGTGGTCGAACACGACATGGACGTGGTGCGTCGCGCGGACTGGATCGTCGACGTGGGACCGGGGGCGGGGGAGCTCGGCGGGGAAGTGGTCTACAGCGGGCCGGTCGCGGGCTTGGCCGCGGCGACCGCGTCGGTGACCCGCCCCTACCTTTTCGGCGATCGCCCGCGTGCGTCCCGGCAACCGCGCACTCCGATCGGCACATTGCGGTTGCGCGGCATCCGTTTTCACAATCTGCGCGATCTGACGGTGGAGGTGCCGCTCGGGGTGTTCACGGCGGTCACCGGTGTTTCCGGATCGGGGAAATCGACGCTCGTCTGCAAGGTGCTCGGCGATGTCGTCACCCGCCATCTGTCCCCCGGCGGAGCGCCGCCCGACGCCGAGGAATCCGACGGCGGCGATCCGGATGCGGCGCTCATCGACCTCGATCAGGACGCGAGCATCGGGGTCAGCGCCGACGGACTCGCGGGCATCGATCGCCTGGTCACCGTGGACCAGCGCCCGATCGGGCGCACGCCGCGCTCGAACCTGGCCACCTACACCGGCATGTTCGACGCCGTGCGGCGGGTGTTCGCCGCGACCGACGAAGCGCGCCAACGCAAATGGACCGCGGGGCGGTTCTCGTTCAACGTCGCCGAGGGGCGCTGCCCGACCTGTCAGGGCGAGGGGTTCGTCGCCGTGGAACTCCTTTTCCTGCCCGGTACCTACGCCACCTGCCCGACCTGTCACGGCGCGCGCTACTCCGAGGAGACGCTGGAGGTGCGCTACCGCGACCGCACCATCGCCGATGTGCTGGCGATGACCGTCGACGAGGCATCGGAATTCCTCACCGACCTGCCCGGCGCGGCACGGAGTCTGCGCACTTTGCGCGAGGTCGGACTCGGTTATCTGCGCCTCGGTCAGCCCGCCACCGAACTCTCCGGCGGTGAAGCGCAGCGCATCAAACTCGCGACCGAGTTGCAGCGGGCCCGCCGCGGTCACACCCTCTATGTGCTCGACGAGCCGACCACGGGGCTGCATCCCGCCGATGTCGAACTGCTCGAACGTCAGCTGCACCACCTCGTCGACGCCGGCAACACCGTCGTTGTCGCCGAACACGACATGACGGTGGTGGCGGGGGTCGACTGGGTGATCGATCTGGGGCCCGGGGCGGGCGACGGCGGTGGGCGGGTGGTCGCCGCCGGGCCGCCCGCGCGGGTGGCCGCGGCGCGTGACAGCCGGACAGCGCCGTACTTGGCGGCCCGGCTGGCGCGATAAATGACCGGTAGGTCACCCCCGCCGGGCGACCGTAAAGTTGCTCGTGAAGTTTTCGAGTCCTTCGGGATCGTCCTCCAGTCGCCGGAGAACTGTGATGAGTAGCGTTGCGGAACTGCTGGATCAGCTTGTTCTGCTGGCACCGGCCGACGTAGCGGGCTGGCTGCGTACGCACGCGCCGTCGCCGGCCGAGTCGAACTGGCTCGGGCTGGCCGAGGTCGCCGGACAAGAAGCGATGCGCATCGAAGGTGAGTCCGCTCTCGACCGGGCGCGTGTCTCGATCGCGATTCGGGAGCTGATCGCCGAGTCGACCGACGACGAGTCCTATCGTCAGAGCCAGATCCGCGATGCCATGAACCTGCGGGTGGCAATGATCAACAGGTTCGGTCCCGACATCGATGATCCGGTGCGCGATAGTGCCTCCATCTACCGATGGTTTCTCGATCGTCGCACCGGTCAACTCGATCGCGCGAAATCGGATTCGTCGCACTGGCGGAGTTTGCCGATCGACCGGATCCGTGAGCTCCGGCAGATCAAGAACGAGCTCATCGTGCTTCGAAATCTTCGGCACGGCAGCGACTCCGAGATAGCCGAAGTGCGCGGGTGGCTGGAGATCTGGTCACGTCTCCCGTGAGGATTCGGCAACCGTCTGCGGGGAAGCACCCCGGCTGGGCAGCACGGTGGTGAGGGCGAGGAATCCGAAGGCGAGAACCGCGGCCACCGTTCGCACGGTGTGGGCGATCTGCCAGCGGTCCCGCACCTCCGACCAATCGGCGGGCGGAGACTGCACGTTCCACCCCAGCTGGTCGGCATTGATCGGAAGATTCACCATGATCGTGAGGCCGAGGACGAACACGAGCAGGGCCGGCGCGGCCACCGCCAACCACCGGGTGTTCGTTCGGAATGTCCGGAAGGTCGATACGGCTGTGGCGGCCAGCGCGGGTAGCAGCGTGGCTGTGGCGAGCTTGTCCAGCGAGTCGAGCTCGACGAGCCGGACCCGGGTGTAGACCGAGCGGTCGAAGTTTCGCAGGGAGAGCTCCAGAACCAGAACGCCGACAAGGAATCCGGCGAAGAGGCCGGTGAAAAGCAGGCCGGCGAAGCGTGCGAACCTCGTCACGACCATGCCCCCGCGTGGTCGCCGACCCAGTCGGCGAAGCCCCGGGCGGGACGGCCGAGGATCGTCTCGACCTCGGTCGTCACCGTCGCGGGTCGCTCCATCTCGCGCCGGTAGCGCGCCATGAGCGCCCGCACGAACTGCTCACCGAGGCCGTTCCGGATCATGGCCTGGGCGGCCGCCTCGGCGGGGACCTCCTGGAATCGCAGCGGCCTGCCGATCGCCGCGCCGATGATCGGAACCATCTCGTCGAGTCTGAGCGCCTCGGGCCCGGTGATGGGGATCTTGCGGCCGAGCAGCGCGTCGTCCAGCAGCGCCCGGGCGATCACCGCGGCGACATCGCGCTCGTGGATCACCGCCTCGGCGAAGCCGCCGTACGGCCCCCGGACGGTGTCTCCGAACGCGAGCTGGCCACGCCACATTCCGAGCGTGTTGATCGCGAATGAGCTGGGCCGCACCGCAACCCACGGCAGCCCGCTCGCGGTGACGGCGCGCTCCACCTCGGCATTGCGGTCACCGTTGTATCGGGAGGGCTGGTGGCCGGGGTCGTCGTCCACATTGATCGCGGACATCACGACCACCTTCCGGACGCCCTGTTCGGCGGCGAGCCGGAGCAGCTCGTCGGTGTTGTCCTTGGCCGCGCGGGGGTGGACGAACAGCCCGTGAACACCCCGCAGCGCGGCGTGAATCGCTTCGGGCGCAAAGGTTTCCACTCCGGCAGGGAAACCGGCTTGTTGCGGGTCGCGGGTGATGGCCCGGATCTCGGCGCCCCCCGATAGCAGTTCTTCGACGAGTGGGCGGCCGATGATGCCGGTCGCTCCGGTCACGAGGTACATGATGAGTCCATCCGGTTGTCGTATAGTATGAGAACCGTATCATTATATTTTGGGAGTCGTATTATATGAATTCGGTAACATATGCTCATCGGAAGGCGACCGTCGAGCTCAAGGGGTCGTTGCGGGAGCTGAGCAATCAGCTGTCCCTGCTCAACCGGCGGGTCGGCAGCCGGCTTGAGATGAAGGACGTCGACCTCGACTGCCTCGACGTGATCAACCGGCTCGGCCCGCTCGGCCCGAAGGCGCTGGCGCGCGAGGCCGGGCTGCATCCGGCGACCCTCACCGGAATTCTCGACCGACTCGAAAAAGGCGGCTGGGTGGCCCGCGAAGCCGACCCCGCCGACCGCCGCGCCACGCTGGTTCGCGGCCTGCGGGAACGCAACGCCGAGCTGCTCGGCCTGTTCGCCGGGATGAACGCATCCCTGGACGGGATCTGCGCCGACTACAGTGCCGCCGAACTCGATCTGATCACGGACTTTCTCGCCCGCGCTACAGCCGCGGGGCGCGGAGCGACGGAGGAATTGACCTGAGAAGGCTGGTCACCCAGGAAAACTGCCGCGCACGATCGAGCGTATTTCATGAATCAGCGGTCTTCCCAAGTGTTTTCGGGGCATGTGAGGCCTGGCTGTTCTCGGTTAGCGTCTGTCGCGGAGGGGTCCATTTCAAGGCGAGATGAGGGGACGGGGACGTGTCGCGCTGGGTCGTGGTGGTCGCTGTGATTCTGACGGTGTTGGCGGGTGGCCCCGTCAGCGTCGGGCCCGCATCCGCCGAGGCGGCGTCGAACCCGTTGATGGTGGTGGTCGACTCCTCCGGATCGATGGCTGAAACCGACACCGGGGGAACCCGTTTGGACTCTGCCAAGCGGGCGCTGGGTGCGTTCGTGGACCGGCTGCCCGCTGGAGCGCGGGTCGGGCTGGGCGCGTACGGGACCGGGACCGGGTCGGGTCCCGAAGACCATGCGGCCGGGTGTCGGGACCATCGGCAGCTGGTTGCGGTCGGGGAGGGCGACACCGCCGGGTTGCGGAGTGCGATCGACGGTCTCCAGCCGCGGGGGTACACGCCTATCGGGTACGCACTGCGGCAGGCGGCTGCCGCGCTGCCTGCCGGCGGTGAGCGCGGCATCGTGCTCGTTTCGGACGGAGAAGACACGTGTGCGCCGCCGGAACCCTGCGCGGTGGCGAAAGAACTTGCCGGACAGGGGATCAGGCTCCGGGTTCACACGATCGGGTTCCGCGTCAGCGGGGTCGCGCGGGATCAGCTGTCCTGCATAGCTAATGCGACCGGTGGAACCTACGCCGATGCCGAGGACGGCGTCGCACTCGAACGAGTGTTGCCGCGCACCGTCGCAAAAGCGCTGCGGTCCTATCAGGTTCGCGGAATCCCGGTGGACGGGTCGGCCACTCCCGCCGGTGCGCCGGTACTGACAGCCGGTAGCTATGTCGATGACATCGACTCCGAGGCGAGGCATTACGCGGTCGACGTACCCGACGGATGGCGGGTCTACTTCTCGGCCACGGTCATACTCCCGGCCGGCAACAATCTCGGCGTCGAGATGCTGTCGCTCGCCCCGACCGGTCCCGATGGGCGGCCATGTACGACCTCACCCATCGGCGAGGTGATCGCGGGAGCCGACAAGGGCGCGGTGGCGACCGTCACCGCCGCATTCCCCGATGCCGGGACCGCCTGCAAAGCCTCGGGCAGATTCACCTTCGCGGTCTCGCGGCCGCACCCGGACGGCTATCGGGACATCCCGGTTCTGAACCGCCCCTTGGAAATCCAGGTCCGGCTCGAGCCGCCGACCCTCGATGACTCCGGTCCCGCCGTACCCGCGAACAACAGGGCCGGTTTCGTCGAGCAGCCCGGCCCATCGGTTTCCGTGGTGGGCGGCGGGTCCTTCGCCGACGCCACCGCGCTGCCGGGCAGCGGCCGCTACACCGACACACTGCTGGCGGGTGAGCGAGTGTTCTTCAAGGTCGCGCTCGACTGGGGCCAGGGCGTGTCCTACCGGCTCAGCGCCGGGCCCTGCTCCGGCGTCACCGGGATCGAGGCGCAACTCGATGACTCGCTGCGCACCAAATACCGGCTCACCGCGCAATCGGCCACGGACGGGCAGACCCGCGTGCTCGACCCGCTCGAATCACCCCGGGTGTTCTACCGCAATCGCGACAGCGGCAACGCCGCCACGAAACTGTGGAGCATGCCCGGGTGGTACTACCTGGAGGTCTTCGTCACCGGCGGCACCGGCCATCAACGCGGGACGACTACTCCGGTCACCCTGGAGGTCTCGGTCTCCGGCGATCGGATCTCCACCCCGCGGTATGCGCGGGACGTGACCGCGGATCCCGAAGGGTCGGTCACGGCCGGGTCCGCATTCATCGCGACGAACACGGGTGAATCGGGAAGCTCCTGGGTCCTGACCGGTACCGCGATAGGGGCCTTCGTCCTGATTGCGGCGACCAGCGGAGGGTGGCTGATCCACCGCCGATCCCGCCGAGGGTGAGCCCCTGCCCGCTGGGCTCGGGAACCGCGCGGCGGGACCGGCTGCCGCGCGAATGAAGCTTCCGCCACTCCTCGTGGGCGTCCAAGCCGTGAAGGTCCGGCATCGGCCGTCCCCCACACGGTTCACACCGGGCGCAGCCGTGCTCCGCGCCGGCCCATGATTCCCGCCTCCCGCACTTCACTACCGGCGGGCTGTCAGGGTTGGATGCCGGCACCCGCGGTGAAGAGCGTGCGCAGTGCGTCGGCGGTCAATTCGTCCATCGGATAGAACAACTCGATCGCCAGTTCCGCGAGCGTGACATCGGAGGGCGCCCCGAAGGTGACCATGGTGCTGAACATGCGAAGCTCACCCATCGGGGTGGCGATGCGCAGCGGCACCGCGAAGGGCGTCGGTGCACCGGGATCGGGTTCGGTGTGCGCCGGGACCGGGTATCGCGAGACCTCGTCGTACAGCTCACGCAGAATCGGATCGCCTGTCGCCCGCACCTGGCGGAGCAGCCGTTCCAGCAGGAAATCCCGGACCTGACCATGGTTGATCATGCGCGTGGCGGCATCGGGCGGGCCGGGGTGCAGGGCCAGGCGGTAGACGTTGGGCCGTTCCATCAGCCGCTCGTCGACCTCGCCGGAGAACAGGCCCATGGCGCGATTGGTGGCGACGACATTCCAGTACCGATCCACCGCGATCGCCGGATAGGGCTCGTGCGCGGTCAGCATGGTGTCCAACGCAGCCCGGGCAGCGGTGAGCTGGACATCGTCCAGGCTGCTCTCCCGGTACTGCGGCGCGTATCCGGCCGCGAGCAACACCGTATTGCGCTCGCGCAGAGGAACTTCCAGGACATCACAGAGCTTGAGCACCATGGCCCGGCTCGGCTGGGACTTTCCGGTCTCGATGCAGGACACATGTCGTGCCGAACTGTCGGCGGCGAGCGCCAGATCCAGCTGACTGAGCCGCCGCCGCTGTCGCCACTCCCGCAGCAGCCTGCCGACGGGGGATTCCTGCATCGAACGCGTCACTCGGACACGCTATCGGGCCGGAGCGGCCGGTCGCCATGACCCTCGAGGTCATTGAGACGATGACCGGCCACTGGCAACGTCGGCGTCATGACCACCACGATCACCTTCGACTCCGGCCCCGGGCTCCGCACCGCCTTGCGTGTAGATGGTTGGAGCACCGGTGTTTTCGGCGTATTCCTGCTGGCCACCGCCCCGCTGTTGCGTGAACCACTCGGATTGCCGCCCGCCTGGTCGGTCCCCTTCGGTGTCGGCATGCTGGGCGGCGCCGCGGCACTGTTGCTCATCGCGGGCCACCCGCGGCTACCCTCGCGCCTGGTTGCCGCCGTCGTCGCGGTCAACGCGCTCTCTGCGGTGATCATGGTCGAACTCGCTGTCCTGGACCTGATTCCGCTGACGAACCGGGGCCGGGCCTTCATGCTCGCCGGCGCGGCGTTCGTCGCGGCTTTCGCCGTCCTCGAGTTCGCGGGCCTGCGCCGGGGACAGGCGGCGTCATGACCGACGAAACCGCCGTCCTCGCCCTGCTGCGCGCGCAGATGGACGCCTGGGCCGCAGGTGACGGCACCGCCTTCGCCGCCACGTTCACCCCCGACGCGGATTTCGTATCGGTGATCGGGGAACGCGTCCAAGGCCGGACCGACCTCGCCACGGTGATGCAGGAGGGCTTCGACGGGTTCATGAAAGGCACCCGCATGGCAGAACCCGACACCACGACGCTGCGCTTTCCCCTGCCGAATGTCGCGGTGCTGGTCACGGTGGGCGATCGCCCCATGCCCCCGGGGTGGCCGCGCCACCCGAGGCACGGTCCGTCCAGACCCGAGTCGCGTTGCGGCAACAGGGAATGTGGCTGTTCACCAGCTTTCAGAACACACGGATCAGTCAGTTCCCGCAGTGAGTCGGGGACGGTACGAAGCGAGTGCTGGGCGACTGCCAGCGTGGTCATACCGGGAGACCACAACGCGGGTCTGCCACCAACCCGCTCTATCCCGTAGGTCGTAGCTGGGCACGTGCGATCTCATCCTTGGAGGTGAGGGCCGATCGGGGGGCCCGGATTAGGGTGGGCCGGTGGTCGGCGAACGGGTGGTGGGGTGGCTGCGTGGGCGGCCGGTGCTGGTCGACGCGGTGGTCGCGGGTGTGGTGGGCATTGTGTGCGGGCTGGTCGGATTGCTGGTGGGGGCCGGGGGCGACTACTTCGTGTTCACCGTGGCGTTGCTGGCGCCGGTGGCGGTGCGGCGGCGGTGGCCGGAGGGGTCGGCGGCGGTCGTCGGGATCGTGGCCCTCGTGCAGTGGGTGACGGTGCGTGACACGACCGGGGCCGTGCTTGCCGACGTGGCGGTGCCTATCGCGGTGTACACGCTGGCCGCGCACGGGCGGGGGCGGGCGAGCGGGATCGGGTTGATCGCGGGGCTCGGGGGCGCCGTGTTGGGTGGGTGGAGTTGGCCGCAGTTGCCCATGCCTGCGCTCGCGCATCTGATCGTGGGGGCGTTTCTGGCCAGTACGGTGGTGGCGGCGTGGCTGGGTGGGGCTTGGCAGCGGGCGCGGCGGGGCGAATTCGCGGCGCTCGCCGAGCGGGCCGCGCTCTTGGAAACCGCACACGAGCAAGGGGTTCGGCTGGCCGTACTGTCCGAGCGGACCCGGATCGCACGGGATATTCACGACATCCTCGCGCATGCGCTGGGGGTGATCATCGCGCAGGCCGACGGTGGGCGGTACGCGGCGCGGGCGCAACCGGAGCGGGCGGTAGAGGCTTTGGGGGCGATCGGGAAGCAGGGGCGGGAAGCGCTCGGTGAGACCCGGCGTGCGATCGGGGTGTTGCGGGCCGGTCCGATCGAACCGGCCGCGGCCAAGCCCGCGCCGGGGCTCGCCGATCTGGGGCCGCTGGTCGCCGATCTGCGGGCGGCCGGGCTGGAGGTCGCCTTGGACGTCGAATTCTCCAGTGGCGATACCGATCCCGGGATCGGGTTGCTCGTCTACCGGATCGTTCAGGAAGCGCTGACGAACGTCGTCAAGCACGCGGGGGCGGATGCGCGCGCCTCGGTGTCGGTACGGCGCGAGGCGGAGGAATTGCTGGTTCGCATCGCCGATGACGGCGGGAGTCTAAGTCCCGAGGTTCGAAATTCAGGGCGGGGAATCGCACTGGAGCGAACCTTTGGGCAGGGAGATGCCGCCCACGGGACTCCCGGGCATCGAAGTGCACGGGAAGGAATCTCTGGGCAGGAAAGCTCCGGGACAGTAGGCCACGGACGGCCACCATCCGCGAACCTCGACGAAAGTGGCATCGGCAGAAACGGATACGGCCTGATCGGTATGCGTGAGCGGGTGTCAGCATATGGCGGCGTCCTGGAGTTCGGGCGGCGAGACCAGGAACCCGGGCACCAGTTGCTGGCTCGAATTCCGTTGGAGCAAATGTGAATCCGCAGACCCCACCGATCACCGTGCTGCTCGTCGAAGATCAGGCGCTCGTGCGCGCAGGATTCCGCATGGTGCTGGAATCGCAGCCGGACCTGCGGGTCGTGGGTGAAGCCGGAGACGGAATCGTCGCGCTCGAGATGGCCGCTCGCACCATCCCGGACGTGGTCGTCATGGATATTCGGATGCCCCGGCTCGACGGCATCGAGACCACCCGGCGGCTGCTGGCCGCCGACCGACCGCCCAGGGTGCTCGTGCTCACCACCTATGACCTCGATGACTACGCGGTCGCGGCCGTGCGCGCCGGCGCCAGCGGATTCCTGCTGAAGGACGCTCCGCCGGAGGACTTTCTGTCCGCCGTGCGCACCGTCCACGCGGGCGATGCGGTGCTGGCCGCCTCCACCACCCGTCGTCTGCTCGATCGCCTCGCGCCGCCGCTCGACCCGGTCGCACAGCGCCTGGTCGCCGCGCTGACCCCGCGCGAGACCGACGTCTTGCGGGTCATGGCGCGGGGGTTGTCCAACGTCGAGATCGCCGCGACCCTGGACGTCGGCGCGGGGACCGTGAAAACCCATGTGCGGCATATTCTCGCCAAACTCGGGGTGCGGGACCGCGTGCGGGCGGTCATCATCGCGCACGAGGCGGGGCTGGGTCGCCCGCGGGCGTGACGACCCGGCCCGCGATCATCCTTCGCGCGTGCAGTTCAGGTCGGTCACCGGCAATGTGCCGTCCAGCAGATACCGTGAGATCGCGTCGTCCACGCACGGGTTGCGCTCGAAGAGATACACGCCGTGCCGGACAGCCTTTTTCAGGGTCACGCTGCGTGATCCGGCCAGTGCCCGCCGCATCGCACGTTGCCCCGGCTCGGGCGCGACGGGGTCGCCCTCGGCTCCGACCAGCAGAACCGGCAGCTCGTTGCCTATGCCGGTTGCTGTCTCGGTGGGCCGCACCGGCCACAGCGAGCACGGGGTGAGCCGCCGGGCCAGCGCGCCGTAGATCGGTTCCGCGGCGCGGTGGTCCTCGATATCGGTGAAGTAGGCGTCCGTGTCTCGCGCGGGGCGGTCCGCGCACTGGTTGGCAACCGTTGCGCTGAAACCCAATTCGGGTAGCACAGTGGTCTCGGCATAGAGCGCCAGCTTGGCCGCCAGGCTGTCGGGCAGATCGACCGGCACACCGAGGGACGCATCGGACAGAGCGCGCAGTTGGGCCGCGAAGTCCGTGTAGGTGGCGTCGGAATCGTCGACGGTCAGCATCAAGCCGGGCATGAGTTCGCGGGTCACGGCTACCCCGGCGAGCGCCACCGGCGCGGCGGCGACCCGCTCGAGCATCCCGTCGATGGTGGACAGAACCGCGTCCGGCGCCGCGCCCCAACCCAGCTCGGGACGCTCGGCGGCCCAGCGCGCCCAATCTTGCAGCGCGGCTGACGCGGCGGGCGCGGTCGCACGGGTCAGATCCGGGCCGGGAGCACGGGGATCGAGGGCGCTGTCCAGCACGAATCGACCGCTGTGCTCGCCGAACATCTGCAGGTAGACCGCGCCGACGTAGGTGCCCCAGGACCAGCCCAGGAACGACAGCTCCGATTCGTTCAGCAAGCCTCGCAACAGATCCAGGTCCCGGGCCACGTTGCGCGTGGACGCGTGCGGGAGCAGGTCATGATCCGGTTCGCACCGGCGAGCCAGCTCCCCGGCGACGGCGACGGTCCTGTCGAACCCCGCGCGATCCGCGGGCGCTGTCTGCGCCAGGGCCAGGTAATCGCTTGTCTTCCAGCCGCATTCGAGCGGCGAGCTGGCACCGAAGAACCGTGGATCCATGCCGACGAGGTCGTATCGCTCGGCGAGTTCAGCGGCGCCCGGATGCCCGCCCTCGGGTCCCTCGATCACCATCGGCACCCCGTCCCGCGACGGTCCCGGCCCCCCGGTCTGCACGACGAGCGTCCCGAGCCGCCGAGTCTGGTCCGTCGCGGCGCGCCGGGCCACCGCGATGGTGATGGTCCTGCCGCCTGGGTCGTCGTAGTCCAGCGGCGCCGAGAACTCCCCGCACTGCGCCCCGACCGCTGACAGCCTCGCCCCGATGGCGTCCTCCGCCCCGGTGCGGCAGTCGTGCCACGCGATGACCTGCCGCTCGCCCCCCGATGGCTCGCACGCGGCGCCTCCCGCCACGACCACACCGGCCGCCACCAGCGCCGTGACGCTTCGCTGAATTCTGTTCTCGCTCACGGAATCGACGCTAGGCAGCGCCGTCGCATCCGGCGTCTACCCGGCGGCCGACATTCCTCGCCTCGGAGTGAGCCCGGAGGAACAGCTGATGTGCTGACGACCCGCCGGGATCGTGCAGTCGACTCCGGTCCGCGGAGTTGCAGCACCGCGGGTGTGTCCTTGACCGTGCTCAGCCCGGGGAACTTGGTGATCAGCGCGTCGCGGCGTGCGGCCGCCCGCCTGCGCCCGCCGGGTCCGCCACGAGCCGTCCGTGAGAACGCGGTCGATGCATCGGACGCACAACCCGGTCTCCGAGGTACGGCGGGACCGGACAGGTGCGGGTGGCCCGTCGGGTGATCCGCACATCGGGCGGGGTAGGTCTCGGCCATTCGCCGGAAACTACGGGGGCGGGATAGCGTTCGGACAGCGCATTTCCCGATCAGTTCGGCGCGGTGGTCACCAATGCTCCGGAACCGCGGCCAGGAACGCGCCGTCGCCGGCGCGGCGGTATGTGGCGAAGCCGCCTTTCAGCTCATTGAAGGACACGTGCGTCGGGTACGGGGCGGCGCGGAGGTCGGCCAGTACCGCGTCGTCCGGGAGGTCGGCCGCGGCCGCTGCCACCTCGGGGTCGGGGGAGTGGCGGGCGGCGTCTGCCGGGATCGCCGGGGCAGAAGGGGTTTCGTCGGTCAGGACGAACTCGTTCTGGCGGTGGAACCAATCGGCGAAGACGGTCTCGAAGTCCAGGGCCGCGAGGTCGTCATCGTCGAGGTCGGGATCCAGGTCGTCCACGCGTTCGCCCGCGGCGACCTCGGCTGCCAGGGCGATCCCGCCCGCCAGTGCCAGGAACCAGTCGGTGACCGACGCCGCGACCAACGTGCTGGAGTTGTCTTCCCAGTGTGAGAACACCCGGCCCCAGCGGCCGGTGATCGGGTCGATGTCGACGTAGTAGGTCTCGGCGGCGGCGTTGGTGTGCAGCACCCACCAGGTCCCTGCCTCGCCTGCCCGGCCGGACTTCGGGGTGCTGTTCCGGTTGTGCGAGAAAGTGATCGGGTCGTATTCGTCGAACCAGAGCTCGCCGATCTCACGGGCCAGCAGGCGAATCTCGGCGGGGACGGGTACCGGCCAGGCGTCGATCACCTCGTCGGAAACACCCGGCTCCAGCCGTACCGCGCCCGCCGCCGACGCTGCCGCCGCCCGCAGGCGTGCCACCGCGTGTTCGGCGCGTGCCACCGCCGCTATCGAGTCCGCCATGATTTCCCTCCCGATCACGATGCCGCCTAACGCTATCCGACCTCTTCGAGGGATTGTGCGTCGCCGAGGGCGGCCGTACACCGACGCGTGCCGGGTTGCGTGCTCACGTGCCGGGACGGGACACGCCGCCCGCACTGTTCCCGAGAACCTCCGCCGCAGGTGCGACCCCGGAAGTCGGCGACACCGCCCGCTCATCGGTGCGACGCGTGCCCGCGACCCGCTCCGGCGGGGTGGGCACGCGTCGCAGCGCCACCAATGAACCGGTGCGCGCAGGTGATTCGACCGCCGCTGCACGACGTCGGCCGCCCCGATGAGCAATCGCGGTTGAATGAACCGGCGGCGGGGCGTCATCACACTTCGGTGCGGGTGACCGCCTCGGATTCCATGGCCGTGATGAAGTCGGTGACGTCGGAACCGTAGACGCCCCAACTGTTCACGCCGCCCAGTTCCACCAGGCGGAAGACGCCATCCGGGTCCACGCCGACATCGACGGTGATCATGGTGAGGCCGTGGGCGAGCATGCAGGTCGCCGCGATCTCGGCGAAGGTCCGGACCGGATCGGGGACCCGCAGGTAGGGCTCGTCCGGATAGCTGCTGCCGCAGACGAACCGGCCGTCGCGGCAGAAGCAGCGGTACTCGCGTTCGAAGGTCACGACCTCGGAGACGACGACCAACTCATCGCGGTGACGGTCGTACAGGCGCAGCCATTCGCCGAGGTCGCCGACCGCGTGTACGCCCGCGGGGAAGAGTTTGAAGTTCGTGTCGCTGCGGAGGAAGACCCGGTCGGCGTCGAACATCCGCTCGAGCGGGAGGGTGGGGACCGCCGCGAACGGGACGAGGACGGCGGTGCGGCCGAGGAGGTCGTAGACGTTGCGGTAGTAGGACGAACAGCGCAGTGCCGCATAGTCGTCGAACACCGCCTCGCCCAGCCGAGGGTCGCGGCGCAGGCGGGTCATGGTGGGCATCGTCCCGTACCCGACGACCGCGCGACCCGCGTCGACCTCGGGCCAGCTTCCCACCAGGGCGTCGTGCGTGCTGACGATCAGTGGATCGTCCAGTGCGGCCGCGACCGCCGCCGAGCCCGGGAACTCGTCATGGAGGTCGATGATCCACCGCGGTCGCATGGTCCGATGGTATGCGTGACCGGCGCGGGATCCGCGGGGCGGCAGCAGGACTCGGCGTACCCGCGGCCGGGTGCGATCCGCGGACCTCAAGATCGCCGTCCTCGAAGACTGTTGTGGCGCATGAGCTGTGAGAGCGCAGGTCGAACGACGACGCTGATGATGTCGGCGCATACGTGAGCTCAGCAGATCGTGTCGCGCCGGGATCGGAGCAGTGGTACGGCCGCTGGGTGCTCTCCGGCGTGTGGCGCGCCGCGCCGGCTCCATCGCGGTGATGAGCGGGAAACGGAATGAGGTTCCACGGGAACGTCGCGGCCGTGCGGTGCTCGGTGACGGCCGGGCCGGCCGACGTCGGCGTACGGCAACGCCGGATCCGTAGTGTGGAGCGTGTGGGAGTATCCGAAGCCGGGGACGTCGGCGGGGCGGGGTGGGACTTCGCGGGGCCGGTGGCGGGCGGAGAGCCGGGTGCGGCGCTGATCGGGTATCGCGACCTCGGCGGGGCGGGGTGGGACTACCGGGCGGCCGCGACCACCGCGGTCGGGGTGGTGATCGAATTCTCGGGGCGGGATCTGACCGTTGACGGTGCGGGCGGGCAGCGGCGGCTGGGCGGGTTCGTCGTGGGACTTCCCATGGGGGCCACTCGCATTCGCAGCGTCTCCGCCGAATGCGTCGAGGTGCGGTTGTCGCCGGCCCGGGCCTATTCGCTGCTGGGCGTCGCCGCGCACGAACTGGGGCCGGGCGTCGTATCCCTCGACGAGCTGTGGGGGCCGGAGGCGGACCGGCTGCGGGAGCGGCTCGCGGCGGCGGGGAACTGGGAGCGGCGGTTCACGGTCACGAAAGCGTTTCTGGCCCAGCGTGACAGGCCGGACCGGGTGCTGGAGCCCGAGGTCGGCGCGGCGTGGCAGCGCATCGTCGCCGCCGGTGGTCAGGTGCGGGTCGCCGAGCTCGCGCGATCGCTCGGCTGGAGTCGTAAGCGGCTGTGGTCCAGGTTCGAGGACCAGATCGGACTCACGCCCAAGCGCGCGGCGATGCTGGCCCGATTCCGTTGCGCGACAGTCGGTCTGCTGGCGGGCAGGCCGGCCGCCGAGGTTGCGGCGGCCTGCGGGTACACCGATCAGGCGCATCTGTGCCGGGACGTGGCGATCTTCGCCGAGCGCACGCCGGGGTCGCTGCGGGCGGACGCGCTGCCCGCCATCGCCGCGGACCGCGACCGGGCCTGGGGAACATTTTTCCAATCCCCGAGCCGAGCCGCCGGCCGATAGTGGTGTCCCCGGCTGCGGCGCGCTCCCCGCGCGACTCGGCAACCGCACCGGCCGACGAGAGGACACGTGTCGTGCGGACACCCTTGATGACGAGACTGCTACTGGCCTGCGGTGTCGTCGCGCCACTGTTGAACATCACCGTGCTGCTCATCCTCGGGGCCGTTCGCCCCGGCTACGACGCCTGGCGGGTCCCCGACAGCAACCTCGAACTGGGGCCCGGCGGCTGGATGCAGATCACCAACTACATCGCCACCGGAATCCTGCTGCTCGCCTTCGCATTCGGTGTGCAGCGGGTGCTGGGCGCCGAACGCGGTTCGGGCCGGGGCCCGATCCTGCTCGCCGTCTACGCCCTCACCTTCGTGGCGATCGGCCCGATCCTGCCCGACCCGTCCCTGGGCTACCCGGCGGGCGAGCCCACCGACCTGACCCTGCACGGCGCGATCCACAGCGTGCTCGGCCTGATCCAGTTCTCGTCGCTGAGCGCGGCGTGCTTCGTCCTCGCGCGCGGCTACGCAATGCTCGAAAGTCGTAGCTGGCAGCGGTATTCGATGACGAACGGCGTGCTGGTGGCCCTGTCCTACATCGCGTTCGCGCTCACCGCGAAGCTGGTGGACGGTGGCCCGGCGGGGCTCGTCGAGCGCATCGGCCTCGGCCTGTGTGGAACATGGATCGCGATCCTCGCGATCCGGTTGTCGCGCGGCCTCATTCGGCGTTCGACCGTGGCGGCGCGCGGTGCGGTGGTGCACAGGGCCGACGCGGTATAGGTCGGGTGTCGGGGACGCGGAGTATGTTGCGGCGCATGGAGTTGGTGCTACCTCGGCCCGAGGAACTGTGGTCCCTGATCGTTTCCGAGGGGTACGCGTACCTGATCCGGGCGGGGGAACCGGGCGTGGCGACGAAGCTCGCGGCGACGGACGCACCGCACCCGACGGCGGGAGACCGGCTCGCCAGTGAAGACGGCGCGGGAAACTGGTTCGTGCTGGTGTGGGTCGAGGCCGGCCGGGCGCTGCTGTTCGGCGCCGACGAATCGAGCGAACTGTTCGAGACCGACTTCGACCCGTGGGGCGATGCGCCCGAGTGGGTGCGGGCCATCGACCGTCCTACGACGCACCCGAGGCTGCATCCGGAGTCGGACCTGGTGTCGTTCGCCCGGTGGTGGGACGGCGCGAGCTGGTGCCGGACGCCGTTCGAGAATCACCTGGACGACGAACTCTTCGCCGATGATCCTGACGCCGACGACGGCTTCTACATGGGCCTGCGGTCGGTGCTGGATCCAGCGTTTCGCGGCTGACCCGGGACAGCTCCCCGAAGCGGCCCCCGGTCAGTCGTGCTCGGCTACAGGTCGAAAGCGCCCGTACCCACCGAGGATACGAACCGGTCCCAGGCAGCGGGCTCGAAGACGAGCACCGGGCCGGCGACACCGAGCTTCGAGTCGCGCACGCCTACCGTGCCACCGCGCAGGTGAGCCGCTTCGACACAATGCTCGCCGCCACCGCTGCGACTGCTTTTGAACCAGCGCGCTCCGTCTAGATCGTTCACGCTTCGTACTCCTTCGCTACCCACCTCAGAAGGTGTTTGCTATCAGCAGGATTCAACGCTACCTGCCCCAGCGCCATATGGGCGTTCAGGTACCTGTCGACATCGCTTGCGCGGTCGTAGTACAGCCGAGATCCATAGCCTTCGATGTAGACGGTTGTCGGTTCGACCGGCCGTTTCGTGGCCGGATCGGTGGGAAAGTGCAGGATGACGAAGGGGCCGGAAGGGATGCCCAGCGGAAAACCCGCCTTGAACGGGATGATCCGGACCTGGACGTTCGGGGGAGTATCGGCCAGTTTTCGCAGCTGAGCGGCCATGATTCGCTTGTTGCCCGACCAGCGGTGCAGCACAGCCTCATCGAGCAGTAGATCGACCTCGACGGGAGACAGCCTGCGATTCAGCGCCGTCTGTCGCTGCATCCGCACCTGGATGCGCTGCTCGAGTTCCATCGGCGTGTCGGATGAGAAGAACACGCGATCCAGTTCCCGCGCGTAGTCGGCGGATTGCACCACACCGGGCACGATGTCGGCCTGGTACATGATCACTTGTGCCGCAGCTGCTTCCAGGCTGACGTAGGTCTCGAAGTCATCGGGGATGAGATCCTCGTAGCGATGCCACCAGACCCGTTCGTCCACCGGCCGTGTTCGGTGGTCGGCCTCGGTGGCCAGAGCCTTCAGCGCGTCGGTCTTGGGTTCGCATCCGTAGACCTTGCACAGAGCTTCTATGTCCAGCAGCCGGATTCTGGGCGACTCACCTGATTCGAGGCGTTGCAGTGTGCCGGCGCCGCGTTCGATCAGGCGTGCGGCGTCTGCGATCGAAAGGCCTGCGGCCTGACGAAGTTCCCGCAGCTGTCTGCCGAGTCTGCGACCGGGGATGGTGGTTCGATTCTTACCGCTCATTAGCCTGGCTCCCCATTTTTTGGGTGGCGCTGTGCGCCGTACGTGGGTGGCAGATATCTAATTCCGGGGCGGAGCGTGAAAAGTTCCCAGCTGTATTGTCCGCTGACTTCGGGTGCCGTGCAGGGAAAATGGGCGGATCTGCTTTGGGTGATCCGAAGTGCTGTTTTCGCAGGCGAGAGGCATGTCTACTGGAGATCGCCCCGGCCGGTGGGCAATTGGACACGGCGATTCGGTAGTCATCAGTGCCCGTTGTGCATTCGGGTCGTCCAACTCCAGCACCTGCCTGCCCGGCAACACAGCAAGCATCGAATCCAGAAGGAGGTGACCGAGAATGTTCGACGACCTTCCCCTCATCAACCACGATCCCGTCCCCTGGGAAACCATGACCGACGCCCGCGCGCACCGCGTCATGCAGCAGCACGGGTCGTGTCCGATATCGGTGTGCGGAGCCAAGTCTCAGGCGCACTGCATGCTCGTCGCCGCGGGCCGTGTGACGCCCGCGGGATCGGCCGCGCGATCGGTGACCGCTGTCACAGCGGCGGGGTGGCGGGCATGAAGACCTACATGAGTCACAACTATCCCGAGCGTCCCGTGCTCGATCTGGAGATCGCCAAGCGCGAACGGGACAAGCATCGGGACTGCGGCGACGACTGTGATGCCAAGCGCTACTTCACCCGGCTGGTGCCGCAGATCGAACGCCGCGCGGGTGCCTGGAACATCTGGGCGCGGCCGAGCTGAGGTCCGGCAACCGCGCGGAAAAGTCCGCTACCAGGTATTTCGCTGCCCCCCAACGAAACCGGTGATCGCCGGTACGCTGAGGGCGTGATTACGCTTCGAAAAGAAGACGGTGCGGCTGATCTCGGCGGGATCACCAAACTGAGTGTGGGTGTGAGCTGGGATCCTTCGGCGGGCAGCAGCGGCGGTGTGCTCGGCATCGCCAGGCGCAAGCGCGGGGTGGATCTGGATCTGATCGCGATTCTCATGCAGGGCGCGGAGCCGGTGCGCTTCGCGGGCCTGGACTCGCTCGATCCGCTCGGCAACGGCGCGGTGCTGCACACCGGCGACGAGCAGACCGGCGCGGCCAGTGGTGACGACGAGACCGTGCATGTGACGTTCGCCAATGTTCCGACCGCCATCGACTCGATCATCTTCGTCGCCGCCGCCTTCAAGAAGGGCTCGAGCTTCGAGAAGGCGAACAACATCTCGTTCAAGATCTACGACGCGACCGGCGGCAGCACCCAGCAGGTCGCCGACATCTGGCCCTCGCTGCTGGGCACCGACAACGCCAACGCCATCGCCCGGGCCTTCCGCAACGGCCCGGACTGGCAGCTCGAGGTGCTCGACCGCAAGGGCAAGATCAAGCAGGGCGACATGCAGGCCCTGCTGCGCTTCGGCCTGGCCTGACCGGCCGCGCGGCCCCGGACGCGGGCCCGCGCCGACGCGCTCTCGACCCGCGACCCCCGGCCGCCGACGCGGCGAACCGGGGGTCGCCGCGTGGGCCCGGGCCGCTGACCGCACCGAACGGACCGGGTGAATTGCGGGCAGGATGCGGCGGTCTGGAACAATGGCTCTCCGTGAAAACTTTCGAAGCCCTGTTCGCCGAGCTGCAGGATCGTGCTGTCAACCGACCCGAGGGGTCCGGAACCGTCGCCGCCTTGGACGCCGGTGTGCATGCGCAGGGCAAGAAGGTACTGGAAGAGGCCGGTGAAGTGTGGCTGGCCGCCGAACACGAGAGTGACGAATCCCTTTCGGAGGAGATCTCCCAACTCCTGTACTGGGTGCAGGTGCTGATGGTGGGCCGCGGCTTGCGGCTCGAGGACGTCTACCGACATCTGTGATGCGCCGATTCACCGCACAGCCAGTGCGGCCGACGACCCCGCGACCACTGTCTTCGCGTCCCCCCACCCGCCCCGAAAGGAATATCTATGCTTCGCGTCGCCGTCCCCAATAAGGGATCGCTCAGTGAGATGGCCGTGGCCATCCTCGCCGAGGCCGGCTACCGCGGCCGCAAGGACGCCCGCGATCTGAGCGTGCTCGACCCGGCCAATCAGGTCGAGTTCTTCTTCTTGCGCCCCAAGGACATCGCCATCTACGTCGGCTCCGGCGAGCTCGACCTCGGCATCACCGGGCGCGATCTCGCGCTCGACTCCGGCGCACCCGTGCAGGAGCGCCTGGCCCTGGGCTTCGGCCGCTCCACCTTCCGCTACGCCGCCCCCGCCGGCCGCGAATGGAAGGTCGAGGACCTCTACGACAAGCGCATCGCCACCTCGTACCCCAACCTGGTGCTCTCGGACCTGGCCGCGCGCGGCATTCAGGCCGAGGTCATCCGACTGGACGGCGCGGTGGAGATCTCCATCCAGCTCGGTGTGGCCGACGCCATCGCCGACGTGGTCGGCTCCGGCCGCACCCTGCGCCAGCACAACCTCGTCGCTTTCGGTGATTCGCTGTGCGATTCGGAGGGCGTGCTCATCGAGGCCAAGGACGCCGATCGGCAGAACAAGGCGCGTAACCAGCTCGTCGCGCGCATCCAGGGCGTGGTCTTCGCCCAGCAGTACCTGATGCTGGACTACGACTGCCCGAAGGATCTGCTCGACGCCGCGGTCCGGATCACCCCGGGCCTGGAGTCGCCGACGGTCTCGCCGCTGACCGATCCGGACTGGGTCGCGGTGCGTGCGCTGGTGCCGCGCAAGGACGGCAACGAGCTGATGGATCAGCTCGCCGAGCTGGGTGCGAAGGCCATCCTGGCAACCGATATCCGGTCCTGCCGCGCCTTCTGACCCACGGTCCGAAAATCGCGCCCGCTGCAATGTTGCAGCGGGCGCGAGTGCTGTGCGGGGGAGTCCGCGGTGCCGGGCAGCGACCGTAAGTGGTTGTGACGCCCCGGAATCGGCGCGCGGTTACGTCGTCGGTGTTCCGTCGGCGTTCTTCGCGATGGTCGGGATCGCGTGGTTCGCGACGGTCGGGATCGGCAGATCCTGGCGGCCGCCGGACAGGGGTTGCGGATCGGCCGGGTAGGGCGGTGGGGTGCCGCCGAATTCGGGGCACAGCGGCTTGAAATCGCAGTACTTGCACAGCCAGGACCTGCTGGGCGGGAAATCGCCTGAGGCGGTGGCGGATTGGATGGCGAGCCAGAGCGCGGACACCACGCGCTCGAAGCGCAGCAACTCCTCGGCTTCGGGCTGGTAGGTGAGGGTCTGCTCGTCGGCCAGATACATCAGCCGCAGGGCGGTGGGTGCGGTTCCGAAGGTGCGCAACAGAACCAGGGCGTAGAACTTGAGCTGGAACAGCGCGCGCATCTCATGATCCGGCGCGGGTGATTTTCCGGTTTTATAGTCGATGACGTGCAGTCCGCCGTCGCTCGCGCGGTCGATGCGATCCACGAATCCGCGCAGCGGAGTGCCGTCCGGCAGATCGGCCTCGACGAAGGCTTCCAGGGACTGCGGGGTGAAAGCGGTGGGGTCCTCGAGGCGGAAGTAGACCGCGACCAAGGCTCGCGCCTCCGCGTAGAAGCCCTCCAGTTCATCATCGGCAATCAGGCCCGCCGTATCGGCGCGCGATTCCAGCATGCGCTGCCAGGCCGGTGCGACGAGCGCGTCCGCGTGCGCCTGATCGCGCTCGGCCGCGGGCAGTGCGAACAGATCCTCCAGGACCGAGTGCACCAGCGTGCCGCGCACCGCCGCGCGGGACGGGGGCTCGGGGATCCGGTCGATGGCCCGTAACCGATACTTCAGCGGGCACTGCTTGAAATCTATTGCGCGCGAAGGCGACAGCGCGGGCTTGCGTGGCGTCTCGCCCGCCGAGTCCGGGGTAGTGATAGCGGGTACCGACATACCTGGCAGGCTAAACGCCGGCACCGACAAGGTGCGATGCCGATTTGGCAGCAAAATCGCAGCGAAACAATGAGGACGGAGATTCATGACGGCCAGACGGACCGGGCCTTTCCAGATCGGTGACCGGGTGCAGCTGACCGACGCCAAGGGACGCAAGTTCACGGTGATTCTGGCGGAGGGCGCTTTCTTCCACACCCACGCCGGTGAGATCGCGCACGACGATCTGATCGGCGCCGACGAAGGCTGCGTGGTCACCTCGGCCAAGAACACGCCCTACCTCGCGCTGCGGCCGCTGCTCACCGACTACGTGCTGTCGATGCCGCGCGGCGCGGCGGTCATCTACCCCAAGGACGCCGCGCAGATCGTGCACGAGGGCGACGTCTTCCCCGGCGCCAAGGTGCTCGAGGCGGGCGCGGGCTCGGGCGCGCTGACCTGCTCGCTGCTGCGCGCGGTCGGTCCCGAGGGCAAGGTCATCTCCTGGGAGATCCGCGAGGATCACGCCGAGCACGCGGTGCGCAACGTCGAGAAGTTCTTCGGCGAACGCCCGGACAACTGGGAACTGACCCTCGGCGACGTCGCGGAGTACTCCGGCGAACAGGTCGATCGGGTCATCCTGGACATGCTCAAGCCGTGGGACACCCTGGACGCGGTCTCCAAGGCCCTGGTCCCCGGTGGCGTGCTCATGGTCTATGTGGCCACCACCACTCAGATGTCCGAGGTCGTCGAGCACCTGCGCCGCCAGGAATGCTGGACCGAACCGCGCGCCTGGGAGTCCATGGTCCGCGGCTGGCACGTGGTCGGCCTGGCCGTGCGCCCCGAGCACCGCATGCAGGGCCATACGGCCTTCCTGGTGAGCGCACGACGCCTCGCCGACGGCACGGTGGCACCCAAGCCTCAGCGGCGCGCGGGCAAGGGCTGACGAGCGCCCTGAGACGTGAAAGCGCCCCCTGCCGACCCGGAGCAGGGGGCGCTTCGCCGTTCGGCGCCGGTGCGCGCGGCGGTGAATCAGCAGGCAGCCTTGCCCATGGCCAGGATCATGCAGCCGGTGCCCTCGGAGAGCTGCCAGGCGCCGTCGGCGTACTGCCAGGTCATCGGGACGCCGGGCATGGTGCCGTGCGGGGACGAGATCGCGACCGCGGCGTTCGCGCCCTCGCCGTTCACCTGCACGCCCGAGACGCCGAAGCCCACGTGCCCGTAGTTGCCCAGCGCACTGCTCATCTTGTCGATGTTGCCGGACTTCGCGGCGCCGCCGACCATGAGCTTCTCCTTGTCCGCGGTCGGCACCGCGGGGTCGACGAAGCGGTCGAGGGTGGACTGGAGTTCCTCCGGCGACGGCACCGGCGCGGCGGCGGCCTGGCCCGCGCCCGAGGCGAGGAGCAGGGCCGTTCCGGCGGCGGCGAGACAGAGGCGGGCGGTGCGAGCGAGCATGGGGGAGCGTGCCTTTCGGGTCTTACGGGCGATTCGAGTTATGCGTTGCAGCTATTACGGCTGGCAGGCGGCGCGCGCCATGCCGAGCAGCGTGCAGGCGCCGGCGTCGGCGAGCTTCCAGCTGCCGCCGTCGTACTGGAAGGCGATCGGCACGCCCGGCATGGCGCCGTGCGGCGAGCCGACCGCGACGGTCGCGGTGGCGGTGTTGCCCTCGGTCTTGACCTCGCCGACGGTGAAAGTGACCTGGTAGCCGGCCAGGCCCTGGTTCAGGGTCTCGATATTGGCCAGTCGCTTCTCGCCGCCGACCACCAGTTTCGCCTTGTCCGCGGCCGGTTTTGCCGGGTCGGCGAAGCCGGTCAGGATGCCCTGCAGCTCGGCCGCGGTGGGCGCGGGCGCTGCGGCCTGTGTCTGTGAAGTGGCACTCGCCGAGGTCGAATGCGTGGAATGGTTGTTGTCCTCGGAGCCGCAACCCGCCACAGTGGCGGTAACGGCGAGGGCAGCCGCAGCGGTAGCCACGGAAACACGCAGCGTCCGCGAGACGTTGCGCATACCAGGGATACGGCCGGTGGGAAGGAGCATCTACGGCACCCTTTCGGATCGGCGGCGAAGTAACTCGCCGGAAACAGGTTAGGGCAGGCTAACATGCTTGACCGGGCCGCCCGCCGCAGCCTAGATGTGATCACGACGAAACCATGTCGGAAAGCGGGATCGAGTATCGCCCGGTAGCGTTGATAGACCGGGACTGGGAGGAGCAGCATCATGAGCCCCAACGAACATTCGGATTCGGCAGCCTGGAGGGAACTCGAGGCGGTACGTGCCGAGGCGGCTGCACTCCGGAGGCAACTCGCCGATTCACCGGATCGCGCACGGGAATTGGAAGCGCGCATCGATTCGCTGACGATTCGCAACACCAAGCTGATGGACACGCTCAAAGAAGCGCGTCAGCAATTGGTCGCGCTACGTGAGGAAGTCGATCGGCTCGGCCAGCCGCCGAGCGGCTACGGCATCCTCCTGGGTGTGTACGAGGATCAGACGGTCGACGTCTTCACCTCGGGACGCAAGATGCGCCTGACGTGTTCACCGAACATCGACACCACCATTCTGGTCCAGGGTCAGACCGTGCGTCTCAACGAGGCACTGACCGTGGTCGAGGCCGGGCGGTTCGATCAGATCGGTGAAATCGGCACGCTGCGCGAGATTCTCGACGACGGCAAGCGCGCCCTCGTGGTGGGCCACGCCGATGAGGAACGGGTGGTGTGGCTTTCGGGCCCGCTGTCCGAAATGGTGGATGTCGACAACGTCGACGATCCCGATCGCCCCATTCGTAAACTGCGGCCGGGGGATTCGCTGCTGGTCGACTCCAAGGCGGGCTTCGCGTTCGAGCGGATTCCCAAGGCCGAGGTCGAGGATCTCGTGCTCGAGGAGGTGCCGGACGTCGACTACCTCGACATCGGCGGCCTCTCGCGCCAGATCGAGCAGATCCGCGACGCGGTGGAACTGCCGTTCCTGCACAAGGATCTGTTCCGCGAATACGCGCTGCGGCCGCCCAAGGGCGTGCTGCTCTACGGCCCTCCCGGTTGCGGTAAGACGCTGATCGCCAAGGCCGTCGCCAACTCCCTGGCGAAGAAGATCGCCGAAGCGCGTGGCGAGGATGCCAAGGAAGCCAAGTCGTTCTTCCTGAACATCAAGGGTCCCGAGCTGCTCAACAAGTTCGTCGGTGAGACCGAGCGTCACATTCGGATCATCTTCCAGCGGGCGCGTGAGAAGGCCAGCGAAGGCACCCCCGTGATCGTGTTCTTCGACGAGATGGACTCGATCTTCCGGACCCGTGGTTCGGGTGTGTCCTCCGACGTGGAGACCACCGTTGTGCCGCAGCTGCTTTCGGAGATCGACGGCGTCGAGGGCCTGGAGAACGTCATCGTCATCGGCGCCTCCAACCGCGAGGACATGATCGACCCGGCCATCCTGCGGCCCGGCCGCCTGGACGTGAAGATCAAGATCGAGCGTCCGGATGCCGAAGCGGCACAGGACATCTTCTCCAAGTACCTGATGGATTCGCTGCCGCTGCACTCCGAGGACGTCTCGGAGTTCGACGGCGACAAGTCCAAGTGCGTGCAGGCCATGATCGAAAAGGTCGTGGAGCGCATGTACGCCGAGTCCGAGGACAACCGCTTCCTGGAGGTCACCTACGCCAACGGTGACAAGGAGGTCCTGTACTTCAAGGACTTCAACTCCGGCGCCATGATCCAGAACATCGTGGACCGGGCCAAGAAGTACGCCATCAAGTCGGTCCTCGAATCCGGCGCGCCGGGCCTTCGCATTCAGCACCTCTACGACTCCATCGTCGACGAGTTCGCCGAGAACGAAGACCTCCCCAACACCACCAACCCCGACGACTGGGCGCGCATCTCCGGCAAGAAGGGCGAGCGCATCGTCTACATCCGGACCCTGGTGACGGGCAAGAACGCCTCGGCCAGCCGGGCGATCGACACCGAGTCGAACACGGGTCAGTACCTGTAAATCGGTAAAGGCAAGGGGCGCACTTCTTTCGGGAGGTGCGCCCCTTGTCGTACGGGTCTCCGGTGTCAGCTCCCGGAGCGTTCACTCGCGTTCGCGTCGAGTTCGGCGAGGATCTCGCGCAGGGTTTCGCGGCGGGCGGGGGGCAGGGTCGCGAAGAGGTTCTCGGCGGCCTTGCGGCGGGCCGCGTCGATGCGGGCGAGGGTCGAACGGCCGGTGCCGGTGAGGGAGACCAGGGTGGCGCGGCGGTTGGTGGGGTCGGCCGCGCGCGTGACGAGGGCGGCCGATTCGAGGGCGTCCACGACCGTGGTGGCCGAGCGGGGGACTATGCCGAGGCGGTCGGCCAGGTCGGACATGCGCAGGGGTTCGGCGGCGCGGCTCAGGGTGCGCAGGGCGCGGCTCTGACCGGGGGTGAGGCCGAGCGGGGCGAGATCCGCCATCTGAGCGCGGCGGATGCGTTTGGCGGTGCGCACGAACAGCTCGGGTAGATCGGTGTCGGGGGCCTCGTCCATGATGCTGAGCATAAGTCATTGTCACTGGGAACAATATTGAGTCAGACTCAGTTACACGCTGTGTTCTCAGATCTCAGGAAGGAGGCGCCTATGGCTGCCCGATCCGAGCTGCGCCGGATTATCCGGCTGTTCCACCCCTATCGTTCCCGGCTCGCCCTGGTGGGCGGGCTGGTCGCCCTCGCCTCGGCGGTGGGCCTGGCCTCGCCGTTCCTGGTGCGCGGCATCATCGATGATGCCCTGCCGCACGGGCGGACGGGGCTGCTGACCCTGATGGCCGCCGGCATGGTCGCCGTCTCGGCGCTGACCGCCGTCTTCGGGGTGTGGCAGACCTATCTGTCGACCGCCGTGGGCCAGCGGGTCATGCACGATCTGCGGACCGCGGTCTACGCGCGGCTGCAATCGATGCCGCTGTCGTTCTTCACCGCCACCCGCACCGGCGAGGTGCAGTCGCGCATCGCCAACGACATCGGCGGGATGCAATCCACGGTCACCTCGACCGCGACCTCGCTCATCTCCAACTTCACCTCGGTGCTGGCCGCGGTCATCGCCATGTTCGTGCTGGACTGGCGGCTGACCCTGGTGTCGCTGGCCATGCTGCCGTTCTTCGTCTGGATCAGCCGCCGCGTGGGTTCCGAGCGCCGGCGCATCACCGGGGAGAAGCAGAAACAGCTGGCCGGAATGTCCGCGATCGTCGAGGAATCACTGTCGGTCAGCGGAATACTGCTGGGGCGCACCATGGGTCGCTCCCCGGCGCTGGTGCACGACTTCTCGAAGGAATCGCGCGGACTGGTGGATCTCGAGATCCGCTCCAGCATGGCCGGGCGCTGGCGGCAGTCGACCATCACCATCGTGATGGCGGCCATGCCCGCGGTCGTCTACTGGGCCGCCGGGCTGGCCTCCGCGGCCGGAACGCCGCTGGTGTCCATCGGCACGCTGGTCGCCTTCACCACCCTGCAGGCCGGGCTGTTGCGGCCCGCGGTCATGCTGCTCTCGACCGGCGTCGAGGTGCAGAGTTCGCTGGCGCTGTTCGCGCGCATCTTCGAATATCTGGACCTGACACCCGATATCGCCGAACCCGAGCGCCCCGCGGCGCTGCCCGCCGAGGGCGTGACGGGCGCGGTGCGTTTCGAGGGCGTCGGCTTCGCCTACGATCCCGCCGACCGGAAGGTGTTGAACGACATCGATATCAGCGTTCCGGCGGGGACGAGCCTGGCGATCGTCGGCGAAACCGGTTCGGGCAAGACCACACTCGGATACCTGGTCGCGCGGCTCTACGATGTCACCGACGGCCGCGTCGCCATCGACGGAATCGACGTGCGGGAGCTGAGTTTCGCGGATCTGGCCGCCACGGTCGGCGTGGTATCGCAGGAGACCTACCTGTTCCACGCCTCGGTCGCGGACAACCTGCGTTTCGCCAAACCCGATGCCACGGACGCGGAATTGGTCGCCGCTGCCCGCGCCGCGCAGATCCACGAGCACATCGCGAGTCTGCCCGAGGGCTACGACACCGTCGTCGGCGAACGCGGCTACCGGTTCTCCGGTGGTGAGAAACAGCGCCTCGCGGTGGCGCGCGCGATCCTGCGCAACCCGCCGATCATGGTGCTGGACGAGGCCACCAGCGCCCTGGACACCCGCACCGAGCGGGAGGTGCAGGCGGCGATCGACGCGCTGTCCTCGGGGCGCACGACGATCACCATCGCGCACCGGCTGTCGACGATTCGCAACGCCGATCAGATCGTGGTGCTCGATCGCGGGCGCGTGGCCGAGCGGGGGACGCACGAGGAGCTGTTGGCGCGCAACGGGTTCTACGCGGATCTGCTGGCGCGGGATGAGGTGCTGGCCGCGGCCTGAGCGATTCGGGCCGGAGACGGCGAAGGGCCGCGATCTCGAATGAGATCGCGGCCCTTCGGCCGTGCGCGCTCAGCTGCCCGGGATGAACCCCGGGTAGATGAAGTGGTGCCCGCCGGTGAGCTGGGTGCTCGAGCCCAGTGCGAACGGGAAGTTGTTCGGCACGATGTTGAGCTTGTGCGGATTGCCCTGCTGGTCGGCCTGGAAGCAGCTCATGGTCTGCCCGTGGAAGGACGTGCATACGATGCGGGTGCTGGTGCCGAACGGCGAGGTCAGGCGGGAACGGCTCTCGAACGGATTCCAGTAGCCCGGATCGGCGGGGGTGAGGAAATCCTTGGTCTCGAACACCGAGATCGGGCTGTTCGGATTCCACTCCGGCCACTCGTCGGCGGATGCGGCGCCCGCGCCGAACGCGAGCACTGTTCCCGCCGTGGCGACGGTGGCCGCGGCCACGGTCGCAGCCCGGGTGATCGTCTTCATTGACCCCTCCAAAAATCGTCGTGCGGTTTTCGGCCTCACCCGGCGAATCGCTCGGGTCGCCGGGTTTTGTTACTCGTACTACGTACCCGATGGTCCGGTCGGTAACCCCGCCGTGACCGGGGGATCCGGTTTCGGGTCCGAATCAGCTGCTGGGACGGGTCGAATGGGTGTCCCGAGGCGAGCGGTGGTCCAATCCCGCATTGTGCCTGCGGCATTCGCCGAGGCCGCGCAGGCGTGGCACGCGGTCACCATCGAATGAGCCGGGGCAATTCGCGGACCGTGCGCATGCGGCAACCCCGCATCGGCTCGGATCTCGTGTCCGAATTCGATTGCTGAATTTACGGTTACGAATCCATTACCCCGGCAGGTAAGCCGGGAAATTTCGGTAGCGGTGCAGTATCACAGAGTATGGCAATCGTTCGAGCTGCGCTGGTCCAGACGAACTGGGCAGGCGATAAAGAGTCCATGATCAAGGCCCACGAGGACTACGCGCGCCAGGCCGCCGCCGCGGGTGCGAAGGTCATCTGCTTCCAGGAGCTGTTCTACGGGCCGTACTTCTGCCAGCTCCAGGACACCAAGTTCTACGACTACGCCGAATCGGTGCCCGGACCGACCGTGGACCGATTCGCCGCGCTGGCCGCCGAACTCGGCCTGGTCATGGTGCTGCCGGTGTACGAGCAGGAGCAGCCGGGACTGCTGTACAACACCGCGGCGGTGATCGACGCGGACGGCAGCTATCTCGGCAAATACCGAAAACACCACATTCCGCATGTGAACGGGTTCTGGGAGAAGTTCTACTTCCGCCCGGGCAATCTGGGGTGGCCGGTGTTCGATACCGCGGTCGGCAAGATCGGGGTGTACATCTGCTACGACCGGCATTTCCCCGAGGGCTGGCGGGCGTTGGGACTGGCGGGCGCGGAGATCGTTTTCAATCCCTCGGCGACCTCGCGCGGGCTGTCGAGCTATTTGTGGAAGCTCGAGCAGCCGGCCTCGGCCGTGGCCAACGAGTATTTCATCGGTGCGATCAACCGGGTCGGCATCGAGGAGTACGGGGACGACGATTTCTACGGGACGAGTTACTTCGTCGATCCCGAGGGCAAATTCGTCGGTGAGGTGGCCTCCGATACCGCGCCGGAGCTGGTGGTGCGGGACCTGGACCTGGATCTGATCAAGGTCGTGCGCGATCGGTGGGCCTTCTATCGAGACCGCCGGCCGGACGCCTACGGACCGTTGGTGACGCCGTAATGACGCGCGTATTCATCCACGGCGGAACCGTGGTGTCGGCCACCGGTTCCCAAGAGCTCGACGTGCTCATCGACGGGGAGACCATCGCGGCGGTGGTGCAGCCGGGGTCCACGGCGCTGGGGGTCGATCTGGCCGCGGCCGCCGATACGGTCATCGACGCCACCGGGCGGTACGTGCTGCCGGGCGGGGTCGACGGGCACACCCATATGCAACTGCCCTTCGGCGGCACCGAGGCCTCGGACACCTTCGAGACCGGCACCCGGGCCGCGGCCTGGGGCGGGACGACGACGATCGTCGACTTCGCCGTGCAGAAGCCGGGGGAGCGGGTGCAGGATTCGCTGGCGCAGTGGCATCGCAAGGCCGACGGGCAGTGCGCGATCGACTACGGATTCCATCAGATCGTGGGCGACGTCAACGCCGAATCCCTGAAGGGGATGGCGGAATTGGTCGCGGAGGGGGTGAGCAGCTTCAAGCTGTTCATGGCGTACCCCGGCGTCTTCTACTCCGACGACGGGCAGATTCTGCGCGCCATGCAGACCGCCGGTGATCTGGGCGCGCTGCTGATGATGCACGCGGAGAACGGGATCGCCATCGACGTGCTCATCGAGCAGACGCTGGCGCGCGGGGACACCGCGCCGTACTTCCACGGGACTTCTCGGCCTTGGCAATTGGAGGAGGAGGCGACCCATCGCGCCATCATGCTGGCGCAGGTGACGGGTGCGCCGCTGTACGTGGTGCACGTGTCGGCGAAGCAGGCGCTCGAGCAGATCGCCACGGCTCGGGGCAGGGGCCAGAACGTCTTCGGCGAGACCTGTCCGCAGTACCTGTATCTCTCGCTCGAAGAGCAGTTGGGCGCACCGGGTTTCGAGGGCGCGAAGTGGGTGTGCTCGACACCGTTGCGTGCGCGGGCCGAGGGCCATCAGGACGAGCTGTGGCGGTACATCCGCACCGGGGACGTCACCACGGTCGCCACCGATCACTGCCCGTTCTGCTACAAGGGGCAGAAGGACCTGGGCGTCGGGGATTTCAGCAAGATTCCCAACGGTATCGGCGGGGTCGAGCATCGGATGGATCTGATGTACCAGGGGGTGCGGGACGGTCGCATCTCGCTGGAGAAGTGGGTGGAGGTCTGCTGCACCGCGCCGGCGCGGATGTTCGGGATGTATCCGCGCAAGGGGGTGATCAGTCCGGGGGCCGATGCCGACGTGGTGATCTACGACCCGAACGGGCACACCAGCATCGGGCTCGGCAAGACCCATCATATGAACATGGACCACTCGGCGTACGAGGGGTTCGAGGTGGGCGGGCACGTGGACACCGTGCTCTCGCGCGGGCGGGTCATCGTCGACGGCGGGGAATACCTGGGTTCGATCGGCCACGGCCGCTTCCTGAAACGCGGACTGTCCCAGAACCTGATCTGACCCGAAGGGAGTGTGCGCCATGGATATCGGAGTGGTTTTGCAGTGCACGCCGCCCGCGTCCCGGGTGGTGGAATTGGCCCGGGTGGCCGAGACGCACGGGTTCTCGCACGTGTGGACCTTCGACTCGCATCTGCTGTGGCAGGAGCCGTACGTCATCTACAGCCAGATCCTGGCCGTCACGCGCAAGGTGGTGGTCGGGCCGATGGTCACCAATCCCGCCACCCGGGATTGGACGGTCACGGCCTCGACCTTCGCGACGCTCAACGAGATGTTCGGCAATCGCACCATTTGCGGTATCGGGCGCGGGGATTCGGCGGTGCGCACGCTCGGCGGGCGGCCGTCGAATCTGGCGACGCTGCGCGAATCCATCGGGGTGATCCGCGAGCTGGGCAACGGGCGGCCGGTCTCGCTCGGTGACACGACGGTGCGGTTGCCGTGGGCGGCGGATTCGCGGCTGCCGGTCTGGGTGGCCGGATACGGCCCGCGCGCACTGGATCTCACCGGTGAGGTGGCCGACGGCTTCATCCTCCAGCTGGCCGATCCGGACATCGCCGCCTGGACGATCGCCCGCGTGCGGGCGGCGGCCGAACGCGCGGGCCGCGATCCGTCGGAGGTGAAGATCTGCGTGGCCGCGCCCGCCTACATCACCGACGGCACCGAGGCGGCCCTGAAACACGCACGCGAACAATGCCGTTGGTTCGGCGGGATGGTCGGCAACCACGTCGCGGACATCGTCGCGCGCTACGGCGCGGACGCCGCGATCCCCGCCGCCCTGACCGACTACATCGCCGGCCGCCAGGGCTACGACTACAACCAGCACGGCCGGGCCGGGAACACCCACGCCGAGTTCGTCCCCGACGCGATAGTGGATCGCTTCTGCGTCCTGGGCACCCCGGACGACCACCTCGCCCGGCTGCACGAGTTGGAGTCACTGGGCGTCGACCAGTTCGCCGTCTATCTCCAGCACGACGCCAAGACCAGCACCCTCGACGCCTACGGCGAGTCGGTCCTACCCCGCCTCGCCCACCCGGTCACGGCCACGACCACCGAGTAGGGCGCGCCCCGGCGCGCTCTCGGATCGGCATCGAGCCGGGGCAGCTCACGGTTCCGCCGGTCGGGCAATCTCACGGCCGGTGGAAATGTGTCGTGAGCTGCGTGCACAGTGCCGCCACCGCCGATTCGCCGACCTCTCGTCCGTCGGTCCAGGAGGCGAACCAGTCCACCGAGTCCGGAGTGCCCGTGGGGCGGACGAATACGTGCTGGTGGAAGTGCGCGACGCTGCGGCCGGTGACAGCGGAGAACACGTACTCGGGCGACAGCTCGGTGCGCAGCGCGTGTGCGGCACGGCGCACGGCCCAGCCCGCCCGCTCGGCCTCGTCGTCGGTCAGGTCGGCCAAGGCCGGTGCGTGCCGGACGGTTTCGACGAACAGGTAGCCGGGCATCGGCACACCGTCGGACAGGGGTCGGTGCGTCACCACGATCAGGTCGTCGGCATAGATAACCGGCCCGACCAATTCGCCTCGGCCACGGTGCTTTTCACAGATCGGGCATTGGGTCCCCATGCCGTGACGCTACTCGGGAACGTTCGCGCCGGCATCTTCGCGTTCGTTCTCGCGCAGAAACCGCTCGAGCCTTCGCCGAGCGTGGACATCGGTCTTGCCCAGCGCGGCCAGCTCGTCGAGCCGTCCGGCTCGGGCGAGGAGATCCATGTGCCACAGATGCGCATTGTGTTTGCCGGCATCGGGACTCCAGCACCCCGCGGCGCTGCTGACCGCGGCGATGGCCGCGTCCCAGTCGAGCCGAAGCTCCGCCGCGCGCACGGCATCGTCGATCGCGTGCCAGTCGGGCGGCTCGTTCACGATCCCAGTGTGCCGATCCGAGTATCCGGCCGGACCGCCGCCCCCGGAAGCCGGGAGCGGCGGCGGATCGGTCGAGCGGGATCAGGCCGGGAAGCTGCCGAAGGAGCCGGTGCCGGTGGGGGCCGCGGCCACCTCGCAGGTCGTGGGGCCGTAGGTGAAGTTCCAGCCGGGGCCGGACTCGTGGGCGTAGAGCTTGTGGGTGCCCGCCTTCGTGGGCGTCCACTGCACGCTGACCGTGGTGCCCGCGCCGTCGGCGACCGTGATCGGCGAGCCGATCGACACCGCCGACCCGTCGGGGCCGACGCTGCTGAACGCGACGGTGGTGTTCGGGTTCAGGATCGCGGCGGTGACCGTGTAGGCCGAATTCACCTGCAGCGCGGTACCGGACACCGCGGGCTGGTCCGCCGGGAGCGAACCCGACGAATAGGTGCAGCCCGACGCCGGCTGATCGGCCCCCGCCGTCGCCATCGTCCCGCCCGCCGACACCGTAGCGACCAGCACCGAGGCCGCGATTCCACACTTGACGACCAGATTCATCGGCCGCCCTCCCCGTGAACTCACAGAGTCACCCTCTATCTACCCCGAGATCCGGGGCGTCGAAATATGAAGCATTGCAACGTGTTGCTACAACACAGAGCAACGTACCCCGGGGGTCCGACAGGTCGAGTGGGGGAGTCCCGCAAGCGTTTTCGGGTCGCGGGCGTGATCACCGACTGCCGTGCAGCCACTCCTGGAACCCGGCGGCCCGCTCGCGCAGCACGGCCTCGTACTCGGGGGAGTCGAAGGGGAGATTCCGATGGTTCCAGCGGTGAGCCGGGTAGCGGGACGACGCCCTGTGGATGGCGTGGAGCACGGCGGGGCGGTGGATCAGGGACACGCGCCAGCCGCCCAGATAGCGGGCGGTGATGTTGGACGTGACGATGCGGCCCTGGTGATTCGTGCCGGTGACGGTCACGACCTCGTGGCCTCTTCCGGCGAAGCCGCCGATGACGTGGAGCTTCGCGCCCGCGGGGAAGATTCGGTGGCTGCGGTAGTCCGCTTTCGGGCCGGGGTTGTAGGGGTAGGGGAGCAGGTTGGCCACCACGCACCACTCGGGGTGAACAGCGTTGGGGTGCGGCGGTTCCGCCGGCTGTGCCTCGGTGGGGTCTTCGGGCAGCGCGGTGCGCAGCTTCCACCAGCGAGCTGCCGCCGCGGCCGCCAGCGAGACGGCCGCGAGAAAGCGCTTCATGGGCCGTCAGCCTAGTCCCCGGTGCGCTGCGGGCGACGCCATTGTCCTTGCGGTGCAGAGCATTCGGCGGTCCGGCGGCCCATCGGCGTTCCGTGGCGTGTTTCAGGCGGTCACGTAGCGCAGTAGCTGCGCGGTGGCGAACTGTCGCCTTTCGACCAGGCGCAGGGGGATGCGTTTCTCGAGCTGCGGCAGGAAAGGCGTTCCGCCGCCGAGGATTACGGGGGAGACATACAGCTGGTACTCGTCGATCAGATCGTGCGGGATCAGGGCGGCGGCGAGATTCGCGCCGCCGACCTCCAGGATGCCGTCGCCCTCGGACTTGAGGCGGCGGACCGTCTCCACCGCATTCGAGGAGACCAGGGTGCTGTTCCAGCCGACCTCGGTCAGGGTGCGAGAGAAGACGTATTTGGGCTTGTTCACCCAGAGACCGGCGAAGTCACGTTCGATGGGCGGGGCATCGTCGGCGACGTGCGGCCAGTAGTCGGCCATCAGCTCGTACAGGCGGCGGCCGTGCAGGGAGATCTCGACATCGCGGAAGCGGTCATTGTGAAACCCGTGGAGTTCGTCGTCGGGGTCGGTCCAGTCGATGTTGCCGTCGCGGTCGTTGATGTAGCCGTCCGCGGACACGGTGAAGCCGTAGATCAAAGTCCTCATGCGGGTGTAGACCTCCTGAGTCCTCGGAATTCATCGGGCAAACCGTCAGTAGTCGCCCACCCAGCGGAGTTCCCAGCGCTGGGCGGGTCCGGGTGCTCGCAGGACGACATCCGGTGACCCTTCTTCGGATGTGCCGGCCGCCCGCAACTCGGCGCCGGGGTACGACAGGTAGTACGTGCCGTCCCCGGCCGGGGTGAGCGCCCAGCGGGTCGAGGTTTCACTCTCGGGTTCGGTGCGGACCGTCGCGCCGGGGTGAGCGGCGGCGGACAGGGCCGCGCGGCGGGTGTGGTTCACGATCGCGAAATGCTCACCGTCGGCCTCGCCCATCGGTTCGAGCCACCAGATCCACAGGCCGTCGCCGGGCGGCGGTGTGCTCGCGGCCAGGATGAGCGCGGGAGAACCCTCGAACATCCGGAGCCATCGACCGTCATCGGCGGCGACGATTCGGTACGCCCCGCTGGTCGGCGTCGCGTGCGCGGGGGCCGACGTGATGATCGCGGCGACCAGCATCGCCATCGCCGCCGTCAGCGCCGCGAACGCGCGAGATCCCATGTCAACCTCTTGTGCCGATGATGATCTTCGGATCCTAGACGGTATCGCCGGGTCCGGTGGCCGGTGCGGGACTGCGGCGGAGCCGGGCGGGGAGATCGGCCGCGGCCTACAGTGGCGCGAGTGACTGCGGTGGTTGGTGTGGAAGCGGAGCAGCGGAATTCGGAGACGCCACCGTTCGCGGTGGGTGCGGTGGGGGTGATCACCGGACTCGCGGCGATCGCGATGTTCGCCTCGATCGGCCGATACGGATTCTTCGGCGACGAATGGTATTTCGTGGCGGCGGGACGGCGGCTCGCGGCCGGGTACGCAGATCAGGGGCCACTGGTGCCGGTGATCGCGTGGGCGATGGACGGACTCGCACCGGGTTCGCTGGTGGCGCTTCGAGTTCCAGCGGTGCTGCTGACGCTCATCGCCATCGTGGTGAGTGCCCAGATCGCGCGGGAATTCGGGGGCGCGCGCGGGGCACAGGTGCTGACCGCGGCCGCCTACGCGACTTCGCCGTTCCTGCTCGTGCAGGGTACTCAGCTGGCGACGAACACGGTGGATACGGCGCTGTGGGTGGTGATCAGCTGGCTGGTCGTGCGGTGGGTGCGCACGCGACGGGACGGACTCTTGCTCGCGGCCGGCGCGGTGACCGCCCTGGATATGCAGGTGAAGTGGCTGATCCCATTCTTCTGGATCGCGATCGCCGTGGCCGTACTGGTCTATGGGCCACGGGAATTGCCGAAGCGGCCCGCACTGTGGGCGGGAGCGGCATTCGCGGTCGTGTGCACCGTGCCGACGCTGGTGTGGCAGGCGCGGCACGAATGGCCGCAGCTGGGGATGGGTGCGCAGGTATCCGCCGAGCAGGACACCGTCGGCGGGCGAATCACCTTCGTGCCCTTGGCATTGGCGGCGGCGGGAATTCTCGGGGTGGTGCTGCTCGGATTCGGACTGTGGGCGCTGTGGCGCTGGGAGCCGCTGCGCCCGTATCGGTTTCTCGCGTTGACGACCGTGGTGCTCGCGGTGGCATTCCTGGCGATGAACGGCCGGTCGTACTACGTCGTGGGCATCTATCCGGCTGTCATGGCAGCCGGAGCGGTGTGGTTCACGCGCGATGCCGCCACCTGGAGGAAGTGGGTGGGCGGAGTGCTCGTGGTGATCTCGCTCGTGCCGGTGCTGTTCTCGCTGCCCTGGCAGGCCGAATCCGATATCGAGCCGGCCGCCAGCGACGAGGCGGCGGGATTGGCCCTCGGACTCTATGGCAAATTCGGCTGGCCCGAACTGGCCCGGGCTACCGCGGACGCGTACACCGCGCTGCCCGAGCGAGAACGTTCATCGGCAGTGATCATCGCCGATTCCTATTGGCAGGCAAGCGCATTGGATGTGCAGCGGGCGGAGTACGGTCTCCCCGCGGTGTACAGCCCCAACCGTGGTTTCGGCTACTTCGGCACGCCGCCGGACACCGCCACCACCGTGCTCTGGGTGGGAGGTGACGGTAGTGAACCGCGCACTCGGTGCTCGAGCGTCACCGAGGTGGGCCGAGCCGACGCCCGGCTGGGTATTCCCGGGGTGACCAGCGACGTCACCCTGTGGCGATGCGACCACCCGCGCGCACCGTGGTCGCGCGAGTGGCCGAACATGCTGCGGCTGGGCTGATCTCAGCTCTGCGCGGCGGAGACCTCGGACAGGGTGGGATCGGCGGCGGGCTTGCCGTCGGCCGAACCATCCTGCGTGCCGGCCGCGACGATGCTCTGGAGCGCGTCCATGCCATCGGTGATGCGGCCGAACGGCGTGTAATTCGCGGGCAGGCGAGTATCGCGGTAGACCAGGAAGAACTGGCTGCCATTGGTGTTGGGACCCGCATTCGCCATGGCGATGGTGCCCGCGGGGTAGGAAGCGCCCGCCAGATTCTCGTCCACGAACTTGTAGCCCGGACCGCCGGTGCCGGTGCCGGTCGGATCACCGCACTGGAGCACGAAAATGCCCTCGGTGGTCAGGCGGTGGCAGCGCGTGTGATCGAAATAGCCCTGATCGGACAGGAATACGAAAGAGTTCACCGTGTGCGGAGCACGAGCAGCATCCAGTTCAGCGGTGATGGTGCCGCAGTTGGTCTCCAGGGTCGCGGTGTAGGTCGCGTTCTGATCGATCGTCATCGCGGGCTCCGTCGCCCACTTGGCACCGCTGGGCGTGCCGGAATCGGGCGCAGCGCAACCGGGCGAGCGCTGCGGAGCCGGATCGGGCAGCGCCTCGGCGCGGCCGGTCACCAGAACGGTGAGTGCGACCACCGCCGCGATCAAACCGACGCGCCGAAGCGCCTTGCGGTCGAAGCGAATTCGGCGTGCGGGCCGAAGTTGATCGTCATCGAGCGGCAGCGCGTGCGTCTCGGTGGTCACCGGGTAATTCTCCTTCATCGTCTGGGGTATGACTCGGACCGTGCCGACGGGCATCATTGCATCTGCGCCGCCCGCGCGGACCGGGATGGCCCTAATGCGGCCGGAGACGCGCCGGGATCGCGCGCGCAAGGGGGGTTTTCGCTGCTAACGTCGCAAAATATGAAGGTTCAACTGCGGCACAATCCGTCGTCGACCATTGCCCGCTGCTTCCTGGACCCGGGCGAGCCCATGCGGGTCGAGAGCGGGGCCATGGTCGCGCATTCGGCAGGAGTCGCACTGCACGCCAAGGCCGAGGGCGGCGTGCTGGCCGGTCTCAAGCGCTCGATGCTCGCGGGCGAGTCGTTCTTCGTCTCCACATTCACCGCACCCCAGCAGGGCGGCTGGGTGGATGTAGCGCCCGCACTGCCGGGCGACATGCTCTCGCTCAGCATCAGCCCGGACCGGCCGTTCTACATCAGTCGCGGTGGCTGGATCGCCAATTCGCACGCGGTGACGGTCGAGGCGAAATGGGGTGGCTTCGCGAATCTCTTCGGTGGAGAGGGCGGATTCGGACTGCGTGCGCACGGGAACGGAGAGGTGGTGCTGGGCGTATTCGGAGCGATCGACGTCATCGATCTCGCACCCGGTGAGCCGGTCACCATCGACACCGGGCATGTCGTTGCCTACGACCTGGCCATGAACTTCACCATCCGGCGAGCAGTATCGGGTCGTTCGCTGCAATCGCTCAAGTCCGGCGAGGGCTTCGTCTTCGACTTCGTCGGACCCGGCCGCGTACTGCTGCAAACCCGCAATCCGGGCGCCTTCGCGGCCTGGGCAGGATCCTCCGCATCCTCCGGCTAGTCCATGTGATCCAGATCACTGTCCCACTGAGTGGGCATAACCCCAGTTGGAACCGGTTCCAGTATGAAATCTTGATCCGACGGGGAAACTTTTCACCTGAAAAGCCACCCATGGACAAGTGAAGCGTGCATGCTTCGCATGTTCGACATGTCGTTTCACAGATGAGGAGTACACCGTGTCCGGATCCGCAGCGGATTTCCTGGCCGAGGTTCTGATCAAGACCATCCAGGGTCTGTTCACCGGCACCGCCGGCCAGTAACCGTCGCTCCGACGGCAACGCCCGAGGAACTTCGGTAGCCCATCGAGTCGCGCGGGACTCGATGGGCTGCTTGCGTTTTGGGCGGTAGTGCTCCGGGCGTCGCGCTGGAGGCGTCAGGTAGCTTCGCTGGTTGGGATTGACGGTTCGCAGAAGCGGGGTCGTGACACGCGTGCTTGGTGCAAGTGGGCCCGGACTTCGTGATTGGCGCGACACGATCGGGGTAGCTGCAAGTAAGCTGAAGTTCGAGAGTCTGACTGGCACCAGCCCACAGAAAGGGCGTGACGCAGTGAACGCGATTACGATCCCGGCTCGAGAGCTTCCGCGGTACATCGGTTCTGAAATTGTCGGTCATGGCACGCTTCTGATGGCTATGGCGCTTTCTGAAGACGAGATCATGTACTGCCGGTTCGGGGGATATGGGGGTGGGGCGGCGGCTTTTCCCTTGTTGCAGACTGTGCGGGTTGTCTCTAGGTGAGTGGGGGCTTCGGGTCTGTTGAACGGAGGCCGTTGGGTATGCGTGGCTGACTTTTCGGGGGATCGGAGCGTTGGGCGGGTGCGTGCGTTTCGGGACGACTGGATAACGAAATACCAGCGTTGTGCGGTGGGGGACTCGGCTGCGGTTGGGTGGCCTACCGGAGAAAGAGCAGCCTGGATAACGGAGTAGCAGCGTGGCCCGGTTCGGAGCCTCGACGGCGGTACCGGCCCTCCCGGGCCGATAAACGGGATCCACCACTAGCGGGGGTAAGAGCAAGCCTCGAATCGACTACCGCTCACCACAATCACCCGCTAACGCAGTACCAGCATTCAGGGATGACGGATCTTTGTCTGTAGGTCTCGAGAAGGTTCCCACGGCCATCCAGCCACGCTGGGAGGGCGAACAGGCTCCCAACTGGGGAGCCGAAGTCGGGTACGGCAGGCGAAGTAACCAGCACTGCCTCATTGCTCTTGCTTGTCCTCCCGAACCCCGCTGGAAGGCGCACGGCGCGTGCGGGTCTCGGCTACGTCGGCCACTGGAGTGAACACCAATGCCGCTCTTGGGGGTTGGGCTTGGGGGTTTGGGTTTCGGCTGGAGGGCAGCGCTCTAGCAGAGTCGCCGCGCCGGAATACCCGGAATCCCCGAAGGACTCGGCACACGCGGGTGATGACTGAAATTCACCCGAGGTCTACGAGCCGGATCAATATGCGGTGGCGGAATCCACCCGGTTTTGCCCGGATGCTCCGAATCCTCGGGCATCACTATCGTTTTCCAACCGTTCGGACCAGTGTTGACCTGGGCGTGGCAGGCATCGCACGCAAACGTCAGATTCTCTATGTCCGTTTCGCCGCCATCAGCCCACTCCTTGATGTGATGCACGGCCGAGCGGGTGGCGGGGGCGTCGCATCCCGGGCGGGTGCAGCCCCGCTCGACGGCGGTGAGCGCCAGGCGCTGCTCTACCGTTGCCAGGCGTTGCCCGCGTGAGAGGTGCAGGGGGCGGCCGTTGGCATCCACGATCACCAGGTACGGGGTGGACCGCGCGGCCAGCTTGACCGCTTCGGTGATCGAGAGCGTGCCCCCGGTGTTCGTGGTAGCGAGCCCCGTGCGCTGCTCCAGGTCCGTCAGGCGCATGGTGACCACGGTCGATACCGGCAGCCCACGGTGATACCCAAGCTTGGTGGGACCCATATCGGGGTGCAGGAACCGCAGCAACGCATCGTGATTGCGTTGCGCTTCGCTGCGGTGATCACGCTTGGCGGCAGCTCGCAGCACCGCACGCGCGGCGACGGTGGCAGCATCCAAGTCGCTGTCGTCGGCGTCGATTTCGGTGTCGATCCCGAGTTCCGCGGTGGCGTGCGGGCTGTCCGGGTCATCGGGGTTGCACATGCCGGGTCGCGCGAACTTGGCGAACATGGGCAGGAACACCGCACCCAACTCCGGGGTCAGCAACCCCGAGATCGGGAACATCCCATCCGCACGCTGACGCCCGATGCAGATGCCGCGCATCCGCTGCCGGTCCTTGTCCGCGGTCAACACCCCGTCCGGGTCGGCGTAGGCCAGGACTCGGATACCGGCTTGGGTCACCCCTTTCGGGTCACCGACGCACGCGAAGTCGGTCAACGTCTTCTCGGCGAGTTCCTTCAGCTTCGGATCCACGCTGGCGGGGATCCGGTCCAGGACCTTCACGATCGCTTGCACGTGCTCGGCGGAGATCTCCCCGGCACGTTGGGCGGCGGCGATGTGCGGGAACACCGGTGGCCGCTGGAAACTGCCCTCGGACACGGTCGAGAGCCGGTCCGCGTTCCGCATTCGAGCGGCAGCATCGAAATGCGAGATCCGCAAGGTCTGTTGCAGGAACACGATCGGGCTCTTGATCCCGGCCCGCGCGGGCAGTCCTCGTGCCGCGCATTCGAGAGCGAAGCGCTGTTTCACCGCTTCGAGCTTGCGGTAATCCGCCTCCAGCTTCTGCATCATCGCGATGACCTCGTCATCGGACGACGAATACAGGGGTGATTCGAGAAGTCCTTCGACCACGACACCGTGTACGTCTACACGGTGCGCGATGCTGGATTCCCCTCCCGAATTCATGCCCCTATTCTACTCCTCGATAGCCACCTGCAATAGCCCAATCCCATTGTGATACAACAATATTCAGACCCGATTGCAGTTCAAACCGTCCGAATTCTGCCATTCTCGTGATGGGGTCGAACCAGATCAGCGTGCCGCGCCGGTGACCCAGACCTGAACATCGCCTCGACCTGTGCCGCAGGGGCCGAGAAAATCAGTTGTGGTCGCCGGCGACGGCTGCGAATCTTGTTGTACCGCAACGCCGGGAGGCGGCGGTGGAGATTGGCCCGTAGCTCAGTGGCAGAGCACCCGCCTGTTAAGCGGGGGTGCGTAGGTTCGAATCCTGCCGGGCCAGCGGGGTGCTCGCCGGTGGCGAGGGCCTGGCGATCCGTAGCTCAAATGGCCAGAGCACCGCCCTGTCACGGCGGAGGATGCGGGTTCGAATCCCGTCGGGTTGACTGGTGAAATGGTGGGTGGGCTGGAATCGTACCGGGGTGACGGTCGTTCGCGGGAGTGCGTCTTCTGCGGGCGGATCGTGAGGGGCGAATTCGACCGCGAATACGCCTTCGGAGTAGTGCGGTTCGCACCGGTGAATCCCGTTGTGGCGGGGCATATGTTGTTCGTGCCGAGAGCGCATGCCGAGCACCCTGACGCGGACGCCGTGGGACGATCCATGGCGGCCGCGGAGAGCTACGGCGGGGAGCGGCAGGCCGACTTCAACCTCATCACCTCATCGGGGGTGGACGCGACGCAGACCGTTCCGCACATCCATGTGCACTATGTCCCTCGACGGTCGGGGGACGGGCTGGCCCTGCCCTGGACCGGGCAGTGAGGGGCGGAAGCGGAGCCCTACTTCCCGGCGGAACGGGGATCTGGGCCCCTCGGTGGGCGGGGGATCCCACGTCCTAGCCCAGGCAGAAGTCAGCGAGCCGGAGCCTACTTCTCGGCCGGGACGGGGAGCGCTTGGACCTCGATCGCCGCGTGGACCTTGTCGATGCCGCCGCGAAGGATCGCCTGGGGCACGAAGTAGAAGGCGTGATTCCAGTAGCGCCGGACGATCTTGTCGAAGACCCTGCGGGTTTCGGTTGCGGGGAGCATCCGGGCCACGGCCTCGACGGGCTCGCCTTTCACCTTGCCCAGGACACCGCATTTCTGGATCGTGACGCGGGGAGTGTTCCTGATGCGCTTCGTTTTCCACGAGCCGTCGTCGGTGATGATCAAAAGCTTGCCGTCTTCGGGGACGCCCCAGACCGCGGTGGGTTTGGGGGTGCCGTCCTTGGTGTAGGTGGTCAGGAGCAGGTAGCGCTCGCGGTAGACGTCATCGAAGGTCGGGGCCATGGGGACCATCATCGCGCGGAACGGCGCTCGCCGCCGGGCAGGCGAGCGCCGGGGCGGGGTCACGGTTTCGGGCGGGCCTGTCGCAGGGCGTGGAGATCGTCGGCGCGGGGGAGCGGGACGTCGGCGGACTCGGGGGCGTCGAAGACCCGGATGATTCGGGAATCGGTGTCGTAGGGCGTCCAGCCGGGACTGCCGTTCGTGGCGAAGGACACCCAGGCGCCGTGCATGTCGTCGGCGATCGCCCGGGGCGGGTTGGGGCCGGTCAGGGTGGGCAGCGCGTCGGGGCGGCCGAAGACGAAGGGGATTTCCAGGACGTGGCAGGCGCCGAGGTCGGCCACCGGTGAGCGCCAGGCGAATTCGTAGACGTACGTGGGGTTCGACGCACGGGACGTGGAATCCGCTATGCGCAGCGCGTCGTCGCGGAAGGCGAGATCGGTGATGATCGCGCAGAAGACGTCGGCGGGGCTCGCGCCGGGGCGGTTCGCGGCATAGGTCGCCACGACGGTGGGGTCCAGGCCGTAGCGGGCCACCGCGAACGGCAGGACCTGTTCGGTGATTCCGGCGGCCGCACCGGTGAGGAAGGTGAAGAAGCGGTATTCCTCGGCCGTCCAGCCGATGAGCAGCGGTACGGTCCGATCCGGTTCGGCGGCAAGGACATCGGTGGGGCGGGCGAGCACGAACTCCCCGTCGATCACCGGGAACAGGCTCATCACCCCGAAACCGTTGGCGATGACCGTCGCACCCCAGCGTGCCGGATCCGGGTCCAGCATCACGTCGCGGGCGAGCTCGTCCTGCGCGGCGCGGAGCCGGGCCGGATCGAGGTCGCCGAACGCCGCGGCGGTGGGTTCGATCCCGAGCAAGCCGGCCAGATGGCGGGTGACCTCGGCCGCGTCCTGCGCGGTCGCCACCGTGGAACCGTTGGCGCTCTGGGCGATCGCGCGCTGGAACAGCCCCCGCGCGGGCGGGGACGCGATCAGGTCGAGGACGCTCATACCGCCCGCCGACTCACCGAAAATGGTGACATTGCCCGGATCGCCGCCGAACGCCGCGATATTTCGCCGCACCCACTCCAGTGCGAAGACCTGATCGCGCAGTCCGCGATTGTGCGGTGCGCCCTCGACGACCGCGAAACCGGAGATGCCCAGGCGGTAGTTGATCGACACCAGCACCACGCCGTCGCGCGCGAATGTCGTTCCGTCGTACATGGTTCGGGCGTTCGAACCGCGGGTGAACGCGCCGCCGTGTATCCACACCATCACCGGCAGGCCGCTGCCGCCCACCTCGGGGGTCCAGACATTGAGGTTCAGGTAGTCGTCGCCGGGGATGCCGTCGCTGCCGATAAGGGCGTCGATCGGCGGTGGATACGGCGATTGCGCACACGTCGCGCCGAACTCGAGCGCGTCGCGAATGCCCGGCCACTCCGCCACCGGGGCAGGCGCTTGGAACCGCGCGGGGCCGACCGGCGCGGCCGCGTACGGTATGCCGAGGAAGCGGCTGATGCCGTTCTCGGTCCGGCCGCGGATTTTGCCGCCGGTGACGTGGACGATTGCTTCCATCGCGGGGACTCCTCGGGGTGCGGTGCGGGACTGTGTACCTGGTGGGGGATCGGTATGGAGCGCCGGCCCGGATCGACCGTCAGGAAAGGGCCGGCGTTTCGGCGGCCGCTATCGGGACGCGCAGCGCGACCACGGCTGCTTCGCGGGCGTTCGAGCGGGCATGTTCGTCGAAATCCGGTGCCGTGCAGGCGAACAGGGTGCGGCCTTCGGCCCCGCCGAGCGCGCAGGCGAAGACGCCGGTGGGGAGCACGATCTCGTCGGTGATGGTCCCGCCCGCCAGCACACGGAGCAGGCGCGCGTGCACGGCGTCGGCCACCCACAGGCCGCCGTCCGCGTCGAGGGCCGAACCGTCACCGCCCACGACGACCTGCGCGAGCACCGTGCCGAGATCGGCCTCGCCGGGGAGATCGCCGAACCGCGCCCAGACGCGCCGGTTCCCCAGTGCGCCGCCGGGTCCGATGTCGAACGCGGTGATCCGGTTGCCGAGGGTTTCGTTGACCAGCAGCACGTCGTCGCCGGTGATGACGCAGCCGTTGGGAAACCACAGGTCTTCGGCGACTTCGGTGACCGTTCCGTCCGGATCTGCCCGCAGCAGACTCGCGGGGCGCGGGGATTCCGCCGCGCCCAGGTCGAATCCGAAGCTGCCGATGTAGGCGCGTCCGTGCCGGTCGACGGCCATGTCGTTGAGGTGACCGATCGCGTGTCCGGACAGATCCGCGTGGGTGACCAGGGCCCCATCGGGTTCGCGGCGCAGCAGTAGGCGATCACGCATGGAGACGATCAGGAGGCGGCCGTCGGGGAGCCATCCCAGGCCGGACGGCCGGCCCGGGACCCGTGCCTCGACGCGCGGATCGCCGCCGTCGGCGGTGACGGACACAACCTGATGGGTGTACATGTCCGACAGCCACAATCGGCCCTCGTGCCACCGGGGGCCCTCCAGGAACGCGTAACCGGTCAGGAGGGTGGTGATCGCACTGCTCATGGAACGACTTCTCTCGGAATTCGGTGCTATCCGGTGGCGGCCTCGGGGGCGAAGCCGTGATCGGGGTGCACCTGGTCCACGCCGCCGTACGGGCAGGGTGGTCGGGATCTGGTGGATCTGAACGATCGTTCAGGTGGATTAGGGCCAGCATGGGTGAGATGGCGATCACATGTCAAGGAAAAAATATTTGTGGCCGAAGGCCATTGAAACCGCGACCGGGAGCCGCTATCGTTCGGCCTGAACACTCGTTCACACAGGATGGACATGACTGCCAAATCGATCGGCGCGCCGGACCTGCTACCGGCCGGCGCGGACCTGTCCGGCACCCGGCGGCGGCTGTTCGAAACCGCCCTGCTGCAGTTCGGCGAACAGGGCTATCACGCGGTCTCCGTGCGGGATCTGGCCACCGCGCTGGGATTGCAGCCCGGGGCCATCTACACCCACGTCACCTCCAAACAGCAACTGCTCTACGAGCTCGTGGAGATGGGGCACCGGTACCAGCGCGATCTGCTCGAGGACGTCCTGCTCGGTACCGGGCCGGACCCGGTCGAGCAGGTGCGGGCGCTGGCCCGCGCGCATGTGCTGCTGCACCTGCGCTACCGCGAACTCGCCGGTGTCACGCATCGCGAATTCCGTTCGCTCACAGTCGAACAGCAGCAACAGCTCTACGCGATCCGCGGTGAGACCGAGCGGATGTTCCTCAACGTCATCGAGCGCGGCGTGCGCCTCGGCGCGTTCACCGTGTCCGATCCGTGGCTCGGCGTCGCGGCCATCGGCGCGATGGGGATTCGTGCGGCCGAATGGTGGACGCCTCAGGCGCCGTTCGACGCGGACAAGGTCGCGGACACCTTCGCGGGCTTCGCGATCGCGCTGCTGACCCGGCAGAGCTGACCACACCGCTCGTCGGGCAGCCGGTGGGTGCTTGTCGCATCGCCGTGCGCGGCTGCGCAACCGACGATCACCTCGGGCCCGCGGGATTCGGCTGCCGCCGAACGGGTATCGCCGTGCTCGTGCGGCCGGGCCGGAACGCGGACGGCTCGACACGCCGACGGTGGCACATCGGCCCGACCGGGCCCGCCCGCCTGGGAGTGTCGTACCCGTCGGCGCGCAGGGTACCGCCGCGCGTGATCAGTGCGTTCACCACACGAGGGGAGTTCCACCGGCATGAAGTCCGCCACCGCCGCGGCGACAGCGTTCCTGCTCGCGCTCACCCTGACCGGCTGCTCGCAGTCGTCACAGCCCGATGACGCGGAGCGATTGCAACGGTTCTACGACCAGCAACTGGCCTTCGGGGCCTGCGACGGGTACGCCACCACCGCGGGCGACGAGACCGCCATCGCAGCTAGGCCGGAATTCCGTTGTGCGCGTCTGGAAGTCCCGCTCGACTACGGGGATCCGGGTGGGCGCACCATGAAGATCGCCGTCCTGAAAGCGCCCGCCCGCGGGGAGCGGATCGGCTCGTTGCTGCTGAACCCCGGTGGGCCGGGCGGGCCGGGTATGGCCATGGCCGCCGTGGGCGCCAAGACCTGGGCGGCGAGCCCGGTGACCGAGCGGTTCGACCTGATCGGCTTCGACCCGCGCGGGGTGGGGGCGTCCACGCCCGCCATCGACTGCTTCAGCGACGCCGAAACCGATGCGGGCGAGGCGGTGTTCCCGATGGCCTCGAGCGTCGGCCGCTGGACCGCCGACGACACCCGGGCGCTGGTCGAACGCTGCGCCGAACGCTCCGGCGGCACGGACGTGCTCGAGCACGTCGGCACGCGGGATGCGGTGCGCGACATGGACATCCTGCGCGCGGCGCTGGGGGACGAGAAGCTCAGCTACCTGGGTCAGAGCTACGGCACCCGGCTCGGGCCGGTCTACGCCGAGACCTTCCCCGAGCGCGTGCGCGCCATGGTCCTGGACAGCGCCATCGACCCACACACCGGAACCGTCGACCGCCGCATCACCCAATTCGCGGGATTCCAGCGCGCTTTCGACAAGATGGCCGCCGACTGCGCCACCCGGCCGGACTGCCCCCTGGGCGCCGATCCCGCGCGGGCCACCGCGAGCTTCCAGCAGCTCACTCGTTCGCTCGCGGACACACCGATCGAGGTGCAGGGCCACCGGCTGAGTTTCGCCGACGTGTGGGGCGCGGTCACCGCCGGGCTCTACGACTCCGCGGCCTGGCCGGTGATCACCAAGGGCCTCACCGAGTTGCGCGCGGGCAAGGGCGACACGCTCGTCGCACTCGGCAACGCCTTCGGCGGCCGCGGACCCGACGGCCGCTGGCCCAACTTCGCCGAAGCCGCGTACGCGATCAACTGCATGGACGAGGAACGCCGCACCCCGGACGAGGAAACCGAGCTGCGCCGCCGCCTGTACGAGGCGGCCCCGTACATGGACCCGGGCACGGGGGTCGAGGGCGCTCGCGACGCCTGCGAGTTCTGGCCCGCACCACCCACTCTCGGCTACCCGTACGCCGAGGGCATCAGGGGCCTCCCGCAAACCCTCACCATCGGCATAACCGGCGATCCCGCCACCCCGTACCCCGGCAGCCGGTCCCTGGCCGAAACCCTCGGCGGCACACTGCTCACCGTTGCCGGCGAGCAGCACACCGTCGCCCTGTCCGCGGTCAGTCCGTGCGTCAACGCCATCGTCGCGGACTACCTGGTCGACCTGAAAACTCCGCCCGCGGAGGCTCGCTGCACGCTGTGATTCGACGGGGTGCGCTGCGGTCCGGCAACCTGGCGCCGATGCCGGACCTCGATCTCCGGCATTCCAGGTGCGTCGCCGCGCGGTTCAGCGGAACGAAAGCGGTCGTCGAACAACCACTTTCGCGGGCCGGATGGGCCCGGCCGACTGTCGTCGTCATGTCCGGCCCCCCGGTCGCCCGGGCGGCGGTCAGCGCTGAGCGGGTTCGGGGAGCGTGCCCGCGCGATGGTCGGCGAGCAGGCTCGCGACGGTTTCCTCCGCACACGTGCGATTGGTGCCGATCACGCCGGTCGGGCCGCGTTTGATCCAGCCCGCGGCATAGACGCCGGCGACGGGCGTGCCCGCGGAGTCCACGACACGGCCGCCGGAGTGCGGGATGGTGTGGGTGCGCGGGTCGAAGGCGACGCCGGCGATGGCACGTCCGCGGAATCCGATCGCCGCGACCACGATCGACGTGCCGATCATCGCGTCGGTGTTCGGCGGGCCGTCGTGGGCGGTGCGTTCGGTGCGGACTCCGGACACCGCGCCGGATCCGAGCACGGTGGTGGGCGCGGTATGGAAACGCAGGACGATCCGCCGGTTGCCGGGGACGGGCGGCCGGGTCGCCGCCTCGGCCAGCAGTTCCACGCGGGTGCGGGCCACCCGGTCGGGGATGTGCCGCGCGGGTAGGTCGGCGGGGTCGACGATCACGTCGATATCGGGGCGTTCCAGCAGGCCCACCAGTTCGGGGACGGTGAAACGGGCGTGCTCGGGACCGCGGCGGCCGAGGACCACGACCTCCTCGACGGCGCTGCGCCGCAGCGTGTTCAGGGCGTGTCCCGCGATCGTGGTGGCGGCCAGGCGGTCCGGCTCGGTGGCCAGTACGCGCGAGATATCCAGGGCCACATTGCCGTTGCCCACCACCACGGCTCGGCGTGCGGACAGATTCGGGGCGAGCGAGCGATGGGCGGGGTGATCGTTGTACCAGCCGGCGAAGGCATCGGCGTAGCAGACACCGGGCAGGGCCGCCCCCGGGATCGTCAGCCGGTTGTGGTCCGCGGCGCCGGTTGCGTAGATGACCGCGTCGTGGCGGGCAAGCAGGTCGGCGTGACCGGTCTCCGCGCCGATCTCGACACCGAGGCGCAGCCGGAAGCGGGCGCGCTTGCCGGGGCCGAAGTCGAACCGATCGACCACGCGCTTCGTCGCGGGGTGATCCGGTGCGACCCCGTGCCGAACGAGACCGTAGGGGACGGACAGCTTTTCGTACATCTCGACCCGGATTCCGGGATGTCGCAGCAGCGCCGCGGCGCTGTAGAACCCGGCCGCCCCCGAACCGACCACGGCGACGTTCAACGGTGTCGCCGTGGTGACCAGACCGGTCGGGGGTCGCATACGGATGAAACTCGGCGGCGCGGAGTTGTCGCGGTAGTAGCCGGCATTGACCGAGGCGAACGGCCGGGTTTCGGCGGTGAGGGCGGTCTCGGGCCGGATCGCGTCCACGGGACACGCGTCCGCGCACGCCCCGCAGTCGATACAGGTCGCCGGATCGATATGCAGGAGTTCGGCCGTGGCGAAGCCGGGCTCCTCCGGTGTCGGGTGAATGCAGCCCACCGGGCACGCCGCCACGCAGGAGGCGTCGTTGCAACAGTTCTGGGTGATGACGTAGGCCATGAGAGTCCTTGCGGTACAGGGGAGAACGCGTCGTTCAGACGTCGAGCGGGTGCGCGTAGGGAAACGCGCCGTGCCCGGTGATGTGTGAGCCACCCCAGGGGTCCCCGTCGGTCAGCGTCGCCGGCACCGGGTCACGGCCCGGAACCCGCAGGCGCACCGGTCGATTCGCGACCGGATGCAGCCGGGCCAGGTCCGCGCACGCGTCGAGCCGCCCGGACCAGTGCACGGTGTTGTCGACCGGCTGATACAGGGCGAGCAGGTGCGCGCGCACCGGGTACTCGACGCCGTCGGGGCCGCTGACGAAGGCCGGGCCGTGGTACTCGTCCTCGTCCTCGCGATCCTCGGCGCGGGTGAACTCGAAGTCGTCGGATCGCGGCATCCGGGTGCGCCGCCAGTACTCGAGGGTCGAGCCGGGCCAGATCGCCCGGTTCACGCCCTCGTCGTCCAGGTACCAGCTGCGGCAGCCGCCGGTGGTCCACACCGTGCCCCGGGACCGGTGTTGCAGCATCCGGTTGAACTGCTGCTGCACATGCGCTTTCACCTCGACACGGGTGGCCTCGCGATCGCGCATCGTCGTGAGCAGTTGCGCGATGTAGCGGGCCTGGGCCTCGATCATGAAGACGATCGACTGGTTGCCGACGCCGCTGTTGGGGCCGACGATCAGGAAGTAGTTGGGTAGGCCGTGTGCGGCCAGCCCAAGGTACGCCTGCGGGCCGTCGCGCCACAGTTGCCGGACGGTGCGCCCGCCCGCGCCGATCAGGTTCCGGCCGTGGAACTTGTCCGCGACCTGGAATCCGGTGCCGTAGACGATGATGTCGGCCGGATGGTCGACCCCGTCACCGGTCCGGACCCCGGTCTCGGTGATTCCCGTGATCGGGGCGGTGACAACGGTGACGTTCTCGCGTGTCAGCGCGGGATAGTAGCGATTGTCGATCACCATGCGCTTGCAGCCGATCTCGTAGTCCGGTGTCAGTCGCTCGCGGAGAACGGGATCGCCGATCTGTCGGCGCAGATGCGCCCGCGCCACCGCGCGCACCATCGGCATGTATCGCGGGCGCAGGAACGCGCCGACCAGCGCCTCGTGGCCGAAATAGACGCCGGCCCGCGCCATCCCGCGCAGCCCCGGGATCGCCCGGTACGCGGTGCGCTCGGCGGCGGTGATCGGGCGATCGAGTTTGGGCAGTACCCAGCTCGGCGTGCGCTGGAACACGGTCAGGTGTTCGGCGCGCGCGGCCAGATGCGGGGTGAACTGCACCGCGGAGGCGCCGGTCCCGATCACCGCGACCCGGCGGCCGGTCGGATCGGCCGTGTGATCCCATCGGGCGGAATGAAAGATGCTGCCCGCGAACGCATCCGCGCCGGGAATGGCGGGGACGTTCGGGATGTGCAGCGGCCCGGTGCCGTCGATGACCGCGCGGGCGGTGCGTTCGACGCCGTCGGCGGTGGTGACGGTCCAGGTGTCGGAGTTCTCGTCGAAGGTCTCCGCGACGACCTCGGCGCCGAAGCGGATGTCGCGGCGCAGGTCGAAGCGGTCTGCCACCGAGCGCAGGTACTCGAGGATCTCGGGCTGGGTCGCGTAGCCGCGCGTCCACCTCGGATTGGGTGCGAAGGAGAACGAGTACATCAGCGACGGCACGTCGCACGCCGCGTCGGGATAGGTGTTCTCTCTCCAGGTGCCGCCCACCTCGCCGGCCTTCTCGAGGATCACGAAGTTGTGCATGTTCTTGCGGCGCAGCATGATCGCCGCGCACAGGCCGGCGAACCCGGCCCCGACGATCACGACGTCGTACCGCGGGAATCCGCTCATCACAGGAATCCGAATCGACGCCACAGCAGTCGCGAGACCGGATTCATCAGGCCGTTCTCGCACAGGAACCGATACAGGCCCTCGAACGCCTCGCGGCGGCGCGCGTTGACCGGTTCGTTGGCGCGGGCCTGGCGCATCGCCTCGGCGGAGTCGAGTCCGCACCGCTCGTACACACGCCGGTCGTACATCAGCCGGCGCAGCACGAAACCCGCCGCGCCGTTGGCCGAGGCCGCGAATTGCCGTTCCCACCACGGCGCGTGCCGCACACGCCGCCGCACGCCCTCGCGGGCGTAGCGAATGTGGCGGGCTTCCTCGGTGACGTGAATGCGCATGATCTGCGCGACGATCGGCTGCAGGTCCGGGTGCCGCGCGAACGCGCGCTGCGCGTCGTCGATGACCTCCTCGCCGCACAGGGCGGCCACCCACAGGAACAGACCCCGGTAGAAGAACGGAAAGCTCTGCACCGCCATCGCTTCCAGCGGCGAGAGCCGGTACGGCAGGGCGCCGACGGCGGTGATCACGCGGCTGAACATGATCATGTGGCGGGTCTCGTCGCCGATTTCGGTCAACGCGTACTGCACGTTTCGCGAGGTCGGGTCCTGATGGAGCATCGCCCGCAGCAGGCCCTGGTTCAGCGTGTTCTCGAACCACACCGCCCGGCTGAGCATGTTCGCCAGCTCCTGCCGGGAGAGCTCGACGCGATCGGCGTGGGACATGTTCTGCCACAGCGGCGTTCCGTACAGCGAGATCGTCTCGGGCGGCATGTAGAACAGGTTCGGGTCCTGGGGCGCGTCCCAGTCGACGTCGACGAGCGAGTTGTAGGAACGCCGCAGGGAACCTCCGATCAGGCGCTCGGCGACGGCATCGCGGGCCTCGGTGTTGATCGCGCGGGGATCGGTCGAATCGGTCGACGCGGTCATCGTGTCCTCCTCCTGGACGAACCGGCGGCGGATCACGCGGCGCGTAATCGCCGGTGCTCGGCATCTGCGCCGGGTGTTAGTGGAATAGTAGACAGATAGTGTCTATGTGTCTACTTCGTAGGATGTGGCCATGAGCCCGAAGGTGATGAGCGGTAAAGCGGCGAGCGGCACCCGCGAGCGCATCCTGGACGCCACACGCGAACTGGCCGCCGGCACCGGGATGCGCAAGCTGTCCATGGACGAGGTGGCCCGGCGGGCCGGGGTCAGCCGAGCGGGGCTGTACAAGCATTTCGCGGGGCGCGACGCGCTGATCAGCGCCCTGGTCGAGGAGGAGTTGGCCGCGTTCTTCGCGGGCGTGCAGGCCGTGGCTCAGGGCTACGACGACGACGCGGACCGGCTGGTGCACTCGTTCGCCGCGGCCTATCGCAGCCTGAGCGAGCATCCGGCGATTCGGCCCGTGCTGACCATGAATCCGGAACTGTTCCTGCCCTACGTCATCACCGCCGACAGTCAGGCGCTCAACTGGGGGCGGATGTTCGTCGCGACGTTCCTGCCGCTGGACGGCTGGTCGACGCCGGACGCCGCGAACCGATTCGCCGAGCACGTGGCCCGGGCTTTCCACACCCTGATCCTGATTCCGTCCGAGGTGCTCGGGCTGGATCGGCCAGACGGCCCGGAGGAGTACGCGCGGGACTTCCTGCTGCCCGTGTTGGAACACCTACGGCCGGAGGTGGATTCGAAGTCGGAGTAGCGCGTTGAACGGGGATTCGGACCTTTTCGCGCGGGGTGCGGGAACAGGCGCGGGGTGCGGAACTCGGCACTGAGGCACGCGATCCGGAGCGGGACGTGGAGACCCGGTTCAGCGCAGCAGGTGCGGGACCAGGACCCGGGTGTCGGGGACGAAGGGCCAGGCGGGGTCGGTCAGGTGGGCGCGGAGCTCGGCGTCGGTCCACCACCAGCCGTCGGCTATCTCGGTGGCCTGGTGGCGCAGGGGGCCGTCGGAGCGGTACTCGTAGGCGAAGAGGTGGCAGCGCATGGGTTTTCCCGCCCACTCGCCGTCCCAGGAGACCGTGGCGAGGGGTTGCAGGGGGACCTCGGCGGTGATGCCCAGTTCCTCGGAGAGTTCGCGGGCCGCGGCGTCGGCTGGGTCCTCGCCGGGGTCGAGGACCCCGCCGGCCAGGCAGTCGTGCATGCCCGCGAAGACGGCCTTGGTGTCGGTGCGGCGGTGGACGTAGATCCTGGAACCGTCCAGGGAGCGCACGAGCACCCCGGCGGCGGCGTGCCACAGGCCCGTCGCGTAGACGACCGCGCGATCCTGCGAGCCGATCTCGTTGCCTGCGGCGTCGTAGATCGCGATCATCTCGGGCATGGGGCTCCTCTCCGCGCCGGGTCGACGGTCGGACCCGAACACTAGTCAGCGGGACGACGGCGGTCGCGGTCCGGGTCCGCCGCTACCGGATTCGAATATCGCGGGGGTGGCCGAGGCCACGATCCCGACCCGAGGCCACAACCACACCCGAGCCCCCACAATCCCAACCCGAGGCCACAACGACACCCCGAGCCCCCACAATGCCAGCCCGAGGCCACAACGACACCCGAGGCCACGATCCCAACCCGGGCCCACAACCACACCCGGGACCGGAATGCGGCGTAGCCTCTGGGACGCAAACGTTTTCGTCGGAGAGGACGAGATCATGCCGTTGCCGCAGGCGCTGGCCAGGCTCAATCGACGCGTCAGCAATCCGGTGCTGGGCGTGCTGGCGCGGGTCGCGCCGGGGTTCGGAATCGTGCGGCACGTCGGCCGCAATTCCGGGCGCGCGTATTCCGTGCCGGTCATGGTGTTCCAGCGCGACGGCGGGTACCGCATCGCCCTGACCTACGGGCGGAACGTGGACTGGCTCAAGAACATCCGGGCGGCGGGCAGTTTCGAGTTCCAGACCCGCGGGCACGTGGTGCGGCTCACCGACCCGGTGGTGGGACAGGACTCCTCGGCGTCCTGGGCCCCGCCGGGCGTGCGGCAGGTTCTGGTCGCGCTGTCCGCCGAGAACTACGTGCAGGCGCGCGTCGCCGAGTGAGGCCCGGCTAGCGGTGCGGGGTGAGGCGGATGACGACCCCGCCCTGCTGCCAGGTCTGATAGATGTCGGCCCGGTGCGGGGAGCCGTCCGGGTCGAAGCCGATGCCGTTGAAGGCGGCGTTGCGGGCGTTGTCGCGGGCGACGATCTCGTACAGGCGCATGACCGATTCGCTGTCGGTGTGCACCTCGGCGTCCATCGTGCGCCGGGGACCGCCCGCGCTGATCTCGAGCGGCACGTCCTTGCGGATGTTGCGCACCCAGGGATGGTTGGCGGTGCCGATGAGCAGTTCGCCCTCGTGCCGGGTGTAGGCGAGGGGCACGTCGTAGACCTTCCCGGTCTTGCGGCCCACCACGTGCAGGATCACTAGCCGTTTGCCGACCACGCCCGACAGCACGGGCACGCGCAGCAGCACGCGGATGAACTTGTTCAGGGTGCCCTGGGACGAGCGGATCGGCTGCGGGCCGGTCGTGGTGGGGATACCGAACGGATTGGTCTCGGGCGGCTGGGCGGTCATGGCCACACTCCTTGCCTGAAAGCTGTTGTACGGCAGTGCGATACGAGCGCAAGTATAGGCCGCCGCGACAGGGGCTTCGGCGCGGTGGCGGCGCGCCTGGGCCGCGCGGGCGAGCGACAGCGCGTTCGAGAGCGTGATTTGTCCGAATTACAGCTGTTTCGCAGGCGGGCCGGATCTGATGAAAGCTGTAGATTTGCTGAAGTCCAGTGCCTGCCTGCGAGGAGTGTGCCGATGACCGACGTGGTTGATCGTCCGGCTCAACCCGGATCCTCGGGACGACATGCGGCGGTGGAAGAGCAGACCGGCATGGCGTGGTGGGCGGTCGCGGCCGTTGCCATTCCGGCTGCTGTGGTGTTGCTGCTGTCCTCCACGCGGTACGGATACTTCGGCGACGAACTGTACTTTCTGGCCTCGGGGCGACGCCCGGCCTTCGGGTACGCCGACCAGGGGCCGGTGCTCCCGCTGCTCGCCCGGCTGATGGACACCATCGCGCCGGGCTCCTGGTTCGTGCTGCGACTGCCGGCCGTGCTGCTGACCGTGGCGGCGATCGTGCTGTGCGCCATGCTCGCCCGTGAATTCGGCGGCGGGCGCTGGGCGCAGGCGCTCGCGGCCCTGGGCTACGCGACCTCGCCGTTTCTGCTGCTGCAGGGCGCCATGCTCACCACCAACGCCATCGACACCGCGCTGTGGGTGATCATCACCTGGCTGGTGGTGCGCTGGGTTCGCACCCGCCAGGATTGGCTGCTGCTGATCGCGGCCCTGGTCACCGCGCTGGACCTGCAGGTCAAATGGCTCATCCCGTTCTTCTGGATCGCCGTCGCCATCAGCAGCCTGATCTGCGGTCCCCGCGATCTGGTACGCCGGCCGCTGCTGTGGCTCGGCGGTGTGCTGGCCGTGCTCGCGACCGTGCCCGAACTGCTCTGGCAGCACGAACACGACTGGCCGCAGCTCGAGATGGGCCGGATCATCGCCGATGAACAGGACATCCTCGGCGGCCGGTTGCTCTTCGTGCCCATGTCGGTGAGCCTGGCCGGATTCCTCGGGACGCTGCTGCTGCTCTGGGGGCTGTGGGCGCTGCTCACCTGGGATCTGCTGCGGCCCTACCGCTTTCTCGGTCTCACCCTGATCCTGCTGTACCTGGCGTTCCTGATCTCGGGCGGGCGGATCTACTACGCGGCGGGGATGTACGGGGTGATGATCGCCGCGGGTGCGGTCGGGCTGGTCACCACCGCCGAACGCGTGACGGCTCCGTGGCGGCGCGTCCTGATCGCCGCCACCGCGCTGCTGGCCTCGGCCGCAACCGCTTTCGTGCTCTATTCGACCCCGTGGCGACCGGCCGACGACATTCGCCCGCCCGCCGACGACGCCGAGGCCGCCATCAATATCGGCGTCTACGGCTCCTTCGGCTGGCACGAACTCACCGACGAGGTGATCCGCGTCTACGACGCGCTGCCCCCGGCGGAGAAGGAACGCGCCGTCATCCTCACCGACACCTATTGGCAGGCCGCGGCCCTGGACCAGTTCGGCCGCGACCAGTTGCCGCCCATCTACAGCCCGAGCCGCGGTTTCGGCTACTTCGGCGCTCCGCCGGACGACGCGACCGCGGTGCTGGCCGTCGGCGGCTACGAGGTGCTGCTGCGCACGCAGTTCGCGAAGGTCGAACCGGTCGGCAAGGTGGACACCCGGATCGGATTCCCGGGCAACACCCAGGACGTCACCATTTGGAAGTGCACGGAACGGAAGGAACCGTGGTCGAAGGCGTGGCCGAACTGGATGCATCTGTGACCGCCACCAGGTGACGCGTCACCGGCGGTAGCTCCTCGCCGAGCAGGAAGCGCTCCAGCGGGGCCGCCAATTCCGGTATGTAGGTGAGGAGTTCGGCGCGCAGCGGGCCCTCCACGTCCAGCTGGCACAGCACCCCGGCCGTGGCCACGATGGCCCGGCCGATCGGGGTGTACTGCGGCGCCGAGGTCAGCTCCCGGCACACGTTGGACAGTCGCAGATCGGTGGCCCGCAGCACCTGGCGGCGCAGCCACGGCGTGGTAAGGCGCACCACGCGGTGATAGAACAGCTCGCGGACCTCGGTGGTCACGATCCGCAGCGCGGCGATGTCGAAATCCCGGTCGGAGCGGACGAATTCGTGCCGGCGCAGCACCGCGAGCAGCTGGGCGTCCGTGCCGTTGAACGCCGCGTCGGCTATCTCGCCCACCAGGGCCGGGAAGTCGGCGGGAAAGGTCGGGCACGCGCCGAAATCGACCACGCCCAGACGGCCGTCGCGCAGCACCCGGAAGTTACCGGGATGCGGATCGGTGTAGAGCCGCCCGGTGCGCACACCCGAGGACAGCACGAACCGGGTGATCAGCAGACCGATCCGATCCTTCTCCTGCTGTGCGCCGGATTCGATGATGCGCGGCAACGGAATTCCGTCGAGCCATTCGCTCACCAGGACATCGCCCTGCTGGTGGACCACCTCGGGCACCACGAAATCCGGATCGTCGGCGTACGCGGTGGCGAAGCTGCGCTGGGTGGCGGCCTCGGTGACGTAGTCCAGTTCCTCGTTGATGCAGTCCGCCAGTGCCGCGGCCAGCGCACGGGTATCGGCGGCGGGCGCGAAAACCGTTGCCAGCGGGGCCAATCGGCGAATCTGCTCCAGGTCCGAGCGCACCGATTCGCGGGCACCGGGATACATGAGCTTGACCGCCACCGCGCGCCCGTCGTGCCAGACGGCCCGGTGCACCTGACCCACCGAGGCCGCGGCACAGGCCCGCGCGTCGAAGCGGGTGAAGTGGCTCTCCCACTCGGGCCCCAGGTTCTCGGCCATGGCCGCGCGCACCGCCCCGGGCAGCATGGCCGGGGCCGAATCCTGCAGGTGGCTCAGGGCCTCGCGATAGGGTGCGCCGAGTTCGGCGGGCAGGGCCAGCTCGTACAGCGCGAGCAATTGACCGAGTTTGGCCGCGCAGCCCTTGAGCTCGCCGAGTACCTCGAACATGTGCTGGGCGGTGCGGGCCTGGATGTCGAGTTCCACCTCGTGCGCCGGGCGGCCGAGCGCGCGCCTGCCCACCCCGCCCGCGCGCCGGGCCGCGTAGGCCACCGGCAGTGAGACGATCTTGGCGTTGCGGACCGATGCGCGAGTCGGCGGCTGCCCGGCGGTGTCGGAATCGGCACGGCGGCGCAACCGCCGGAATCCACCCTGGCGCGGTTCGGGCATGGAATACCTCCGAAGATCGGTGTCTCAGTGTGTCATGCGGTCGATCTCAGGGGGAGAGGGTGCGGGGGAGAAGATTGCTGAGAATTTTGGCCAGGCGGGGTGATTGCGGGCGGTGAATCCGTGCGGTGGCGGGCATGATTCGCTGTTGTCTGGGACGAATTCATCGGCAGACCGTAGCGGACATAGGGTGTTCGAAATGGCGATTTATGTCCACCTCACGGGTACCTGCTCCCGTGATCGGCTACTTCTAGATCATCTTTGAGCTTTGGTGCCCGACTGTCCGGGTCTGAGAGCGGATCGGGCCCAACCGAACCCGGACAGTCGTCGCTCGGCATGCGTATTCGGGCCGCCCGTGCGGTGTGCGGCGGGTTAGGGGGAGAAGGACGCCGATTCCAGGCAGCGGGCGATCCGGGCCGCGGACAGGGTCATCGCGTCGGTGGGCCGGTGCGGGTCCAAACCGGTGAGCTCGTGCACCCGCGCCAAGCGATAGGTGACGGTGTTGCGGTGGATATTGAGCAGGCGCGCGGTGGCCAGCTGGTTGAACCCGGTGTCCACGAACACCTCCAGGGTTTCGGCCAGCAGCGGCTGCGCGTCCAGCGGGGCCAGGACCGCGGCCAGGCCCGGCCGCGCCGAACCGCCCGCCGCGATCGTGTACTCGAACATGAGATCTGCTCTGCGGCACAGCATCTGCGGACGGTCCAGGCAGCGGCCGAGTTCTGCCAGCATGCGCGCCTCGGTGAACAGGTCCGGAATCTCGGCCCGGGAATTCGCGCTGGCCACCCCCACCCAGAACGGCGCGGGCGGCGCGGCGCGGCGGCCCGGTTCGGCCGCGGGTTCGCCCCTGCGCCCGGCCACCGCGGTCCGCGGGCCCGGCTGATCGGCCCGGCGCGCGGGCGTCCCGGCCGCGGGCGGGACGTACCCGGCCGGGTGGGCGGGAAGCAGCCGGGTCGTCAGCGCGGCGATGGCGGCGGTGCCGTCGTCGCCGGCCTGCAACGGCAGCAGCGCGGTCCAGCCGCCGCTGTCCATGCGCAGGAACACCCCCGGGATCGCTTCGATGCGATGGCGCAGTTCGCTGGTGTCGCCGCCCCGCGCGGCGCTGAGCCGGAAAGCCGCGATCAGGAAGGCGTCGGGCACCGCGATGGCAGGCTCGTCCGCCCACTCGATGGGGTCGCGCCCGGTCAGCAACGCGTCGGCGATGGCCCGGCGGCGTTCGAGCAGTTCCCACCGCGGATCGTGGGCGTGCTGCACGTACGCGGTCGCGATCCGGGTGGTGACCAGGGTGATGTACTGAATCAGGGACATGGCGGAATCGGTGAGCGTCTGCTGCTCCTCCGCGCTCGCGCCGGCGCGGATCCCGGACCAGATGTAGTCCGCGCCGATCCGGTACCGGCCCAGCACTTCCTCGAGGGGTTCGCCGTCGCGCACCCGGCCCAGCGCGATCTCGACGACCTCGCGGGTGTCGGCCTCCGACGGCGTCACCCCGCTGCGCAGGAAGTCGAAGAACAGATCCACGTTGAGCTTGATGCCGCGCTCGACGCCGCCGGCCACCAACGGTTCCGGCAGCGTCCGATACGGCGGCAGCACGCCCTGGGAATCTTCCCTCACCGCCACCGCCCGCCGGTACAGCTGTTCCAGCGCCCGATCCCCGATTCGCCCCTGCATAACTCTCCTACTACCCGTACAGCGAGTCGATAGTAGCCGCGTAGGCGTTAGCTATCGGTTTGCGCCTCAGTTTTCCGGTGGCGGTGAGGCAATCACTGCCCGGTGTCCACACATCGGGCAGCACCACGAACTTCTTGATCTGCTCCACCCGGGACAGCTTGGCATTGGCGGCGTCTACGCCCTCCTGCACGCTCGCCAGCACCACCGGGTCCTGTGCCAGGGCCGCGATCGAGCGATTCGATAGCTGATTGCGCTCGGCGAACGCGGCGACCAGATCGGGATCGAGGCAGATGAGCGCGGTGTTGTAGGACCGGCCCTCGCCGATCGCGACCACGGTGCCCGCGAGCGGGGTGCTCTCGGTGACGGTGTTCTCGATATTGGTCGGGGACATGTTCTTGCCCGCCGCGTTGATGATGAGTTCCTTCTTGCGATCGACGATCTTCAGGAAGCCCTCGGCGTCGATTTCGCCGACGTCGCCGGTGTGCAGCCAGCCCTGGGGGTCGACGGTCTCGGCGGTCTTGTCCGGGGCGTTGCGGTAGCCGCGCATGACCATGCGACCGCGCACCAGCACCTCACCGTCCTCGGCGATCTTGATCTCGGCGCCGGGCAGCGCCGTGCCGACCGTGCCGATCTTGACCCGCTCGGGGCGGTTGACCGTCGCGCCCGCGGTGCACTCGGTCATGCCGTAGCCCTCGCACAGCGGCAGGCCCAGGCCCAGGAAGAACTCGTGGGTGTCGCGCGGGATGGGGGCCGCGCCGGTGACCGCGACGCGAACCTTGTCCAGTCCCAGGCGTTCTCGAACGGTGGACAGGACCAGGCGGTCCGCGAGCCGGAAGCGCGCGTCCTCGAACGCCGACGGGCGGCGCCCGTCCGAGACCGCGCGGGCGCGGGCGCGCCCGGTGGCGATGGCCCAGTCGACCAGGCGGCGCTTGAGCGGGCTCGGCTCGGCGCGGAATCGATCCTCCAGCGCCGCTTTGACTTTCACCCACACGCGGGGCACACCCAGGAAGACCGAGGGGTGCACCTCGAGCAGCGCCTCGGCGACCTGCTTGAGGTCGGGGCACGTGGTGATCTGACCGCCGGTGGTCATCGACAGGTAGTGCGCGAACCAGCGATTGGCCGCGTGCGCGTCGGGCAGGTACGACACCACCTTGTCCTCGGGGCCGCCGCCGCCGAATTCGTCGATCACGCGGGCGTTCTCGAGGAAGTTGGTGTGGGTCAGCTCCACGCCCTTGGGCGGGCCGGTGGTGCCGGAGGTGTAGACGATGGTGAGCAGGTCCTCGGGATCGACCGCCCGCCAGGTGGCCTCGAAATCGAAGTCCGGCTTCGGGGCGGCCTCGACGGCGGACAGGGCGGTGGCGCCCGCGGGCTCGCCGTCGATGCACACGACGTGCTCGACCACCGCGCCCTGGGTCGCGGCCAGGGCGACCGCGGCCAGCACCTGGGGCGCGAACTGCTCCTCGCAGATGACGACCTTGTTCCCGGCATTGCCGAACTGGTACGCCAGCAACTCCACCGGGTTGGTGTTGTACACCGAGAACGGCGTCGCGCCGGTGTGCAGGACGCCGGTGTCGCACAGGTGGAACTCGGGACGGTTGGTCATCATGAGCGCGACGGTGTCGCCGCCGCCGACACCCAGGGCCGCCAGACCGGCGGCGATCGATCGGACGCGCCCGCCGTACTCGCCCCAGGTGTGCGACTCGGCGCCGCCGAGCGTTCGCAGGGCGACCGCCTCGGGATACCGCGCCACGTTCGCCTGAAACGCCTCGCACAGCGTCCGCGGCTGCACTGCCGCTACCTCTGATGAACTCACGACCTACCTCTGGTTCGACTGTGATCGAGAGCACCGCGGCTCCCGGTGTCATCCAGCACACCGCACAAAGACCCGTGCGGACCAGTGGCAATGGCGAAGATCTGCGGGTTCGCGTTTGTGCATGTGACCAAAGAGGGAAACTCGGCCCGGGCGCTGGGGCGCAGCACGGGCGCAGGCGGATTGCGCGCCCGGATCGGCGCTGCGGGGATACGGCCCGAGTGGCGCGAATGATCTTGGTACACAATCCGATTCGCGACCGGGCCGGTGCGGGGGAGACGTATCGTTGGACCATCAGGACCGCCGGTACCCGACTGGGCCGTCCGATCGGGACGCGGTGCGGCCGTAAGGGAGCCCGCAATGATCACTCCGAGCCCGAGCGGAGTCCAAGACTTCATCGACGCCGAACAGATCGAATACGTCGACGTGCGCTTCTGTGATGTGCCGGGTGTGCAACAGCATTTCTCGATACCCGCATCGATGTTCGGGACCGAACTGGTCGAGGAGGGCATCGCCTTCGACGGCTCGTCCGTCCGCGGATTCCAGGCGATTCACGAATCCGACATGCTGTTGCTGCTGGATCTGCGCACCGCGCAATTGGATTCGTTCCGCGCCGCCCGAACACTCAACATCAACTCCTTCGTGCACGATCCGCACACGCGCCAGGCGTACAGCCGGGACCCGCGCAATGTGGCGCGCAAAGCGGAGGACTACCTGCGCAGCACCGGGCTCGCGGACACCGCCTACTTCGGGCCCGAGGCCGAGTTCTACATCTTCGATTCGGTGCGCTACGAGACCGGGATGAACGGGGCCTTCTATCAGGTGGATTCGGCGTCGGGGAGCTGGAACACCGGCGCGAAGCGCAATGTCGACGGCAGTGTGAACCGCGGATACAAGGTGCGGCCCAAGGGCGGGTACTTTCCCGTCGCGCCCTACGACGCCGACGTGGATCTGCGGGACCAGATGTGCACCCACCTGCAACGCGCCGGCTTCGAACTCGAGAAGGGGCACCACGAGGTGGGCACGGCCGGGCAGGCCGAGATCAATTACCGCTACAACACGCTGCTCGCCGCCGCCGACGACCTCATGCTCTACAAATACATCATCAAGAACGCCGCCTGGCAGGGCGGGAAAACCGTCACCTTCATGCCCAAGCCATTGTTCGGCGACAACGGTTCCGGCATGCACGTGCACCAATCGCTCTGGAAGGACGGCCATTCGCTGTTCTACGACGAGTCCGGGTACGCGGGGCTCTCGGATCTGGCCCGGTACTACATCGGCGGCCTGCTGCACCACGCCCCGTCACTGCTGGCCTGGACCAATCCCACGGTGAATTCGTACAAGCGCCTGGTGCCGGGTTACGAAGCGCCCGTCAATCTGGTGTACAGCCAGCGCAATCGCTCCGCCGCCGTCCGCATACCCGTCACCGGCGCCAACCCCAATGCCAAGCGCCTCGAATTCCGCTGTCCGGACGCCTCGGGCAATCCCTACTTCGCCTTCGCCGCCATGATGATGGCCGGCCTCGACGGCATCATGAACAAAATCGAACCCGCGCTGCCCATCGACAAGGATCTCTACGAACTCACCCCCGAAGAATCGGCGGCGGTGACCCAGACCCCCGCGAGCCTTGCGGCGGTCATCGACAACCTCGAGGCCGACCACGAGTACCTCACCCGGGGCAACGTGTTCACCGAGGATCTGATCGAGACCTGGATCGTGCTCAAGCGCGAATCCGAGATCGCCGAGATCGCTATTCGCCCGCACCCCTACGAGTTCGACCTGTATTTCGACGTGTGACGTCCGAATCGGCTGTGCGCACGGCGTTTCGAGCCGTGGCGCGCGCAGGCCGCCGCCCCGCCCGGCCGGGAACGCGTTCGGAGGGTAGCGTGTTGACGAGAACTCGCAAGGGCAATCGCGTTGCGGGGAACGGTGATTGAGGTCAGGAGTGAGCGGGGGCAAACGGGTGGGGTGGGTTCGACGTGCGCATAGTCATACGGGGCGCGCTCAAACTATGACCTTTCCCTCACTGCCCGCGCCCATCACCCGGGTAGCCATACGATCCGGGCCTGATAGAGGTGGAAGGCGATGTGCCCATGGATCGAAACGCGTTCGTCGAAGTGATGAACGAGGCGAGCGGGATGCTGGACTCGGGCCGCGCGGAGGATGCGCTGGCACGGCTGACAGCGTTCGACGACGCGCTGACGACCCCGCCCGATCCCAAGGACTACGGCTGGGTCGTGTCCTACCGCTTCCGCTCGGCGTTCGCGGCCGGCGAATACGACCAGGCCCTGCACCTGGCCGAGCACGGCCCGGCCCGCTTTCCCGCCGACATCCCGCCCGCCACCCTGTCCACCATGTACTCCATGGCGGTGGAGGCCGCGACCCAGCTGGGCCGGGCCGAGACCGCGGTCGTGATGGCCGACCGCTGCATCGAGATCCGGCGCGGGCACGGCGACACCGGCGAAGTGCTCATGGCGGCCATGACCGCGTGCACCCTGCTCGGCGACATCGAACGACACGATCTGGCCATTCGCTACGCGCTGCTGCTCGTGGCCGAGGGCGAGGGGCACGACGAGCAGCGCTCGTACGGTTACTACGCGGTGTGCGCCGCGATCGAGCACGACATTCCGGGTCCGCTGCTCGAGACCCTGAGCGCCGGGCGGGAATGGCTCAGCGACCGGGACAACGAATTCGCCCGCGAGGCACTGGAATACCTCGACAAGGTGCAGTCGAACGCGCCGGCGGCGGCTCCCGCGGCTCCCGTATCCGCGTCCGCACCGGCCGAGGGGATCGCCGCCGACCCACAGGCCACGGAGTACCTGCGCATCTCCGACACCGGCGCCCAGCAGGTCACCGGGCCCGCGCAACCGCCCGCCGATCAGGTCGCGGGCGGCGAGACCGCCGATGCGCTGCTGGACGCGCAGCGCCCGGGGATCGCCGCGGCCGCCTACCGCGCGCTCATCGACGACGCCTTCGCCACCGGCAAGCCCGATCCGCTGATCGCGGGCAAAGCCGTACTCGGGCTGCTCATGTCGCTCATCTTCGACAACCGCGTCGGCGAGGCGCACGCGGTGTGGATCGACGAGCAGAGCGCGACCTTCCTCGGGGTGTGGGCGCTCGAGAACGGGCAGACCTCGGTCCACGACGCGATCGCATACAACCTGGTCGCGGCCTTCCTGCACTCGCTCAGCACCGGGGACCGGCACGCCGCCAACCACGCGGTCGACACCCTCATGGCCCGCACCATCGAGTGGGCGTTCGAACACGACCCGCAGGCCGTGCCGCTCATGCTCAACACCTGGAAGCTGCATCTTCGCGAGATACACGAGGGCGAACCGGCGCCCGAATTCCGCTGGGAACTGGGCCGATTCGAACAGCGCTGGAACGGGCCCGTCCCCGAGTCCGGCCTGTACTGGATGCGCCCCTACCGCTGGGTCGTCGACTGGGTCTGAACCGCCCCGGATCGCTGACTAGGCTCGAGCCATGGCAACCGAAATCTGGCACAACCCGAAGTGCTCGAAAAGTCGCACCGCCAAGGCGCTGCTCGAGGACACCGGTGCCGACTACGTGGAGCGCCGCTACCTCGACAACCCGCCCACCGCGGCGGAGATCCGCACGGTGCTGGGCAAACTCGGCCTCGAGCCGTGGGAGATCACCCGCACCGGCGAAGCCGAGGCCAAGGAACTGGGCGTAGCGTCCTGGGGCCGCACCCCCGCCGACCGCGATCGCTGGGTCGAGGCCCTCGCCACCCACCCCCGCCTGATCGAACGCCCCATAGTCATCACCGACGACGGCCGCGCGGTGGTCGCCCGCGGCGACGAGGCCCTGGACACCCTGCGCTGACGCGGTGGCGTACATCGGCGATCGACGAGGCAGCCGCCCGCACGCGGGCCGCCCGGCGTGCCACGAGAACTCGGCTCGCACGTGCTCGGCGGACCGCCCGATGGCTTGAACCGGTCCAGTTGCCGACCGTTCCGGCTGCTCGGTTGCCCCCCCCCCCGGCGGCGGGACGATTCACTTACGCGGGAATGAGCTGCGGAGGCCGGGGGCGCGGGCGTTGGTGTCGCGGATGCTCGAAGCTCGGGTACGCCGCGGTAGTCGGCCGGGGCGCGGCCGCCGGTGCTCGAATTCCCAGCGTGGCGGCGGCGGAGGCCTCGGGTTCGGTGAGTCCGTGCCGGCCTGTCCGGGAACCCGGCCTTCGTCGTTCAGTGGCGGGCGGGGTGGATCTCGAAGACCGGGAAACCCGGTGCTATCTCGGCCAATTCGGCGTCGGTGGCGTCCTTGGTCAGGCCCTCGAAGAAGCGGCCGACCTCCCAGCCCCAGCGCTCGAGGTACTCGCGCAGCACCGGGACCTTGTCGGCGTCGGGCATTTCCACGGCGGTGAAGGGCTCGACCTTGCGGCCCAGGCGTAGTTCGCCGGCGCCGGCGGCGCGCAGGTTGCGGACCCACTGGGTGTGCCCGCGCGGGGCGACCAGGTAGCGCTTGCCGTCCGAGTCCAGGATGTTGACCATCGTGGTCCGCCATTCGCCGGACTTGCGGCCGCGCACCGCCAGCAGGCGGGAGCCGAGCACGCTGATCCCCAGTTTGGGCAGCAGGTTGAAGAACCGGTTCATGATGGGGTCCAAGCCGCTGGGGAGGATGTAGCGGGTGGCGGCGGTGTCGTTCATGGTCTGCCCTCTCGGTCTTCGAGAGCGGTGCTCTCTGATGTGATCAGTGTGCACGGCGATGCGACGCGATGTCAAGAGCGGTGCTCTCTAAAAGTTGCGGTGCTCCGAATGTGGCACACTGTTCCGATGAGCGCGCCACGTACCGCCCGCGAACGGGCCCGAGTCGAGATCACCCGCGAGATCACCGATGCCGCGCGACGTCAGCTCGCCGAATCGGGTGCGGCCGCACTGTCGCTGCGCGCGATCGCCCGCGAACTCGGCATGGTCTCCTCGGCCCTGTACCGCTACTTCCCGAGCCGCGACGAGCTGCTGACCACGCTGATCATCGAGGCGTACAACGCCATCGGGGCCGCGGTGGAGGACGCCGTGCGCGCGGCGGGCGGCCCGCGCGCCCAATGGATCGCCGCGTCGAACGCGGTGCGGGACTGGGCGATCGCGCACCCGCACGAGTACGCGCTGCTGTACGGCTCGCCGGTGCCGGGCTATCAGGCCCCGCAGACCACGATCGAGCCCGCGGCGCGGGTGCCCCTGGCCGCACTCGGCATCCTGCGCGCCGCGGTGGCCGACGGCGGTCTCGCTCGGGCCGACGAGTCGCTGTCGCCCGAACTCGCCGCCCAAACCGCGTCGCTGGCGGCGCAATTCGCGCCCGGGGTGCCCGAGGCGAACGTGGCCCGGATGGTCGTGGCCTGGACCCAGCTGTTCGGCCTGGTGAGCTTCGAGCTGACCGGGCAACTGGTGGGCAGCATGGATCCGGCCGCGCCGTTCTTCGACTACTCGGTGGCCGTGATGGCCGACCTCATCGGCCTGCCCGGCTGACCCGCGGTATCGCCCGCGGCCGTGTCAGCGAGCGGGCGTGGGCTCCAAGGGGAATGGCGGCGTGCCCTCGCCGACGATGCGCAGGTTGCCCCAGGGATCGCGTTCCTGCAGAACCGCCCCGGCGGGCGTGCCGCCGGGCAACATGAGGAATACCCGGCCGCGACCGGGATCGGGCAATTCCACGCCTTCCGGCGCGGAAACCCGTCCGTACCAATGGAATTTGCCGTCGATCGGGTCCAGATAGCCGCTCAGGGCGACCGTCACCGGCAGGTCACCCGCGGCGGTGTCCAGCAGGGCCGGGCCCGAATATTCCGGTCCGGCTTCGGGTTCGGGCCCCGAGTCCGCGTCGCGCGAACGCGGCGACCTGTCCGCGCGCGACCCGCGCCGCCCGCCGCGCAAGCGCCTCACAGCAGCCCCCTGCGCTGCCAGATGCGCTTACCGATCGGCCCGATCAGTCCCTGCTTGTCCAGGAACGCACCGAGATTCGCCGCGCCGATCCCCAGCGCCCGCCTGGCCGCCGGATTGGACCGGGCCATCCGCCGCGCGCCCCGGCCGTCCTCGATGCCGGCCCGCACGTACATGTGCCAGTTGGTCATCAGATGCACGAACAGCGGTGCGGCGATGGCCACGCACATGCGGGTGTACGCGCGCTCGGCGGCGGACATGTCCGGCGCCCGCCGGGCCAGGGCGTCGCGGGCGAAACCGATATGCCTGGCCTCCTCGGTGACGTGAATCCGCATGGCGCGCGCCACGATCGGCTGCAGCTCGGCGTCGTCGAGCGTGCGCCGCTGGATGGCGTCGAAGATCTCCTCGCCCACCAGCGCGCCGACCCATACCATGGATCCGCGCAGGAACAGCTGCAGCGAGCTGATCACCAGGCGCTCGTAGCGATTCGGCCAGTACGGGCGCGCCTCGATGCGGTCGATGAGCTTGCCGAACATCATCATGTGCCGGCACTCGTCGCCCATCTCGGTGAGCGTGTAGTGGCTGTGCCGCGAGGTCGGGTCGCCGTTCATGAGCTCGCGCAACAGCAGCCGATTGAGCAGATTCTCGAACCAGATGCCCACCGACAGCACGCTGGCCAGTTCCTGGCGGGAGAGTTCGCGCCGCTGTTCGGGGCTCATCGCCTCCCACAGCGGCGTGCCGTACAGCGAGATCACCTCGGGCGGCAGGAATAGCTTGTCCGGATCGAGCGGGGCGTTCCAGTCGATGTCGACCACGGGGTCGTAGGACTTCTTCGCCGATCCGAGCAGTAGGCGGTGCGCGAAGGCATCGCGGGGAAGTGGTGCGGCCGTTGCCACCGATGCGTCGTCGCCCATGACGGCTCCTGACTCAAGTTACTGATACAACCTGTTACACTCAGATTAGTGGTACATGGTGTATCGGTCAATGAGCGGGTGGGTATCGTGAAGCGGGTGACCGGAACCAGCGCACGTACGTCGTCCGCGGCAGCCGACGGCCGCAGCACCCGCTGGAACGGCCACAAGGCCCGCCGTCGCGCCGACATGCTCGACGCCGCCCTGACGGTGATCGAGGCCAACGGCACCGACATCTCGGTGCAGCAGATCGCCGACAAACTCAAGGTGCCGCGCCCGGTGGTGTACCGGCACTTCAACGGCCGCGCCGACCTCGACGAGCAGATCCGCCGCCACATCCTGGAATCGCTACTGGCCGAACTGCTTCCGCGCCTGCGCCCGGACGGGACGCTGAAGGACGCCGTGCGCGGGGCCGTCGGCACCTACGTCGGCTGGGTCGAGCGGCATCCGAACCTGCACCGATTCCTGGCCGCGGCGGACCCACAGGGCGAGTCCTCGCGTGCGCTCGCCGGCGCCCGCGACCGCATCGGCGGTCAACTCGCCGACCTGTTCGCCGACACCCTGGCCGGTTTCGGACTCGATCGAAACCGGGCCCGCCCCATGGCCTTCGGCATGGTCGGCTTCGTCGACGGCGTGGTCAACAGCTGGCGGGCCGAGGCCACGCTGACCTCGGATCAGGTCGAGGGCATCCTCACCGAATCGGTGCTCGCCCTCATCGAGGGCAACGCGCGCAGCCTGGACGTGCCCATGTCGCGCGATACCGTCGTCGGCGAACTGATCTCCCGCGCCGAGGCCGTGCGCGCGCAGTAGCCCGGACGCACGGCGGGCACCGGCGCTCTCGTGCCGATGCCCGTGCGCGGTCGCCTGTGCGCTACGCGGTTCGCGTGCTCCCGCGTTCGGCCAGCGCCCGGTAGCTCGCGTTCCACAGCCACTCCACCGGACCCCTGCCGAATCGGCGCAGCCACAGGTGCGCGAAGACCAGCATGGCCGCGCTCACCACCAGGTAGACGCCGACCGTGAACGGCACCCGGGCATTGCCGGTGAACTGCTGGGCCAGCCCGAGTCCCCAGCCGTAGCAGATCGCCCCGGCGAGGAGGTTCTGCAGGATGTAGCAGCTCAGCGCCATCCGCCCGACCTCGGCGAAGCGCCTGCCCACCGCGCCCGGCGAGGGCCGGCGCACATAGGACTCCGCCACCAGCGCCAGGATGCCCAGCGCCACGAACGGCGCGATGCCGTAGCGGGTGAACAGGATCAGGGTTCCGCCCAGCATGCCCAGCACCAGATCCAGCGGCGCGGCGATCGCGAAACCGATGATCATGAGCCGCTTGCGGATTCGCGCGCCCTCCGGTGCGAACACGCCGGCGCCGAACAGTCGCGCGCCGAGTAGGAACAGGGCGATGGACATGGGGAAGATGACGATCGCCTCGACCCGGAACAGCAGCGCGTTGTCGAGGCGGAACAGCACCAGATCCCAGAACGAGCCGTCGGCGTAGGGATTGGGGTCCAGCACCTCGGACGATGACGAATCACCCTGCCCGGAACCCGATATCGCGGCCAGCGCCACCACCACCGCCAGGGCGGTGAGCATGGCGGTGTGGATGCCCGCGGCGATCCACAGCCAGCGGCGCTGCGCCTTCGGGCTCGTGGCCAGCACGAACGCCACCACCAGACCGGTGACCGCGTACCCCATCAGGACGTCGAACTCGGCGACGAACAGGAAGTTCAGCAGACCGTCCAGGAAGAGCAGCCCGGCCCGCCACGGGTACTTCCCGGGCCACGGCCGGCCGCCGCGCGCGGCCGAGCGCTGCTGAATCGCGAGCCCGATCCCGAACATGATGGTCAGCAGGCCCAGGAACTTGCCCTGTGCCAGCTGCTGCAGCAACCTCTCGGCCCACAGCCAGACACCGTCGGGCTCGTCCGTGCGGGAGATGTATCCGGGCAGACCGGTGATGTTGGTGAAAATCCAGACGTTGGTGCCGAGCGTGCCCAGGATCGCGATGCCGCGCAGTACGTCCAGCGCGGCCAGTCGCGATGAACGCGACTCGGCCGGAACGTCTTTCGGCGCGGCGTCGGTGGTTGTCCCGGATGCGAGCTGCGGAGCGGGTACCGGTTCGGCCATGCCCGTCATTCTGCCGACGCGGCAGGTCAGCGCGGATCCACCGGCAGAACGACCGGCCGTGCGACCAGAGGATGACCTGCCCCGCGCGAGCGCCGTTGCCCAGGCGGCCACCATTCACGGCCGCGTCGCCTAGGCTCGACGCCATGCAGCGCATTATCGGAATCGAGGTCGAGTACGGCATTTCGACGCCTACTGAGCCGTCGGCCAACCCGATTCTCACGTCGACCCAGGCGGTGCTCGCCTACGCCGCGGCGGAAGGCGTGCCGCGGGCCAAACGCACCCGGTGGGACTACGAGGTGGAATCACCCCTGCGCGACGCGCGAGGATTCGATCTGGGGCGGCTCAACGGGCCCGCGCCGGTGATCGACGCCGACGAGGTCGGCGCGGCGAACATGATCCTCACCAACGGGGCCCGTCTCTACGTCGATCACGCCCATCCCGAGTACTCCGCCCCCGAGGTCACCGATCCGCTGGACGCGGTGATCTGGGACAAGGCGGGCGAGCGGGTCATGGACGCCGCCGCCCGCTACGCCTCCAGCGTGCCCGGTGCGCCGCGCATGCAGCTGTACAAGAACAACGTCGACGGCAAGGGCGCCTCCTACGGCACCCACGAGAACTACCTCATGAGCCGCGACACCCCGTTCAACCAGATCATCGTCGGGCTCACCCCGTTCTTCGTCTCGCGCCAGGTCATCTGCGGTTCCGGCCGGGTCGGCATCGGCCAGTCCGGGGACACCGCCGGGTTCCAGCTGTCCCAGCGCGCGGACTACATCGAGGTCGAGGTCGGCCTGGAGACCACGCTCAAGCGCGGCATCATCAACACCCGCGACGAACCGCACGCCGACGCCGACAAGTACCGGCGCCTGCACGTGATCATCGGCGACGCCAATCTCTCCGAATGGGCCACCTACCTCAAGGTCGGCACCACCGCCCTGGTGCTGGATCTGATCGAGGCGGGGGAGGACCTGTCCGATCTGCAGCTGGCCCGCCCGGTGACCGCCGTGCACACCATCAGCCACGACCCGACGCTGCGCGCGACCGTCGCGCTGGCGGACGGCCGCGAGCTGACCGGCCTTGCGCTGCAACGGATCTACCTCGACCGGGTCGAGAAGTTCACCGATCGCGAAGGCAACGACGATCCGCGCGTCAAGGACGTCATCGAAAAGTGGGCCCACGTGCTGGATCTGCTCGAGCGCGATCCGATGGAGACCGCCGACCTGCTGGACTGGACGGCCAAACTCCGCCTGCTGGAAGGCATGCGCCAGCGCGAGGGCCTGACCTGGTCCGCGCCCAAGCTGCATCTGGTCGACCTGCAGTACTCCGACGTGCGCCTGGACAAGGGCCTGTACAACCGCCTGGTGGCGCGCGGATCCATGCAGCGCCTGGTCACCGAACAGCAGATCGTGGACGCGATGACCAACCCGCCCACCGATACCCGCGCCTACTTCCGCGGTGAGTGCCTGCGTCGCTTCGGCGCCGACATCGCTGCGGCCAGCTGGGATTCGGTCATCTTCGATCTGGGTGGCGACTCGCTCGTCCGGATCCCCACCCTGGAGCCGCGCCGCGGCACCAAAACCCATGTGGGCCAGCTGCTGGACGGGGTGTCCACGGCGGCGGAACTGGTGAAACAGCTCACTCGCTGATCGAGTTCCGAGGGGCGTCACGCGGTGCGGGCCGAGAACCCGCACCGCGTCCGGATGCGCGGTGCGCGGACGGCGGGCGCGGTGGCACGCCCGAGCCCGGCCCCGAGCCGGTACCGTGCGCGAGGTGGGATTCACCCCCTACAGCCCCTAATTTCCGGGGTGTTCGCGGGCGGCGTACGGCGGCGCCGAACCGGGCGCTCGACCTACTTTTTCGAGGGTTCGGTGGGTTGCCCCCGAAGAACTTTCCGTGCTTCGGGGTCGTACCCCGCAAGGCTGCCGGAAGGTCGCGGAAAGACGGCATTGCGGTTAATCCGGCATGTTGCGGTCGCCGCTGGGTACTGTTGGGTGCACGGGCACCGGCTTTTTCCGGTGCTCGCCGATGATCACAGAGGAGGTCGGCTGCTATGGCACAAGAGCAGACCAAGCGCGCCGGTGGTGGCGACGAGGATGAGGGCCCCGTCGGGGACGGTGCTGCGGGGCAGGAGCGGCGCGAGAAACTGGCTGAGGAGACCGACGACCTGCTCGACGAGATCGACGACGTCCTCGAGGAGAATGCCGAGGACTTCGTGCGCGCCTACGTTCAGAAGGGCGGCCAGTGACCTCAGGCGACCCCTTGCGCAGCCAGATGGGGCTCGCCCTTTCGTCCTTCTCCGAATATCTCCGGCTCCACGCACCGGAACTGTTGCCCAGCAACAACTTCCGGGCCGACGGCGCATCCGGCACGGGTGCGCCGTCGGACATCGCACCGCACGGCACAACCATCGTCGCGGTCAGCTACCGCGGCGGTGTGCTGATCGCGGGCGATCGCCGTGCGACACAGGGCAATCTGCTCGCCAGTCGTGACATCGAGAAGGTGTACATCACCGACACCTTCTCCGCGGCCGGGATCGCGGGCACCGCGGGCATGGCGATCGAGATGGTCCGCCTGTTCGCGGTGGAGCTCGAGTACTACGAGAAGATCGAGGGGGTGCCCCTCACCTTCGACGGCAAGGCCAACAAACTCTCGAAGATGGTGCGCGACAACCTCCCCGCGGCCCTGCAGGGTCTCGCGGTGGTGCCGATGCTGGTGGGTTACGACCCGGACCAGCCGGACCCGGACAAGTCCGGGCGCGTCATCTCCTATGACGTGGTCGGCGGCCGCAGTGAAGAGCGATTCGGTTACACCGCTGTCGGTTCCGGCTCGCTGTTCGCCAAGTCGTCGCTGAAGAAGACCTACCGCCGGGGCATCGATCAGGACCGGGCGCTGAGCATCGCCGTGGAAGCCCTGTTCGACGCCGCCGACGACGACACCGCCACCGGCGGCCCCGACACCATGCGGGGCATCTACCCGACGGCGATCGTCATCGATTCCGAAGGCGCCGTTGAGGTGTCGGAGGACCGGCTGGCCGAGATCACGCGCGAGATCGTGGCCGCGCGTGGCGACGACGAGGGGGGTGCGCAAGCATGACACTGCCGTATTACGCATCCGCCGAACAGATCATGCGCGACAAGACCGAGCTCGCCCGCAAGGGCATCGCGCGCGGTCGAAGCGTCGTCGTGCTGGTGTACGACAAAGGCGTGGTGTTCGTCGCGGAGAATCCGTCGGCGACCCTGCACAAGGTGAGCGAGTTGTACGACCGCGTCGGCTTCGCCGCGGTCGGCAAGTACAACGAGTTCGAGAGCCTGCGTCGTGGCGGCATCCTGCAGGCCGATCTGCGCGGGTACCAGTTCGACCGGCGCGATGTCACCGGCCGATTCCTGGCCAACCTGTACGCGCAGAGCCTCGGCACGATCTTCACCGATCAGCTCAAGCCCTTCGAGGTGGAGATCTGCGTCGCCGAGGTCGGGTATCCGGAGGCCGAGTCCAACTCGGTGCTGTACCGGATCAACTTCGACGGATCCATCGTCGACGAGCGCGAATTCGTGGTGATGGGCGGCAACACCGATCCCATCGTCACCGCGCTCAAGGGTTCCTACAAGGCGGGTATGCCGCTGCACGACGCGGTCTCGGTCGCGGTGGCGGCCCTGGCCAAGTCGGCCCCGGAAGGGGCGGACAAGGACAAGCGGGTGGCGGGCTCCTCACTCGAGGTCGCCACCCTCGAACAGGCCCGGCCGCGACGGGCGTTCCGTCGCATCACCGGCGCCGCCCTCCAGGAGCTGATCACCGGTAGGGCACCCAGCGCCAAGGCCGCAGCCGAAGCGGACAAGCCCACGGGCGGAGATCCGTCCCAGGCATAGGGAATTCGCGCAATCCCCGGTCATCCGCCGCATTTGGATGACCGGGGATTCTCGATGCCGTCCCGCTTCGAGTCCCACATGCTGAAATTCCGGGCCGCGCACGAATTCGGTGCGCGGCCCGGATTCGTTTTCCCGCACGGGCTGTCATCGCGCCCGCAAAACGGGGCCGTCCGTGCGCCCGCGGTGGCCCGCCGCACCGCCTCGCCCGGGCCCGGTGGGCTCGCACTCGCCTCACCTGAGTGTTTGCAGTCTGCACAGCAGAGTGCAAAGGGGACTTGCCTTTTCGCTGGCTACGCCCGGTGCGGCGTTGCACCTCGTGCTAAATCGTTGTGAATACGTTTGCACCGTGTCTCTCACAGCGCCCTTATCGGGCACCGTATCGCTGTAATGTCGATAGGGTGCAGCGACGAATCATGGGGATCGAAACCGAATTCGGGGTGACGTGCACCTTCCACGGTCACCGTCGGTTGAGTCCTGACGAGGTGGCCCGGTACCTTTTCCGCCGGGTAGTTTCCTGGGGCCGTAGTTCTAACGTGTTCCTCCGCAATGGCGCCCGGCTCTACCTCGATGTCGGTTCGCATCCGGAGTACGCGACGGCCGAGTGCGACAGCCTGGTGCAGCTGGTCACTCATGACCGCGCCGGTGAACGGGTCCTGGAGGATCTGCTCATCGACGCCGAACAGCGTCTCGCCGAAGAAGGCATCGGCGGCGACATCTACCTGTTCAAGAACAACACCGACTCCGCGGGCAACTCCTACGGCTGTCACGAGAACTTCCTCGTGGTGCGCGCCGGCGAGTTCTCCCGCATCTCCGATGTGCTGTTGCCGTTCCTGGTGACCCGGCAGCTCATCTGCGGTGCGGGCAAGGTGCTCCAGACGCCGAAGGCGGCCACCTTCTGCCTCTCGCAGCGCGCGGAACACATCTGGGAGGGCGTCTCCTCGGCGACCACGCGCTCGCGGCCCATCATCAATACCCGGGATGAGCCGCACGCCGACGCCGAGAAGTACCGCCGCCTGCATGTGATCGTCGGCGACTCGAACATGGCCGAGCCGAGCACCATGCTCAAGGTCGGTACCGCCTCGCTGGTGCTCGAGATGATCGAGGCCGGGGTCGCGTTCCGAGACTTCGCCCTGGACAACCCGATTCGCGCCATCCGCGAGGTCTCGCACGACCTCACCGGTAAGCGCCCGGTGCGGCTGGCGGGCGGGCGGCAGGCCAGCGCCCTGGACATCCAGCGCGAGTACTACGCCCGCGCCGTGGAGCATCTGCGCAATCGCGACCGCGATCCGCAGGTGGACGCGGTGGTGGATCTGTGGGGCCGCACGCTGGACGCGGTCGAGGCGCAGGACTTCGCCAAGGTCGACACCGAGATCGACTGGGTGATCAAGCGCAAGCTGTTCCAGCGCTACCAGGATCGCTACTCCATGGAGCTGTCCGATCCCAAGATCGCCCAGCTGGATCTGGCCTACCACGACATCAAGCGCGGCCGCGGCGTCTTCGACCTGCTGCAGCGCAAGGGTCTGGCCAAGCGCATCACCGAGGACGAGGCCATCGACGCGGCGGTCAATACCCCGCCGCAGACCACCCGGGCCAAACTGCGCGGCGATTTCATCACCGCCGCCCAGGAAGCCGGCCGTGACTTCACGGTCGACTGGGTGCACCTGAAGCTGAACGATCAGGCGCAGCGCACCGTGCTCTGCAAGGATCCGTTCCGCTCGGTGGATGAACGAGTCGACAGGCTGATCGCCTCGATGTAGGCGTACCCCGACGGGGTCATCGACGGCCGCGAATCTCACAACGAGGTTCGCGGCCGTCTCGTTCTGGACTGAGTGGAGCGGGGGAGCGAAGCGGAGGAGCGGAGGGAGGGAAGAACGAGACTTCCAGGCCGCGAACCCCGCCGGAGCGCAGCGGAGGCAAATAGGTGGAGCTCGTGGTACGCGCGGCCGCGCGGCACACTACTCTCTACGGGGTGGCGATATCCAAGGTCGAGCGGTTGATGAATCTTGTTATCGCGCTGCTGTCCACCCGCCAGTTCCTGACCGCCGAGCGGATTCGGGATTCGGTCGCGGGGTACGAGGAGTCCGCGAGCGACGAGGCGTTCAGCCGCATGTTCGAGCGCGACAAGAACGAGCTGCGCGATTTGGGCATTCCCCTCGAGATCGGCCCCATCAGCCGGTACTCGAGTGCCGAGGGCTACCGCATCAACCGCGATGCGTACGAGCTCCCCGATATTGATCTGACCAGCGCCGAATCGGCCGCGGTCGCGGTGGCCGTGCAGCTGTGGGAGTCGCCGGAGTTGGCCGCCGCCGCCGAGAGCGGACTGCTCAAGCTGCGCGCCGCCGGCATTCACGTCGAGCCCGATGTCGGTGTCTCCGCGGTGCCCGCCGTGCCCGCGCGCACCCGCGGTTCGGAGCCGGTGCTGGGCAAGCTGCTCGCGGCCATCGACGCCGGGCGCTCGGTCAAGTTCTCGCACCGGCAATCGCACGGCGACCCGATCGAGCGCGACGTCCAGCCCTGGGGCGTGGTCACCCATCACGGCCGCTGGTACCTCGTCGGGCACGACAACGCCCGCGACGCGCAGCGCGTGTTCCGCGTCTCGCGCATCGCCGACGACGTCGTGGAGTACGGCCCGGAGAACACCGTGCACAAGCCCGAGGACCTGGATCTGCGCGCGGCCGTGGCCGAGGTGACCGGTCAGGCCCCCATCGCCGGTTCGGCCACGGTCTGGGTCGCCAAGGGCCGCGGGCAGGAGATCCGGCGGCTCGGCGCGACGATCGAGGATCGTGAACTCGCCGGGCGCCCGGGCTCGGTCGTCGAGGTGCCCATCCGCTCGCGGGACTGGCTGGCGCGCCTCATCACCGGTCTGGGCGCCGACGCCCTGGTGCTGGCCCCGGAAGATCTGCGCGACAACGTGATTGCCCGGCTCGAGTCGGTGCTCGAACGGACGGAGGTTTCGGCGTGAGCGAGGTAACGGGCGGCACTGCCCGGCGCGCGCAGCAGGACGGTGCGCGGATCTCGGCCGGAGCGCGCGAACGCCGCGGCGCGGCCGCGGCCGGGAGCAGGCTCTCGGTACGGTTGTCGCGACTGCTGAACATGGTCCCGTACTTCCAGGCCAACCCGGGCATCAGCGCCGCCGAGGCCGCCGCCGAACTGGGCGTGACCACCAAACAGCTCATGAGCGATCTCAATCAGCTCTGGATGTGCGGACTGCCGGGTTACGGACCCGGTGACCTGATCGACCTCTCGTTCTCCGAGGAGAGCATCGAGGTCACCTTCTCCGCGGGCATCGACCGGCCGCTGCGCCTGACCTCACCCGAGGCCACCGCTCTGCTGGTGGCGCTGCGCTCGATCGCGGATCTGCCCGGCATGGTCGATCCCAGCGCCGCGCACTCGGCCATCGCGAAGATCGAATCCGCCATTTCCGGCCGGACCTTCGAGGGGCCGGCCGTTCCGGCGCCGGTGCAGGCGCCGTCGGTGGCGACGGTGCGCTCGGCGCTGGCCGCCGATCACGCACTGCGCCTGGTCTATTACTCCGCCAGCCGCGACGTGGTCTCCGAGCGGGTGGTGGATCCGATCCGGATCGTGCTGGTGGACAGCAACAGCTATCTGCAGGCGTGGTGCCGCCAGGCCGAGGGTGTACGCCTGTTCCGCCTGGATCGGATCGAGGAGGCCACCGAACTCGACGAGCCCGCGCGCCCGCCCGCCGAGGCCGCGCTCGACGAGGCCACGGCCCTGGATCTTTTCGTCGACGATCCCGCGGTTCCGCTGGCGCGCCTGCTGATTCGCGCCGACTACGCCTGGGTGCTGGACCAGTACCCGATGCACCGGGTGACCCAGCACGCCGACGGCGGCATCGAGGCCACCATGCGCTTCGCCACCCTGGACTGGATGGCCCGGCTGCTGCTCGGATTCGGTTCGGGCGTCACCGTATTGGGCCCGCCCGAACTCGTGACCGCGGTGCGTGAGCGGTCGGGCACGGCGCTGACGGCGTACGCCGCGCTGGCGGACGCGCTCGGCCGCGACGCCGAATTCCCGGCGGCCGGCTTCGAGGAGGTCGGTCCCGCTTGACCTCTCGTGCAATACCGGCGCAGCGGGTCCTGGTGCTCGGCGCGGGCAGTATCGGGATCTTCGTCGGCGGCAATCTCGCCGCGGCCGGTGCGGACGTCACCTTCGTGGGCCGCCCGCGCCTGCTCGACGAGATCGCCGAGCACGGGCTGCGGCTCACCGACCTGGACGGTCGCGACGTGGCGGTGCCGGCCGCGGCCTTCCGCGGCGTCACCGACGTGAATGACGCCGCGCCACCGGATCTGGTGCTGATCACCGTGAAATCGGCCGATACCGCCGCGGCCGCAAGCGAACTGGTGGGCTTGTTGAAGCCCGGGACGGTGGTGCTGAGCCTGCAGAACGGGATCGGCAACGACGCGGTGATCCGGGAGATCCTGCCCGCGTGCGTGGTGCTGGCCGGCATGGTCATGTTCAACGTCGTGCACCACGCGGGCGGGCGCTTCCACCGCGGCACCGCGGGCGGGGTCGCGCTGGCCGACGATCCGGTGCTCAATCGCTTCGGGCCGCTGTTCCGCGCGTCCGGGCTCGAGATCAAACGGCATCCGGATCTGCTGCCGGTGCAGTGGGCCAAGCTGCTGCTGAACCTCAACAACCCGATCAACGCGCTGTCCGGGCGCCCGCTGCGCGAGGAGCTGGCCACCCGGGACTACCGGCGCTGTCTGGCGCTGACCCAGGGCGAGGCGCTGTCGGTGATGAACGCCGCGCGCATCACCCCGGCGCGGCTGACCCCGTTGCCGCCGTCGGCGATGGTGCGCCTGCTGACCGTGCCGGACGGGCTGTTCCGCCGGGTTGCCGGGCGGGTGCTGGCCATCGACCCGGTGGCGCGCTCGTCCATGGCCGACGATCTGGCGGCCGGTCGCCGAACCGAGATCCGTTGGCTCTGTGGCGAAATCGTGAGTCTGGGTACCATGGTCGGGTTACCGACGCCGGTCAATCAGCGACTCATCGAACTCATCGCGGTCGCCGAGGACGGTGATCGGCGCACCTGGTCCGGTCCGGAGCTGCTGGCAGAACTGCGGGCCGCGGCCGGCCGGTGACCGCCGAGGACTTTCTCGGCGGGCAGCCGACGGCTCGCCCGGGTAACATCCGGGCAAATCCGGGTTACGACCGGCCGTATCAGGGTTGACAAATGGTTTGTCATATGCCGGTCGGGTAGCATCGAAGCACCACAGTATTGGAGGAAGTCGATGGGTTCACTCAGCGCGACGCACTGGATCATCATTGCGCTGCTGTTCCTGGTCTTGTTCGGAGCCAAGCGGCTTCCGGACGCCGCCCGGGGTCTCGGTCGTTCGCTGCGCATCTTCAAGAGCGAGATGAGCGAGATGCAGTCCGACGGCGACAAGTCCGCCGCCGCGAAGCCCGCCGCCCCCGCCGCGGAACTCCCGGTCGCCCCGGCCCCGGTCGCCCCGGCGCAGCAGGCCACCGCCGAACTGAACAAAGACCTGAACAAGGCGTAATCGCCCCACTCCACCCCGGGATGAGGAACTCGTCCCGGGGCGAGGTTTGTCCAGGTCCAGCGCGGCGATCAGCGAGGCAGACACTTTCATGCGCATTCCGTTCGACCCCCGGCGCAGTCGGCGCAGGACCAATCCCGACGGCACCATGTCGTTGGTCGAGCATCTCTACGAGCTGCGGTCGCGGCTGCTGAAGGCCATTCTGGCTGTCACGCTGACCACCGTGCTCGGGTTCTTCTGGTACTCGCATTCCTTCCTGGGCATCGAGAGCCTCGGTGACATCCTGCGCGGGCCGTACTGTTCGCTGCCGCAGGAGTCGCGCGCGGCCATCACCGCCGACGGCGAGTGCCGGCTGCTGGCCACCGCGCCGTTCGAGCAGTTCATGCTGCGGTTGAAGGTCGCGATCACCGCGGGCGTGGTGCTGGGCTGCCCGGCGTGGCTGTACCAGCTGTGGGCGTTCATCACCCCGGGCCTGTACGCCAAGGAGCGCAAGTACGCGATCTCCTTCGTGGCCTCGGGCGCGACGCTGTTCGTGGCCGGCGCCGCGCTGGCCTACTGGGTCGTCGCGCACGCCCTGAGCTTCCTCATGACGATCGGCAACGACGTGCAGGTCACGGCGTTGAGCGGTTCGGAGTACTTCACCTTCATCATTCAGCTGCTGATCATCTTCGGGGTGAGCTTCGAGACGCCGCTGATCATCGTGGGGCTCAACCTCGTCGGTGTGCTGTCCTACGCGAAGCTGGTGCAGTGGCGGCGCGGGCTGATCTTCGGCCTGTTCGTCTTCGCGGCCATCGTCACCCCGCAGGACCCGTTCTCCATGCTGGCGCTGGCGCTCGCGCTGACCGTGCTGTTCGAGCTCGCGGTCCAGATCGCGCGCATCAACGACAAGCGCAAGGCTCGCAATGCCGAGAACTGGGCGAACCTGTCCGACGAGGAAGCCTCCTCGCTCGGCGGACCCGACGGCATCGATCACGCCACGCCGGTGGCCGCATCGCAACCGGTGGCGGGGCCGGAACCGGTGGCCGCGACACCGCCGGAAAAAACAACGCGAGCTGTGCCGGATTACTCCGATACCCTCTGACGGGTGACATCAAGGTCGCTTACTGGCGAACTGGCGGCATTCGCCGCCGAGCTGAAATTCGCACTGGATCCCTTCCAGCAGAAGTCGTGTGAAGCGCTGCAGGGCGGGCACAGTGTGCTCGTCTGCGCGCCCACCGGCGCGGGCAAGACCGTGGTCGGAGAATTCGCGGTCCACCTCGCGCTGGCCTCGGGCGGCAAATGCTTCTACACCACGCCCATCAAGGCGCTCTCGAACCAGAAGTACGCCGATCTCACCGCGCGCCACGGGCGCGAGAACGTGGGATTGCTCACCGGTGACCAGTCCATCAACGCGGACGCGCCCGTCGTGGTCATGACCACCGAGGTGCTGCGCAACATGCTCTACGCGAGTTCGGATGCGCTGCGCGGACTTTCGTACGTGGTCATGGACGAGGTGCACTACCTGGCCGACCGCTTCCGCGGCGCGGTGTGGGAAGAGGTCATCCTGCACCTGTCGCCCGAGGTCCGCCTGGCGTGCCTGTCCGCCACGGTCTCCAACGCCGAGGAGTTCGGCGCGTGGATGGAGACCGTGCGCGGGGACACCGCGGTCATCGTGGACGAGACCCGGCCGGTACCGCTGTGGCAGCACGTCATGGTCGGGCGGCGCATGTTCGATCTCTTCGACACCAAATCCAGTGATCAGCGGGTGCTGGTCGACGAGGATCTGGTGCGGTTCATCAAACAGCGCGAGGCCGCCGATCGCATGGAGAGCTGGGGTACGCCCGGCCGGCGCGGCGGAGGCGGTGGCCGCCGGATGTTCCGGCCGGTCCCGCGCCCGGAGGTGATCGCCAAGCTGGACGAGGAAGGGCTGCTGCCCGCCATCACGTTCATCTTCTCGCGCGCGGGCTGCGACGGTGCGCTGGCGCAGTGCGTGCGCTCGCGGCTGGATCTGAGCCGCGCGGACGATCGGCCCGAGGTCGACGCGATCATCGAGAAGCACACCGGGGAACTGCCGCGCGAGGATCTCGAGGTGCTCGGTTACTGGGAGTGGCGCGAGGGTCTGCATCGCGGGTTCGCCGCGCATCACGCCGGTATGCTGCCCGCGTTCCGGCACACGGTCGAGGAACTGTTCGTGCGCGGTCTGGTGCGGGCCGTATTCGCCACCGAGACACTGGCTCTGGGTATCAACATGCCCGCGCGCACGGTGGTGCTCGAACGGCTGGTCAAGTTCAACGGCGAGACGCACGCGGAATTGACCCCGGGCGAGTACACCCAGCTCACCGGGCGCGCGGGCCGGCGCGGCATCGACGTCGAGGGCCACGCGGTGGTCATGTGGCAGCCCGAGGTGGACACCAGCGCGGTGGCCGGGCTGGCCTCCACCCGCACCTATCCGCTGCGCAGCTCGTTCAAGCCGGGCTACAACATGTCCATCAACCTGGTCGACCGCATGGGCGCGGTGGATTCGCGGGCGCTGCTCGAGCGGTCCTTCGCCCAGTTCCAGGCCGACCGTTCGGTGGTGGGCCTGGTGCGCGGGATCGAGCGCAGCGAGGGGCAGGCGCGCAAACTGCGCTCGCAGCTCGGAGACGACAGTTTCCTCGAATACATTCAACTGCGCGAACGGATTCGGGAGCGCGAGCGCTCTATCGAGCGGCAGGGCCGCACCGATCGGCGGGCTGCGGCGGTCTCGGCGCTGGCCGCGCTGCGGCGCGGTGACGTGGTCGCGATTCCGGCCGGCCGGCGGCAGGGCCTGGCGGTCATCCTGGAACCCGACACCACGCCCGGCGATCCGCGGCCGCTGGTGCTGACCGAGGACAAGTGGGCCGGGCGGGTCTCGGCGGCCGACTTCCCCACGCCCGCGCAATCTCTGGGCCATCTGCGCCTGCCGCGGCACGTGGATCACCGCACCGCGCGGGTGCGGCGTGACCTGGCGTCGGCGCTGCGCAGCACCGGGCTGTCGCCGCAGGGCAGGCGCTCGAACGGCAAGAAGTCCAAGGCGGCGGACGACCACGAATTGCAGTCGCTGCGCAGGGCGCTGCGCAATCATCCGGCGCACGAGCGCCCGGATCGGGAGCAGTTGGCGCGGATCGGCGAGCGCTACAACCGCATCGAGCGCGAGGCCGAGACCATGCGCCAGCAGGTGGCCGCGACCACCAACTCCCTGGCCCGCACCTTCGACCGGATCCTGGCGCTGCTCAGCGAACGCGGGTACGTCCAGGACGGGGAGGTGACCGCCGACGGCCGCCGCCTGGCGCGCATCTACGCCGAGGCCGATCTGGTGGTGGCCGAGTGCCTGCGCCAGGGGCTGTGGCGGGGGCTCGGTCCCGCCGAACTGGCGGCCGTGGTGTCGATCCTGGTGTTCGAATCCCGCCAGGAGGGCGGCTATCTCGGCGCTTCGGGGCCGACCGCGCCGATCCGGCGGGCGGTGGACGCCACCATCGCGGTGTGGTCGCAACTGCGTCAGGACGAGGCCAGGCACCGGCTCGCCCCGACCCGGGAACCGGATCTGGGCTTCCTCACCGGCATGCATTCCTGGGCCCGCGGGGACGACCTCGCCGATGCGCTGCTGGCCAGCGGGGATCGCGGAAACCCGTTGTCAGCGGGTGATTTCGTGCGCTGGTGCCGTCAGGTCATCGACATGCTGGACCAGATTCACAACACGGCGGACGATGTAGAGGTGGCGGGCACCGCCGCCAAGGCCGTACGGGCCATCCGGCGGGGTGTCGTCGCGGTGGACGCTGCTTAAGGAATTGGACTGTGCTTTGATTCTTTGAGACGTACCGACCGCGGTGGGATCACGAGCGTGTTCCTGCTCGGGGGGCTAGCGTGTGTACATCGGATTGCGAGGGAAGGCAAGCAAATGAGCGGCCCGTACGGACCGAATGACGCCCCTGGCACAGGGGAGGGACGCAACGATCCGACGCAGCAGTGGGGCGGCGGTCAGCCCGCGCCCGGTGGCGCCGGACCGACTCAGAACTGGGGTGGGCAGCAGCCGGCGCAGCCGACCACCGCGTGGGGGGATCAGCAGCAGCCGTGGGCGCAGAGCCAGCCGCAGCAGCCGCAGCCCGGTCAGCAGGGGTGGGGTCAGCAGAGTCAGCCGCAGTGGCCGCAGCAGGGGCAGCCGGCCACCGGCCAGGAGTGGAACCAGCAGCCGCAGCAGCAGGGGTGGGGTCAGCAGAGCGCGCCGCAGTGGCCGCAGCAGCCGCAGCCCACGGGCCAGGAGTGGAACCAGCAGCAGCCCGGTCAGCAGTGGCCGCAGCAGCCCGCGCCCGCCAAGAAGAAGACCGGCTTGATCATCGGCGCGGTGGTCGCGGTGCTGGTCGTGCTCGGCGCCATCGTGGGCGGCGTGGTCCTGCTGACCGCCAAGGACCAGCTGGACAATTCGGCCGTGCAGACCGGTGTGCAGAAGGTGCTCAAGGATTCCTACGGCATCGAGGACGTCCAGGACGTGAGCTGCCCGTCGGGTAAGAAGGTCGAGGTCGACAAGACCTTCGAGTGCTCGGTCAAGGTGGGCGGCGAGGCCAAGAAGGTCACTATCAAGATCACCAAGGATGACGGGACCTATGAGGTCGGCCGTCCGAGCTGATCCGCTCACGACGAATTCCGCTGGGCCCGGCCGCGATCGAGATGATCGCGACCGGGCCCGCGGTTCGTCCGGGCACAGCAGGTCGCGGGAGTACAGTGGGCCGCACGCCATCGAAGTTGATCATGTTGGGGGTGCGGTGAATACCGTCCTGCGCAGAGCTCGAGCGTTCGCGATCCTGGTCGCGGCGCTGACCGCCGTCACCGCCTGCGGTGCGGGCGCCACCGAATCCGCCCCCGTGAGCAGCACCGCGACCGCAGCGCCGGTGGCATCGCTCGCCAACGCCGAACCCGTGGTGCAGGACTGCACCACCTACCCGGCCCGCACGGTGAGCAAGCCGGTGAAGATGCTGCTGGCCTGCGGTGACGGCGGACTGTGGGTGCGCGACATCGTGTGGAGCTCGTGGGGGCCGGACACCGCCCAGGGCGAGGGCACGCAGGACCGGCGGATCTGCGAACCCGATTGCGCCACCGGCAAGGTGGCGAGCGGACCCACCCGCATCACCCTGCGCAAACGGGTCGAGAACCGCTTCACCGAAGCCGAGATCACCGACCTGAACGGCGCAGTGGAGACCTGGCCGCTGTAGCGAACCGCCCGGGGAGGGGCAGCGAGTTCAGCGTTTGGCCATCGCGGTGACCAGGCGTTTGACCGGGCTCTCGGCGTTGTAGGCGGCGGCCAGCGCGTGCAGGCGGTCCGGATCGGCGGGCTCGCGGGGGAGCAGGTCGTCGCGGGAGAAGTCCACGGTGGCGTCCTGTACCACGCGGACCACCGGGCCCGCGGCCTTCAGATAGTCTTCCGCCGCAGCGAGTTTGGCGCGCACGCCCTTGGCCAGCTCCGAGGCCGGGTCGGTGACGGCCTCGCGCAGGGCGTCCAGGGAGCCGAAACGGGAGATGAGCTGGGCGGCGGATTTGTCGCCGATGCCCGCCACACCGGGCAGGCCGTCGGAGGCGTCGCCGCGCAGCGCGGCCATATCGGCGTAGGCGGGGCCCGCGTTCCGCAGTGGCACACCGTATTTGGCCGAGACCTCGGCGGGGCCCCAGAGTTCGGCCTTGGACAGGCCGCGGCCCACGTAGAACACGCGCACGGGGGGTTCGGGGGTATCGCGCACCAGTTGCAGCAGGTCGCGGTCGCCGCTGACCACGATGGTCTCGCTGTGGCGCTCGCGGGTGGCCAGGGTGCCGATCACATCGTCGGCCTCGAGCCCGTCGGCCCCGGCGGTGGCGATGCCCGCGGCCTCGAGCACCTCGAGGATCATGTCCACCTGCGGGGTCAGGGTGTCCGGAACCTCTTCGGCCACCGCGCCACTCGCGGCCGCGGGATCGGGTTCGACGGTCTCGGCGACCCGGTGCGCCTTGTAGGACGGGATCAGGTCCACGCGGAAGGCGGGCCGCCAATCCAGGTCCAGGCAGACCACGAGCCGGCTCGGGGCATGCTGTTTGGTGAGCGCCGCGACCATATCGGTGAAGCCGCGCAACGCGTTCACCGGCCGCCCGTCGGGGGCGGTGATCTTCTCCGGGATCGCGTAGAAGGCGCGGAACCAGAGACTGGCGCCGTCGAGCAGCAGCAGGGGACCGGCTTCGGGGGTGCTCATGGGATCAGACGCTACCGCTCACGGCGTGGCGGCGACACGTCGCCGCGCGTGTACGCGCCTGAGCGGGGAAGTCACCGGCGGCGGCTAGGGTCCGGACTCGGACTGCCGGGGGATCGCGGACGGACGCGGGAATTGGAGCGGGATGGATCGGCGTGGTTTTCTGCGGGGCGCGGGGACGGCGGGTGCGCTGTCGCTGCTGCCGCCGAGTCTGGTGCGGGCGTGGGCGCGGGCGCGCCCGGCGGGCGGGCTCGAACAGGTCGAGCACGTGGTGATCCTCATGCAGGAGAACCGTTCGCTTGATCACTACTACGGGACGTTCCCGGGGGTGCGCGGGTACGCCGATCTCAACGCGCTGCAATTGCCCTCGGGGCGTTCGGTTTTCCATCAGCCGCACGGGGACGGGTTCGTGCTGCCGTTCGCGACCGAGTTGGAGAACCTCGACGGCTGCGACCATTCGGCGTACGGCGGGCATCGGGCGGTGGCCGACGGGCGGTGGGACGGGTGGATCGCGGCCAAGGGCGCCGGCACCATGGCGGGGTACCGGCGGCGCTCGCTCGAGTTCTATCACCAGCTGGCCGCGGCCTTCACCGTGTGCGACCGCAATCACTGCTCGTTCAACGGCGCGACGGACCCGAATCGGCTGTTCCTGTTCACCGGGGCGGCGCGCAATCCGTTCGCGATCGAGAACGTGGCTTCGACGTTGCAGCAACAGCTGTACGCCACACCGGAGGTGACGCGCTGGACGGACAGTCTGCCCGAGACGGCGGTGGCCGATGTGTTCGCCGACGCGCTGCTGGGCGTCTCGGCCACATCCGAACCCGTGGTGGCCGGTGTCAGTCAGGCGCTGGGGCTGGCGACGTCGCAATTGATGTTCAGCAACGCCGCGCTGCGCACGCCCGAGGGGCGGGACCTGTTGCGGGAGGCCATCACCGGGCTGCGGTGGAGCACGTACGCCGAGCGCCTGCAGGCGGCAGGGGTCGGCTGGCGCGTGTACCAGGAGTGGGACAACTACGGCGACAATTCCCTGGAGTACTTCGCCACCTTCCGGGCGGCGGCGCGAAACGCGTTGCGATACACCGACAGCGGTGGCGGGACGCCGTTCCGGACGTTCTACTCCTACTATCGGGCGCTGCTCGGCGCACCGCAGCTCGCGGACGGGTACGAGCGAGCCCTGCGGCGCGGGCTGGACGAGCTGGCGGACGGTGAACGGGCACTGGTCGAACGCGGGCTGTTACGGGCGCCGGAAGGCCAAGTGGCGCGGTCGTTCCGGGCCGATGTCGAGGGCGGCAGGCTGCCGGCGGTGTCGTGGATCGTGCTGCCCGAGGCGCAGTCGGAGCATCCGGTGTACGGGCCGCGCAACGGGCAGGCGGTGGTTCGCGAACTGCTGGCCGCGGTGAGCGACAATCGTGAGGTCTGGGATCGGACGGTCGTGATCCTGAACTACGACGAGAACGACGGGTTCTTCGATCACGTGCCCGCGCCCGTGCCGCCGCCGGGGACGCCGGACGAGTTCCTGTACGGCTACAACCTCGGGCTCGGCGCGCGAGTTCCGCTGCTGGTGGTGTCGCCGTGGAGCAAGCAGCAGGTGTGCTCGGAACTCTTCGATCACACCTCGGTGCTGCGGTTCCTCGAGCGGGTCACCGGGGTCGAGGAGCCCGAGATCAGTGCTTGGCGGCGGGAGCTGTGTGGTGACCTGACCTCGGTGCTGGATTTCGCGAGCGCCGCCGCGCCGGTGCTGCCCGCCGCCGCGCCCGCCGCGCCGCAACCGAGTTCGGGTGCGCCGCAGGCGGTTCCGGCCGAGCAGCGCCTGCCGCAGCAGGATTCCGGCAGCGCGGCGCGGGTGCCGCTGCCCTATCGGCTCGGTGCGCGGGCACGCGGGCAGCGGGGCGCGGGCACGCTGACCGTGACGCTCGGCAACCGGGGAACGGCGTGCACGCACTACACCGTGCACCCCAACGCCTTCGCCGAGAACTTCACACCCGAGCGCTTCGACGTCGGGGCCGGCGGCGAGGTGGCCCGGGACTTTCCCGCCCCCGGTGGGCGGTACGACTACAGCGTGTACGGGGCCGACGGTTTCCAGCGGCGCTGGGCGGGTGACCTCTGCGCGCCGGGTGGTGCGCTGGAGGTGGACGCCGCGGCGGCGGTATCGGGTTCGCGCACGGTCGAATTCGCGTTCGCCAACACCGGATCGGCGGCGGCGGAGTTCGTGGTCGTGGCCAACGCCTACCGGGCCGACGGTCCCTGGCGGGTGCGGGTGCCCGCGGGGGAGGCACGCGGGTGGACCCTGGACTGCGCGGGCGACGACGTGGGCGCGGGCTGGTACGACCTGTCCGTCACCTGCGATGTCGACGCCGGATTCCTGCGGCGCGCACGGGGTTTCGTGGAGACCGGGGCGCGCGGGCGCACCGCCGACGACGCCGCGCCCTTCGATCGGCTGCTGCTGGACCGGTCGATGTACGAGGCGGGGCGGGCGCTCGTGGTGAGCTACGCGCTCGCCGAGGCGGCCGACGGGCACCGGCTCGCGGTGTATCCGGACCCGGGTGCGACGGTGTGGCAGCCGCCCGCGACGCCCCCGCTGCGCACCCTGCCCCTGCCCGCCGGGGTCCTGCGTGCGGAAGCGGTGTTGCCGGTCGAGGGTGCGCTCCCCGCCGGGGCCTACGTGCTGCATCACCTCAACGACGCGGGCCGGTCGCTGGCGCATCCGGTGCGTTTCCGCGTGCTGTAGGAAGCCGCCGCGCCAGACCACGATCGTCCTCGCCGGAGCGCTGTTGTCGCGTGCCGCGCCGGAACGCCGTGGGAAGGCCCGCCGCGACGCGTTGTGGCCGGGGGAGGGATCGGTCGTCCGCGGGTCCCGGTTGCCCCGAAGTGGCATCGGCGCAGGCCGATCGGTGCGGGAGCCGACTCGGGCGGGGCGCGCGGGTGGTGACCGGTGCGAGCGGGAACGGCGCAGCGGGTAACGTCGGGGGGCATGAGCTCTCACGGCGAGTCACGATTCTCAGCGGACGTCTACGGAGCGCGACTGGAGCGGGCGGCGGAACTGACCCGCGCCGCTCACCTGGACGCGCTGCTCATCACCCCCGGCCCGGATCTGCAATATCTGATCGGGTCGCGCGCGCAGTCGTTCGAGCGGCTGACCTGTCTGGTGGTGCCCGCCTCGGGCGCGACGCCGTCGGTGATCATTCCCAAGCTCGAGCTGGCCTCGCTGGGCGCATCGGCGGCCGGTGAGCTCGGTTTGCAGGTGGTGGACTGGGTGGACGGCGTCGACCCGTACGGCCTGGTGAAGTCGGTGCTGAACGCGGGCGCGCGGACCGCGGTGGACGACGCGATGCCCGCCCTGCACCTGCTGCCCATCGCCGATCGCCTGGGCCGGGTCCCGGTGTCGGCGACCTCGGTGCTGCGCGAACTGCGAATGCTCAAGGACCCCAGCGAGATCGAGGCCCTGCGCCGGGCCGGCGCGGCCATCGACCGGGTGCACGCCCGCATGGGCGAGTTCCTGCGCGCGGGCCGCACCGAGGCCGAGGTGGGCGCGGACATCGCCGCCGCCATCGTCGCGGAGGGCCACACCCGGGCCGCGTTCGTCATCGTCGGCAGCGGCCCGCACGGCGCCGACCCACATCACGAGGTGTCCGACCGGGTGATCGAGGACGGCGACATCGTCGTCATCGACATCGGCGGCCCCGTGGAGCCCGGCTACTTCTCCGATTCGACCCGGACCTACATCCTGGGCGAACCCTCGGAGGAGGTCGCCGCGCAGTTCGCCGAGCTCGAGCGCGCCCAGGCCGCCGCCGTCGCCGCGGTCCGCCCCGGCGTGACCGCCGAGTCGGTCGACGCCGCCGCCCGCGACCTGCTCGCCGCCGCGGACCTGGCCGAATACTTCGTGCATCGCACCGGCCACGGCATCGGCCTCTCGGTGCACGAGGAGCCCTACATCGTGGCGGGCAACGACCTGGTCCTGACCGAGGGCATGGCCTTCAGCATCGAGCCGGGCATCTACTTCTCCGGCGAATGGGGCGCCCGGATCGAGGACATCGTGGTCGTGACCGCCGACGGCTGCGAGTCCTTCAACAAACGCCCCCACGGCCTGACCCGCCTGCCGTAGTTCGGGCAAACGACACGCGGCCCCGGCGTCGGACGCCGGGGCCGCGTTGTTGATCGAGCGCCCGCGCGGCCTGGCACCGTCTGAGGTGGTTCGGGCCTGTTGACCAGTGGGCGCCAGCATCGCTTGTCGGGGCGTGTTGTTCCGGCGTGCGAACTAGGTCTGCCTCGGCATCGGATGCGGTGCCGCGTTGTTCATGCGTGCCGCCCGGACGTCGGCCACGCCCGGGTTACGGGTCTCGCGGAGTTTGCCGAACGCGCGGGACCCTGCCGCAGTGCGGGCGGGTAGGCGGGTCAGAACAGCGACGGGTCGGTGTCCAGCTCAGGGAACGGGATGTCCTCGAAAGCGGGTGTCGCACGGGGAGATTCGTCAGGGTCCGGGTCGTCGGCGGGAATATCGGCGACGGGGACCGGCTCGGGGAAGTCGGGGCCGAGGGTCAGTTGCCCGGACTGCCAGTCGCGGCCGAACAGGGACAGCTGGGGGGACATCGCTTCGATGTCGGTGTTGAGGCTGCGCAGGCAGCGGACGCAGGTGACGCCCGCGCGGGTGGGTTGCAGGGCCGAGGGGGACCAGCCGGCGACGCCGGTGCGGCACAGCAGTTCGGGGACTTCCTCCGCGCCGATCCACTTGCCGAGTTCGACCGCGTGCACGGTGCGGCCGTTGCGGACGATGGCGTGCACGCCGGGGTCGCCGAACTTCGCCCGAGCGAACGCGGCCAAGGGGGCGATGTCGGTCATGCCTTGGACGATACGTACCCGCGCCGACATTCGGCGGGATCCCCCGCCGAATCGGTCGCTCGTGCCGCGATTCGCCGGGCCGCTGTCGCCCCGAACGGGCATGGCGCACATGTCCGTTGCGGCCTGTTCGTCCTATCGGACGGGCGGATGCGGCTATCGCGACGCCGGGCTCAGTGGCCCGGGGCCGCGGCGCCCGGCTTGAAGACGCTGCTGGACAGGACGCGGCTGACCTGGATCGCGATCACCACGCGGGTCGGGTTCTCGCGGGGGACGCGGTAGCGGGCGGCGTAGCGGTCCACCGCCTCGGCGACCGCGGCGGGTTCGCTCAGGACGGTGGCGGGGCCCTCGAGGGTGAGCCAGCGCGGGCCGTCGACCTGGCTGACCGCGGCGTAGCCCGAGCGGCGCACGTTGCGGACCTTGACCGAGCCGTCGTTGGTGATGACCCGGGCGATGCCGGCCTCGGGATCCCAGGTGAAGCCCACCGCGACTACGTGGGGGGTGCCGTCGGCGCGCAGCGTGGTGAGGGTCGCGAGATGGCGATCGGTCACGAATTCGGCGGCGGCGGGCGAGAGTTCGGGGCTGGTCTCGGTGCTCGGCATGATCTCGACGCTAGCAATGTGCTCCGGATGGCAGACTGTCAGCCATGGCATTCGGATCGCGGGACGTCGATGCAGGCGTCGTGCTGTTGCTGGGCGGTCGCAGCGAAATCGGTTTGGAGGTGGCGCGCAGGCTCGCGCCCGGGCGCACGGTGATTCTCGCCGCCCGGCGCAGCGACGACCTCGATTGGCAGCGGCGCGAGCTCGGGCTGTCCGAGGCCGCCGCGGTGCACTGCGTGGAATTCGACGCCGACGACCTCGGCTCGCATCAGGCGCTGCTGGAGAAAGTGGTGGCCGAGCACGGTCCCATCGGGGTGAGCGTGCTGGCGTTCGGCGTGCTCGGCGATCAGGCTCGCGCGCAGGAGGACGCCGCGCACGCGGTCGCGGTGGTGCAGGTCGACTACGTGGCGCAGGTCAATATCCTCACCAGCCTCACCAATCTGCTGCGCGCCCAGGGCAACGGGCAGATCGTGGTCTTCAGTTCGATTGCCGGGGTGCGCGTGCGCCGCGCCAACTACGTGTACGGCTCGGCCAAGGCCGGCCTCGACGGATTCGCCAGCGGGTTGCAGGATGCGCTGCACGGCAGCGGGATTCACCTGCTGCTGGTGCGCTCGGGTTTCGTCATCGGGCGGATGACCGCGGGCATGGAGCCCGCCCCGCTGTCCAGTACCCCCGATCAGGTGGCCGACGCGGTGGTCTCGGGCCTGTACCGGCGCGCACGACTGGTCGTGGTGCCGCGCCGGCTGCGGCTGGTGTTCGGCGCCATCCATCTGACCCCGCGTTTCCTGTGGCGGCGGGCCCCGCGATGACGGGTGCCGCGTCCTGGGGCGGCCCGCACCCGATCGCGGTGGTCGGGATCGGAGCCGACGGCTGGGACGGGCTCGGCGGGCCCGCGCGGCGGGAGATCGGCGCGGCCGAGGTGCTGCTGGGTTCGGAGCGGCAACTGGCGCTGATCCCGGCGGCCGAGAGCGCCGCCGACCGGGTGCCGTGGCCCTCGCCGCTGGTCCCGGCGCTGCCCGGGCTGCTGGCGCGGTTCACGGGTGCTCGCCTGTGCGTGCTGGCCAGCGGCGACCCCATGTTCTTCGGCATCGGCGCGACGCTGGCCCGGCTGGTGGGCGCCGCCGCGCTGCGGGTGCTGCCGCAACCGTCCTCGGCCGCGCTGGCGTGCGCGCGCCTGGGCTGGGGGCTGGCCGAGACGCCGGTGGTGAGCGCGGTCGGGCGGCGAGTGGAGACGGTGCTGCCGGAGCTGGCGCACGGGCGCAGGCTGCTCGTGCTCAGCTCCGATGAGCACACCCCGGGCCGGCTCGCGGAACTGCTGGCGCGCAACGGTTTCGGGGAGTCCCGGCTGGCGGTGCTCGAGCAGTTGGGCGGCCCGGACGAGGCGCTGGCGACCGGCGTGGCCGCGACGTGGGAGCGGGCGGCGGGGGACGCGCTCAATATCGTCGCCGTGGAATGCGTCCACGATCCGGGCGCGCCGCGGCTGACCAGGGTGCCCGGTCTGCCCGACGACGTCTACGCCGGGGACGGTCAGCTCACCAAACACGAGATCCGCGCGCTGACCCTGAGCGCCCTGGCCCCGGCGCCCGGCGAACTGCTGTGGGACGTGGGCGGTGGTTCGGGCACCATCGCCATCGAATGGGCGCGCGCCCACCCGTCCTGCCGGGCGATCACCTTCGAGCGCGCGGAGAGCCGCCGCAAGCAGATCGCCGAGAACGCCGCGGCCCTGGGCGTTCCCGGGATCGAGGTGCTCGGCGCGGCGCCCGAGTCCTTCGGCGATTCGCCCGCCCCGCAGGCGATCTTCATCGGCGGCGGCCTGACCGGCGCCGGGTTGTTCGCGGCCTGCTGGGATCGGCTGCCGATGGGCGGGCGACTGGTCGCCAACGCGGTGACCGCCGAATCCGAGGCCCAGCTGACGCTGCTGGCCGCGCGCCACGGCGGCACGCTGCGCCGGTTCCAGGTCTACCGCGCCGAACCGCTGGGCGGGTTCACCTCCTGGCGTCCACAACTGCCCGTGACGCAGTGGTCGGTGGTGAAAACCGAAGTCCCGGGCTCGGTTTCGTAGCCCGGTCCGCCGGGGAGCCGGCCGGGGTGCGGTACGCCGCGAGTGGCGGCGGCGTTGTGCCGGTGCGGCCTTTCGCCCCGGCCTCGTGCGCCACGTGATTGCGGTGCCCGGCCGTGCGAACGCCGGGCCGGGCCGGCGCGCACCGTCGCGGGGTTCGGCTACCGCGGCGCGGGTGCGGGGAACTCCAGTTCCGTCACCCGATGCAGCCCGGTGCCCGGCAGCGCCGTCTCCAGCTCGAACCGGCAGGTGCGCCCGGAAATGTGCAGCGAGCCGATGGAATTGCCGAAGTGCGGGCCGCTGATCTTCTCCCAGCGCAGCGGATCCGCCGAGATGCCACGGTGTCTGGCCAGCCGGCGCAGCGCCGCGGCGAGCGGGCGCGCCCAGGACAGCGCGAACATGGGCCGGAAGATCTTCGGCGGGTCGTTGTGCACCGGTGAGCACACCAGTTGCAGCACTTGGGATTCGGTGGGCGGGTCGTAGTCCGCGCGGGCGGCGTAGCTGTGGTGCACGTCGCCGGACAGCACGCAGATGGTGCTGGGCGGATCGGGTACCCGGCCGAGCCGGTGAATGAGCGTGGACAGCTGCACGAACGAGGATCGGAACGCGGGCCAGTGCTCGAGATCGGCTGCCTGCCGGAACTTCTCGCCGAGGCGGCCGCGCCGGCCGGGCAGGCTCGCCGCGCGTTCGTTGAGCGACTGCAGGTGACTGAGCGCGTGCGGCATGAGCCACGGCAGCGATGATCCGATCAGCAGATGATCGTAGTCACCGGCCGCGTTCGCCTCGATCCACTCGAATTCCTCTTCCCCGACCATGAGCCGGCGCCCGTCCAGAATGCGCCCGCTGCGAGTGTCGATGACCAGCAGTCGAATTCGGCCGAAGTCGCGCCGGTAGCTCCACCGCGCCGGCTTGCGCCCGTCCGCCTCCAGATCGGCCCGCGCCCCGAAGTCCTCCAGCAGCCCCCGCACGTCCCCGCCGGACTTGCTGACCTCGAGGTAGAGCTCGTTGCCGGCCAGCTCCACCGGGCTCAGGTTCCCCAGGTGCTGATACACCCAGTACGAGGCCAGCCCGGCCCGGATTCGCTCACCCCACCAGGGCTTCTCGGCCATCTGCTCCCGCCAGGCCCGCGAGGTGTTCCAGTCGTCGCGCACGTCGTGATCGTCGAAGATCATCGAGGTGGCGACGGTGGACATGAGCCACCGGATCTCCGGGTCGCTCCACGATTCGTGGTACAGCTCCGCGTATTCCCGGAACGAGACCACCTCGTCGGTGGGCTCGGCGCCCGCCCGCCGGCTCGTGAGCCACTCCTGCAGCTGCGGTGTCGGCTGATCGGCGTACACCTGATCGCCGAGCAGGATCAGCGCGTCCGCCCACTCGGTCTCGGGCCGCTCCATCATCCGTAAGGCGTACGCGTCCAGTGCATCCGGGCCCACCCGATCCGCCTCGAGCACGCCCGGCGTGGCCTTGGCCGCCCGGCACGATCCGAACAGCAGGGTCCGGACCTCACGCGTCCGTATCCGGCACGGCGGGAACTCCGATCCCGCCTCCGGCCACACCCGCTCCCCGTCGAGCGCGACCTCGTACTCCACCGATTCGCCCGGCGTCAGCCCGTCCACGACCACCAGTGCGAAATACTGCTCGCCGACCTGGAACGTGCTCCCGTGCCGCCCCAGAATCCCCACCTCGCACGGGGAATCGGTCTCCACCCACACGGTCGCCGACGTCGAGTCGACGTGCCGCAACACCGGTCCCAGAACTAGCTCAGCCATACGGATCGAGGGTAGTTCGAACTGGCGGGCCGGGGCGCGGAACGCCGCAGCCCCCCTTGACAAGCGCGGTGTGAGAGCTGAAAGCCGTTGTGGCTACGACCTATTCCATGCTCATCGCGGCGATGACGTCGGTCGTGGGTTGCGCGGAGCCGCCCGCGGGCTCGATCGTGATGGCCAGCTGCTTCGGATTGCGATCGGACATGAGCAGGACCATCGGGGCGGTGTCGGTCGGGAGAGCGGTCATGACGGCCGCGGACTCGGGCAGGCCCGAGGAAGGAATCAGCCAGAGCTGGTAGGCGTGATCGGCGGGGGGCGGCGGCACCGTGGCGAAAGAGATTGTCGCGGCGTCGAGTTCGCCGGAGGCGGCCACGGTGAACGTGCCGCCGCCGGTGACCGCCGTGGTGGCGGTGCGGGTATCGGAATGGGTCTGGATCTGCTGGGCCGTGATCTGGCCCGGTTCGCCGGACTGGGAGCGGAGCACGGCCACCGTGACGCCGATGGCGATGACCGCGGCCACGGCGGCCGCCGCGGCCAGCAACCGCGGGGAGAAGGCCCGGCGGGGGCGCAGGGGTACGGGGGTCGCGATGCCCTGCTCGGCGTCCAGGGCGCGGTTCAGCGCGGCTTCCACGGAGGGCGGTGCGGGGTGCGCGTCCAGCACCGACATGGTGGCCATGGCCTCGCGGATGTCGCGGACCGTGGTGCGGAAGGAGTCCGCCACGGCGCTGTCGGCGCGGGTCAGGGCGTGTTCGAGGTCGTCCCGTTCGGCGTCGGTGAGCGCGTCGAGGGCGTACGGGTACGCGTAGTCGAGTAGATCGGCGTGATCGTCGTCAGGCATCGCTCACCACTCCTGTCAAACAGTTCTGGAGTCGCTTGAGGCCGTCACGGATGCGCGTCTTGACCGTGGACAACGGAATGTCGAGATGTTCGGCCACCTCGGTGTACGTGCGCCCGCCGTAGTAGGCCAGGGCGATCGTCTCACGCTGGATCGCGGTCAGCGTGCTCAGGCACTGCACCACCGCGCGCTCCTCGGTGCGCTGGCCCACCGCCTCGGCGACGATGTCGTGATCGCGGCCCAGTTCACGCTGGCCGTAGGCGAGATCGCGGGTGGTGGAATTGCTTTCGGTGCGGACCCGGTCCACCGCGCGCCGGTGGGTGAGCATCATGAGCCAGCCGATGGGGCTGGCCAGGCGGATGTCGTACTGGCCCGCGGCGTTCCAGACATGGAGGTACACCTCCTGGGTGATCTCCTCGGCGGCCTGGGCTCGGCGTAGCACGCGCAGCGCGAGCCCGAAGACGCGGTCGTGGGTGGAGCGGTAGAACTCGGTGAAGGCGTCGCGGTCCCCGCGGGCTATCTCGCCCAGCAGGCGCGCCAGGCGGGCGGCGATCTCCGGGTCCGGGGTGGGCCGATCGGTCGGGCAGGCCGGAGCCGAGTCGGCGTCGCGGTCGCCCGGGGGATCGGTGTCGACCGAGTGGCCACGCGGTTGCTCCGCCATATCTGGCTGTCTCCGAAGGATCGGCTGTGCACGGGTAGAGGTGGGCCGGTTGGTTGCCGTGGAACTGCCGGACGTCTCTTCGGAGGTTAGTTGGGGATGTCGGCTCATGTCGAACTTCGGCTTTCTGCGCGCACGCCCGGAGGTGGCCGGGCGCTGGAGATCAGCGGGGTGGCCGCGGCCAGAAATAGGCCGTACGCTGCTGATATTGTCGGTACCCCGGTCGTTCGGCCATATGTCGTTCCAGTAGTCGCGCCCCCGTTCCGTAGATCAGCACGTAGGTCATCAGCAGCGGCGCGAAGACCGTGAGCACACCGGGCCAGGCGCTGGCCGCGATGAGCCACAGCCCCCACCACAGGCTGCTGTCGCCGAAGTAGTTCGGATGCCGCGTCCAGGCCCACAGCCCCTGGTCCATGACCGTGCCGCGATGGCACGGATCGGCCTTGAACCGCTCGAGCTGGCGGTCGCCCACGGCTTCGAAGGTGAAACCGATCAGCCACAGCGCCACGCCCGTGCCGGCCGCGATCCAGGCGAGCCCGCTCGTCGGCCCCGCGACGGCCGACACCTGCAGGGGCGCGGAGATTACCCACTGCGAGGCGCCCTGGATGATGAAGATCCGGCGCAGCACCTGCCAGGTGCCGTGCCCGCGCCGGTCCAGCAGCTCGGTGTAGCGCGGATCCTCGCCGCGCCCAGCGGATTTGCGATGCATGTGCAGGCTCAGTCGCAGGCCCCACACGGTGACCAATACGAACAGCAGCAGCCTGCGGGTCAGCGAGCCGTCGCCCGCGAGCAACCCGACCAGGGCGACCAGGACGAAGCCCAGCCCCCAGCTGACATCGACGACGTTGTAGCGGCCGATGCGGCGGCCGATGAGATAGGTCGTGCCCTGCAGCGCGGCCAGCGCGAGCAGGCTGAGCAAGGCGATGAACGGCAGCCCGTCGAACACGTTCACGACCGGGCCTCGCCATCGAGGCGATCGAGCACGATCTGGCGCACATCGAGGTAGCCGGAACGGAATCCGGCCTCGGAGTAGGCGAGGTAGAACTGCCAGATCCGCCGGAATCGGGCGTCGAAGCCGAGCGAGCCGACCTCGGGCCCGCGCGCGTCGAACCGCTCGCGCCACAGTCGCAGCGTCTCCGCGTAGTGCGCGCCGAACCCGAACTCCTCGCGCACCCGCAACGAGGTGTGGCGTGCGGCGGTGGTCGCGATGGCCTCGGGGGAGGGCAGGAACCCGCCGGGGAAGATGTACTTCTGGATCCAGGTGTGGGTGTTGCGGGTGGCCAGCATGCGGTCGTGCGGCATCGTGATGGCCTGCAACGCGACGCGACCGCCCGGTGCGAGCACGCTGTCGAGGCATCTGAAATAGGTCGGCCAGTGCGCGTGCCCGACCGCTTCGATCATCTCCACCGAGACGATGGCGTCGTAGCTGCCCTGCACGTCGCGGTAGTCGCACAGCTCGATGGTGACCGCGTCCGCGTACCCGGCGGCGGTGACCCGCAACCGGGCCAGGGAGAGCTGGCGGGCGGACAGGGTCACCGAGTGCACGGTGGCCCCGCGAGCGGCGGCCCGTACCGCCAATTCGCCCCAGCCCGTGCCGATTTCGAGGACGCGGCTGCCCGCGCCCACCCCGGCCGCGTCCAGCAGCCGGTCGATCTTGGCGCGCTGGGCGTCGGCCAGGTGATCCCACGGCACGGGTCCGGCCGCCAGGTCGCGCGCGCCGAACAGGGCCGAGGAGTAGGTCATGGTGTCGTCCAGGAACAGCTGGAACAGCTCGTTGGACAGGTCGTAGTGGTGCTCGATGTTCATGCGCGCGTTGGCCTCGGTGCCCAGTGAGCGCGCGGGCGGGCGCGGCAGCACGGACCGGAAGCGTTGCAGCGGTGCGGGAATCAGCCGGGTCATCGCGCCCGCGAGCACGGTGAGCACCGCCGCCGGGTCCGGGGCGGTCCAGTCCCCGGCGGTGTAGGACTCGCCGAAACCGATCAAGCCCTGGCCGCCGAGCCGGGCGAAGAACGCCGCCGGATCACGAATGATCATGCGCGGCAGCGGGTCGGTGTCGGCGTGCGCGCCGAGCACCATGCCGTTCGGCAGCTCCACCCGCAGCGGCAGCCGGGTCACCGCGCGCCGGAAGAGCGCGGCGGCGGCGTCGGCGCGCAGCCGGGCCAGCGGTCCGGCCGGCGGGGGCGGCAGCTGGAACGAGGTGGTGGTGTCGAGGCAGAAGTCTGTCACTGTGCTGTCCTTCTGGAAGATTCGGCCCGGGGCCGTGGAACGATGGGCAGGCCGCGCGCCCACAGCGCGATGCCGTGCCGCCGGATGCGCGCCGCGATCAGCCACGGCGCGAACGGGGTTCGCCACTGCGCGCGCAGGACCGCGCGCGTGGTCACCGGCACCCGATGGCCGGTCATGGTCGCGGCGAAGGGCGGCTCGCCGTCCCGCAGCAGGGTGATGCCCAGGTCGAGGTCCCGCCCGGGTTCGGGCAGTCGCAGCGTGTAGCAGCCCTCGACCGCGTTGAACGGCGAGACGTAGAACTCCTTGCCGACCGTGGCGCACCCGCGCTCGTCGGTGTGCACGAGATAGGGGTGCCGCTCCCCGTACGTGTTGTGCACCTCGGCGATGACGCATCGCAGTTCGCCCGCGGCGTCATGGCACCAGAACACGGTGAGCGGATCGAAGACGTACCCGAGCGACCGCGCGTTCATGAGCGCCGTGATCCGCCCACCGCGACAGTCGATTCCGTTGCGCGCCAAGAAATCATCGACCCGGGCCCGCATCTCGCTCCCGGGTTCAGCCCCCGCGTCGTGCGGGCCGGTCTCCGCGGCCGAATCGTGCGGTTCGGTTCCCGCCCCGGCCGGGCGCCGCGGCACCGGCGCGAGGTGGTCGGCGGCGCGGAACGAGGCGAAGGGCCGCAGGGGGCGGGCGATGGCCGGAGGATTGTCGAGGTCGAAATACCAGCTGTAGCCGCGGTATTCGAACGCGTGCCGGACGGGCGCGACCCGGGTGTGCCGTATCCGGGTGAAATACAGTGCGGGGGCGCGGACCTCGTTCATCGCGCACCCACCCGGTCCGCGGGCGCGGGATCGCGGTCGTCCGTCCACCGGCCGCCGAGGCGTTCGGCCGCGCGCAGGCCCGAGAGCGCGCCGTCCTCGTGGAACCCCCAACCGTGGTACGCGCCGGCGAAACAGACACGCGCGGTGTCGATCTCGGGCAGGCGCTGCTGCGCGGCGACCGACTCGGGGGTGTAGATCGGGTGCTCGTAGTGCATGCGCGCGATGATCCGCGCGGGATCGATGAGGTGTTCCCCGCCCAGGGTGACCAGGAAGCGGCGGTCCGCGACGTGGTCCAGGTTCATGAGCCGGGTCAGGTCGTAGGTGACCACGCCGCCGGTGCCACCGGCGGGCGGCATGCGGTAGTTCCAGCTGGCGCGGGCACGCCGCAGGGTGGGCAGCACCGATTCGTCGGTGTGCAGCAGCGCCGCGTTCGGGGTGTACGGCATCGCGCCCAGGACCGCGCCGGTGAGCGGGGAGGGATCGGTGAGCAGGGCCAGCGCCTGCTGCGGGTGGGTGGCGATGACCACCGCGTCGAAGCGGCGCACCCCGCCGGCATCGCGGACCATGACCTCGTCGGTGCCCTCGTGCACCCCGAGCACCGGTGTGCCGGTGCGGATCTCGTCGAGGCCCGCCGCGATCTTCTCGACGTAGCGGGCCGAACCGCCGACGACGGTGCGCCAGGTCGGCGAGCCGTACACGGTCAGCATGCCGTGGTGGTCCAGGAAGCGGAACAGGTAGCTCGCCGGGTAGCGCAGCGCGGTATCGGGGTCGCAGGACCAGGTCGCCGCGACCAGCGGGCTCACGAAGTAGTCGACGAAGAATCGGTCGAATCGGTTTTCGCGCAGGAACTCCGCGAGCGTCACCGCGGAGTCGTCGCGGCGCAGCAACTCGCGCGCCGCCCGGTGGAATCGCGGCACCTGCGCCAGCAGCCACAGGTAGCGCGGGCGCGCGAGCATGCGCGCCGCCGGGAACAGGCCGCCCGCGCCCTTGGCGCCCGCGTATTCGAGCCCGATCGCGTCCGCGCGCACCGACAGCGACATGGTCGTCTCCTGGGTGGCCACCCCCAGTTCGCCGAACAGCCGCAGCAGGGTCGGGTACGTCCGGTCGTTGTGCACGATGAACCCGGAATCGACGCGCACCCGGCGTCCCGGCGCGAACTCGACCTCGTGCGTGTGCGCGTGCCCGCCGAGCCTGGTGTCGCGTTCGTACAGGGTCACCCGGTCGTGCTTGGCCAGCACGTGGGCGGCGGTGAGTCCGGCGACCCCACTGCCGATCACGGCGATATCGCGTCTTGGCTGCATACCCCGAGTTCGATATGCCCCCCGCACCGGTTTGGCGGGGGCGCGAGTTTCTTGCGGAGGCCGCGGAACGGGCCGATTCGAAAGAATTTCGGATTCGACCAAACCGGCGGGCAGGTCTGGGCGAAACCCTCTTCGTGGTCATCGATTCGTCGATGGGCACCGGGGTCGAATCGCCCCGCACGCAGTGGTCACCGGTCGAGAGCAACACCCGACCCCCGACTCGGCCGGTGATCGCGCGCCTCTCGAAATTTCTTCCAGCCCTTGCCCACCAGGCTCATCGACGAGCCGACGTATCGAAGGAACGAATCATGAAGCTCGCGCAGCGCACCGTCGCCGTGGCCATCGCCGTGGCCGCCGTCTCCGCCGGTCTGACCGGCTGTTCCGATGACAAGTCCGATTCGACCGCCTCCTCGACCACCACCATGGCCATGACCACCACGGGCGCCGCCGCGGCGTCGAACCTCGTCGGCCCGGGCTGCAAGGCGTACGCCGAGCAGGTGCCGACCGGAGCGGGCTCGGTCAGCGGTATGGCTCAGGATCCGGTGGCCACCGCCGCCTCCAACAACCCGATGCTCACCACGCTGGTGGCGGCCGTCTCGGGCAAGCTGAACCCGCAGGTCAACCTGGTCGATACGCTCAACGGCGGGCAGTTCACGGTGTTCGCGCCGGTGGACTCGGCCTTCGCCAAGATCCCGCCCGCCACGATCGACTCGCTCAAGACCGATTCGGCGACCCTGACCAAGATCCTGACCTACCACGTGGTGCCCGGCCAGATCGCGCCGGACAAGATCGCGGGCTCGCACAAGACCGTCGAGGGCGGCAGCGTGACCGTCACCGGCAGCGGCGACAACCTGAAGGTCGGCGACGCGGCGGTCGTGTGCGGCGGGGTCAAGACCGCCAACGCCACCGTCTACATGATCGACAGCGTCCTCATGCCCCCCGCCTAGTCCGGGATCGACTCGCCATGGTCGCCCAGGTCCATCACCTCGACCCGACGCACGTGATCGCCGATGCCGCGAATCCTGTTCGCCCCGGCGGAAACCGGAGGAAGAACACAGGTGTCTGCGTGAGCGATGACGAGAATGCGAAGGTCGTGCCGCTGTTTCGGGAGGCCGGGGACGATCCCGGAGCCGGACCCTCCTGCGCGGCGGTGCGGCCCGGCCGGGACGAGGACCTGATCCGCCGCCTCACCGTGCTCCTCGCGGCGGTGGGCGGCGGCGACCGGGACGCGTTCACCGAGCTGTATCGGCTCACCAGTCATCGGGTCTTCGGCCTGGCGGTGCGCATGACGCGCAATCGAGCCACGGCCGAGGAGATCGCCCAGGAGGTGTACCTCCAGGCGTGGTCGATGGCCGAACGCTACGACGAGCGGGTGTCGAGCCCGATGGGCTGGCTCATGATGCTCACCCATCGGCGCACGGTCGATCGCATCCGCGCGGAGAATTCCGCCGCCGGACGCGAAATCGCCTACGGGCATTTGTATCTGGGTCGCGACCACGATGCGGTGTCGGAGGCGGTCGAGCAGCGTTTCGAAGAGAACGCGGTGCTGCACTGCCTCGAGACCCTCACCCCGCTCCAGCGCGAGACCATCGCGCTGGCCTATTACGGCGGCCGCACCTATGCCGAGGTCGCCGACCATCTGGGCACGCCCGTGCCCACTGTGAAGACACGAATCCGCGACGGACTCAAACGACTAGCGGCCTGCCTGACAGGAGGTGACCTGCGATGAGCATTATCGAGCGGCCGGACATGGATGATCTGGCCGAGCTCGCCTATCCCTACGCGCTCGACGCGGTGAGTGCGGCCGAACGCGACGACATAGACCACCGGCGCGAACGCGCCGACCGGGTGACCGCCGCGGAATTCGACGCCGGCGTCAGCGCGGTGCGCGAGGCCATGGCCGAGTTGAGCGTGCTCGACGCCTGTCCGCCCCCCGCGGAGGCCGAGGACAGGCTCATGCGCGCCCTCGATCGGATGCTGCGCGCGGCCCGGGACCAGAGCGGATATCTCGCCCGCGCGCCGCGTCCGGTCAAGCCGCAGCCTTCGGACAAGCGCAGATGGGGACTGGGACCCTTCACCGGTATCGATACGGTGGCCGCGGTCCTGCTGCTGGTGGTCCTGGGTACGGGACTCGTCTTCGTCGTGCAGCGCACGGACGATCGGCCCGCCATCGACGCGCTCTCCAGCTCGCTGATCGACCGGCAACCCGACGTGACGACCCGCGTGGTTCGCGTCTCCGGTGGCGGCGAACTCGAAATCCAGGCCTCGGCGGCGCTTTCGGCGGCGTCCATACGCTTTCTCGCGGTGCCCCCGCCACCCGCCGGGCACGCGTACCAGATCTGGCTGGTGCAGATGGGCGGCGAACCGCGTTCTGCCGCGGTCCTGCCCGAGCTCACCGAGACGCCCGTGGTCACCGCCTTCCGGCCGACCGACACCCTCGCGGTGACCCTGGAACCGGCGGCGGGATCACCGCAGCCGACCACCGAACCGGTGGCCAGTATCAATCTCCTGACCTGACCTGAGCCGGCCGCGTCCGGACCGAACCGAGAGCAGTCATCATGTCCGCGCCTCCCAGCACAGAGCAAGTGCCGCAGCAGAGTTCGACCGGGAGAACGCGGGGCCGACTCAGGGGAGCGGTAGCGGGCCTGCTGGCGGCGGCCACGGTGCTGGGGGTGGGGCATCTGGTGGCGGCGTTCATCGATCCCGCGTCCTCACCCTTCTTCGTACTGGGCGCGACCATGGTCGATCACACCCCGCACGAACTCAAGGACGCCGCGATCCGGCGCTTCGGCAGCAATGACAAACTCGCGCTGTTCGTTTCGATGGCGCTGGTCATGGCGGTCGGCGCGGCACTGGCCGGCCTGCTCGAGCGCCGCCGGCCCTACGGCAGCATCGCGCTGCTGGTCCTGGGTGCGGTGACAGCGGTGGCGGCGCTGCAAAGACCCACCGCCACGGTGTGGTTCGTGCTCCCGACGGTGATCGGGATCGCAGCCGGCGTCCTGGCGCTGCGCATGCTGGTGGCGGGCACGCCGTCCCCGCTGGCCCCCGCACCGGCGGCGCTGTCCAGACGCCGATTCCTGGTGTCGGCGGCCGCGGTCGGCGCGCTCGCGGTCGGCGCGGCCGCCGCCGGGCGGGTGCTGGGCGCGCGATTGCGCGACGTGGTCGCGGATCGGGCGCGATTCCTGCTGCCGCGCACCGGGGTCCCGGCGCCGGAGGTGCCCGCGGACGCGCGGCCGGATGTGCCCGGGCTGACGAGCTTCATCACACCCGCCGACGACTTCTACCGGGTCGACACCGCGTTGCAGATACCGGCGCTGACCAGTTCGGACTGGCGGCTGCGCATCCACGGAATGACCGATCGCACCGTCGAATTCGACTTCGATCGACTGCGGCAGTTGACCCCGGTCGAACGCGTGCTCACCCTCACCTGCGTCTCCAACGAAGTCGGCGGCACCCTGGCCGGGACCGCCCGCTGGCTGGGATATCCACTGGCGCAACTGCTCGGCGCCGCCGGCGTGCGCCCGGACGCGGACATGCTGCTCTCGCGCAGCATCGACGGCTTCACCGCGAGCACGCCGCTGGCCGCGGTGCTCGACGGTCGTGATGCGCTGCTGGCCATCGGCATGAACGGCGCCCCGCTGCCCTTGGCGCACGGCTATCCGGCTCGTCTCATCGTGCCCGGGCTGTACGGGTACGTCTCGGCCACCAAATGGGTGGTCGACCTCGAGGTGACTCGTTTCGATCGCGCCACCGCGTACTGGACCGATCGCGGATGGGCCGATCGCGCGCCGATCAAGACCGCGTCGCGGATCGACGTGCCCGCCGCGTTCGCCACCGTCGCGGCCGGCCCGGTGACGGTCGCGGGGGTGGCCTGGGCGCAGCGCCGGGGGATAGCCGGTGTCGAGGTCCAGGTGGACGACGGGCCTTGGCAGGCCGCGACATTGGCCGCGGAGTATTCCATCGACACCTGGCGGCAGTGGACGTGGCAGTGGACGGCGACCCCCGGTACCCACACAATTCGGGTGCGTGCGGTCGATCGTGCCGGCGAAACACAGTCCGAACAGCGGACTCCGCCGTTCCCGAGCGGGTCGACCGGATGGCACAGCAGGGTGTTCACGGTGCGCTGAGCACTTGAAATAAAAGGATTTTCCCTATCGGCCGGGCGCGATTATGACGCGTCCGGCCGATTCGTGCTGCGGTACCGAATGATTCATCCGCGATGTCCGAATTGTGTGGATTATCAATTCTTTTCGAAAGGAACCAATCCGGACGCTCGGTCTGAACGAACTCCATCATCGAGCGTTGCAGAAAATTTGCTGCCACTGGTTGCGGCGCTCACCGTGTTCACAGCGGTTGTTCTGCTTCCCGGGAAATGTCCAGATTCCTATCGGTGATTGGAGTGTTCAGATGACCGCCTTGGCCCTGGATCCGGCAGGTCGTGACGCATCGGAAATCATGGTTTCGTTCCCGCTGTCAGCAGCGCAGACCGGTATTTGGAACGCTCAGCACATCGCCCCGGACGTACCGCTGACGGTGGCGCAGTACGTGGAGATTCGCGGCGACTTCGATTGCGCGCGCCTCGAGACGGCTTTGCGTCGATGTGCTACGGATTTGCAGAGCCCCTGGCTCCGGATCGTGGAGGTCGAGGGCAATCCTCGCCAGTTGGTCGGACCGGACGAACCGGTCGAGATCCCGCGGCACGACTTCCGCTCGTGCGACGATCCCCGGGCCGCCGCCATGGTCTGGATGCGCCAGGACGCCGCGGTCCCGATTCCGCTGCTGGGTGATCGTCTGTTCAGCACCGCCGTGCTGCGCACCGGCGATCACGAATACCTGTGGTTCGCCAAGATGCACCACATCGCCATCGACGGCTACGGCGCCATGTTGCTGGTGGCCCGGATCGCCGAGCACTACAACGCCCTCACCGACGGCACGGCCCCGAGCCCGTCGACCGCGCACGACGTGCACTCCATCTACGAGTCCGAGCGCGCCTACCGCGAATCGGCCGCCTTCACCGAGGATCAGCGCTTCTGGCGGGGCAGGCTCGGCGCCCTGGACTCGATCTTCAGTCTGAGCGATCGCTACGGCGCTGCCGAGGCCGAGCGCTGGGTCGAGGGCGGGGTGCTCGCCCCCGCGTGCGCGGCGGCGCTGGACGCGGTTCGCGAGCGTTTCGCCGCGTCCCGCCCGGCCCTGCTGACCGCGGGTGTCGCCGCCTACCTGGCAGCGGTCACCGGCCGCTCGCAGGTCTCGCTGAGCCTGCCGGTCACCGCCCGCACCACGCCCGAGCTACGCATGTCCGCGGGATACGTCTCCAATGTGGTTCCGCTGTCCTTCGATATCGCCGCCGGCGCCACGGTCGCGGATCTGGTGGGCGCGGTGGACCCGAGCATTCGCGACGCGCTGCGTCACCAGCGCTACCGGCACGAGGACATGCAGCGTGACCTGGGCGCGGGCGGCGAGCACCGCGGCTTCTTCGGCCCGGTCGTCAATATCATGCTGTTCCACAACGGCATTCGCTTCGGCGACGCCGAGGCCACGATGCACCTGCTGTCCACCGGGCCGGTGGAGGACCTGTCGATCAACATCTACAACGGGTCCGGCGACGGCGGCCTGCACGTGGACTTCATGGGCAATCCGGCGCGCTACACCGCCGCCGAACTGGCCGCGCACCACGGGCGCTTCCTGGCGTTCCTGACCGAATTCCTCACCAGCGCACCCGAATCCGAACTGGACGCGCTGCCGGTACTCGGTGCGCGCGAACGGGAGCTGGTGCTGCGGGAGTGGGCCGTGCCCCCCGCGCCCGCGCCCGCCCCCGCGCGCACCCTGACCGACCTCTTCGACGCCGCGGTCACCGCGCACGGCGCCGCGACCGCGCTGTCCTGCGATGGCGTCACCCTGACCTACCGCGAGCTGGACGCGCGCGCCAACCGCCTCGCCCGCGCACTGGTGCGCTACGGCGCCGGACCCGAAACGCTGGTGGCCGTGGCGCTGCCGCGCTCGGCCGAGCTGGTCGTCGCGCTGCTCGCGGTGATCAAGTCCGGTGCGGGTTACCTGCCGGTCGATCCGGACTACCCCGCCGACCGCATCGCCTACATGCTCGCCGACGCCCGTCCGGTCTGCGCGATCTCCGACGCGACCCTGCCGATCACCCTGCCCGCCGAATTGCCGGTGCTGCACGCGGAATTCGGCGCTGACGGCGCGGAGTGCGCCCCGCTCACCGACGCCGATCGCCTGGCCCCACTCACCCCGGCCAACATCGCGTACGTCATCTACACCTCCGGCTCCACCGGCCGGCCCAAGGGCGTGCAGATCCCGCACGCGAACGTCGCGACGCTGTTCCGGAACACGCACGGCGACTTCGGCTTCGGGCCGCAGGACGTGTGGACGCTGTTCCACTCGTACGCGTTCGACTTCTCGGTCTGGGAGCTGTGGGGACCACTGCTGTACGGCGGCACCCTGGTCGTGGTGGATTACGAGACCTCGCGGTCGCCCGCGGATCTGCTGGCCCTGCTGCGCCGCGAACGCGTGACCGTCCTGAACCAGACCCCGTCGGCGTTCGCCCAGCTGGTCGAGGCCGACCGCGCCGCGGCCACCCTCGATCCGGAGCAGTCGCCACTGGCGTTGCGCTACATCATATTCGGCGGCGAGGCGCTCGAGCCGCGGAGACTGACCGAATGGTACCGCCGGCACCGCGACGACGCGCCCCGGCTGATCAACATGTACGGCATCACCGAGACCACCGTGCACGTCACCCTGCGCGCCCTGGACCGCGAAGCGGCGGCGACCGGCGGCGGCGGGATCGGCCGCGCCATTCCGGGCCTGGGCACCTACGTGCTCGATCGCCGGTTGCGCCCCGCGCCGCCGGGGGTGGCGGGGGAGATCTACGTCTCGGGCGAGCAACTGGCCCGCGGCTACCTCGGGCAGCGCCCGCTGACCGCGGCGCGTTTCGTGGCGAACCCGTTCGGCGCACCGGGCACCCGGCTCTACCGTTCGGGTGACCTCGGACGCTGGACTCCCACCGGGGAATTCGAGTACCTGGGCCGCGCCGACGACCAGGTGAAGGTGCGCGGTTTCCGCATCGAACTCGGCGAGATCGAAGCCGCCGTGCTGGCCCAGGACGCGGTCGGCCAGGTCGCGATCATCGTGCGCACCGACGACGCGGGCGAATCGAGCATCGTCGCCTACGTGGTGCCCGCGACCGCGGGCACGCTCGACATCGCGGTCCTGCGCGCGGGCGTGGCCCTGCGCCTGCCCGACTACATGGTGCCCGCGGCCTGGGTCGTGCTGGACGCCATTCCGCTGACCAGCAACGGCAAGCTCGATCGGCGCGCGCTGCCCGAGCCGGTCGCGGCGACCGTGACCTACCGCGCGCCGGTGACCGCGGCCGAACGCGCGGTGGCCGCGGTGCTGGCCGAGGTGCTCGAGATCGAGCGCGCCGGCCTCGACGACGGCTTCTTCGCCCTGGGCGGCAATTCGCTCAGCGCGACCCGGGTTGCCGCGCGGATCGGCGCGGAACTCGCTGTCTCGGTACCGGTTCGGCTCGTGCTCGAGGAGAGCACCGTCGCCGGGCTGGCCGCTCGCGTGGCGACCCTGCTGCCGGAATCGGGCGCTGCGGCGCTGACCGCGGGACCGCGCCCGGCGCGCATTCCGCTGTCCCCGGCCCAGCAGCGCCTGTGGTTCATCAACCGCTTCGATCCCGAGGCGTACACCTACAACATCCCGTTCACGCTGAGCATGCGCGGCGAGCTGGACGTGGCGGCGCTGCGGTCCGCGCTCACCGACCTGGTGGCCAGGCACGAGCCGCTGCGCACCGTGTTCCCGGACGGGCCGCACGGCCCGCACCAGATGATCCAGCCCGCCGCGAGCATCGACCTGCCGGTGCTCGAGGTGTCCGCCGCCGACCTCGGCGAGCGGCTGCGCGCGATCGCCGCCCAGGGCTTCGATCTCGTGCGCGAGAGCGCGCTGCGCGTGCGCCTGCTGCGCACGAACCCGCGAGAGCATGTGCTGGCCATCGTGATTCATCACATCGCCGCCGACGGGTGGTCCCTTGCTCCGCTGCTGGCCGACCTCGGTGCGGCGTACGCGGACCGGCGCGCGGGCCGGACACCGGTGCTGCCGCCATTGGCGGTGCAGTACGCGGACTACAGCCTGTGGCAGACCGCCACGCTCGGCGACCTCGCGGATCCGGCCAGCGTCGCGGCCGGCGAATTGGCCTTCTGGCGCGCCGAATTGGCGGATCTGCCGGATGAGCTGTCGCTGCCCTACGACCGCCCGCGCCCGGCGACGCAGTCCTTCCGCGGCGCGAAACTGGACCTGGCCGTCCCCGCACCGGTGCACGCGGAGCTGCTGCGCCTGGCCCGCGCGCACGACGCCACCCTGTTCATGGCCGTGCACGCGGCATTCTCGGTCCTGCTGGCCCGCCTGTCCGGCGGCGCCGACGTCGCCGTCGGCACCCCGGTGGCCGGGCGCGGCGAAGCCGAACTCGACGCGCTCATCGGCATGTTCGTCAACACCGTGGTCTTCCGCTCGCGGCCCGAGCTCGGCGAGTCCTTCACCGATCTGCTCGTCCGGCAGCGGCCGCTGGACCTGGCGGCCTTCGCTCACACCCGGTTGCCCTTCGAGCGCCTGGTCGAGGTGCTGAACCCGGTGCGCTCCACCGCCCGTCACCCCCTGGTGCAGGTCGGGCTCTCCTTCCAGAACCTCGGCCGAATCGGGGTCGCGCTGCCCGGACTCGAGGTCACCGGCAGTGCCATCGAAACCGGTGTGGCACAGTTCGATCTGCAGCTCGTGCTCACCGACCGGTACGACGAATCCGGCGCGCCCGCCGGGATCGACGGCCATTTCGTCTATGCCACCGATCTTTTCGACGAGCGCACGGTCGCCGGCTTCGCCGAGCGGTTCACCCGTTTGCTCACCGACGCGGTCGCCCGGCCGCAGGCCGCCCTCGGCGATCTGGACCTGCTCGAGCCTGCCGAGCGCCGGCGGATCCTGCACGACTGGAACAGCACCGCGCACGCCCTGGACACCCGCCAGACCCTGGCCTCGCTGTTCGCCGCCCAGGCCGCCCGCACCCCGTCGGCGGTGGCGCTCGTCGCGGACACCGCGAACGGGCCCGAGACCCTGACCTATCGCGAATTCTCCGAGCGCGTCAATCGTCTCGCCCGGCATCTGATCTCGCTCGGCGTCGGTCCCGAGACCCCGGTCGCGCTGGCCCTGCGCCGCTCGGCCGAGCTCATGATCGGCATGTACGCGGTGGCGGTCAGCGGCGGCGTCTACGTGCCGATCGATCCGGACCAGCCCGCCGATCGCCTGGAGCACATCCTGGCCACCGCGGCACCGCGCTGCGTCCTGAGCACGCGAGCGGACGCCGCGGGCCTGCCGCCGGTCGAGGCGCCGGTGCTGGCGATCGACGCCCTGGATCTGTCCGCGGTGCCGCCGTACCCGGTGCTGGACGGCGAGCGGCGCACGCCGCTGCGCCCGGACCACACCGCCTACGTCATCTTCACCTCCGGATCCACCGGGCGGCCCAAGGGCGTGGCCCTGCCGCATCGCGCGGTGGTGAACCAATTGCTCTGGAAGCAGGACGCTTTCGGACTCGACGGCGACGACACCGTCTTGCTCAAGACCGCGGCGACCTTCGATCTGTCGGTGTGGGAGTTCTACTCCGGCATGCTGGTCGGCGGCCGGACGGTCATCGCGGCCCCGGACGGTCATCGCGATCCGGCGTATCTCGGCGCCCTGATCGGCGAGCGGCGCGTCTCGGTGCTGCACCTGGTGCCCTCCATGCTCACCGCGTTGATGTCCGGGCCGCGTGCGGAACTGCCCGCCACGGTGCGCCTGGTGCTCGCCATCGGCGAGGCGCTGCCCGCCGCGGTCGCCCAGCGCTTCCGCGACGCCAATCCGCACATCCAGCTGTGGAACCTGTACGGCCCCACCGAGGCCGCGGTGTCGGTGACCGCGCACCGTGTGGGCGACGCCGACACCGGCGCGGTCCCCATCGGCAAGCCCGAATGGAACACCCGCGTGTACGTCCTGGACGCCCGGCTGCGGCCGGTGCCCGCGGGCGTGGTGGGTGAGCTGTACCTGGCGGGAATCCAGTTGGCGCACGGCTATATCGGCCGCGGGGTGCTGACCGCCGAGCGTTTCGTCCCGGACCCGCACGCCGTGAGCGCCGGCGAACGCATGTACCGCACCGGCGATCTCGCGGCGTGGAACGCCGACGGTGCGCTGGAGTACCACGGGCGCACCGACTTCCAGGTCAAGGTGCGCGGGTTTCGCATCGAGCTCGGCGATATCGAGGCCGCACTGCTGGCGCAGGACGGCATCGAGGCCGCGGTCGTGGTCGCCCGCGCCGACGGCGCGCGCGGCGATCAGCTCGTCGCGTATCTCGCGCCCGTGCCCGGGCGCACGATCGCGGCGGACGTGGTGCGCGCGGCTCTCATGGCCGCGGTACCGGCGTACATGGTCCCGGCCGCGATCATGGTGCTGCCCGCGCTGCCGATGACCGCCACCGGCAAGGTCGATCGCCGCGCCCTGCCCGAACCGGTCTTCGCGGTCGCCGCCTACCGCGCGCCCGGCACCCCCGCCGAGCACACCGTGGCCGGGATCTTCGCCGAGGTGCTCGGGGTGGATCGGGTCGGGCTGGACGACGACTTCTTCGCCGCCGGCGGCAATTCGCTGCTGGCCACCAAGGTCGCCGCCCGGCTGGACGCGGCCCTGGGGGTGCGCGTGGAGGTGCGCGCGCTGTTCGAGGCGCCGACCGTCGGAGCGCTGGCCACCCTGCTCGCGGGCACGGGCGCCGCCGGTGAGCGTCCGGTGCTGGGCGCCGCGGCGCGGCCCGCCCGCGTGCCGCTGTCCCCGGCCCAGCAGCGCCTGTGGTTCCTGAACCGCTTCGACACCGATTCCGGGGCGTACAACGTCTCGGTCGGTCTGCGCATGCGCGGCCCGCTCGAGGCCGAGGCGCTGGGGCAGGCGCTGGCCGACGTCGTGGCTCGGCACGAGGTGCTGCGCACCCTGTTCCCGGAGGACGCGGACGGCCCGCACCAGGTGGTGCTGCCGGTCCAGGAAACCGTGGTGCCCTTCGCACACCTCGTCGCGCACGCGGACACCGGCGCGGGAACGAACTCGGCCGAAGCCGACGCCCGCGACTTCGCCGGCGCCGGTTTCGATCTCACCGCGCAGCTGCCGATTCGAGCGGCCCTGATCCGGGTCTCCGATCAGGATCACCTGCTCGTGATGGTCGTGCACCACATCGCCGCCGACGGCTGGTCGCTGACACCGCTGGCGGGGGATCTGGCAGCGGCCTACGCCGCCCGCCGGGCGGGCGCGGCGCCGGACTGGACACCGCTGCCGGTGCAGTACGCGGATTACAGTGTGTGGCAGCGCGAATCGCTCGGGAGCGAGGACGACGACCGGAGCCCGGCGGCCCGCCAGCTCGCGTACTGGCGCGAGCGGCTCGCGGATCTGCCCGAATGCCTGGAACTTCCGGTCGACCGCCCGCGCCCGGCGGTGGCCTCTCAGCGCGGTGACACCCTGCGCACGCACCTGGACGCCGATCTGCACGCGGCGCTGCACGCCCTGGCGCAGCGGTCCGGGGTCAGCGTGTTCATGGTGCTGCACGCGGCGCTGGCGACCCTGCTGTCCCGCCTGGCCGCCACGTCCGATGTGGCGGTGGGCACCCCGATCGCGGGCCGGGCGGACACCCGCCTCGATCGGCTCGTCGGCATGTTCGTCGGCACCCTGGTGCTGCGGACCGAGGTCGCCGCGGACCGCAGCTTCGCGGCGCTGCTGGACACGGTGCGCGAAGGTGATCTCGATGCGTTCGCGCACGCCGAGCTGCCCTTCGAACGCCTGGTGGAGGTGCTCGAGCCGGTCCGCTCCCCGGCACATCACCCGCTGTTCCAGGTCATGCTGTCGGTGCACAGCGCGGTGCCCGAGACGGTGCCGTTGCCCGGCCTGGACACCACCGCCGCGGCCATCTCGGCCGGGGTGGCGCGCTGGGACCTCGAGTTCACCCTCGTCGAAAAGCGTTCCGCGCAGGGCGCTCCCGCCGGTGTCGACCTCGAACTGACCTATGCCACCGACCTGTTCGAGGCCGCCTCGGCCCGGCGTCTGGTCGAACGCTTCATCCGGATCCTGACCGCCGCCGCGGCCGCGCCCGACACCCTGGTCGGGGAGTTGCCGCTGCTGTCCGGCGCGGAGATCGCCGCGCTGACACCGGTCCGCGGCGAGCCGGCCGCACCGGTGAGTTCGCTGCCGGAGATCTTCACCGCCGCGGCCGCCATCGATCCCAACGCCATCGCCGTGCGCCTGGGCACCCACGAGCTGACCTACGCCGAACTCGACCGCCGGTCGAACCGGCTCGCCCGGCTGCTCATCGAACGCGGTGTCGGACCGGAATCCGTTGTGGCGCTCGCCATCGCGCGCTCCATCGAATCGGTGACCGTGACCGTGGCCGTCGCCAAGACCGGCGCGGCCTTCCTGCCGGTCGATCCCGCGTACCCGCGCCCGCGCCAGGAGCACATGCTCACCGATTCCGGTGCGCGCTTCGGCCTGACCACGACGGCGCATCGCGAGGACCTGCCCGCCGCGGGCGTGACGTGGCTGGCCCTGGACGACCGGGCGATCGTGAGCGCGCTGTCCGGGCTGTCCAGCGCGCCGATCACCGACGCCGATCGCACCCGCCCACTGCGGATTTCGCAGCTGGCCTACCTCATCTACACCTCCGGCTCGACCGGCGTCCCCAAGGGCGTGGCGGTCACGCACGCGGGCATCGCGAACTTCACCCGCACCATGGCGGACCGGTTCGGCGTCGTCTCCGGTTCGCGCACACTGCATTTCGCCTCGCCGAGTTTCGACGCCTCAATCCTGGAACTGCTGTTGACCTGGGGCGCGGGCGCGACCATGGTGATCGCCCCGCCGCAGATCTACGGCGGTGAGGAACTGGCCGAACTGCTCGAGCACGAAGGGGTGACGCACGCCTTCCTCACCCCGGTCGCGGTGGCCGGGCTCGGCGCGGGCGGGCGCACGCTGCCCGCGCTGCGCGGGCTCGTCGTCGGCGGCGACGCGGTCGGCCCGGAACTGCTCGACCGCTGGGCGGTGGACCGCGCGCTGTTCAACGCCTACGGACCGTCCGAAGCGACCGTGGCGGTGGCGATCTCCCACGCGCTGACCCCGGACCGGCAGGTGGTGCTGGGCGGGCCGATTCGCGGCACCGGCCTCGCGGTGCTGGATCGCAGGCTGCGCCCGGTCCCGGTCGGCGTCGCCGGTGAGCTCTACATCGGCGGCGCGGGTGTCGCGCGCGGCTACCTGTCGCGCCCGAGCCTGACCGCGTCCCGCTTCGTCGCCGACCCCTACGGGGCCGCCGGGGACCGCATGTACCGCACCGGCGATCTGGTGCGCTGGACCGCCGAGGGCGAACTGGTCTTCCTCGGCCGCGGCGACGACCAGGTCAAGGTGCGCGGCTTCCGCATCGAACTCGGCGAGATCACCGCGGCCGTGGCGGCCGCCGGGGCGGTCGGCTTCGCGCACACCGAGGTCCGCACGGATACCGCCGGTCGCGCGCACGTGGTGACCTACGTGCTGCCCGAGGAGTCCGGGACGCTGGACGTGCGCGCCCTGCGCACGGCCCTGGGCGCTCGCCTGCCCGCGCACATGGTGCCCTCGGCGATCGTGGCGCTGGACTCGATTCCGTTGTCGCCCAGTGGCAAACTCGATCGCAAGGCCCTGCCGGAACCGGTCTGGGACCTCGGGGTCGCGGGCCGCGAGCCCGCGACCCCCACCGAGGCCCTGGTGGCCGCCGAGATGGCCCGCATGCTCGATCGCGAACGCGTGGCCGCGGATCACAGCTTCTTCGAATTGGGCGGCAACTCGCTCTCCGCGACCCAGCTGGTCTCCCGGCTCGCGGTCGCCAGCGGGCATCGGCTCGCGGTCAAGGAGGTCTTCGAGCATCCGACCCCCGAGGGGCTGGCCCGGCTGCTGGAGGCGGCCGCGGGCGCGCCGGAGTCGACCCGGCCCCGGCTCGCCGGGACCCGGCGCCCGGCCCGGGTGCCGCTGTCCTCGGCGCAGCGGCGGCTGTGGTTCCTGAACCAGCTCGACACCGATTCCGGCGCGTACAACATCCCGGTGGCGCTGTGGCTGCGCGGTGCGCTGGACGAGTCCGCGCTGCGCGCCGCGCTCACCGATGTGCTCGCCCGGCACGAGATTCTGCGCACCCTGTACCCGCAGGACGAGCAGGGACCGCATCAGGTCGTGGTTCCGGTCGAAGAGGTGCCGCTGAGCCTGACCGTGCTGCGGGCCTCGGCGCTGGAGGTCGACTCGCACGTCGCGGCGGCGGCCGAACAGGGCTTCGACCTGACCACCGAGCTGCCGGTGCGCATGGATCTGGTGCGCACCGGGAACGAGGAGTACGCGCTCGCGCTCATCGTGCACCACATCGCCATGGACGGCTGGTCGCTCGCGCCGCTGGCCGCCGACCTGAGCGCCGCCTACGCCGCGCGGCACGCGGGGCGCGCGCCCCAGTGGGCCCCGCTGCCGGTGCAGTACGCGGATTTCGCGGTCTGGCACGAGACCCTGGTCGGCAGTGAGGACGATCCGGAAAGCGTTGCCGCACAAGAACTCAAGTACTGGCGATCGCGCCTGGCCGCCCTGCCGGACTGCCTGGAACTGCCCGCGGATCGCCCGCGCCCGGTCGTGGCCACCCACGGCGGCGGTTCGGTGCGCACCCGGGTCGAGGCCGACCTGCACGCCGGTGTCACCGCGCTCGCGCGCAGGCACGACGTCAGCGAGTTCATGGTGCTGCACGCCGTGCTCGCGGTGCTGCTGTCCCGGCTGGCCGGCACCGGCGACATCGCCGTCGGCACGGCCATCGCCGGCCGCACCGAGCCCGAATTGGAAGCGCTCATCGGCGCTTTCGTCGGCACGCTGGTGCTGCGCACCGAGGTCGAGCCCGCCGCCACGTTCGGCGAACTGCTCGCCACCGTGCGCGACACCGATCTGGCGGCGTTCGCGCACGCCGATCTGCCGTTCGAACGGCTGGTGGAAGAGCTGAATCCGGTGCGCTCGACCGCACACCACCCGCTGTTCCAGGTGAGTCTGTCGGTCGACAACTTCCCGGCGCCGTCCATCGGGCTGCCCGGACTCGACCTGTCCGTGCACCGCGTCGATCCGACCGTCGCGAAGTTCGATCTGCAGTTCGCCTTCACCGCGGCACCGCCGGCCGCCGGCGACGCGGGCGCGCCCGGGCTGGATCTGTGCCTGACCTACGCGACGGACCTGTTCGACGAGACCACGGCGGTGGAACTGAGCCTGCGGTTCCTGCGCCTGCTCGGCTCGGCGATCGCCGAACCCGACGCGGCCGTGGGCGATCTGGAGCTGCTCGATCCCGAGCAGGTGTGCGCCCTGGCTCCCGTCCGGGGCCCGGCCGCCGGCGAATTCCGCACCCTGCCCGAGCTTTTCGCCCGCGCGGCGGCCGAACCGGCCCGCACCGCGCTGCTCACCCCGACCGGCGCGCTCACCTACGGCGCACTCGACGAATGGTCGAACCGGCTGGCGCGCACCCTGATCGCGGAGGGCGTCGGTCCCGGCGACGTGGTGGCGCTGGGGATGGGCCGCTCGATGGAATCGGTCGTCGCCACGGTGGCCGTGGCCAAGACCGGCGCGGCCTACCTGCCGGTCGACGTGCGCCATCCGGCCGACCGCATCCGGCACATGCTCACCGACTCCGGCGCCCGCCTGGGCCTGACCACCGCCGCGGACAGCACCCGGCTGCCCGCCGACCTCGACCTGCGCTGGCTGCCGGTGGAGGACTCGGGTGAATTGTCCACGGCCGTCACCGATTCGGACCGGGTCCGCCCGCTCTCGATCGACGACATCGCCTACGTCATCTACACCTCGGGCTCCACCGGCGTCCCCAAGGGCGTCGCGGTGCCCCATCGCGGTCTGGCGGCCTTCGCGGCCGAACAGCGCGAACGCTACGACGTGCGATCCGACAGCCGCACCCTGCATTTCGCTTCACCGAGCTTCGACGCCTCGGTGCTGGAACTGCTGCTGGCCTGGGGCGCGGGCGCGACCATGGTGGTCGCCTCGGCCGAGATCTTCGGCGGGGACGAACTGGCCGGGCTGCTCGAGACCGAAGGCGTCACGCACGCCTTCATCACCCCGGCCGCGCTGGCCGACATCGACACCGCGCGCTGGCCGCTGCCCGCGCTGGGCTGCCTCGTCGTGGGCGGCGAGGCGGTCGGCGCGGACCTGGTGGCCCGCTGGGCCGCCGGGCGCGCGATGTTCAACGCCTACGGCCCGTCCGAAGCCACCGTGGCCCCGGTCATCTCCGACGCCCTCGTTCCGGATCAGCCGGTGCTGCTGGGCCGCGCCATTCGCGGTGCGGCGCTGGCGGTGCTCGACGCGCGCATGCGCCCGGTGCCGATCGGGGTGGCGGGTGAGCTCTACGTCGCGGGCGCGGGCCTGGCCCGCGGCTACGTCGATCGCAACGGCCTGACCGCGGCGCGGTTCGTGGCCAACCCCTACGCGGCGACGCCGGGCGAGCGTATGTACCGCACCGGTGACGTGGTGCGCTGGACCGACGGCGGCACCCTGGTGTTCGTCGGCCGCGGCGACGACCAGGTGAAGATTCGCGGCTTCCGCGTCGAACTCGGCGAGATCAGCGCGGCCGTGGCCGAGCTGGATGGAATCCGCTTCTCACACACCGAGATCCGGCACGACGATGCCGGAACCCCGCGCATCGTCAGCTATATCGCGGGCACGGGGTCGCTGGACGCGGCGACCGTGCGCGCCCACGCGGCCGGACGCCTGCCCGGGTACATGGTGCCCACGGCGGTCGTGGTGCTCGACGCGATTCCGCTCTCGCCCAGCGGCAAACTGGATCGCCGCGCCCTGCCCGCGCCGGTCTGGGAACTGGCGCAGGGCCGCGAACCGTCCACCCCCAGTGAGATTCTGGTGGCCACGGCCATGGCCGAGGTGGTCGGGCGCGAGCAGGTCTGCGCCGATCACGATTTCTTCGAGCTCGGCGGCACCTCGCTCTCGGCGACCCGCCTGGTCGCCCAGCTGGCCGCCGCGACCGGACGCCAGCTCGGCGTGCGCGCGGTCTTCGAGCACCCGACACCCGAACAGCTGGCGCAGGTGGTCGACGAACTGCTGGCCCGGGATTCGGATGTGCCGGAGCTGACCCGCGGGCACCGCCCCGGCCGGATCCCGCTGTCCCCGGCGCAGCAGCGCCTGTGGTTCCTGAACCGCTTCGACACCGATTCGGGCGCCTACAACATTCCGGTGGCGCTGCGTTTGCGCGGGCCGCTGGACGAGGACGCGCTCCGGTCGGCGCTGCTGGACGTGGTGCAGCGGCACGAGGCGCTGCGCACTCTCTTCCCACAGGACGCCGACGGACCGCATCAGCTGGTGCTGCCGCTGGATCGCTCCGCCGAAACGCCGACCGGCGCAACGGTTCCGGGTGAGAGCCCCCGGGGCCCGGCGCGCACGGCGCGCTTCGCCATGCCGGTGACCGCGCTGCCCGGCGACGCGATCGCCGAGCACCTGAACGCGGCGGCCGCCCGCGGTTTCGATCTGGCGACCGAACTCCCGCTGCGCGCGGAACTGCTGCGGGTCGCCGCCGACGATCACGTGCTCGTCGTGGTCGTGCACCACATCGCCGCCGACGGCGGATCCACCGCACCGCTGGCGGGCGATCTGGCGACCGCGTACGCCGCCCGCCGGCGCGGCCAGGCCCCGGACTGGGCCGAATTGCCGGTGCAGTACGCCGATTTCAGCCTGTGGCAGCAGGCGATCCTGGGCGAGGAGGCCGATCCCGAGAGCAGGGCCGCCCGGCAGCTCGCCTACTGGACCGAGCGCCTGGCCGGGGTGCCGGACGTGCTCGAACTGCCCGCCGACCGCCCGCGCCCGGCCGTTCGCACCCAGGTCGGGGCCTCGGTCTCGGCCCGGCTCGAGGGCTCCTCGCACGCCGCGCTCACCCGCCTGGCTCGCGACAACAACGTGAGTCTGTTCATGGTGCTGCACAGCGTGCTCGCGGTGCTGCTGGCCCGGCTCGCAGGGGCCGGCGAGGTCACCGTCGGCACCCCGATCTCCGGCCGTGCCGACGCCCGGCTGCATCCCCTGATCGGCATGTTCGCCGGCACCCTGGTGCTGCGGACCGAGGTCGATCGCGCGACCCGTTTCACCGAACTGCTGGCCGCGGTGCGCGAGCACGACCTGAACGCGTTCGCGCACGCCGACATTCCCTTCGAGCGCCTGGTGGAGGCGGTGGACCCGGCGCGCTCCACCGCGCACCACCCGCTGTTCCAGGTCATGCTGTCGGTGCACGACGTGGTGCCCGAACTGCCGCACCTGGACGACGTGGTGATCCGCGTCGAGGACATCGCCCTCGAGATCGCCAAGTTCGACCTGCAGTTCACCTTCACCGAATCCCATACCGCACAGGGCGATCCGGACGGCATCGACATCCGCCTGACCTATGCCACGGACATCTTCGACGCGGACACCGCGGCACAGCTCTGCGCCCGTTTCGTCCAGCTCCTGGCCGGGGTCAGCGGCCGCCCGCACATCGCGGTCGGCGATATCGACCTGCTCTCGGTCGCCGAGCGCGCGGCCTCGGCGCCCGCGCGCGGTGTCACCGGCCCGGTGCCGGCCACCCTGCCCGAGATCTTCACCGCCGCCACCGCCGCCCGCGCCGCCACCGCCGTGGTATCGGATTCGGGCTCGATCAGTTACGGCGAACTCGACGAGCGGTCCAACCGTGTCGCGCGGGCGCTGATCGCGCGCGGTGTCGGTCCCGGCGACACCATCGCGGTGGGCCTGCCGCGATCGCTGGACTCGGTGCTGGCCGCGGTCGCGGTCACCAAGTCCGGTGCGACCCTGGCCCCGGTCGACCTGCGCTACCCGGCCGACCGCATCGCCCACATGCTCACCGATTCCGGTGCGCGCCTGGGCATCACCACCGCGGAGAATCTCGGCGCGCTGTCCACCGAGCTGACCTGGCTCACGCTGGCGGAGCTGGAAGCGGGCGAATCCGCCGCGCCCATCGCCGATTCCGAGCGGATCCGCTCGCTGGGCCTGGACTACGTCGCGTACCTGATCTACACCTCGGGCTCGACCGGCAAGCCCAAGGGCGTCGCGGTCACCCATCGCGGCCTGGCCGGCTTCGCCGCCGAACAGCGGGACCGATTCCGCATCGACTCCGACAGCCGCACCCTGCATTTCGCCTCGCCCAGTTTCGACGCCTCGATCCTGGAACTGCTGCTGGCCTGGTGCGCGGGCGCGACCGTGGTGCTCGCCGCGCCCGATGTGTACGGCGGCGACGAACTCGCCACGCTGATCGAGCGCGAGCGCGTGACCCACGCGTTCATCACACCCGCCGCGCTGGCGAGCATCGACAAGCGGCGCTGGCCGCTGCCGTCCCTGCGCAGCCTGTGCGCGGGCGGCGAGGCCGTCGGCCCGGAACTGCTGGCGCGCTGGGCCGATGACCGCTCCATGTTCGTCGGCTACGGCCCGACCGAGACCACTATCATGAGCGTGATCTCCGATCCGATCGGCGGGGCCGACCCGGTGGTGCTCGGCGGCCCGATTCGCGGTACCACCGTGGTCGTGCTGGACGAGCGGCTGCGGCCCGTGCCGCCGGGGGTCTCCGGCGATCTCTACATCGGCGGTGACGGCCTGGCCCGCGGCTACCACGAGCGGCCGGGCCTGACCGCGCACCGGTTCGTCAGCAATCCGTTCGCCGCGATTCCGGGTGAGCGCATGTACCGCACCGGTGACATCGTGCGCTGGACCCGTTCGGGCGTGCTGGCCTTCGTCGGCCGCAGCGACGATCAGGTCAAGCTGCGCGGTTTCCGCGTGGAACTGGGCGAGATCACCACGGTGGTCTCGGACAGCCCGCGAATTCGCTTCGCGCACACCGAGGTCCGCAAGGACGCGGCCGGACGGCAGGCGATCGTGTGCTTCGTCGTGTCCGACGACGACCCGCTCGACACGGCCGCGCTGCGCGCGGGCGTCGCCGAACGACTGCCCGTGCACATGGTGCCCGCGGTGTTCGTGCCGCTGGCCGCGATTCCGCTCTCGCCCAACGGCAAACTGGATCGGCGCGCACTGCCCGAACCGGTCTGGGAGGCCGCGGCGCAGGGCCGGGCGGCGCAAACGCCCAACGAGAAGCTGGTCGCGCAGGTCATGGCCGAGGTGCTCGGGCACGAGTCCGTGTCCGCCGATCACGGCTTCTTCGACCTCGGCGGCAATTCGCTCTCGGCCACCCAGCTGGTGGCGCGCCTGAGCGCGGCGAGCGGGGTGCAACTGGCCGTCCGCGCCATCTTCGAGCATCCGACGCCTGCCGAATTGGCGCTGCTGCTCGATGATTCGGCCGGAGCGGCCACCGGCCGGCTCGCGCTGTCGGCGGGACCGCGCCCGGCGCGGGTGCCGCTGTCGCTCGCACAGCAGCGCCTGTGGTTCCTGAACCGCTTCGACCCGGGTTCGGCGGCCTACAACATTCCGCTCGGGCTGCGCCTGAACGGGCAGCTGGACGCGGACGTGCTGCGGCAGGCGGTCGCGGACGTGGTCGCCCGGCACGAGGTGCTGCGCACGCTGTTCCCGGAGGACGCCGAGGGCCCGCACCAGGTGGTGCTGGGCGCGGACGCGGCCACGCTGCCGTTCGCGCGCATCGTGTCGAGCCCGCAGTCCGTGCTCACCGACGCCTTCGATGTCGCGGCGGCGGGATTCGATCTGGCCGTGGAGATTCCGATCCGCGCGGCGCTGTTGCGCGTCGGCGAGGACGAGCACGTGCTGGTCGTGGTGATCCATCACATCGCCGCGGACGGCTGGTCGCTCACCCCGCTGGCCGGCGATCTGGTCGCCGCGTACGGGGCACGCAGCACCGGCGCCGCGCCGCAGTGGCGCGAATTGCCGGTGCAGTACGCCGATTTCAGCATCTGGCAGCGTGAACTGCTGGGCGCCGAGAACGATTCCGAGAGCCTGACCTCGCGCCAGCTCGCCTACTGGACCGAACGCCTGGCGGATCTGCCCGAATGCCTGGAGCTGCCCGCGGATCGCCCGCGCCCGGTGGTGGCCTCCCATCGCGGCGGGTCCACCTCGGCCCGGATCGAGGCCGATCTGCACGCCCGCCTCACCGAGGCGGCTCGCGACCACGACGCCAGCGTGTTCATGGTGCTGCACGCGGTGCTGGCGGTGCTCATCGCGCGGACCAGCGGCACCGGCGACATCGCCATCGGCACGGCGGTGGCCGGGCGCGGCGACGCCGCGCTGGACGAGCTCATCGGCATGTTCGTCGGAACCCTGGTGCTGCGCACCAGGATCGACGGCGGCGCCAGTTTCGATCAGGTGCTCGATTCGGTCCGCGAGGCCGATCTCGACGCCATGGCCAACGCCGAGCTGCCGTTCGAGCGTCTGGTCGAGGTGCTCAACCCGGTCCGCTCGACCGCGCACCACCCGCTGTTCCAGGTGAGCCTGTCGCTCACCAACATGGGCGTGCCGACCGTGCGCCTGCCCGAGGTCACCGTGGCCGGGTTCCCGGTCGATCCGGGCCTGGTCAAGTGCGATCTGCAGTTCACCTTCTCCGAGACGCACACCGCGAGCGGCGCGCCGGACGGCATCGAGATGACGCTGTCCTACGCGACCGACCTGTTCGACGCCGCCACCGCGGATCGGATGAGCCGGCGCTACGTGCGGCTGCTGGCGGGCCTGCTGGCCGAGCCCGCGGCCGCGGTCGGCGACGCCGACATGCTCTCGGCCTGGGAGCGTTCGGTGCTCGCGCCCGCGCGGGGTGCGCGGGCGGCGAGCTCGATCACGCTGATCGAGCTGTTCGAGCGGGCCGTGACGCCCGGCCACCCCGCGATCGTGGCGGGGGAGCGGACGCTGACCTACGACGAGCTCGACGCCTGGACGAATCGACTGGCGCGCAAGCTCATCGGGCGCGGGGTCGGCCCGGGCGACGTGGTCGCGCTGGGCCTGGCCCGCTCGGTGGAGTCGGTGGCCGGATCACTGGCCATCGCCAAGACCGGCGCGGCGTTCCTGCCGGTGGACATCCGCCATCCGCTGGATCGCATCCGGCACATGCTCACCGACTCCGCGGTGCGCTTCGGTCTCACCGTGCCCGGCGATCAGGCCGCGCTGCCGGGCGACCTGGGCATCGAGTGGATGCTGGTGGACGACGCGGCCGCCGTGGCGGAACTCTCCGCTGCGCCGGTCACCGACGCCGAGCGCCGCCGCACCCCGCGCCTGGACGATCTGGCGTACCTGATCTACACCTCGGGCTCCACCGGCCTGCCCAAGGGCGTCGCGGTCACCCACCGCGGTCTGCTCAATTGCGCGGAGGTGCAACGGGTCCGGTTCGATGTCGACCGTTCCTCGCACACCATGCACCTGGCCTCGCCGAGCTTCGACGTGGCGGTGCTGGAACTGCTGCTGGCCTGGTGCGGCGGCGCGACCATGGTCATCGTCCCGATCGACGTGTACGGCGGCGACGACCTGGCCGAGCTCATCGACAATGCCGGGGTGACGCACGTGGTCATCACCCCGGCCGCGCTGGCCAGCATGGACGCCGACCGGTGGCCGCTGCCGAGCCTGCGCACGCTCATCGTCGGCGGCGAGGCGTTCGATCAGGAACTGGTGCAGCAGTGGGCCCGCGGCCGGGACATGGTCAACGGCTACGGACCCTCCGAGGCGACCATCGCCACCAGCTTCTCCGAGCCCATGCACCCGGATCGGCCCATCGTGCTGGGCCGGCCCATGCGCGGGGTCAGCGCCGTGGTGCTCGACGCGCGCATGCGGCCGGTGCCGCCGGGCTCGGTCGGCGAACTCTACGTCGGCGGAATCGGTTTGGCGCGCGGCTACCAGCACCGCCCGGCCCTGACCGCCGAGCGGTTCGTGGCCAACCCGTTCGGGGAATCCGGTGAGCGGCTGTACCGCACCGGCGATCTGGTGCGCTGGAACGCCGACGGCGAACTGATCTTCGCCGGGCGCGCCGACCACCAGGTCAAGGTGCGCGGCTTCCGCATCGAACTGGGCGAGATCTCGGCGGTCGTCGCGGCGTGCGACGGAATCCGTTTCGCGCACACCGAGGTTCGCAAGGACGACGGCGGCCGCGCGCATATCGTGTGCTACGCCGTCGCGCTCGAGGGCGAGACGGTCGACCCGCGCACACTGCACGACGTCACCGCCCAGCGCCTGCCCGCGCACATGGTGCCCTCGGCCTTCCTGATGCTGGAGTCGATTCCGCTCTCGCCCAACGGCAAGCTGGACCGCCGGGCGCTGCCGGAGCCGTCGTTCACCGTCTCCGACACCGGCCGGGCGCCGCGCACCGCGGGGGAGAAGCTGGTGGCCGCGGCGATGGCCGAGGTCGTCGGCCGCGAGACGGTGTGCGCGGACCACAATTTCTTCGAGCTGGGCGGGAACTCGCTCTCGGCAACGCAATTGGTGGCCCGCATCGCCGCGGCGTCCGGGTGCAGGCTCGAGGTGCGCGCGGTGTTCGAGCAGCCGACCCCGGAGAAGCTGGGCGCGGTGCTCGAGCGCGCCCTGGCCGCGGGCGGCGGCGACCGGCCGGCGCTGGTGGCCCGGACCCGGCCCGCGCGGATTCCGCTGTCCCCGGCGCAGCAGCGCCTGTGGCTGCTCAACCGGTTCGACACCGCCTCCGGCGCGTACAACATCCCGTTCGTGCTGCGCCTGCGCGGTCCGCTGGACGCGGCCGCGCTGAGCCTGGCCGTCGCCGATGTGGTGGCCCGGCACGAGGTGCTGCACAGCGTGTTCCCCGCCGACGGCACGGGACCGCACCAGGTCGTGTTGCCGGTGGCCGACCCCGCGCTCACGGTGCCGGTCACCGAGTTGTCCGACACCGCCGCCGCGCAGTTCGCCCGCACCTTCCTGACCGCGGGCTTCGATGTGACACAGCAGATTCCGGTGCGCGCGGCGATCGTGCGGGTGAGCGCGGACGAGCACGTGCTGCTGCTGGTCATGCATCACATCGCGGCGGACGGCGCCTCGGCCGCGCCGCTGGCGGGAGATCTCGTGGCGGCCTACACCGCGCGTGCGGCGCATCGGGACCCGGCGTGGCTGCCGCTTCCGGTGCAGTACGCCGATTTCAGCCTGTGGCAGCACGAGGTGCTGGGCAGCGACACCGATCCGGACAGCTCGGCCGCGCGCCAGCTCGCCTACTGGACCGAGAAGCTCGCCGACCTGCCGGACTGCCTGACCCTGCCGATGGATCGGCCGCGCCCGGCGGTGCCGTCCCAGCACGGCGCCTCGGTGTACGCGCGGATCGACGCCGATCTGCACGACGAGCTGAACGAACTGGCGCGCTGGCACGGCGTCAGCGTGTTCATGGTGTTGCACGCGGTGCTGGCCGTGCTGCTCGGCCGCCTCGGCAGCACCGGCGACGTCGTGATCGGCACGCCGATCGGCGGGCGCGTGGATCCGCGCCTGGACGCGCTGGTCGGCATGTTCGTCGGCACCCTGGTCCTGCGCACACCGGTGTCGAACTCCGGCTCGTTCGCCGAATTGCTCGACACCGTGCGCGAAACCGATCTCGACGCCTTCGCCCACGCCGACATCCCGTTCGAGCGGCTGGTGGAAGCGCTCGACCCGGCGCGCTCGGCGGCGCATCACCCGCTGTTCCAGGTCATGCTGTCGGTGCACAACGCGGTGCCGGGGCTGCCGGCGCTGGGTGAGGTCGTGGCCACGGCGGAGGACCCGGGCTTCGAGGTGGCCAAGTTCGATCTGCAGTTCACGCTGACCGAAACCCATACCCCGCACGGGGCTCCGGACGGCATCGAGCTGTGCGTGACCTACGCGACCGATCTGTTCGACGCCGAGAGCGCGGAACTGCTGTGCGGCCGATTCGTTCGGGTGCTGGCGGCCGCGGTCGCGGACACCTCCATCGCGGTGGGGGATCTGGAACTGCTCGATCCGGCCGAAACCCGCGCGCTGGTACCGGTATTCGGCGCCGAGTCGCGGGGCGCGATCACCTTCCCGGAGGTCTTCGCCGCGGCGATGGCGGCCGCCCCGCGCGCGGTCGCGGTGCGCGATCGTGAGATCCAGATGAGCTACGAGCAGCTCGACCGCTCCACCAACCGGCTCGCCCGGGCGCTGCTCGCGCGCGGGGTGGGACCGGAGACGATTGTGGCGCTGAGCATTCCGCGCTCGGTCGAGGCGGTGCGGGCCATGCTCGCGGTACTCAAGACCGGTGCCGCGTTCGTGCCGGTGGATCCGGCCTATCCGGCGCTGCGCAAGGAACACATGCTCACCGACTCGCAGGTGCGCATCGGAATCACGGTCACGCGCTGCCGGGCCGAGCTGCCCGACGGGCCGCAGTGGGAGGCGCTGGACGATCCGTCCTTCGCCGCCGAGACCCGTCTCTACTCGAGCGCGGAGCTGTCGGCGAGCGATCTGCATCGTGCGGCGCACCTGGCGAATCCGGCGTATCTGATCTACACCTCGGGTTCCACCGGCCTGCCCAAGGGCGTCAGCGTCACCCACGCGGGCATCTCCGACTTCGCGGCGGAGCTGGCCGAGCGCGGCGGGGTCACCACGGGCTCGCGGGTGCTGCACTTCGCCTCGCCCAGTTTCGACGCCGCGATTCTCGAGGTGCTGCTCGCGCTCGGCGCGGCGGCGACCCTGGTGCTGGCCGACGCGGGCGTGCTCGGCGGCGCCGAACTGCGCGAGCTGCTGCACTCCGAGCGGATCACCCACGCCTTCGTCACCCCGGCGGCGCTGGCCACGGTCGAACCGGCCGGGCTGGAGGAGCTCGAGATGATCATGGTCGGCGGTGATCGCACCGGGCCCGAACTGGTGGATCGCTGGACCATGAGCGCACCGCAGCGCACCATGCTCAACGCCTACGGCCCGTCCGAGGCCACGGTGGCGGCGACCATCAGTTCGCCGCTGCGGCCCGGAGCGCCCATCACCATCGGCGGGCCGCTGCGCGGGTTCGGGCTCGCCGTGCTCGACACCCGGCTGCGGCCGGTGCCGGTCGGGGTGCCCGGCGAGCTCTACCTGGCCGGGCCCGCGCTCGCGCGGGGCTATCACCGGCGGGCCGCGCTCACCTCGGAACGGTTCGTGGCCAACCCCTTCGGGCGACCCGGCACGCGCATGTACCGGACCGGCGATCTGGTGCGCTGGCTGGCGCGCCCGGCCGGGCTCGAGCTCGAATACCTCGGGCGCGGTGACCATCAGGTCAAGATCCGGGGGTTCCGCATCGAGTTCGGTGAGATCGACGCCGCGCTGGTCTCGTTCCCGGGTGTGCGCGCCGCGACCACCATCGGGTACGACACCGCTTCCGGCGCCACGATTCTGGCGGCCTACGTGTGCGCCGACGCGGCGCTGATCGTGGCCGATCTGCGCCGGCACGTGGCGGCGCGGGTGCCGGGATACATGGTGCCGCAGGCGATCACGCTGATCGAGACATTGCCGCTCACCCCCGCGGGCAAACTGGATCGGGCCGCGCTGCCCGAACCCGAGCTGCTGGCCGGGGCGCCCTACCGCGCGCCCGGCACCTACACCGAGGAACTGGTCTGCGCGGCCTTCGCCGCGGTCCTGGGACCGGCCGCGGTGGGCGTGGACGACAATTTCTTCGAGCTGGGCGGAAACTCGCTGCTGGCAACGCGATTGGTGACCGAGATCCGGGACCGGACCGGGGCGGACCTGCCCATGCAGGCGCTGTTCCTGGATCCGACACCGGCCGGTATCGCGGCCCGGGTCACCGAGCCGGGTACGGGCACGGGCATCGAGGCGGCGCTGTTGCCGCTGTTGCCGATTCGGCCGCAGGGCACGCTGGCTCCGCTGTTCTGCGTGCACTCGGCCAGCGGCGTCGCCTGGAGCTACACCGGGCTGCTGCCGCACCTCGAGCCCGAGCGTCCGCTCTACGGTCTGCAGCTGCCGCAGCTGACCGAGGACAACACCGGACTGGACACGATCGAACAGCTGGCCGGACGCTATCTGCGCGAGCTGCGAACCGTGCAGCCGCAGGGCCCGTACCACCTGCTGGGCTGGTCGCTGGGCGGGCTGATCGCGTACGAGATGGCCGCGCAATTGCAGGCGGAGGGAGAGCGGGTGGCGGTGCTCGCGCTGCTGGACAGCCGGATTCTGGCCGGCGAGCCGGAGGTCGCCGATCCCAGCGCCGGGGAACTGCTCGCGGCGCTGCTCGGTGATTCGAGCCTGGCCGCCGAGCACGTGTCCGCGGCGCGGGCGGCGGAACTGCTGCACGAACAGCAGGGTCCGTTCGGCGCGCTGGACGCCACCCAGGTCGAACGGCTCTACGCGGGCTACCTGGCCGGCACGAGCATGGCCTACCGCTACGAGCCCGGCCGGTACGACGGCGAGCTGGTGTACTTCACCGCCACGGTGCAGGACACGCCCCCGGTGGACCGCCCGGCCCCGCCGGTACCCGGCACCGGGCCGTGGCGGCCCATCGTCGGCGGGGAGATCCACGAGCATTTCCTGCCCTGCTCGCACGTGGACATGGGCTCTCCCCGGGCCCTCGACCGAATCGGCCCGATCCTGCGCCGGCATCTGGCCGAATCCGACGGCCGCACAGAGGTTTCCACCACCGGCGCCACCGGGCGCCGGTCCACCACGAACACCGGAAGGGACAGCGCATGAGCGAGACCAATCCATTCGACAACGAGGACGGTCGTTTCGCCGTCCTGGTCAATGCCGAAGGCCAGCATTCCCTGTGGCCCGACTTCGCCCCCGTCCCCGACGGCTGGCAGTCGGTCCACGAGGGCGACCGCGCCGCCTGCCTGGCCTACGTGGAACAGCACTGGACCGACATGCGCCCCAACAGCTTGATCGCCGCGATGGCCGCCGACCCGGTCCCCGCCCGGTGAGACCGCCCCGGACGGTCGCCCTCCCGGCGATGGCCCTGCTCATCCTCGCCGGCGGCAGCGCGAGCTGCCTGCCCGGCGGGATTCCGGGCGCCCAGCGCACGACGAAAGAACTCGACCTGTTCGCCCCGGCGGCGCCGGATCCGACGCACTACACCCGCCCCGCGACCCCCTTGCCCCTATCGACCTGATCGCTCCGGCCGGCCCGCCGCTACGCCGCGGTGGGCCACCCCGAAAACCGCACCCCGAGAACACGATCGGCCGGACCCACCCGGTCTCCCCGATACCCGAGCGGACCGGCGACCCCGGTCCGCTCGTCCGCGTGCGCGGACCATGAAACATGGTCGGCCGGTCAGCAATTCGCGCCGGGAGCCAGCAGATCGGGGGCGCTGTCCGGGCGGAGTTGTGGGACGTAGATCGAGATCGCGAGGCGGACGTCGAGGTCGGCCAGGCGGCGCAGGAGGGACGGGGAGAACACGGGGGAGGAGACCGGGCCGGTCAGTTCGGCTTCGTAGCCGAGATCGAAGACCCGGTCCCGGACCGCGTGCCAGTGGGCGCGCGCCGGGGCGTCGAGGCCTTCGATCACCGTGCACAGCGCCTCGGCGACGACGGCGGGATCGTCGGTGTCCGCCAGGATCGCTTCGAACGTGAACAGGAACAGGCCGTCGGCGTCCGTGCCGACGTGCAGGACGGAGATATCGGCCCCGAAGGCGGTACGCAGGGCCGTCGGATCGGCCGTATCTCGCACTTCCACATCGATATTCAAGAAACGGGCGCTCATTGTGCCCATCCTGCCACGGGTGTCGAATGTGTTTTCCCGGCGAACGTCGTGCGGTCAGTCCTCGGCGAGCAGGTTTTCGTAGAGGGCGCTGAAATCGAGACCGCCCTGGCGTTCGGAGATGGGGGCGCGGTGGCCATTGTGGTCCACCAGGCGGTGCAGGGACTCCATTTTCTCGTCGAGCTGATTGGCGGCCTCGGCGGCCCGGGTCAGTTCGGCGAGGAGGTTCGGGGGGACCTGGCCGCGATATTTGTAGTAGATCTTGTGTTCCAGGCTGGCCCAGAAATCCATGGCGATCGTGCGAATCTGGATCTCGACGGGAACGCGGACCGTGCGATCGACGCGGAACACCGGGATCGAGACGATCAGGTGCAGGCTCTGATAGCCGTTCGGCTTGCGATGGGTGATGTAATCGCGTTCGTCGAGGACCGTCACATCCTCCTGACCGGCGATCATGTCCCGGACCGCGGCGATGTCGGAGATGAAGCTGCAGACCACGCGGACACCGGCGATGTCCAGGACGTTCTCCCGGATGCTGGCCAGGTTCATCGGGTACTTCTTGCGCTGCACCTTCTCCAGCACGCTCTCGGGTGACTTCAGCCGCGAGTTGATGTGCTCGATCGGGTTGTACTCGTTCGAATTGTGCAGATCCTCACGCAGGATATTGAACTTCGTGGTGATCTCGTCGATCGCGAATTTGTAATCGAGCATGAAGTCGACGAACTGCCCGTGCAGTACGCGAAGCTCGTCTATCCGTACCGCGCCCGAGCCGTCGGCTTCGACGTCGGGGGCCGGGGATCGCTCGGGAGATTTCATCCCCTCCATACTGACAGACGTCCGAATATCCGCACGTCAGCGCAATTCACGACCGCGAATTCGGGCACGCCGAGGGGTGGAAGCTGCGCCATTGTGCCGTGCGCCACATATAGGATTCTTTCGGCAGCGTCCATCGGCCCGAGACATGTTCACCGGACGCCGCGCAACAGTTGGTCAGCCCGTTGGCGAAAACCTCCCGAGTCCCTGTTGCATCGCACCCGTAGGAGCAGGCCATGCCCCTTCGAAACACAGCCGGGTACCGACGAGCAATTCCCTGGGCCGGTTGCGTCGCCGTCGCGGCGATAGCCCTCGCGCCCTGCACCCCCGCCTCCGCCATAGCGGGCGGGCACCCCGCGGCCGCCGGGGAAGTCCATTCCGTCGTGCAGATCACCGGCGCGCTCAGTCCCTGCAATGGCACGATTCTCACCCCGCGCGCCGTGCTGACCGCCGCGCACTGCCTGATCGGCGTCGAACGGCCGACGAACCTGGGCATCCTGTACGGCTCGACCGACACCGGCGCGGGCACCCCGATCGAGGTCTCGGACGCGGCGGTGAACGAAGGGTTCAACCCGATGCTCGGCCTCGGCGACATCGCCGTCCTCACCCTGGCCGAGCCCATCGTGTTCGGTCCCACGGCGCAGCCCGCCGACCTGCCCCCGCAGGGCCAGGATCCGGCCATCGGCGATTTCGCCGTCATCGCCGGGTGGGGCGCGACCGAACCCAACGGATCCCAAAGTCCCACACTGCAAGTGGGCACGGCGCTGATCATTCCCCGCGCGCACTGCCTGGTGCCCGCGGCCGTGCTGGGCCTGCTGGGCGACATCGTCTGTATCTCCGGCGCCGGTACCGCCCGCCCCTGTATCGGCGACAGCGGCGGCCCGATGCTCTATACCCCGCCCGGCGCCCCGCGCCCCCAGGTCGTCGGCGTCACCTCCAACGGGATGCCCTGCGGTCACGAATTCACCACCCACGCCGCCTACACCCGGGTCGGGCACTTCAGCACCTGGATCCAGGATCACCTGCCCGACTGATCGGCGGGCGGTTCCCGGGTCAGCGCTCGTCTCGGCGGGTCCCCCCGCATTCGGCGGTGTGCCGATCGTCACCGCATCGCGGCGGCGGGGTTTCGAGCCGGGTGTGCGGGGAAACGCCGAGGAAACCCCCGAGACCAACGAGGTGGCGCAGTGACAGTCGAGAACAGTGCGGGCCGGCAGCGCGTGGTGATCGTCGGGAGCGGATTCGCGGGATTCACCTGTGCCAGGAAGCTGTGCCGAATCCTGGGCCGGTCCGGGCGGGACGTGGAGATCGTGCTGGTCTCGCCGACCGACTATCACCTGTACACGCCGTTGCTGCCGGACGTCGCCGGTGGGCTGATCGACCCGCGGTTCGTCGCCATCTCCCTGGTCGACACGCTGCCGAAGGTCACGCTGGTGATCGGCAAGGTCGACACGATCGACCCGGACTCGAAAACCCTGACCGTGCAACGGGATAGCGAAGGGCCCGTCGAGTTGTCCTGGGACAGGCTGGTGTTGACCCCGGGCTCGGTGACGCGCCTGTTCGATGTGCCGGGCCTGGCGGAGCACGCGCGCGGGCTCAAGACCATCGCCGAGGCGGTGTACCTGCGCGAGCACTTCCTGCGTCAGCTCGTGGAGGCCGACAACGAGGACGACCCCGGCGTGCGCGAGGGCCGTCGCACCGTCGTGGTCGTCGGAGCCTCCTATGCCGGAACCGAACTCGTCGCGCAACTGCGCGCACTGGCCGACGCCTATACCGCGCGCCGCGGCCTCGACCCCGCCGATGTTCGGTTCCTGCTGCTGGACACCGCGGACCGGGTCATGCCCGAAGTAGGTGAACGGCTGGGGGAGAAGGCATTACAGGTCCTGCGCGACCGCGGGATCGACATCCGCTTGGAGACCACGCTGGATGAGGTCACCGACGAGCGAGTGGTGCTCACCGACGGCACGGTCGTTCCCACCCGCACTGTCGCGTGGGTGACCGGGGTGACCGGCGCCCCGGTCCTCACCGGCCTGAAGCTGCCGATGGAACGCGGCCGGCTCGTTGTGGACCCCACGCTGCGGGTGCCCGGTCACCCCGACATCTTCGCCGGCGGTGACGCCGCGGCCGTACCCGACCTCGTCGTGCCGGGCAAGATCACTCCGCCGACCGCCCAGCACGCCACCCGCCAGGGCAGCGTCCTGGCTCGAAACGTCGCGGCGAGCCTGGGCGTCGGCACCGGCACCCGCTACAAACACCGCGACCTGGGCCTGGTCGTGGATCTCGGCCCGCGCTTCGCGGTGGCCAACCCCCTCGGCGTGCGGCTGTCGGGCCTGCCGGCCAAGGCGGTCACCCGCGCCTACCACACCCTGGCGGTGTCCCGGGGCGTCAACCGCTGGGCCATCACCCTGTCCTACCTCACCAATCTCTTCACCCCGCGCCCGCTCTCGACCCTGGGCCTGGTGGACGCGGTCGAATCGGGATTCGGTGGCAGCGAGGGGATTTCGGCCGAACCGCAACGGCAGGCGGCCGGAAACACTCGATGAGTGCCGAAACGCGCGCTCTCAGCCGGTGACTCGCACGCCCTTCCAGGTCACCAGGGCGATGGAGAACGCGACGATCGCCTCGGCCCAGAAGAACGCGCAGTAGTCGATCAGCGAGCCCACCGGTGGCGTGCCGGGTGCGGCGTTGCGGAAACCGACCAGGGCGAACAGGGTCGCGGCCATCCAGCCCAGGGCCGGCCAGGGCAGGCCGAGGCGATGGCGCACGATGTAGAGCGCGCCGGCCAGGACGGACAGCGACAGCAACCACATGACCAGCAGCTGGAACCAGGCCAGGATGAACGTGCCCCGCGAGCGCTTGACCTTGATCTCCGCGTACGCGACGCCCGCGTCCACCTGTTCCTCGGTGACACGACTGAGGTAGAAGGGGTCATAGTCGGTGTAGGACACCGACATCGGAATGTCCGCTCCGTCGACGGTCACCTCGGCGAGCAGCTGCACGGTGTACCGGTCGAACGGGTAGTCCGAGATCACCCCGTCCGAGAGTGGCAGCCGCACCTCCTTGACCGCGATCCGGTCACCGGCGGGCAGCTCCATTCGCGTCGTGGTCGCCAGCGGCAACTCGACCACGATGTTCTTCGCGGGAATCGTCTGGTCCTGGTCGGTGGCCAGCGCTCCCCACGGCACGACCCGCAACTGGGTCACCACTTCCCGCCGCTGTGCCTCGATCCGCTGCGCACCGAACTCCAGGTGCACCCCGTCACCGACCTGCTCGGCCCCGACCTCGGAGGTGACTTCCCGGGTACCCCGCTCGTTCGCGTAGGCGAGCGCACCAATGGCAATCGCGCACAGCACGCCGACAGCTGCCAGTACATAGGGCAACCCGCGTCGTTTGGAAGCAGTCTCCGCCACGATCGGGAACGTTAGCGAATTTGTGGCTACTTGCCTGGGCGTAGGGGGTTGGCGCGCCGGAGCGCGGGCGTCCCGCGACGCGTTCGAGACCTTCGGAATTTCGTGTCGCGCGATACGGGGCGGCGCTACAGTGTGAAACCACTAGTTCTCAGACGCTGGTGTCCAGGAACGTCGGAGCAGGAAGAGGGACCATGCCTGCGGAGACTTCGCGCCCGTTACGGGTATCGGGCCGGACCGCGGCCGAGATACTCGGGGATCCTCGAACGCTGTCGCGGCGGCTCGGCGCCGAAGGCCGCGCGCAGGCGGGCCCGCACACCCCCGAAGCGGATGCCGAGCGGGCGGAACTGTCTATCGCCGGCATCTGCGTGCGGCTCGCCCGCGGTCTGATGAACGGCGACGACACCGGCTATGATCGCGGCCGGATTGCTTCGGCCGCAGCCGGTCTCGCACGCGACGGCGTCCCCGCCGAGGTCGTGCATCGGGCCGTGCACCGCGGGATTCGGCTCTGCTCCGACGTGCTGCTGACCTACGCGGCCGCGCAAGGCGCGGACGATGCCGGCCGGATCGGTCGCAGTCTGCTGGATGTGCTGGACACCATCACGGCCATCGTGGCCGCGGCGTACATCGACGAATACCGCCACGTCATCGGCCATCACACGGCCGCGACCCGATCGCTGACCTCGGTGCTGCTGACCGCGGGAGCCGTTGCGCCCCTGGATGTCTCCGGCCTGGCGGTCGCGGAGCACTATCACGTGCTCGCACTGGCCCCGGGCAGTCACCCGGACGAGTCCCACTCCGAAACCGCCGCGACGGACAGCGCACCGCGCCGGCTCCGGGACGCGCTCGCACTGCGCTTCGGTCCGGAAGTGCTGTCCTCGTTGGGAACCGGCGGCGGGACGCTGCTCGTTCCCTGCACGCGGGTGCCCGACGATCGCCTCGACGAACTGATCGGCTACCTGGCCGCCGCCGCGCGGATACCGATCCACGCGACCACGGTCCCCAGCGCCGCGCCGGATGTGCCCGCCGCCGCCCGGCACGCCCATCAGCTCTTGCAGCTGGTGCAGCGCCTGCGCTACCGGGCCGGTCTCTACCGATTCCCCGACATCGCCCTGGAGTTCCAGCTGACCCGCCCCGGACCGGCCCTGGATCACCTGGGCCGCCTGCTCGACCCCCTGGACTCCCAGCCCGAACTGCTGGAAACACTGCGCCTGCACATCGACACCGACGGCAATCGAAAACGGATGGCCCGCACGCTGAACGTCCACGTCAACACCGTCGACTACCGCCTCAAACGCGTCGGCGCGCTGACCGGGTTCGATCCCGTCGCCCCCATCGGGCTCAGCTATCTGCGAGCCGGGCTGGTGGCGCGGAGCTTCTGCCGGCGGCCGTAGGCGTGCCTCGCGCGGGGCGATCAGCGCCGGTAGGTCGGCTGCCCGGCGAGATAGGTGGCGTGGACATCGATGCCGGGCAGGTCCAGCGGGTCGACGTGGCGGGGATCGCGATCGAGGATCACCAGGTCCGCGTACTTCCCGGGGGTCAGGGAGCCGGTGATGTCGTCCGCGAACAACTGCCAGGCAGCGTCGATCGTCTGGGCTCGGATGGCCTGCTCGACGGTGATGCGTTCCTCCGGCGCCAGCACGCGGCCCGTACGGGAGGTGCGGGTGACGGCTGCGGACATGTTGCGCAGCGGCTCTTCCCGGGTCACGGGGCTGTCGTTGTGGAAGGAAACGCGCATCCCGGCGTCGAGGGCGGATTTGGTGCGAACCCAGTGACCGCCCTTGTCCGCGCCGAACAGGTCGTCCGCGAGCACGTCGCCCCAGTAGTAGAGGTGATCGACGAACAGGCTGCAGGTGACACCCATGCGCGCGGCCCGCTGGAACTGGGCCGCGGTCATCGCGCCGCAGTGTTCGAGGCGCAGGCGGTGATCGGGGCGCGGATGCGCGCGCAGGGCCCGCTCGTAGGCGTCGAGAATCTTGTCGACGCCGTTGTCGCCGTGGACATGACAGGCGATCTGCCAGCCCCTCGGGTAGTAGGCGCCGACGATCTCGGCGAGCTGGGCTTCGGTGTAGTTCGCGTGCCCGCGATGATCGTGCCCGAGGCCGAGCGCCGCGGTGGCCGGGGTGTTCAGATACGGGAACGAGGTGTCGATGTTGCCGACCCAGGGCGATCCGTCGACCCAGATCTTGATGCCGATCTGCTGGAAGAGGTCGTCCCCGTTCGCCAGCGGATAGTCGGTTGTCAAAGCGGGCGTTGATGTTTCGTACACCCGCATGCGGACCCTGGCCAGGTTCTGCTCGTACAGCGCCGCCACCAGCGGGCGCATCGCGGGGGAGAACGCCATGTCGCTGCACATGGTCACGCCCTGTGCGGCCAGCGCCGCATGCTGCTTCGCGAGCGCTTCGGGACCCCGCAGCGCCGCGAACAGGATCGGCGCGACGACCGCCTCCACGCCGGGAGCCTCGTACACGGTGCCGGTGAGGTGACCGTCGGTGTCACGCTCGAAACTGCCGCCGATCGGATCGGGGGTGGCGTCGGTGAGCCCGGCGTTGCGCAACGCCGCCGTATTGGCCCAGGCCTGGTGCCCGGAGTTCTGCCAGATGATGATCGGCCGGTCGGGACCGATCCGGTCCAGCCACTCGAGGGTCGGCGTCGGGTAGCCGGTCTGCAACAGCACGTCCAGGCCGTAGAACACCAGCGGCTCGCCCGCCGGCGCGACGTCGAGCGCGCGCTTGATCGCCCGGTCCACGTCGGCGGCGGTGGGACAGGTGGTGACCGGCCGGATGTCGACCACGCAGTCGAGATACAGCGTCTGGTCCTGCGTCGGATGCGTATGCGCCTCAACGAAACCCGGCATGAGGCAGCGCCCGGCGAGATCGATCATCTCGGTGTCGGGTCCCCGGTGCCCGAGCACCTCGTCCGACCCGACGGCGATGATCCGGCCATCCGAGACCGCCAGATGGGAGGGCTCGGCGGGCCCGCCGTCGTCGGCCGTGATGATCGACCCACCGCTGAAGATCAGATCGGCGCTGCGCATCGCGTTCCCTTCGTCGATCGGGGTCCCCGGCACGAGCGTAGGCCCGAAACGATCACGGTCCCGTCAGGTCGGCGCGTGTCCGCTAGGTCTTGATGGCGATCTCGCCGCCGAGGGCGTAGCCGCCCGACAGTTCGAGGCCGTCGCCGCTCCAGAAGCGGCCCGGGTCATACCAATTGGATTTGCGGTTCGTGGGGAGCAGGCCCATCTCCTGGTAGGTGACCGCGACCACCTCGGCGCAATAGGCGCTTTCGAGCTCGCGGGTGGTGGCCCGGTCGGACTTGCGCCAGGGCAGGCGCGCGCCGCGGCCGCGGAACCAGCGGCCCGCCAGGGCGGCCGTGGACGGGAAGGGGGTGCCGTCCAGGCGCGCGATGGTGCGCAGCAGTTTGGCTTCCATCTCCGGGGTGACCGGGTGGTCGAGCTGGCGGAACCAGGCGCGCTGTTCGTAGCGTTCGGCCCACACCATGACGGCGTCCCGCAGATTGTGCAGCTGAACGCCGCGATGGGTGTTGCCGGACCACATGTCCGGCAGTGAGCGCCCGAGTTCCGCGTGCCAGATCAGGGCGGGCAGGTCGTCGATCACCACGGACATGCCGACATGGTTGACGGGGCTGTTGGTGGTCATGCGAATCGCCCGGTCGGCGGCCGAATGCCCGCGAAAGAGCCAGATGTCGCCGGTTCTGGTGAGCTCTAGTGCTCGGTCCAGGCTGATGCCCTGATCGCTCATGCCCGTAGCCTATGCGGTATGAGGTGGTGGAAGGCAGTGGGATTGGCAGGCGCGGCCGGTGTGGTCGCCACCGGTGTGGTCGTTGTGCGCGCCGAACGGCGACGCCGCGCCTATACGCCGGATCAGGTTCGTGACCAGTTGCACGCGCGCTTCGCGGAGGCGGCGGTGGCCGAGGCTGCGATCGAAAGCGATTTGCCCGCAACGGAACCCGAGGGCGGCTGGCGGGAGCGGGTGCGCGCGGTGTTTCGGCGGGGTCGATTCCGGCGGGGTTCTGAACTGTAGTTGGGTCTGAATATTGTTGTATCACAATTGAATTGGGCTATATCTGTTTGCTATTGAGGAGTAGAATGGGGGTATGAATTCGGGAGGGGAAACCACGATCGCGCAGAGTGTCACCGCACACGCTGCCATTGTGGAGAACCTGCTCGAATCTCCTCTGTTCTCGTTGCCCGATGCCGAGTTCATCGAGAAGATGCAGGAACTCGAGACCAGTTTCCGCATGCTCGAAGCGGTTAAGCAACGCTTCGTCCTCGAATGCGGTGTGCGGGGGTTGAACACGCAGGCCGGAGTGAAGAGTCTGATCGTGTTCCTGCAACAGACCTTGCGGCTGTCCCATTTCGATGCCGCGGCTCGAGTGCGCAACGCCGACCGGCTGTCGACCGTGTCCGAAGGGTCGTTCCAGCGGCCACCGGTATTCCCCCACATCGCCGCCGCCCAGCGCGCGGGAGAGATCTCCGCCGAGCACGTGCAAGCGATCGTGAAGGTCCTGGACCGGATTCCCGAACGCGCGAGCGCGGAAGTCAAAGACTTCACCGAACAATCTTTGACCGACTACGCCCGCATCGGTGACCCCAAGGGTGTGACGACCCTCGGGGTCCGGGCCCTGGCCCATATCGACCCGGATGGGTCGTTGATCGCTGATCGGGATCGGCAACGGATGCGCGGGATCTGCATCGGCCGTCAACGCGCGGATGGGATGTTCCCGATCTCGGGGTTGCTCACTCCGGAGTTGGGTGCGGTGTTCCTGCCGATGTTCGCCAAATTCGCGCGACCCGGCATGTGCAACCCTGATGATCCCGAAAGCCCGCACACCACTGCGCAACTCGGGATCGATACCGAAATCGACGCCGACGACAGCGAGGCCGATGCTGCGACCGTCGCCGCGCGGAACGTGTTGCGGGCTGCTGCCAAGCGTGATCACCGCAGCGAAGCCCAGCGCAATCACGATGCGTTGCTGCGGTTCCTGCAGCCGGACATGGGACCCACCAAGCTCGGGTATCACCGGGGGCTGCCGGTCTCGACCGTGGTGACCATGCGGTTGACCGATCTCGAGCAGCGGACCGGGCTCGCTACCACGAATACCGGTGGCACGCTCTCGATCACCGAAGCGATCACGTTGGCCGCGCGGTCCACCCCGTACCTGGTGATCGTGGATGCCAACGGACGCCCCCTGCACCTCTCCCGTGGTCAACGCCTCGCCTCGGTAGAACAGCGCCTGGCACTCACCGCGGTCGAGCGCGGGTGCACCCGCCCCGGATGCGACGCCCCAGCCACCCGCTCGGCGGTCCACCACATCACAGAGTGGGCTGATGGCGGCGAAACGGACATCGAGAACCTGACATTCGCGTGCGATGCCTGCCACGCCCAGGTCAATTCTGGTCCGAACGGCTGGAAAACGATCGTCATGCCGGAAGAGTCGGAGCATCCGGGCAAGACCGGGTGGATTCCGCCACCGCATATCGACCCCGCTCGCAGACCGCGCGTGAACTTCCGTCATCACCCGCAAGTGCGCGGCCCCTCGGGGATCCCGGGTATCCCGGCGCGGCGACTCTGCTAGAGCACTGCCTCCAGCCGGAGCAAAAGCCCACAACGCAAGAGCGGCGTTGGTGTTCATTCCAGTGGCCGACGTAGCCGAGACCCGCACGCACCCTTCATCTTCCGGCGGGGTTCGGGAGAACAAGCAAGAACAACGCGGCAGTGCTGGTTACCTCGCCTGCCGTACCCGACTTCGGCTCCCCAGCTGGGAGCCTGTTCGCCCTTCCAGCCTGGCTGGATGGCCGTGGGAACCTTCTCGAGACCTACAGACAAAGATCCGTCATCGTTGAATGCTGGTACTGCTTCAGAGGGTGATTGTGGTGAGCGGTAGTCGATTCGAGGGTTGCTCGTACCCCCGCTGGTGGTGGATCCCTCTTATCGGCCCGGTAGGGCTGGTACCGCCGTCGAGGCTCCGAACCGGTCCCCGCTGGTATTCCGTTATCCAGGCTGCTTTGCCTCGGGAGGGCCGGAACCGTAGCCCGACCTCCCCTCTGTACTCCGCTGGTTCTCGTTATCTAGTCGTTCGTCAACCCAACCAGTTCTCAACGCTGCGATCCCTCAGGTACTGGCCGCGCATCCGCAAAGTCGCTACCCCCGTCGGCTGTCTCCAGCACCACGACCCCACGCTGCCACGATCGACGCCCATCTGTTGATCAAGTAAACACCAATAAGCCATAGCCTCCGTTCGAGGAACCCTTGGCTCCTACGGCCACATGCCGTAACGTCCGCTAAGTGAACCATGAACAGTTACAGAGCCAGCCATGACCACTGTCATCGTCGCCGGTGTCGGAATGATCCCGTTCACCACACCGCGCCAAAGCCAGACCTACGACCTCATGGCCGAGCAAGCGATCAGATCCGCGCTGACGGATGCCGGGATCGACTACAACGCCGTGCAGCAGGCATACGCGGGATACGTGTACGGCGATTCCACCGCGGGCCAGGCGGCCCTGTACCGCGTAGGGACCACCGGTATCCCGGTGATGAACGTCAACAACAATTGCTCGACAGGCTCGTCGGCCCTGTTCCTTGCGCGCCAGGCCATCGAGCATGGAGTGGCCGACGTGGTGCTCGCGGTCGGGTTCGAGCAGATGCAGCGCGGTGCGCTGGCGATGGGCTATACCGATCGGCCGACGCCGTTCGACAGCTTCAACACGGTGGTCGAGGGCATTCAGGGCAATAGCGATGCACCCTTCGCCGCACAGTATTTCGGCGGTGCGGGCCGAGAGTACTGCGAAAAGTACGGGATGGATTCGAAGGTCTTCGCGCAGATCGCGGTGAAAGCGCGCAAGCACGCGGCGAATAATCCGTACGCGGTGTTTCGCGATCGGGTCACTGTCGAGGAGGTGCTCGCCTCGCCGCCGATCTACGGTCCGCTCACTCGGTTGCAGTGCTGTCCGCCGACCTGCGGTGCGGCGGCCGCGGTGCTGGTGAGTGCCGACTACGCGCGCAGGCATGGACTGCGGTCCGATGTGGCGATCAAGGCTCAGGCCATGACCACCGACGGTGCGGGCACTTTCACCGGCAATTCGATGATGACGATTGTCGGCTCGGATATGAGTCGTGCTGCCGCACAACAGGTGTACGAACAGGCAGGCGTGGATCCCCGCGATATCCGGGTGGTCGAATTGCACGACTGCTTCACCACGAATGAACTGCTCACCTACGAGGCGCTCGGCCTCACGCCCGAGGGTACGGCGGAGAAGTTCATCGCCGATGGCGATAACACCTACGGCGGTCGCGTGGTGACCAATCCGTCGGGTGGTCTGCTGTCCAAGGGGCATCCGCTCGGCGCGACCGGACTGGCGCAGTGCGCTGAACTCGTCTGGCAGTTGCGCGGGCAGGCGGAGGCTCGTCAGGTCGAGGACGTGCGCCTGGCTCTGCAGCACAATATCGGCCTCGGTGGGGCGGCCGTGGTCACGCTGTACGAGAAGGTTGGCTGAGCATGGCTGTCGACCCGGCCATCATCGGCACCGCACTGCCCCCGACCGAACTCACCGTGGATGCCGGCCGGCTTCGCTTCTTCGCCAAGGCGATCGGCGAGATCAATCCGGTCTTCACCGATGCCGCCGTCGCGGCTGCGGCCGGGCACGCTACCCTCCCGGTGCCTCCGACCTTCCTGTTCGCCATCGAACTCGAACAGTCCGACCCGTTCGCGTGGCTGGCCGAGATCGGAGTCGACCTGCGCCGCGTGCTGCACGGTGAACAGCGCTTCACCTACCACTCGCTCGCTCACGCGGGTGATGTGCTCACGGTGCGGCCCACCATCGGTGATGTCTACACCAAGAAGAACGGCGCGCTCGAGTTCATCGTCAAACAGGCGGCTGTCACGCGGGCGGATGGTGCCGCGGTCGCCGATCTGACTTCGGTTCTCGTCGTGCAGAATCCGGAGGTGCGGCCGTGATCGCACCGCTCGAAGTCGGCCACACGCTGCCGCCGATCGAGATCGATCCGATCTCGCGCGCCACGCTGGCCCTGTTCGCGGGCGCTTCCGGCGATCATAATCAGATTCACATCGATCTCGATGTGGCCGAGTCCGCGGGGCTGGACGATGTCTTCGCCCACGGCATGCTGTCCATGGCGTACCTGGGCAGGCTGCTGACGAATTGGGTTGCCCCCGAAGCGATCCGCTCGTACGCCGTGCGATTCGCCGCCAAGACACCCGTTCTCGCCCGGCCCACCGCGACCGGCACGGTCACCGCGGTGGAGATCGTCGATGGGACGACGCTCGCCACTCTCGAACTCGCCGTCACACTCGCCGACGGCACTCTCACCCTCACCGGCACCGCGCTCGTCGCGGTCTGAAAGGACCTGCAGCTCATGGGAAAACTGGACGGCAAGATCGCCATCGTCTCCGGCTCCGGTCGCGGGATCGGGCGTGAGATCGCGCTCAAACTCGCCTCGGACGGCGCGGCGGTCGTGGTCAACGATCTCGATGCCGAGCCCGCCAAGGACACCGTCGCAGCCATCGAATCCGCGGGCGGCCGGGCGGTGGCCTGTGTCGGGAGCGTGACCGATGCCGACTTCGGCGAACGTTTCGTGCAGACCGCCGTCGACAGCTTCGGCGGGCTCGACATCATCGTCAACAATGCCGGCTACACCTGGGATTCGGTCATCCAGAAGATGACCGACGAGCAGTGGGATGCCATTCTCGACGTACACCTCAAGGCGCCGTTCCGGATTCTGCGCGCGGCACAGCCGGTCATCTCCGGATTGGTGAAGCAGGCGCGGGCGGCGGGGGAGCCGGTGCACGCGCGCAAGGTCGTGAACATCTCCTCGGTCGCGGGCCTGGGCGGCAATGCGGGACAGGCGAATTACGCGGCTGCCAAGGCCGGTGTCACCGGGCTCACCAAGACTCTGGCCAAAGAATGGGGCCGGTACAACGTCACCGTCAACACGGTCGCCTTCGGCCTGATCAAGACGCGCCTCACCGAGGCGTCGGCCGATTCGGGCGGCACGATCGATGTCGCCGGCAATCAGATCAGGGTGGGCGTGAACGCCGAGTTGCTGTCCACGATGGAGAAGGGCATTCCGCTGGGTCGCGCGGGAACTCCCGCCGAGGCGGCCGGGTCGGTCTATCTGTTCTGCATTCCGGAGTCGGATTACATCAGTGCTCAGACCGTGGTGTGCGGGGGCGGTTTCAACATCTGACGGGGGTCGCGATCGCCGCTCGGAGTGCGCTGAGCCCGGCGGCCGCGATGCTGACCCGGGCGCGGCGATATCCTCGAGTGCGCGATCATTCGCCGAGGGCGAACCGATCTACCGAGAGTTCGAGGAGAGGTGCTGATCGTGACCCGTCCGGTGCGTGGGACGCGCCCGGCCAACCGCCGGGAACTCGTGCTGGCCGCCGCCGCGGAGCTCTTCTACCGGCGCGGGTACTCCCGGGTGTCGATGAAGGATATCGCCGAGGCGGTCGCCGTCAGCCCCGCCGCGCTGTACCGGCATTTCCGCAACAAGAACGAATTGCTGGAAGCCGTTGTGACCGAAGGGCTCACGGCCGTGCAGCGGGTACTCGGCGATGCGCGGGGCAGTGCACTCTCGGACTCGGCGGCGCTGCTGGCCGAGGTCATGATCGAGCGGCGCGCGATCGGGGTGCTCTGGCATCGCGAGGCCCGGCATCTGACCGGGGAAGCCCGGCAGGAGATTCGCGGCACGCTGCGCGATATCGGGCGGGATCTGGCCGAGATCGTGCGGCGCGATCGCCCCGAAGTCGATGCGGCACAGGCTGATTTCCTCGCGTGGGCCGTGCTCGGCGTCGCGACCAGCGTCTCGTTCCACGCGGTCGAGGTGGATCCGGAACTGCTCGCGAGCCTGCTACGGGATACCGCGGCGACCGCGATTCCCGCGTTCGACACGCGGGTCCCGGCGCTGCCGGCGTCGTCCTGGTCACCGTCGCGACGCGCGGAGATTCTGGCCGCGGCCACCGAACTCTTTGCCGCGCGCGGCTTCTCGGACGTGGGTCTCGATGATATCGGCGCCCTGATCGGCATTGCCGGCGCCAGCCTCTACAACCATTTCGACAGCAAGGCCGAGATTCTGTCCGCTGCCATCGTGCGCGGCGGCGATCTGCTGCGCGCCGACATGGAACGCGAACTCGGCCGCGCCCACGGCCCCGGCGATGCGCTGGGCCGCCTGATCGCGAGCTACCGCGAGTTCGCGTTCGAGAATGCGTCCCTGGTCCGCCTCCTCAACTCCGAGGTGGACCAGCTCCCCGACGAGGAACGCCACCGCGCGCGCGTCGCCCAACACGATTACATAGCGACCTGGATGCGGATCCTGCGCCAGACCGGCACGGAGTCCGATGACGCCCGCGCTCGGGTCCGGGTGCAGGCGGCGCTGAACACGATCAACGACCTGGCCACGACTCCGTCGGTACGGCAGTGGGTGTCGGCTGCACCGGCGGTCGAGTTGGTGTGCCACGCACTGGTTTTCGCGGGGTGAGTGTTGCTTGTTCGAAACGGCTTGCTGACCTCGGTTGGGTCAGCTCCGCGGTGGTCAGGCGGGGTCGAAGCCGGAGCCGGGCATCGTGTCTCGGGGGCGGTCTCGTGGGGCGAGGGCGCGCAACGTGGTGAGGTCGTTGTGGAGATGCTCGACGAGCTCTCGAATCGCTAGGGTCAGGCCGGCTGTTTGATCGCTGAGGTGCCTCAACTGGCCGGTCGCGAGTTCGTTCGCGGCGGCCGAGGCCATCAGGTCGGCCAGCTCGTCGTCCATGTCCAAGGCTTGGCGTGCCAGTGCGGCGTTGTGTAGTTCGGTGTCGAGCTGCTTGATGTGCGAGGCGAAGTCGATCAGGGCGGCGACTCGCTTCCGCAGTGTCTTCCAGACGACGTCGAGTTGTTGCCGGGCGATGTTCTGGGCTGACTTCGCCAATTCGGCGGTGGGGGTCGAGCCGGTCGGCGCGACGTCTACGCGCTGGAGCATCACCTCGTATCGCGCGGCGTTCGTCGCGATCTGCCGGACTTCCTCGTTCACGTCGAACTGCGCCCGGTGGGGTTCGAGATAGGGGCTGGTCCAGGCGTCACTGCCGGTGATGAGCTCCGCGAGATACGACGCGACGGCGATCAGATCGGCGGCGTTCCTGGGTGACCTCTGGTGCTTCAGCAGCGTGATCGCCCGATCCTTGTCGGATATCGGAATGCTCCGTGTCGCTTCCTCCACGAGCAGCGCTTCGCTCTTACTCAGCACCAGCGAGCGAGGGAATCGAAGCGAGATCTGCCGACTGATCTCGGATGTTCCGCACACCGCAGGTAGGAGAAGTAGCAGCGGGATATCGCCGAGCTGTGACACCAGAACCGCCCATCCTGCCAGGGCGGTAAAGACGGCGAGCGTGATCGGCCATCGAAAGCGGTTCGGAAAGGGCTGTTTTCGAGCGGAGATCGCGGCCTTTCGCTTCAGGTGCGCTTCCCGCAACTGCCCGTTCAGCTGCCGAAGTCGGCCGGGATCGGTGTTGTCCAGGCGCGCCGTCCACACCCGCCCGTTCAGCTGGGCGATCTCGGAGTCCAGTTGTTCGAGCTCGTGGTCGGTCGGTCGACGCGGCTCCTCGTATCCGGCGTCGGCTCGCCGCCGCAACTTGGCTTGCAGATCACCGGGCAACGATTTCAGATCGAGGAACACGAACCTGCCACCGTCGATGTAGGACCGGAACACACTCGGCACGAATACTCCCCCCTCGAAGACAGCTCTACCGACCATAGTCGGCCGAGCCGCCTCGCGAATGGCGTCGAGGTGGTGAAGGGTGCGCGAGCGTAATTCGGTTGCGGGTGGGGGAGGGGCCTGCGAATCTTGTTCTACCGCAAACTCGACGAGGTGGCGGGAAAGGAAAGTTCCGGCCTGTGGAGGTCAGCCGGTCTTGAAAACCGGAGGCGGGCAGCGTGTCCCGGGGGTTCGACTCCTCAACTTTCCGCGGTATTCCTTCGGGAAATGCGAATGGGTGTAGCTCAGTGGCAGAGCGGCGGTTTCCAAAGCCGTTAACAGGGGTTCGATTCCTCTCACCTGTGCGGTGCGCGAAGGCGCGCTATGGCGGTGTGGCGCAGTATGGTTCAGCGCAACGGGCTCATAACCCGTAGGTCGCCGGTTCGAATCCGGCCACCGCTTCGACTGACGAAGTCGGCCCATTCTCGGGATGGGTGGATAACGGTCCGTAGCTCAGTTGGCAGAGCGCTTGGTTGAAGCCCAGGAGGTCGCAGGTTCGAATCCTGCCGGGCCGGCAAGCGGCAGCACGCAATTCGGCTGCCGTCGATCGGATGCGGATAGGTACGGCCGGATTTCCCGCTCCGGGAGCGGGAAGCCGCGGGTTCGGATCTCGCCATCCGGACGATGCCCCTATAGCTCAGTTGGCAGAGCAGCCGCCTTTTAAGCGGCGGGTCCCAGGTTCGAGCCCTGGTGGGGGTACCCAAGAAAAGGCCTGAGACCATTCGCTGGCGGAAAGCCAGGGCTCATGCGAATCGCTGTTCTTCCTCGGGGCAGTTGCCCTGGCGGGGTGCCAGTGGCGACGGGAACCGGGGCGGGCGTCCCGGCGGGTGCCGGTTGAAACGGCAACGCTTCAGCGGGGGATCCGGATCTGTTCATTCGCGGATCACGCGGGAGTCATCTCGGTACTATGAGCTCGCTTTCGGCACTGGACGCGCGACCAGTCTGATTGTCGAACCTGTTTCACCAGCACCGAACTCCAACTTCGCAAGGGTCTGCCTGATATGCAGCAAGCACGTAACGTCACCGCCCACGGTCCGAACATGGGGCGCCGCGAACTGCTGGCCGGGGCGGCCGGGGTCGCCGGTGTGGTGGCGGGGGCATCACTCCTGGGGTTGACTCCCGCGCAGGCGGTGCCGGTGGGAGACGGTGTCGTCAAATTCCCGCTGCCGGGGCCGGGGAGCGCCCGGATCCTGGTCACCGGGGACGCGGGCACCGGGTCCTCCACCCAGCTGGCGGTTGCCAACGCGGCCCGCGAATTCCATGCGCGCGAACCGTTTTCGATGGCCGTGGGGCTCGGGGACAACATCTACGACAGCGGGCCCAGCGACGAGCAGGATCCCCAGTTCGCGGCGAAGTTCGAAAACCCCAACGCGGGACTGGATTTCCCGTGGGCCATGGTGCTGGGCAACCACGACACCAGCTCGGTGTTTCCCGGTGACGGGAGTTGGCTGGCGCGCGGCAACTTCGAGGTCGCCTACCACGCGTCCTCGCCGCGCTGGTGGATGCCCAGCCGGTACTACTCGCTGCGCATCGATCCCGCCGTCGAGTTCTTCGTCCTGGACCTGACCCCGCTCGCGGCGATCATCCCGCCGGTGCTGGATCCGCAGTTCAGCGTCGACGGGCCGTATATGAACGCGCAGCGTGCGTGGCTCGACGGGGCGCTGGCCGCGTCGAGCGCCAAGTGGAAGATCGTCTGCACCCACCACCCCTATCTGAGCAACGGCGGGCACGGCAACGCGGGCAGCTACGACGGCCTGCCCGCACCCTTCAGCGGAGTCGCGGTCAAGGCGTTCTTCGAGCAGCACGTACTGGGCAGGGTCAATTTCATCCTCTCCGGCCACGATCACTCGCTTCAGGTGCTCGAGCCGACCACGGCCACCAAAGGCACCCGGCAGATCGTCTCGGGCGCGGCCGCGAAGACCTCGGGCTCGGGCGGTAGCGGCAGCAGCGGCAGTGGCGGTCGCAACCGCACCAAGGCGCTGTACGAGAGCCAGGACAAACTCGGATTCATGGTGCTGGACCTCACCCCGAGCGCGGCGAATCTCCGTGTGGTGACGGTGGATCCGGCTACCGGTCGCGGCACGCAGGTGTTCGATCAGCAGCTCGGCTGAGCACCTGCGAAAGGTGTCGCCGAGCGCTCAGCGGATCGCGGCCGGGTCGGGCGGTGTCATATCACCCCGCCGTTGCGCATGCCGCCAGCGCAGCGGCGTGGATCCGGTCCAGCGTTGGAACGCCCGGGTGAAGCTCGCGGCTTCGGAGTACCCGAGGCGGTCCGCGATCGCGGCGGTGGGCAGATCGGTGCCGGAGAGCAGCTCGCGGGCCAGGGCGCTGCGGCCCTCGTCGAGCAGTGTGCGGTAGGACTGTCCTTCCGCTGCCAGCTGCCGGCGGAGCGTGCGGGTCGAAAGGTGCAGGGCGGTAGCCGTTTCGGTCTCGCTCAGGGCTCCGCGCCGGCCGGCGAACAAGACCTCGCGGACCTGTCCCGCCAGGCTCGTGCGGGCGCGGCGCCGGCTCAGCAGGTCGCTGCACTGATCGGTGGTCAGGGCGGCGGTGTACGGGTCGGCCTGCGGGAGGGGCGCGTCGACCGTCGCGGCGTCGAATACGGCCGCGTAGTCCTGCTGTCCGTAATTCGGTGTGAGGGACAGAGTTTCAGCTATTCGGCGGGCTGTCGGCGGCCGGGGGTAGGGCAGCCGAACGGCCCGCATCTCGGCCTCGGGGCCGGTGATATCCCGATGCAGGGTGGCGATGATGCCGATGTCGCGTTCGGCGACGAACCGGGCCACCCGCGGATCGCCGACCTCCGGGGTGATCACCAGTGCCAGGTCGCGCCCGGATTCGGTGGTGGTGATACGGCAGAACGAATAGGACAGGTCGAGAAAGCGCAGCCCGACGTCGATGGCGTCGCGCAGTGATCGGCTGGAGATGAGCGCGTAGCCCCAGATGCCATGGGCGGTGGCGTGATACCGCAGCCCGGCGGCGAAGCCCAGGCCCGGTGTGTCCGGCAGGGCGTCGAGCAGATTGGTGATGATGGCGATCTCTTGCGCGCCGGTGATGAGCGCGCCTGGGCGGCGCAGGTGGTCGGCGCTCAGGCCGCTGTGCCGCAGGCAGTCCGATTCGGTGAGGCCGTGTTCGGCGGCGAGGCGGGTGATCAGCAGGGCGCTGGTGGGTGCGCGCAACGCGGTCAGGACGCTCACGCGCGCCTCGATACGGGAGTGCGCATTGGCCGAATATATCAAAAAAGCGGCCCGGTCGGGCCTGTCAATCCGTTGACCGGCGGCTTTAGCCTTCGAAGGGAAGGCTGTGATCGGGATCACGGCGCGGGCGGCGCGAATGCGAGGACAAGGGTGAGCGGGCAAAGACGCTTTGATTATGTGATCGTCGGAGCAGGCAGTGCGGGTGCGGTGCTGGCCGCGCGACTCTCGGAGGATCCTGCGGTATCGGTGCTGCTGCTCGAGGCGGGTGGGACGGACGACGCCGACGAGATCAAGATTCCGGCCGCGTTCCCGCAGCTGTTCAAGACCAAATGGGACTGGAACTACGAGACCGTCGCCCAGAAGCATATGGGCGGCCGCCGCGCGTTCTGGCCGCGGATGAAGGCGCTCGGCGGCTGTTCGTCGATGAACGCCATGATCTACATCCGCGGCAACCGCGCCGACTTCGACTCCTGGCGTGACGATTTCGGCGCGACCGGCTGGGGCTACGACGACGTGCTGCCGTACTTCGTTCGCGCCGAAACGAATACGAGCCTGCACGACAGCTACCACGGCTCCACCGGGCCGCTGCACGTGGAGGACCGGCGCTACACCCACGAGCTGACCGACGAGTGGATCGACGCGGCGGTGGCCGGCGGGTTGAAGCGCAATGCCGACTTCAACGGTGCCGAACAGGACGGCGCGGGCCGCTACCAGGTCACCTGCCGCAACGGCCGGCGCTGGTCGACCGCCGACGGATATCTGCGTCCGGTGCTCGACCGGCCCAACCTGACGGTCGAGACCTTCGCACTGGTCACGGGCGTGGTGCTCGAGGGGACCCGGGCGGTGGGCGTGCGCTATCGGCGACGCGGAACCGAACACACCGTGTTCGTGGACCACGAGGTCGTGCTCTCCGGCGGTGCGATCAATTCCCCACAGCTGCTGATGCTTTCGGGCATCGGCCCGGCCGCCCAGCTGCGCGAGCACGGCATCGACCCGGTGCTGGACCTGCCGGGCGTGGGGGAGAACCTGCACGATCATCCCGTGACGCCGTTCATCTGGCACACCCGCGGCACCTCCGACCTCGCCGACTTCTCCACCCCGGCCCGCCTGATGCAGTGGAAGCTGACCGGGCGCGGTCCGCTGTCCTCCAATGTGGGCGAGGGCGGCGCGTTCTTCGAATCCCGGGCCGGTCTGGCGGCGCCGGATATTCAGATCCACGTCGCTCCCAGCGGCTTCTACGACAACGGGTTCCGTGAGCCCGTGGGGCAGATGTTCACCGCCGGAGTCACTCTCGTGAACGTGGCCAGTCGCGGCCGTTTGCGCCTGCGCTCCGCGGACCCCACCTGGAAGCCGGAATTGGATCCGGCCTACTTCGAGGATCCGATCGACATGACCGCGGTGATCGCGGGCGCCCGCCGCGTCCTCGACATCGCCCGCGAACCCTCCTTCGCGCGCCTGCTCGACCGGCCGTTTCTGCCCGGCCGGGTCGAATCGGCCTCGGACGCGGAACTGGCCGAACACATTCGGGCCGCCACCCAGACGCTGTACCACCCGGTGTCGACCTGTGCCATGGGCGGCGGCGAGATGTCGGTGGTCGACCCGCGCCTGCGGGTGCACGGCATCGAGGGCCTGCGCGTCGCGGACGCCTCGGTCATGCCGGTCGTGCCGCGCGGCAACACCAATGCCGCGACCGTGATGATCGGTGAGAAGGCCGCGGACCTGATCCGAGGTGATCGCTCGTGAGCTCCGAGACCGAAATCCAGGAAGCACAAGGAGAATTCGTGAGCACCGAGGCCGTCGTGACCTTCGATTCGCTCGATCCGGCAACCGGTGACCGTGTGGGCAGCCATGCGGTGCACACCGCGGAGCAGGTCCGGGACACCGTTGCCCGGGCCCGCGCGGCGGCGGCCTGGTGGGCCGGGCTGAGCTTCGCCGAACGCGCCGAGCGCCTGGATCGGTGGCGCGGGATCATCGCGCGCCGACTGCCCCAGCTGGCCGAGCTCAGTCATGCCGAAACCGGCAAGCCGACCTCGGACGCGCAGCTCGAGATCGTCATGGCGCTGGATCACCTGGCATGGGCGGCGAAGAACGCGCGAAAAGTACTGGGGCGTAAGCGAGTCTCGACGGGTCTCATGGCCGTGGACCTCGGCGCCTCGGTGGAGTATCTGCCGTTGGGCGTGATCGGTGTCATCGGCCCGTGGAACTTCCCGGTGTTCACCCCGATGGGATCCATCGCCTACGCGCTGGCCGCGGGCAACGCGGTCGTGTTCAAGCCCAGCGAGTACACCCCGGGCGTCGGCGCGTGGCTGGTGGACGCGTTCGCTCAGGTGGTCCCCGAGCATCCCGTGCTGCAACTGGTGACGGGATTGGGCGAAACCGGTGCGGCGCTGTGCCGTTCGGGGGTCGACAAGATCGCGTTCACGGGCTCGACGGCCACCGCCAAGAAGGTCCTGAGCGCCTGCGCGGACACTCTGACCCCGGTGCTGGTCGAGGCCGGCGGCAAGGACGTCCTGCTGGTCGACGCGGACGCGGATCTGAAAGCCGCGGCGGCCGCGGCACTGTGGGGCGGGTTCTCCAATGCCGGGCAGGCCTGCATCGGAACCGAACGCGTCTACGTGCACGAACGGGTCTACGACGACTTTCTCGCCATCCTGACCGCACAGGCCGAAAACCTGCGCGCGGGTAGCGATCCGGAAGCCGCGATCGGGCCGATGACGATGCCGACCCAGCCGCGCGTGGTCGCCGAGCACATCGCGGACGCGGTGCGCCGGGGTGCGCGTGCGGTCATCGGCGGGCAGAGCGGGGTCGGTGACCGCGTGGTGCAGCCCACCATTCTCGTAGACGTTCCCGAGGACGCGCCGGCGATGGTCGAGGAGACCTTCGGTCCCACGCTGGCGGTCAACAGGGTTCGCGATATGGACGCGGCGATCGAACTGACCAACGCCTCGCGCTACGGTCTCGGCTCCGCGGTGTTCGCCAAACGGCGCGGTCAGGAATTGGCGCGCCGCATCCGGTCGGGCATGACCGGCGTGAACCTGGTCTATCTGTTCGCGGCGGTCCCCGCACTGCCCTTCGGCGGGGTCGGCGATTCCGGATTCGGCCGGATTCACGGCCCGGACGGCCTGAAAGAGTTCACCTACGCCAAATCCGTGGCCTATCGGCGGCTTCCGGCGGTGCTGGAACTGACCACCTTCGCCCGCACGGCGGCGGTGGACAAGCTCATGGCGACGTTGACCGTGCTCCGGCACGGCTGAGGCTGCTCCTGCTCGGTCTCGGCGCCGGGCAGAGGTGGATCGGCACCGGCTACACCGACGGGGCGAGGTTCGCGTTCGGCCTCGCCCCGTCCGGTCGCGGCCGGTCGGGTGCTGTGGAAGGTGAAGCGCGGCACTGATTCCCGCTCATCACGGGCATCCCTCCAGGGTGATGTGCTCGAGTTCGGTGGTCAGTCGGGAGATGTCGCCGCCCTCGCGGAACACCGCCCGCTGCCGCTGCGCGCCGTTTCCGGTGCGCAGGACCGTGGCCACTGCGTCGCGTACGAACGCCTGTGCGCCAAGGGCTTCCAGGGCCGGTGTCACGTGCTCGACCAAGCCGTTCACGAGCGCGTGCGCGGAAATGACGTGGCGGGTGCGGGGATCGAGGCCCGCGCCGTCGAGGCCGTAGCGCGCGGCGTTCCAATACGCGGCGCGGAGCACCTCGGCGCGCACCGCCGGTGCCCGCCGGCCCTCGTCCAGGTCGGCGAGGGCGGTCATGACGGACGCTCGAATCAGCGTGGCGAGCAGCGCCGACTCGGTGACGGTGGCGGGAACGTCGCTGATCCGCACCTCGATCGTGGGGTACGACTCGGACGGGCGAACATCCCAATACACCATCTTCCTGTCGAGAATGCTGCCGCCGGAGACCATCAGATCGACCAGGGCGTCGTAGTCGGCGACCGACTCGAAGTACGGCGGGGGACCCGCGCTGGGCCAGCGATGCCACAGGATGCTGCGCCAGCTCGCGTACCCGGTGTCCGCGCCGCGATAGATCGAGGAATTCGCGGTCAACGCCAGAAACACCGGGAGCCACGGGCGCAGCTGGTTGCTGACCCGCAGCGCGGTATCGCGGTCCGGCACGCCGGCGTGCACGTGGCAGCCGCACAGTCCCTGTTCGCGGGCGAGCATCCCGAACCGATCGGCGATGCGCTGATATCGGGGGGTGTCGGTGACGGGAAACTCCTCGGGAACGCTCGGGGGTACCGCGACGGCGAGCAACCGCGCGTCGTTCCGCTTCGCGCATTCGGCGACCGCGCGCCGCAGCGAACCCAGTTCGGCGAGCAGCGCCGCCGTGTCCGTATGGACGCCGGTGCTGATTTCCACCTGGCAACCGGTCAATTCGAGCTGCAACTCGACCCCGGATTGCTTCGCGGTCCGGGCGACGGCGGTGTTCTTCGGGACCGGCGCGCCCGTCCTCGGGTCGGTCAGCAGGAATTCCTCCTCAACGCCGACGGTCACCGGTTCCATGGTCGTCATCAGGCACCCGGCTCGGAATTCGCTGATCGCGGCCGCGCCCGCTTCGGATCCATCACGAAATCCGTGCGGGCCGCCGCGCGGTCGCTGACGCGGGGCGGAATGAACGGGGCCGCACCCGGTGCCTTCATGGCCATCTCCTTACGACTCGCCGTCGCGCTGAGTACCGGTGAACTACCCGCAATCCGTCCGGGTCAAGCGCTTCGCTCCAGCGGTGATCCGACGCGGTACCCGTCCATTGCGCGCGAAAGTTCACGTTTGCCTGGAGTGAGCGGGGTAATCGCATCAATAACCCGACAGCGAAGGAGCCACGTCATGACCCGTCCCGGAACCCACGACCAGTCGCCCGACGGCGTTCCCGATACGGCCCGGACCACGCGAAGTCACGCCGGTGAAAGCATCGAAGACGGCTACAACTTCCCCGGCATCCTGCTGTGGATGCTGGGCATCGCGGCGCTCGGCGCGACGCTCACGGCGGCGGCCTACGGGTTCATGGGCTGGGCTCTGATCGGGGCCATCGTGTGTGCGGTCGGGATTGTGGGCGGGACGGTCTGGCTCCTGCTCGAGCACCGTCGGATCAAGGCCAAGGAAGGGCTTTCGCTGACCGATCAAATGGGCCACTGACCCTCGGCCACGCGATGAGCGCCGCGCGGACAAAGGTTCGCCCGCGCGCACATCGCCTATGCGCTTTTGACGAGGCCCTCGACCGCGCCGCCGATGGTCGTCGGGGCGTCGGTCATGGTCCGCAGGAAGGTGGCGTTCTCGCGTTCACCGCGGGCCGCGGCGCGTTCCATGCCGCCGGGAACCAGCTGTGCGGTAACAGATCTGGTGATGTTCACGGGAATCCGGACGAGCGGGTACCACGGCGGGACGGCCTTCGGCAGGCCCAGCGCACGCATGGCGCGAGGGCCCAGGAAGGCGCTGGTGACGGACAGGTGCGCCGATCTCGCCAGCTTCCGGCGCAGCTGCGGGAACCGGCTGTAGTTCCAGGTCAGTGGGTCGTCGACCATGGGCGCGGCCAGCTGTTTGGTGGTTTCGTCGGGCGTCGCGAGGGCCGTCATCGTGTGGTAGAGCACGCGGACGCCATCGCGGAACGAGTGCGGCAGGAACTCCTCCCGCACGCCGAGCAGCCAGCCGGTGTAGCGGGTCAGATGCGCGATCGCGTCGAGATCGGACGGCGGCAGCAGCATCCCCATGCCGAGACCGCCCGTCGTCGGGGCGATGAACGAGCCCACGAGCGTTGCCGCCATATCGGTTTGGTTGATCGGCAGGCCCCAGAGCTGTGGTTGCCAGTCCGGCATCGCGACCACGTGCCGGCGCACGAACGAGTGAATCATCCGGACCCGCACCGTGGATCGATACCCGGTGGTGCCGGGTAGCAGACCGTCGGCCGAGATGACGTCCATCGCCCACTTCATCGTTTCGGCGAAACGGGTGTTGGACCCCTTCTCCAAAGCGCCTGTCCGCAAAAGGGTCTGGTTGAATCCGGCGAACTGGTAGCCGCCCAGCAGTGAGACATCGCGCGCGAGGTACATGCCGTCCGATCCACCGCCGCGCAGTACCAGGGCGGCCCGGGTGAGGGTGTCGGGATCGACCCAGGCGGGGATCGCCTCGAGATCGGCGAAGAACGCCCGCAGTGGCTCCGGCGGCGATTGCACACTCGCGATGCCGTCGGCCAGCGCCCGCTCGAACAACGGCTTGGCGGTGCTCATGCCGACGGAGTACATCCACTCGACCAGCTGATCCATGGGCTCGTCGCCCACCGTCAGGCACTCGCCGAGGTGACGGAACTGGCCGGCGTCGGGCCTGCGCAGCCCCAGGGCGAGTGCGAAACCTCGGATGACCCCCGGTACGGGCAGGGGTTCAGCGGGATGACGCGATGGTATGACCTGGGACATCAGCACTCCTCGTTGAGTCGCGGCCATATTGGATAACGGCCGTGTTCCAAAGGTAGGTTCGCGGTATGGTGATGTCAATGTCGAGATCGGATGTAGTGCGTGACTACGGCGGAGTCAGTGCGGAAACGCGCCGCGCCGACCGCCGGAGCAAGCTGCTCGCCGCGGGGCGGCAGGTCTGGGGTGAGTCGGGCGTCGCCGAGGTGTCGGTGCGCGGGGTGTGCGCCGCGTCGGGGCTCACCCCGCGCTACTTCTATGAGCACTTTCCCAATCGAGAGGCGCTGATCGGCGAAGTCGCCCTCGAGGTGCGAGCTCAGGTGACAGAGCTGCTGGTCGCCACGAGCCTGGTGACACCCGGTGGTCTCGAACCCAAACTCCGGGCCGCGCTCACCGCGTTCTTCGAACTCCTCACCCGGGACCGCCACGTGCACCGCATGGTGTCCGACGTCGCCACCGCCGGTTCCCTGGTGCAATATCGCATCGAAATGCACGACCTCATAACGGAATTGGTCCTGCACTACGGTTCCGACCTCATCGACGCGGACCTGTCCGACCCGGCGGAGGTACGCCGCAGTGCGCTGTTCGTGGTCGGCGGGGTCAATATGGTGCTGGAGGACTGGCTCCGCGAGCCCACGCAGTCGGCGGCCGAACTGGCGGCCGCGTGCACCCGTCTGTGTCTCGCCGCGATCGGCGCGGGTGGTCCGAGCGTCGCCTGAGGCGACCGACCGGGCCGGGCTCGGCGCGGGCAACCCTGGCAGCAGGTTGTCGAACGCACCCTCCCGGTTGGTGTCGCTCTCGTCGCGGCCCGCCCCGCGCCGGCGTGCTCGGCTTCGGGGGCGTCGTCAGGCGATCTGGGTCGCGTGCTCTTCGTTCAAAGCCTGTGCTCGCAGGGTGGCCAGGGTGCGGGCCAGGATCCGGGACACCTGCATCTGCGAGATCCCCAGGGCCTTCCCGATCTGGACCTGGGTCAGATCGCGCCCGAAGCGCATCTGGAGAATCGCGCGTTCCTGGGCGGAGAGCGCCGAGAGCAGCGGGCCGATGGTGATCGAGTCCTCCATCAGCGCGTATCCGTCCTCGATGATGGTCAGCGCGTCGGCCGGGATGGCGGGCGTCACGTCCCCGTCGTCGGTGGGGGTACGCGCGTCGAGCGATTGGGCGGCGTAGCCGTTGTTGGCGAGCAGGGCTTGGGTGATCTCGTGCAGATCGGTGTCGAGGTGGGCGGCGAGCTCGCGCGCGGTGGGTTCGCGGTCCAGGCGCTGGGCGAGTTCCGGGATGGCCGCGGCGACCTGCTGGCGCACTTCCTTGATCCGGCGCGGTACCCGCACCGCCCAGGTGCTGTCGCGGAAGTACCGTTTCACCTCGCCCATCACCGTCGGAATCGCGAATCCCAGGAACGGTGAACCCAGGGCCGGGTCGAACCGGTCGACCGCCAGCACCACCCCGCACGCGGCGATCTGGACGAGATCCTCCCTTTCCACTCCGCGCGCGTTGTAGCGGGACGCGATGTGCTCGCCCAGCGGCAGCGCCCGGGCGATGATCTCCGCGCGCAGTCGAGCGCGGGCCGGGTCGTCGGGGGCCAGGCCCGCGAGCTCGCGCAGTGCGGGTTCGAGGTTGTCGTAGGAGTCACCGCTGTTGGTCGTGCGGGCAGCCTCGTGTGCGTGATCCGTTGACATGTCGATACTTTCGGTGTTGTTGGTGCAAGCGGAGGGCGTCACCGACACCGTGCCCCGGGATGTGGGCGCTAAACCTCATTCTGTCTAGTTGGTCGACCAGATAATCTCTACCATCTGGTAGAGATATTATTTAGCACTGGATGAAGGTGAGTGCAAGCGCCGCGGCGGAGGCCGACTTCGTGGACGGAGCAGAGAGAGGCGGTGGGTCGCCGTGGTCCGGGTCCTCGGCATCGTGCGAATATGGATTGGGCCCGCTGCCCACGAGCGCGGGCCGGTGATACCGGTGGTGGATGCGTGAGCGCGGTCGGCGGTTCGCTGGAGGTGCTGAGGTGAGGGAGAAGTCGAGTTTCGACGGCCGGGACCCGGCTCTGATCGAACGCTTCCTGCGGGAGGTCACCGATCCGGACTACGACGGCCCGGCCCCGGATCTGGACGCGGTGGCGGTGGTGCGCGCGGTGATCGCACATCAGCACAGCATCGAGTCGATGACGACGTCCCTCGGTCTCACCGAACAGAGCGCGGCGTACGTGGCCGCATGTGTGGACGCCGTACTACCGGGTGATCCCACCCCGGCCGAGATTCTCGCCGCGGTGGGGCAGGCCGCCGAGCCGGTCCGGCGCGCGGTGGCGTATATGTCCGACAATCTGCGCGAAGAGGTCGACGTCGCCGATATCGCCGCCGCGGGCTACGTTTCGATCCGCGCGCTGCAGTTGGCGTTCCGCCACGAGTTCGACACCACCCCCATGGCCTACCTGCGAGACATGCGCATGAACGCCGCCCACGCCGAACTCGAGAACCGCAGTCCCGGTGACGGTTCCACGGTCAGCGAGGTGGCGATGGGCTGGGGTTTCCCGCATCCCGGCCGTTTCGCGGTCGCCTACCGGGTGCGGTACGGGCGTGCGCCGCACACTACGCTGGCCGATCGATCGCGCCCCGCTTCGGACGGTGAGCCCGTGACGTCCGAAAACCAAGTGCCCGAAGCGAACAGCCATGATGAGACGGACGACCGGGCCGTCATCGAACAGGCCAAAGGCATCCTCATGCGGGTGTACGGCGTGGATGCCGACCACGCGTTCGCCATACTGAGCCGGCGCTCGCGCGAGACCGGTCTCGCGGTGGATGCCCTTGCCGCGCAACTGATCGAGGATTCCTCGCACGCACCCTCGGCGCCGCCGGGCACCGTGCAGGCGTTCGATTCGATTCTGAATACTTTGCAGGAGCGCATCTCTCGCGAGTGACAGCCCGTGTACGCCCCGAGTCGGGGCAGGTCCGGCAGTCGTTGCCCGGGTGCGCGGCGGCGGTCGAACCGGACGACCGCGGAACGTGATTCCCACTTGCCGTTTGGGGCCACAGGCGCCGGGTAAACGGCCCGTGCCAACGCTGATGGGCACATGCCGGACAGATCGTGCCGGGGCGTTCGGCCGTTCATCGACGAACGCGACCGCAGCACGGAGGCGGCGTATGCAAGGGCATCGCCCGACTCGAAAGTGAAGTTCTCGCAATGACTTACAGTCAGCAACCCGTAGCACCCGTGGGTGCTCGAACCCGCTCACCCCTGCAGATCGGCTCCCTGGCGGTCGGCGCAGTATTCCTGGTCGTCGGCGTCCTGGGATTCGTTCCGGGCATCACCACCGACTTCGATACCCTGACCTTCGCCGGACACCACACCGACGCGAAACTGCTCGGCCTGTTCCAGGTGTCGATCCTGCACAACATCGTGCACCTGCTGTTCGGCGTAGCCGGGGTGCTCGCCGCCCGCACCGCCGTGGCCTCGCGTTCGTTCTTGATCGGCGGCGGAGTGGTCTACCTGGCGCTGTGGTTGTACGGCCTGGTCATCGACCACGACAGCGCCGCGAACTTCGTTCCGGTCAACACCGCCGACAACTGGCTGCACCTGGGCCTCGGCGCGGGCATGGTCGCCCTCGGGCTGGTCCTGCCCCGCATGGTGCGAAACGGGCCGGGTGGCCTCGCGGCCGGCACGCATTCGGCGCACGGCTACTGACCGGAACGATGTGTGTCCCGAGGCCGAGCGTCGGGGCACAACGTACGGGCGACCCCCGGCCCGGGGCCGCCCGATAGTTCGCTTTATGGCCAGCGCACCGTGACATCGTTCGTTTGCGGTACTGACCGTCGTGCCCGGGAACTGAGATGCTCGAAGGGCGGCGAGGCGATTGGGCGCGTTCAACTCTCGAGCGAACCCATGGTGATCCGATGCCGTGGGCGGAGGTCTCCTCATGACCGACCAGAACGTTCTCGATCCCACGTTATCCAGCGCTTCGCGGCGGCATGGATCGAATTCCTACGACGACATCGAGCCGTTGCTGCTCGAACTCGCGAACTCGGCCGCGGACACAGCGGAGCACACACGGTTGCGGGCGGAGATCCTGCGGCGCTGTCTGCCCCTGGCGGACCACATCGCCCGCCGGTATTCCGGCCGCGGGCAGTACCACGACGATCTGTTCCAGGTCGCGAGTCTCGGGTTGATCGGTTCGGTCGACCGCTACGACCCTTATCGCGGGACCCCGTTCCTCGCGTTCGCGATACCCACCATGATGGGAGAGGTGCGGCGCCACTTCCGCGACCAGTCCTGGGCACTGCGGGTTCCGCGGCGCACCAAGGAAATTCAGGGCAGGCTGGGATCGGCGATCGAGGAGCTCTCCCACCGCAACGCGCGCACACCCACCGCCGTCGAGATCGCGATGGAGCTCGGGGTGGATCTGCTCGAAGTCACCCAGGCCATGATCGCGGCGAACGCCTACTCCTGCGATTCGCTCGAATCCGGTTTCGACGAGAGCGAGGACCGGCACACGGCCTCGGTGGCCGACGCGCTGGGAGAAATCGACTCCGGCTATCAGCTGACCGACGAATCCCTCAGCGTCGGGCCGTTGCTGGATCGGTTACCCGCACGCGACCGCCACGTGCTCCACCTGCGCTTCTACCGCGGGATGACACAGCTGGAGATAGCCGGGACGCTGGGCGTGTCCCAGATGCAGGTCTCGCGCATCCTCAGCAGGACGCTCACCGATCTCAGACATCAGGCACTTCCCGAGGCGGAGTGATCGTCCTCGGGTAGGTCGTCCACCCGAGGCAGCGATCGCCGGCGGTTTGCCACATCGGGCATCTCGGGGATATGGACGCGTCTGCGGCGACAGTCGCAGAGTTGCTCGGCTGTGCGGCTGCCACGCGCACGTGGGGATCGCGGACCGCGACGTCGCGGTGCGGGTGAGCAATCACGTGCGGCCCCGGCTGCCGGCCTATTTTGCGCTGACCGCGAACTCGCTGATCTACCGGGGCAGCGTGACCGGGTACGCGAGCCGCATCGTCGGATCGGTGGCCGAGGCGCTGCTCGGCGGGCCGTGCCCTCAGTACTCGAACACTCGGGACGCCAGCGGCCGCGTCGCGGGTCCTTCCAGGACGCTTCCGTCGGCGGCGAAGCGCGAGCCGTGCAGGGGACAGTCCCACGACTTCTCGGCGTCGTTCCACCGCACGACGCCGTACAGGTGCGGGCAGATCGCGGAGACCGTCGAGGTATCGCCGTCGACAGTGCAGGTCGCGACCGGCCGGACCCCGTCACGGTGGACATAGCCGGTGCCTTCGGGCGGCGCGTCGCCGGTGGTGTGGAGCTCCGCGCGCGCCCAGCCGCCGGCCAGGGCGAGCCCGACCTTGCTGTTGGCCGCGAGCGCGGAGACGAGCCCGGCGAGTTCTCTCGGGCGCCATGCCTCGAGCGCGGGCGCCCACGCGGGGGTGGCGCCGAGCAGGCGGCCGGTGAGGGCGAGGGCCGCTGCGACCCCATTCGTCATGCCCCACTTCGCGTATCCCGTGGCGACGAGAATGCGGTCACTGCCCGGAAGCAGTGGGCCGACGTACGGCAGCGCATCGATCGAGGAGTAGTCCTGGGCAGACCAGCTGTGTGTCAATTGCGCTGTAGGCCAGTATGTTCGAGTCCACTCGATGAGTTCGTCCACCTTGGAACCGGTCTCGGGTTCGCGGCCGACCGGATGCCCGTTGCCGCCGACGAGCAGCAGTTCGCCCGCGGAGGTGGGCGCAGAGCGCAGAGACCGCGTGGGGCTGTCCGCGGACAGGTACATGCCGTGGGGGATGGACCCCGGCACCTCGAACGCGAGGGCATACGAGCGCTGTGCCTCGAGGCGGGCGAAGAACGCGCCGCGGTCGAGAATCGGTGTGCCCGTGGCAAGAACGACGGAATCGGCGTGGAGGTCGCCGAGGTCGGTATGAACGGTGTCCCCACTGATGCCGGTGACGCGGGTGTTCTCGGAAATCACCGCGCCGTGCCGTTGCGCCTGCGCGGCCAATCCGTGCAGAACCGTCATCGGGTCGAACTGGGCCTGATCACCGGCGCGCACCGCGCCGTACGTCGGAAAAGGCAGCTCCACCTCGTCCACCCAGTCGGCTTCCAGACCCGCCGTGCGACACGCCGCGAGCTCCCTCTCGACGACTGCTCTCGATTCCGGCGCGGCCGCGTAGGTGAACGCCGCCTCGCGCTGCACGTCGATGTCGTGGTCGGCGCAGAATTCCAACAGCCAGCGCTGCCCGGCTCGATTGGCCTCGAGATACGCGCGCAGGGAGCTGTCGGAATGTCTGGCGGCGATCTCCGACAGATGGGTTCCCTGCAGCAGGCTCAGCTTGGGAGCCATAACGACGTCATGCGGCGCGGGTGCCCGGGCTCGCGGGTGCGAAACACTCCGGTCCGGGTCCTCCCGCCTACCGATCGGCGTCACCGACGTTCAGCGGTGTTCCGGGCACCGGCGGGGCGCTGCCCGATTGGCGATCGAGGCAGCGGGTAGGCGCAGCTCGTGTGAAGCGAATCCGAATATGTGCGGGAGGCACCCATGAGAGCGGTCACGTGGCAGGGCAAGCGCAAGGTATCGGTCGATCTGGTCCCCGATCCGATGATCGAGTCCCCATCGGATGCGATCATCCGGGTCACCTCGACCGCGATCTGCGGGTCGGACCTACATCTGTACGAGGTGCTCGGCGCGTTCATGAGCGAGGGCGATGTGCTGGGGCACGAGACGATCGGGGTCGTGGAGGAAGTCGGCACGGAGGCGGGCACCCTGGCGGTCGGCGATCGTGTGGTGGTGCCCTTCCAGATCAGCTGCGGTCGCTGTTTCATGTGCGATGAGGGTCTGATGACCCAGTGCGAGACCACTCAGGTGCGCGAACAAGGCAGTGGAGCAGCGCTTTTCGGCTACTCGAAGCTGTACGGCCAGGTTCCCGGCGGGCAAGCGGAGTATCTGCGCGTTCCGCACGCGGACTTCACCCACATCAAGGTGCCGCACGGCCCGCACGACACGCGATTCCTGTATCTGTCCGATGTGCTGCCCACCGCGTGGCAGGCGGTCGAGTACGCCGCTGTTCCGGACGGTGGTTCGCTCACGGTGCTGGGTCTCGGGCCGATCGGTGACATGGCCGCCCGGATCGCGCTGCACCGGGGAATCGAGGTTTTCGGCGTCGATCGGGTCCCCGAGCGGCTGGCTCGAGCGGCTGAGCGCGGGGTACGGGTCATCGACATGAACGCGGCCGACGGCTCGATCGCGGACATCGTTCGCGAGGCCACACGGGGTCGTGGCACCGATGCGGTGATCGACGCGGTCGGGATGGAGGCACACGGCTCACCCGTCGCCTCGGCGGCCCAGCGCGCGGCCGGGCTACTACCGGATGCGCTGGCGCGCAGGATGATCGACACCGCCGGAGTGGATCGCCTCGCGGCGCTGCTGCTCGCGATCGACATCGTGCGCCGGGGCGGCACGATCTCCCTGGTCGGCGTGTACGGCGGAATGCTCGACCCGCTGCCGATGCGGGTGCTGTTCGACAAGCAGATCCAGCTGCGGATGGGGCAGGCCAACGTCAAACGCTGGGCCGGGGACATCATGCCGCTACTGGGCGACGATGATCCGCTCGGTGTCGAAACCTTTGCCACACATCGACTTCCGCTGACAGACGCGCCGCATGCGTACGACATCTTCCAGCGCAAAGCCGACGGCGCGGTGAAGATCGTCCTGGACCCCGCCGCCTGAGCCGCAGGCCGTTGGCTGCCTGGGTCCGGCCCCGGACTCCGGGCAGTGATTGTGGTGCGTCGGTCGCCCGCGGCTTTCACCGCATCGGCAACAGCCACATGGTTCCGCGATCGGATGCCGCCCGTATGCCCGGAAGTCACGGCGTCGCGACGCAGGAAGAAGTTCGTTGTTTCGAACGAGGGGTATCGGGCAACCGGCGCGTGAACAGGTCTCAGTGATTCGCTCGCCGTCCGTGTCAGAGGACGCTAGGTAACACCCCAGATAAGAAACGTTGTGTGTAGAACCGTGAACAAGCACCGCAGCTCTCGTTCCGTTCGAACCCATGATCTGAATTCCGATTCCGGACCTCGGCCCGATGTCTCGTGGCCGGAGCCGAGCCCATTCACCTCGTGGTGGGAAAGAGTGATGCGCCACGAAGACGGTGACCAGGACGCGCCGGGTGACAACGCGGATGGGGACTGATACCGCGCACGCAGGGCCGGCCCGGGCACGAGCCGTCGCCAGGCACTTCACAACGGTGAGGTAACAACGCGCGGGGGTGAGGAGCGCGGCCGGCGGCGGGCCTATCCGGCCGAACGCGAATTTCGGTGTCGATTTGCCGGTCAATTTCTGTGCTGGGTCCGGCTCCCGGGACGCCCGCCGAGGTCGCCCCGTTACCTGCCGCCCATACGGTCGTGCGGGGACGGTGGCGTCCGAAGGCCGTGATTCGAGAAAGGAACGACTACAGCATGGATTGGATTCTCGACCCCGGCGAGCTCGCCGGCGCGCGCATCGGAGACGATCTCGAACCGCTGTGGCTCGGTTCCGAAGCACCCGTGGCAAGGCCGCTCGTGGCTGATCGGGAACTGGCGGCGGCCCTGCGGGTCCTCGCCGCGCCGGAGGTGCGCGTCACGATCGACGGCAACCACCCGGACGCTATTCACAGCGTGCGCATGCGCGGCTGCACGGCGGGACATCGCAGCGTACTCGCGGTGCAGGATTCGAAGGCACGCGGCGGATACCGCGGCACCGTACGCCTGTGGTCGGGCCCCGATGCCGCACTGGCCGAACACATCTCGTACGCAATGCCGGCGGTGCATCGCGGGCAGCGGCCCAGGACCGACGATGCCGCGACCACCCGGGCGTTGCTCGACGCACCGCGAATCGGCGGTGGCAGGGTCACCATCGACAGCACTCCGATCGCCGCGACCCCAGGCCCCAGCGCAACCCTGGACTGGCTCGATATCGCCTGCGACGGCCGCTACCTCGCACACGCCGGCGCGCGAACCACGATCATTCCCGCCTCGGCCTCGACGGTCACCGCCGTCCTGGATCGAATCATCGCCGGAGATCGGCTCGACGACCCGGCTCTCGATATGTCGCTCATCGAATCCGACGCGGCCTGATCGTCCGAATCCGGGCGACGGGATCCGATGGACCTCCCCGGCCCACTATGGTTTGCTGTCAGATAGCCATTGGTTCGCCGGTGACATTCTTCGCGCGTCATGTCCCCGACCGAGAGGAAGCGCTGTGAAGGCTCTGCAATACGTCGAAGTCGGTGCGGAACCGCAGGTGCGTGAGGTGCCCACGCCCGAGCCGGGGCCGGGTCAGGTATTGCTCGAAGTCACCGCCGCGGGCGTGTGCCATTCCGACGACTTCGTCATGTCCATGCCGAAGGAGATGCTGAGCTTTCCCTTGCCGCTGACCCTCGGGCACGAAGGCGCGGGGCGGGTCGCGAAACTGGGTGCGGGAGTGCAGGGGATCGACGTCGGCACCAACGTCGTGGTGTACGGGCCGTGGGGATGCGGGGTGTGCTGGTTCTGTGCGCAGGGTCTCGAGAACTACTGTTCCCGCGCGGCCGAACTGGGAATTTTCCCGCCGGGGCTGGGCGCGCCGGGCGCCATCGCGGAATACCTGATCGTGGATTCGGCGCGGCACCTCGTTCCCATCGGCGACCTCGATCCGGTGGCGACCGTTCCGCTCACCGACGCCGGGCTCACGCCGTACCACGCCATCAAGCGGTCGCTGCACAAGCTGCGGCCGGGGAGCTGGGCCGTGGTCATCGGGAGCGGCGGTCTCGGACATGTTGCCATTCAGTTGCTGAGGCATCTGTCGCCCGCGCGGGTCATCGCGCTCGATGTCAGCGACGACAAGCTCGACTTCGCCAAATCGGTGGGCGCGCACGAAGCCGTGCTGTCCGACGCGCACGCGGCCGAGAACGTCCGCAAGATCACCGGCGCGGGCGGGGCGAGCCTGGTGCTCGACTTCGTCGGATACCAGCCGACCGTCGACACCGCGATGGCCGTCGCGGGGATCGACTCCGACGTCACGATCGTCGGCCTCGGTGACGGAAAGTCCGCGGCGCGAGTGGGTTTCGGCATCAGCCCGTACGAGTCCGCGGTCACCGCGCCGTACTGGGGATCGCGCAGCGAACTGATCGAACTCATCGACCTGGCCCACGAGGGCGTGCTCGACATCGCGGTCGAACGGTTCAGTCTGGACGACGCGCCCGAAGCCTATCGGCGGCTGTCCGCGGGCTCGCTGCACGGGCGAGCGGTCATCGTGCCCTGAGTCCGCCCGCGGGCCGCCGATTCCCGGCGGGCGGAAGCGGCCCTTGCGGTTTCGCCCGCGCTCGCGGATAACCGGGCGTGTCGGTGCGGGTTCTGGCGTGGCGTGAATCAAATGCTTGACTCATTCCAGAAAGCTGGACAGACTGGCGGGCGTGCCCACGGTCACGGAATTCCAAGAGCAGTTGCGAGGAGTTTCGCTGCGCGTGACAGCTCCACGCGTGGCCGTGCTGAGCGCTGTGCACAACCAACCGCACGCCGACACGGACACGATCATCCGGGCCGTGCGTGCACACCTGTCCGTGGTCTCTCACCAGGCCGTATACGACTCCCTGCGCACGCTCACCGCGGCCGGGCTGGTGCGCTGCATCCAACCGTCGGGCCTGGTGGCGCGGTACGAGGCCCGCGTCGGCGACAACCACCACCACGTCGTGTGCCGGGCGTGCGGGTCGATCGCCGACGTCGATTGCGCGGTGGGCCCGGCCCCCTGTCTCACCGCGTCGGACGACCACGGCTTCGCCATCGACGAAGCCGAGGTCATCTACTGGGGACTGTGTCCCGATTGTGCTGCGGCACAACCCGATTCAGCTACTACTTGATTGCAGCCCGCAATACACCATCAGGAAGGAACACTGTGACCTCCGAATGCCCAGTTGGCGCCGGTAGCACCAGCGAGAGCGAGAACCCGGCGATCCCCTCGCCGACCGCCAAGACCGATCACCGCCCGCGCACCAACAAGGACTGGTGGCCCGAGCAGATCGATCTCTCGGTGCTGCACGCGCATTCGTCCAAGTCGAACCCGCTCGGCGCGGACTTCGACTACGCCAAGGCGTTCGCCACCCTCGACGTCGACGCCCTCAAGGCCGATGTCGCCGCGGTCCTGACCGACTCGCAGGACTGGTGGCCCGCGGACTACGGCAACTACGGCGGCCTGTTCATCCGCCTGAGCTGGCATGCCGCCGGCACCTACCGCATCGCCGACGGACGCGGCGGCGGCGGTCAGGGCGCGCAGCGTTTCGCCCCGCTCAACAGCTGGCCCGACAACGCCAACCTGGACAAGGCCCGCCGCCTGCTGTGGCCGGTCAAGCAGAAGTACGGCAACGCCATCTCCTGGGCCGACCTGCTCGTCTTCGCCGGCAACGTGGCCCTGGACTCCATGGGATTCCAGACCTTCGGCTTCGCTTTCGGCCGCCCCGACATCTGGGAGCCGGAAGAGATCTTCTGGGGCGAAGAGGACACCTGGCTCGGCGACGAACGCTACAGCGGCGACCGCGAACTGGCCGGACCGCTCGGCGCGGTGCAGATGGGCCTGATCTACGTGAACCCGGAGGGCCCCAACGGCCAGCCGGATCCCGTGGCCTCCGCGCGCGACATCCGGGAAACGTTCGGCCGCATGGCGATGAACGACGAGGAGACCGCCGCGCTGATCGTCGGCGGGCACAGCTTCGGCAAGACCCACGGCGCCGGCGATGCCGCGCTGGTCGGGGCCGAGCCCGAGGCCGCCTCGATCGAACAGCAGGGCCTGGGCTGGAAGAGCGCCTACGGCACCGGCAAGGGCAAGGACGCCATCACCAGCGGCCTCGAGGTCGTGTGGACCTCCACCCCGACCCAGTGGGGCAACGGCTTCCTGCAGAACCTGTACGGCTACGAGTGGGAGCTGTTCAAGAGCCCGGCCGGCGCGCACCAGTGGCGGCCGAAGGACGGCGCGGGCGCGGGCAGCATCCCGGACCCGTTCGGCGGTCCCGCGCGCACGCCCACCATGCTGACCTCGGACCTGGCCCTGCGCGAGGACCCGGCGTACGCCGCCATCACCCGGCGCTGGCTCGACCATCCCGAGGAGCTCTCCGAGGCGTTCGCCAAGGCCTGGTACAAGCTGCTGCACCGCGACCTCGGTCCGGTCAGCCGCTACCTGGGCCCGTGGGTGCCCGAGGCGCAGCTGTGGCAGGACCCGGTGCCGGCCGTCGATCACGAACTGATCGGTGAGCAGGACATCGCCGCGCTCAAGGCCAAGATCCTCGAGTCCGGGCTGTCGGTCGCGCAGCTGGTCAAGACCACGTGGGCCGCGGCGTCGAGCTTCCGCAGCACCGACAAGCGCGGTGGCGCGAACGGCGCGCGGCTGCGGCTCGAGCCGCAGAAGAGCTGGGAGGTCAACGAACCCGCCGAGCTCGCCGCGGTGCTGCCGGTGCTCGAGCAGATCCAGCAGGAGTTCAATGCCGGTGCGGGCAAGCAGGTTTCGCTCGCCGACCTGATCGTCCTGGCCGGCACCGCCGCCGTGGAGAAGGCGGCCAAGGACGCCGGTCACGACGTCACCGTGCCGTTCCACCCGGGCCGCACCGACGCCTCGCAGGAGAACACCGACGTCGAGTCCTTCGCGGTGCTCGAGCCCCGCGCGGACGGCTTCCGCAACTACGTGCGCCCCGGGGAGAAGGCGCCGCTCGAGCGCCTGCTGCTCGAGAAGGCGTACCTGCTCGATGTCACCGCTCCGGAGCTGACGGTGCTGGTCGGCGGCCTGCGTGTGCTGGGCGCCAACTACGGCGGGGCCGAGCACGGCGTCTTCACCGACCGCCCGGGCACGCTGACGAACGACTTCTTCGTCAACCTGCTGAACCAGGGCACCGAGTGGAAGGCCTCCGAGACCGCGGAGAACGTCTACGAGGGCGTCGACTCGCGCTCGGGCAAGGCGGTCTGGACCGCCACCGCCAACGACCTCGTCTTCGGTTCGCACTCGCAGCTGCGGGCGATCTCCGAGGTGTACGCGCAGGCGGACTCGGGCGCGAAGTTCGTGAACGACTTCGTCGCCGCGTGGGTCAAGGTCGTCGACAGCGACCGCTTCGACCTGGCCTGATCGACACCGGAACCCGGGCCGGCTCCGCTACGGGCCGGCCCGGGTTCCGCTGTGCCGCAGCGGTGTTGCCGCGTCGCGCGGAAGCGGGATCCGCTGACGGCGGGCCGGATGCCCGCGGCGGCACCGGCGGACCGATGTTCCCGCGCCATCCGCGAGTGCGCGGATGCGAGCGTGGAATCCGGGTGCTCCCGGGTGGCCCGGAGGGACGCCCACCGTGTATCCGGTGGATTCGGCAGGAGACCGCCGAACAGCCTCGCACCGTGTCCAGCGGATGTCGTGGTGGGCGCCCTGGCGAGTCGTGCCCTATTTGCCGAGCAGGTGGCGCAGAGCGGGATCCAAATCCGTTGTGCGGAAAGAGTGCTCGGCCTTCAGTAGCCGTTCCGGAATCACCCGCTGGCTGGCCGCCGCGAGTTCCCGTGCGCCCTGTTCGCCCAGGAGCAGCGCCGGGCCGAACGTCGGGACCGGCAGGAACGCGGGCCGGTGCAGCACGTTCGCCAGCGTGGCGGTGTACTCGCTGTTGCGGACCGGGTTCGGGCTCACCGCGTTGACCGGGCCGGACAGCGAATCATCCCAGAGCGCACGGTGATACACGTCGACGAGATCATCGATGCCGATCCACGGCAGCCACTGGCGGCCGTCGCCGATCCGCCCGCCCAGCCCGAGCGCGAACAGCGGACGCAGCAGGCGCAGGGTGCCGCCGCGGGGGGACTGCACGATGCCGGTCCGGACCCGCACCACGCGGGCGCCGGCCTCGGCGGCGGGTTCGGTGGCGTCCTCCCAGTCCGCGACCACGTCGGCCAGGAAGCCGTCGCCGCGGGTGGAGCCCTCGGTGAGCACGTCGTCGCCGCGGTCGTAGCCGTAGTAGCCGATGGCGGACGCGCTCACGAAGGTCTCCACGCCCGCGCGACCGGCGAGCTCGGCCAAGCGCCGGGTGGGCTCGATCCTGCTGTCCCGGATGGCTTTCCGGTGCTGGTCGGTGAAGCGCCCGGCGATCGACGCGCCGGCCAGATGCACGACGGCGTCGACCCCGTCCAGCAGTCCGGGCGCGGGATCGGCGGTGTCCCATTGCCGTTCGCCCGTGTGCTCCGGTGCGTGGCGCACCAAACGGATCACGGTGTGCCCGCCGGTGCTCAGGAACGCCGCCAGCGCGGAACCGACCAGCCCCGACGCGCCCGTGATGGCGATCGTCGCGCGCGTGAAGCCCTGCCGCGCCGCCCGCTGGTGTGCGGCCAGATCCCCGGCCAGCTGCCGGTGGCGGTAGTCGAAGGTGGACTCGAGCGCGGCACCCGGGATGGGCGTCTCGACCCGGTCGATCACCCGCGTGTGCGTCGCGTCCACGGCCTCGAACTCGTGAATGTGCCGCCAGCGCACCGCGATTCCCGCCGGAACCGACGCCGCTCCCGCCACCGCGACGGCGTCCGCGAACCGGTGCGGCGGATCGTAGGCGGCGCGATCGTGCTGTGCGACCCACCGCAGCCCCCCGGGTAGTCCCAGGACGGCCCGGCCGTCGGCGAGGGACTCCGCCTCCGAGATCAAGGTCATCGGTTGCCACGGCGGCACCAGCCGGGTGAAGGCCCCGGGCCGCGAGAACCAGTCGAACACTTCGGCCACCGGCGCGTCGACCACGCTGGAACGTTGAATGCCCATGACTCGACTGTAGGCGCGAATCCACCGATTGCAACGAATGTGCATCGTTCGTGCCGCACGCTGCCGGGGGATCGGGTGCGGACGCGCGAGCTGATCGTGCCCGGCACGACCTGATCGGCCCGAGTGTTTCGCGCCCGGTCCAGCTTCCGGCGCTGTTCGTCGCGGCGTGAAACCGCCACGCGCCGCACCGGCCGCGCGGGGCCGTGGCCAGCGGTGATCTGGTGGCGGCGGTGTTCCGGCCCGTCGGTAACATCGGAGATCGGCGCACAAACCGATCGGTATCAATTCGAAGGGTGCGAGCAGTGACGACCAGTGCCCGGGGCGAGTTGGCGCATCGGCTCGACGCGCTGTACTCCGCTGCCGGAGCCCCGCCGCTGCGCGTCATCAGCATGCGCGCCACCCGGGAACTGCGGGTCCGCAATCCGCAGGGACGGGAGATCAGCGCGCAGCGGATCTCGGACTGGCGGCTCGGGCGCAGCGTCCCCGCCAAATTCGACGGGCTGTCCTCGGTGCTGAGCGTCCTGGTGCCCGCCGCGCAGGCCCGCAGGCCCGATCCCGCACTGCCGGAACTGTATTCGATGACCGGGTGGCACAAACTCTGGTCGCGCGCGCAACGCGAGCGCACCGGTCCGCCGGTCGGCGCCGTGTCGACGGTGTGCCCGTATCCGGGTCTGGCCGCGCTGACGATCACCGACGCGGAGTACTTCGCCGGGCGTGACGGGCAGATCGAGACGTTGCGCGCGCGATTCACCGAGAACCTCGGCGACGGGGGACCGCTGATCCTGGTCGGTGACTCCGGGGTCGGCAAGTCCTCGCTGCTGCAGGCCGGATTCGCGGCCCGGGTGCGCGCGGACTTCGACGTGCTGCCGGTGACGCCGGGCGCGGTCGCCGCCGGGGCCCTCGCGGACTGGGCCGCCGAACGCGCGTCGGACTCGAAACCCTATGTGCTGGTGGTCGATCAGCTCGAAGAGCTGTTCCTGCCGCCCTTCGACGACGACGCCGCGGGCCGCTACCTCGAGGTCCTGGAATCGCTCGTGCCGCCCGGGCAGGCACTGCCCGGGCGGTGTGCGGGCGTCGTCGCCGCCCTGCGCGCCGACTTCTACACCCAGGCAGCCCGCTTCCCGGCCCTGGCGGCGCTGCTCGAGCGCAATCAGATCCTGCTCGGCCCGCCGACCGTGGCCGAATTGACCGCCGCCATCGTCGAACCCGCCCGGCGCGTGGGACTGCGCCTGGGCGACGGGCTCGTGGAACTGATCCTGGCCGACCTCGGGGTGCGCGGCGGCGGGCAGGCGGTGCGCGCGGGCACCTTCCCCCTGCTCGCGCACGCGCTGCGCAGCACCTGGGAGTTCCGCGAGGACGGCGTGATGAGCGTGGCGGCGTACGAGCGCGCGGGCGGCGTGCGCGGCGCGATCGCGGCCAGCGCGGAACAGCAGTGGGAGCGATTCGATCCCCGCGAACGCGAGACCACCCGCATCCTGCTGCTGCAACTGGTGACCCCGGCCGCCGACGGGACAGCGGTGGGCCGGCATGTGGAGCGCGAGAGCCTGATTCGGCGCTGCCCCGACCAGGACTCCGCGCGCACCGTCCTGAACACGCTCGTGGCGGCCCGCATCCTCACCCAGGACGCGTCCGGCACCTCGCTCGCGCACGACGCGGTACTCAGCGCCTGGCCGCGCCTGGCCGAATGGGTGGACGAGGATCGCGAGGACGCGATCGTGCGGCATCGGCTGCACACCGACGTCGAGGAATGGGCGAGCACCGGCCGCGACCGGTCGCTGCTGTACCAGGGCACCCGGCTCGCGGTGGCGAGCGATCTGCGCTCGCGCATGCCGAATGTGCTGTCGCCCTCGGGAATCGAGTTCCTGGACGCGGCCGAGCAGGTGCGCCGCCGCGGGGTGCTGGCCAAACGGGCGCTGGCGCTGTTCCTGGTCGTCGGCGCGATCGTGACCTCGGTGCTGGCCGTGGTGTCCATGCGCCAGAGCCGGCTCGCCGATCGCGAGCGCACGGACGCGCAGTTCGCCGCACTGGTCGCGGCCGCCCAGCACAATCAAGCCGCCGACCCGACCGAATCGGCGCAACTCGCGCTGGTCGCCAATGTCGTGCGGCCCGGCGATCCGCAGGCCCGCGGGCTGCTGCTGGCCTCGCAGGCCGCGCCGCTGGCCGCCACCGTGCCCGGGCACGAGGGCGCGATCTACGGTGTGGCGCAATCACGTAACGGCATCGTGGCCTCGGGCGGCTACGACAACGCGGTGCGACTGTGGCGCCGGGACACCGAGCGGGGGCTGATCGCGCTGGGCGCGGCGCTGCCCGCCGACGGCTGGGTCGCGTCGGTGGCCTTCGCCCCCGACGGGCGGACGCTGTTCGCGAGCACGGCCTCGGGGCGGGTGCACCGCTGGGACGTCTCCGATCCCGAACATCCCGTGCGCGCCGAGACCATCGACCTCGGGCATCGCGGCGCGGTGTACGCGGTGGCCGTGCGCGCGGACGGCCGGTGGATCGCCACGGCCGGGGACGATCGCACCGTGCGCCTGCACGACCTGAGTTCCGGGGCGACCGTGACGCTCACCGGGCATCAGGCCGCGATCCGCACCCTGGCCTTCGCGCCGGACGGGAACACGCTGGTCAGCGGGAGTGACGATCGGACCGCGCGGGTCTGGGACGTCTCCGATCCCGCCGCGGCGCGACCGCTCGGTGCGCCGCTGACCGGGCAGCGCCTGACGATCCACGCCGTCGCCTTCAGCCCCGACGGGACGGTCCTGGCCACCGGCAGCGACGACCAGACTTTCCAGCTCTGGTCCATGCGCGACCGCGCGAACGTGGTTCCGCTGGGACCACCGGTACCCGCGCGCACCGCGGCGGTATGGTCGCTGACCTTCGCCCCGGACGGCCGCACCCTGGTCACCGCCGGGCGGGACGGGACCGCGGACCTGTGGAGCGTGATCGACCCGCGCCGGCCGGTGCCGGTCGGAAAACCCATGGGCGGCAGCCGCGGTGCGCTGGCCGCGGCGCTGTTCCTGGACGACAGCCGGGTGCTCACCGGCGGGCAGTCCGGCGAATTGCAGGTGTGGACGCTCTCACCCGCCGAACTCGCCGGGCACACCGCGCAGGTACAGGCCCCCGCGTTCGACGCGTCCGGTGCCCTGATGGCGACCGGCTCGTGGGACGGGACGGTCCTGCTCTGGGACGCCACCGGCGCGACCCCGCGCCCGATCGGCGCCGCGCCCCTGCCCGCCGACGCCCGAGTCGAGAACCTCGCGCTCGCGCCGGACGGCCGCACGCTGGCGGTGACCCTGGTCGACACCGGCGCGGTGCTGCTGTTCGACCTCACCGATCGCGCCGCGCCCCGGCCGCTGCCCACCCTGGACCTGCCGCAGGCGCGCTACGCGCACGAGATCGCCTTCGCCCCGGATTCGAAACACCTGGCCACCGCGCTGGCCGATGCCAGCGTGCAGGTCTGGGACCTGAGCGATCGCGATCGGCCCGTGGCCGGGGACAGCGCGCTGACCGGGCCGGGCGGGTGGGTGAACGCGGTCGCGTTCGCGCCGGACGGACAGCGGCTGTACGCGGTGTCGGGGGAGGGACGCATCCACAGCTGGAATCTGGCCGCGGCGCAACGCACGTCGACGGTACTGGCGGATTACCACCGGAGTCTGAACGCGCTCGCGATCAGTGCCGACGGCACGCTGCTGGCCGCCGGCGGCGACGACCAGATCGTGCGGGTGGCGCGCCTGGACGGTGATCGGGCCGAGGAGCTCGCGGCCCTGGGCGACTATTCGAGCGCGATCCGATCGGTGAGTTTCGATCCCGCCGCGCGGTTGCTGGCGACCGGTTCGGACGATCAGACAGTGCGACTGTGGTCCATCGCCGACCCGTCCGCACCGGAGTCGATCGGGGCCTCGATCGTGCCGCGCGGGACCGTGCGCTGGCGCGTGCAGTTCAGTCCGACAGGCATGCTGGGCGCGGGCGGCGGCAACGCGGTGCTGAGTTGGCTGAACGTCGACGCGGACGCGGCGGCCGAGCGGGTGTGCGCCGCGACCTACGGATCCGAACTGGACGGGGATTGGCGGCGGTGGCGTCCGGAATTGTCCGACGCCTGCTCGCGCTGATCGCGTTCGCGCGGGGCGCATTTCGGGGCCGACCGCATTCCGGGAATGCGAAAACCCGCATGGCCGGGGAGGAAGGCGGCCATGCGGGTTTCAGGTGAGGCGGAGTATCAGAAGCCGAAATGGAAGCTGAGAAGGTCGCCGCCGAACAGGTAGAGGTTGTTGAACAGCTGAGTGAATCCAGAAAGCATGAGCGTGTCCTTCTCGGGTCGAACTGTGTGGGGGAGTTGCTCCGGTCTTCGCCGGTGCCACATCAGATTTGCACCAGACGTCCAGTCCGTTTTGGGGGTTTGTGGGAGATCGCCCGGTCGTGCCGCGGAAAAGTGCTTTCCGGTCCGGACAAACCGCGGTCCGGACCGGACGGTGGGCGCGGTGGGAAGGCGTGCGGCGGGGGATGGTTTCGCTGCTCGGCATTCGGGCAAACCTTGCGGAACGGGATTGTTTCGGTGGTTGTCACGGTCCGGTTGAGATTGGCCATCAGTAGTCGAATCAGTCAAAAACTCCAGTAAGTAGCGCATACTCCTGCGGTACGGGACGCCAATTTCCCCGGCTTTCCCGTCAATGTTCGGAGTCATCGAGCTCGAAGTAGCGTGAGTTCCGCGAACGTCTGGCGATCACTGCTCATCTGCCTATTCGGATAGGAGCTCTGTCATGGCTGAATTCATTTCCGGTGGCCTGTTCGACGCGTTGATCAAGATGGTCATCGGCTCGGCGAGTGGTTCGGCGAGCGGAAGCGGGCCCTGCTTCTAGCGGCGCATACTGGTCGGGTTGTTTCTTATCGGGACGGACACCTCACACTCCGGAGGACCTCGAATGAAGCGTCAGCAGAATCTCTCCCAGGACGCCCGCCGCAAGGCCGACGCCGAAAGCGCCGCCGCCCACCGCGCCGAACGTCACGACCAGATGCGGGATATGAACCTCGCCCGCGACGATTCCGGCGGCGACTACGAACCCGCCGATCGCGAAGACCAGCAGGGCACGGACCGCCCCCGCGCCCGCATGCGCGATGACCGCCACGCCGCCGAGGCCGCCGCCCACGACGCGGTCCGCGAGGCCAATACCGAGTTCGACCGCTGAGTCGCGCGACGGATCCGGGCGATCATTCGGGGGTTGCCCGGCTCCTCGTGTTCGGCGGGCAACGCCGCACCCGGAAGGTGTCCCGAAAGTGAACTGCGGGGGACGTCGGGGACTCGGTGTGGTCACGAAAGTGGAGGGGCGCGAGCGGATGGGTCACGGGAAGACGACGATCCGGGCTATCCGGAGATCTGATATCCGCTTTCATTGCTGGACGGTAACTGGAACGCCTAGGGTTCGAGATCTGGCATTCGGGACAAAACTCCGCGGGTTGGGGGAGTCAGCCGGGTGCGGTCGAGTTCGAGTTGCAGGGCTCCCGTGACTGAAGGGCAACACTATGAACACTCATCAGCTATCCGCCCGGCGAGTGCCGCGCCCGCTCATCCATCCCCATCGAGAATCCGACCCGGCGCTGGCCCGGGTGCTGGTCGTCGAGGGGCACCTGGCTACCGCCGAGATGGCGCTGCTGGTGTTGTCGGCGGCCGGTTACGACTCGATGCACGCCGCGAACGCGAGCCAGGCGCTCGCGCTGTCCGAGCGCTGGCATCCGGATCTGGTGCTGCTGGATCTGCGACTGCCGGATCTGCACGGCGTCGAGGTGTGCCGGCGGCTGCTGGTGAGCGGCGACGCCCCGATCATGGTCGTGTCCGCCGAGCGTGATCCCGATGTCATCGAGAGCGTGCTCGCCGCCGGCGCCGTGGACTACCTGCCCAAACCCTTCCGCACGAGCGAGCTGCTCACGCGCATCCACGCGCGCCTGCACCCGGATCTGGTGATCGACGATCGCCAGGACGAGTCGCCGGCGGTCGCCGCGGCGGTCCGCGAGTCCGTGCGCCTGGCCGACTGATCCGGCGTACCCGCGCCCGGCCCGGCTCACCGCGGCCGGCGAGCCGGGCGGCGGCTCAGTCGAGGCAGAACTCGTTGCCCTCCGGATCCGCCATGACGATGTGCCCGAAGCTCATCGGCGGCTCGGGCTCGAAACGGGTGAGGCGTTTCGCGCCCAGCCCGACCAGGCGATCGCATTCGGCTTCCAGAGCCGCCATGCGCTCGGCGCCCTGTAGCCCCGGGGCCGCGCGCACGTCGAGATGAACCCGGTTCTTGGCGATCTTGTCCTCGGGCACCTGCTGGAAGAACACGCGCGGGCCGTTGCCGTCGGGATCCTCGATGGCCGAGCGGGTGTTGCGCTGTTCGGGCGGGACTCCGACCCCGGCCAGAAACTCGTCCCACGCGGCCAGCGGATCCGCGCCCGCGGGCAGCTCTACCCCGGGTGGACCGGGATGGACGTAACCCAGCACCTCGCGCCAGAAGGTCGACAGGGCCTTGGGATCGTGGGCGTCGAAGGTGATCTGCAGGTGGCGGCTCATCGGGTGACTTCCTTCGTGGTGTGCAGGTAGAGATCGCGCAGCAGGGCGACCTCGGACAGGTGGTGGATGAGTTCTCGGTGAATGTGCAGGACCAGGGCGGCCATCGGGAGATCCGGGTACGGCTCGGCGGGTCCGGCCGGTGCGAGCAGCCCGTCCTGTCCGAGTCCCCGCACGCCGGAAATCCATGTGCCGAGCTGAGTTTCGAGCTGATCCAGGGCCTGTTTCGCCGTGCTCGCGTACTCCCACCCGTCGTACGAGGCCGCGGGTGCGCCGAAGTGCGAGGCGTTGCGGGCCGCGAGCACGCCGACGATGACGTGGCCCAGTCGCCACGCGATCGTCGTGAAGGGTGCGGGATCCGGTGGTGGGAAAGCGAAGTCGATGGTGAAGTCGCCGCTGCCCGCCTGGATGGGGGCGGTGGAGGTTCCGCGCGGGTACACGCTCCAGGCGTCCGGCACCGGCGACCAGAAGTACTCGTCGTCGGTCAGGCCCTCGAGCCGTTGTCGTACCTGGTGGTTCCAGTGGAACTCCCACTGGTCGCACAGAATGGCGTTCCAGTCCGGTTCGTCTGTGTCCATGCGGCTACTCTGACACCGATAGCGGACAGGATCGGTCCGCAATCGCGCGGACACTCGGCGAGGTGGAGATGACGGGCCGTGATGAGCGGGGAACGACCGAGCGGGTGCTGACACTGCTCGGGCTGCTGCAGCAGCGGCAGGTGTGGACCGGGCCCGAACTCGCCGACCGGCTCGCGGTCACCGTCCGTACGGTGCGCCGCGATATGGAACGGCTGCGCGCGCTCGGGTACCCGGTGCACGCCAGCCAGGGGGTCGGCGGGGGCTATCAGCTGGGGTCCGGGCAGGATCTGCCGCCGCTGCTGCTCGATGACGAGGAGGCCATCGCCACGGCCGTCGCGCTGCTGGTCGGGGCGGGCGGCGGACTGACCGGGACGGGGGACGCGGCGCTGCGGGCGCTCACCAAACTCGATCGGGTCCTGCCCGCGCGGCTGCGGTACGAGATGCGAGTGCTGACCGAGGCGATCGAATCGTTCGACCGCGCCCGGTCCCCGGTGGATCCGGACGCGCTCATGACCCTGGCCCGCGCCTGCCACGACCTGCTCGAAGCCGGATTCGACTACCCGGCCGGGGACGAGGTGACCCGCCGCCGGGTCGAGCCCTACCGGCTGGTGGCCTCGGATCGGCGCTGGTATCTGCTCGCATTCGATCTCGACCGTGACGACTGGCGCACCTTCCGGGTCGACCGGATGCGCGAAGTCGCCCTGCGCACATGGCATTTCCGCGCCCGGCCGGGTCCGGACGCGGCGGCCTTCGTGCAGGAGGGCGTCGCGGCGCGGGTGTATCCGCGGCAGGCGCGCTTTCTGGTGCACGCGCCCGCCGGGACGGTCCGGGCCCAGGTTCCGCCCGCGTCGGCGGTGGTCGAACCGTGCGGCGAGTCTTCGTGTGAACTGCGCAGCGGCGCAGCCGATCTCGATGCCGTGCTCATGCACGTGCTGGTGCTGGGTCACGCGTTCGAGGTGCTGGAGCCGCCCGAATTGGCCGTACGTGCAAGGGTTCTGGCCGGAATTCTGCACGCCTCGGGTGCGGACGCGGATCAGGGCTCCTAGCGGCGAACAGTCCGCGATGGCCCGTCGGGGGCGCTGTGCGGCCACAGAGCTCTCGGGCGTCCATCGGCCGTGCTGTCACCGCGGCGCGGAGAGCCACACGCGCGCAACGGTTTCCCGGTTCCGGGTCAGACCCGCGCGGAGGTGTCGGCCACCTGGCGGGTGGCGAACTTGGCGATGCGGGTGACCAGGGTGCGCGGGCGGCGGGGGAGCAGGTGCGCGGAGGCGAAGTTCCCGATGCCCGGAACCACGTAGCCCTGATTGCGATCCAGGGCGCGCAGGGTCGCCCGGACCACCTGGTCGACGTTGCCCATGGGCGCCCCGATCGCGGCCTTGCGGGTGCCGACCACGTCGAAGAACTGGGTTTCGGTCGGTCCGGGGCAGACCGCGAGGACCTTCACGCCGCGATCGCTGTACTCGCTCCACAGCGCGAGGCTGAAGTTCAGCACGAACGCCTTGCCCGAGGCGTAGGTGGCGAAGTAGGGCGAGGGCTGGAAGCCCGCGGTCGAGGCGACGTTCACGACCTCCCCGGCGCCGCGGTCCAGCATGCCGGGGATCAGCAGGCGGGTGAGTCCGGCCAGGGCCACGACGTTGACCATCAGCTGGTCGTGTTCGCTCTCGGCGGGCAGTTCCTCGAAGCGGCCCGCGCTGCCGAAGCCGGCGTTGTTGATCAGGGTGTCGATGGTCAGGCCCCGGCGGGTGAGTTCGTCGGTGACCAGGGTCGCGGCGTCCGGGTGCGCGAGGTCCTGGCCGATGACCTCCACGCGGACGCCGTGGCGGGTACGCAGTTCGGCGGCAAGGGAGTCCAGCCGTGCCACCGAGCGCGCAACCAGCACGAGATCATCGCCGCGGGCGGCGAGCGCGGCCGCGTACGCGGCGCCGATGCCGAACGAGGCGCCGGTGACGAGGGCGGTTTTTCCCGAGTGGGCCATGGTGGTTCTCCTTCAACGGTGTGTGACACGAGAGTAGCGAATATTTCAGAACATGCAACATTGATGATGCATATAGAAGCTGAAAGGATCACCTCGTGTAGTGTCTCGGACAGAATCTCAGCGAAGAGGAGCCCATGCCGCAGCCGCCCGCCCGACCATTGCGCGCCGATGCCGAACGGACCGTGCGCGCGATCCTGGACGCGGCCGAGCGGTTGCTGAGCGAGAACCCCAACGCGACCCTGGAACAGATCGCGGAGGCCGCCGGGGTCGCGCGGACCACCGTGCACCGGCGCTTCGCCAACCGCGACGATCTCGTGCACACCATGGCGCTCAACGCCTGGAAGCGGATGGCCGCGGCGGTCGAGGCCGCTCGCCCACTGTCCGCGCCGCCGATGGTCGCGCTGCACCAGGCCACCGCCAACGTCATCCAGATCAAGTACGGCGCGAGCTATGCGCTCGATCGTGTCGTCGAGTCCGACCCGGCGATCGCCGCCATCCGGGCCGAGGTCTTCGCCCACTGCGATGCGGCCCTTGCCCGTGCGCAGGCCGAGGGCTTCATCGACGCCGCCGCGGACCTGCTCTGGGTGCGCCGGGTGTACATCGCGCTGATCACCGAGACCGTGCACGGGGACACGGCGATGGACGGCACCACGGACCCGGACGCGCTGGCGAGCCGGTTGATCGACACCTTCCTCGCGGGCGTGGGACCACGGCGGTAGTGCGCCCGCGCGGCTCGTAGACTCGCGTGCATGCCCGATGCCGCGGCTCCGGATATCGCCCCGCTGCTCGACCTGTTCGCGGGTCGGCGCGTCGTCGTGCTGACCGGGGCGGGCATCTCCACCGACAGTGGGATCCCGGACTATCGCAGCCCGGGCGCACCGCCCAGCAATCCCATGACCTACCAGCAGTTCGTCGGTGATCCGGTGTTCCGGCAACGGTATTGGGCCCGCAACCACGTCGGCTGGCGGCGCATGGACGCGAGCCGGCCCAACGCCGGGCACCGGGCGCTGGCGCGGCTCGAGCGGGTGGGGCTGGTCACGGGCCTGCTCACCCAGAACGTCGACCTGCTGCACACCAAGGCCGGCCAGCGCGCGGTGATCGACCTGCACGGCACCTATCTGCGGGTGCGGTGTCTGGCCTGTGGCGCGCGGATCTCCCGGCTGACCCTGGCCGATCGGCTGGAGGCGGCCAATCCCGGCTTCGCCGACGACCCGAGCCGTACCGGCGTCGAGGTCGCGCCCGACGCCGACGCGGTGATCGCCGACACCGCCGGTTTCCGGGTGGTCGATTGCGCGGATTGCGGCGGAATGCTGAAGCCGGACATCGTGTACTTCGGGGAATCGGTGCCCAAAGATCGTGTGGCGGAAGCGTTCACGATGCTCGACCGGGCCGACGCGCTGCTGGTCGCGGGCTCGTCGCTGACCGTCATGTCCGGGCTGCGCTTCGTGCGTCACGCCGCGAAAACCCAACGGCCCGTGGTGATCATCAATCGGGGGCCGACCCGGGGCGACGAGCTGGCGACCCTGCGGTTCGACGCCGGGTGCGCCCCCACACTCACCGCGCTGGCGGACGCGTACGCCGGGGATCGAACCCCCGCGCACTGATTCCTTTCCGCCCGGGTCGCGAATTCGCGTCCCGCGCACGGGCGAAGGGTCATGCTGGGACTGTCCGCCGCTTGTCGCGACATGCCGAAAGCCGAGGGGATATGCGATCTTCCGCCCGCGCGCGCAGGTATCGGCCGCTGATCTGGCTCGTGTCCGCCCTGCTGGTGCTCGGCGCCGGCGCGGCGGCGGGTGATCCGGCCGCGGCGGACCGCACGGACACCGGCACCTATGGCGTGCCCGGCCTCGACTACACCTACCGGGCTTTCGTGCCCGCCGGATTGCCCGAGCATCCGGCGCTGCTGGTCATGATCCACGGTTGCAGGACCACGGCCGAACAGCAGCAGCGCGCCAATCTCCTGGATCCCCTGGCGCGCCGGGCCGGTTTCGTCGTGCTGTACGTGGACGGCACCCCGCTGCACCGGCTCCAGGACCGCTGCTGGTCCGGTCTGCTGACCCCCGCCCTCGAATCGCGCACGACCGGCGACGCCGCCGCGATCGCCGCGATGACCCGGGCCGCGGCCGAGCGCTACGGTGCGGATCCGCACCGGATCTATGCGCTCGGAATGTCCTCGGGCGCTTTCGAAACGGCGCTGCTGGGCGCGTACTTCCCGGATCTGTTCGCGGCCGTGGGACTGCACTCGGGGGCGGCGTTCGGGCACGGTGTCCTGGGTTGCGTCGGTCCCGCGCTGCCGGGCGCCGCCACCGAACAGCTGGCGGCGCAGGCGTTCTCCGCTCAGGGCGGGCATCGCCGGGTGGTGCCGATGATCGCGGTGCGCGGCGACGCCGACACGACGGTTTCCGCCGAGTGCGGGGAGCAAGCCGTCGCGCAGTGGCGCGCGACCGGCAACATGACCCTGGCCGCGCAGGGGGTTGCGGACCGAATTCCATCCGAGCCCATGACCTTTCGCGAAGGTGAGGTCCCCGGCGGTCACGGCTACACCGTGCGAACCTGGGACGCGCCGGGCGCGTCGTGCCCGGTGCTGCAGGCGTGGACCGTGCACGGGATGGGTCACTTCTGGTCCGGCGGCGCGGACGAGCCGGATCTCGCGGAGTTCACCGACCCGCGCGGCCCCAGCGCGTCAGTGGCGGCCTGGGCCTTCTTCTCCCGCATCGAGCGCACCGCGGACGGATTCTCCTGCCGCCCACCCGATACCGTGGGGTGAACCCACGGCCCCGCGCGGGGCCGGACCCCCAGCGAGGAAAGGCCCGCCCCCGTGACGACCTCGGCACAGCAGTCGATCATCCTCATCACCGGGATCCAGGCGGCCGGGAAATCCACGGTCGCGCAACTGCTGGCCGAACGGCTCCCGCGCTCGGTGCACGTGCGCGGAGATCTGTTCCGCCGCATGGTGATCAACGGCCGGGCGGACATGACGCCGGATCCGTCCGCGGAGGCGGTGCGCCAGCTGCGCCTGCGGCACCGGCTGACCGCCTCGACCTGTGACGAATACTTCCGGGCCGGTTTCACCGTGGTCGCCCAGGACGTGGTGCTGGGCGAGCACCTCACCGAGATGGTCGACGCGATCCACGCGCGGCCGCTGCTGGTGGTGGTGCTCGCGCCGCGGCCCGAGGCGATCGAACGCCGCGAGGCCGCCCGCGGCAAGGACGCCTACGGGCGGTGGACCATCGATCTGCTCGATGCCGGACTGCGGAACGAGACCCCGCGCCTGGGTTTGTGGCTCGACACCTCGGACCAGACCGCGCACGAAACCGTCGACGACATCCTCGCGCGAGTCTGGACCGAGGGCGCGATCCGCTGAATCACCCTCGGGCGCCGGGCCTCACATCGGATAGATGGGGTGCTTGCGCGGGTTGAACTCCGGCTTCGCCGGCTGCTTGTCGCGCAGCAGGCGCAGCGCGTGGCGGATCTCGAGGCGGGTGCGCGAGGGCTCGATCACCGCGTCGATGTAGCCGCGTTCGGCGGCGATCCACGGGGTGGCGATGGTCTCGTTGTACTGGTTGACCATGAACTCGCGGGCCGCGGCCCGATGCTCCTCGGGCACCGCTGCCAGCTGGCGCTTGCCGAGCAGATCGACCGCGCTCTCCGCGCCGATGACCGCGATCCGGGCGGTCGGCCACGCGAAGCTGAAGTCCGCGCCGACCTGGCGGGCCGCCATCATGCCGTACGCGCCGCCGTAGGACTTGCGCACCACCAGGTTGATGATCGGCACGGTGGCCTCGATGATCGCGCGCGGCACCCGGCCGCCGCGAATGATCACACCGGCGGCCTCCTCGGACAGGCCGGGCAGGACGCCGGGGGTGTCGGCCACGAAGATCAGCGGAATGTTGAACGCGTCGCACAGCCGGATGAAATAGGTCGACTTGTCCGAGCAGGCGGCATCGATCGAACCGCCCAGGACCAGTGGCTGATTCGCGATCACGCCGACCGGATTGCCGTCGACCCGCGCGAACCCGGTGATCAGGTTCGGTGCGAAGGTGGCGCGGATCTCGTGGAACTCGCCGTCGTCGAAGATCCGCAGCAGGATCTCGTGCATGTCGTAGCCGGCGCGATCGGAATCGGGAATGATGCGGTCGAGCTCGCGGTCGGAGTCGGTGATCTCCGGTTCCAGACCGGGATTCACGATCGGCGCGCGCTCCACGCAGCTGGTCGGCATGTAGCTCAGGTAGTTCCGGGCCCAGGCGTAGGCCTCCTGCTCGGTGTCCGCGACGTGGTGCAGGGTGCCGCGTTCGGCCTGCACCTTCGCGCCGCCGAGGTCTTCGGCGCTGACGTCCTCGCCGTTGACGGCCTTGATCACGTCGGGCCCGGTGACGAACATGTACGAGTCCTTGGTGCCGATCAGCACATCGGTGTTGATCGGCCCGTACACCGAACCCGCCGCGCATTTGCCGAGAATGATCGACACCTGCGGCACATAGCCCGAGAGCTTCTCGAGCACCCGCGAGATATCGCCGAACGACGCGATCGACCCGACCGCGTCCTGAATCCGCGCGCCGCCGGAATCATTGATCGTCACCACCGGGCAGGCATTGTCGAACGCGAATCGCAAGGCGCGCATGAACTTCTGCGCCGAGGTCACCCCGACCGATCCGCCGTACACGGTCTGGTCGTGCGAGATGACCACCACCGGCCGCCCGCCGATCAGCCCGCGCCCGGTGACCAGGCCGTCGCCGTAGAGCGCGTCGGGTTGTCCCGGCTGCCTGGCGAGGGCGCCCGTCTCGACGAACGTGCCGGGATCGAGCAGCATGTTCACGCGTTCGCGAACACTCGGAATGCCCTTCTTCTCGCGTTTGGCGACCGCGGCGTCCCCCGCCGGTTCCGCCGCGACCCCCAGGATCTTGTTCAGTTCATCGAGCTTCGCTCGCGTGCCGATCACGCTTACCGCCACCTTCTCCCGCTCCGCCTAATTGCCCCGGTGACGTTATGCGCTGTCCCCGAGGAATGATCACCAAATCAGACAAACGGGATGATTCACAAAATGCGGGGGGCGTGCGCTGGAGATCGCCCGTCGCACGCGGGTAGAACGTGTTCTAGTCTGCTGGTATGGACGTCACCTACGAAGGCACCGCGCGGGAACTCGAAACCGACAGCGGGACACTGCGTTACCACGAAGCGGGCGCGGGCGAGCCGTTGATCCTGCTGCACGGATCGGGTATCGGTGTGAGCGGCTGGAAGAACTTCCGGGGCAATCTGGGTTTCTTCGCCAAGTACTACCACTGCTACATCCTCGAGTTCCCAGGCTTCGGTATCAGCGATCCGGTGCCGGGGGTGCATCCGGTCTTCGCGGCCGGCGCCGCGGTGCTGCGATTCATGGATGCCTTGGGCATCGAATCGGCCGCCATGGTGGGCAATTCGATGGGCGGGGTCGTGGGGGTCAATCTCGCGATCAACGCTCCCGATCGCGTTTCGCGGCTGGTCGCCATCGGCGGCGTCGGCCCGAACATCTTCACCACCAATCCCAGTGAGGGCTCGCGGCTGCTGCAGGAGTTCGCGGACGAGCCGAGTCGCGACAGGCTGGTGCGCTGGCTGAAGTGCATGACCTTCGATCATTCGCTGGTGACCGAGGAACTGATCGAGGACCGCTGGCGGGCCGCGAGCGATCCGGCGTCGCACGCCTCGCTCGCGGCCATGTACGGCTCGAAGGCGTTCGAGGCACAGCGCGCGATGATGTCGAAGATCGCGCCCTACTGGGCCAACATGCACAAGGTGCGGTGCCCGACCCTGCTCACCTGGGGCATCGAGGACCGCCAGAGCCCGCCGGACATGATGCTCGTGCCGATGCGCCTGATTCCCGAGGCCGAGGTCCACGTGTTCCCCAGGTGCGGGCACTGGGTGATGATCGAGGCCAAGGAGGCGTTCGAGTCGGTGACCCTGGACTTCCTGCAGCGCACCGCGCGCTGATGGCCGATCCGGTGGCGGCCCGGCTGTGGCCGTGCGCAGAAGTGGTACGGGTGTATCGGTAGTCGTCGACTATCAATCCCATTTCCAGCGTTGATGCCCGGCTCGATGGCCATGCGATGCCGGGCGTTCTTCGAAAGTCGCCGACCTCTATGATTCGTGTCGTTGAATGCAGTTGTTGTGCCACGGCCGAATTCGCGTAATTCGCAGTGGTGAGTCATACATACTGAAACATCAGCGGCTCAGAGGTATGGTCGGTGACCGTGACCCGATTGTTATCGGGTTCGGTGCTAGATCGACTTGGGAGATCCATTGAAGTACACGAAATTCGCTACCACCGCCATGATCGCCATCGCCGCCACCGGAATCGCCACGGGCACCAGCTACGCCGCCCCGGGCGCGCAGGCGCCCGCAGCGGCGCAGGTGACCCCGGCCGCGGCCTCGCAGGGCACCCAGGACGGTGTCGACTACTCGGTGCGGCTGGCCGAGACCGGCAACACCGTCGTCACGCAGGTCACCGGCGGCGCTTTCCAGCTGGCCGCGGACGGTAAGGCCGTCACCCTGAAGAACGACGCCGGACAGGTCGTGGCGCAGCTGCCCCTGGTCGGCGCAGCCGGCGCCGAGCAGATCGCGCTCACCGCGGTCATCGACGAGCAGGGCCAGCGCCTGTCGCTGACCGCACCGGCGGCCTCGGACGTCTCGGTGCGATTCATCGGCTCGCAGGAGCGGTTCTTCGCCGAATTGCAGCGCGCGTCGCTCGGCGCACTGATCGGCGCCATCATCGGCGCGTTCTTCTTCGGCATCGGCCTGCCGTTCGGCGCGCTCATCGGCCTGCTGATCGCCGGTGGTCCGTCGCTGATCGACGCGGGTCTGGCCTACTTCGGCGGACAGCCCTGAAAATTCTGATTCTCGGCGGCACTCGGGAAGCCCGGGAAATCGCCGATATCGCTTCCGGCGAGCGAGGAGTCGAGATCGTCTCCTCGCTCGCCGGGCGCGTGCGCGAACCCGTCCTGCCGGTCGGTGCGGTGCGTATGGGGGGCTTCGGGGGCGTGCAGGGCTTGCGGGAGTGGATCTCCGGCAATGCCATCGACCTCGTGGTGGATGCCACCCACCCGTTCGCGGGCGGTATGACCGCCAATGCGGCACAGGCCGCCGCCCAGCTGGGTCTGCCGGTGCTGCACGTGCGCCGGCCCGGCTGGCACGAGCAGCCGGGAGACCGGTGGATCCGGGTGCCGAATCTGACCGTGGCCGCCGAAACCGTTGCTGGGCTGGGGGATCGGGTCTTTCTCACCGTGGGCCGCCAGGGCGTGGCGGCCTTCGCGGCATCGGGGCAGTTTTTCCTGATTCGGGCCATCGACTCGCCCGAGGGCGCGGTGCCCCCGCGGCACGAGGTGCTGCTCGCGCGCGGGCCGTTCGCGGTCGAGGAGGAAATCGCGCTGCTCACCGCGCACGCGATCGAGGTCCTGGTGACCAAGGACAGCGGGGGAGCGCTGACCGAGGCCAAACTCCAGGCCGCCCGGACGCTGGGCCTGCCGGTGGTCATGATCGACCGCCCGCCGCTGCCGGGCGGCGCCGAGCAGGTGGAAACCGTTGCCCAGGCGTGGGATTGGGTGCTCGCCCGGCGCTGAGCCGCTCCCCGCGGCTCGGGCGCGGCGGATCAGGACAGGCGGCTGGCGGGATCGAGTAATTCGGGCAGCCGATCGAACCACTCCAGCACCGCGCGCTCGTAGCGGATCCCGAAATCCAGGGTCGCGCGTTCGAAGGGCGAGATGCGCTGCTCGTCGTGGCCGGACAGGTAGCCGGTCAGGCGCTGCTCGTGCACGGTGCGATTGGCGGCGATGATGCGGTCGAGGCGGTCGCGATCGACGAATTCGCCGAAGGACAGCGTCAGCAGCAGCGGCACCCGGATGGTCTCCGCGCCCGGATCGCGGGCGATCCATTCGGCGAAGGCCTCGCGGCCGTTCTCGGTGATGCGGTACGGCGTGCGATCGCGTGCGCCGGTTTCGCCCTTCTCGACCAGGCCGGTCTGGTGCATGGTCGCCAGTTCCCGGTAGACCTGGCTCTGGGTGATGGTCCAGAAGTCGCCGATGCGATCCTGGGCCAGGGTGACCAGATCCCACCCGGACATATCGCCCTGGTGTAGGAAACCGAGTAGGGACGCGGCCGTCGAATTGAGCGGGCGCCGGGTTTTCTCGTCTACCACTGCCATCCCTTCAGCCATACATTCCACTATGGAATATTATTCACCATAACGCCGGGACGTGAAGACCCGGGGTCCGTTCGCCGCCTCGAAGACCGTGGTGGTCGACGCGCCCACGATGAGCAGCGTGCGCATATCCACCTCGTCCGGATCCAGTTCGGCCAGGGTCACCACCCGCACCGACTCGGCCGGACCGCCCACATCGCGGCCCAGGATCACCGGGGTCTCGGGTTTGCGATGTTCGAGCAGCAGATCCTTCATGGCTCCGACCTGCCAGGTGCGCTGTGAGGAGCGCGGGTTGTAGACCGCGAACGCCATGTCGGCCGCGGCCACCGCGGCGAGCCGCCCGGCCACCACCTCCCAGGGCTTGAGCCGGTCCGAGAGCGAGATCATGGCGAAGTCGTGGCCCAGGGGTGCGCCGACCCGGCTCGCCACCGCGGTCGCGGCGGTCACGCCGGGCAGCACGCGCACCGGCACCGCGCGCCACTGCGGATCGCTGGACTCCTCGATCACCGCGGCCGCCATCGCGAACACCCCGGGATCGCCGCCGGACACCACGACCACCTTCGCCCCGCGCTTGGCCAGGTCCAATGCCATTGCCGCGCGCTCGGACTCGACCTTGTTGTCGCTGGAGTGCCGCTGCTGACCCGGCCGCTCGGGCACCCGGTTCACATAGGTCGCGTAGCCGACGATGTCGGTGGCCTCGGCGAGAGCGTGGGCGACCTCGGGGGTGATCCACCCCTGTGATCCGGGGCCAAGGCCCACGACGACCACCTCACCGGGCGCGTCGGCCAGTGGCCCGGCCGAGGCCGCGGATGAGTTCGTGTCCGCGGAGGCGTTCGCGCGCGCGGCGCCGATCGCCGCGTCGGCGGTGACGGCGAACGCGCCGGCCTCCCCGGCCGGTGCGCCCGATTCCGTCTCGCCGGAGATCACGGCCGATTCCGCCGGGCCGGAGCTCGCGGCCGATTCCGCCACGCCGAGAACGTCATTCGGCGCGGTTGCGCGCGTGGTAGCGCGCGCTGCGGAGGACGTCGCAGCCGATTCGGCGTTCGAGGCGGGATTCGCCGTCGTCTCGGTCAGGGGGATCCGGGTCTGCGGCGCGGGGCCGGGCACGATGGTGATGGCGAAGTACGGCACGCTCGCCTCGTCCACGTCCGCCGCGCGGAGCACACGCTGGCGGGTGCTGCTGGCCCGCTCGATGTAGAAGGCGTCGTGCAGGCGGCCGGAGTCGGCAAGAGCCTGGCGCACACCGGGATAGGTGCGCCCGAGCTTCATGATGGCGGCGGCGTCGGTCTCGCGCAGCCGCCGGGTCAGCTCGTCGGTGTCCATGGTGCCGGGCAGGATGGTCAGCACCTGCTCGCCCTCGACCAGCGGGGTCGCCAGCGCTGCCGAGGCGGCGCTGACCGAGGTGACGCCGGGGATGATCTCGCTGTCGAAGCGGTCGGCCAGACGGCGGTGCATGTGCTGGAACGAGCTGTAGAACAGCGGATCTCCGGCCGCGAGCAGCGCCACCGAACGCCCGGCCGCGAGATGCTCGGCCAGGCGGGCGGCCGCGCTCTCGTAGAAGTCGTCGATCGCGCCCTGATAGCCGCCGGGGTGCTCGGTGGTCTCGGTGGTGACGGGATAGACCAGGTGCTCTTCGAGCTGTCCCGCGCGCATGTACGGTGCGGCGATGGCGCGCGATATGCTGCGCCCGTGCCGGGCGCTGTGGAAGGCGATCACGTCGGCCGCGCCGATGATCCGCGCCGCCTTGACCGTCACCAGTTCCGGATCGCCGGGTCCCAGGCCGATGCCCCAGAGCTTGCCGCTCATTCTTGTTCGCTCGCAATCGCATTGAGGGCGGCGGCGGTGATCGCGCTGCCGCCGCGCCGGCCCCGCACGGTCAGGAATTCGATGTCGCCGTATTCGGCCAGGGCCTGTTTGGACTCGGCGGCGCCGATGAACCCGACCGGAATGCCGATGATCGCCGCCGGGCGGGGTGCGCCCGCGTCGAGCATGTCCAGCAGATGGAACAGCGCGGTCGGGGCGTTGCCGATGGCGACCACCGCGCCCGCGAGGCGGTCGCGCCAGAGTTCCAGGGCCGCTGCGGATCTGGTGTTGTCCATGGCTTCGGCGAGTCCGGGCACGCGCGGGTCGCCCAGCAGGCACAGCACGTCGTTATCGGCGGGCAGGCGCTTGCGCGTCACTCCGGAGGCGACCATGTTGGCGTCGCACAGGATCGCGTTCCCGGCCCGCATGGCCGCGCGCGCCGCGGCCACCACGCCCGCGCTGTACTCGATGTCGGCGGCCAGATCCACCTGCCCGCAGGCGTGGATCATCCGCACCACCACCTGCGACACATCCGCGGGGAACCGGGCCAGGTCGGCTTCGGCGCGAATGGTGGCGAACGAGCGCCGATAGATCTCGGCCCCGTCGGTGAGGTAGCTGGTGCGCACGTCGGACATGGTGTCCAGCCTAGATTTCGCCCGCGCGGGACCTCGGGCCGGGTGGCAGCGCTCACCCCGAATCCGGTTCGGGGTGCACCGGATCAGGTGCGCGGGCGCTCGAGAATGCGGGACATGACGATGCTGCTGCGGGTTCGCCCGACGCGTGCGTTCTCGCGGATCCGCTCGACGGTCACCTCGATCTCGGCCATGTCGGTGGCCATCACGTGCACGAGCGCGTCGGCTTCCCCGGCGATCGTCCAGACGCCGATGACCTGGGGAATCGGTTCCAGGCTGCGGCGCAGTTCGGCGGGGGAGATGTTGTCGCGGTAGTAGACCTCCACGTACGCCTCGGTGCGCCAGCCGAGCGCGGCCGGATTGACCTGGGCGCTGAATCCGGTGATCTGCCCGCCCGCGACCATCTTGTCGACGCGGCGTTTGACCGCGGGCGCGGAGAGCCCGACGAGCGCGCCGATCTCCTGGAAGGACGCCCGGGCGTGCTTGAGCAGATGGGCCAGAATGCGCCGATCGAGCTCGTCCATGCCTGCCCTTTCGCCGGCGACGCAACGAATCGTTGCTCATGTCCGAATTTGCGCAATGAATCGCTATTTCTGACGCAACGGTACCGCACATACCTTCGTGATCACGTACGTACCTCGTTCGACCCACCCGTATCGAAGGAGCCTCGTTGACTTCCGCAGCCACGCTCCGCGCTCCCGAACCGGCGGACGACCGCCGCCCGAGCGCGCGCCGGTATCTGATGTGCCGACCCGAGCATTTCGAGGTCAGCTACGCGATCAACCCCTGGATGGATACGTCGGCGCCGGTGGACCGGGAGCTGGCGCTGGCGCAGTGGGACGCGCTGCGCGTGGCGTACGAGGCGCACGGGCATCGGGTCGACGTGATCGAGGGGGTGCCCGGTCTGCCGGACATGGTGTTCGCCGCCAACGGCGGGCTGGTGATCGGCGATCGGGCGCTCTCGGCCCGCTTCGCCAATCCCGAACGCGCGCAGGAGGGTCCGGCCTATCACCGCTGGCTCGGTGAGCACGGCTTCGCGCTGCTGGGCGCGGCCGCCGAGATCAACGAGGGGGAGGGCGATTTCGCCATCGCGGGGGACCGGATCCTGGCCGGCACCGGGTTCCGCAGCTCCCGGGCCGCGCACCGCGAGGTACAGGAGTTCTTCCACCTGCCGGTGGTGTCGCTGGATCTGGTGGATCCGCGCTACTACCACCTCGATACCGCGCTCATGGTGCTCGGCGACACCATCGCCTACTTCCCGGGCGCGTTCACCGGCGCGAGCGCGCGGCTGCTGGCCGGCATGTACCCGGACGCGGTGATCGCGACCGCCGAGGATGCCGAGGTGCTCGGGTTAAACGGGGTGTGCGACGGGCGGCACGTGTTCCTGAGTGACCGGGCGACCGCGCTGGCGGAGCAGTTGCGGGCGCGGGGCTACGAGCCGGTCGGGATCGATCTGTCCGAGCTGCTCAAGGCCGGGGGCAGCGTCAAATGCTGCACCATGGAACAGCATTCGGCGCGCACACCGGCGCTGCCGGAGGGCGTGCCGCTGCTGAACGCCGATCCGCTGCCCGATGACGAGGACCTGATGGACGTCGAGCCGCTGGCAGGCTGAACGTCCTGGCGCGGAGCCGGTCGGGGCTCCGAGCGGGTGCGCGGGTGCCGATCGTCGCGGTCGGCGACGGCACCCGTGCGCCGGTCTTTCAGCCCGGTCGGGCCGCGCGGCGCCGATCGGCGCGATGGTTGAGCGCCTCGACCACGCGCCGCCAGGCGGGGGAGGCCTCGGAGATGCGGGCCGAGATCAGGTGCCGATCGCCGGCGGGAGCGCCGGGCCGCTCGTGCGCGGCGGTCCAGGCATCGAGTTCGTCGATGAGCCCGTCCAGGCGCGGGTCCGCGGGATCCCAGTCGACGGCGCGATCGGCGGCCAGGATGAGGCGGGTGGTCTCCGGGTCGTCGAACAGGGCGTTCTTGTCCCGGACGCGCTGGGCCACGGCCCCCGGGTCCAGGGCCCGCAGCAGGATCCAGGCGTCGCGTTCGAGGCGCACGCGCTGCTCGCCGATGCCGAGGTCGCGCATGCGCCGCAGGATCGCGACGATCTCCGGCGGCAGCACCAGGCTCTCCCCGCTGTCCAATCGCGCTATGCGGCGGCGGTATTCGCTGAGCTGTTCGATGCGCTGTTCGAGTTCGGCGTCGATATCGGCCATGGCCGAGGCGAATTCGCTCGGCTGCGCGTGCAACAGCGCGTCGATGCGGGCCAGGGGGACCCCGGCGTCGGCGAGGGTGCGGATGCGGATGAGGTCGACCGCGGCCTGGGCGCGGTAGCGGCGGTACCCGGAGGCGTCGCGTTCGGGTTCGGGCAGCAGGCCCACGTGGTGGTAGTGGCGGACGGTGCGCACGGTCACGCCGGCGGTCGCCGCGAGCTGGCCGATCGTGAGCACCGTTCTCCTGAGTTCGTCCGAGTCGCCGTCGAGTCTAGGGACGCCCGGCCAGGTCGAGGACATCGCGGATGGCGCGCACGACCGCGTCCGGGCGGTCGAAGCACAGGCGGTGATGGAAGGTGTCCTCGAGTACGCGTTGTTCGCCGCGCGTGACCGTGCCGGCGAAGGCCGCGTCCATGGCCAGGCGGCCCGCGCGCTGTTGCCCGAGTTCGCGGTCGGACAGCACGGCGCGCTGGCCGGGATCGATCCCGGTCACGCTGAGCGCTATCACCGGGACGTCGGGAACGCCCGGGCCCGCGCGCAGTTCGGCCGCCACGGTGACCAGGTTCGCGCGTTCGAGAATGCCGCTGCGCAACCAGGATTCGCCGGCTTTGGCATCGAGCAGTGCCGTCCGCACCGCCTCGGGATAGTCCGCCAGCAGTTGTTCGCCCATCTCGCGCAGGGCCGGGCGCAGTGCTTCGAGCCGGTCGAGATCGGGGGCCGAGCGTTCGGTCACCGCGAGCCGCAGCGCCGCGGGCATGAAGTCGTCCCATTCGCGGTGCACGGCGTCCAGCCAGACCAGCCCGGCCACCTCGTCCGGGTAGAGCTGGGCGAACCGGTGCGCGAACAGGCCGCCGAGCGAATGCGCGGCGAGCACGTAGGGTCCCTCGATATCCAGCGCCCGCAACAACTCTCGCGCCTCGACGGCGATGGCCCGCGCGGTGCGGGGCACGGTCAGGGCGTCGCTGTATCCGGTGTGGCCGCGGTCGTACACCACGGCCGTGGTGAACTCCGAAACCCGCTGCTGCACACCGAAATAGTCCAGTCCCACCGCACCCGCCCCGGGGAAGAAGAGCACGGCCGGGCCGCCGTCGCCCATCCGGTGCGCGAACACCCGCCGGCCCTCGATCCGCTGAAACCCGCCGATCGGCGGAACGTTCCCACTCACACACTCACCGCTGTTCACCATGGGGACAACCCTGCAACCCTGACGCAGCGTCAGGGTCAAGCCCGCACCCGCGGGCACGGTTCGGCGGACTCTGAAAATTCGATCATGACAATATGCGCATCTACGCATGGAATTCGGGCGTGCCATTCGCTCAGGGGAGAGTCCGGGCGCAATGTTCTTCCACGACAACGACAAAGCCCCCGCCCGGATGCGGGCGGGGGCCGGTTCGGCGGCTACGGCCGGTGATCGGGGGAGTGCCCGCTGTCCGGCCAGGCTGTGTCAGCGGGTCGCGTCGGGCACCCACTTGAAGCCGGTGGCGCCGGTGTTGACGCAGATGACCGGCTTACCGGTGTTCACGTCCCAGGCCGGCTTCATGCCTTCGCTGCGGGTGCACGGGGTGTGTGCCCGCGGGGTCGAGGCCGATGCCGGTCCCGCGACACTGATGAGCGCGGTGGCCACGGCTCCGCCGACGAGCACGGTGGTGACGAGCTTCTTCATGATCTGCCTTCCGTCGTTGAACACGCGAGGAGGCTCCCCCCTCTGATCGCGCCCCCGAGTCTGCCGCGATCGGGGTGGCAAGCCAAATCAATTTCGGCGCTTCCGTATTCGATGAAACACGCGTGAAATCGGTTGCATCGCAGCTCATCAGCTGTCCAGGGCCCGTGATTCGGCCCTGTCGCGGTGGTGATCAACATCTCACGGTCCTGGTGAGCGGGCATGACACCGGCGTCAGCGATCTGGATATCGCCATCGTGACCTGACGGCACGGAACCTGGCAGATGTGCGGGATCCGCGGGGGCGACGAGTTTTTCGGTCCGCTGCCCGGTCCGCTGGAGTGAACCGCTGGATTCCCGGCCGCCGGATCCGGCGGCGGGCTCAGGATTCGGGCGGGTCGATGCGGTAGCCGGTGGGGGTGGCGGTGACGTCGGTGACGGGGCCGCGCGGGCGGCCGCAGTGGCGGGAGCAGCCGGACCAGTGCTGGCGGCCGGAGGCGACCACCTCCTCGGGGAGGAGGGAGTCGCGGGGGAAGGCCGGGGTGGATGGGGGCAAGACCCGTGCCGTCTCCACGGCTTCGGCCAGGTCGGCTCGGACGTCGGTCAGGGACTTGGCGCAGCCGGGTTGTCCGGCGCAGGCGCTGACCTGGAGCCAGGGCGAGTTGGCGTCGAAGATCAGGCCCAGGGGAGCCAGGACCCGGACCACCTGTTCGGCGGCCCACTCCTCGAGGTCGGTGATGATCAGGCTGCGCCACGGCGTGAGATAGATCGGGCGCTCGATGGCGGCGACGAACTCCGCGACGCGCGCCTCCAGGGAGCCCAGGCGCACGCCGGCGCCGAGGGTGACCAGGTCGTCGCCCTGGGTCAGCCAGCCGATCGGAATGTCCTGTGGCGCGGTCGTTTCCACGCGGGTCGCGGTGGTGTCCAGGCCGGGGTGGGCGAGTAGCAGGCGATCGGCGAGCCGGCGCGGGCCGTCCTCGATCTCGTGGACGCGCCACCGGCCCTCGCGCAGGTCGAGGAATTCGTGTGCGGCGGTGAGCATGAGCTGTACCGCCGCGTCCGCGGGTACCCGCAGGCCGGAATCGGCGCCGCCGAGCAGCAGGGCGAAGACCTCCCCGTCCACCCCGTGCACGCCGATGTCGCCGCCGAGCCCGCTCACGTCCCCGCGTCCGTCGTCGAGGGTGAACAGCACCCGCCCGGGCAGATCCGCCAGCCGGGGTGCGCCGCGCAGCCCGGCGTCCAGCGGCGGGACCAGCCCGTGCACGTCGGCGATGCCGCCGACCCGGCCGGACAGCGGCGAGGCGATGATGTTGCGTACCCGCTCGTGGGTGGCGCTGGGCAGCAGTCCGGCGGCGGTGAGCCGCTGTTCGAGGGCGGCCGCGTCGCGCATCCGGCGCAACTGCACGTTGCCGCGCGAGGTCAATTCGATCCGGCCGTCGCCCAGGTCCCGCGCCGCCTCGGCCAGGGTCTGCAACTGCTCCGGGTTCAGTCGCCCGCCGGGAACCCGGATACGGGCCAGGGGTCCGTCGGCAGCCTCGTGCAGGCGCAGCACGCCGGGGCAGGAATCGGGTTCGGATCGCGTCATGACCACACCAGGGTACGGCGAGCGGCCGGGCGGGCCGCTCGCCGTACCGGGATCACTCAGCCCGCGTGATGCGGTTCGATCGACGCCGGCAGCCCGCGCTCACGCGCGAAAGCGGGCGTCCGCTCCCAGGAGTCGTTGAGCAGACTCGGAATCATGTGCTCGTCCAGGCGGTCCCGGTGCACGGTCGTCATCATGACCGTGAGACCGAAGAGCAGGCTCCCCGCGCAGATCATGGCGGCCACCACCGCCCATCGGGTCTGTCCGCTGCCCGCCGCGGTCAACGCCATAGCCAGCGTCGCGAAGGCAACCAGTACGCAGAAATATCCTGACCAGGCGGCGAAACGGTTCCGCCTGACCCATCCGGGAGTGTTCGCCATAGCGGCAGCGTACGCCCGGCAAACTGGTCGGACCAGGTGTGAACGCGAGGGTTTGCCGCACTGTGACACGGCCGCGATCCACTTGTTGGGACCGTCGCGATCGACCCGGGCCACGCGGGCTCGCTCCGCACCGCGAGCCCGCCGCGCCGCACCCGGTGACTCGATCGGGGGTGTACGGCGGTGCGCGATGGCGAGGGCGCGATCACCGTGCCGCGACACCGGCGCGATAGCATCGGCGGGCTCGTCGGATGGAAGAAACCGGTGCAATTCCGGTGCGGTCGCGCCACTGTGACAGTCAGACCTTCGCCGCGAGTGCCATACCGTGCTGGGCGCGTCCACCCGAGGAAGGCCGAAACCCGTGATTTTGCTGCTGTCCACGTCCGATACCGATCTGCTGAGCGCGCGAGCCAGCGGAGCCGACTACCGGCTCGCCAACCCCGCGCGCCTGCTGCCCGAGGACCTGCCCGGTCTGCTCGCGGGCGCCGATCTGGTGATCGTTCGCATTCTCGGCGGCAAGCGCGCCTGGGAAGAGGGCCTCGAGACCGTGCGCGCCAGCGGGATTCCCGTGGTCGCCCTCGGCGGTGAGCACGCCCCCGACGCAGAGCTCATGGAGTGCTCCACCGTGCCCGGCGGCGTGGCCGCGGACGCGCACAACTACCTGGCCGCCGGCGGGCCCGCGAACCTGTTGCAGCTGAGCAACTTCCTGTCCGACACCGTCCTGCTCACCGGTCACGGCTTCGAACCGCCGGTGGAACTGCCGCGCTGGGGCGTGCTCGAGCGGACACGGCGCGAGCTGCCCGCGGGCGCGCCGACGGTCGCCGTGGTCTACTACCGCGCCCAGCATCTGGCCGGGAACACCGGCTACATCGACGCCCTGTGCACCGCCATCGAGGACAAGGGCGCGCGGGCGCTGCCCATCTACTGCGCGTCGCTGCGCACCGCCGAATCCGAGCTGCTGGCCGAGCTGCGCACGGCCGACGCGCTGGTGGTGACCGTGCTGGCCGCCGGCGGCACCAAGCCCGCGACCGCCTCCGCGGGCGGGGACGACGAAGCCTGGGACGTGGGCGCGCTGGCCGACCTGGACGTGCCGATCCTGCAGGGGCTGTGCCTGACCAGCGGCCGGGCGCAGTGGGAGGCCAACGACGACGGCCTGTCCCCGCTCGATGTCGCCACCCAGGTCGCGGTGCCCGAGTTCGACGGTCGCATCATCACGGTTCCGTTCTCCTTCAAGGAATTCGACGAGGACGGGCTCTCGACCTACGTGCCCGATCCCGAGCGCGCGGCGCGGGTCGCGGGCATCGCCACGCGCTACGCGCGCCTGCGCCACATTCCCAACTCCGACAAGCGCATCGCGATCGTGTTCTCGGCGTACCCGACCAAGCACGCCCGCATCGGCAACGCCGTCGGCCTGGACACCCCGGCCAGCGCCATCAAGCTGCTCCAGGAATTGCGTTCGGCCGGTTACGATCTCGGCGAGCCGGGGGAGATCCCGGGCCTCGAGGCCGGGGACGGCGATGCGCTGGTGCACGCGCTCATCGCCGCGGGCGGCCAGGACCCGGACTGGCTGACCGCCGAACAGCTCGAGGGCAATCCGCTGCGGATCGGGGCCGAGACCTACGGCCGGTGGTTCGCCGAGCTGCCCGCGGATCTGCGCGCGGGCGTGGAAGAAGCGTGGGGCGTCGCGCCCGGTGAGCTGTATGTCGATCGCTCGGCGGATCCGAAGGGCGAAATCGTCATCGCCGCCATGCGATTCGGCAACGTGGTGATCATCGTGCAGCCCCCGCGCGGTTTCGGTGAGAACCCGGTCGCGATCTATCACGACCCGGATCTGCCGCCGAGCCACCACTACCTGGCCGCCTACCGCTGGCTCGCCGCGCCCGACGGCTTCGCCGCCGACGCGATGGTGCACCTGGGCAAGCACGGCAACCTGGAATGGCTGCCGGGCAAGACCCTGGGCATGTCCGCCTCGTGCGGCACCGACGCCGCGCTCGGCGATCTGCCGCTGATCTACCCGTTCCTGGTGAACGACCCGGGCGAGGGCACCCAGGCCAAGCGCCGCGCGCACGCCACGCTGGTCGATCACCTCATCCCGCCGATGGCGCGCGCCGAAACCTACGGCGACATCTCGCGTCTGGAGCAGCTGCTCGACGAGCACTCCAACATCTCCACCCTCGATCCGGCCAAGCTGCCCGCCATCCGCCAGCAGATCTGGACGCTGATGCGCGCGGCCAAGATGGACCACGATCTGGGCCTGGCCGAGCGGCCCGAAGAGGACGTCTTCGACGACATGCTGCTGCACGTCGATGGCTGGCTGTGCGAGATCAAGGACGTGCAGATCCGCGACGGGCTGCACATCCTGGGTCAGGCCCCGGCCGGGGAGGCCGAGGTCGATCTGGTGCTGGCCATGCTGCGCGCCCGCCAGCTCTGGGGCGGCGAGGTCAACGTGCCGGGTCTGCGCGAGGCGCTGGGCCTGAGCGAGGCCGGAGACGAATCCCGCGAACGCGTCGACACGTTCGAAGGTGTTGCGCGCGATCTGGTTTCGGCCATGGGGGAGATCGACTGGGATGTCCAGGGGATCGACGCGATCACCGAGCAGCTCGTGCCCGACGGCGACGCGATCGCCGTCGCGGGGGCCGAGCCCGAATCCCGGCTCTCGGCCGTGCGCCGGGTGCTGGGCTTCGCGGCCACCGAGGTGGTGCCGCGCCTGCGCCAGACCGGGGTCGAGGTCGCGCGCATCCTGCACGCGCTGAACGGCGGCTTCATTCCGGCCGGACCCAGCGGATCGCCGCTGCGCGGGCTCATCAACGTGCTGCCCACCGGCCGCAACTTCTACTCCGTGGATCCCAAGGCCGTGCCCTCGCGCCTGGCGTGGGAAACCGGTCAGGCCATGGCGGATTCGCTGCTGGCCCGGTACCTGGCCGACCACGGCGAGTACCCGCGCTCGGTCGGGCTCTCGATCTGGGGCACCTCGGCCATGCGCACCTCCGGCGACGACATCGCCGAGGTCTTCGCGCTGCTGGGCGTGCGCCCGGTGTGGGACGAGGCGAGCCGGCGCGTGACCACGCTCGAAGCGATCGGGCTCGAGGAACTCGGCCGCCCGCGCGTGGACGTGACCGTGCGCATCAGCGGCTTCTTCCGCGACGCCTTCCCGCACGTGCTGGCTCTGCTCGACGACGCGGTGCGCCTGGTCGCGGACCTCGACGAGCCCGCGGAGTCGAATTACGTTCGCGCGCATGCGCAGGCCGATCTGGCCGAGCACGGCGACGAACGCCGCGCTACCACCCGCATCTTCGGATCCAAGCCCGGCACCTACGGCGCGGGCCTGCTCCAGCTCATCGATTCCAAGAGCTGGCGCACCGACGACGATCTCGCGCAGGTCTACACCGCCTGGGGCGGATTCGCCTACGGGCGCGAGCTCGACGGCGTGCCCGCCGCGGACGACATGCGCACCGCCTACCGGCGAATCGCGGTGGCGGCCAAGAACACCGACACCCGCGAACACGATATCGCCGACTCCGACGACTATTTCCAGTATCACGGCGGCATGGTGGCCACCGTGCGCGCACTCACCGGGAAGAATCCCGAGGCGTACATCGGCGACAGCACCCGCCCGGACGCGGTGCGCACCCGCACGCTGTCCGAGGAGACCACGCGCGTATTCCGTGCGCGCGTGATCAATCCGCGCTGGCTCGAGGCCATGCGCCGGCACGGGTACAAGGGCGCGTTCGAAATGGCCGCCACCGTCGACTATCTCTTCGGCTATGACGCCACCACGAATGTCGTCGCGGACTGGATGTACGAAAAGCTCGCGGAGAGTTACGTTTTCGACGACGTGAATCGCAAGTTCATGGAGCAGTCGAATCCCTGGGCGCTGCACGGCATCGCGGAGCGTTTGCTGGAGGCGGCCGAGCGGAAATTGTGGGAGGCGCCCGAATCGCAGACGCTGGAACGACTGCGCCAGGTGTATCTCGAAACCGAAGGCGAACTGGAGTAGGCGAATTCCGCCGCGCGTGCCGCGGCGACGGTGCCGACGGCGGGTGCCGGGGCTGCGACGTTGAGGACATCAGCGGACAACCCCGGCACCTGCTCTATCCGCGGGCGGAGTCTGAGGGGACCATAAGAATCGTCCCGGCGTCACACTCGGGGAGGCGGCGGGAACTCCGATCACGTTATTGGGATCGATAATTGGATGTGGATTCCCCGATTCGCCGCGTGCATCGGTACGCGCAATCCGTTCGTGGACTTCGGCGTCGCTTTCCGTGCACGCCCGATGCGTGCATGCGGCGAATCGGCCTTTCAATGGCAGGAACGCAGGATGAGAATCGCCAAATTCGCCGCAACAGCTCTTTTCTCGATCGCCACGCTCTGCGTCGCGACCGCCACCGCGCACGGTGAACCCGCCGTCGCGAATCCGGGCATCAGTGGTGTCGATCGAGGGGTCGAGTACATCACCAGCCTGGCGCCGGACCGCTCCGCGGTCAGCACGACCCTGTCCGGGGGCCGCTTCGAGGTGGCGGCGGGCGCGGTCAGCGTGATCGCCCCGTCGGGCGAGACCATCGCCTCGCTACCGCTGGTCTACCGGGTCGCGGACCGCACGGTCAGCGTGCTGCCCGAAGTCGATGCCGCCGGAACCACTTTGACGGTCCGCCCGGCGAACGCCGCCGATGTGGTGGCGCCCACCGCCGAGTCCGTCGCGCTGCAGAACGTGGCCAACGCCGGGACCATCGTGGCCGGGGCGGTGATCGGCTGCCTGGTCGGCATCGTCATCGGCATCTGGTTCTTCGGTATCGGCGCCATCATCGGCTGCGGCGTCGGCGGATTGATCGGTGCGATCATCGGCGGGCAACAACCGTGAGGTGACACAGTATGTGCGTGCGGGTTCCGGATGAGTCGGGCCCGCACACACCGGACCGCCGGGCACGCAACCGCTCCGGCGGTCCTGTCATGTCCGGGGCCGCCGGAGCGGCGCCCGGGCCGGGGATCACGGGGCGGCGGTGACCTCGATGCCGATGGTGCCGGTCTTGCCGCGCCGCAGCACACTGGCGGACACGACCAGGAAGCCCTGGATGCCGTAGCGCTTCTTGATCAGCGAGCGGGTGCGGTCGCTGCCGGCGTCGTCCTGGATGACCGCTGTCGCCTTGACGATTTCGCCGCGGGTCTTACCGCGCACGTCGCAGGGCTGGATGGTGACCTCGGGATTGCGGCGGATCCGCTTGACCTTCCAGCTGTCGGTCACGGTCCAGATGTACAGACGGCCGTTGTCGAGCGCGGCCCACAGCGGGGTGCCGACGGGGGTGCCGTCCTTCTTGAAGGTGGTGAGCATGACGTACTGGGCGGTCCCGGCCGGGCCGAAGGGATTGTCCACGACCGCAGCCTAGCCGGTGATCGGCCGAGACGACCTCGGCCATCTTCCCGCAACGAGTCATAGGCACGTGTCCAGCGGTGTTTGTAGGCTGACACGCGGAGGCGAACAGTGCGAGGAGGCAGTAATGGCGGCGACTTCGGTTCCCATGCTCTGGGGCGGCAACCTGCCGGAGACTCTCGAGTTCTACAAGACGCTGGGCTACGTCGTCACGTACGAGCAGCATCGGCCGTACAGCTACGGTGCGGTGCGCCGCAACGGATTCGAACTGCACTTCGGCCCGACGCCCAAGGAACTCGACGCCCAGCGCGCCCATATCGGATGCCTGGTGGTGGTGGACGAGGTCGAACCCTGGCACGTGGAGTTCACCGCGGCGCTGCGCGCCAAGTACGGGCGCATCCCGGCCCGCGGCGTCCCGCGCATCACCCGGTTCCGGCCCGGGCAAACGCGTTTCACCGTGGTGGACCCGGTCGGCAACACCGTCATCTACATCCAGCGCGATGAACCCGACCCCGAATACGGGGGCGCCGCGGTGCTCGAGGGGCTGGCCCGGGTACTGGACCACGCCCGGATCCTGCGGGACTCCAAGAACGACGACGCGGCCGCCGCCCGGATCATCGAGACCGGCCTGCGCCGGTACGGCACCGCGGCCACGCCGGTCGAGCGGGCACGCGCCCTCGCCATGCTGGCCGAGATCGCCGCCGCGGCAGACGATTCCAGCCGGGTGACGCAGCTGCTGGCACAGGTCGACACGCTCGCGCTGTCGGAGGCCGACCGCGCGGTGGTCGTCGACGAGCTCAAAGTGGTGGCGGCGCTGCGGGACTGGCTCACGACCGAGGCCTGACCCGCTGGGGCCGGTGCTCTCGGGCGCACCGGCCCGCGGCGGCGCGCGGCGACGGGGACCGGGTGCGGGGGAGGTCCGGCGGGTTCGGCCGGCCGGGAAGTCCGGTGCGGTTACGAAGTGCGGGCGCCGACCATACGCAGTGCGAGCGTGGCGTATTCGTCGCCGAGCGTCTCGGGGGTGCTGCGATAGGCCGGGCGATACCAGCGCGAGGCGTCCACGCTCAAGGCCAGCAGGGCCAGGGCGGTCGCGCTCGGATCGGTGATGTCGAAGTCGCCGGCGTCCGCGCCTTCGGCGGCCAGATCGCGGATCAGGCGGTGCAGGCTGTGCTGCACCTCGGTCACCTCGGCGCGGTGATCGGGGGTGAGATCGGTCAGGTGGTAGAGCACCACGCGGACCGAACCGCTGTAGCGGGCGTGCCAGATGGTCAGCGCGCGCACGGTGGCGGCCAGGCGTTCGGCGGTGCTGCCGGGGCCGGTGGCGGCGGCCTCGGCGACCTGCTGGGTCAGCCGCAGAGCGGACAGGGAAATGCGGTGCAGAACTTCCTCTTTGGAGCGGAAGTGCACGTAGAGCCCGGCCGGGCTCAGGCCGGCGCGGGCCGCGATGTCGCGGGTGGTGGTGGCGTGGAAGCCGCGTTCGGAGAAGGCGTCGATGGCCGCCAGGAAGATGCGGCGCTGCCCGTCGGGGAAGCGGCGGCGTCCGCCCTCGAGCTGGGCCAGGGCCGTGGCCAGGGCGGCATTGCCGGGGTCGGTGTCCGGGTCCGCGGTGTTCGTGGTGAACTCGCCGGCGGCGGGACCCGGATCCAGGCCGGTTTCGGTCCCGGGCGGATGCCCGTTGCCCGGGGCCTGCGGCCGGTCGGTTCCGGCGCCCTGCGGTACGTCATCGATGTTCATCGAATCATTATCGTGCAGAGAGGTTTTCGTGCGCGCGTCCGGGCGTGGATCACCCTCGGACGGGGTGCGCGGGCAAGCCGGTGTGGGTGTTCGCGCGCACGGTCCGGGTCGATCGCGGTGGTCAGGCGACGAGGGTGAGCACCTGCGGGCCGTCGGCGGTGATGGCCACGGTGTGTTCGGAATGCGCGGTGCGCGAACCGTCGGCCGAGCGGATCGTCCACCCGTCCGGGTCGGTGTAGACGCGATCGGTGGTGCGGGCGAACCACGGCTCGATGGCGATGGTCAGACCCGGGCGCAGCCGGTAGCCGCGCCCGGGGCGGCCGTCGTTGGCCACATGCGGGTCCTCGTGCATGGTGCGGCCCAGGCCGTGCCCGCCGAACTCGGTGTTCACCGGGTAGCCGTGCGCGGCGGCGACCGCGGCGATGGCGGCCGAGACGTCGCCGAGGCGATTGCCGGGCTGGGCGGCGGCGATGGCCGCGTCCAGGGCCAGTTCGGTGGCGCGGATGAGGCGGGTGTCCTCGGGGGCGGGGGTGCCGACGGTGACGGTGGTGGCGGCGTCGGCGACCCAGCCGTCGATGCTCACCGCCAGATCCATGGTGAGCACGTCGCCGTCGCGCAGGTCGTAGTCGAAGGGCAGTCCGTGCAGGACCGCGTCGTTCACCGACAGGCACACCGTGTTGCGGAAGGGTCCGCGCCCGAAGGACGGTGCGTAGTCCCAGTAGCAGGACACCGCGCCGCGCTGTCGAATGCGTTCGCGCACATGGGCTTCCAGTTCGAGCAGATTCACCCCCACCGCGGCCCGCTCGCGCAGTTCGGCCAGTACCTCGGCGACGAATCGGCCCGTGAGCCGCATGCGGGCGATCTCCGCCGCGGTTTTGAGTTCCACCATGACAACCTCCGAATCGGTATTTTAATACCGACCCTAGCGGCTCGTGGTATTTTTATCCCAATCGCGGCGAACGGCCGCACCCGCCCGGGTCGCCGGGCGGCAACCGGCAGACAGGTGAGGTTCATGGTTCGGCTTCCACTGACCCCGGCGCAGCTCGAGGCCGGCCGCCGCCTGGGCCGAGCGCTGCGCACCGCCCGCGGTGAGCGCGAGCTCGCCGAGGTCGCCGAGGCGGCGGGCATCTCGCCCGAGACCCTGCGCAAGATCGAATCCGGCCGGTTGCCGACGCCGGCGTTCGGCACGGTGGTCGCGCTGAGCCGCACCCTGGGCATCCCGCTCGAAGAGCTCGCCGAGAACTGGAATCCCACCGCGGAGGCCGCGCGCTCGGCGTCCTGACGCGCGGGCGTCCCCGCGCCTGTGGTTGATCGCGGCGGTCCCCGTTCACCGTGCGCCGGGATGCCTTTCGCGCGCGGTGCTCGTGCGGAACGGGCCCATCGCACGTCCCCGGGCGCCGCTGCCGCCTCAGTCGGCCGGAAGTTCGGTCGGCACCGCGATCACGTCGACCATCGCGCCGTTGCGCAGCACCGTCACCGGGAGCGCGCGGCCGATGGCCTCGTCGAAGAGCTGACTCTGAATGCCCTGGGCGTCACGCACTTCCCGGCGGGCCACGCTCAGCACCAGGTCGCCCCGGCGCAGGCCCGCGCGTTCGGCGGGACCACCGCGCATCACCTCCATGATCCGCAGCCCGGCGTTCCGGCCGGTGCGTTCGGCGACGTCCGCGGGCAGGGGAGCGGGCACCCCGACCACCCCGAGGTAGGCGCGCCGCACCCGGCCGTCGTGGCGCAGCGTGGTGATGATGCGGCGGGTGGTCCGGTTGATCGGAATCGCCAGGCCCAGTCCGATGCCCGCCACCGCGGTGTTGATCCCGACCACCCGGCCCAGTGAATCGGCCAGCGCGCCACCGGAATTCCCCGGGTTCAGGGCGGCGTCGGTCTGGATGACGTCCTCGATGACCCGCGCGGTGCGCCGGTTGCCGACCGGCACCGACCGGCCGAGCGCGCTCACCACCCCGGCCGTCACCGACCCGGCCAGCCCGAGCGGGCTGCCCACCGCGACCACCAGCTGCCCGACCACGAGCGAATCGGCGTCCCCGAGCCGGGCGGCCTCGGGTGCGCCCCCGCGCGCCCGCAACACCGCCAGATCCGAGAGCGGATCCACCCCCACGACGTCGAACCGCGATTCGGCCCCGTCCGCGAAAACCACGACCCCGTTGCTCGCGCTCGCGACCACGTGCGCGTTGGTCAGCAGATATCCGTCGTCGGTGAACACCACCGCCGACCCGCTCCCGCGCCGGGTCTGCACACTGGCCACGTGCGGGGTGACCGCCCGCGCCACCCCGATCACCGCCCGCGAATACGCGTCCAGCGCAGCGGCATCGGCGCCGGCCGTCGTGCTGGACGCGGCATCGGTGCTGGAGGCGGCATTCGCGGGGACTGTGGAATCGGCGGGGGCGGCCGGGTCGGTTTCGTCGGACATAGGCTCACCATCCGAGTACACGATTACGAGTTGACCGTTCCAGGATGCCCGCGCGTGCGGGGGAGCGCATCGTGTTCGCCGCCGGCGCAATGCCGGACCTCCCGGACGAGCGGGTTCGCACACGTCCCGTGCGGTGGAGGCGTCACACGGACGCCACGGCAGAACGCGCCCCGGCGCCGGGTCAGCGCGGTCCCGCCGCCAGGTCCGCGACGAGCCCGGCCCAGCCCGCCCGGCCGCCCAGGCCGATTCGAGTACGCATCGGGACCGACTCCTTTCCCGGTGAGCCGGTCCCGGCGGACCGGTGACGCGGGACTAGGTCGCCTGGCTGACCGAGGACATGTGGAAATCGGGAATCCGCAAGGGCGGCATGGCGGTCCGGGTGAACCAGTCCTTCCACTCGCGCGGGAGGGTGATCTCGGTGCGGCCCGCCTCGGAGACCCGGCGCAGCAGATCCAGCGGGGACTCGTTGAAGCGGAAGTTGTTCGCCGCCCCGACCACCTCGCCGTCCTCCACCAGGTACACCCCGTCGCGGGTCAGGCCGGTCAGCAGCAGCGTCGCCGGATCCACCTCGCGGATGTACCAGAGGCAGGTCAGCAGCAGGCCGCGTTCGGTCCGGGCGATCATGTCCGGCAGCGAGGCGTCGGAACCACCCGTCATGAGCAGGTTCTCACCGGGCAGGGTGACGGGGGCATCGAACTCGGCGGCCGTCGCGCGCGGGTACACCAGCGACTCCACCACGCCCTCGCGCACCCAGTCCGCGCGCTGGGCGCTGAGGCCGTTGTCGAACACCGACAGCGACTCCGAGGACGCCGGGGTCGCCACGAACGGCCGGTACTCCAGGCCCGCGGCGGACGGGTCCGAGTACAGGGTCAGCGGAATATCGGTGAGCCGCTCCCCGATTCGCGTGCCGCCCGCCCGCGCGAACGCGGTGTGCCCCTCGTGCGCGCCGCGGCCCTCCATCGACCAGGCCATGTAGATCATGAGATCGGCGACCGCCGAGGGCGGCAGCAGCGTCTCGTAGCGCCCGGCGGGCAACTCCACCCGCCGCTTGCTCCAATCCAGGCGGCGTGACAGCTCGGCCAGCAATCCGGGCACATCGACGTCCCCGAAGTCGGTGGTGCCCGCGCCGACCCACGCGCTGGCCAGGTCCGCGCCGCCGCCGCGTTTGCCGTTGATCTCCACCGAGCCGGTGGGCTGCACCCAGCGCCGGCGCATCCCGGCCGAGGTGCCCAGCCAGGTGGAATGCACCTGGTGGTGGGCGAATCCGTACAGCTTGTCCGCGCCGTCGAAGCCGGGGGACAGATCGCGGGCCAGCTCCCCGAACACCCCGATGTCGGTGGTGGCGGGCGTGCCCTCCCAGTCGAGCACCCGGTCCAGGGTGTCGGCGTCGACCGCGCCCGGATCCAGCAGCGGCATGGCGTCCTTGGCGGGTTCGGCGGCGTGCGCGGCCGCCTCGCTGGCCCGGACCACCGCCTCGATATCGGCCGGATCCACGCTGGTGGAGCTGACGCTGCCCACGCGCGCGCCCGCGGCGTCGCGCACGATCGAGACCACCGCCCAGTCCCGCGCGACCGAGGAACCGTTGGTGGTCATGGAATTTCCGGCCCAGCGCAGGGACGCCTCGTGCGCGTCGGTGACGATCACCATCGCCTCGTCGGCGCGCGAGAGACGCAGCGCCCGTTCGACGACCTCGGGTGCGGGAAGCACACTCACCGTATCGATCCTTTCCAGAGTGCCCGGATCACTGCCCGGCCTCGGCGCGGGTATTGAGAACATTGATGCCGCGCACCAGCACCGACGGGCAGCCGTGGCTGACCGCGGCGACCTGACCGGGTTGCGCCTTACCGCAATTGAACGCACCGCCCAGCTGCCACGTCGACGGCCCGCCGACCGCCTCCATCGCACCCCAGAAGTCGGTCGTGGTGGCCTGATACGCGACATCGCGCACCTGCCCGGCCAGTTCGCCGTTGCGGATCCGGAAGAATCGCTGGCCGGTGAACTGGAAGTTGTAGCGCTGCATGTCGATGGACCAGGACTTGTCCCCGACGATGTACAGCCCGTCCTCGACCCGGGAGATGAGTTCGGCGGTCGTGGTGTCGCGCTCGGGATCGGGTTGCAAGGACACGTTGGCCATGCGCTGGATTGGCACGTGATGCGCGGAATCGGCGTAGGAGCAGCCGTTCGACCGCTCGAGGCCCAGGCGCGGGGCGAAGGACCGGTCGAGCTGATAGCCGACCAGCGTGCCCTCGCGCACCAGATCCCAGCGCTGCCCGGCCACGCCCTCGTCGTCCCAGCCGACCGTGGCCAGGCCGTGTTCCTGGGTGCGGTCTCCGGTCACGTGCATGATCGGGGTGCCGTAGCGCAGGGCGCCCAGCAGATCGGGGGTGGCGAAGGAGGTTCCGGCGTAGGCGGATTCGTAGCCGATGGCGCGGTCGTACTCGGTGGCGTGGCCGATGGACTCGTGAATGGTCAGCCACAGATTGGTGGGATCGATGACCAGGTCGGTCGGGCCCGCGACGACGGTGGGCGCCTTGACCTTCTCGGCCAGCCAGGCCGGGATCGCGCCGAGTTCGCCGTCCCAGTCCCAGATTCCGTCCGCGCCGGTCACGTACTCCCAGCCGCGCCCGGCCGGGGCGGCCAGGGTGCGCATGGTTTCGAACACGCCCGCCGCGGGATCGACGGTGATGGCCTCGAATTGGGGATGAAGGCGCACGCGCTGCTGGGTGATGCGCGAGCCGAAGGTGTCGGCGTAGAAGGTCTGTTCCTTGACCTGCATCACCGCGGCCGTCACGTGATCGACGCCGTCCGCCGCGCCCAGGCGTTCCGAATAGTCCAGCAGCAGTGCCACTTTGTCGGGGGTCGGGACGGCGAACGGGTCGATCTCGTAGGCGGAGACGTAGTCCGCGTCGGCGTAGCGCGGTTCCGGGGCGAGTTCCACGCGCTCGCGATTCAAGCCCCGCAACGTTGTAGCTACCGTCACGGCGCGGCGCGCGACCTCCGCCGCGGACTCCGCGGTGAGGTCGGCGTGCGAGGCGAAACCCCATGTGCCGTCGACGATGACCCGGACCGCGAACCCGAGATCGGTACTGTCGCGCACCGATTCGACGCGCCCGTCGCGCAATCTGATGGACTGCTGTAGAAGTCGATGCACGCGCAGATCCGCGTACTGCGCGCCCGCCGCAGTCGCCGCCGACAGGGCGGCCTCGGCCAGCGCTGCCAGGGGGAGTGCGCGGAACTCCTCGTCCACGACCTTGGTTGCGATGCTCACCCGCACCACGCTAGAGGGTGCCCGGGCGGTCGTTCAACAGCACGCGCTCATCGATCGGGCTTCACAGGCTGCAAAGGTGCACACGCTGCAACAACGCACGCGATGCGAAGGCGCACACAAGGAAACGGGCGCGACAAGCCCTGCACATGCGAGGTTTTGCTGTCCGGATGCCGTAGCGTCTGGCCGCGTGCCGCCATCCGCACTACGCGATCGCAAACGAGAACGCACCCGCCGCGCCCTGTATCAGGCCGCCGCCGAACTGTTCGAAGCCAGAGGCTACGAGGCGACCACCGTCGCCGAAATCGCCGCCGCCGCCGAAGTGGGCACCCGGACCTTCTTCAATTACTTCGCCAGCAAAGAGGAACTGCTGTTCCCCGAACCGGACGACCGGGTGAGCTCGGCCGCACGCGCCATCGCGGCCCGCACGCCCGAGGAACGACCGGTGGAAGTGCTGCTGCGAGCGCTGCGGGCGGCCGGCGACGACCCGGGAGCGCAAGCGGGAGACAAACTCTCGGCACGCATCGCGGTGATCCGCGCGCAGGTGTCCCGTCACATCCCCGCGGTCAGTGGCCGGGCCGCCTACGCACAACTGTCGGCCCAGCAGGAAATCGCGCAGCAACTGCGCGCGGCGTTCCCCGACGAACTCGACGAGGTCGGGGCGGCCGCCCTGGTCGGCGCGGTGGTCGGGGCCGTGTCCGGTGCGCTCACCGCCCTGTTCCAGAGCGGGGCGGGCGGCGATCCGGCCGAATTGCAGCGCCGGATCCAGGACACCACGTCCACCGTGCTCGCGCCGTGGCTCACCGCGCCCCGTCCCGGGAGCGGGCCCGAAGTCGTTGCGGGACAGCCTGCTCCGGGCCCGGGCGGAATCACCACTCGCGCACCCCAGGTCCGGCGGGACACGAGTGTGCCGCGCGCACCGGAGATTCGGCGCGATTTCACGGGACCGTATCCCGGTGAACCGCGGCGTGGGGCGCCGCCCCTGGCTCCGGCGCGCGGTAACTCGCCCGCCGCCAAAGCCTCCCAGGCCAGCCGGATCTTCGCCCCCGCCGAACCGCCGCTGCGCGATACGCTCGTCGGCCCGGTTCCCCGGGCGCACACCGGCTCCGGGCCGACCTCGGCGGTGCAGCAGGACGGACCGGCGCGCAGCGCGGCGGTCACGGTCCAGGTCCGCGGCAATTTCACCGCCGAAGCCTGCGCGATCACCACGCCGGCGGAGGTGTCGCGGGCGGTCCGGGTCTTCGGGGACACGGTGCGCCAGTCCGATTCCTGGAGCGGCACCGCTTCCGATACTCGGACGCCGTCGGCCGATGAGTCGTACGCCGTGCGCACCGACGCGGTCTCCGGCTTGACGCACGCCGGACCCTTCGCGACAGAGCGGGCCACGGTGGAGGATCGACCGGCCGTGGCTTCTGCCGCCGCGCTTCGGACGGCGAACACCGCGTCCGTGGCCGAGGGAACCGCGGCCACGGCTCCGGCGGTGGAGTCGCTGTCCGCGCCTATCACGCCTGCGGAGCCGGCCGGCGACGCACTCGCGGATATCGCTGTGCGGCAGTCGAGTGCCGGCAAGCCGCAGGTCCCCGAACCGGTTGCGACTATCGGGGACCAGCGAGAAGTGCTCGCCCGCAACGTCGTCGACGCTGCGCACGCGGACGAACCGGCCGGACGTGTGGAGCAACCCGCCGGTATCGCCCGGGAGACCGGCTCGGACGGTGACGTCGAGGCGGCGGACGATCCTGGCGCGGAGGGTGCGCCGATCGCTCCGGTGCGGCGGCATCGCCCGACCCAGGTCACCACGGCCTGGGACTACGCGACCGATTCGCACACCGCCCGCGATGCGGAGTCCGGCGCCTTCGTGCGCCGGGAACCGGACGCCGGACCGGACACCGATGCCGGTGCGGTCGGTCAGCCGACCTGGCGCGGCTCCGGGCCGCGCACGCTGCGTCCGGTGTCGGACAGCGGTCCGGTGGATGCTTCGGTGCCGGTGCCGATGCCGGACCCAACCCCGGTCTCAGTCCCGGACCCGGCACCGGTCTCTTCGCCGGTGCCGGCCTCAGCCCCGCACCCAGTCCCAGTGCCGGACCGCAGTTCGGCGAATATCGCGGACTCAGCCTCGGTCTCAGTCCCCGCGCCAAACAGTGGTTCGGCGAATATCCCGGTCCCGGTGCCAGTGCCAGTGCCAGTGCCAGTGCCAGTGCCAGTGCCGGTGCCGGTGCCGGACAGCGGTCCGGTGGATGCTTCCGTGCCCGTGCCCGCCTCGGCTTCAGTCCTGGAGCCGGCCCCGTTCTCAGTCGGGGTGCTAGACAGCGGTTCAGTGAATGTCCCGGGCTCAGCCCCGGTCTCAGTCCTGGTGCCGGTGCCGGACAGCGGGTCGGCAAATGTCCCGGTGCGGGTCTCGACCTCGGCACCGGTCTCGGCCCCGGATCCGGAGGGCTCGGCGGTCGAGGTCGCCGGCGGTCGGCCCGAAGATGGTGCTGCACGGGCGTTTCGGACGGAGCGTGCGGCGACCGGCGGCGGGGTGACCGCAAACACCGCGGGAGACACCGACATCGAGGGCAGGGAGCCCGCGTTCGAGGTTCGCGAGCTCCGGTCGGTGCCGCGGGAGCCCCTGTTCGCGCCCCGGGACGCGGTGACCGGCGCGGAGATCGGAGCGCCACGCGCGGCCGCGAGCGGCGACGGCGGTTCCACGGCCGGTCCCGTGCCCGCTCGGGAAGCGAATCCGCAGCCGCGGCTCGCTGTTTCGATGCGGCATCTGGGCGCGGCGGTGCTGCGCCGGCAGACACCCGAGACACCGGTGTCCGCGACAACGAACGAGAGCGCGGCGGCGGAGCCCGAACCCCATTCCGCCGCCGAGGTTTCGGCGCTCGACTCGGATCGGGATCGCGCCGGTTCCGAGAACACCCTCGCCTGAACCGTTTCGACCGAACTTCCGGCCGGGTCACCCTTGAATGGTGGCCCGGCCGGAGTGCGTTCGGGAGGCGAAGCGTCGGAAGCCCGGCGTCCGCCGCCCGGGTGATCCGGGCGTCGTGTGACGAAAGTCAGGCGAACTGTTGCCAGCCGAGGCGGATGACCATCGCGGTCACCACGACCAGTAGGACTATGCGGACGAAGCCCGCGCCGCGGGCCAGGGCCATGCGGGAGCCGACGACCGAACCGGCGACGTTGGCGACGGCCATCGACAGGCCCAGGGCCCACAGGACGTGGCCGGTGGTGGCCAGGAACAGCAGGGAGCCGAGGTTCGAGCCGCAGTTGATGACCTTGGCCATCGCGGCGGCGCGCACGAACTCGGTGCCGAGCAGGGTCGCGAAGGTGATGATCAGGAACGTGCCGGTGCCGGGGCCCAGGATGCCGTCGTAGAAGCCGATGAGGCCGGCCGCCAGGGCAGTTACCAGGATCGCCTTGCGTCGGGTCGGCGGATGCGTGGCCAGGGTGACCCCGATGGACGGGCGCGCGGTCACCACGATGGCGACGCCGATCAGGACCACCATGACGAGGGGAATGAACAGCTCCCGGTCGATCAGCGCCACCGCCGCCGAACCGGCCGCGGCCGCCACACCCGCCAGCGCGGCCGCCGGGAGCAGCTGCTTCCACCGCATGGGCACCTTGCGCGCGAAGGTGATCACCGCCGCGGTAGTGCCGGAGAACGCGGCGAGCTTGTTTGTCCCCAGCGCCGTTTGCGGCGCCAGCCCCGGCATCACCACGAACAGCGTGGGCAGCACGATCAACCCGCCCCCACCCACCACGGCGTCGACCCACCCCGCCGCCAGCGCCGCACTCAGCAAGACCGCCCAGTCCACACCCGTCACCCGCCGAGCCAAGCAGACCGCGCCAACCCCGGGCAAACCACACACGCCCGCCGCGCCCCCGGTCCTGCCGCCCACGAGCAGCCCACGCGCACGCGATGCATTCTTCGGCGGTCGTTCCGCGAGCGCGTGGTGGAGCGAGCGCCTGGCACCGTCCGGTCGAATTCGGTCGCGGCGGTCCGCGCGCACTTGACGTATTGATCGGTGGCCGATTCGGCGAGCGCGTGGCGGGCGAGCGCAGCGGTCCGGTCGGGTCCTGCGCGGGGTGTCCGGGCAACTCGCGGCGGTCGGGGATCGGTGGGCGGGGGCGGGGCCGGGCCTAGGGTGGTGGGCATGCGCCGGTTCAGTTTGTGGCTGCGGGACAGGCCGCTGATCTCGGACTCCATGCTCGCGCTGGGTCTGCTGATCATCGACATGCTCGCCATCGGGGAGAGCAGGCATCGGGTCGTCTACGTCGTGCTGGGCGTGCTGCTCGTGCTGCCGATGGTGTTCCGGCGCACCTATCCACGCGCGAGCGCCGTTGCGCTGGTGACGTTCTCGATCTGCCTGACGCTCGTGCACTGGGGTCTCGCGCAGGGCAACTCGCTGCATCCGGCGCTGCTGGGCCTGGGCATCATGCTGTACACGCTCGTCGCGTACGTCGGGCGGCGCGAGGGCCTGTGGTACCTGGGCGCGCTGCTCGTCGACGGCGGCCTGTCCTATCTGCTGCTGGACACCCCCGAAGGCTTCACCGACACCGCCTTCACCGCGCTGTACTACGCCCTGTGCTGGACCCTGGCCGAATTCGTCGGCGCCCGCCACGCCTACGACAACGAGGTCGCCGCCCGCCTGGCCGTGGCCGACTACGACCGCGAACGCCGCTCCCACGACGCCGTCGCCGCCGAACGCACCCGCATCGCCCGCGAACTGCACGACGTGGTCGCGCACGCGGTCAGCGTCATGATCGTGCAGGCCGACGGCGCCCGCTACACCCTGCGCCAGGACCCCGACGCCGCCGAGAAAGCCGTCACCATCATCGCCGGGACCGGCCGCGACGCCCTGCGCGAACTACGCCGCACGGTCGAACTGCTGCGCAGCGAACACGCGCCCGAAGGACTCCCGCAGCACGGCACCGCGGGCATCGCCAAGGTCGTGCACATGATGCGCGAGACGGGCCTGGCCGTGGGGCTGGAGATGGCCGGCGAACTCGACACCGTCAGCCCCGAGGTCAGCCTCGGCATTCACCGCATCGTGCAGGAGTCGCTCACCAACACCCTGCGCCACGCCGGCCCGGACCCGCGCGCGGAAGTCGTCGTGGCCCGCCGCGACAGCGACGTGCTCGTGGAAATCAGCGATTCGGGTCGCGGCGAACCGGCCTCGAACCGCATCCCCGGCAGCGGATTGGGCCTGCTCGGCATGCGCGAACGCATCGCGGTGCTTGGCGGCACATTGGACACCGGCCGAAACGGCAACGGCGGCTGGACGGTTCGCGCCACCATCCCGCTGGATCGAGCGGCGCTCGGCGACCTCGAACCCGACCGATAGATTGAACGGGTGCCGATCACCGTTCTAGTAGTCGACGATCAGGAGCTCATGCGCGCGGGATTGCGCATGGTGCTCGGCGCCCACCCCGACCTCGAGGTGGTGGGGGAGGCCGACAACGGCGCCACCGCCATCGCCCGCGCCGCCGAGTTGCGCCCCGACGTGGTCCTGATGGATGTGCGCATGCCCGTCACCGACGGCGTCACCGCCACCGCGCGCATCATCGAATCCGGTTGCGGCAGCCGCGTATTGGTCATGACCACCTTCGACCTGGACGAACACGCCCTGGGCGCGCTGCGGGCGGGGGCCAGCGGGTTTCTGCTCAAGGACACCCCGCCCGAGGACCTCATCTCCGCCATTCGCAGCGTCGCCGCCGGTGACGCCGTGGTCTCCCCGAAGGTCACCAAACGCCTGCTCGACCGCCTCATCGCCGACGATCCCGCCGCCGGGCGCGACCCGGGCGTGCTCGAGGTGCTGACCGCGCGTGAACGCGAGGTGCTCGAGCACATCGCGGTCGGGCGCTCCAACGCCGAGATCGCCGGGGTGCTGTTCCTGTCCGAGGCGACGGTGAAGACCCACGTCGGGCGGGTGCTGACCAAACTCGGGCTGCGCGACCGCGTGCAGGCCGTGGTGCTCGCCTACGAGACCGGCCTGGTCCGGCCGGGCAGCTCCTGATCGACCGCGGGCGCAGCCGAGCCGTTGTCCTGCGCGCCCGGCGCCGCGGAGCCGTCGCCCGATGCATCGGATCCGCGCAGCGCCGCGACCTCCGCCCGCAGCGCCCGGACCTCGGTGATCAGCGCACCGATCTCCTGATCGGCGCGGCCGCTCGATTCCTCCACCGCCTTGAGCTGGTCCAGGACCCAGCTGGTCGCGGTGCCGATCGCGAAGCTGATCAGGCCGATGCCCAGCGTCATCAGGATCAGCGCGATGAACCGGCCCTCGGTGGTCACCGGATACACGTCGCCGTAACCGACCGTGGTCACCGACACCATCGACCACCACAGGGCGTCACCGAAATTCAGGATTTTGCTCTCGGGCGCGCCGTATTCGGCGTCGAAGAACGCCAGCGAGCACAGGAACATGATGAGCAGCGAACTCGTGCCCACGAAGATCGCCAGCCGGGCGCGGGTGACCCGGCTGCGATTGAGACTGTCCAGCATGAGCAGCGCCGCGCGCATCAGCCGCAGCGGGCGGAACGGCGGCAGCAGCACGATCAGCACCTCGATCGGGCGGCGGCGCACGAACCGCCACCGGTCGGTCGAGAGCCACACCCGGATACCGAAATCGGCCGCGAACACCGCCCAGATGGCGATGTCGGTGACCGTGAGCCAGGTGTCCAGGCGCGGGGAAGCGCCGGTGTCCAGGACCTGCCAGGCGTACACGCCCACGAACAGCACGGCCAGGGTCAGCATCGGGACATTGGTGGCGCGCTCCCACGCCTGCCTGCGCGTGCGCGGGCGAGGTGCGTCCGGGGACGCCGAATCGAGCTGGACCATGGATCTACCTGTGTCGATGCGGGTGCGCTGCCTGATGCATCGCGAGCTGGAAAGGCGACGCTACAGTTCGCGCCGGATGTGAGAACCACCGCATCGGGAGAAAAATCGCGCCATCGGTCGTTGACGGAGTAGATCGCTCGAAAGGAGCGCCCCCCATGCCCGCACTGCTGTTCCTGGCCTACTTCGCAGCCGAGATCGCCACCCTGGTGCTCTTCGGTCACCTCATCGGCGTCTTCCCCACGATCCTGCTGCTCGTGCTGGGTTCGGCGGCCGGTCTGATCCTGGTCCGCTCGCAGGGCCGGCGCGTGTTCGAGGGCTTCCGGCGCGCGTCGCGCGGCGAGCTGGACCCGGGCACCGCGGTCGCCGACGGCGCACTGGTCACCGTCGGCGCGGTCCTGATGTTCGTGCCGGGCCTGCTCACCTCGCTGCTGGGCCTGCTGGCCCTGACCCCGGTGACCCGGTTCCTGCTGCGCCCGCTGGTCGCGGCGTTCGCGGCCCGCAGGCTCTCGCGGGTGGCCACCGCGGTCGGCCCGTACGGGTACCGCAACGTGGTGATCGATCCCGACGGCGAGGTCATCGACGCGACCGTGGTCGGGGAGTACTACGACGACGGCCAGGGCCCGGCCCGGCGCATGATCATCGACGGCTCGACCGACTTCACCAAGCCCACGCACTGATCGCGGGCACGACTCCCGCTTCCACGAGGGCCGAGCGCACACCGCGCTCGGCCCTCGCGCTGTAGGTAAGGCGGGCCCACCCGGAGGATGCGTACCTGCGCCGCGTTCGTTCGCGGGGAGAGCTGTCAGGCGCACCAGCTGTGACGAGCGGTCGGGATTCGCTCAATGGTGCGCGTGGATCGACTCGATCCCCGGTGCGCGCACGACAGGATGCAGCGACGGCCGGTCGCGGGTGGACCCGTGCAGACAGGCCGCTCGTTCCGCTGTGCGGTAGTGCGGTTGCGGGCGGGCGAGCCGCGTGCGGCAGACTGGAAACCCGTGAGTACCCAGTTGCTTGTCGGCGGCCGAATCTACAGTTCGAGTAACCCGGATGCCACGGCCATGGCGGTCACCGATGGCACCGTGGTGTGGGTCGGCGCGGACCGCGCCGGGCGCGCGCTGCACCCGGACGCGGAGATCGTCGAGATGGACGGCGCGTTCGTCGCGCCCGCCTTCGTGGACCCGCACGTGCACGTCACCGCCCTGGGGCTCAAACTCACCGGACTCGATCTGGCACAGGCGAGTTCACTCGATCACTGCCTGGACCTGTTGCGCGCGTACGCCGCCGCGCATCCGGACGGGCCGATCCTGGGCGACGGCTGGGACGAGACCGCCTGGCCCGGCGGCCGCGCACCCACCCTGGCCGAGATCGACGCCGCCGCACCCGGACGCCTGGTGTATCTGGCTCGGGTGGACGCGCATTCGGCCCTGGTCTCCACCCCGCTGCTGGACACGGTCCCCGGAATCACCGCGGCCACCGGCTTCACCCGCGGCGAGCCGCTGCGCGCCGACGCCCACCATCGCGTCCGCCGCGCCGCCCTGGGCGCGCTCGATCCGGCCCGGCGCGAGCTCGCTCGCCGCGCCGCGCTCGACGCCGCCGCCGCACAGGGCATCGCCGCCGTGCACGAATGCGCGGGACCCGACATCTCCGGCGAGACCGATGTGCGTGAGCTGCTGGACTTCTCGCACGGGGTCGAGGTCCGCGCCTACTGGGGCCAGGCCGTGCGCACCGCCGACGAGGCCCGCACCCTGAGCAAGGAACTCGGCGTGCACGCCCTGGGCGGCGACCTGTTCGTGGACGGTTCGATCGGCTCGCACACCGCGCTGCTGCGCGCCCCCTACGCCGGCCTGGACACCCGCGGCACCGCCTACCTGGACCCGGAAACCATTGCCGCCCATGTCCTGGCCTGCACCGAAGCCGGCATCCAAGCCGGATTCCACGTGATCGGCGACGCCGCCATGGACGCGGTCGTCGAAGGCTTCGACCGGGTCGTGGCGCAGGTGGGTGGTCCGGCGTTCGCCACCCGCGGGCATCGGGTCGAACACGCGGAGATGATCGACCCCGGGCAGATCGAGAAGCTCGCCGCCTGGGGCGTGATCGCCAGCGTGCAACCGGCTTTCGACGCCGCCTGGGGCGGACCCGACGGCATGTACGCGGCCCGCCTCGGCGCCGAGCGCGCCGCCACCTTGAACCCCTTCGCCGCCATGGCCGCCGCGGGCATCTCCCTGGCCATCGGCTCCGATTCCCCGGTCACCGCCCTGAACCCGTGGGCCGCGATCCGGGCCGCCGCCCACCACCGCACCCCGGGCCACCAGATCTCCCCGCGCGCGGCCTTTGCCGCAGCCACCCGCGGCGCCTGGCGCGCGGGCGGGGTCCGCGACGGCCTGGCCGGCACCCTGGTCCCCGGCGCCCCCGCCTCCTACGCGGTCTGGGACGCCGCGGACCTGGTGGTCGCCGCCGCCTCGGACAAGGTCCAGCGCTGGTCGACCGACCCGCGCTCCCGCGTCCCGGGCCTGCCGCCGCTGGACCCGGACGCCGAACTGCCCCGCTGCCTGCGCACCGTGCACCGCGGGGTCACGATCCATGGCAACTGACTCCACCCCGCCCCCAACCTCTTCGGACCCCACGCCCTCGAACCGATCCACCTCCGGTGCGAGCTCCGGGTCCGCGTCCGCGGGTTCGAGCGGCCCGGCGGAGTCACGACCCGCGGCGGCGGACCTCGCCGCCGAGAAGATCCCGCCGCGGGCCACGTCCGAGGACACCGAACGTGTTTCGGCCGCCGCGCCACACCCGGGGGCGGATCCATCCGGCCCCGAGGAGACGCCGGGCAGCGGCGTGGCAGGGGAGAACGGTGCGAACGCCGATGACCGTGGCGCGGCCGGTGCCGCGGCGAACGGCGCGCGTGCGACGCCGGCCTTGGCCGGTGCGGCGCCGGCGGCGGGGCGGAGCGGGATGATCGCCCGCACGGCGGGGCTGGTTGCCGCGCATCCGGTGCTCACGCGAATGCTGTGCTCCGTGCTGGCGGGTTTGTTGTTGTTCGCGAGTTTTCCGCCGCGGACTTTGTGGTTTCTCGCACCGGTCGGTATTGCGATTCTCACACTCACCGTGCGCGGAAACGGGCGGCTGCGTGGGGGATTCGGATACGGAATGCTGGCGGGTCTGGCGTTCTTTCTGCCTTTGCTGCCGTGGACCGGAATTTACGTCGGGCCGGTGCCGTGGATCGGATTATCGACCGCGTTGTCGGTGTACGTCGGGCTGTTCGGCCTGCTGGTGCGCCTGGTGGGACGGCTGCCGGGGTGGCCGCTGTGGGCGGCGCTCATGTGGTCGTTCACCGAATGGGGGCGCTCGAGCTTCCCGTTCGGCGGGTTTCCTTGGGGCAGGCTCGCTTTCGGTCAGGCCGATGGGTGGTACCTGCCCTACGCCATGATCGGCGGCGCGCCGGTCGTGAGCTTCGCGGTGGCGCTGACCGGCACCGGGCTGGCCGCGTGCGCCGTGTGGTTGCTGGAGGCGCGTAACACATCCGGTGATCCGGTAGGTCCGAATCCTCCCAGATCGGGGCGTTCGCGTCCCATATCGTGGAACCGGATTGTTGCTGCGGCAATGCTTGTGGCTATAGTTCCGATCACCGGAGTGATCCTCCGGACCGCGCTGCCCGGCCCGGAGGACGGCAACCGGCCGATCACGGTCGCCGCGATCCAGGGCAGCGTGCCGCGGCTGGGCCTGGACTTCAACGCTCAGCGCCGCGCCGTTCTCGACAATCACGTCAAGCGTACCGAAGAACTCGCCGGGGCGGTCGCCGCCGGGCAGGCCCCGCAACCGGATGTGGTTGTGTGGCCGGAGAATTCCTCGGACATCGATCCGCTGCGCAATGCCGATGCCGCCGCGCTCATCCGGCAGGCCGCACGAGACATCAAGGCGCCCATCCTGGTTGGCGCGGTGCTCGTGAACGATGATCGCACGACCACGAATTCGGTCATGGTGTGGACCGAGGCGGGTCCCGCGGAGCGGCACGACAAGAAGATCATCCAGCCCTTCGGTGAGTACCTCCCGATGCGCTCGTTCTTCCGGCTCTTCTCCGAATATGCCGATCGTGCCGGATATTTCGTGCCCGGCCACGGCGACGGCGTGGTGCACGTGGATCCGGCGGGCGGCGGTGACCCGGTCGCCATCGGGGTGGCGACCTGTTACGAGGTCGCCTTCGATCGCGCCTTCCAGGACGCCATGCGCGCGGGTGCGCAACTGCTGACCGTGCCCTCCAACAACGCCACCTTCGGCGACAGCGAGATGACCTATCAGCAACTGGCCATGTCGCGGGTGCGCGCGGTGGAGCACGGTCGCGCCGTGGTGGTTTCGGTGACGACGGGGGTCAGCGCGATCATCACCGCGGACGGTGTCATCCAGCAGCGCACCGAGCAGTTCGTGCCGGCCGCGCTGGTGGCCTCGGTTCCGCTGCGCACGGATACGACACTCGCGACGCGGATAGGGCCCGCGCCGGAACGGATCCTGTGTATTCTGGCCGCGGTTGCCGCCCTGGCGGCGGCATGGCGACGGCGCGCGCACACCCACGCGGGTCCGTCCGATCCGGACGCCGGTACCCATCCGGCGCGGTAGTCGCGGGCACGTATGACGAGGGCCGTCCCGCTCGGCGGAGTCCAATTCGCCGACATTTAGCCAAGCCCAGTTACTTCGGTTGATATGTCCGAATTCAATCCGGTTCCCTATGCGAGTTACGTGAAAATCGCGAGGTTTGCTTTGAAGTAGCTGATCACAATATCGCTCCGCCAACGCCGTTCGTTGCCGGGCAACTCGAGATCACCACCGATCCAGTCGGCGTGATGCTCCGAATCATAGGGCGTGGATCACGTCCTAAGGCTCGCGCGTGCGCGAAAGCCGAACGGTTCGGGGCACGGGGGTTCGGGGAGTTGCGTCAACAGCGGCAGAAGGAGTGATTGATGAGTTCATTGGCCACCGATCGTGTCGACCAATGTTCTTCGGGTGAATTCTCGGCTCAACCATTCGCGCTCTCTCCCGCGCAATCGGCCCTCTGGTACGCGCAACGCATTCGGCCCGACATTCCGCTCACCATCGCCCAGTACGTGGAGATCCACGGCGATCTGGATGTCGGCCGTCTGCTGTACGCCGTCGAGCGGTTCGGCGCGGAGACCGAGGTCGGGCATGTGCGGATGTGGGAGATCGACGGGGTGCCGTATCAGGCGGTCGATCCCACCTGGCGGCCCGGCTGGGCGCGGATCGACATGCGCGAGGAACCCGATCCGCGCGCCGCGGCCCTGGCCTGGATGAACGATCACGCCAGCTCGCCCATCGACATCGAACACGATCCGCTCACCATCAATGTGGTGCTGCGGACCGGTGATTCGGACTACATCTGGTACTCGCGCGGCCATCACATCGTCATCGACGGCTACGGCGCCATGAACGCGCTCACCCGCACCGCGGAGATCTACACCTCGCTCGAGGACCACACCGAGCCGGTCATCTCCCGCGCCACCCCGCTGTCCACCATCTACGGCGACGAGAACCGCTACCGCGAGACCAGCCGCTTCCGCAGCGACGGCGACTACTGGCGCGAACAGCTCGACGGCGTGAACGAACCCATCACCCTGGCCGCCACCAGTGTCGTCGGAGCCGGATCCGACGCGGGCCGCCGCTGTGCCACCGCGGTACTCGGCCAGCACGTGGCCGACGCCGTGCAGGCCGCCGCGAGCGCCTTCGGCTCCAACACCTCCGCGCTCTTCGTCGCCGCCCTGGCCTGCTACGTCCGCGCCGTCACCGGCAACCAGGACGTGGTGCTCTCGCTGCCGGTCTCCGCGCGCACCACCGTGGCGCTGCGCCGCTCCGCGGGCGTGGTCTCGAACGTGGTGCCGGTGCGCGTGCGCTTCGACGCTGCGGCCACCGTGGCCGACGCCGTGCGCGCGGTCGAACTCCAGATCACCGGCGCCCTGCGCCACCAGCGCTACCGCAGCGACGACATCCGCCGTGACTGCGGCTACTCCCGGGACGCCCGCGGCTTCTTCGGGCCCATGGTCAATCTCATGCTGTTCCACAGCGAGTTGAAGTTCGGCAGTCTGGTCGGCTCGCTCAACGTGCTCTCCACCGGCCCGGTCGAAGACCTGTCCATCAACCTCTACAACGGCGTCGGCAATCGCATCCACATCGACTTCGAGGCCAACCCGCGCCTGTACGGCGACGCCGAACTCACCATGCACCACGGCCGCTTCCTGGACTTCATGGAGCGCTTCCTGCACGCCGCACCCGAGCAGGTCGTCGGCGATCTGCCCGCGCTCACCGAACTCGAGCGCGAACGCGTTCTGCACGAATGGAATTCGACCCAGGTCGCCCGCCAGGAAGGCACCCTGGCCGGGCTCTTCGCCGAGCGCGCCGCACTGTCCCCGAACCGGATGGCGCTGGACTTCGAGGGCGATACCCTGACCTACGCCGCCTTCGACGACCGCGCCAATCGCCTGGCGCGCGAACTCATCTCACGCGGCGCCGGCCCCGACACCGTGGTCGCGCTGGCCATCCGCCGCAGCCACGAACTGCTCATCGGCATGTACGCCATCGTCAAGGCGGGCGCGGCCTACCTGCCGCTGGACCCCGACCATCCCGCCGACCGCGTCGCCCAGGTGCTCGACCAGGCGCGCCCGCTGTGCGTGCTCACCGCCAGCCGCGACGCCCTCGAACTGCCCGCGGGCGCACCCCGATTCGACATCGACAGCGCCGACCTGGACGACCGGTCCGGCCGCCCGGTCACCGACGCCGAACGCACCACCCCGCTGCGCCCGGACCACCTGGCGTACGTGCTGTTCACCTCCGGCTCCACCGGCAAGCCCAAGGGCGTGGGCGTGAGCCATGCCGCCATCGTGAACCGCCTGCGCTGGATGCAGCACGCCTATCCCCTCGACGCCACCGACGTCGTGCTGCAGAAGACCCCCGCCACCTTCGACGTCTCGGTGTGGGAATTCTTCTGGCCCTTGCAGATCGGCGCCCGCCTGGTCATCGCCGCCCCCGACGGGCACCGCGACCCCGGCTACCTGGCCCGGGTCATCGCCGACAAGCGGGTCACCACCGCGCACTTCGTGCCGTCCATGCTCTCGGTCTTCCTCACCGACACCGACGTGGCCGGCTGCACGAGCCTGGCCCGGGTCTTCTGCTCCGGCGAAGCCCTGCCCGCCGCCACCGTCGCCGAGTTCCACACCGCCCTGGGCACCGGCCCCGACGCACCGCAACTGCACAACCTGTACGGCCCCACCGAAGCCGCCGTCGACGTCACCGCCTGGCACTGCACCCCCGGCGCCACCGACGTGCCCATCGGTTCCCCGGTGTGGAACACCCGCACCTACGTCCTGGACACCCGGCTGCAGCCCGTCGCCCCCGGCGTCGTGGGTGAGCTCTATCTCGCGGGCGTGCAGTTGGCGCGCGGTTACCTGGGCCGCCCGGGCCTGTCCGCGGATCGATTCGTCGCCAACCCCTTCACCCCCGGCACCCGCATGTACCGCACCGGCGACCTCGTGCGCTGGCGGGCCGGGCGCACCGGCGTGCTGGAATACCTGGGCCGCAGCGACTTCCAGGTCAAGATCCGCGGTCTGCGCATCGAACTGGGGGAGATCGAGACCGCGCTGCTGAGCGATCCGCGCGTGGCCCGCGCGGTGTGCGTGGCCCGGCGCGGCCGCGGCGGCGACGAACTCGCCGCCTACGCCGTCGCCGCCCCCGGCGCCGGCCCGCTCGATCCCGCCGAACTCAGTGCCGGTCTGCGCAAGCTGCTGCCCGGCTACATGGTGCCCGCCGCGCTCATGGTGCTCGACGAACTACCACTGAGCGCCAACGGCAAGGTCGACCGCAAGGCTCTGCCCGACCCGGAGATCGCGCTGCGCCGCCCCGCGCGCGTGGCCACCGAACCGGGCACCGAGGCCGAGCGCCGGCTCGTGGCCATCTTCGCCGAAGTCCTCGGCACCGAGGACATCGGCGTCGAGGACAACTTCTTCGATCTGGGCGGCAACTCGCTCAGCGCCGCGCGCGCCATCGCCCGCGTCAACGCCGCGCTCGGCGCGGCCCTGACCATCCGCGATCTGTTCGAATACTCCACCATCAGCGCCTTGGCCGCGCGGCTCGACGCCCCGCAGCCCGAGAGCGCCACGCTCAAACTCGTGGCCGGCGCACGGCCCGAACACATTCCGCTGTCCCTGGCACAGCAGCGGCTGTGGATCCTCAACCGCTTCGCCGAGCACGCCGCCGCCTACAACATGCCGCTCGCGGTGGAACTGACCGGGCCCCTGGACATCTCGGCCCTGCGCGCCGGTCTGCTCGACGTGCTCGAACGGCACGAGAGCCTGCGCACCACCTTCCCCGACACCCCCGACGGGCCCGGCCAGGTCGTGCACCCGGCGGCGGAGATCCCGCTCACCCTCGAACCCGTCGACGCCACCGACGACGACGTGCAGCGCCTCGCCGGGGAATTCGCCGGGTACGGCTTCGATCTGCGCAGCCAGGCCCCGGTCCGGGTGGCGCTGTACAACATCGGGCCGGACAAGCACGTCTTCCTCATGGTGCTGCACCACATCAGCGGCGACGGCTGGTCCATCGCCCCGCTGACCCGCGACATCATGAGCGCGGTCGCCGCCCGCACCGCCGGCGCGGCCCCGGACTGGACGCCGCTGCCGGTGCAGTACGCCGATTTCGCGCTGTGGCAGCGCGAACTGCTCGGCGACGAGGCCGATCCCGCCAGCGCGCTGTCCAAGCAGCTGGCCTACTGGCGGGCCGCCCTGGCCGATCTGCCCGATCAGCTGGATCTGCCGCTGGACCGCCCGCGCCCGCGCCGGCGCTCCACCGACGGCGGCAGCGTCGAATTCACCATTTCCGCCGCCACCCGCAAGGCCCTGGCCGCGGTCGCCGCCGAGCGCGGGGTCAGCACCTTCATGGTCCTGCACGCGGCGCTGGCCACGGTGCTCTCGCGCCTGTGCAACACCACCGACATCGCCATCGGCACACCGATCGCGGGCCGCAGCGATCCGGCGCTGGACGAACTCGTCGGCATGTTCGTCAACACCCTCGTGCTCCGCACCCGGGTCGACCCGGCCGCCGGATTCGACCGCATGCTCGCCGAGGTCCGCGACACCGACCTCAACGCCTTCGCCAACGCCGACGTGCCCTTCGAACGGCTCGTGGACGTGGTCAACCCCGAACGCTCCGCGGCCCGGCACCCGCTGTTCCAGGTCATGCTCTCCTACGACAGCACCCCCGAACTGAGCTTCGAGCTGCCCGGGCTCAGCGCCACCGTGCTGCCCATGCAGGTCGACGTCGCCAAGTTCGACCTGCAGCTCACCGTGCACGAGCCGCTGGGCGTGAGCGCCGAGGACGCCGGACTCACCGCCGAATTCGGTTACGCCGCCGACGTTTTCGACCACGCCACGGTCGAGGCGATCGCCCGGCGCTTCGGTTCGGTCCTGGACGCGGCCGTCGCCGACCCGAGCGTGCCCGTGGGCGATCTGCCGCTGCTGGACGCCCGCGAAACCGCCAAGCTCGTGCCCATCATGGGCGCGCCCGGCGAACCCGGCACCACCCTGGCCCGGCTGCTCACCGACACCGCCGAACGCGTGCCCGACAGCGTCGCGGTCCGATTCCAGCACCGCGACACCACCTACCGCGATCTCGACGAACGCTCCAACCGCCTGGCCCGGGTGCTCATCGAGCACGGCGCCGGACCCGAGGTCGTGGTGGCCATCGCGCTGCCCCGCAGCCTGGACAGCATCCTCGCGGTGTGGTCGGTCGCCAAGACCGGCGCCGCGTACGTGCCGATCGACCCGGACTACCCGGCCGACCGCATCGCGCACATGCTCTCGGACTCCGGCGCCATGCTCGGCCTCACCGACGCGCACCACCACGCCGACATGCCCACCTGGCCCGCCAACCGCGGCCGGCACCGCAAGACCTACGTCGACTGGCTGCTGCTGGGCTCGGACGAACTCAGCGCCGAATGCGCCCGGTTCCCCGTCACCCCCGTCACCGACGCCGACCGGCACCACCCGCTGCGCACCGCCGGCCCGGCCTACCTGATCTACACCTCCGGCACCACCGGCAAACCCAAGGCCGTGGTCGTCACCAACGCCGGTCTGGCCTCGCTCGCGCACGAGCAGATGCACCTGTTCAAGGTCACCGACACCGCCCGCACCCTGCACTTCTCTTCCCCGAGCTTCGACGCCTCGGTCCTGGAACTGCTGCTGGGCTTCGCGGCGGGCGCCACCATCGTGGTCGCGCCCGCGGGCATCTACGGCGGCGTCGAACTGGCGAATCTGCTGCGCGCCGAACGCATCACGCACGCCTTCGTCACCCCGGCCGCCCTGGGCACTGTCCCCGCGGACGCGCTGCCCGAACTCGAGGCGGTCGTCGTCGGCGGCGAAGCCTGCCCCGAAGACCTGGTCCGCGTCTGGACCGACCCGCGGTCGCGGCCGCCCGAGGCGCCGCAGCGGCGCATGCACAACATGTACGGCCCCTCCGAGGCCACGGTCGCCGCCACCGCCACCGGACCCATGGTGGCCGGGCAGCCCGTGCCCATCGGCCTGCCGGTGCGCGGTATGCGCCTGTTCGTGCTCGACGGCCGACTGCACCCGGTCCCGCCGGGCGTGGCGGGCGAGCTGTACCTGTCCGGTCCCGGTCTGGCCCGCGGCTACCTGGGCAGGCACGGCCTCACCGCGCAGTCCTTCCCGGCCAACCCGCACGGCCGGCGCGGCGAACGCATGTACCGCACCGGCGATCTCGTGGTCTCCGACGCCACCGGGCAGCTGCGCTTCCTGGGCCGCGCCGACGACCAGATCAAGATCCGCGGCTTCCGCATCGAACTGCGCGAGATCGACCACGTGCTGCGCGCCCACCCGGGCATCACCTTCGCGCTCACCGTCGTGCACAACGACGAGCGCGGCGTCCCGCGCCTGGTCTCCTACCTCACCGCCGACACCGCACTCGATTCCGCGGCCGTGCTGGCCACCGCGCGCGGGCGCCTGCCCGGCTACATGGTGCCCTCGGCGCTGACCATCCTGGACACCGTCCCGGTGACCCAGTCCGGCAAGCTCGACCGAAAAGCCCTGCCCGCACCGGATTTCGGCGCCATCGCGCCCTCGCGCGCCCCCGGCACCGAGATGGAGCAGCAGGTCGCGCAGGTCTTCGGCGCGGTCCTGGGCGCGCCGATCCACGGCGCCGAGGACAACTTCTTCGACATCGGCGGCAACTCCCTGCTCGCCACCCGGCTCACCGCCGCCCTGCACCACGAGTTCGGGGTGGAACTGCCGGTCCGCGCGATCTTCGAGGCCCCCACCGTGGCCGGGGTCGCGGTCCGGCTGCAGGAGGCGCCCCGGACGCGGAAAGCGGCGCTGGCGGTGCACACCCCGCGCCCGGAGCGCATACCACTGTCCCTGCCGCAGCAGCGACTGTGGTTCCTCAATAGATATTCCCCCGAATCCAGCGCGTACAACATCGCGTTCGTGCTGCGAATCGACGGCGATCCGAACGTCGAGGCACTGCGCGCCGCTCTCACCGACCTGGTGGATCGGCACGAAGTGCTGCGCACGGTCTTCCCCGAGGACGAACAGGGCGCCTTCCAGCGCCTGCTCGAGACCGCGCACTGCCTGCCCGCACTGGACCCCATCGAAACCGACGAGACCGGTGCCCAGCACGCCCTGCGCGCGCTGGCCCGCCGCGGCTTCGATCTGACCCGCGAGATCCCGCTGCGAATGACGTTGCTGCGCACCGGCAATCGCCGGCACCTGCTCGGCATCGCGCTGCACCACATCGCCGCCGACGGCTGGTCGCTGGGCCCGCTCACCCGGGACCTGGCCATCGCCTACACCGCCCGGCACGGCGGGGCCGCCCCGGCCTGGCCGCCGCTGCCGGTGCAGTACGCGGACTTCAGCCTCTGGCAGCGCGCCTGCCTGGGCCAGGAGTCCGATCCCGAGAGCGCCGCCGCGACCCAGCTCGCGTACTGGCGCACCGCGCTCGCGGATCTGCCCGAGGAAATGCCGCTGCCCTACGACCGGCCCCGCCCGCCCGCGCCCACCCAGCGCGCCGGCGCGGTGCGCTTCGAGGTCGCCGAGGAACTGCAGCGCCGCATCGCCGAAGTGGCTCGCGCACACGGGGTCAGCGTGTTCATGGTGCTGCGCACCAGCCTGGCGGTGCTGCTGCGCACCGTCACCGGCGGGCGCGACGTCGTGATCGGCACCCCGGTCGCCGGGCGCGGGGACACCCGCCTGGACGAGCTCGTCGGCATGTTCGTCAACACCCTGATCCTGCGCTCGGACGTGGACCCCGATCGCGGGTTCGCCGAACTGCTGCAGGCCGACCGCGACACCGAACTCGCCGCCATGGCCAACGCCGAGGTGCCGTTCGAACGGGTCGTGGAGGAACTGGGCACCGGCGGCGTCCGGCCCGTCCTGCAGGTGGCGCTCACCGTGCAGGACACCCCGGTCCCCACCCTGCACCTGCCCGGACTCGCCCTGGAAGCCGACGAACTCGATATCGCGCTCGCGAAGTTCGATCTCGAACTGCGGGTGCTGCCCGGGACCGCGCCCGAACAGCGCGTGTTCGAATTCCTGTACGCCGCCGAGCTTTTCGACCAGGCCACGGTGCAGACCCTCGCCGAGCGCCTGAACCGGATCTTCGCCGCCGTCGCGGCCGACCCGCGCGTGCGGATCCGCGACATCGACGCCCGCACCGACGCCGAACGCGAACTGTTCACCCCCGCCTGGGGCCCGGCGCCCGAACCGCAGTGCAGCCTGGCGGCCTACTTCGCCGCCACCGCGCACCTGAACCCCGATCGCGACTTCGTGCAGTTCGGCGACACCGCGCTGAGCTACCTCGAATCCGACGTGTACTCGAACCGCCTGGCGCGCGCCCTCATCCGGCGCGGGCTCGGCCCGGGGGACCGGGTCGCGCTCGGGCTCACCCGCTCGGTGGAATCGGTGCTGTCGGTGCTGGCCGTCGCCAAGTCCGGCGCGGCCTTCGTCCCGGTCGATCCCAACTACCCGGCCGACCGGGTGCGGCACATGCTCACCGACTCCGGCTGCGCGGTCGGCATCAGCATGGGCGAGCACGCCGACCGGCTCTACGCCGCGGCCGGCGAGCACGCCATGGAATGGCTGCTGCTCGACGATCCCGAACTCCTGGACGAGCTCGAGGTCCTGGACGACGGCCCGATCACCGACGCCGACCGGGTCGACACCCTGTGGACCGCCGACCTGGCCTACGTCATCTACACCTCGGGCTCCACCGGAAAACCCAAGGGCGTGGCCGTCACCCACGGCGGCCTGTCCAACTTCGGCGACGAGATCCGCGACCGCATGCGGGTGGAGCGCGAATCGCGCACCATGCACTTCTCCTCGCCGAGCTTCGACGCCGCCATCTTCGACCTGCTGCTGACCATCGGCGCCGGCGCGACCATGGTCATCGTCCCGACCGACATCTACGGCGGCGACGAACTCGCCGCGCTCATGGAACGCGAGGAGATCAGCCACACCTTCCTGACCCCCGCGGCCCTGGCCACCATCGACCGCGACGCGTGGGAGCTGCCCGGCCTGCGGTCCATCGCGGTCGGCGGCGAGGCGTGCGGCCCGGAACTGGTGTCCCGCTGGGCGCCCGGCCGGTTGATGTTCAACGGCTACGGGCCCACCGAGGCCACCGTGGTCATCAGCATCGCCGGGCCGATGCAGCCCGGGGAGCCGGTCACCATCGGCACCCTGGTGCGCGGCGCCCGGGCACTGGTGCTGGACGAGCGCCTGCGGCCGGTTCCGGTCGGTGTCCCCGGCGAGCTGTACGTCGGTGGCCAGGGCGTCGCCCGCGGCTACCTGGACCGGCTCGGACTCACCGCGGCGCGGTTCGTCGCGGACCCGCACGGTCCCGCGGGCGGGCGCATGTACCGCACCGGCGACGTCGTGCGCTGGACTGCCGCGGGCGAACTGTTCTACCTCGGCCGCAGCGACCACCAGGTCAAGGTCCGCGGCTTCCGCATCGAACTCGGCGAGATCGACGCCGTGCTCACCGCGCATCCCGCGATCCACTTCGCGCACACCGAGGTACGCGAGATGGCGGGCACGGCACGCATCGTCTCGTTCGTGCTGCCCGCCCAGCCGGGCGGCGCGGTCGACCCGGACGCGCTGCGTGCGCACTGCGCCGATCGCCTGCCCGCGCACATGGTGCCCGGCTCGCTCACCGTGCTCGAGCGCATTCCGCTGACCCCGGTCGGCAAACTCGATCGCGACGCGCTGCCCGAACCGCAGGCCGTGGTCGCCGTCGTGTCCCGCGCACCCGAGACCGAGACCGAACTCCTGGTCGCGGGCATCATGGGCGACCTGGTCGGGGCCGAACAGCTCGGCGCCGACGACAGCTTCTTCGAGATCGGCGGAAACTCGCTGCTGGCAACCCAATTGGTGGCCCGGCTGGCCGCGGCCACCGGCGTCCGGCTCGAGGTGCGCGCGCTGTTCGCCGCACCCACCGTCGCCGGACTCGCCCAGGCGCTGGACAGCGGACCCGCCACCACCGAACTGCGGCCCGAACCGCACCGGCGGGTACGGCCCGAACGGATTCCGCTGTCCGCCGCCCAGCGCAGGCTCTGGTTCCTGGAGAAGTTCAACGCCACCGGGGAAGCACTGGGCGCGTACAACATTCCGGTCGCCCTGCGCCTGAGCGGTGAGCTGAACGTGCAGGCCCTGCACGCGGCGCTGCACGCGGTCCAGCGCAGGCACGAAACCCTGCGCACGGTCTTCCCCGAACTCGACGGCGAACCCCGCCAGCACGTGCTGGACGCGGCGGAGGCGGCGATCTCGCTGCCGCTGCGCACCATCCCCGCGCCCGAGGTGACCGCCGAGGTGCGCCGGGTGGCCGCCGCCGGATTCGACCTGGGCGCCACCGTTCCGGTGCGCGCGGCCCTGCTGCGCCTGACCGGCGTCGACAGCGCCACCGCCGAACACGTCCTGGTCCTGGTCGTGCACCACATCGCCATGGACGGCTGGTCCCTGCAACCGCTCGCCGCCGACGTGGCCGCGGCCTACCGGTCCTACGCCGGCGGCCGCGAACCCGACTGGCCCGAATTGCCCATCCAGTACGCCGATTACACGCTCTGGCAACAGGACGTGCTCGGCGCGGAGACCGAGGCGGACTCGGTCATCAGCCGCCAGCTCGACTACTGGCGCGGCGCCCTGGCCGGCATCCCGGAACTGCTCTCGGTACCGGCCGACCGCCCGCGCCCGCCGGTGCCCAGCTACCGCGGCGGCACCGTCACCTGCACCCTCGACGCGTTCACGCATCGCGAATTGCAGGCCCTGGCCGCCGAACACGGCGTGACCATGTTCATGGTGCTGCACGCCGCCCTGGTGGCCCTGCTGCACCGGGTCACCGCCGATGACGACATCACCGTCGGCACGCCCATTGCCGGGCGCGGGCACCCGGCCCTGGACCGCATGATCGGCATGTTCGTCGGCACCCTGGTGCTGCGCACCCGCCTGGACTCCGGCGCCGCCTTCGGTGACCTGCTGCGCGCGGTCCGCGACACCGACCTGGAAGCCTTCGCCCACGCCGACGTCCCGTTCGAGCGGCTGGTCGAGGTCCTGAATCCGGTGCGCTCGCAGGCACACCACCCGATGTTCCAGGTCATGCTCTCGGTGCAGAACCAGCCCGTCCGGGTCCTGGAACTGCCCGGGCTGCGCATCGAGGCCGACGACGCCGATCCCGGCATCGCCAAATTCGATCTGCAGTTCACCCTCACCGAATCCTGGACCCCGGGCCGCGAACCCGACGGCATCACCGTCTCGGTCGACTACGCCGCCGACCTGTTCGAGCACGCCACCGCCCAGCGCCTGGCCGATCGCTTCGTCCGCCTGCTGGGCGCGGCCGCGGCCGCCCCCGGCACCGCGGTCGGCGACCTCGAACTCCTGGACGCCGCCGAATGGACCGCGCTCGCCCCGGTCCGCGGTGTCGAAGCCGGTGTGCCCGTGACCTTCCCGGAGGTCTTCACGGCCGCCGCCGACCGCAACCGCCAGGCCGTGGCGGTGCGGGCGGGCGGCACACAGATCTCCTACGACGCCCTGGACCGCTGGACCAACCGGCTCGCCCGGGTGCTCATCGGCTACGGCGTCGGCCCGGAAACCCTGGTCGCCATGGGCATTCCGCGCTCGGCCGAGTCGGTGGCGGTCACGCTGGCCATCGCCAAGGCCGGCGCGGCGTTCGTGCCGGTCGATCCCACCTACCCGGCCCAGCGCATCAGCCACATGCTCACCGATTCCGGTGCGGCCATCGGCATCACGCTCGCCAAGCATCGCGAGCGCATGCCCGACGGCGCGAACTGGACCGTGCTGGACGCACCGTCCTTCCGCCGCCGGGTGCTGGCCGCCGCGGACACCACGATCCGCGACGACGAGCGCCTGCGCCCGCTGCGCATGGAGAACCCGGCCTACGTCATCTACACCTCGGGCTCCACCGGCGTCCCCAAGGGCGTGGTCGTCACCCACGGCGGCCTGTCCAACTTCGCCGCCGAGACCGCCCAGCGCTTCGAGGTCGGCCCCGGCTGCCGCGTACTGCACTTCGCCACACCGAGTTTCGACGCCGCCATGCTCGATCTGCTGTTCGCGCTCGGCGGCGCCGCGACCCTGGTCATCGCCCCGCCCGGGGTCGTCGGCGGCGACGAGCTGGGCGCGGTGTTCGCCGAGGAGGGCATCACCCACGCCTTCATCACCACCTCGGCGCTGGGCACCGTCGACCCGACCGGCATCACCGCGCTGCGGCACGTGCTGGTCGGCGGCGAGGCGCTGCCCCCGGACCTGGTCACCCGCTGGGCCCCGGGCCGCAACCTCTACAACGTGTACGGGCCCACCGAGACCACCATCGTCACCCTGATGTCCCAGCCCATGACACCGGGCGGGCCCATCACCATCGGCGGGCCCATCCGCGGCGTGCAGGCCACCGTCCTGGACGGGCGCCTGCACCCGGTGCCCGGCGGCGTGACCGGTGAGCTCCAGCTGGCGGGCACGGCGCTGGCGCGCGGCTACCTGAACCGGCCCGGACTCACCGCGCAGCGCTTCGTCGCCAACCCCTTCGGCAAGCCCGGCGAACGCATGTACCGCACCGGCGATCTGGTCCGCTGGGCCGAGAAGGCCGGGCGGGCGGCGAATCTGGAATACGTGGGCCGCACCGACCACCAGGTCAAGATCCGCGGCTTCCGCATCGAACTCGGCGAGATCGACGCGGCCATGGCCACCCACCCCGCGGTCGAGTTCACCACCACCATCGGGCATCGCACCGCCGCCGGCGCCACCGCGCTGGTGTCGTACGTGAAGCCGCGCGCGGGCAGTGCGCCCGCGGTGGCCGAACTGCTCGCCCACGTGGCCGAGCGGGTGCCCAATTACATGGTCCCGCAGTCGATCATGCTGCTGGACCGGGTCCCGCTGTCCCCGGTGGGCAAGCTCGACCGCGCGGCGCTGCCCGAGCCGGTGTTCACCGCCGGCGAGGGGTACCGGGCGCCGGGCACCCCGACCGAGGCGGCGCTGTGCGCGGCCTTCGCCGAGGTGCTCGGGATCGAACGCGTCGGCGCGGACGACGGCTTCTTCGAACTCGGCGGCAACTCGCTGCTCGCGACCAAGGTGGTCGCGCAGCTGCGGGCCGCCGGCATCGACCTGCCGGTGCAGGCCATGTTCGGGGACTCCACCCCCGCGGCCATCGCGCGCCGGCTCGCCGACGCCGACGGCGACACCGGGGCGGCGCTGGCCGCGGCCCTGCAGCCGGTGCTGCCGCTGCGCCCGCTCACCGATTCGGCCCTGCCGCCGCTGTTCTGCCTGCACCCGGCGATCGGCCTCGCCTGGTGCTTCGCCGGGCTGCTCGCGCACATCCCGGGGGAGCGGGCGGTCTACGGCCTGCAGGCCCCGCACGTGTCCCGCGATCCCGAACACGCGAACCTGCAGCACTCCAGCATCGAAGAAGCCGCGAAATACTATGTGGCACAAATCAAATCGGTGCAGCCCTACGGGCCGTACCACGTGCTGGGCTGGTCGCTGGGCGGACTGCTCGCCCACGAGGTCGGCGTGCAGTTGCAGGAGCTGGGCGACCGGGTCGCGCTGCTGGGCATGATGGACAGCTACCAGCTCTCGGACCGGTGGCTCGAGGACGCGGTGCCCAGCGTCGCGGACATCATCGGCGAATTCGGCAGCGACCTGCTCGGCGACACCGACATCGATCCGCGCCTGACCCTGCCCGAAGCGGCCGAGCTGCTGCGCAATCGGCCGGGCCCGTTCGCGGCGCTCACCGTCGATCACCTGGAACGGCTCTACACCGGATACGCCAACGGCGCGGTACTGGCCCACGGCTTCCGGCCCGGCGTCTTCGACGGCGACGTGCTCTTCTTCACCGCCGCCGACGACGAGATCAACCGTGCGGACCCCGCCCGCAGCGCCGCGAGCTGGGAACCGTACGCCACCGGCACCGTGCACGATCACCTCGTGCGCTGCCGGCACGCGGGCATGACCACGCCCGAATCACTCGCCGCCATCGGACCGGTGCTGCGAGAACACCTGGCGGCGAGTCACTCTCGCACCGAGCGGGAGGAAGCCCGATGAGCCTGGCAGTGGAAGTCAGCGGACTGGTCAAGTACTACGGCAAGGTGCGGGTGCTGGACGGGATCGACCTCGAGATCCCGTCCGGCACCGTGATGGGCCTGCTCGGCCCCAACGGGGCGGGCAAGACCACCACGGTCCGCATCGTCACGACGCTGCTGCGGCCCAGCAAGGGCTCGGTCCGCGTCACCGGGATCGACGTCCTCGACGATCCGGCCCGCGCCCGCACCCGGCTCGGCCTGTCCGGGCAGTACGCGGCCGTGGACGCCAACCTCACCGGTTTCGAGAACCTGCGCATGGTCGCCCGGCTGTACGGCATGAGCCAGAAACAGGCCGGGGTCCGCGCCACCGAACTGCTCACCGCGCTCGGCCTCGACCATGCGGCCGGACGGCTGGCGGGCACCTACTCCGGCGGCATGGCCCGCCGGCTCGATCTGGCCGGCGCGCTGGTGCGCCGGCCCCCGGTGGTGGTCCTGGACGAGCCCACCACCGGGCTCGACCCGCGTGGACGGCTCGACATGTGGCGCGTCATCGGCGACCTCGTCGACGACGGCACCACCGTGCTGCTCACCACCCAGTACCTGGAAGAAGCCGACCTGCTCGCCGACCGCATCACCGTCATCGACCGCGGGCGCGTGATCGCCCGCGGTTCGGCGGACGAGCTCAAGACCTCGATCGGCGGCGACCGGCTCACGGTCACCCTGGCACCCGGCCAGGACCCCAAACCGGCCATGCAGGTGCTCTCGGGGGTCGGGATCGGCGAACCCGGGTACGACGCCGACGCGGTCACCATCGTGGTCGGCGACGGCACCCGCACCATGGTCGAGGCGCTGCGCCGGCTCGACGACGCCGGCATCTGCGTCGTCGACGCCGCCGTGCACCGTCCCAGCCTGGACGACGTATTCCTTTCTCTCACCGGCAAATCCGCCGAACGCAAAGCACCCGTCCGCTCCGTCGACACCGTGCAAGAGGAGATCCTGTCGTGACCGCCCTGAACGACGCCCCCGCGCCCCCCGCGGACGCGTCCACGCGGGACCGCGCCCCCGGTACCGCATCCGAGTCATTCATGGCCCTGCCCCGCGTCTTTCGCGACAGCGCCATCGTCGCCTACCGCAACCTGCTGACCATCCTGCGCGTGCCGACCCTGCTGGTGACCGCGACCATCCAGCCGCTGATGTTCGTGTTCCTGTTCGCCTACGTCTTCGGCGCGTCCCTGGGCGGCGGGCAGTACCGCGAATTCCTGCTGGCCGGAATCTTCACCCAGACGGTGGCCTTCAATGCCGCCTTCACCACGGTCGGCCTTGCCAACGACCTGCACAAGGGCATCATCGACCGCATGCGCACGCTGCCCATGTCCCGGCTGGCGGTGCTCATGGGCCGCACGCTCTCGGACCTGGTGGTCAACATCCTCGCGCTCTCGGTCATGGTCGGCTGCGGCTACGCGGTGGGCTGGCGCATCAACGGCGGCATCCTGGACGCGGTCCTGGCGTTCGGTGTGATCCTGCTGTTCGCGTTCGCCATGTCGTGGGTGGGCGCGCTGACCGGGCTCATGTCACCGAGCGTCGAGGTCGCCCAGAGCGCGGGCCTGATCTGGCTGTTCCCGCTGACCTTCATCTCCTCGGCCTTCATCTCCGGGGAGAGCCTGCCCGGACCGCTGCGGGTGATCGCGGAGTGGAATCCCATCACCGCGGTCGCCGCGGCCGGGCGCAAGCTCTTCGACAACGGCGCCCCGCCCACCTTCGTGCCCGCCGACGGCTGGCCCGCCGATCACTGCGTCGAGTACGCCATCTTGTGCTCGCTGGCCATTCTGGCGGTCGCGGTGCCGATGTCGCTGCTGCAGTACCGCAAGGTCGCCTCGCACTGAGAACGGTTCCCGTTCGCACGAGAACGGTTCCCGGCCACTGCCTCCGGGCCGCCCACCCGGCCCGGACGCAGCGAAGAGCCCCGCACCCGAATTCGGGTGCGGGGCTCTGTTGTTCACGCTGTCGTCGGTCACGCTGTCGTATCGAGCACCGGGGTGCCCGACGACGCTGGACTACGCGCGGCGGCGGCTCTTGATCAGATCCATCCGCTCCTGCAGCAGCTCCTCGAGCTCTTCCTTGCTGCGGCGCTCCAGCAGCATGTCCCAGTGGGTGCGCGGCGGCTTGACCTTCTTGGGCTCGACCGTGGTGCCCTCGAGCAGAATGCCTTCCTGGCCGTTGCGGCACAGCCAGGTCGGGGGGATCTCGGCGTCGTCCGCGAACGGCACGTCGAATTCCTCGCCGTTCTCGGTCCGGTACTTCGCCATCCGACGCGGCGCGAGGTCGTGGTCGCGGTCGGTCTCGTAGCTCACCGCTCCGAGTCGACTGCCCCGGAGTACGCGATCTGCCATGAGTGCGGTCCCTTCTCGCCTAGCGGCAACGTTCTACTTAGTGTCCCGTCTCTGCTCAACGCTCGGACGTGACCTTCGGTTCCCGTGGAGAGAACCCGACCATTCTACCGGTTCGGCGGTACCGCTTTCGTTCGGCGTGCCCACCACCCGGTCGGGGTGCGGAACCATTAATGTTCCGGACCATGTTGCGCCACCGCATGCCCTGCCAATGGTGTGGCAGGGAGATCGCCGATTCGGAGATCGGCCGCCGTCGGCGCTATTGCCGGCAATCCTGTCGCCAGCGTGCCTACGAGCATCGAAACAGCGTGAAGGGCACGGGCATTCCCGAGGACTCGGTGGTGCTCTCGGCCCAGGAGGTCGCGGACCTGTCCGATCGGTGGTTCGCGGCGCGCTGTGCCGCGGAGGATGTGGCCACCGCGGTGCAGGAGGGGGCCGACCATCGCGAACTGGCCGATCTCACCGAGACATTGGTGCGGTTGACGCGGGACGCCGAGCGCCTGCGCTGAGTACGACCGGATCGGCCGCCGCGCGGCCGTGTACGCGATAAACCAGTCCGATACCCGCCGCGGTGACCGCCGCGACCACACCCAGAGCGGTGGCGGTCGCGGCATCGGGATCGAGCAGGGGCTGACCGCGCAGCGCCTGCCAGGCCGATACACCCAGTAGCCCGGCATAGCCCAGGGCCAGGACCCACACGAGATCGGCGCGCGCGCGTTCGCGGCGCAGCCACGGGATCCGCGGGGCCAGTTTCGCCAGCACGACCGCGAGCACGATCAGCAGTTGGATGCCGTGCAATCCGAGGAAGTGCGGGATGCGCAGATCGCCGCCGTTGGTGCTCCAGTGCGTGATCGGCATGGTGTCGACCCCGTCGCGCAGGACCGGCTGATCGGAGCCGCTGATCACGGTGTGCCCGGCGGCCAGGGGGATCGGGTTGCCGTAGGCGTCGGTGGCCTGCTGCTTGCCGGTGAAGCCCATGAGATAGCCCAGCGCCATACCCGCCACGGCCAGGGCCAGGCCCAGGTGGATCGCCCGCGAGGTGGGCCGGTCGGTGACGCGCTGCCACGAAAGCGCCAGTGCGATGACCAGATTCGCGGCGAACAGGCCCGGCACGCCGGAGGCGAACACCATTTGCCCGATGTTGTTCCAGGCGTCGTCCTCGTTGCTGAAATGGCTGAAGGTGCCGCGAGCGGCCTGGGTGACGATGAAACCGACGTCGACGACGGCGGTCGCGGCGAAGATCGCGCCCATCCACCAGGTCAGGCGCTGTCCGCGATGCGGGAATGCCAGCAGCCAGGTCAGGGTGCCGGTGTAGAGCGCGAACGCGAACGCGAACTTGAGCGGTTTGAGCCACACCGATTCCCCGAGCAGCTGCCGGTCGTCGATTGCCATGGCGCACAGGCAGAACAGGGCCAGCACGGTCATGGCGGCGGTGGTGAACAGCAGGGGCCGATGGAACCGGCGTGCGGTGGAAACGGGCGCGGTGGTCATGTCGCCGACGGTAGGAGCGCGGGGCCGCACGCCACCTCACCCGGCGGTGGGGTCGGCACGTAGTACCGCGGTAGGGGTCCGCGCCCAGGCACGGTCGTGAAAACCACGCGGGGACACCGCGATCGGCGCGACCCGGGCCCCGGACCTCGGGGCCGACCGGAGTATCTGGTCCGCGTCATCGGCCGGGTACCGCGAATCTCGGTAGCCGGCACCGCCGCGCGGACCGGGCGCGGCGGTGCGCGGGAGTGCCGGGTGTGGTCGGGCCGATTCGGCCGCGCGGCCCCAGCCCGGTCACGGACACCGGCACGGCCACGACTTCGTTGTCGCGATGGAGCTCACCGCGCCGCGTGCGGTTCCTCGGGAACGGGGATCAGTGGATCGGGTTCCGGTGACGACGCCGCGGCGGGTGGGACGCGCGAGTTCGCATGGTCCGTGGTGACCGGACCGGCGGGTGCCCGGCTTGACCCTCACGCGGCGTGAGGCCGCAGGCTGGCCGTATGAGCGACACCTTCCCCGCCTTCGATATCAGTCCCGTTCCCGTCCCGAGCCCGGACGCGGCGCCGCCCGCGCTGTTCCGCGGGCTGTACGGCATGCCCATGTTCGTCACGATCCCGGTCGCCGACCTGTCCCTCTCGGTCGATTTCTGGGTGCGCGGGCTCGGGTTCTTCGATCTGTTCACCGTGCCCGGGCAGCTCACGCATCTGCGGCGGTGGGCGTTCCAGGACGTGCTGCTGGTGCCCGGCGCGGCGGGTCCTTCGGCGATGACGGTGAGCTTCTCGTGCGTGCTGAGCCAGCTCGAGGAGATCGCGGCCGCGTGCGAAGGGCTGGCGCCCGGGTGCACGACCGGACCGCGGGCCATGCCGTGGAATTCGGTCGAGCTCGAGGTCCGCACACCCGAGGACGCTCGCGTCATCGTGACCGGGGCGCGGCCGTACGATCCGGACAGTGCCGAAGCCGAACACCTGCGAGCGATGGGAATCGACGGGCCCGATGCATCCGCTGCCCGATGACGAGCTGACCGTAGGTGCGGTGGCGGCCAGTCTGGGCGTCACCGTGCGGGCGCTGCACCACTGGGACGCCATAGGCCTGGTGTGCCCTTCCGAGCGCTCGGAGGCGGGCTACCGGCTCTACACGGCAGCCGACGTGGCCCGCGCGCACCGGGTGCTGATCTACCGGGAGCTGGGCGTGCCGCTCACCGATATCGGGCCGATGCTGGACACCCCGGGCTCCGACGCTCTGGGCGTGCTGCGTCGTCAGCGCGATCAGATCCGGGAACGAGTGGCCGAACTCGAGACCACGGGTGCGGCCTTGGATCGCTTGATCCGGGCGCGGGAATCGGGCCCGCTGCTCTCGGCCGCCGAGCAACGAGAGATCTTCGGCCCCGAGTGGGAGCCGGACCATGTCGCCCGCGCCGGGCAGCGCTGGGGAGAGACGGCCCAGTGGGCGCAGTACGCCGAACGCGCGGCCGACCGCACCCCCGCGCAGTGGCGGGCGGTCGCTGCTGCCCTGGACGAGCTGCACGCCGCGCTGGCGGCGGCCTGCCACGCGGGCGCGACCCCGGGCAGCCCCGAGGCCGACGCGCTGGCCGAACGCCACCGCGCCTCGATGGCGGTCTATTTCGACTGCTCGCACGCGATGCAGGTGTGTCTGGGCCGCACCTATGTCGAGGAACCCGGCTACCGGGCCTTCTACGACGGCCTGGCCCCGGGGCTGGCGGGCTGGCTGCGCGCGATCATCGACGCCAACGCCCGCGCGCACGGCGTCGATCCCGACACCGCGACCTGGGACTGACTCGCCCGGGGTCGAGTTCGGCGGTGCTGTTACGGACCGATACCCGCGAAGGTGGCGGTGTCATCGAGTCCGGATGCCCCGGCCGAATTGTGTTCGGCGCCTGGGAAATACGACGACACCGGCGCGGGAACCCCTCATCGATTCCCGGGCCGGTGTCGGCGGTCGTGCTGTTCAGGTGTGGCCGTGCGGGTCTCAGTCGACCGGCACGCCGACGTCGATGCCGCGGGCGGCGAGCCAGGGCATGGGGTCGATCGGGGCGCCGGGGGAGGTGTGCACCTCGTAGTGCAGGTGGGGGCCGGTGGAGTAGCCGCGGCTGCCGACGGTGGCGATGTCGTCACCGGCGCGGACCTGCTGGCCGGGGGCGACCAGGATGTCCTGCATGTGGCCGTAGACGCCGATGGTGCCGTCGTCCTGCTGGATGCGGACCCACAGGCCGAAGCCCGAGGCCGGGCCGGCTTCGATCACGGTGCCGTCGGTGACGGCCTTGATCGGCGCGCCGAAGCCGTCACCGAAGTCGATGCCGTTGTGCGCGGCGCCCCAGCGCTGGCCGAAGCCGGAGGTGAGCGGACCGGCGACCGGGCGCACGGTGCGCGGGCGGTTCTGCTCCTGCTGCTGCTGGATGCCGAGGTTGTGCAGGAAGTCGGTGACCTCCGGCGGCACGTTCTGCGGCATCTGGGCTTCCCACGGGGTGAACGCGGTGAAGTCGGCCTTCTGCACGCCGGGGATTTCGGCCGAGACGAGGCCGGGCGCGGAGTCGGACAGTACGGTGGAAGCGTTAGCGGAGAGTTGGCCCGCGGAAGCGACGGCGGTGTCCTGGTCGGCGGCGGCGACAACTCCGAGTGCGGAGCCGACGACTGCGGTAACGGCCACTGCACGAGTTGCGGCCGTCCGGTACTTGCCGGCCTTGAGGGCTTTGGATAACGGAACGGTTACGGGCATGCATCGAACGTAACCGAGGTTATGACCGGCCCAGAAATGCTGTGCCTACCGTCACATCGGTACAAAATCCCAGTTCGAATGTCACGACTACATAACGACATGGAGGTAATTTCGTTATGACATTGGTGAAAGGGTATTTCGGGTGTATTGACCTCGGCCCTGCCCCGCGGGCAACCTGTGTAAGTGCCCGCTAACGGAGTCCGAGTCATGACCGCTCTCGCGGACCCCACACGCCGTGCGATCTTCGAGGCTTTGCCGTCCGGAGCTCGGTCGGTGGGGGAGCTCGCGGCGGCCGTCGGCGTCAGCAGTTCCGCGGTTTCGCAGCATTTGAAGGTGTTGCGGGAAGCTCGCCTGGTGATGTCGCAACCTGCGGGCAACCGCAGGCTGTACTCGCTGGACCCGCGGGGGCTGGCGGACTGCCGTGACTATCTCGAACAGTTCTGGCCCAGTGCCATCGCCGCCTACTCGGCCGCGCTGTCCTCCGCGCGGGCCGATCTGGCCGATATGTGAAGTCCCCGCTCGGACGGGTAACAGCGGGATAGGTCCGGCTCAGCCGACCCGGCGGTACGCCTGCTGCCCGCGCCGATCCAGCCCGGTGCCCGGCCATGGACGCTTGCGCAGCTGCTTGTCCACGGCGTTGATCACTTCGGGGACCTCGATCTTCAGCAGTCCCGGGTCGGGTGTCTGGGCGGCCGGGTCGCCGACCTGTCCGGCCCACAGCACCGCGTGCCTGCCCAGCAGATGCGGGGGCGGCCCGCTGCGGCTGGGCGGGGTGGGCCCGAACAGCAGTACGGTGCGGGTGCCGAACGCGGTCGCCAGATGCGCGATCCCGGTGTCCCCGGCGACCACCAGCGCGGATTCGGCGACGGTGGCGGCCAGTTCGATGAGGTTCTGTTCTCCGGCCAGCACCTTGGACACGGGCAGTCCGGCGCGCGCTGCGACCCCGAGGGCGATGTCGCGTTCGGTCTCGTCGCCGGTGAGCACCACGTCCCGGCCCTGTACGAGCAGATGGCGCACGACCGCGGCGAAACGGTCCGGTGGCCAGCGCCGCGCGGGTGCGCCCGCGCCGACGTGCACCACGACGCAGTCGCGATGGCTGGTGGTGGCCACGGGCGGGACCAAGCCCAGATTGCGGCGGTCCGCGGCGATGCCCTCGGATTCGAGCAGGTGACACCAGCGGTCGACGTCGTGCATATCGGGGTCCCAGTCGGGTCCGGTGAGTTCGGGGAAGTAGGGATTGCGATAGGTGAGGACGCGGTCGGGTTTGGTGCGCAGCAGCTCGGCCAGGCCCTCGGTGCCGCAGCCGTGCAGGTTCACCGCGAGCGCGGGTGCTTCCCCGTCCCAGCGCATCGCCGAGGGTCCCGCGACGGGCAGCAGTTCGTCGACGGCGGCGATGAGATCGATGATCGGTTTGAGGCGGTGCGGGGCGGCGAGGGCGATGTGATCCTGGGGCCTGGCCCGGCGCAGCGCGCGCAGCGCCGGGACCGCGGTGAGCAGATCACCCAGTCCGCGAGCCCGCAGCACGAGTACAACCGCCACCTGATCTCTCCTAGCCGTTCACTGCCCGCAATGTCCTTGCCTGCAACGTCTTCGCTCGCTCGCGCCGCCGGTCGCGGCAGCGCGGCCCCACAAGGGGAGAGCCCTCCAATGCGGGAACACCGAGGGCCATTAGGAGAGGACTACCCGGCGGGCCGCGGCGCGAAACACCATGGCGCACCGCGCGCGCCACTATTTGTTACTACCGCCCGTCGGAGGCGCGCGAGATCAACTACCGTGTGGTCATGGACCTCGTCTACAACCTGGTGGTCGTGTCCCATTTGCTCGGAATGGCGGCCGTGGTCGGCGGTTACGCCGCCGGCCGGCCCCGAGTCTCCGAGCTCATGGTCTGGGGCGCGCGCGCCCAGTTGATCACCGGCATCGCGCTGGTCGGGCTGGCCGAGTCGGTCGATTCCCTCGGCAAGGACCCCGATATGGCCAAGATCGGGGTGAAACTCGTTGTGGCCGTTCTGGTCACGGCGTTCGCCGAGATGGGCCGGGCCGATGCCAAGCGCGGCAAGGCGGTGGTGTGGATGACCCACGCGGCCGGTGCGCTGGCCATCGTGAACGTCTTCGTCGCCGCGCTCTGGCACTGACGGGCGCGGGGGTGTCAGGCCCCGGTCGCGGTCGAACGGCGCTGCGCCGCCCGTGATGCGGTCGCGAAGGCGCGCGCCAGTTCGGTGGCGACGACGGCCTGGCCCGCCATGGTCAGGTGGATGTGGTCGGCGCTGAGCCAGTCCGAGCGCAGGCGCGCGGGGTGCTCCCAGAATTCGGTGAGGATGGCGTCGTGCCGGTCCGCGACGCGGCGCACCACGTCCGCGTATTCGGCGAACACGGTGCGCAGCGGGCGGAGTTTGCCGGTGAAGGCGTCGGCGAGGGTGAACAGTGACAGGCGCGCGCCGGTGGCCGCGAGTTCGGTGCACAGTTCGTCGAGTTCGCGTTCGACGGTCTCCATGCGCGTTCCCCGCCGGAACAGATCGTTGCCGCCGCCGGTGACCTGGATCAGGTCCGGGTGGAAATCGGCAACGCGCGCAAGCTGTTCCGCGCGGATCTCGGCCAGGGTGGCGCCCATGCGGCCGGTGTTGAGGTAGTCCGATTCCGGGTGTGCGGCCAGCAGCCAGCGGGCGAGGCGATCGGCCCAGGGCACGCTCGCGTAGCCGGGGCGGGGATCGCCGATGCCCTCGGCGATGGAGTCGCCCACGACCGCCAGGCGTCGCCACGGTATGTCCGCGAACAGGTTTCGGGCTTCGGCGTCGGTGATGAGCAGGGGGTCCTCGGCCTCGGTGGCCGGGTGCGGGTGCAGTGCGGCGAGGTCGATGGCGTCGGCGTGGATGTCGCGCGGGGTGTGAATGTCGTTGGTGGTCATGCGCGCTGTGCTCCTGTGTGGCGGGGATCGGTGGAGTCGTCACTGTGACGTTCCTCGGCGGGTGCCGGGGGATGGGCCTCTCGCGATGGCCGTGGTCTCCCGGGGGTGGTGCGAACCCTCTCCGGACTCGTAAACTGTACGTACGATCGTTCGTATTGTTGAAAAGTACGACCGATCGTGTGCTTTGGCAAGTGGAAGTGACACCATGAAGGGATGGCCGACCCCGTGCAGACCGCTGAACAGCACATCCCCGCCCCGATCTCGGACCAGCGCTTGGTCAAGGGCGCCCGGGCCCGAGCGAGCATCGCGCGCCACGCCGCGGACGTCGCCTCGGTCGAAGGGCTCACCGGATTGAGCCTGGGCCGGCTCGCGAGCGATCTCGGGATCAGCAAGAGCGGTGTGGCGACCCTGTTCGGCACCAAGGAGAAACTGCAACTGGCCGCGGTCGACGCCGCCCGCGAGATCTTCATCGAGTACGTGGTCGCCCCCGCGAGCACCGCACCGCGCGGCATCGAACGCCTGCGCGCGTACATGCGGCACTGGTTCGACTACATCGACACCCCGGTCCTGCCCGGCGGCTGCTTTCAGGTCGCGGGCATGGCCGAGTTCGACAGTCGCCCCGGCCCGGTGCACGACGCCCTGGCCGCCAGCCGCGCCGAATGGTTCACCGTCCTCGAACGCGAGATCGGGCGCGCCCAGGAAGCAGGCTTCGCCGCGGCCGGCACCCCGCACGCGGTCGCCTTCCAACTCGACGCGCTGATCAGCTCGGCCAACACCGCCGCGCGCATGGGCGAGGAGAACGCCATCGCGACCGCCCGCGAGATCGTCACCGCCCTGCTGGACCGTCGCGCCGAGTAGCCCGGCCCGCGCCGGTGAGTCGATTCAGTGCGACATCGTCGGCGTCGTGACTGCAGCGCGCCCAGGTCAATGCGGTGAAAAGTGTTCCGCAGCAGTTGTTTTCATCGACCGCCTCGTGATCGGGCAGCGGCCGATCGCCGGGCGCGGCCGCCTACTGTCATGCCCCGCGCGGCGCGTACATGATGATCGCGACCCCTACCAGGCACACCAGCGCGCCCGTCACGTCCCACCGGTCGGGCCGGAACCCGTCCAGCGCCATCGCCCACAGCAGTGACCCGGCCACGAACACCCCGCCGTAGGCCGCCAGGATCCGCCCGAAGTTCGCATCGGGCTGCAGCGTGGCGACGAACCCGTACACCCCCAGCGCGACCACCCCGGCGCCCATCCACGCCCACCCCCGGTGCTCGCGCACGCCCTGCCAGATCAGCCACGCGCCACCGATTTCGGCGACGGCGGCCAGCGCGAACAACACCACGGAACGCAGAACGGTCATCGGGCAACCTTAGGTGCCGAGCGCTCTCCGGAGCCCGGCAGGCGGATCACGCAGACCTGTGCGGCCGTCGCGGCTGTCTTGTCCTGGAGCCCGAGCGGTGCGCGGGGCGGGTCCAGCTCCGGCGTCAGGCGGCTGGGAGGTGAGCCCGCGGGAGCTGCGGGCCCGCGGGAGGGCTCGGTGTCGCGGTAGCTCCGGTGCGCGGGTAGCCGGACGCGGTCCGGGCCGCCCCTCGTGCGACCCGGACCGGAATCGTGCCGTGCCCGGTTCCGGCGAGTCCCCCGGGACCGGGCGGGTGTCAGCGCCCGACCAGGCGGTTGGGCTCGAACAATTGCTGACCGAGATATCCGCCGGGCGTGAGCACGCCCGGGGGAATCGCGAACACCGCCGACCCGACCGGCGTGGTCCACCGGTTCAGGGCGTCGAAATCGGCCAGGCGCTGCTGCACCGGCAGATACTGGGCGCCGATATCGCGCTGGAACGCGGTGAACAGCAGCCCCGAATTCGACAGCTGCCCGGGCGCGGGGGTGTCGTCGTAGTTGAACCCGCGCCGCAGGAAACGCTCGCGCTCGGTCGTGTGGTGCGCGCGAGCGATATGCGAGGACGGCGGTATCAGCGTGATGCCGAATTCGTCGACGGCCGCGAAATCGGGTTCGTCGCTTTCCTTGGTCCCGCCCAGGGGCGCACCGTCGGAGTCGCGCCGGCCCAGGGTGATGCCTCGCGCTTCGGCGTCCATCTCGTCCCAGCTGTCCAGGTTCATGGCGATGCGGCGCAACACCATCGACGTGCCGCCCGCCAGCCACGGCGTGCGCGCCCCGTCGTCCCAGACCAGGGTGTCGAAATCGAGGGTGCCCGGCGCGATGTTGACCGTGCCGTCGACCTGCCCGAGCAGATTGCGCATGGTCTGGCCCTTGGACGCGTTGCGGAACCCGCGCTGCACCCATTTCACGGTGACCAGCGATTTCACATGCTTGGACAGCACCCGCACCGCGTGCGAGACCGTCGTGGCCTCGTTCGAGCACACCTGCACCAGCAGCTGCGCGCCGGTGTACGCCGGATCGAGCCTGTCGATCGAGTACGCGGGCAGCTGCTCGAGCCATGCAGGGCGATCGCCCTGGTGCCCGGTGAGCGCGAACAACCCCGGCCCGAACCCGACGGTCACCGTGAGCGCGGCGGGCCGGGCGGCGAGTTCGGGTTCGGTGTCCGCGAGCGCGGGCCGCCCCTGGGTGAGGCGGGCCGCGTCGTCGGTCCAGATCTTCAGTACCCCGATCACGTCCTCGCGATCGGTGCCCGCGGCCATGTCGAACCCGAGGAACGCCACGTGATCCTGCGGATCGGTGGCGATCCCGGCCTGATGCGGGCCGTAGAACGGGATCGTGTCCAGCGCCGGATCCCGATCGTGGTCGCGATGGGTGAGAGTGGCCGCGCCCCAGCCGATTCCGGCGGCTCCGGCGGCGCCCGCCACGGCAGCGCCGCCGCCGAGTAGTCGCCGCCGGGTGACCCGGCTCGGGTGCGGGGATGCGGGCTCAGCCACCGTGCGCGGGATTCTGCGCGGCGGGTGCGGGGTGCTCGCCGCCGCTGTAGTTCTCGTTGCCGCCGGCGAAGTCCCGCACCTGCGCGGACACCGTGGTCGTGGAACCGTCGGAGAAGATCAGCGTGATGGGGGTTTCCGCGCCGGTGCGCAGCGGCTGCTTCAGATCCATGAACATGAGATGGTCCGCGCCCGGCTTCAGGGTGATGGTGCCGTGCGCGGGAATGACGATCCCGCCCTCCTTGGGCCGCATGGTCTTGTCCCCGCCGGCGGCAGCGACGACTTCGTGGATCTCCACGCGCGCGGACACCGGGCTCGACGCGGCGACCAGATTGACCGGGGCGTCACCGGCATTGGTGAGGATGCCGAACGCCGCGGACATGCCGCTGTCGGCGGCCTTGATCCACTGGTCGTTGTAGCTGATCTCCTCGGCGGCCTTGCCGGTGACCGTCGAGGCCGAATCGCTGGAACAGGCGGTGGGCACGATCGCCAGCGCGGCGGCGGCCGCGAGCAGGCCGAGACGACGGGCGCGCGGGGTGCGGGGCAGGGTGATGGACACGGGTATCTCCGATCGATGAGGGTGATGCGGAAGTCGTTCCGGGGCGGTCCCGCATGGGCGAGCCGGGCACGCGGCGCGCAGGCAACTCGACGCCGCGACGGAGTCGAGCGTCGAATCATCAAGCGCGGGCGTGCTATTCGCGATGCGGGGCCGATTTTTACAGCGGGTCTCGAGGTCCGCGTCCGTCATCGCCGCGCGAGGGCGAACAGCAAGCCCGGCAACGCTCGACTACGAGGGATGCGGCGAACGGTCCTGAGCATCGATGCCGCCGCGCCCGGGGGAGCGCTGACCGCGAGAGTCGCGGCCACCCACCCGGCACACGCAGACGACACCGGCCGAGAGACTTACGCCGGAACGACGTGTGAGAACACGATCGGGCCCCGCGGCGGCCCGCGCCGCCCGATACCGGGGCTCACCAGCAGACGGCGAACCACCGCCCGCTCATCGGCGCGAAACGCGCCCGCGACCCGCTCCGGCGGAGTGAGCACGCCCGCCAGCGCCACCATGAAACGGCGCGCGCTGGTGATCGCCCGCCGCAGCCCGACCTCGGCAGCCCCGATGAGCAACGCGCCCACCGGAATCGCCACCAGGTGCGCGGCCAGCATGAGCGGGGTCGCGCCGTGCTGGTGATGCCCGGGCGACATCGACAACGCCAGATGTCCGACGGCCTGACCGACCGCCAGCATTCCCATGGTCGCGGCCAGCACGTGCGCGGGCCGCAGCGCGGCGACCACGACCCCGATCAGCCCGCAGGCCGCCAGCAGCAGCGCCACCGCCGATCCGGCCGGGAGCGCGGTACCGCCGCCGAGGGCGTGCGCGAAGATCGCGACCGCCCCCGAGGTCGCCCCGACGGCGGCGCCGCGCAGGGGCGCGGTGTGATCCGTCGGTGAGCGCACCCGTCCATATTACGGCCGAGGGTGCGCTGACCGGCGCGCAGGCCGCGGTTGCGCCGCCGGGGCCGCCCGGGGTGAGCGGCGTCTCCACAACATCTTCACAAGCGGGCCGAACCATCTCCACGCCCACTGCATAGGGTCACACCATGGAAGCGACCCAGCAGCGCACCGCGCGGCGCATTCTGGTGGTGGAGGACGAACCCACCATCGCCGAATCCATCGCCGCGCGCCTGCGGGCCGAAGGGTTCAGCGTCGATCTGGCCCACGACGGACCCGCCGCCGTGACCGCCGCCGAAGCCCTGGACCCGGACCTGGTGGTGCTCGACGTCATGCTGCCCGGATTCGACGGCCTCGAAGTGTGCCGGCGCATCCAGGCCCGCCGCCCGCTGCCGGTGCTCATGCTCACCGCCCGCACCGACGAGACCGACATGCTCATCGGCCTCGGGGTCGGCGCGGACGACTACCTGACCAAGCCGTTCTCCATGCGCGTACTGACCGCCCGCGTCCACGCGCTGCTGCGCCGCGTGGAACGCACCGCCGCCCCGGGCGCCGCGATCGTGGTCGGGGACCTGCGCATCGACCTGGACCAGCGGCGCGTCTGGCGCGCCGACGCCGAAACCCAGCTCACCCCACTGGAATTCGAGCTCCTGGTCCACCTGGCCCGCCGCCCGCGCACCGTCCTGGCGCGCGAACGCCTGCTCTCGGAGGTGTGGGGCTGGGCCGACGCCTCGGGCACCCGCGCGGTGGACAGTCACATCAAGGCGCTGCGCCGCAAACTCGGGCCCGACCTCATCCGCACCGTGCACGGGGTCGGCTACGCGCTCGAGGCGCGATGAGCGCGGGGGAGTGGACGGCGCGGGTCGCGGCGGCACTGCACGACTGCCCCGATCGCCGGGATGGTTCCATAGGGGATGCGCGGGCGGGGAGGTCCGCGCGGCGCCGGGCGTACACGCACCCGACGCCACTGCGCTATCGGCGGGGGGACGCGTGAGCGACAGCGGGGAACGGGCACGGGTGTGGGCGGGACAGCTCGCCGCACGACTGCCCAGGCCATTGGATCGGGTGCGCTCGATCAAACTGAAACTGGCCATCCTCATGGTCGGCTCGGGAGCGGTGGCGTTCGGGTTCTTCGCCCTGCGCATCGGCTGGCTGCCCCCGCGCACCACCGCCGCGGCCGTCCTGCTGGCCCTGGCCACCTCGCAGGTCCTGGCGCACGGAATGACCATGCCGCTGCGGGAGATGACCGCCGCCGCCAAACACATGGCCCAGGGCGACTATTCACGCCGGGTCCGCGCCACCTCCCGCGACGAGGTCGGCGAACTCGCCGCCGCGTTCAACTCCATGGCCGCGGACCTGGCCGCGGCCGATCAGCAGCGCCGCGAATTCATCGCCAACGTCTCCCACGAACTGCGCACCCCCATCACCGCCCTGGGCGCGGTGCTCGAGAACCTCGTCGACGGGGTCGCCGAACCCGACCCCGCGACCCTGCGCACCGCGCTCGCCCAGACCGAACGCCTGAGCCTGCTGGTCTCCGAACTACTCGCCCTGTCCAGCATCGAAGCCGGAGCCGTCCGCCTGGACCGCGAACAGTTCCCGCTCGAGCCCCTGCTGAAAGAGGTTGTCGCCGAAGCGGAAGTGATGGCCGCCGCCGTGGACCGCCCCGTGCGCTTCACCATCGCCGCCACCCCCGGCCTGCTGGTCCGCGCCGACCGCGCCCGCCTGCACCAGGTGCTGCTCAACCTCGCCGACAACGCCACCCGGCACGGCCCCGCCCGCGGCGAGGTCCGCCTCGAAGCCCACACCCTGCGCGGGCACACCGTCATCGAGGTCGCCGACGACGGCCCCGGCATCCCACCCGCCGAACGCCCCCGCGTGTTCGAACGCTTCACCCGCGGCGGGCGCACCACCAGCGGCGGCACCGGCCTCGGCCTGGCCATCGCCCGCTGGATAGTCGACCTGCACGGCGGCACCATCGCCGTGGCCGCCCCCGGCTCCCGCATCCGCCTCACGCTGCCGGACTGACCGGCCCACCCGGAATCGCGACCCCGGGCCCCCAATCGGGCCACGGGCCCCGACGGTCCGGCAAACGACCCATTCCCACCCCCGGCCTCGAATACCGGGATCGATCCCGCACACCCACAGGAGGTTTCATGTCCACCGACAAACCCGCCCATCCCGGCGAATCACCGCACCCGAAACCCGCCCCGGACATCGCCAGCGCCGGGGAGTCGCTGAGCGGTACCCCCGGCGCGACCTCGACCGGCCCCGCCGCGCCCGACGATGCGGACGTCGCCACCGGAAGCGCCGGTTCGGTACCCGGACCCGACACCACCGGGCCCACCGATGCGGACGCCCGCGCACGGAGCATCGGTCCGGTACTCGAGCACGAGACCACCGGGTCTGCCGGTGTGATCGAATCCGGGGCGATCGGCGTCGCCGCGCCCGACGATGCGGATGCCTCCGGCACCCGGAGCGCCGGTTCGGTACTCGAGCGCGAGACCACCGGGTCTGCTGAGGCGACCGGCCCCGCCGCGGCTGAGGATGCGGATGCCTCCGCTACCCGGAGCGCCGGTTCGGTACCCGAGCACGAGACCGCCGGGGTCACCGACGCGGTCGAATCCACCGCGGCGATCGGCGTCGCCGCGGCTGCGGCCGACACGGGTGCGCTCGCAGCCGATCAGCGGACTCCCCCCGGCGTGGCCGCCACGGCCACCGCTTCGGCGGGCGGCACGGTCGAGGGGTCCGTGCCGCCCGCCGGCCCGATCGGGAATCTCGCAGGCGCACAGGGGGAGTGGTGGCGACCCGACGCCGGGACGATGCCCCCGGGCGCCGTCGCCTGGGGCGCTCCCGCCCTGCCCGGCGCCGCCGCCCCGGTGGCGCCGCAGTGGCTGACCACCCTCGGCCTCAACGGCGGAAACCTCGCGGCCGGTGCCGAACCCATGCGGCCCATCGCCCATATGCCGGGCCTCCCGGTACGCCCGGTCCCCAAATCCACCCGGATCCCCATGGCCAAGGGCACCCTGCCCGCCATCGCGATCAGCGGCCTCGCCGGCGCGGTCCTGATTCCCCTGGACCGCCCCGGCATCGGCTGGCTGCTCGCGGGTCTGGCCACCGCGGGCGCCGTCTACGCGGTGGACACCACCGCCCGCCGCCGCGCGGACGCCTCGGACGCTCCGGACGCGCCGCCCACCGACCCGGCCACACGTGACGATCGGCCCGAGACCGGCCCGGACACCGCGACGACCGGCGATCGGCCCAAGTCCGGCAATGAGCACGCCGGGCCCACGATCGAAGCGAAACCGATTGCGGGACAATCATTCAGCACGTCCATCTCGCGCGACACCGATGCCGCGAACCGGTCCGTCGAGGCCACACCCCCCAACCGGCCGATCAACCCGGCGACCTCGCCGCAGGCGCGTGCCGAAGCGCACATCGACCCTCCCGCCGACTCGGGAACGAACGACGAACCGGACGCTGCCGGGCAGACCGCCGCCGCCCCGACCGCACCGGCGGCACCCGCCGAGCCGGTGCCCGCGAGCACCCACGCATCGACACCGCCGGGTATCACCCCTCCACCACCGCCCGCCTCATCCACCACGGCAACCGCGAACCCCGCCGACGCGCGGCTCGACAAGCCCGCCGCCGACACCGCATGGACCAGGCTGTTCGGCACTCCGGGATCACAGCGCTCGGTCACCATCGGCCGGGTCTGGTGGGTCGCGCTGGCCATCGGGCTGCTCGCGGTCGGCGCCGTGCGCGCGGCCGAGTGGCTGTTCGTACTGTGCTTCCTCGCCGCGGCCGTCGCCGCCTCGCTGGCCGTGGTGTCGCGACGCTCGATCTACGGATTCGTCTACGACGTCTGCGCCGTGCCCATGCAGGCAATCGGGTCCATCCCGTGGGTGTACCGGGGCATGCGCGCCGTGCGCGGGCGGACCGGATCCTCGACCCAGCGCGTGTGGTGGTCGCTGGCGGCGACCACGGTCCTGCTCCTGATTTTCGTACCGCTGCTCGCGGGCGCGGACGCCGTCTTCGCCCGCTGGGTCGAAGATCTGCTGCCCTCGCTCGCGGTGGACGAATTGGTTCGCTGGGTCTTCGTGTTCCTCGTCGTCGCGCTGTGCGCGGCCGGCGCGCTCTACCTGCTCGCCGGCCCGCCCCCGGCCGCCGCCGACGCGCCCGAGGGCGCGTACTCCACCTTCTTCGGCGTCAACAACATCCGGGGACAGCAGACCCGGCGCCGTTTCTCCCGGCTCGAATGGGGCCTGCCCATGGGCGCGCTCACCCTGCTGTTCGCCCTGTTCCTCGCCTCACGCCTGGCCGCGATGTTCGGCGGCGACGCCTACGTCATGAGCAACGGCGGACTCACCTACGCCGAATACGCCCGCACCGGCTTCTGGCAGCTCTCCATCGTCAGCATGCTCACCCTCGCGGTCATCGCGATCGTCCAGCGCACCGCCGCACAGGAATCCACCGCCGACCGCCTCTGGCTGCGCCTGGCCGTCGGCGCGGTCAGCGTCCTGACCCTGGTCATCGTCGCCTCGGCCCTGCACCGCATGTGGGTGTACCAGGAGGCCTACGGATTCACCATCCTGCGCCTGCTGGTCGAAGTCCTCGAGCTCTGGATCGGACTCGTCTACCTCATGGTCCTGGCATCGCTGGTGAAACTGCGCCGCGACTGGGTGCCCCGCGCGGCCATCGGCGCCGCCGCCGCGACCCTGCTCACCCTCGCGGTGATCAACCCCGAACTGCTCATCGCCGAACGCAACGTCGACCGCGCGGCCCACGGCAAACGCATCGACCTCTACTACCTCAGCGACCTGTCGCCCGACATCCTGCCCGCCCTGGACCGACTGCCCGACGCCGACCGCGACCGCGTCGAAAAAGCCATCCGCGACCGTCTCCACGACGACACCTGGCAGGGCTGGAACCTGTCCCGCTCGTCCGCCCGCAACTAACCCGGGCTCAGCGGGTGCCGCGCCGCTCCGCCAGCTGCGCGGCCACCCGCCCGATCAGGTCGTACGGAATCGGCTTGCCCAGCACGAACTTCAACGTCCCCTTACCCGCCCGATACGGCGCGATCGCCGCCTCGAACGCGGCATCACCCTCGGGCACCGGATACACGCTCACATGCTTGGCCCACCCGGCATAGAACACCACGACCTTGCCGTCCAGCTTCACCGCCGGAATCTGATAGCTGATCGCGTCGACCCCGCCCGGCACCGCCGCGTGCACGGTCTCGCGCACCTTGTCCAGCACCTCCCGGACCTCGGGCGGGAACTGCGCGATGTACTCCTGAACCGTGCTCGCCTCTGCCATGTCCGCCACCTTCGTGCGTCCGGGAACAGCGTGAAAACAGCCCTGCCGACTCCGACCGTACCGCTGTCCCGGAGCCCGTGACCGCAGCCGAGCGTCTCGATCCCACAACCTCGCCCGATGCACCCCGCCGCGCCCTCGAGCACTATGGGCGGAGTGGGAGAACACAAGGACCGCATGCTGCGCGGCGAGCTCTATCGCGACAACGACCCCGAACTAGTCGCCGAACGCCGCCGCTGCCAGGAACTACTCGACAAGTTCAACGCCACCGGCGCGGGGGAGGACCAGCAGCGCCACGGCATCCTCACCGACCTGCTCGGCGCGATCGGCGCGGGATCCTGGATCATGCCGCGCTTCCAATGCGACTACGGACACCTGATCCGCCTGGGCGACAACAGCTTCCTCAACTACGACGCCATCGTCATGGACTGCGCGCCCGTCACCATCGGCAACGACGTCTCCATCGGCCCCCGCGCCCAGCTCCTGACCGCCCTGCACCCGATGGCCGACCACGAGCTGCGCCGCCAACGCTGGGAAACCGCCGCACCCATCACCATCGGCGACAACGTCTGGCTCGGCGGGGGAGTGATCGTCTGCCCGGGCGTGACCATCGGCGCGAACACCGTGGTCGGCGCGGGCAGCGTCGTCACCCGCGACCTCCCGGAGAAGGTCTTCGCCGCGGGCAATCCGGCCCGCGTCATCAAACAGCTCTGACCCGGCCGCGGCGGCCGCGCACCCGAACCGGCCGCCGCAACTTCTTCGGCAGCTGAGATAACCTGTCGCACAATCACCTCCGGCCTCGTAGCGCGCCTGTCCGGGTACAACGCGACCCTGACCTCTCGGGACCGCGTGGCGCGGAGCCCGTCGGGGTATAGGCCTGCTTCTCGGGGGAGAGTCGGCCGACACGCGTGATCACGATGACGTGTGACGCCCGTTCGGGGAAGCCCTTGCCGATCACACTCACCGGCCACTCCATTACCCGGCGGGTAATGGTTGCGCGCTCCGGCAATTCGTACGATCGGGGCATGCGTACACAATCCGCAGGTGATCTGCTCCGGCATTGGCGAGTCACCCGCAGGCTCAGCCAGCTCGAGCTCGCGGGCCGTGCCGAGACCTCCACCCGGCACCTCAGCTTCATCGAGACCGGGCGCTCCACCCCGAGCCGGCAGATGATCCTGCACCTGTCCGACGAGCTGGAAATACCCCTGCGCGAACGCAATCGCATGCTGCTCGCGGCCGGCTACGCACCGGTCTACGCCGAACCCGAACTCGACGCCCCCGCCATGGCCCCCGTACGCACCGCCGTCCGCCAGATTCTGGCCGGTCACGAACCGCACCCGGCCCTCGCGGTCGACTCGGCCTGGAACATGGTCGACGCCAACGCCGGCATCGCCCTGTTCCTCGACGGCGTGGACCCGGCCCTGCTGGCCGCACCGGTCAACGCGCTGCGCCTGAGCCTGCACCCCGACGGCCTCGCCCCCCGCATCATCAACCTGCCCGAATGGCGCGGCCACCTCTTCGAACGCCTGCAACGCCAGATCGACGCGAGCGGCGCACCCGACCTGATCGCCCTGCTCGCGGAACTGCGCTCCTACCCGGGCGGCGAACAGGCCCCCGGGCTGCCCGAACCCGATCAGGCCGTCGTGCCCCTGCGCCTGCGCCTGGACGACCGCGAACTCGCCTTCATCAGTGTCACAACGGTATTCGGCACACCCATGAACGTCACCGTCGCCGAATTGGCCATCGAGGCGTTCTTCCCGGCAGACGCGGCCACCGCGACCCTGCTCCGCGAGCGCATCGCGGTCACCCCGGACTAGCGTCCTCGCTTTTCGACACGCGCGGGGCAGGGGAGTCGGCGTCCCCGCCTGCGCTGCACCCCGTGTGCCGGGGCAGGGGAGCGTGGCAGGTCGCATGCGGTTGGTTGATCCACATGTGTTCTGTGACAGCGCTTTCGAACGTCTACCTGGGTTATGAGACCGAAGAAGAGAGTCAACCATGCTCCCCGATTCAGTACATACCAACATGGAAATATGCGCATCTACGCATGTGTAGCCTGTTTGTTGAAATTGTGACGGTGAGAGCCGTGGCCGTAAGGAAAAAAGAACTGCTCATACAAGAGCGGGCCGCCGCGCGGGGTCGGTGGAACAGGGGAGGGGTGCGATAGCGTCGGGGGTGTGGAGCTGCGTCGAATCCATCATGTGGCGGTGATCGCGACCGACTACGAGCGGTCGAAGGACTTCTATGTGCGGGTGCTCGGGCTTCGGGTGCTGGCGGAGCACTATCGGGCGGAAAGGCGTTCGTACAAGCTCGATCTGGAGCTGCCGGACGGTGGGCAGATAGAGCTGTTCTCGTTCCCGGATCCGCCGCGGCGGCCGTCGCGGCCGGAGGCGGCCGGCCTGCGGCACCTGGCGTTCGTGGTGCCGAATGTGGGGGAGGCCCTGGCCGAGCTGGCCGCCGGGGGAGTGCGGGTGGAGGCGGAGCGCGTCGACGAGTACACGGGGAAGCGGTTCGCGTTCTTCTTCGATCCCGATGATCTGCCGCTCGAGCTTTACGAAGCCTGAGCTCGGCTCTTCAGTTTGGTTGCACGATCAGGGGATAGAAATATGCGCATCTAGGCATTCGTTTTTGTTATCGAAAGAATCCGTCAACTGGGTTGGGCCGCAACGGCCCGACCGCAGCGCTTTCTTCCGCTCGCACAGAGCAGCGGGGCCCGCCTCGGCGCGGCGCCGATGGCGGTGCCGGGTTTGCTTGGGGGACTTGGGTTTGCGTGGTTCGGGACGGGGGTTTCGATGCCGGGCGGTCGGGTGTTCGGGGGCTCCCATACGATGGTGGCCATGACCACAGTGCTCCTGAAGACCTCCGCCGGGGATATCACCCTGGAACTCGACGAGGCCAAGGCGCCGAAGACAGTCGCGAACTTCGTCGACTACGTCAAGGCGGGCCACTACACCGATACCGTGTTCCATCGCGTCATCCGCGGCTTCATGATCCAGGGCGGCGGCATGACCGCCGACATGCAGCAGAAGCCCGCGCCGAACAAGGTGGAGAACGAGGCGAACAACGGTCTCAAGAACGACAAGTACACCGTCGCCATGGCGCGCACCATGGATCCGCATTCGGCCAGCGCGCAGTTCTTCATCAACTCCAATAACAACGATTTCCTGAACTACCCGGGCCAGGACGGCTTCGGGTACACCGTGTTCGGCAAGGTCGTGGACGGCATTGCCGCGGTGGACTCGATCGAGGGTGTGCGCACCGGTTCCAAGGGCGGGCATCAGGATGTGCCGGCCGAGGCCGTGACCATCTTCTCCGCCGAGCTCGTCTGAGTTTCTTCCACACGAGAGCGCGCCGGGTTCGAATGAACCCGGCGCGCTTTGTCTTTGCCCGGCTTGTCTTTGCCCGGCCGGTGGTGGTTCAGGCGTCCAGGACGCGGACCTGGCGGTCGACGACGGGTGGTTCGACGGACCAGGGGAAGTTGATCCAGCGGTCGGTGTGCTTCCACACGTATTCGCAGTCGACCTCGGAGCGGGGTTTCTGGTAGATGACCGCGCAGCGGACTTCGGCGACGTGGTCCTGGCAGAAGTCGCGGACGAGTTTGAGGGTGGCGCCGGTGTCGGCGACGTCGTCGGCGACCAGGACTGTCGCGCCGGTGAGGTCGACGGCGCTGGGTACGGGGGGAAGCATGACCGGCAGGTCGAGGCGTTGGTCGACGCCGGTGTAGAACTCGACGTTCATGACGTGCAGGTTCTTGACGTCGAGGGCGTAGCCGAGGGATCCGGCTACGAAGAGGCCGCCGCGGGCGATGGAGAGGATGAGGTCGGGCTTGAATCCGTCCTTGGCGATGGTGTGCGCCAATTCCCTTGCGGCGGTGCCGAATAGTTCCCAGCTGAGTTCTTCGCGGTCGCTCATGTTGCTCCGTCCCTGTCCCGGACCGATTGACCAGGAGATCATACGAGTGCGGGTGGGCGCTCGGATGCTGATCGGTTGCAGTGTCCGGGTTTTCGGGTCGGTTCGGTGTGTCGGCTACGGCTGGTGAGTGATGGTGTACCAGAGCAGGCCGAGGGTGGCGAGGCCGAAGAGCGGTACGAGGATGAGGGTTTCCATCTTGTTGCCGGTGCGGTCGATGATGGGGATGCGGGTGCGGATGTCCAGGGGCCAGAGCAGGCGGCAGCCGCGGTCGGTGAGGCAGTCGCCGAGGATGTGGGCGAGGGCGCCGAGGCCGACGGAGAAGGGGAGCCAGGCGGGTTTGTCGCTGATCCAGTAGTCCATGACGAAGGTGCCGCTGGCGGCGAGGGCGATATGGGTGCCCCAGGCTTTGGGGCCCTCGCCGGAGGGTGCCAGGTGCAGTGCGCGCACGGCCAGGGCGAGCAGGAAGAAGACCAGGGCGAGGGTGAAGTAGCGGCCGATCCAGTGCAGTCCGGCCCAGGTGCCGACGGTGACGAGGGCGACGAACAGGAAGGAGTGGGTGCCGTGGCGGTGCCCGCCGGATATCCACGAGATGAATTTGCAGGCGGCGTGGGAGACCGGTCCCAGGACGTGGGAGATGGTTCCGTTGGGGTGGTCCGCGTCCGGGAGCAGGGCGGCGCCGGCGGTGAGCAGGGCGCCCATGACGAGGTCGACGGGGCGGATGTTGCCCATTTGGCTTGCGGGATAGGTCAATACGGTGAGCGGTAGCGCTGCGGCGGCCGCTGACCAGGCGAGCGCGCCGCTGGTGGCGTGTGAATGTCCTAGCACCACAATGAGATTAACCGTCATTTGGGCTGGTGTTCAACTTTGTGGTGATGCTGATGGTATGTGGTAGCAGGGGTTTCGTGTGCCGGGGACTGGGCAGGGCGGGCGGGAGCGGACCCGCCGGTGGGGGTGTCGGGCGGTGAAATAGTCTCGGGGGAGATTGCGCTTTCCGCTCAGAGAGGAACGGACATGTCGGTTGCGTCCGCGGTGAAGGATCAGATCCAGCAGATCGGCGGGGGGTTCATGTTCTCCCGGGAGGCGAAGGCGTTCGCCGCGTCGACGGGCGTGCCGGGGTTCCTGCCGGGGTACACCCGGGGCCGGGGTGGGGTGCTGGGTGATGTGGACGCGGATGTGGTGGCGGCGGCGTTCGGGTTCTTCCCGCCGGCGGCGGTGCGTACGGCGTGGGAGGCGACGGCGGGGGTGCCGGCGGCCAAGGGGGCGCAGGGGTATCTGCTGGCGTGCCAGGATTTCGGGCGGCGCAAGCTGGCGGGGTTCGAGCCGGTGGAGCGGTTGGCGGAGTTGCTGGAGCGGGTGGCCGATGGGGCGTCGGTGGCGGGGGTGCCGTTGTTCGCGGGGTGGCGGGCGTTGCCGCGGGCGCAGGATGCGCCGGCGCGGGTGGCGCATGCTGTGCAGGCGTTGCGGGAGTTGCGGGGTGGTTTGCATTTGATGGCGGTGCGGTCGAGTGGTTTGTCGCCGTTGCAGGCGGTGTTGATCGCGGGGTCGCCGTTGAGTTCTGGTCCGGATCAGGCGCGCGGGTACGGGTGGGGTGAGCCGTTCGAGGAGATCACGGCGGATTTGAAGGGGCGGTGGGTGCAGGCGGAGACGATTACCGATGATTTGATCGCGCCGGCGTTCGCGGTGCTCGATGATCGGGAGGCGCAGGAGTTGGTGGGGTTGCTGACCGCCTGTCACAGCGCGGTTTTCGCGCGGCGCTGAGCCGCGGGGGCGTTCGGGTGTGGCAGGCTCGCCGGTCAGTGGGGGCTGCCGCGCCCGGGTGTGAAGGGGTTCCGCGTGGACAACGATCGTGTGGTGGCGACGGTGCTGGGGTATCCGGGGGTGCGCAGCGTGTGGGAGGAGCGGGCGAACGCGCCGTTCCGGCTGGCGTATCTGCTCGATATTCCGGCGCGTAGTCCGCATGCGGTGGTGGTGTTGCGGCAGGTGCTGGATTTGTTTCTCGAGCACGCGCAGGTGCCGGGGCTCGGCGATGTGGCGGGGTTGAACGAGCAGACGAGTCTGCTGGCGTCGAATGCGGTGCCGGTGGAGCGGGAGTTCGTGCGGGCGGCGGCGGCGGGGTTCGTGGTCGATGATGCCGCGGATCCGGCGGGGGAGATTTTCGCTATCTGCAGTGCGGCGTTGCGGTATCTGTTCGCGTCGGTGATCGTGGCGCGCGGTGATGTGGATGCGCGGCTGGGTGTTTCGGGGTTCGTGCCGCGGGGTGCGGGTGGGGGTGCGTTGCGTTCGACCGGGGATGTGGCTGCGGCGTTTCTGTCGTTTCCCGATGTCGGGGCGATTCGGGTGGATCCGCGGGTGGCGGCGGCGCGGTTGTCGTATGTGCTGGGGGTTCCGGCGTCGACGCAGGAGTCGGTGCTGGTGTTGGTCCGGGTGTTGCAGTTGTTCGTGGAGGAGACGCCGCGGGTGCCGGAGTTGTCGGATATGGCGGCGATGGTGCGTGAGACGGGGCGGATCGCGGGGACGGCGACGCCGTTCGACGCGGAGTTCCGGTTCGCGGCGGCACAGGGTTTCGATGTGGCGGACGCGCCCGATGTGGCGGAGGCGGTGTGCCTGGTGTGTGATCGGGTGGCGCGGTTTCTGTTCAAGGCGGTGATCGTGGCCCGGGGTGAGACGGATCGTTTTCTGGAGGGTGTGTCGTGAGTTCACGGGTGGCGCGGTTGCGGGCGTTGATCGAGCATCCGGCGACGGGTGCGGGTGAGCGGGCGGCCGCGCAGCGGATGCTGGATCGGATCGCAGGCGCGGCGGTGTGGGCCGATGCGGCCGATCGGGCGTACGGGTCGCGGTATGCGCGGGCGGGCAGGCATGCGGGTCTGGCGGAGATCGCGGAGTTGGTGCGCGCCGATATCGCGTTCGCGCGGGTGGTGTTCACCGAGCCGGTGGCCGCCGATGCGGTGGCGGTGGCGGATCCGATTCGGGACGCGCCCGCCGAGATCGGCTATCGGGTGACGGATCTGCGGGAGCAGAACAGCATCGTGGTGGAGGTGGATTCGGTTCCCCCGCACTGGGGTTGGACCGCCGAGGGGGCCCCGAGCGCGGCGTTGACGGGGTTGGCGCGGGCGCTGGCGGAGATCATGAATTCGTACAACCATGAGGGTGCGGTGATCGGTACGCGGTTCTTCGCCCGGGTGCGGGCCGGGGAGCGCACGCTGATCTGGTGAGGTCGTGGAACGCGAACAGGAGTGCGTATGTCGGAGGCCGGGGTGCTGCGGATCGCGCAGCTCAATATCGGGTCGTTGCTCGAGCCGAAGTGGGAGCAGCGCCGGCACGAGGTGCTGGCGTGGTTCGAGCGGCTCGATCCGGACGTGGTGTGCCTGCAGGAGGTGTGGGAGGACGTCACCAAGCCCGAGGAGAGCAATACCGGGCGCTGGCTGGTGGAGAACGCGGGCGCGGGACGCTGGCACTGGTGTTTCGGCGGGTATCCGTTTCCCGAGGACGCCTGGCACGACCGGAATCTGCGGTTCGGGTCGGCGATTCTGAGTCGCTGGCCGATCGAGCGGTCCGAGGTGCTGGCGTTGCCGGGGGATCCGGCGCCGCGGGACCCGCATCCCTCCTATCGCATGCAGGCCGAGCTGTTGTACGCGCGTACCGGCGGGATCGATGTGTTCAGTACGCATTTGGCGCCGCCGCCCGCGCAGGCGTATCAGCGGGTGCAGCAGGTGCTGGCCATCGACGACGCGATCACCGCCCGGCACGATCGCACGGTGACCGCGTTGCCGCCGATCCTGTGCGGGGATTTCAACGCCAAACCGCTCTCGGACGAGATCCGGTTCCTGCAATCCAATGCCGTGCTGGAGGGGCGCAGTACCTCGTTCCAGGACGCGTGGTCGCTGCTGCGCCCGCAGGAGGTCGGCTACACCTATGACCCGCTGAGCAATCCGCAGGCGCGGTTCCTGAACGTGCCGCCCCAGCGCATCGACTACGTGTTCGTGGGTGACCCGTTCCTGCGTCCGGAGGGTGCGGGCCGGATCCTGAGCGCGGACCTGGCTTTTCACGAGCCGTTGACCGGGATCATCGCCAGCGACCACTACGGGCTCGTGGTGGACGTGCGGTGGCCGCAGCGGCCGTGAGCGCGGCGCGCACCCGGTATTCACGCGCGGGTCGCGTTCGCGTGGGTGCGAACCTCTAGCATGCGAGGCGTGGGCGGGCGATGGGTGCGGATTCTGGTGTGTGCGAGCGTGCTCGCCGCCGCGGGCTGCGTGGGCGCGGTCGATCGCGCCGATTTCGAGGAGCGGATGCGAGCACGCGGCGGGGGATTGGTGAGTGCGCTGCCGCTGGGGGCGATCAGCGCCCTGTCCCAGCGTCTGGGCGTCCCCGAGGTGCAGGCCACCGTGCTCGTGCTGACCGCGCCCGATTCGGCGAACTTCCGGGTGGTGCTGGCCGATCAGCCGCCGCAGGTGACCGCGTTCCTGGCCGAGCACGATCTCACCTCGCGCGAGGCGGCGGTGTGGCTGCGGGTGCGCACCGATCGCCGGCTCGACGACTACGCGTACCTGTACGGCACGCTCGGCCCGGGTGATCCGGTGCGGGTGTCCGCGCGCGAGGATCTGGACGCGGACAGCTTCACCCTGAACGCGGTGACCGGGCTGTCGCGGGTGGAGGAGATCGTCGACACCGCGCTGGCGCGCAGCGAACTCGACGGCGCGCACGTGCCGGTGATCGTGGTCGCCCGCTTCGACGGCGATATCCGCATCGTCGCCAATGTCGTCTCGTCCCGGGCCGAGATCATCGCCGAATTCGACGAGACCGGGCAGTTCACCCGGATCAGGCCGGTGTAGCGCCGTGCGCAGGCTCCTGCTCGCCGCGGCCGGTACCGCCGCCATCGTCGCCATGATCAGCATCGTCATCCCGCTGGCCATCTGGCCCGGGGAAGCGAAACTGACCGCGCCCCTGTTCTGCTCGGCCCCCTACACCGAACCCATGGTCGTCTCGGACACCTGGCACGACTCCGAGGGCACCTCCACCAACTACACGCTGTACTGCGTGGGCGAGCGCGGCGCGTACACCGATGAAGGGTTCGCCCGGCCCATGCTGGTCATGATCGGCGCCCACGCGCTGATCGTCGCGGCCCTGGTGGTCGCGATCGGGCTGCCTGCCCTGCGCCGATCGCGCCCGCGCGCCGACACGCCCCCGGGGGCCATCGAATACTGAGCGAATCCGTTTGTCCCCGAACATGACCCGCCGCGGTTTGATACTGTGCGCCCAGCAGTGGGGTTCGCGGATGGGATGGTCCGGCATGGCGTTCAGCCTTATCGACAACGGCGAGGACGACGAGCGGGGGCAGCGGCGTGACACCGTGTCGGTGTCGGTGTCGATCACCGTGTCCGCGACGATGAGCGTGTCCGCGAACTCGGTTCACCAGGTCACCGGATCCCCGGTCACGCCCGCCGAACTCACCGCGGTCACCACCACCGCGCCCGTGCCCCACACCCCGCCACCGGCGCTCGCACCCGCACCGGCGCCCGCCCCGGCGGCGACGACCTCCGCGGCCACCGGACCGTACGTGGTCATGACCCTGGACCGCGGCCTGCTCCCGCACAGCCTCGAATTCAGTGTCGACTGGCCACATCGCGTGCCACCCAAAGATGTCGGGTCTGCGCTCTACGAGGCCTATCGCACCGCCCTGACCACCCACACCGCGCACGCCTCGGACGAGCTCGGCCGCCGCCGCCATCGCCGCCGCCCGGCCCGCCATTCACCCGATCACCGGCTCACCCTGCGCGATCAGACGATCATGCTGCTCGAGACCACCACCTGGAACAAGTACTGCCGCCTGCAGGACGAGCTGCTCTCGGACGGGCAGTACCTGATGAACGGGGCCGCCACCCAGTACGGGCGCGCGGTGGTCGCGGTGTCCGGTAATCGCGACGCGATCCACGCCATCGAGGTCGCCCCCACCTGGCCCGGCTGCGCGGACCCCTACGCCCTGGAAACCGAACTCATGTGGTGCGCGGACCGCATCCGCGCCCTGCGCCCCAAGTTCGCCGCCCAGCACGATTGGTCCGCCCACACCGACGACGAACTCCTCGAGCTGCAACAGCGCCACCGCCGCAAGCTGATCGAGCTCAGCGCCCGCTGAACCCCCGGCCCGCCGCCCCGTAGCTCGCACGCAGGCACGGCCAGGAGACCATGTCACCCCCGCTGTGGGTGCGGTCTGCCGCGTATTCGATTCGCAGACAACGGAGCTCGAGCGGCAGATCGCCGAGCTCACCGCCGGCGCGGGTGTGGACATCACACTGAACTCGGCGCACGCACTCCAAGGACTCCGGTCGCAGTGAGCCGCGCCCGGCCGTCGAGGCTCTCGCCGCTGCCGGGTTCATCCCCGCCTACCGAATCCGCGCCGGCCGTGCGTCGAACGAACCCGCCATCGCTCGACAGCCGTGCACCGGCGGGTGACCGGTGGGCTTCGGGACAGCTGCGCCGGTCGCACCCGGCCGAACCGCTCCGGCCCCGAGGGGCCGGAGCGGCCGGTGATGCGTGGCGTCGTCAGTCGTGGGCGGGCGCGGGTACCAGTGTCGGGGTGGGGGATTCGGCCGTGGGCTTCGGGGTGGGGGACGGGCGGGTGGTTTCCTCGGGCAGCATGCGGTGCAGCTGGTTCAGCCCGTAGCGGGCAAGGTCGGGCATGACGCGGTTGAACCAGATGCTCAGGGCCCCGTGCAGGTTCTCCAGGTGGGCGGGGCGGTCGATGATCGCGTCGGTGAGCATGTTCGCCGCGGCCGCGGTCGACAGGGCCTTGTAGCCGTTCCAGCCCAGGGCCGCGCTCATGTCGGTGGCGACCAGGGGAATGCGGACGTCGGTGAAAAGGACACCGTCGCCGTGGCATTCGTTGGCGGCGATGCGCATGACCGCCTCGAGGGCGGCCTTGGAGCCGACGTAGGCCGAGAAGCGGGGGATATCGGTGATCACCCCGAGCGAGGAGCTGGACACGATGTGGCCGGACCCGCGCCGGCGCATCTCGGGCAGCAGCCGCAGCACGAGCCCGACGGGCCCGAAGTAGTTGATGCGCATGGTGCGCTCGAAATCGTGCAGGCGATGCTCGGATTCGGCGACCGAACGCCAGATCGAGCGGCCCGCGTTGTTGACCAGGATGTCCGGCGCCCCGAATTCGATCAGTACCTGGTCGGCGAGCTTGTCGATGCCCTCGGCGGTCGAGAGATCGCAGGGGAGTGCGTGGGCCTTGCCGCCCTGTGCCTGGATCTCGGCGACCAGTTGATCCAGTTCGCTGATCCGGCGCGCGGTCACGATCACCGTCGCGCCCGCGGCGGCCACCCGCAGCGACAGTGCCCGGCCGATGCCGCTCGAGGCCCCGGTGATGAGAACGGTCTTGCCGGCCACGCGATCGGCCAGGGTCGGGCCGAACGGCAGGGGGATGCGGTGCGGCATGGTCAGGGCGTTGACCACCTGCCGGGTTACCTCGTGCTGAACTTTTGCGAGCGTCTTACCGATACCGAACATCCCATACACCGCTTCCCGACTCGAATTCCTCTGCGGGACGATGTTATTCGACCGTGACATCGGGTGCCGGGCCAGCGATGTGCATGATCGGCCAACCTTCGGGATCGCAGGTTTGGGGGTGGGGTTTTCTGGCTACTTTGAAGGCCGATCGTGCGGAGATGCAAAGTGGCAGTCGATGCAACGACAGGCGAACACCGCAGTGGCGCAAGGGAACCCGGGGCCGGGGTATACGGGGTTGATAACTGTGGGGGTGCCGCCACCGGCTTAACTTGACATAATGTTGATTATCGGTACTTTTACGGCGGCGGCACAGGCATGTTGATCTTGTTGTGTGACAGCCGTATTCGCGCGTCAACCCCGCTCCGAGGGCTCCGGGACGCCCCGTCGCCGGCGTTCGTGCGCGTGCGCGGGTGTGCGTGTTCACCTGTCCCCGGGGTGTTTTCCCGGCACCGGAAAATTGTTTGCGCGACCCCGCTGGCTCGTAGGAAATTTTCCGGTTTCGTCCGAATCGGGCCGAAATCGCCCCCCTCGAGGTCCAATCATGGTGTCGCGGTGGATTATCGGCGGCTCCCCCGGGTCCCGGTGGGTCAGGTAGAAACGTCACTGTGACGAATTAATGGGTGACCCCGGGTGCCGTATCTCCGGTTTCCGGTGCTGTGGATGCTGGACGTTTGCGAAAATGCCTCTATGACGGACGGACTGGGGCAACGGCGTTCCATCACCAGCGCGCTGCTCATCGCGGAGTTCGCCGTCGAACGCGGCGTGCACCCCGCACAGCTGTTGCACGGCACCGGAATCGCCCGCGAGATGCTCGACGACCCGACCGCCGAGATCACCCGCGCCCAGGAGATCGGGCTGCTCGAGAACGTGGTCACCGCACTCGGTGACGAACCCGGGTTCGGGTTGTTCGCCGGCATCCGCTCGCACCTGGCCAATCACGGGGTGTGGGGATTCGCGATCATCAACAGTCCGACCGTGCGCAGCGCGGTCGAGGTGTTCGTGCAGTACAACGATCTCTCGTTCAGTGTGGCGCGGTTCCGGGCGCACAACGAGGGCTCGGAGATCTGGCTGGTGCGCGATGACACCGCGGTGCCGCGGCGGATCCGCCGCTTCGCCCTGGAATGGGATCTGGCCACATTCGCGACCATGCAGCGCGATTTCTTCCTGACCCCGATCCCGGTGCGGGTGGAGATCGCCATCGAGGCCCATCCCATGTACGAGATGTTCAACCTGCTCAACGGGGTCGCCGAGGTGAGTTTCTCCGCCCCGTGCACGATTCTGAAGTTCGCGCGCGGGGCCCTGGATCTGCCGCTCCCCCAGGCCAATTCGCTGTCCGCGGCCTACTACGAGAAGAAATGCATGGAGCTGCTGCAATTGCGGCGGTCCCGGGGCGGGGTCAGCGGTCAGGTGCGGGCGCTGCTGATTCACCGCTCCGGGGTGGCCTCGCAGCCCGAGGTCGCCGATGCGCTGAACCTGAGTGTGCGCACGCTGCGCCGCCGCCTGGCACAGGAGGGCACCACCTTCCGTGAGCTCAGTGACGAGACCTCGGCGTTGCTGGCCGAGCAACTGCTCGCGGCCGGGTTGACCGCCGAGCAGACCTCGACCCGGCTGGGGTACTCGAGCGGGTCGGCGTTCGCGGCGGCGTTCCGGTCGTGGAAGGGTCAGACCCCGCATCAGTACGCGCGCGATGCACGGGCCGCACCTCGGTGAGGGACCGCTCCCCCGGACTCGAAGAGAAGGGAAACCCCAGGTCAAAGCGTCACAGTGACGTATAGGCCTGGGGTCGGTGGATCATCGGCTGCCGCGCCGTTCGCTGTCCGCGGCCTACTGCGAGAAGAAACCGCGCCGCGGTCTCGAGTATCCCCGAACGGACGCCCGCGACCCCCGGGATGACCACGACCACCGTGCCGTCGAGGTCCTTGCCGAACCGGGCGCCGGGGTGCGCGCCCGATGCGGAAACCGCGGATCCGTCAGGTGCGGGCGCCGGGGTGGCAGGGCGTGAAATTCGCTGGGCGAGCGGAGTTTTGGTGGGCTAGCCTGCCGCTCATGACAGCCAAGAACAATTCCTATCTCGATCAGGTCGTCGCGCAGCAGGCGGTGTTGGAGGAGAATCTGCGGTCCGCTCCGGTCGCGGGGGCCGCGGGTGGTTCGGGCGGGCGGGGTGTGCTGGCCAAACGGGCCGGGCGGGCGGGTCCGGCGCGCGAGACGCCGGTGCAGGGGCCGGTGGATGTGCGGATCACCGGGTTCTGGCGGTGGCAGACGGTGCTGGTGCCGCCGAACGCGTTCGTGGTCCATACCCGGCGCGGGCGCAAGGAGCCGTTGCACATCGGGCTGGGGGGTCTCGTTCCGGTTCGATCCGGGCGCGGATTCGTATCTGGTGGTGCCGGGCGCGATTCAGACGATCCTGATCAACGCCTACTGCATCTGCAAGGAATTGCAGGGCGTGCTCGTGCAGGGGTACGTGCAGTGGATCATCGACGATTTCGCCACCGCGTACCGCAAGCTCGACTTCTCCGACGCGGAGGATCCGATGCGGCTGGTGAACGTGCAATTGCGGGAGCAGGCCGAGGCCGCGATCAAGGACAAGGTGTCCACGATGGCGGTGCGCGATGTGCTCAGCGACAAGCAGCCCATCATCGAGGAATTGACCGCGCGCCTGCGCACGGTGGCCGAGGGGTCCGGTGAGCCCGCGGCCCGCGACGATCGCGGGCTGGGGTTGCGGATCGTGACCGTGCAGATCAAGGAGGCGGTGGTCAGTTCGACCACGTTGTGGGAGAACCTGCAAAAGCCGTATCGCAGTGATCAGAACCGGGTCGCGCGCCTGGCCGAGCTCGAGGCGCAGGAGGCGGTGTCGATGCGGGAGCTGACCGCCGCGCGCACCGCCGAGGAACGCCGGATCGAGAACGAGCGTGAGCTGGCGGCCCTGCGTGACCGGCACGAGGCCGCCCGGTTCGATCGTGAGACCGCCGAGCGGTTGCGCCGCACCGAGCGCACGCACGCCGATGAGCGGGCGGTGGCGGATCTGGCGCAGGAGGCGGCGCTGCACGCGTTGCGGCTCGAGCGCGACCTGCACGCGGAGCGGGCGGAGAACACGCGTCTGCAATCGGAGTTGCGCCGCCAGGAGCTCGAGGCCGAGCTCGCGCTGGAGGCGGCGCGGGTGCGGGCCGCGCACGAGCAGGCGCTGCTGGGGCTCGAGCGGGAGCGGATCACGGTCGAGAACGCGAATCTGCGCAATGCCAGCAGTATTCAGGCCGAGCTGGTGGGTGCGCTGCCGGCGATCGTGGACAATCTGCCCGCCCCGCACGAGCTCAGGTCGGTGCAGATCGGCGGGGACACCCTGGGTTTGAGCGGGTTGCTGGCGCAGGTGAGCGCGATCGTGGACACCGTGCGCGGGCCGGGCGACTCCTGAGGTGAGTGTGCGTCGTGCCGGCCACCCGCCCTGGTGGCCGGCACGACGTGGTCGTCACCCTCCGCGCGGGTGCGACGTGTCGAGCAAACCCGATGCGGTGGTCGCGGTGCCAGCCCCCGGTTCCGGGGTATTGCCCGAAATGCCTTGCCGCACTTAGGTTCCCCGAGGGCGGGTGTTCGTTGCCCGGCCCGGGGTGACACCGCGGGGCGCAGGCGGGAACCGGTACCCGCGCACCGGTTCCGATGCGCCGGCGCGGGGTCGCGCACGGGCGTGCGGGAGGTGGGGCGGCCCGACCCGCACGCCATCTCCCGCACGCCCGCCGCCGCCCCGGGGGGCGTGCGGATCGCCGAGCGTGGCCCGCGGTCTCGGTGCGTTCCCGGCCTCGCGTGGTGCTCGATGCGGCCCACGAGGTGATACGGGGTGCGTGCACCGGCTCGCGCGGTGACGCGCGGGCGGGTGATGTACCGAAAGCGGGCACGGGGCACGCGTGCAGGACTTACCGTCTGAGAAAGTCGGCGGTGAGTGGATCGGAAACTGTTATGAGCGAACCGAATACGTCCTGTGCGGCCTTCCAGGCGGTCGCGGCGATCGATCCGGGCGCGGTGGCGGTGCGCTCGATCGGCGGCGCGCAGTCCCTGACCTGGGGCGAGTACGCGCAGCAGGTGCGGGCGGTGGCCGGTGGGCTGGCCGCGCTGGGTATCGGGCGCGGGGACACCGTGGCGCTGATGATGTCCAACCGGGTCGAGTTCTATCCCCTCGAGGTCGGCGCGCAGCACGCGGGGGCGACCTCGTTCTCGGTGTACAACACCCTGTCCCCCGAGCAGCTGGGGTACGTGTTCGCCAATGCCGGGAACCGGATCGTGTTCTGCGAGGCTGATTTCGTGGACCGCATTCGCGCGGCGGGGGTGCCGATCGAGACGATCGTGTGCGTGGACCGGGCGGTGCCGGGCACGCTGTCGGTGGCGCAGCTGACCTCGCTGGCGCGCTCGGACTTCGATTTCGAGGCGACCTGGGGTGCGGTGGACCCGTCGGACATCGTGACCCTGTGCTACACCTCGGGCACCACCGGCAATCCCAAGGGGGTGGAGATCACCCATGCGAGCCTGGCGTTCGAATGTCGCGCCTACGCCTCGGTCATGCCGATCGAGTTCGGGGACCGCATCACCTCCTATCTGCCGACCGCGCACATGGCCGATCGGGTGACCGCGCTGTATCTGCAGGAGTTCTTCGGCACCCAGATCACCGTGGTGCCCGATCGCACGCAGTTGCCGGCCGCGCTGGTCGATGTGCGGCCCACCATCTGGGGCGCGGTGCCGCGGGTGTGGGAAAAGCTCAAGGCGGGAGTGGAATTCGCGGTCGCCGCCGAAACCGATCCCGCGCGCAAGGCCGCCCTGGACTGGGCGCTCGAGGTGGCCGGGCGCAAAGCCGCCGCGCAGCTGGCCGGGGCGCCGCTGGATGACGCGCAGGCCGCGGAGTGGGCGAAGGCCGATGCGCTGGTGCTGTCCGGGCTGCGCGCCAAGCTCGGTCTGGATCAGCTCAAATGGGCGCTGTCGGGGGCCGCGCCGATTCCGGCGCAGACCCTGGGGTTCTTCTTCGGGCTCGGCATCCCGATCTCGGAGGTGTGGGGCATGTCCGAGCTGACGTGCGTGGCCAGTGTCAGCCCGCCGCAGCTCGCGCGCCTGGGCACCGTGGGCACGTTGCTACCCGGGCTCGAATCGCGCATCGCGCCGGACGGGGAATTCCTGGTGCGCGGGCCCCTGCTGATGCGCGCCTACCGCAAGGAACCGGACAAGACCGCCGAGGCGCTGGACGCGGACGGGTGGCTGCACACCGGGGACATCATCACCGAGGACGAGCACGGCTATCTGCGGGTGGTGGACCGCAAGAAGGAGTTGATCATCAACGCCGCGGGCAAGAACATGTCCCCGGCCAATATCGAGAACACGCTCAAGGCCAGCACGCCGTTGATCGGGGCGCTGGCCACCATCGGGGACGCGCGCTCGTACAACACCGCGCTGATCGTCCTCGATGCCGAATCCGCGCAACCCTATGCCGCGCACCATGATCTGCCCGATGCCTCGGCGGCGGCGCTGGCTGCGGACAAGGGCGTGATCGCCGATATCGCGGCCGGGATCGCCGCGGGCAATGCGCACCTGTCGCGGGTCGAGCAGATCAAACGCTTCACGATCCTGCCCACGTTCTGGGAACCCGGTGGTGACGAGATCACCCTGACGATGAAGCTGCGGCGCACGCCCATCGCGCGCAAGTACGCGGGTGAGATCGAGCGCATGTACTCCCCCGAGCTCGCCGAGGGCGTGCACGAACCCGCGGCGGGCGCGCACCCCTAGGTCGCGGGTCACCGGTTCGGACAGCGCTACCGGTCTCGGTGCGTGCTACCTCACACCCATTACAGAGCAGTTGCTCTGTTACTGTCGTGTGATGGCCCGCCCGCGCACCTACGACCCCGACGCCGTCCTGGACGCCGCCGAAACCCTCGCCGCCACCGCCGGGCCCGCCGCGGTCACCATCCGCGCGGTCGCCGCGGCCACCGGCATGTCCAACGGCGCGCTCTACCACAGCTTCGGCTCACGCGCGGAGCTGTGCGCGCGCACCTGGATCCGCGCGGGCGAACGCTTCGGGCAGGTGCAACGCGAACTCGTGGACGCGCACCCCGGGGACCCGGTGCGGGCGGTGATCGCGGCCGCGGGCGCCCCCGCGGTGTTCGCCGAACGCTTCCCCGACTCGTGCCGGCTGCTGCTCGGCACCCGGCGCGCCGAACTGCTCGGGACCGACACCGTGCCCGAACCCCTCACCGCGCGCATGCACGCGCTCGAGCGCGCACTGATCGAACTGTTCAAGGAACTGTCCACCGCGCTGTGGGACCGGCGCGACGCCCGCGCGGTGGACACCCTGACCATCTGCCTGGTCGATCTGCCCACCGCGATCCTGCTCGAGCGCGACCGCCTGGCCGACCCGCACGCGCGCGCCCAGCTCGCCGCGGCCGTGCGCGCCGTGCTGGCCGTGGGCCCCGCCGACCCCGATCACCGAACTCGTTGACCGGCAACCGAATCAGAGAATGAAGGACACCCCATGAGCATCACCCTGACCTACCACGACAAGATCGCCGTCCTGGACCTGGGCGACGGGGAGAACCGCTTCAGCCCCGACTGGCTCACCGAGATCGACACCATCCTGGACACCGTGGTGGCCGAGGGCGCGCACGCGCTGATCACCACCGCGAGCGGCAAGTTCTACTCCAACGGCCTGGACCTGGACTGGCTCGGGGCCAATGGCGATCGCGCGCAATGGTATGTGGGCCGGGTGCACGCGCTGTTCGCGCGCGTGCTGGCGTTCCCGCTGCCCACCGCCGCCGCCCTGCCCGGGCACGCCTTCGGCGCCGGGGCCATGCTCGCCATGGCCCACGACTACCGCCTCATGCGCGCGGACCGCGGCTTCTTCTGCTTCCCCGAAGCCGACATCCGCATCCCCTTCACCGCCGGCATGGCCGCGCTCATCCAGGCCAAACTCACCCCGCGCGCGGCCATCGCCTCGATGACCACCGCGCACCGCTTCCCCGCGCCCGAGGCCCTGAGCCTGGACATCATCGACGCCGCCACCGACCTGGACGCGCTCACCCCCACCGCCGTGAACCTGCTCACCCCCTTGGGCGTCAAGGACCAGGGCACCCTGGGCGCGATCAAGAGCGTGATGTTCGCCGACGCCCTCACCGCCCTGGCCCTGCCCTGACGGTCGCGGGCGACAACCATTCCACGGCAACGGCATCCGCGCGCACCCTCGGAATGTGCCTGAGCGCGTCCGGCCCCGGGACCGGGCGCGCGGGTGATCTCAGGGCGCGTGCTTGTCCAGATGCGCCAGCAGATGCGCGGCGACCTCGCCGGGTTTCTCGGCCTGCAGGAAATGCCCGCACTCGGGGAGCTGGACCAGGTCCGCGCCCGCGTGCTCGCTCAGCACCCGCACCAGGCCCGGGGACAGGCAGCCATCGCGCAGGCCCGCCAGCACCAGGGTCGGCAGCGGCGCCGGGGCGGCCAGCAGCAGCCGGTGGAACGCCCGGGTGGGGGCGCGGTGCACCTGGAACAGTGACCGGTAGTAGCGGGTCGTGGCGTAGGCCATCGCGCGGTCGGTGAACACCGCGGCGGCGGGGGCGAACTCGGCGTCGGTGAACTCCCAGCCCGGAGACCAGCGCGACCACAACCGGCGCACGAACCCCGCACCCGAGCGGGTCAGCAGCCGCGGCGAGGCCCCGGAAGCCATGATCGGGATATAGGACGACAGGAGCATCTGGGCGGGCAGATAGCGGGCGATCGCGGGGGCGAACCCGCCACCGAACGGCGGAATCGCCAGCAGCGTCACCGACAGCCACCGCCGCGGCGCGCGCTTGGCCAGCACCAGCGTCGCGAACGCACCCCAGTCGTGCCCGACCAGGTGCGCGGGCGGATCACCCAGGGCGTGGCACCAGGCGGCGATGTCGTCGGCGACCGCGAGCAGGTCGTAGCGGGCGGTGCGCGCGGCCGAGGCGGGGGTGTAGCCGCGCAGCCACGGGGCCAGCACCTGATAGCCCGCGCCCACCAGCGGCGGGATCACCGCGTCCCAGGTGTGCGGGGTGTCCGGGAAACCGTGCAGCAGCACCACCAGGGGGGCGTCGGTGGGACCGGCGTGCCGGGCGGTCAGGGTCAGCCCGTCGCGCTGCAGTTTGAGGGTGGACTCACCCGGAAGCATCGAACTCATCGACATCAATTCCTTCTCCTCGATCCTCGCGTATCGGTGCGGGTCTCACCGATACGCGACATCGAGAGTGTGCATCACAGGCGTTGACGCCCAGCGGCTTTCGCAGCCCCGATCCCGGCGAGCGGGTCAGCGGCCCTGCCAGACCGGTGCCCGCTTCTGCACGAACGCGGCCATCCCCTCACCCGCGTCCAGCGACGACAGCGCCGCCGCGGCCATCTGACCCTGCTTGGCGAACGCCTCGGCCACCGACCAATCCGGGCACTGATCGATGATCTGCTTGCCCGCGTCGATGCTCAGCGGCGCGTTCACCGCCACCCGCTCGGCCAGCACCAGCGCCGCGGCCAGCGCGCCACCGGGTTCGGCGACCTGATTGATCAACCCCAGCTCGGCCGCGCGCGCGGCGGTGATCGGATCACCGGTCAGGGTCAATTCCATGGCGATCGCGCGCGGCAGGCGCTGAGACAGGCGCAGCACCCCGCCGCCCACCGCGACCAGCCCGCGCTTGACCTCGGGAATGCCGAACATCGAATCGGCGGCGGCCACGATCAGATCCGCGCACAACGCCAGCTCGCACCCGCCCGCCAGCGCCGGGCCCTCCACCGCGGCGATCAGCGGTTTGCGCGGGGGCAACGCGACCAGGCCCAGGATGCCGCGCTTCTCGGTGATCGGCACCTCACCGCGCGAGGCGGCCTTGAGATCCATTCCGGCACTGAAGTATCCGCCCGCACCGGTGAGAATCGCGATGCGCGCGCCCGGATCGGCCTCGTAGGCGTCGATGGCGCGCTCGATGCCCAGCGCGGTGGCCAGATCGATCGCGTTGCGCGCGTGCGGGCGATTGATCGTGATGATCATGACGTGCCCGCGGCGCTCGATCAGCACCGGCGCCGGCGGCGGCGCGGGCAGGGCGAGTCGGTCGCTGCCGGTCACCTCGATGATGTCCCCGTCCACGGTGACCGGCACGCCCAGCAGATCGGAGTCGGTGAACGCGTGCACGGTGCCGGTGTCGGTGCTGCGCACCAGGATTCGGTCACCGGACTCGGTCAGCACGCTCACGATCGCGGCCTCGGGCTTACCGTCGCGGTCATAGGGCAGGGTGTACGCCTCCACCACCGCGGGACCCGAATAGCCGGTGACCGCGCGCCGGGCCGGGGGATGCTCGATCACCGGGGTCAGATGCGCGTAGGCGCGCGCGGGCGGGGTCGCCGAATACACCCCCAGCGCGTGCTTGGTCAGATACCAGCCCAGCGAGGTCGCCAGCCCGTACGCCTCGGGTTCGGCGCGCAGGCGCTGCACCAGCGTGGCGACCGCGTGCCCGCCGTAATTGTTGCCCGGCCCGCCGCCGAAGGTCAGCCCGCCGGTCACCGACAGCGGCCGCGCCGGATCCTCGGCGGGCAGGCCGAGTTCGCGCGCGGCGATCTGCACCGCCACCGGGAAGCACGCGTACAGATCGACGTGGGTGAGCTGATCGGCGGTGATCCCGGCATGACCCAGCGCCGCCGCGCCCAGGGCCGCGATCGCCGGGGACGCCGCCAACTCGGTGCGCTCGCTGACGAACCACTCGTCGCTGCCCGAGGCGCCCGCGTGCAGGAACACCCACCTGTCCTGGGCGATACCGGCGGCCTCGGCCGCGGCGGCACTGGTGATGATGATGCCGCTGGCCATGTCCACGGTCAGGTTCGCGCATTCGAGCTTGGTGTACGGCGCGGAGATCATCCGATTGGCCTCGGACACCGTGGCGATCTGCTCGGGGGTCTGCTCGACCGGCTGCCAGGCATAGGGGTTGGCGGCCGCGATCGCGGAGAACCGCGACCACAACCGGGCGACCGCGCTCGCGTGCTCGGTGAGTGTGCGGCCCAGGCGGTGCCGGTTCGCCGATTCGATCAGCGCGTACATGTTGATCGGGGCCAGCAGGCCCGCGGTGGTCTCGGCGGCGTTGTTGGCCGCCTTGTCGATCCCGACCGTGCGCGTGGGCCGCACCTGCGAATCCTGCACCGGCCAGCCCGGATCCACCCCGGCGCGCTGGGCCGCGGCCGCGGTGGCCCCGGCCTCGGCGCCGGTCACCAGGACGATCTCGTAGTCCCCGGCCGCGATCGCGGCCGCGGCCTCGTTGATCACCAACTGCCCGCCGTCGCCGCCGAACGGGCTCGACTGCACCGTGTCCACCGTGCCCGCCCCGACCGCCGCGGCCACCAGCGCACCCAGATCCCGGTACTGCCACGAGGTGGGGGCCACGGTGAACACCGCGTCCGCGTCCGCCAGCAGCCCCGCACCGGCCCCGGCGTCGGCGGCCGCGGCCCGTAGCGCGCGCACCGCCAGCGCCGAGGGATCGGGGAACTCGGGTTCGGGGGTGCGGGTCACCACCTGGCCCACGCCCACCAGCACCGGGGTCGTGGGCGCGAGCACCGTCCCGGACGCGATGTGCCGCACCGCTTTACGCGCCGCGCGACCGGTCCCGGCCGGAGCCGCGGCCAGCACCGCGGGCAAGGACGCCAGCGAGTCGGTCAGCGCCTCACCCAGACTGCGCGCCACCGTGCCGCCCAGCGGGCCCTCGATCGGGGCGCCCGCCAGTCCTGCGTCGAGGTACACCATCGAGCCGGGCCCGTCCGGGGTCACCGTCATCCACAGCCCCAGCGTCAGTCCCTGCGGGCCGGTGCCGCGCAGTTCCAGGCCCGTGTCGGTGGCCGCGGCGACGCTCCAGCGCAGATCCGCGGGAATGCCCATGAACTTGGCGACCTGGGTGAACTCGAGTCCCGGCTCGGCCTGCCCCGGCTCGGCCCCGCGCCACCCGGCGTGGAAGGTGAACCAGCGCGGAATGTTCCCCAACCCCAGCAGGTATGCGGCCACCGTCTCGGGCGCGGCCTCGAGACGCTGGGCGGCGTGCGCGGTGCGCGCGTACTCGCTCAACCCCGCGGGCGGAACACGGTCCCCGAGATCGACCGCGGGCGGCGGCGTGCTCGCACCGCCGGTCAGGCCCGACACCAGATCCCGCACGATCCGCGGATCGCGGCGCACCGCCCCCAGCAGATCACCCCCGGCTCGAATCTGCTTGCGCACCACACGACCCTGCGCCAGCACCGCGCGCAGCCGCTCGAACCCGGGAACCTCGGTCACCGTCGAACCTCCTCATTGAGGGTGAGAGAGTGAAAGCCTCACCGTATCGCCCCCGAGCGGCCCGCCGGAAGGGCGAACACCACCCCCGGCCCACATGGTGAGATCCCCCGCCCGCCAACGCGGCGCACCGGCATCGATGCCGCCGAGCACGGCGGCGACCGGACCTGCATGATGATCGACTCGGTTGCCGGCACCTGTTGCGGAAACCTGGACGCCTCGGGCCGTGATCCGGCGGTGCGAGGTGGGGATCCACGCCAATCGAGCTGTCCCCCAACCACGATGGCCCGCCGCGCAGCCACTGCGCGACGGGCCATCGGTGAATCGGGCCGGGACGGGCCATCGATCAGAGGCGCACACCCAGCAGGGCGTCGACCGCGTCGCGGATCAGCGCCGGGGCGCTCGCGTCGGGCCCGCCGTAGGCCAGCGCCTGATCGGCCCAATTGTCCAGGGCCGCCAGTGCTTTCGGGGTATCGAGATCATCGGCCAGATGCTGACGCACCCGCGCGACGGTGTCCTGCGCGGACGGGCCCGAGGCCAGCGCGACCGCGGCCCGATAGCGATCCAGGCGCGCGAGCGCGGTGGCCAGGGTCTGCTCGGTCCACTCCCGGTCCTGGCGGTAATGCCCGGAGAACAACCCGAGGCGGATCGCGGACGGGTCGGTGCCCGACCGGCGCAACGTCGACACGAACACCAGGTTGCCGCGCGACTTGGACATCTTCTCGCCCTGATAGGCGATCAGGCCCGCGTGCACGTAATGGCGCGCGAACCGGCGGCCCTTGACCAGGGCCTCGGCATGGGCGGAGGAGTACTCGTGATGCGGGTAGATCAGATCGCTGCCCCCGCCCTGGATGTCGAACTCGGTGCCGATGCGGTTCAACGCGATCGCCGCGCACTCGATATGCCAGCCCGGACGGCCCGCCCCGAACGGCGCCGGCCACGACGGCTCACCCTCGCGCGCGGCCCGCCACAGCAGCGCGTCGATCGGATCACGCTTGCCCGGGCGCTCGGGATCCCCGCCGCGCTCGGCGAACAACCGGTCCATGGTCGCCCGGTCGTACCCGGACTCGTACCCGAACTGCTCGGTCGCGTCGTGCCGGAAATACACGTCCGGGAACTCCGGATCATCGACCACGTACGCCGCGCCCGAGGCCAGCAGCTTGTCGACCAGCTCCACGACCTCCTGCACCGACTCGATCGCGCCCACGTACTGCGCCGGAGGCAGCACCCGCAACTCGCTCATGTCCTCGCGGAACAGCTCCACCTCGCGCGCGCCCAGATCCCGCCAATCGATGCCGTCGCGCGCGGCCCGCTCGAACAGCGGATCGTCCACATCGGTGACGTTCTGCACGTACCGCACCTCGTGCCCGCCATCGCGCCACAACCGGTTGACCAGATCGAAGCTCAGATAGGTGGCCGCGTGCCCGAGATGGGTGGCGTCGTAGGGGGTGATGCCGCACACGTACATGGTGGCGGTCTTGCCCGGGGTGACCGGGCGGACCTGCCGGTCGGCGGTGTCGTACAAGCGCAACGGCGGTCCGGATCCGGGGACGGTCGGGACAGCGATATCGGACCAGGACTGCATGGATTTCAGGTTAACGGTGCGCTCGCGGGACGACCCGCCCGCCCCCGCACAGCACCGCCGCGCCCCCGGCGGGTAAGGCGCGCCCGACCAGCACCTTAACGACCCGCCCGCACACGTCAATGGTTGAAATCATGATGCATACAACGTTTTCGGATCCGGGGGCCGGGCACTCAGAACGCCGGCCACGGAATCGGGCGCTGGGAAGCGGGCAACGGCATCACCGGATTCTCCAGCACGGCCCGGCACCGCTGCTCGAGAGCCTCGATCTCGGCGTCGGTGATGTGCTCGCTCAAACGCCCGCCCAGCTCACCCGGCAGCGCCTTCACCAAAACCGTGATGTCGGTGAGCAATTGATCCTCGATCGGCTCACCGGCCCACCCCCACAGCACCGTGCGCAGCTTGGGTTCGGTGTGCAGGCAGATCCCGTGATCGACACCGTACACGCGCCCGTCGCGGCCCTCGAGCGCGTGCCCGCCCTTGCGGTCGGCGTTGTTGATCAGCACATCGAGCACCGCCATCCGATGCAGGCGCTCATCGGCGGCATGGATCAGCGACACCGGGCGGCCCCCCGGGTCCAGCGCCCGCAACACCTCCCGGTACCCGTCCGGAACCTGCCCCACCGGGCACAGATCCACCAGATCGAGCCGCTCGGGATCCTCGGTGGTCTCGATCCAGCGCTGCACCATGCCCGGCCCCAGCGGGCCCTCGCGCAGAACGGTTTCCGGAATCACCCCCCAGCCCAGGGCATCCGAGACCAGATACGAGGCAACCTCGCGCCCGGCCAGGGTGCCGTCGGGGAAATCCCACAGCGGGCGCTCACCCCGCTCGGGCTTGTACACCACCCGCACGTCCCCGGCCGCGCACACCAGGGTCACGTTCGAGGCCGTGGTGACCTGCCCGATCACCGACAGGTCCGCGGTGTACAGGGGATCGGTGCTCATCTCACTCCTCGGCCTCGCTCGCGCCGAAGATGTCACCGCGCTTGTACCCGTTGGTGCGCACACACATGTGCCCCTGCGCCGAGAGCGGCTCCCCGCACAGCGGGCACGGTTTGCGCCCGGCCGCGATCACCCGCGTGGACCGCAACGCGAACTCCCGCGCCTGGATCGGGGTCAGGAACACCCGCACCGCGTCCGGGCCCTCCTCGGTGTCATCCAGGACCACCGACTCGTCGACCTCGGTCTCGGTGATCGCCAGCAACTCCACCACTACCGCGCCCGCGTCGGCGTCCCAGCCCAAACCCATGGTGCCGACCCGGAATTCGGATTCGATCGGGGTCACCAGCGGGGCCACATCGGCCACATCGGAGGGTTGCGGGGGCACCGGGGTGCCGAAGCGGCGCTGCACCTCGTCCAGCAGCAACCCCATCCGATCGGCCAAGACCTTCACCTGCTGCTTCTCCAGCAACACGCTGACCACGCGCGGCTCCTGCACGGCCTGCAGGTAGAAGGCGCGGTCGCCCGGCTCGCCGACGGTGCCGGCGATGAAACGATCGGGGGTGCGGAAAATATGGATAGCTCGGCCCATGGCACCTCCTGACAGCTGTTCACCTTAAGAATCGGGGTGCTCGGCATCCCCATTACCCGTACTACCGGTGGTACCCGTTTCACCTCCGGGCACCGGCCCCGATCGCGATTCGCGACCGGTTTGCGGCGAAATCGCCGCCAAGCTGGACAGATCCGCGCCGGTATCGTTCACCCGCCACACATACGGAGCGGTTGGACTGTAGCGGACCACGCTCACCGAGGCCGGTTCGACCACGATCCGCTGGAATCCGTCCAGGTGAATGCCGAACGCGTCCGCCAGCACCGACTTGATGACATCGCCGTGCGTGCACGCCACCCACAACACGTCACCGCCGTGCTCGTCGGCGAAGGTCCGATCACGCTCGCGGATTGCCGCGACCGCGCGGAACTGCACCTGCGCCAAGCCTTCTCCCGAGGGGAACACCGCCGCCGAGGCGTGCCGCTGCACGATCTTCCACAGCGGCTCGTTCACCAGCTCGCTCAGCGGGCGGCCCGTCCACTCGCCGTAGTCGACCTCGAGCAACCGCTCATCGGGTTCGGCCTCGAGCCCTAGCTTGTCCGCGAGCGGGGTGACAGTTCGCTGACAGCGTAAGAGCGGAGAGGACACGATGTGCTCGATCGGCAGGGCCCCGAGCCGTTGCACCAGATTCTGCGCTTGTTCGCGACCTCGATCGGTGAGATCGACACCGGCGCTCCGACCAGCCAAAGTGTGGGCAGTGTTCGACGTGGAGACGCCGTGCCGCAACAGGATCACCGTCACCGGGACAGCCTACCGACTAGGTGGCCGACACGACGCCGGTCGCCAGCAGCGCCATCACCGCCAGGCCCAGCACGATGCGGTAGCCCACGAACCAGTCCAGCGAATGCTTGGACACGAACTTGAGCAGCCACGCCACCGAGGCATAGCCCAGCGCGAACGCCACCACCGTGGCCACCAGGATCTGCGCGCCCGAGGCGTTGAGGCCCTCACCGGCGGGTTCGAAAGCATCGGGGAGACTGAACAACCCCGAGGCCAGCACCGCGGGAATGGCCAGCAGGAACGAGAACCGCACCGCGGCCTCGCGCCGCAACCCCAGGAACAGGCCCGCGGTCGAGGTCGCCCCCGAGCGCGACACGCCCGGGATCAACGCCAGGCATTGCGCGAAACCCATCACCAGGCCGTCGCGGGTGGTGAGCTGTTCGATCGGGCGGATCTTGCGCCCGTAGTACTCACCCGCGGCGATCACCAGCGCGAACAGGATCAGGTTCGCCGAGATGATCCACAGATTGCGTGCGCCGGTACGGATCTCGTCCTTGAACAGGAATCCCAGCACACCGATCGGGATCGTGGCGATGATCACATACCAGCCGATGCGATAGTCCAGTTCGCGCTGGGCGTCGGGATCGAGTTCGTACTCCGCCTCGTAGTCCAGGGTGCCGTCGGTGTACATCGGCAACTGCGCGGTCAGCTGCTCCGAGGCGGGCAGCGGCGCGGGCCGGGTACCGGTGAACTGCATGTACAGCGTGCTGAACCAGGCCACCAGGATCCGCCAGATGTCCTTGGCGAAATACACCAGCACCGCCAGCTCGGTGCCCAGCTGGGTGACCGCGGTGAACGAGGCGCCGGCGTCGTCGCCGAAGAACACCGCCGACACGATGCGCATGTGCGCCGAGGACGAGATCGGCAGAAACTCCGTGAGCCCCTGCACCGCGCCCAACACCAGGGCCTGTATCCATGTCATCGACTCGCCCACACGACCTCCAATCCCGAATCGTCGGCTGCCGGTGGACAATTCGCCCACCTGCGGCGGTTTCGACCGCCGAACACCGCAGCGACCCTACAGGGCAGGGGCGAATCCCCGACAGCGGTGCGCGCACACCGCCGGCCCGCCCGCCCGCGCGGGCACGCGCACCCCCGCACCGTGCCGGGCGATTGTCCAAGACGCGCAGGCATTTACGGTCGCCGCGAGGCATACCCCGGAACAGGGGACCCGTGCCCTTAGGCTGATCCCTGTGATGAAAGAGCAAGCGCGGTGATGGAACAGCGCACGCTGGGGCGCAGCGGACTTCGGGTCTCACGGATCGGGCTGGCCACCCACACCTGGGGCCGCGAGACCGACGCCGAGGACGCCGGCGCGCAAATGATGGCCTTCGCCGAGGCCGGGGGCACCCTGGTGGACTGCTCCCCCGCCTACGGCGACGGGGCCGCCGAACAGATCCTGGGCCCGCTGGTCAAGGAGTTCGGCCGCGAGGACCTGGTGCTCAGCGTGTGCTCGGGCCAGGTCCCGGTGCGGGTGAACCCCGCCGCCGGACCCGCGCCCGCCCCGACCCGCTGGCGCGTGGACGCCTCCCGGCGCACCATGATGCGCCAGCTCGACCGCACCCTGACCCTGCTCGGGGTCGATCACCTGGACCTGTGGACCGTGGCCGCCTGGGATCCGCACACCCCCCTCGAAGAGGTCTCGGCCACACTCGAATACGCCGTGCGCACCGGGCGCGTGCGCTACGCCGGAGCGCGCGGCTACGACGGCTGGCAACTGGCCACCCTCGCGGCCACCGCGCCCCTGACCGCCGCCCAGCACCCGTACTCGCTGCTCGCGCGCGGGGTCGAACACGAATTCGTGCCCGCCGCACAGCATCACGGCATCGGCGTCATCGCCACCGCACCCCTGGCCGGGGGCATCCTGACCGGCAAATACCGCGACGGCGTGCCCGCGGACTCGCGCGGCGCCGACGAGGCCACCGCCGCCGAGATCAACGCCCGCCTCGACGATCTGGCCGTGCGCGTGGTCGACGCCGTCGTCACCGCCGCCGACGGCCTGGGCACCTCACCCCTGGCGGTGGCCCTGGCGTGGGTGCGCGATCAGCCCGGGGTGGCCTCGCTCATCGTGGGCGCCCGCGACATCGGCCAGCTCACCGGGGTGATCGCCGCCGAGACGCTGGAGCTGCCGCGGGCCATCGCGGCCGCACTCGGAGACGTCAGTGCACGCACCGAATGACCCGTGGTTAGCCTTACCTGCATGAGGTCTAGCGTGAACGGTCGCCCGAAGCTGCTCCTGCGCGCGGTGTCGGCGCTGCTGGGCGCCGGTCTGCTGATCGGCGCCACCGCCTGCGGCACCGGCGAGAGCACCTCGGGCACCGGGCCGCAGGGCCCGGCCACCGCAACCCTGACCGACCTGGACCCCGTACCCCTGGCGCCCGCACCCACCCCGGTGCTGCCGGCCACGGTGCGCTCGTTCGACGGCAGCGAGGTCACCGTCACCGACGCGAGCCGCATCATCGCCGCGGACCGCTACGGCACCCTGGCCCAGACCGTCGTCGCGCTCGGACTCGGACCCAACCTCGTGGGCCGCTCCACCTCCGCGGCGTTCCCCGCGGTCGAGGACCTGCCCAACGTCACCGCCGGGTCGGGCACCCTGAACGTGGAAGCCATTGCCGCGCTGCGCCCCTCGGTGTTCCTGACCGACACCACCAGCGCCACCGCGGTCATGCGCGATCAGCTCAAAGCCCTGGGCATCACCGTGGTCTACTTCGACCCCCAGCGCACCATGGACGGGGTCGTGCCGCAGATCGAAGCCGTCGCCGCCGCCCTGGGCGTACCCGCCGCGGGCAAGACCCTGGGCCAGCGCACCCGCGCCGAGATCGACGCCGCCACCGCCGCGGTCCCCGCGCGCGAGCCCAAGCCGCGCATCGCGTTCCTGTACCTGCGCTCGACCGCCATCGCCATGATCGCGGGCCCCGGCTCGGGCGCGGACTCGCTGATCGCCGCCATCGGCGGCACCGACGCCGGCACCGCCTCGGGAGTCAGCGAGCCGTTCATCGCCATCACCAGCGAAGCCCTCATCGCCGCGGCCCTCGACGTGCTGCTGGTCATGAGCGATGGCCTGTCCTCGGTCGGCGGTGTGGACGGGCTGGCCAAGATCCCCGGCATCGCCCAGACCCCCGCCGGCAAGAACAAACGCGTGGTCGACATGTCCGACGCGGTCCTGCTGTCCTTCGGCCCCAACACCGGCCGCGTCGTGCAGGCCCTGGCCCAGGCCGTCTACGGCGAAAAGACCGCATGACCCCCCAGGACCCCCACGATCGGCCCGTGTCACCCGCACCACCCCCCGAACCGCGCACGCCGGGGCCGGAACACCCTGCCCCGCACCAGGATTCGGCCGCACTGACACACCGCCCCGGCGCCGACGGACCCGAGACGCACCACACCTCGGATCTACTCGGGCCCGCCACGACGCCGGCCGGCACCGGGGCGGACCCGGCAGTCGCGCATGCGCTGACCGGCGCGGACCCGGCAACCATGGAGTCGGGGACACCCACGCTCCCGGGCGCGGCGATCACCTCGGGCACCGGCGTGCGAGCCACCACCGACCAGGCGGGCACCCGCACCACGCTCACCACGGCGAGCGATCACCCCGCCACCGCGCCCGCGCGGCGCGGAACGTGGTCGCGGACCACGCTCATCTTCACCGCCGCCGTCCTCGCGCTGATCGTGCTGGCGCTGATCTCGGCCGCGGTCGGGCAGGTGCCCACCACCCCCGCCGAGGTCGCGGGCAGCCTGTTCCATCGCATGGGACTGGACTGGGGACCCATGCCCGCGCACCCCGCCGGTGATCTCACCCTGTGGGAGGTGCGGTTCCCGCGCGTGGTCATGGCCATGCTCGTGGGCGCGGCCCTGGCCACCGCGGGCGCGCTACTGCAGGGGGTGTTCGCCAACCCCCTGGCAGAACCCGGCGTCATCGGCGTCTCGGCCGGCGCCGCCGTGGGCGCGGGCACCGTCATCGTCGTCGGCGGCGCGTTCGTCGCGTCCTGGTCCGTGGCCGCGGGCGCGTTCGTCGCCGGGCTGATCACCACGTTCCTGGTGTACGCGCTCTCACGCTCGAACGGGCGCACCGAAGTGGTCACCCTGGTCCTGACCGGCGTGGCCATCAACGCCTTCGCCGGCGGGCTCATCTCGTTCCTGCTGTTCACCGCCTCCCCCGCGGCGCGCGATCAGATCGTGTTCTGGCAACTGGGCAGCCTCAACGGCTCCACCTGGTCCTCGGTCGCGATCGTGGCGCCGCTGACCCTGATCGGCGTCGGGGCCGCCATCCTCATGGCCCCGCGCCTGGACCTGCTCGCCCTGGGCGAATCCGCGGCCGCGCACCTGGGCGTGGACGTGGAACGCCTGCGCCGCAACGTGATCGTCGTGGTCGCCATCCTGGCCACCGCCGGGGTCGCGTTCACCGGCATCATCCTGTTCATCGGCCTGATCGTCCCGCACCTGGTCCGCATGCTCGTCGGGCCCGCGCACCGCGTGCTCATCCCGCTCTCGGCGATCCTGGGCGCGGTCGTGCTCGTCGCGGCCGACATCGGCGCGCGCGCCCTGGTCCACAACGCCGACCTGCCCCTGGGCATGCTCACCTCCCTGGTCGGCGGCCCGTTCTTCTTCTGGCTGCTGCGACGCACCCGGGCCCGCGCGGGAGGCTGGGCATGACAACCACGAAAAACAAACTCGGCGGGCTCTTCGCCCGTCAGCACGAGCTGCCCGGCACCCCCGCACCCGGCACGGTCACCCTGTCCGCGCACGGGGTCGACCTCGAACGCGGCGGCGGCCGAAAAGTGCTGTCCGGAGTCGACTTCGAGGTCGTCGCCGGACAGATCGTGGCCCTGGTCGGCCCCAACGGCGCCGGCAAATCCACCCTGCTCGCCGCCCTGGCCGGTGAACTCGAACCCAGCAGCGGCACCGTCGAACTCGACGGCACACCCCTGACCCGCTGGGCCCCGATCGACATGGCCCGCCGCCGCGCGGTCCTGCCCCAGAACCACACCGTCGGATTCCCGTTCACCGCACGCGAAGTCGTGGCCATGGGCCGCGCGCCCTGGGCCCGCACCGAACGACAGCGCCACGACGAACAGCGCATCGCCGCCGCCCTGGCCGCCACCGACGTCGAACACCTGGCCGGGCGCACCTTCCCCGCCCTGTCCGGCGGCGAACGCGCCCGCGTGGCCCTGGCGCGCGTGCTGGCCCAGGACACCGCCACCCTGCTGCTGGACGAACCCACCGCCGCCCTGGACCTGGGACACCAGGAACAGGTCCTGCGCCTGGCCCGCGACCGCGCCACCGCCGGCGCCGCGGTCGTGGTCGTGCTGCACGACCTCGGGGTCGCCGCCGCCTACGCCGACCGCGTCGCGGTCCTGCAGGACGGGCGCGTCGCCGCCGACGGCCCACCGCGCACGGTCCTGACCGCCGACCTGCTCACCCGCGTCTACCAGCACCCCGTCGACGTGTTCGACCACCCGGTCACCGGCGCGCAACTGGTCCTGCCGGTGCGCGGGCGCCACGACGACCACTGACCACACAGGCAAATAGCTGGAGGTTCGCTCCCCGGTTCGGGTAGCGTGGCCTCGTTCTCATGCCCCCGCACCCATTCGTGTGTGCCGAACCCCCCGGACGAGGAGTGATGTTGATGACCGCGCGCGAGGCCGTCGCCTACCCGATCACCACATCACCCACGGCGACGGCCTGACCCGTTCCCGTCCCGCGCCGCGCGCTCCGCGCGGCCACACCACACACGAAAAGGACTGTGCCCCACCATGCGCACACCCACCTGGAACATCCGCACCGAAATGCTCGCCGACCGCGACGCCGTCCATGACATCGTCGCCGCCGCCTTCGACACCGGCGCCGAAGCCGAACTCGTCGACGCCCTGCGCGCCGACCCGGCCTGGATCCCCGCGCTGTCCCTGGTCGCGGTCGACGAATTCGACACCCCCATCGGCCATGTGCTGTTGACCCGCAACCACATCGGCGCCACCCCCGCGCTGTGCCTGGCGCCGGTCTCGGTCCTGCCCGACCACCAGAACCGCGGCATGGGCGACGCCCTGACCCGCGCCGGCCTGGCCGTGGCCGCGGCCAGGGGCGAGCAGTTCGTGACCGTGCTCGGGCATCCGAGCTACTACCCGCGCTTCGGCTTCACCCGCGCCTCGGATCACGGCATCGCCATGAACGTCGAAGTCCCCGACGACGCGCTCATGGCCCTGAGCCTGAACCCGGCCGCCACGCTGCCGGGCGGAAAAATCCGGTACGCCAAGGCATTCGGCGACATCTGACCCGCGCGAACCGCGCTACCGGACGACCGATCGGAGACCGGAACCCCGGAGCCGGTGCCGGGTGGATGTCAGATCCCACCCGGCACCGGCTCGCCGGTCACCTCGCGGCACAGCACCGGGCCCTCAGGGCACCTGCCCGACCTGCCCCCACACCACCCGCAACACCCCGTTGACCGCCCACACCGCGAACATCGCCACCCCCGCCCACGGCGTCCACGCCCACCCCAGCAACACCGCGCCACCGCCGAACCACACCAGCTCGAGCAGCGCCCGCCGCCACCCGGTCTGCGGATAGCGGGCATCGGCTGCGGCCCCGAAGAACGACCACACCACGATGAACACCGTCGGAACCGCCACCGCCGCGAAGATCCGCGCCGGCACCGGATCGGGCACCGTCGCGCCCCAGAACGCCGCCGACCCCAGCACCGTCAGCTCGAGGGCGAACATCACCAGCAGATTGGCGCCCCTGAGCGCGCTCACTTCCACACCAGCTTGAGCACCGCCGGGGTGAGCAGCATCCGAATCACCGTGGCGTCCAACACCAACGCCGCGATCATCCCGTACGCGATGTACTTCATCAGCACCAGATCCGAGAACCCGAACGCCCCCGTCACCACGATCAGGATCGCCGCCGCGGAGGTGATCACCCCACCGGTGTGCGCGATCCCGTACCGGATCGCCTCGGGCGCGGACGCCCCGTCCTTACGGGCCTCGGCCATGCGCGACTGCAGGAACACCTCGTAATCGGTGGACAGCCCGAACAACACCGTCACGATCAACACCAGCACCGCGAACATCAACGGCCCCGGGGTGAAATCGAACAGCCCCGCCCCGTGCCCCTCCACGAAGATCCACGTCAGAATCCCCAGCGTCGACCCCAGCGACAGCGCGCTCATCGCCACCGCCTTGAGCGCGAGCACCATCGACCCGAACGCCGCGTACATCAGCGCCAGCGCCGCCGCGATCAGAATCGCCGCCAGCAACGGCAACCCCTCGATCAACCCCAGGATGCTGTCCCGCTCGAGCGCGGGCACCCCCGCCACCATCGCCCGCACCCCCGCGGGCTCGTCGATCTCGCGCAGCGCCGCGATCACCGTGTCCGCGTCGCGTTTGTCCGCCAGACCGCTGCCCAGCACCGTGACCCCGTCCTTGGTCGGGGCCACCGGATCGAACGGCCCCGTCATCCACGGGCCCGCGACCTGATTGGCCTCGTACCGGATATCGGAGAGCTGCTGGGCGTTCGCGCCGGTGATCACCAATTTCAACGGCTCGGTGCGGAACTGGGGGAACGTGGCGTCGAAATCCTGCTGCGCCACCCGGGCGGGGTTGTCCGAGGCCAGATAGCGTTCGCTCAACCCGCCGAACTCGATGTTGCGGAACGGCAGGATCAACGCCAGCAGCATCAGCACGATCGGGGCGATCACCAGCCACGGCTTGCGCATCGCGAACACCGCCAGGCGCGAGAAGAACCCGGCATCGATCTGCGCGGCGGTGCGCAGACTCGAAAACCGTTTCCAGCCCAGGAAATCGATCCGCTCACCCACGATCGAGAGCACCGCCGGCAACGCGGTCACCGACAGCACCGCCGCCAGCAGCACCGAGGAGATACCGCCCAGCGGCACCGAGCGCAGCACCCCGTTCGGGTAGATGAACAACGCACCCAAACTCACCGCGATGATCGCCGCCGAGAACAACACCGTGCGCCCCGCGGTCGCGATCGTGCGCGCGGTCGCCTCCTCCACACTGCGCCCCGCCGCCAGCTCCTCCCGGAACCGGGTCACCGCGAACAACCCGTAGTCGATCGCCAAACCCAAACTCACCAACGTGACCACCGCCGAAGCGAACACGTTCACCTGCAGATGGTTCGTGAGCATCCGCATGATCCCGAGACTGCCCAGAATCGTCATCCCGCCGATCAGCACCGGCAGCAGCGCCGCGATCACCCCGCCGAACACGAAATACAGCAGCAGCGCCACGATCGGCAGCGCGATGATCTCCGCGCGCAGAATATCGTCCTGCATGCCGGTGTTGATGCCCTCGACCACCGGCTGCATCCCCGCCAGCTGCACCGTCGTACCGCCCGGGCCCGCGCCCGGTGAACCCGCGCCGAAATGATCCTTCACGCTCATGTAGTTCTCGACCGTGTCGGTGCCCCCGTCCCCGCGCAACCCGATACTGGCGAAGGCGTGCGTGCGCGCGGGATCGGCGAACTGGCCCATCAGCGGGCCGTCCCAATAGGAGTCGATCTTCAGGATCTGCTCGCCGTACTCGGTGCGCAGGCGCTCGAGCTCCGCGGCCACCGCCGAACGCACCGGCTCGTCGTCCACGGTGAGCCCGGCCGGGGCGGTGTAGAGCACGATCAGATCGCTGTCGGTGTCGCGCCCGAACGTGGAATCGGCGAGCTTGGACGCTTCCACCGACTCACTGCTCTCGTCGAACCAGCCTTCCTGGGTCAGATGATCACCCAGATCGCGCCCGTAGAACCCCGAGGCCAGCACCAGCAGTCCGAACACCGCGAACACCGCGAAACGATGGCGGTGGATGAAACGCCCCCACCGCAGGGAACCCGATTCGAGCATCAGCCGCAGGCGCTGGTGCGATAGTCGGCCGAGCGCAGAATGCCGCACAGATCGGTGCGCGAGATCTTCCAGCGCCCGTCCTTGTTCACGAAATGCACCACCGTGGTGCGCACATTGGAGCCCGTGCCGTCCTTGTCCAGGCTCAGCGTCGCGGTCAGGGTGCCGTCGTGATTGTCGAACACCGGATCCTTGACCCCGTACACCGCGCGCGGATTGTCCTGCAGCGCTTTGTACATGTCCGGAATCGCGTCCTTGAACGCGTCCCCGTCCTCGATCAGCGCGGTGCGCTCGCCATCGGGCAGATTCGGATCCAGCGCCGACTTGATCTGCGCGTCCAATTCGGCCGCGGTCGGAATCGGCGGGCGCGCGGCACTGGTGGCCGCCACCGCCGCGGACGACGAACTCAACGCCGCATAGGCCGAGGAGCGCGCCGCCTCCACCGAAGCGTCGTCACCGGAACCATCACCGCAACCGGCCGCGCCGAGCACGGCGAGAACAACGGCGGCGGTGACGATGGGGGTGCGTGGAAAGGCCATCAACATCCTCGGGCTCGAACTGCGGTTGCTTGCCGACAGTCTGTCATGCGCGCGCGGCGGCGATGATCTCTGCGTCACAGCGCCCCGCACGCGGGCGCGCCCTCACATCCCGTCCAGGACCGCGCCCAGCCGGCCCAGCAGCGCGCGCACGGTCACCCCCTGCGCGGGCGCGGGCACCGGCGCCGCCTGCGGGATCAGATCACGCACCAGCGCGATCACACTGCGCTCGTCATCGAGATCGACATCGGTGACCCGCGCGACCGCCAGCGCCACCACATCCTCGGCCGCGGGCACCTCGGCCTCGAGATCGGGCCGATAGATCTCCAGGGTCAGCGTCGAGCGCACGGTCCGGAACGCGAACGAACGCCCGTCACCGGTCACCCCGAACCCGTGCGCGTACACGCCCACGGTCACATCCTCCACGGCGAAACCCGGCACGCCCGGGGTGTGCTCGCTCACCAACAGAACTCCCTGACCCAGCCCATAATCACCCTCCACGGTAACCGTGCCCACCGACATCACCGCCGAAACCCCATGTCACGTCACAGGACCGGCCGGCATCGGATGCCCGGGTTCGGCCGGGTCCAAACGGGGGAATCCCGGTCATGCGGGAACGAACCCCGGCGTGCCCCGCATCACGGCGCGCCGATCACCGGCACCCCCGCCCACCGGCTCGGGTCGGGGATCATGGTCAGATTAACGAGCACGCATGATTTTGTCGGTCAGGTAAGGAGTTCGCTGCATGCGCCGTCGCGGCTGGATCCGGTCGGCCCTCGCGGGCGCGGCCGTGCTGAGTCTGCTGGCCGGATGCTCCTCCGGTGAGGACACCGCCGACAAACCCACCATCGAACCGCCCACCCCGGCCGCGGCCCCCGCCGTCGCGGGCGCCCCCGCGGGCGCCGTCATCGCCAGCGCGCCCATCACCGCCCTGCTCAGCGAACCGAAGACCGGAGTACTGGCCGAGGTGCTCGAGCCGGGAAACGTACTGCGCCTGCGTGATCCGGGCAGCGACCGCACCCGCACCCTGACCCTGCCCGGCAACGCCGCCGACCTCGCCCCCGGCGTGCCCGGGGAGATCCTGGTCGCGGTCCCGGACGCGGTACTGCGCGTGGAAGCCGCGACCGGGCTCAGCGCCCTGGTGCGCGTGGACGGGGACGTGCGCGCGGTCGCCCGCCGCGCCGACGGCGACCTGATCGCCGGGCTCGGCTCGGGCAAGGTCCTGATCCTGGGCGCGGACGGGGCTGTGCGGCAAACCATTTCGGGCCTGATCTCGGCCGACGAGGTCGACGCCACCGGCGAGGACATCGTGGTGCTGGACCGGCGCCAGACCATCATCAGCGAACTCAACCTCGACAAGGACCGGCCCGGGTTGTCCCTGCGCGCGGGCGAAGGGGCCACCCGCATGATCGGGGACCACTTCGGTCGCCGCATCGTCACCGACACCATCGGCCACGAGCTGCTGGTCTACACCGCCGATCCGTTGGTCCTGCACCAGCGTTTCCCGGTAGGCTCTTCGCCCTACGCACTCGCCTACGATCAGCGGTCCGAGACCGTGTGGGTGACGCTGACAGGCCAGAACGAAGTCGTCGGCTACGACCTGTCGACGGGTATACCGGTGGAGGTGGGGCGCTACCCGACGGTGCGCCAGCCCAACTCGGTGACCATCGACGACCGCACCGGTGACATGTTCGTGGGATCCGCGACCGGCGACGGTCTGCAGCGGATCGGCGCGGACCAGCGGAAGAGAGGGCAGTGATGGCTCGGGCCTCACGATCAGCGCGATCAGCGCGCGACCTACCGGCGGGCTGGGAAGAGACCAGCGACGAGTACGAATACGTGCCGTTACGCCTGCCCCCGGAGATGAACCGGGTCACCGCCTCCATGCGCCTGAGCATCCAGGCCGAATTCGGCGGCTGGGAGTTATCGCGCGTGCGCGCCTACACCGACGGCAGCCGCCGCGTCCTGCTGCGCAGGCGAAAAAGTTCTCTATCCCCGACACCCGAGGCGGTGATGTAACCCGCATGTCCGAGCGCCTGTACGCCCTGCTGCTGAAGGTGATGTTCGTGCTCCCTCCCGAGCGCATCCATCACTTGGCCTTCGGTGCCATGAAACTGGCCACCCGATTCGCGCCCGGCCGCTGGGTGACCTCGAAACTGCTTGTCGCGCAAGAGCCCACCCTGGCCACCACCGTGTTCGGGGTCGATTTCCCCGCACCCCTGGGGCTCGCGGCCGGATTCGACAAGGACGCCGAGGGCGCCGACGCCTGGGGCCCACTGGGTTTCGGCTACGCCGAGATCGGCACCGTCACCGCCCAGGCCCAGCCCGGCAATCCCGCGCCGCGCCTGTTCCGGCTGCCCGCGGATCGCGCGCTCATCAACCGCATGGGCTTCAACAACCACGGCGCCGAAGCCGCCGCCGCGCACCTGGCCGGGCGCCGGCCCGGCGGGGTGCCGATCGGGGCGAACATCGGCAAGACCAAGGTCGTCGAACCCCAGGACGCGGCCGGCGACTACGCGATCAGCGCGAAGCTGCTGGGCCCGCTGGCCGATTTCGTGGTCGTGAACGTCAGCTCCCCCAACACCCCGGGCCTGCGCGATCTGCAGGCGGTCGCCTCCCTGCGCCCGCTGCTGCGCGCGGTGCTGGACAGTGTCTCGGTGCCGGTGCTGGTCAAGATCGCCCCGGATCTGAGCGACGAGGACATCGACGCGGTCGCCGATCTGGCCGTGGAACTCGGACTGGCCGGCATCGTGGCCACCAACACCACCATTCGCCGCGACGGGCTCGACACCGATCCCGAGGCGGTCGCCGCGCTCGGGGCGGGCGGACTGTCCGGGGCGCCGGTGGCCGAGCGCTCGCTCGAGGTGCTGCGCCGGTTGTACGCGCGGGTCGGGGACCGGCTGGTGCTGATCTCGGTCGGTGGGATCGAAACCGCCGATCAGGCGTTCGAGCGCATCCTGGCCGGGGCCTCGCTGCTGCAGGGGTACACCGGATTCATCTACGGCGGGCCGTTCTGGGCGCGTCGCATCCATCGCGGACTGGCCGCCAAGCTGCGCGCGCACGGGTACGCGAATCTGTCCGAGGCCGTCGGCGCGGGGCACACCGCCCGCGCCTGACCCGGTCCGTCTCGGGGCGTCAGGCCCACAGATGCTGCGAGCGCGCCCCGGTGGCCGCGGGCGTGCGCGGGGCCGGGGTGCTGTACCAGCCGGCCATGACCGCCTCGACGGTCTCGGTGTCCTGCGGGCGCGCGGGGGTGGCACGACGCTGGGCGCGCTCGGCCATGCGCTGGGCGAGCATGATGACCGCGTGCTCGACCAGAATGCCCAGGGCCGCGGCGCGATCGGCGGCCGCGCAGTGCGCGCTGTCGTCGAAGACCACCTCCGGGTCGGACAGGATTTCGTCCAATTCCATTCCGGCCCGGGCCTGTTCGCGGGTCAGGGTCGCCTCCGGTAGCCAGCTCAGGCACCAGAGTTGTTCGCCTTTGCCGCGAATGGCGAATTCGGGGGTGATGTCACTTGTCATCGCCCGGTGGGTGATAGCGATTGTCACAGCGTGGTCCTCCCTGGGCCGTGTGTGCGAGTACGGCGGTGTGGTTGTCGGGTCGCGTCGTCTCTGCTGTCTCACGTATCGAGTGCCGGGCGGTCGGTATTTCATCCAATGGTCCACTCCCGCCCGAATTGCCGGAATACCCCGCGGGCATTCCCGTAGTTTTTCCACTGCCTCTTGTCCGAGTTCCTCCCGGATGCCACGCCGCCCGGCACGCAAACGCCACCCCCGGGCGCCCTCGGCGATGAGGGCGCCGGCGGTACGCCTGCCCACCGGAAAAGGAATGGGGTCACTGTCTGCCCCGCTCCATCATCCGCCGATGCGGTACCGCCATGACATGTTTCACCGTGGTTCCCCGCGTGCGCCCGCGCCCACCCCGTACACGCGCTGGTTGCACCAGAACCTCCCGAACCGTCTGGCGGAGGCGATAATTCGCCGACACCAGTATGGCATTTGCCGCTCGTGTCCGGCATTTGCCACTACCATAAGGGAATTGACGATTCCTTTGTGGGATAAACCTGACCGCCGGTATCGTAGAGCGACACCACCGCCACCCGAAACACGCACGCGGGAACAGCTTCTCGGCGGATCCGCAGCACCATTGTCTGTTGCGCACCAAATCTGAAGATCGACGCTGGAATTAGTCGTGAAATACCGGCAATTGCTTCGGGCGCAGTGGAATTGACGCCGTCGTCCTATCGATCACACCCGCTCGAACAGTATCGTGGGGAGCGAATGACGAGAAACCACCCTTCCCGCCGAGCCGACCCGGTGCCGACCGCTCAGGACCCCGGTATGGTCGCCGTGCGCGGGGTACTCACCCGGCTGCGCAAACGTTCGGGCCTGAGCCCGGACAGGTTGCACAGCACCGAGATCGACACCACCCCCCTGCTGCAACTGGCCGTGGTCCGCCGCTACGCGCATCTGCGCGCGCTGACCCCGCAGGCCGCGGTCCCCCTCGTCGTCGGGCAGCTCGCCCGCCGCCTCCCGCCGACCCAGCGCCTGATCGTGGACGCCGAACTGAGCCTGGGCCTGCTGCGCGACACCCCACCGGCGGGCCTGGACCTGGACCGGCTCTACGGACCCGATCTCGGCGAGCGCCGCGCCTACCTGGCCACGCACTGGCGGACCCTGCACGACGCCCTGGGCGCGGACCAGGTCCCGGCCGCCCCGAAAGTGCGCACCCTGCGCGACACCCCCGAAACCCAGGCCTTCACCGCCCTGGCCCGCCTGCTCACCACCGGCTCCGAACTGGACCTGACCCACCCCGGCGACCCCGGCGACCCCGGACGCTGCCCCACCGTGACCGTGGTCGGCGACGCGGTCGTCGACCAGATCAGCGTGGTGGAGACCTTCCCCGAGCCCGGCACCTCGCACTGGGGCGATTTCGTACGCCACCCCGGCGGCAAGGGCCTCAATCGCGCGGTCGCCCTGGCTCGCCTGGGCATCGACGCCCGCCTGGTCGCCACCATCGGCGACGACGGAGACGGCCACTGGATCGTGGACTACCTGCGCGCGCAGCGCGTGGACACCAGCCTGGTCACCGTCACCGACACCGCCCGCACCCCCGTCACCACCGTCATCCTCACCCTCGCGGGCGAATCCGCCGCCATCGCCTTCAAACAGGACCGCCTGCGCCTGACCGAGCGCGACATCGACAGCGCCGTGGTGCGCGCGGCCCTGGCGGCCTCGGACGCGGTACTGGTCACCTTCGAGCAGCCCATCGACATCGTCGCGCGCGTTCTGGCCATGGTGCACGCCATGGCCCCGCGCCCCTGGCTCATCGTCAGCGCCTCACCGCCCACGGTGCTGCCCCGGCACCTCTACCCGCACCTGGCCGCGGTCGACTACCTCGTCGGCACCGCCAAGGAACTCACCGCCACCTGGCCCGGCAGCACCGCCGAGGAATCGACCAACCGGCTGCTGCAATGGGGAGTGCACGCGGTCTGCCTCATCGACAGCCACGGATGCACCATCCGCTCACGCACCGCGCACACCCGGGTCCGGCACGTCAACGACACCGCCGACTTCGCCGCCGGAGCCTCCAGCGCCTTCTCCTCCGCCCTGGCCTACCGCCTCACCACCACCCGCCGCCCCGCCCAGGACGCCGACTTCGAATGGGTCACCGCCGCCATCGCCGCGCGCACCCCCGCCTCGAACATCCCCGAATCCATGCCCTCGATCCAGGGCATCGACGCCCGTGCCCCGCTGACCACCGCAAATCGCGACCACACTCCGATAGCCAAGTGAGACAACCGCGCTCGACCCGGGGCCGGGGCGCGATCGTGCGCCCGTGACCCGCGCCGAACGGCCGGACGCGGAGTCGGCCGGGGGGTGATCCCCCGCGCCCCGCGACGCGCCGCCATCGGCGAAACGCCCGCCGCGCGCGAAGAACGCGGGATTTTGGCCGTAGCATCTCGCGCGGGCCGATCCAAGGTGCGGTCAGCCGCATTCCGCTGACACGTACCGGAGGGTCACTGGTGACGCCGATCGCCGCGCTCGACGATGCCCGCGACCGGACGGCCGCGCGCACCACACCGGCCCCGCGCACCGACACCGCCATCCCCGCGGACCCGGCCCGGGCCGGCGGCACGCCGCCCACACTCGAGCCCGACGCCCCGGCGTCGCCGCCGACCGCCCCCGGCGCCGAGCCGCCGCCGGGATCGCCCGGCGCCACGACCGCACAACCCACACCGCGAACACCGTGCCCCGGCGAGCCGGAACACCCCGCGCGCGTGGGCAACCCGGTCACGCGGCGATGGGCGCGCCTGCGGGGCGCACCGGCCCGCACCGGCACCCGCGCCGCCGATCACCCGGCGGCTGTCCTGCCGCCGGTCCCCGGCCTCGCGGCCACCCGGCACCGGATGACCCGGTACGGGCGCACGATCTCCACCCGGGTCCTACCGGTCGGGGACGGCGACCTCGACGGGCACGCACTGCTGTTCGGCGCTCTCACCGACGGGTGCCTGGTACGGGTGCACTCGCGCTGTCTCTACGGGGACGCCCTGCGATCGGACGACTGCGACTGCGGACCCGAACTGGACCTGGCCATGGACATGATCCAGGCCGAAGGCGCGGGCGTGCTCATCTACCTCGAACAGGAAGGACGCGGGGCCGGACTGGTCGCCAAGGCGCGCGGTTACGGTGTCAGCCAGCAGGACGGGCTCGACACCTTCGCCAGTTACGCGCGGCTGGGATTGGCCCCCGACGCCCGCTCCTACGATCATGCCGCCGAGACACTGAACCGCCTGGGCCTGCGCTCGATTCGTTTGCTCACCAACAACCCGGACAAAGTTCGTGCCCTGCGCGCGAGCGGGCTCGCGGTCGAGCACCTGCCCCTGCGCATTCGCCCCGCCAACCGCGCCACGGCACGCTATCTGGCCGCCAAACGGGCCGCCCGCGGGCACCGGCTGCCCCGTTTCTGGCTGTGGGAGCGGATAGCCCAGGGCGCGCTGATGCTCTGCTACGTCGGCCTCGTGGGCGGAGTGTGCGCGGTGCTGATCTGGAAAGTCGTGCCCGCCACCGTGTTCACCGAGGTACTCGGGCCCGGGCACACCCTGCCGGTGCTGCTCGGGCTGATCGCGGGACGCTGCGGCTGGTCGCGAACTCGCTTGTTGCGGGCGCGAATTCAGCTCTCCCGCGGACGCTGGGCCCGCGGGCGAATGCATCCGGATCGATAGCCGAGGCACGGTCGGCCCCGGCGCGGATCGGTCATAATGGCCAGAACCACGCAGCAGCTGGAAGGCCCGTGAACGAGCGTCACTCGACCGCGCATGCACTGTCCCGCAAGGGCGGTGAGCTCCGGGTGCGACGGGTACTGGAGTTGCGGGCCGGGCGCGGGCAGCCGATCGTGGGGCACCTCATCGAATTCGGGGCGCACGACGCGATCAACGACTGCCTGGTGCGGATCCACTCGCGCTGTCTGTACGGGGACGCCCTGCGATCGGACGACTGCGACTGCGGACCCGAACTCGATCTGGCCATGGACATGATCCAGGCCGAAGGCGCCGGCGTACTGATCTACCTCGAACAGGAAGGACGCGGGTCGGGCCTGATCGTCAAGGCGATGGGTCTGCGCCTGGGCGCCCAGATCGGGGTGGACACCTTCACCAGCTACCAGATGCTCGGGCATCCGATCGACTCGCGGTCCTACGAGCACGCCGCCGAGGCGCTCTCGGGCCTGGGGCTGCGGTCGGTGCGCCTGCTGACCAACAATCCGGCCAAGGCCCGGGCCCTGCGCGAGGCGGGCCTTCGGGTGTGCGAGGTTCCGCTGTGGACCGCCCCGCGCAGTGAGCGTGCCCGCCGGTACATGGAATCCAAGCATCGCCTCGGCGGGCATCGGCCCCCCGCTCCCGGGGCGCGCTGGGCGGTGCGGGCGGCCCGCGGCGCCTGGGGGCGTGTCCGATATGCCCGATTTTCTGGATGAGTGCTGTAGCGCGAGACACAGCTGCGATTTTCTGGCTACGATGAGTGAGCCGCGCCACACACAGGGCGTCGCGCCATCGCGTGAAGTGTTTGCCGTTCGTTCAAACGTCGGAGTTCGCGCAGGTCGGATGGGGTGCGCGTGTGGCGGGTGAAGCGAGAGGCAATCGGAAAAGGGCTATGACGACAGACATCGGTTATCCGCACAAATCGGGCAAAACGGTCTTCACGATTCCGGAGGCGTTCCAGGAGACGCTCACCCTGCGCCCCGAACAGGTGGCACTGCGGACGGTGGGCGGCACCACGGAGATCACGTGGGCGCAGTACGGGGAACACGTACGCAGCATCGCGGCCGGACTTGCCGGCTTGGGCGTATCGCACGGTGACACCGTCGGCATCATGCTCACCAACCGGCCCGAGTTCAACCTGGTCGACACCGCCGCCCTGCACCTGGGCGCGACGCCGTTCTCGATCTACAACACCTCCTCGGCCGAGCAGATCGCGCACCTGTTCACCAACGCCGGGAACAAGGTCGTCATCACCGAACCCGCCTTCCTGGACGCGGTCCGCGGCGCGGGCGTCGAGCTCGAGCACATCGTGCTGGTCGAAGGTAGTGCCGCGGGCACCGTCACCCTGGCCGAGGTCGAAGCCGCCCCCGCCGCCGACTTCGACTTCGACGCCGCGTGGAAGGCCGTCAAGGCCGAGGACATCGCCACCCTGATCTACACCTCCGGCACCACCGGACCCTCCAAGGGCGTGGAGCTGACCCACCGCAACGTGGTCGCTCAGATCTCGGGCCTGGTCACCGGCCCGCTCACGGTCGGCCTCGACGACCGCTCGGTGTCCTACCTGCCCGCGGCCCATGTGGCAGACCGCATTTCGGGCCACTGCGCCAACCTGTTCACCGGCGTGCAGATGACCACCGTGCCCGATCCGCGCGAGATCGCCGCCGCCCTGCCCGACGCCCGCCCCACCGCCTTCTTCGGCGTGCCGCGCGTCTGGCAGAAGATCAAGGCCGGCATCGACGCCAAGCTCGCCACCGAACCCAGCCCGGTCAAGAAGTCCCTGGCGAACTGGGCCATCGGCGTCGGCGTGCAAGCCGCGCGCGCGGACCTGGCCGGCACCGGGCGCGGCCCGCTGCTCAACGTGCAGCACAAGCTCGCCGACGCCCTGGTCCTGGGCAAGCTGCGCCACGCGCTGGGCTTCGACGAGCTCAAGGTCGCGGCCTCGGGCGCGGCGGCCATCCCGCCCGAAACCCTGGAATACATGCTCGGACTCGGCTTCACCGTCACCGAGGTGTGGGGCATGTCCGAAACCTCGGGCGTGGGCACCTACACCCCGCTGAACAAGCCCAAGCCCGGCACCGTCGGCATCCCCATGGAAGGCGTGGAAGTGCGCCTGGGCGAGGACGGCGAACTGCTGCTCAAGGGCGAGATCGTCACCCACGGCTACCGCAAGATGCCCGACAAGACCGCCGAGGCCATCGATTCCGACGGCTGGCTGCACACCGGCGACGTGGCCACCATCGACGGTGACGGCTACATCTCCATCGTGGACCGCAAGAAGGAACTGATCATCAGCGAGGCGGGAAAGAACCTGTCTCCCACCAACATCGAGAACAGCGTCAAGGCGCAGTCCTCGCTGATCGGGCAGATCGTGGCCATCGGCGACGCCAAGCCCTACATCGCCGCGCTGATCGTGCTCGACCCCGACACCGCGGTCGTGCGCGCCAAGGCCCTGGGCACCCCCGACGCCGACCTCAAGGCCCTCTCGGTGCACCCGGAGATCATCGAGGAGATCAAGGCCGCGGTCACCGCCGCCAACGCCAAACTCTCGCGCGTGGAGCAGATCAAGCGCTTCGTCGTGCTGGACGCGGGCTGGGACCCCGGCGGTGACGAGCTCACCCCCACCCTCAAGCTCAAGCGCAACCCCATCACCACCAAGTACGCGGCCGAGATCGCCGCGCTCTACACCACCCCCGCCCCGGAGAACGTGATCAACCTGTCCTGATCCCCGGGACCCTGATCGTCGGGTAAACCGCTGTGGCCCTGGAGCGTCGACTCCAGGGCCACAGCCATCCCCGGGGGCCGACCACCGCGGGCGGATGCGCCCGCATCGAGCGCGAATCTCGGAAAGCGCCGTGGGGCCCGGGCGCGCGCCCCCGGGGGCCGGCCGGGGCCCGACCAAAACAACGCGCGCGGGGGGGGGGGGGAGCGGGGGGGGGGGGTGCACGGGGGGCCGCGCGCGGTGGCGTCGGCGGAGACGGCGGAGCGGGTGGTGGCGCTGCTGCGGGA
>NZ_JBHVIC010000003.1:0-52695 GCF_042799795.1 Nocardia sp. NPDC057668 | reverse complement strand
GGGGGGGGGCCGTGGCGCCGCCCCCCCCGCCCCACCCCCCCCCGGGGGCCCCCCCCCCGGGGGGGGCGGCCCCCCCACCGGCGCCCTATGCTGGCACCGCGCGGGGCCCCGGGCCCCCCCCCCGGGCCCCACGGCCGTTCACCATCGAACTCAGAGCTGCTCGTGCGTGCCGATCAGCGTCGCGCGCCCGATCGCGTTCAGGAACAGATTGAACCCCAGGTACGCCGGGGACGCGTTCTCATCGACCTCGAGCCGCTCCACCCCGACCGCGTGCACGACCACGAAATACCGGTGTGCGCCGTGCCCGGCGGGCGGGAACGCGCCGGTGTACTCGGTCAGCCCCGCGTCGTTGCCCAGGGTGACCGCACCCGCGGGCAGTGTGCCGCCCGCGCTGCCCTGCCCGGTCTCGAGGCTCGTGGTCGTGACCGGGATGTTGGCCACCGCCCAGTGCCAGAATCCCGAGGCGGTCGGAGCGTCGGGATCGAACACCGTCACCGCGAAACTCTTGGTCTCGGCCGGGAATCCGGACCAGCTCAACTGCGGGGAGACATCCTTGCCCCCGGCTCCGCCCAGCGCGCTGACCTGATCCAGGTGCAGCGCCTGACCCTCGGTGATGTCGGTGGAGGTGAGCGTGAACTCGGGCAGCTGCGGCAGCGCGGCGTAGGGGTTGTACGAATAGTCGGGCACGAGAAGTCCTTTCGAGAACAATGGAGGTGCGAGTGATCAGCTGTTCAGCAGGAAGTGTTCCAGCACGCTCGTCCCGAACTCGAGCGATGCCACCGGAACCCGCTCGTCCACCCCGTGGAACAGCGCGGTGAAGTCCAGCTCCGGCGGCAGCTGCAGCGGGGCGAACCCGAAGCAGCGAACACCCAAGCGCGCGAACGCTTTCGCGTCGGTGCCGCCGGAGAGCATGTAGGGCACGGTGCGGCCCTGGGGGTCGTGGGCCAGGATCGCCTCGTTCATGGCATCGACCAGATGGCCGTCGAACGTGGTCTCGTAGGAATCGAGTTTGGTGATCCACTCGCGCTCGACATCGGGGCCGATCAGCTCGTCGACCTCCTTCTCGAACTCGGCCTGGCGCCCCGGCACCACCCGGCAGTCCACCACCGCCTCGGCGGTCTGTGGAATCACATTGGCCTTGTACCCCGCCTGCAACATGGTCGGATTGGCCGTATCGCGCAGGGTCGCGCCGATGATGCGGGAAATGGTGCCCAGCTTGGCGAGCTGGCCCTCGATGTCCGGGCTCGCCGGATCGAACTCGATACCCGACTCCTGCTGCACCGCGGCCAGGAACTCGGCCACCGAATCCGAGACCACCAGCGGGAAGGTATGGGTGCCCAGCCGGGCCACCGCCTGAGCCAGGATCGTCACCGCGTTGTCCTCGTGCAGGAACGAACCGTGACCGGCACGGGCCTTGGCGCGCAAGCGCATCCAGCCCAGTCCCTTCTCCGCGGTCTCCACCAGATACAGCCGGCGTTCGGTGCCGTCCGGGCGCGGCACGGTCAGCGAGAACCCGCCGACCTCACCGACCGCCTCGGTGATCCCCTCGAACAGATCGGGGCGATTGTCCACCAGCCAGTGCGAACCCCACTTCCCGCCGTTCTCCTCATCGGCCAGGAACGCGAACACGATGTCGCGCGGGGGCACCGTGCCCTCGATCTTGAACTGGCGGGCCACCGCCAGCATCATGCCGCACATGTCCTTCATGTCGACCGCGCCGCGGCCCCACACGTAGCCGTCCTGGACCGCCCCGGAGAACGGGTGCACGCTCCAGTCCGCGGCCTGGGCCGGCACCACATCGAGGTGCCCGTGCATCAGCAGCGCGCCCCGGCTCGAATCCGCGCCCGGCAATCGCGCGAAGACATTGCCGCGCCCGGGCGCCCCGGATTCGATGTATTCGGTGGTGTACCCGGCCTGCTGTAATTGCTCGGCCACCCAGAGCGCGCAGTCGCGCTCACCCTTGGTGGTCTCCAATTCGCCGGTGTTGGAGGTGTCGAACCGGATCAGCGCACTGACCAGGTCCACCACCTCGGAAACGGCACGGGATGCGCGAGGTTCGCCAGTTTCGGACACGTCCCCTTTCCTACCACCTCCGCGCGTGCGCGCGGACTCCCGCCACCGCGCCCGCACCCGTGCCGCCCAGGTGATCGCACCCGCGCCCAATTCGAATCAGCCCTCGCCCAAGCGATTCCGGGGGTCACCCGGATACCGCACGGCCGCGGGGACCGTGCGCGCGCCGCTGCTCGTGAGCGATGCGAGCGCGACGCCCGGCGTCCACGACCGAGGCCCGACCCGAACACACTCCCCCGATCAGCGCAGCAGCCGCAGCGTCTCGGTCAAGGTGGTCAGCAGCGATTCCAGGCGCTGATCGGCGATCCGCCGCTCGAGCAGCGGCAGCTCGAGGCGGGTGGCGGTGGCCCACAGCTCACCGATGCGCGCCTGCACATCCACATCGGTCGCCGACAGCACCCACAGCAGCGGCGGCCACAGGCGCGCGGCCTGGGCGATGGCGGGCAGCATGATCAGCGTCGGGGTGTCCAGCTCGGCCAGGCGCAACCCCGCGCGCCGGCGCACCTCGGCGGGCGTGCGCGCCAGCGGCTCGAGCACCCCGCGCCACAGCCCCAGCTCGCTGGTGCCGTCCACGGTCGCCACCAGGATCTCCGCGGTCTCCCCCAGGACCGGATTCAACGCGAGTTTGGTCAGCGCGTGCGGGCTCAGCTGGCCGATGAACCGCAGCATGTCCTCGGTCGCCCCGGCATTGATATAGGTGGCGACCAGATCACCGATCGCCGAGGGCGGCGCGACCTCGAACAGAACATCCCCGACCGCGCCCACCACATCGGGCGCACAGCGCGCGAACACCGACAGCGCCGCCAGCCGCAACTCCTTCGACCCGTCCACCACCGTGCTCAACAGCCGCGGAATCCGCCCGCCCGGACCCGAAAGCAGTTGGCGCACAATCGCGCTGATACTCTCCCCGGAATAGGCGTAGGACGCCGAGCGGATCACGCCCTCGTCGTCCTCCACCCCGCTCTCGACCGCGTCGATCAGCTCGGGGGTCGCGTACGCCAGGAACGGGCCCGCGGTCACGTAGTCGCGACGGCGCAGCAACTCGTTCACGATCTCGATCACCGGCCCCGGCGGGGCGTCGTCGGCGAGCTGGCCGACCGTGCGCGGATCCAGATACGGCGCGCAGTCCGCGGCGTAGGAGACGTTCAGGCGCAAGAGCGCGTCGATGGCCTTCTTGCGATGCAGCACCCCCACCGCCCCCGCCGCGCGCCCGGTCATCGCGGGCGGCACCACCCGCTGCACGATCGGCAGCGAGATGCTCAGCGGCACGATCGGCACCAGCGTGCTGATCCGTTCGAACATCGGCGCGTGCTGATCGAAGAGCGTGCCCGACATTCGCTGCTGCAACTCGTGCAGCCGGTGCGCGCCCAGTCGTTCCAGGTGCGCGATGCGCTCGACGGGAACGCGCAGGGTTCGCGCCAGCAGCGCCAGCTGGGCGCCGGTCACCAGATCGGTCATAGGCCGGTCCGGTTCGAAGGTCTGGAACCGAATCCGACTTCGTCCGTGGCGGACATACGTTCCCCTTTTCTCCGGCGACGCGGCCGAGCACCCCGCGATCGACCGCCCATCATAGAGGCGGGAATATCGCAAAAATCGCAAAAACCCCAGCCGTGCTGACCTTTCACAACGCGGGCCGGCCCGCCGCCGTGCGCGATGACCGCACGGGCATCGAGGGGGGCTCCCCCGGCACAGCGGCCCCTCGGCCGAATACTCCCGGCCGCACCAGGATTCGCCCCCGCCCGCCCAGCAACCGGCCGGGCGGGGCGCTCTATTCCTCCCGCAGCGCTCGCAGCGTGCGCTCGGCGACCTGCTCGACCGTGCCGTCGGCGTCGATGGTGACCACCCGGCCGGCGTAATGCTCGAGGACCGGTTCGGTCTGCGTGCGGTACAGGTGCTGGCGGTGGCGGATCACCGCCTCGGTGTCGTCGCCGCGCCCGCGCGAGAGCAGCCGGGTCAGCGCGATCTCGTCATCGAGGACCAGCTCGAGAACCCGGTCCAGTTCGCGGCCGTGCGCGGCCAGCGCGGTGTCCAGGGCGCGGGCCTGGGTGCGGTTGCGCGGGTAGCCGTCCAGCAGCGAACCCGCGCGCGCGTCCGGCTCGGACAGACGCCGGCGCACGATCTCGTTGGTGATGGTGTCCGGGACCAGGGCCCCGGTGGACAGGACTCCGGCCAGCTCACGGCCCAGCTCGGTGGACGCACCGGCCAGCGCGCGCAGCAGATCGCCGGTGGAGATGTGCGGGACGGCCAGGGTCGCGCTCAACCCCCGTGCCTGGGTGCCCTTGCCCGCCCCCGGCGGGCCCACGAGTACGACGTGCATACGGCGCGACGACCTTTCCGATCAGTGTTGCCCCGATACCCAGTGTCGCAGAACATGTTTGGATACCGGCCCGCTTGGGCCGCAACGGCCCGCGTCCCGGTGGCCGGGACTGACGTTTTCCAGTCCCGGCCGGGGCTGGTTCCGTTCGCACCCGGGGCCAACGGAAAGGACGACGCGGTCATGACCGAAGCGCGATGGGATATCGAAACCGATGTCGTGGTGGTGGGTTTCGGCGGCGCGGGCTGCGCGGCCGCCATCGCCGCGCACGACGCCGGAGCACGGGTACTGATCCTGGAGAAGATGGACGCCGACGCCGCCGGCGGCAGCACCCGGGTCTCGGGCGCGGTGTGGTTCGACAATCAGGATCCCGAACGCGCCGCGGTCTACCTGCGCAGCCTCAGCGCCGGCCTGCCCGTCCCCGAACCGGTGGTCCGGACCTGGGCGCGCGAAACCGCGCGCAACTCGGACTGGATGCGCGGGCTGGGCATCGAGGTCGGCCTGGCCGTGCCCGCGCCACCGGAATATCCGGACCTGGACGGCAGCGACGTCATGCGCGGCTGGATCGGCGTCGAGGGCGTCATGGGCGGCGGAAAGCTCTGGGCCGCACTGGCCGGAGCCGTGCGCGCCCGCGGGATCGAGGTTCGTCTCGGCGCACCCGCGCGCGAACTGATCCAGCACGCCGGTGCGGTCACCGGCATCATCGCCGCAACCGCGGACGGCGCCCTGCGGGTGCGCGCCCGGCGCGGAATCGTCCTGGCCACAGGCGGATTCGAAGGCAACCCGGACATGGTCCGCGACCACCTCGGCCTGCCCGACCCGGTCGTGTGGGGCACCCCCGCCGCCACCGGCGACGGGCACCGCATGGCCATGAAAGCCGGCGCGGACCTGTGGCACATGTCCAACATGATGACCCTGCCCGGCCTGCGCGCCCCCGGCTACACCGCCGGTTTCTACACCGCGTTCCCGCACGCGCGCGGCTACCTCTACCTCGGGCGCGACGGGCGCCGCTGCTGCAACGAAACTGTCGCCCTCGGTCACGGGCACGCCCGCATCCACGGCACCTACCAGCTGTTCCCCGTCGAACCCATGCACATCCTGTTCGACGAGGCCACCCGGCGCGCGGGCCCGATCGTGCCCGGGCGCGACGTGCTGGCGGTGAGCTGGGCCCAGCAGATCGAAGGCTACGACTGGAGCCCGGACAACGCCGTCGAAATCGGTAAGGGCTGGATCCAGCGCGCGGATACCCTCGCCGAACTCGCACCCCTGATCGGGATGGACCCCGGCGCGCTCGAGGACACCGTCGCGCGCTACAACGCCGCCTGCGCCGCGGGCAGCGACCCCGAATTCGGCCGCCACCCCCGCACCCTGATCCCCCTGACCGAGGCGCCCTACTACGCCTTCGCCTCCGCGCCCCTGCTCGCCTGGAGCAACGGCGGCCCCCGCCGCGATGAGAACGCCCGCGTCCTGGATCCTTTCGGCGCACCCATTCCCGGCCTCTACGCCGCGGGCAACATCAGCTCCACCTACTCCCGCTGCAAGGACGGCGGCTTCCACATCGCCGACGCCCTCGCCTTCGGCCGCGTCGCAGGCGCACACGCCGCCACCCACTGACCGCGTGGGGTGCCAAGGCCGAATTCGCCGGGCGCGGGACGGTTCTCAGGCCGGCACGTGCACCCGCTCGGCCCCGATGCGCGCGATCCGGCGCTTACCCCACGCGCCCAGCTCGCGCAGCGCGGCGTTGAGCGCCGCGCCCTCCTCGGTCAGCGAATACTCCACGCGCGGGGGAATTTCGGCGAAGATCTCGCGATGCACCACGCCGTCCTCCTCGAGCTCGCGCAGGTGCTGGGTCAGCATCTTCTCCGACACCCCGGGCAGTCCGCGCCGCAGCTGCCCGAACCGCCGCGTCCCGTGCGCGTCGAGCTCCCAGAGAATGAGCGACTTCCACTTGCCGCCCAGCACGTCCATGGCCGCGTCGATCCCGCAGAAGTATGGCCCGAATCTCTTCTCACCCATCGCTCACCCTCGCTAGCTGGACACACACTTTTCGGTGCGTATCCCTCGGACATAGTGCGTACTTGTCGGCCAACGCGCACACCGGCACTGTCGATTCCACCCCGCTGCACCCGGCGGCGGCAAACGATCGAAGGAGCTCCCGCAATGACGACCACCCCCGTCGGCCCCGTCACCGTGCTGGGCCTGGGCGAGATGGGCCGGGCCCTGGCGTGGACCCTGGTGAAAGCCGGTGCGCCGACCACGGTCTGGAACCGCACCCCCGGCCGCGACACCGATCTCGTGGCAGCGGGCGCACGGGGTGCGAACACCCCGGCCGAGGCCGTGCACGACGGCGGCCTGCTCATCACCGTGCTCCTGGATCACGCCTCGGTCCACGACACCCTCGATCCCATCGCCGGCGCCCTGACCGGCCGCCGGTGGCTCAACCTCACCAGCACCTCCCCCGAGGAGTCACGCGAACTCGCGCGCTGGGCCGCCGACCACGGTATCGACTTCCTCGACGGCGGCATCATGGCCGTCCCGCCGATGATCGGCACCCCCGCCTCGGCCCTGCTGTACAGCGGTTCACGCACGGTCTTCGACGCCCACCGTCCCCTGCTCGAACTCTTCGGCGCCGCCGAATACTTCGACACCGACCCCGGCACCGCCGCCCTGCTCGACTTCGCGCTGCTGGCGAACATGTACCTGATGTTCGCGGGCTTCTTCCAGGGCTCGGCCATGGCCCGCACCGCCGGTTTCACCGCCGCCGACTTCGCCGCCCGCGCCGTGCCCTGGGTCACCGCGATGGCCCAGGGGCTGCCCGAATACGCGCGGGTCATCGACTCCGGCGACTACACCGCCGAGGTCCAGCACCTGGCCTTCCAGAAGGCCGCGCTCGATGCCATTTCCCGCGCGGCCACCGACGCGGGCGTAGGCGACACGCTGATCGCACCCCTGGCGGCCCTGGTGGATCGCCAGGTCGCGAAAGGCAACGGCGCCTCCGCCTTCGCGCGGGTCACCGAGGAATTGCACTGACCGCCATCACCATTGGCGACACCCAACCGCGCTTCCGTGCAGCCGCGACCGACCCCGGCCCCAGCAGACCAGGCAGTCGGTGGCAGCAGGCCCGCTAGCGCGGCAGCCGCAAGGTCGCGGCGAACGAGGTGAGCGCCTCGGCCCGATCGGCCTCGGCGAGCCGCTGTTCCAGCTCCCGCCGTTCGTCCTCGGGCAGCCCCGACCAGACCTGGCCGATCCGCGACTGCGCGTCGGGTTCGGCGGCGGCCAGCACCCGCATCAGCGGCGGCCACAGCGCCGCGGCGCCCAGGGTGGTGGCCAACCGCCGCAGCGTCTCGGGTGCGAAGTGCGAGAGGGTGCCGCCCACTCGCCGGGCCGCCGCGTCCACCCGCTCGGCCAGCGCCAGCAGCCCACGCCAGTCCCCGGCCTCGGCGTCCTCCGCGAGCGCCCCGGTCAGCGTCTCGAAGACCGCCGGATCGGCGAACACCCCGGTGCCCGCGACCGAATCCGCCGCGTCCGCGGTGAAATGCCCGACGAAACGCAGGGTTTCGGCGAACGCGCCCGCGTCCAGGAACGTCGCGAACAGCGACCCGAGCTCGTCACCCGAGGCCACCTCGACCAGCGCGTCCCCGATCCCGGCCGCCACATCCGCGTCACAGCGCGCGAACACCGACAGCGCCGCCAGCCGCAGCTCGGTGGACCCGCCCACGACGGTGCCGAGCAGCCGGGGAATCCGCCGCTCACTGCCCGCGAGCAGCTGCCGCACGATCAGCGACACGCTCTCGCCCGAATACGCGTACGACGCCGAGCGGATCAACCCCTCGTCATCGTGCACGCCCACCTCCACCGCGCGAATCAATTCCGGTGTGGCATAGGCCAGGAACGGTCCCGCGGTCACGTAATCGCCGCGGCGCAGGATCTCGTTCACGATCGCCACCACCGGTGCGGGCGGTGCGATCTCGGCGAGCTGTCCCACCGCGTGCGGATCCATGAACGGCGCGGCCTGCGCGGCGTACGCGGGCTCGAGCATCGTGGTCGCCTCCACGGCCTTGCGCGGATGCTCGACCCCCAGCGCCCCGGCCGCGCGCCCGGCCATGACCGGCGGCACCACCTTCTGCACCAGCGGAATCGAGATGCTCAACGGCACGATCGGCACCAGCAGCGTCAGGCGTGAGAACACCGCGGCGTGCCGGTCGAAAATGACCCGGGCGGCGTTCTCCTGGAGTTCGTGCAGACGCCGCGCACCGAGTTTCTCCAGGTGCCCGAGCCGTTCGACCGGCACGTGCAGGGTGCGCGAGAGCAGGGTGAGCTGCGCCCGGGTGACCAGATCGCTCATCCGAGCTTGTTCCCGAACATGATCTTCTTGGCCGCGGTGCTCAGCGGCCACGGCAGCGCGCCGACCGTCTTGTCCACCGCCTCGACCATGTCCGCGGCCTCGGTGCGCTGGGCCTGGCGGAAGATCTCGAGCAGATCCGCGGTCTCGGCCTCGGACAACCCGTCCAGGGCGGCGACCGGCCCGCCCAGTTCACGCTCGAGTTCGGCTCTGGAATTCACGATTGGCCCCTGTCCCCGAACTGAGTCGGATCACCCCATTTTCTCTCACCAGGTGTACCAAGATCACCGAATCGGCGCCAGCCCCGAAATCGAATGCCGATCGGCGCAGAATCGGTTGCCGCTCAGCGCAGCTCGGCCGCGATCGCCTCGGCCGCCCGCAACGCCATGGCCATGATGGTCACCTGCGGATTGACCCCCAGCGAGGTCGGCACCACCGAACCGTCGGCGATGTATAGCCCGGTTGCGCCGAACACCCGGTGCTCGAAGTCCACCACCGCCGTGCGCGCGTCCACGCCCATGCGCGCCGTCCCCAGCGGATGCGGGCCCATCATGCGGAATCGCCGTGCCCCCACAGGGGTTTCGGCCACCGCCCGCGCCTGCTCCAGGGTCCGGATCGGCGGCATGCCCGCGATCGGCAGCGCCACCGCCTGCGCGCCGCCGTGCAGGAACAACTCCGCCAGCCCCGCGCACGCGTGCTGCAGCGCGGCCCGCACCCGCGGGGTCAGGCTGTACCGGATCAGGGTGCGCCCGCCGGGCCCGATTCCCACGCTGCCCACCCCGGTATCGCGCACCATCGCCCCGAACTGCTCGGTGTGCGCCCACCGGTTCATCCACTCGGTCAGGCGCGCGCCGTGGAACGGCAGCACCCCGGCCGCGAACTGCGGCGGAATCGACACCCCCTCGAACGTGCACAACTCGTCGCCCAGCCCGTGCACGTGATAGCCCTGGGGAATCGCGTTCCAGGGTGTGCCCGGCTCGGCCATCATCGCCACCGCGCCCAGCGACGGATGCACCGACAGATTGCGCCCCAGCGCGGGCAGCTCGATACCGTTGCGGCGCAACAGCAGCGGGGTCATGAGGGTGCCGGTCGCGATCACCACCGCCCGCGCCCGGATCTCGAGGGCGCGCGGCGCGCCGTGCGAGTCCTGGCCCTCGGCCAGCACCCCGGTCGCGCGCCGGTCGTTCAACAGGATCCGGGTCACGCTCAACCCCGTGTACAGCTGCGCGCCGCTCTCGAGCGCGCGCGGCACCCAGCTGACATTGGCGCTGCGCTTGGCATCGGTGGGACACCCGTACACGCACTGTCCCTGCCCGTCGCAGCCCGCGGCGTTGCGCGGCAGCGGACCGTGCTGGGCCCCGAGCGCGTCCGCGCCCCGCCCGATGACCTCGGCGACCCGGCCCAGATATGCGGTCTCGGCGTAGGCGATTCCCAGCTCACCGGACACCTCGTCGAGATAGCCGCGGAACGCGTCCGGCGCGAAATCGGCCGGAAAGCCCAGGTCGAGCCATTCGCCCAGCACCGCGTCCGGGGTGCGGAACGCGGTGCCGGAATTGATCGCCGTGGTGCCCCCGACCAGGCGGCCGGTGCTCACCCCGAGCACCGAGTTGCCGACCGCGAGGTTGTATCCGCCGTCGCGCCAATACTTCTGAGTCCGATCGTGCGGTTCGCCGGTGAACTCCGCGCGCCCGGCGTAATCGCCCTCCTCGACCATGACCACGCCCAGACCTCGCTCGGTCAGGCGTGCCGCGACCGCCGCGCCACCGGCGCCGGTGCCGACCACCACCACGTCGCACTCGATCAGGTCACCGGCCGGCAGCTCGTCCGGGGTGCTGACATTGGCCATCCATCCCGGCCGGCGTTCGAGCACGGGCGCGCCGTAGCGTGGCATGCCGATCGCGTCGAGATAGCGCCGGTCACTGAAATGCGCTATCCGCAAAGGGGTTTCGATCGCGGCGACCGCGTGCTGCAGCGGCGGATTGTGCCGCGCGGACTCGACCACCGCGGCGCGCGCGGGCGCGTCCAGCCCCGCGAGCCCGCGCCCGTGCCGGGTGCGGGCGGCGGCGTCGAGCCCGCGCAGGGCCACCCGCACCCCCGCTTGCATGAGCGGGGTCATATTGCCCACGTACTCGTCGAATCGATCGAGGGTGTCCGCCGCCACCGGCGGCACCACCCCGCCCGGTTCGATCAGCGCCCCGGCCAGTGCGTCCAGGGTGGCGCGCTGGGCCGCGCTCAGCATGCCCGCCGGATGCGATCCGTCCGGCAGATCCGCGCGCAGCGAGGTCCACGGCTGGAACGAACTCAGGAAACTCGGGTAGTCGTTGGCGAAGAATTGCACGGTGCCCGTGGCGATGTCGCGACCCTCGCAGGACAGCACGGTGGCCAGATGAGTCAGGCTCGCGTGCGCGCGCCGCACCCAGCGCACATCCTTGCGCCCGCTCAAGTGCCACGCCCGCCCGCGCTCGTCCCGGAAGTCGATCTCGTAGCTCATCAGCCGCTTGGTCACCGGCAGCGCGATCAGGGTGCCGGTCACCGCGGCCCCGTCCACCCACGGGGTCGCGCGAACGGTGCCGGTGATGCGTGCGCGGCCGTTGGTCACGAAGCCGCGCGCCCGCCCGGATTCGCAGCGCAGATCCAGCGCCACGTGATGGGCGTGCCCGTCGGCGTCGAACAGTTCGCCGCGCATGGTCTCGAAGAAGGTCAAAGGCATATCGGGAAACTCCGCTCAGACGATCGGCTGCACGTCGGCGCGCGGGCGCGGCGCCAGGAACTCCAGCGCGCCACCGTGTTCGCTGCGCAGGGTGAAGGCGTTGCCGTTGACTGGGGCCACGTGCACCGACACCGCCGCGGTCTTGGAATTGAGGCAGTAACTGGTCTCGCGCGCGGGATTGCGGTAGGCCAGGCACACCATCTGCGCCGGATCCGCGCTCATGCGCACCTCGGCGCTGCCGTCACGCCCGCGCATGCGCAGGGTCCAGTGCGGAAAATCCAGCTCCGGGCGCTGACGCCACAGATCCAGCACCCGATCGAACCGGAACTCCTGCGCGCCCCGGCGCACCACCAGCATCGACAGCAGCGGGGACACCCTGCCCCCGACCCGGGTGCGCCCGGAGGCGCCCTCCATCACAGCGAACGGCTCGCCGCTGCCGGAGTCGGTGAAAACGCAATGGCCCCAGGCATATTCGGGACTGTGCTCGGCGCCCCAGTTGTGGCCCTGCATGCCGTGCCAGCCGGTCAGGTCCCAGCGTTCACCGTCCCAGTCCACGAACCCGGTCATCGCGGCCACCGGGAACGGGGTCACCAGCTTGTTGCGCGGAAGCTTGGCCCCGAGGAGCTTGTCGCTGGGCAGCATCGACAGCGGCGCGCCCGCCACCTCGGACCGGGTGAACCCCAGATCCCACAGCACCGTGGAGTGCTCGTCGCACAGGGTGCCCTGCGAATCGCCGCCGCGCCCGTGCAGGGTCATGAACAGCGGACCCACCGCGATCTCCTGACCGAGCGCGTTGTCCTCGAAACGCGCCGCGGGCAAGTCGATGTCGCGGCACCAGGCGCGGGTGCGTTTGCCGTCGAACATGCTGCACCAGGCCTGGGCGATGGCGGTGCCGTCGCGGCCGGTGAGAATGGTGGCCTTGAGCCACAGCGCGCGCGGGGAGTGCGGGTCGTTGGCGCGGATGAACCACGATTCGACGTGATCGGTCCCCGGGCGCAGGCGCGGGGAGTTCTGGGCGGTGGCGATCATGGTGTGGTCCTCAGAGTTTCGGGGTGCGGCTGAGCATGGTGAGCAACTGGTGCCCGGCGCGGCCGTAGCCGCGCAGGCGGGTGCCGAGCCGGGGTTCGGCGATCGCGGCGGCCAGCGCGCGCATCGCGTCCTCGAGTTCGGGGGCGTAGGGATACCACCACGGGCGTTTGGGGCCGAAGGCCGGACCGCGCGGGGTGTCGATGACCTGCACCCAGGCCGCGTCCAGTAGCGCGTCGACGCCGTGTGAGCGCCCGAAGCCCGAGCGTCCGACCCCGCCCCACGGATACTCCGGGGTCGAATACATGGTCGCGGCGACATCGTTGACCGCGACCGACCCCGCGTGCAGCCGCCCGGCCAGGGCGCGGGCCCGGTTCACGTCGGCGGAGAACACGCTCGCGGTCAGCCCGTACTCGGTGTCGTTGTGCAGGGCCACGGCCTGCTCGTCGGTGTCGAAGGGCGCGATCGCGACGACCGGGCCGAAGGTCTCCTCGAGCCACACCGTGGACGCGGTGACGTCGTCGCCGCTGATCAGCGCCGGGGTGATCTTGCGCCCGGGCAGCTCGTCGCCCCCGCGCACCTCGAGCCCGCACTCGCGCGCGGCCCGCACGTGCTGCCGCCAGATCTCGCGCTGCCGGTCATCGATCGCGGGCGCGAGATCCACGCGGGTGTCGACCCGGCGCAGCTTGTCCTCGAGCCGGGCGCGGAACGCCTCGAACAGATCGGTGTGCACCAGCACCCGCTCGATCGAGCAACAGGCTTGTCCCCCATTGAATGTCGCGCCCCACGCCACCGCCGAGGTGGTGAACTCGAGATCCGCGTCCGCCAGCACGATCGCGGCGTCCACCCCGCCCAGCTCCAGGCCCACCGGAATCGGGAACCGCGCCGCGGCCGCCATGACCCGCTGCCCGGTGGCGACCGATCCGGTGAACAGCACCTTGTCCGGGCGGGCCCGCACCAGCGCGGCACCCAGCGAGCCGTCGCCCGCGGCCAGTTGCAGCACACCCTCGGGCAGTCCGCAGTCGGTGATCAGTTCCACCAGCAGCTCGGCCACGCGCGGGGTGAGCTCGGAAGGCTTGAGCACCACACTGTTTCCCGCGATCAACGCGGGCAGCACCTGGCTGAAAGGAATGAGGAACGGCAGGTTCCAGGGGGCGATCGCCACCACCGCGCCGTAGGGGCGATGCGTGCGCACCGCGCTGCGATAGGGCGCGGTCGGGGAGGTGATTCGCGACGGTCCCAGCGTTCTCACCGCGACGTCGAGATGGTGCCGAGCCACCGCGATCGCCGGAACCACCTCGTGCGCAAGGGCTTCGGCGCGCGGCTTGCCGTTCTCGGCCACGATCGCCGCCGCGATGCGGTCGATGTTGTGCAGCAGCACCCCGGGCAGTCCCGCCAGCACCCGAACTCGCTCACCGACCTCGAGCGCACCCCAACCGGCCTGCGCGGCCCGCGCCCGCGCGATCAACGTCGCCGCCACGAGATCGGCGGTCTCGGCCTCGGCCGCACCCGCCACACGCTGCACTTGCTCGAGGGGCATCATCGCCATCCCGCCTGTCCGCATCGAAATCTGGCCAAGTGGCCAAGTGGTCAGACCACTATAGGCACAAGCGGTGGCGAGTCAACAGGGCACGTCCCGCACTTCCCCGCGATCGCTCGACCGCCGAGCGCATCGACAAGCTCGCCGATGAGGTGCTGATCGACTTCGAGGCCCGGACATCCTGGTCGACGACGCGGGCCGCTCGATCCGGCGTTCGGCCGCCGAATCCGGCCCGAACGGGCCGTGGGCGCGTCCCGGGCCGTACGAACGGGCGGTGCGGGTCCACCACCCGACGGTGAGCGCTCGTCCCGGGCGCCGCGACCCGGCCGGGACGAGCGCTCAGGCCGAGACCAGCTTCTCCAGCATGCCCTTGACCGCCGCGGGCCAGGTGAACTGCTCGGCGCGGGTGCGGGCGGCGTGGCGGCGCTGGGTGGGCGGCAGCGCCAGGACGCCGGTGACCGCGTGCGCGAAAGCCGCCGGATGATCGGCCGCGACCGCACCGCAATCGGCGGTGACGATGTCGGCCAGCGCCGAAGATCGACTGGCCACCACCGGGGTGCCCGCGGCCAGCGCCTCGAGCGCGGCCAGCCCGAACGTCTCGTGCGGACCCGGAGCGAGGGAGACATCGGCGCTGGCCAGCAGCGTCGCCAGCGCGGTGCGGTCGTTGATGAACCCGGTGAACCGCACCGCGGGCCGCCCGTCCGCCAGCGCGGGCACGGTGCGCGCCCGGCGCTCGAGCGCCTCGCGGCGCGGCCCGTCCCCGGCCACCACCAGCCGCGCGGGCACCCCGTCACGGCGCAGCGCCGCAACGGTTTCGATGCTGCGATCGACCCGCTTCTCCACCGAGAGCCGCCCGCAGTGCACCAGCAGCGGATACCGCTCCGCGCCCAGATCCGCGCGCAGGCGCCGATCGTGCCGGCGCGGGCTGAACATGTCCAGATCCACCCCGAGCGGCACCAGTGCCACATTCGGCGCGTCGATCCGCTCGAACTCCTGGCGCGCGAATTCGGTTGTGCAGATGACGATGTCGTACTCCCGGGCGGTGCGCCGATTGGCGATGTCGGCCGCACGCCGGGCCGCCGGACCGGGCAGCGCCTGGCCCAGCAGCCGATCCAGGCGCTCGTGCGAGATCATCACCGCGGCCACGTTCCGCCGCCGCGCCCAGCGGCCGAAACCCCTGAGCGTCAAGCGATCCGAGACCTCGAGGGCCTCGGGTCGCACCCCGCGCAGCACATCGGCCACCCGGCGCGGATCCGCCGCCCGGTACCCGCCGGTCCCGGGAATGCGCGGCGCGGGCACCGTGATCCGCAGGACCCCCGAGTCCAGCAGCTCCTCGGCCCGGCGCGCGCCCGGCACGATCAGCACCGTCTCGTGCCCCGCCGCGGCGTACCCCGCGCCCAGATGGTGCAGTGCGGTACGCAGTCCCCCGGAGCGCGGACCATAGAAATTGGCCAACTGAACGATGCGCACCCGGCTGATCGTGCAGGGCGCCGGGTGACCGGCGGCGCCCCGGTGACGAACACCGGGTGAACTCCCCCGGAAGAACCGGCCAACCCCGGCCACTGGTCTGGCCGCTTGACCTCTCGCACACCCGCCCCTAGCGTTCCGATCATGGCAATCAAGCGGATCGACCGCCGAACGGTGCCCGATACCGTCTTCGAACAGCTCGTGGACGAGGTCCTGGACGGCGAATTGCCGCCCGGCTCGGCCCTGCCCGCCGAACGCCAGCTCGCCGAAACCCTCGGCGTCTCCCGCCCGACCGTGCGCGAGGCCCTGCAGCGCCTGGCCCACAGCGGCCTGGTCGAGGTCCGCCAGGGCGGATCGACCACCGTGCGCGACTACCGTCGCCACGCCGGCATGGACATGCTCCCGCGCCTGCTGCTGCGCAAGGGGCAACTCGACCCCGAGGTCATGCGCTCGATCCTCGAGACCCGCCGTCTCATCGGTCGCGAAGCCGCCGGCCTGGCCGCCGAACGCGCCGGCGCCGAACTCGCCGCGCCCCTGACCGAACTCGTGGAAGCCCTTGCCACGACCCAGGACCCGATCGCCCGCCAGCTGCACGCCCTGAATTTCTGGGACCTGCTGGTCGACGCCGCGGACTCGACGGTCTTCCGCCTGCTCTACAACGACCTGCGCGCGGTCTACGAACCCGCCCTGGCCGCGCTCGCGGTCCTGATGGCCGCCGAAGTGGGCCGCGCCGACCTCTACCGCGCCCTGGCCGAGGCCGTCCTGGATGCCGACGCCCCCGCCGCCCGCGACCTGGCCGAATCCCTGCTGAACCTGGCCGCCACCGAGTTCGCCACCGCCCTGTCCGGCGAGTCCGCCTAGCACAGGCGGCACACACGCGCCGGGTGCCGGTCGCGCCGCGCGCCGGGGTCAACGGCCGACTGCGAGCGCCCCGGGGTTCGATGTTCCGGCGGCGCTGCTGCCCTCGGCGTGTCACACCGGTGAGTCCGCGATCGTCCCCGGCCCGCCCCGAATCCGCTGTGCTGCGTTCCTGTTTCACTCTCGCCGTACCGGTGGCACGCGCACCGCCCGGTACCTAGAATTCACTCTTGCGGCCATCTCTGCGAGAAGGGGACAGCCCCAATGGATTCGGTACCGTCACACCCCGCCGTCGCCGCCGCGCTGGCCGTGCTCGCCACCCTCGCCGACGACTTCCGCCCCCTCGCCCTGGTCGAACGCGGTGACGCCGCCGTGGCGATCCTGCTGGAGAGCAGGGACTTTCGTGTCGTCGTCATCGTCGAGCACCGCCCCGCGGGCTGGACCGCGCCGGCCATGATCACCGGCACCCCGCGCCGCCCCGCCCCGGCCCGCCAGTTCCGCACCCTGGAACACCGCCCGCTGCTGCGCATGAGCCGAAAACGCTTCACCCCCACCAACGGCGGCGGCGCACCGGCGTCCACGAGCTGGTTCGCGGTGCTGGGCAACGCCGCCGCCGACGCGGCCACCCTCACCCTGGCCTCGAGCATCGACACCCACACCACCTCGGTGACCGCCTCGGGCCTGGCCTTCGCCCTGGTCCGCACCCCCACCCGCGAACAGCCCCGCATCCACCTGCGCACCCTGGACGGCCGCCTGATCCCGGTCGAACAGTAACCGCACGCGCCGACCACCGGCTCCGCCTCAGCGATCGACGGACCGCGTCCCGAGATGCGAAAGGCCCCCGGCACCGTGCACCGGGGGCCTTCGACAGCGACGAACCGCGTCGCCCGTCAGGCTTTGACGTCGCTCGAATCGTCGGCCGCGTCCACGGTCGGCTCGGGCAGCGGCGCGGTCTGCAGGTCGATCTGTTCCCCGATGTACCGCAGGATCACCGCGACCACCGCGACCACCGGCACCGCCAGGAACGCCCCGACGATCCCGTACAACGACCCGCCGACCGTCACCGCCAGCAGCACCACGACCGCGTGCAACTGCATGCTCCGGCTCTGCAGAACCGGTTGCAGCACATTGCCTTCGAGCTGCTGCACCACCACGATGATGGCCAGCACGATCAGCGCGGTGGTCACGCCGTTGGCGACCAGGGCCACCAGCACCGCCAGCGCGCCGGCCACGAACGCGCCCACGATCGGGACGAATCCGCCCAGGAAGGTCAGCACGGTCAGCACCGCGGCCAGCGGCACGTGCAGGATCACCAGACCGCCGCCGATCAGCACCGCGTCGATCAAACTCACCAGCGCCTGCGTGCGAATGAATCCGCCGAGGGTGACCCACACCCGGTTGAGCACCTCCTCGATGTGCCGGCCGCCCTTGCTGCCGATGATCGAGTGCAGCCACGGCAGCAGCCGGGGGCCGTCCTTGACGAAGAAGAACGCCAGCACCAGCACCAGGAACAGCGTCACGATCGCCGAGGTGGCGGTGCTGACCCCGGTGAACACTCCGCCCGCGATGCGCTCGGCACTGGACTGCAATTTGTCCACGATCGCCGAGACACCCGAATTGAGTTGCTCCTCACCCACATTCAACGGCGGACCCTGCAGCCAGTCCCGCACCCGGTTGACGCCCTCGGTCGAGCGATCGGCCAATTCGGGAGCCTGATCGACCACCGACGGCACGATCAATCCGATGACCCCGGCCAGAATCGCGATGAACCCCAGCACGGTGATCGAGGCCGCCAGCGCGGGCTTCAACCCGCGCTCGGTCAGCCACCGGGTCGGCGGCCACAGCACGGTGGACACCACGATAGCCAGTGCGACCGGCAGCAGAGCCACCCAGAACTTGTCGACCAGGAATCCGAGTACCCACGCGCCCGCGGCGATGGCCACGATCGCCAGCGACCACTTCGCCAGCCACAGCACCCCACGCCCGATGACGGTGCCGCGGTCGGGCTTGCCGCCGGGCCGCTCGGGCTTCTCGGTTTCGGTCACATCGTCTTTCACGTCCACAGTCTGGCATGTAACCCGAAACAAACCCGGCAATCAGGATCCGGGCAATCGATCGTGAGCACGCGTCGCCGCGGGCCACCGGTAACCTTGCTTTTCATGAGTGCAGGCCTGTTCGGACTACTCGACGATGTTGCGGCCCTGGCCCGACTCGCGGCAGCGTCCATCGATGACATCGGCGCGGCGACCGGTAAGGCGACCGCCAAAGCCGCCGGCGTGGTGATCGACGACACCGCGGTGACCCCGCAATACGTACACGGCATCACCGCCGACCGCGAGATTCCGATGATCAAGAAGATCGCCCTGGGCTCGCTGCGCAACAAGCTGCTGTTCATCCTCCCGGCGGCCCTGATCCTGAGCCAGTTCGCGCCCTGGGCGCTGACCCCGATCCTGATGCTGGGCGCGACCTACCTCTGCTTCGAAGGCGCGGAGAAGGTCCTGGGCCGGTTCCTGCACCACGAGAGCGCCGAGTCCGCGGACAAGGGTCCGGCCGACGAGAAGTCGATGACCGCCAGCGCGATTCGCACCGACTTCATCCTCTCGGCCGAGATCATGGTCATCGCCCTGAACGAGGTGGCCGACCAGTCCTTCGTCCCCCGCCTGATCATCCTGATCGCCGTGGCCCTGGTGATCACCGCCGCGGTCTACGGCGTGGTCGGCATCATCGTGAAGATGGACGACGCGGGCCTGGCCCTGGCCCAGCGCTCTTCGAAGTTCGCCCAGTCGGTGGGCCGCGGCCTGGTCTCGGCGATGCCGAAACTCCTGTCGGTCCTGTCGACGGTCGGCACGGTGGCGATGCTCTGGGTAGGCGGCCACATCCTGCTGACCGGCACCGACACCCTCGGCTGGCACACACCCTACGGCTGGGTCCACGACGTAGAGGAGGCGATCCGCGACGCGGTGGCCGGCGTCGGCGGCGTCCTGGCCTGGCTCGCCAACACCACGGTCTCGGCGATCATCGGTTTCGTCGTCGGCACGATCGTGGTCCTGATCGTCCAGTTCCAGCCCTTCGGCACGAAGAAACACTGACAACCGGCCGCCTGTGTGGCGGTCAACGGACGACGAGGCCCGTGGCAATTGCCACGGGCCTCGTCTGTTGTCCGGGTTGTGCCGCCGAGGCCTGCCGGTGTGGTCCGGTCGGATACTTCAGCGAGCCGATCGAGGCGTTCGCCGCGCGAACCACCGGCCCCACCACGGGTACCCAGAAAACCGACTGACCAGCACTAATCTGGTCTTCTGCACGAGAACGGCCCCCAACATCGAGGTGGGAAGGCGGACCCGGTCGAATGTGTACGCGAGTGATGTGGCCCGACGCGGGCGGCGCGGTCCTGGTGGGCAGGAACATGGACTTCGCGCGCGATCTGATGACCAATCTGTGGAAGCAGCCGCGCGGGGTCGAGCGCGACGACGGCGTCACCGGGTCGCTCACGTGGACCTCGAAGTACGGCAGCGTCATCGCCGCGGCGTTCGACATGACCTCGGTGGACGGCATGAACGAGCACGGGCTGGCCGGGCACATCCTGTGGCTGGCCGAGTCCACCTACGGCGACCCGGACAGCTCGCGGACCCAGCTGAGCCAGGCCGTCTGGTTGCAGTACTTCCTCGACAACTTCACCACCGTCGCCGAGGCCGTCGCCTGGATCGCCGAGACCGATGTGCAGGTCGTACAGATGGAAGACCCCACCGGCGGAGTTCCGCCCGGCCTGCACCTGGCGCTGGACGACGCGACCGGCGACTCGGCGATCATCGAGTACCTCGACGGGCGGCCCAGGGTCTACCACAGCGCGGACTACCGGGTGATGACCAATTCCCCCACCTTCGACCAGCAGCTCGAGCTCGTGCGGCGCTTCGAGGGACTCGGCGGCAGCGATCCGCTACCCGGATCGACGCTGGCCACGGACCGCTTCGCCCGCGCCTCCTATTACTCCGGCCGCCTGCCCGCCCCGGCGAGCCAGGTGGCGGCGATCGCGGCGATGTTCTCGGTGATCCGCAACGCCGCCCAGCCCTTCCGCATCCCGGACCCGGGCAAACCCGATGCCTCGCAGACCATTTGGCAGGTGGTCCTGGATCTGACGAACAGGCGCTACGTCTACGAATCCACCACCCGCCCCAACATCGTCTGGACCGACCTGGCGGACCTGGATTTCACCGCCGGCAGCCCGCAGCTGAAACTGGATCTCATCGGCGCGCTGGCCGTGCACGGCGGAATTGCCGGCAACGTCAGCGACAAGTTCGAGGACAGCGGGCCGATGACGTTCCTGTCGGCCCCGAAGACATAGGCGGGCGGGGAGCCCGCAACCGTTCGACCACGGCCGGGACCGACCACCCCCGGCACTGCCCGGACAACAAAAAACTCGCCGGATTCTTTGTCCTGCAAAGAATCCGGCGAGTGTCTGTGTCGAGAGGGGGACTTGAACCCCCACGTCCCTAAGGACACTAGCACCTCAAGCTAGCGCGTCTGCCATTCCGCCACCCCGACCGGTGTGCTCCGCAAGATTATCGGATGGGACCGTCCAGAACAAAATCGGCCCATTTCGGGTGGTCCGCGGTGTTGCGGGCGGTTGCCGCCGGGCTCTGACGCGAGCCCGGTCGGCGACCCCCCATCAACTCAGTTGGTCAACGCCTCCAGCAGAGCGGCGCGCTGGCGAGAGCCCAGACCGCCGATCCGGCGGTCGGCGGGAATCTCCGCCTCATCCATCAGCTTCGCGGCCTTGACGGGGCCGATACCCGGGAGCGCCTTGATCACGGCCGCCACCTTCGTCTTCTTGACCAGGTCTTCCTTGTCTGCGCGCTTGAGCACCTCCGCCAGACTGACCGATCCCTTTTTGACCTGCGCGATCAATTCCGAGCGGGCCTTGCGAACCGCGGCGGCTTTGGCCAGCGCCTCGGAGCGTTGTTCGGGGGTCATTGTGGGCAGAGCCATATGTCCTTACCTTTCACTCGTTCGCTGGTACGTCGGCGTCGAGTAAACATGACGCTTGCGCTGTCGCAGGTACGACACACCGCGTGTTTCGGTGCAACACGTCGAGCGACCTGCTGAAAACTGTCCAACATCCCAGGTCAAGCGTCCAGCCGGTGTGCGTCGAAGACACCTGGCAAATACGGGGTTCATCGGGGCGAATCAGGGCTACGGTGGGCCCGAAACGCACCCGAGCACCGGTGAAAGGCGGGGCAGATGAACACGTCGTTTTCGGATGCCACCTCGACAGTGACCGACACGCTCCCCGCCCTGCCCGACCTACCCCTGGCCGCCCGATACACCGGCGCCGAGCCCGTGACCTGGAACGGAGCCAAGGTCTACCCGGTGCATTCGGTCCCGCTCGGCGTCTCCCCCGCCACCGTCACGCTCACGCTGCGCGCGGCCGGACCCCGCCGCGGGGTGCACGGGCTCGGCGTCGGACTGAGCGTGGAGAGCGGCCACGTGCTGCTGGCGGGCCGGCAGTTGCGGGGGGTTGACGTGTGGAGCGATGCCATGGCCGACGGCGTATCGCTGCGCATTTGCCCCGCCGACGCCACGGCCGCGATCACCCTGACCCCGGTCTGGGTGGACGATCGCGGCGAGATCATCTCCTGGACCGGCAACTACGGCATGCTCATCACCCGCGAACGCGCCTGCACGGTGCTGCACTGCAGCACCGGCGTCGGCCCCGCGGACTTCACCGAGCTGGTCGTGGAGCTGAGCACCGCGCCCACCCCGCCGGACCCGGTCCAGCCCGCGGACGCGGGTCGCTACAGCCGCGCGCTCTACGACCTCGGCGTGGCCATGCACGGTCGCGGCGAAGACGGCCAGGCGTTCGAATTGTGGATCCAGGCAGCCGATCTCGGGCATCCGGCCGCCGCCTACGACCTGGCCGTGGTGCTGCTGCGCCGGGGCGATCTGCCCGAGGCCGAACGCTGGTGGCGCATCGCCGCCGACCACGGGGACACCCGCGCGATGGCCGGGCTCGCCGAGGTCCTCGAACGTCGCGGCAACACGAGCGAGGCGGGCCGCTGGCGTGCCGCGCTGGCCGAACATCACTCGCGCTGAACCGGCGCGAGTGCTGTCCGACGGCCCCGGCGCCGGGGCCGAGTCACCGGTGTGCGGTGGCGCGAATTGCAGTGCGTGCCACCGCACACCGGCCGCTCATCCGCGAACCGCCGCCCCGTCCTTGTACAGCCGCAGGTACTGCCCGGTCAGCGAGTCCGGATCCCGCAGCAGCTGCGCCGGGGTCCCGGTGAACACGATCTCCCCGCCGTTCTTGCCGCCGTCCGGTCCCAGGTCGATGACCCAGTCCGCGTGCGCGACCACGTCGAGATTGTGCTCGATGACGATCACGGTGTTGCCGCGTTCGACCAGTCCGTCCATGAGCCGCAGCAGGGTGTCCACATCGGACATGTGCAGGCCGGTCGTCGGTTCGTCGAGCACGTACACGCTGCCGCTGTTCTGCAGCTGCGTGGCCAGTTTGATGCGCTGGCGCTCACCGCCGGAGAGCGTGCTCATGGCCTGCCCGAGGCTCAGATAGTCGAGCCCGACCTCGATCATGGTGCGCAACTTGGCATTCAGCGCCTTCTCCGGGAAGAACTCGACCGCGGTCTCGGCCGACATCTCCAGTACGTCGGCAATCGACTTGCCGCGCAGGGTGAGTGCGAGCACCCGCTCGGAAAAGCGCCGCCCGTCACAGGATTCGCAGTGCGTGGTCACCGGGTCCATGTAGGCGACCTCGGTGATGATGACCCCGCGTCCCTCGCATTCCTTGCACGCGCCGTCGGAATTGAAGCTGAACAGCCCCGCGGCCTCGCCGGTGGCCTTGGCGAACAGCTTGCGGATGGGATCCATGAGCCCGAGGTAGGTCGCGGGCGTGGACCGCGAGGACGCGGCGATGGCGGACTGGTCCACGAACACCGACTCCGGATACCGCTTCATGAACTCGGCCCGGATCAGGCTGCTCTTGCCGGACCCGGCGACGCCGGTGACGGCGGTCAGTATCCCGGTGGGAATCCGCGCGCTCACGTTCTTGAGATTGTGCGAAGTGGCGTTGTCCACCGCCAGCTCGCCGGTGGCGGCCCGGAAGATCTCCTTGACCGCGAACGGCCGGCGCAGCGCCTGCCCGGTGAGGGTCTCGGCCCGGCGCAGCTCGTCGAAGGTGCCGGTGAACATGATCTCGCCGCCGTGCGCGCCGGCGCGCGGTCCGACATCGACGATATGGTCCGCGATCTGGATGACATCGGGATCGTGCTCGACCACCAGCACGGTATTGCCCTTGTCCCGCAGGGCCTCGAGCATGTGGTTGAGCCTGCCCACATCGCGCGGATGCAGACCGACGCTGGGCTCGTCGAAGATGTAGGTCATCCCGACCAGAGTGCTGCCCAGATGCTTGATCATCTTGAGCCGCTGGCCCTCACCGCCGGACAGGGTCGCCGTCGGCCGGTCCAGGCTCAGGTAGCCGAGCCCGATGTCGACCACCCGGCCCAGTGCCACCCGGGTGGCGTCGATCAGTCCCCGCGCCGCCGGATCGGTGACCTCCCCGAGCACCTCGAGCAGATCGGTGATCTGCAGCCGCGTCCACTCGGCGATATTGCGCCCGCCGATCTCGGTGGCCAGGGCCTTCTCGTTGAGCCGCGCCCCGTTGCACGCCGGGCACACGCCCTCGGTGAGGTACTTCTGGATCTGCTCGCGGGTCTTCTCCGACAGCCCCGAGGTGTCGCGCTTGACCCGCGAACGGGTGAACTTGTCCGCCAGCCCTTCGTAATTCGCCTTCCAGGTGCCCTTGTTGAAGGTCAGTTCCACCTTGCCGCCGGTGCCGTGCAGCAGGTCGTGCCATTCCTCGTCGCTGTAGTCGGCCAGTTTCTTGTTCAGGTCGAAGCGCCCGGAGTTGCCGTAGAGCTGCCAATCTCCGCTGCCCACCGCGTATCCGGTGAGCAGGATCGCGCCTTCGTTCAGCGATTTGCTGCGATCCACGAGCTTGTCCGGGTCGACGGTGACGCTCATACCGAGCCCGTCGCATTCGGGGCACATGCCCTGCGGGGTGTTGAAGGAGTAGTCGTAGACGAGTCCGGTCGAGGGTGATCCGAAGCGCGCGAACAGCGCTCGGATGAGGGCGTAGATGTCGGTCATGGTCCCGACCGTGGATCGCGGGCCGCCGCCGACGGCCTTCTGATCGATGATGACCGGCGCGGTGAGGTTCTCGATCGCCTCGGCGTGCGGTCGTTCGTAGCGCGGCAGGAAGTTGAGGATGAACGCCGGGAACGTGGCGTACAGCTGCCGCTGCGATTCCACGGCGATGGTGTCGAACACGATGGAGGACTTGCCGGAGCCGGAGACGCCGGTGAAAACGGTGATCTTGTTCTTGGGGATCTCGATCGAGATGTTGCGCAGGTTGTGCTCGCGGGCGCCGAGCACCCGAATGATGTCCGTGGCGGGAGTGGGCATACCCACCACCATGCCCTACACACCCCCGAAAACATGGGCACGTGTGTGACGCAAATCACATCGAATCGGACAAATCTCAGGGTCGAGTCCGGATTGCCGATCGATCGCGCCGCTCTACGCTGACGGGCGATCGCGGCGGTCCGAATCCGCCGCGCGCGACAGCGGTAAGCGAAAGAAGGATCGATCATGAAGACCCTGCGATGGACGGCCGGCGCGGCCGCCGCCCTGTTCGCCGTGACGGTGCTGTCCGGCTGTACCGAAGTCGAGCGCGCACTGAACCAGGGCGGCGATACCAAGTGCAGTGAGTACCTGAGCCAGCAGCCGGATTCCCAGCGCATCACCGTCACCAAGTTCATCAAGCAGCAAACCGGCAACGACAACGAACCCACCGGCACCTCAGTCGATTTCACGATGAGCACCGTGCAGGCCCTGTGCCAGGTTCAGGCCAACAGCGAGACCCCCATCAAAAAGGCTGACATCGCAGGCATTTTCATGAATAAGTAGCCCCTGACCAGCCGATTTCTCATCCGGGCGAAGGCTCGGCTACTGTAGTCGAGCACCACCGGTCGGGGTGGCGGAATGGCAGACGCGCTAGCTTGAGGTGCTAGTGTCCTTAGGGACGTGGGGGTTCAAGTCCCCCTCTCGACACAGACTACGAAGGCCCCTGGCAAACGCCAGGGGCCTTCGCTGTATTGCCCTGCCGCACACCTTCTCTCGCGCGCGCAACCGGATCACGGGCCGGGGCGGAAGCCCCTATTTCCTTGGGGTTGAGTCAATTATGCTGCAGCATAATGCTTCTCGGCGACGCCAAGCATTCGCTTGGGCGTTGGGAGAATAGAGAGCGCTAATGACGATGAGAAGATTCGCCGCCGTCGCCGCCCTGCTGGTCGCCGGCCTGGGTGTCGTCGCGGGTCCGTCCGCCACCGAAGCCAACGCCGACAGCAAGTTCGGCTGCAACTACCCGTACGTGTGCTTCTACAAGACGGGCAACGACGTCGCCACCAACCACCCGACGGCGATGTACCAGGACATGAACTACTGGCAGACCCTCGGCCCGAACAGCCGCGGCGCCCTTCGTGTGGTCAACACCAGGAACGACGACGGCGCCCTGCTGAAGTTCTCCGACAACTCGACCCAGTGCATCACCCCGAACTACGCGACCCTGCTCTACAAGACCGTCACCCAGATCAAGATCATGAACAACCCGAACTGCTGAGTGCGTGGCCGGAGGGCAGCCGGCCACGCTGCGACCGGTAGGCGGAATCGCGGCGGCCGATCGCCTGTGCAGTGCTACAGCATCGGCGATCGGTGCCGCGCCCGGGCCGGGTACGGCGCTCCACAACGCGGCAGCGGGGTCAGCCGATCGGCTGACCCCGCCGTCGGCCGAACCGCGAGCGCATTCCATCCGACGCGTCGATGTGCCGTTCGCCCCGAGTCCGCAGCATGGAGTCGACAGTTTTACCCGTCGAACGGAGCAGTGGACATGAGCACTGGACACCGGCGTGGGCTCGCCTACGGCATCGCACTGCTCAGCGGCGCGGTCCTGCTGACCGCGTGCACACCCGACCCCGGCGCCGACCTGGCAGAACGCCGGTCATCGAGCGAGTCGACCACCGGGCCGAACAGCGCATCCCGCGAGTCGCCCGCCACATCCCCCGACCCGCTCGCCATTCCCGTCGCGCAGAACCGCGCCCTGCTCCAGGCCGCGAACGACCACGATCCCGCCGCGGTCCGCGCCGCGCTCACCCGGGGCGCCCAGGTCGACACCCGCGACACCGGCGGCCGCACCCCGCTGATGCTCGCCGTCCTATCCGACGATCTTTCCGTCGCGCAGGTCCTGCTCGAATTCGGGGCCGACCCCGACGCGAAGGACGCTCGCGGCGAAACCCCGTGGGTCAACACGGGTGTCACCGGCAGCGTCCCGATGATGGAGGCCCTGCTCCCGCTCGATCCGGACCTGACCCTGCCCAACCGGTTCGGTGGCAACGCGCTGATCCCCGCCGCCGAGAAGGGGCACCTGAACTACGTCCGGGAGGTGCTCCGGCAAACCGGTATCGACATCGACCATGTCAACGACCTGGGCTGGACCGCGCTGCTGGAAGCCGTCTACTACGGCGATGGCGGTCCGCGCTACCGCGACATCGTCCGCGTCCTGGTCGACAACGGCGCGGACCTCACCATCCGAGACGCCAACGGCCGCACCGCCTTCGACCACGCGGTCCGCCGCGGCTTCACCGACATAGCGGCCCTCGTCGATCCCCGCTGACCCATTCCCTTAGCCTCGATAACTATGCGGATCTTTCTGGCAGGCGCCAGCGGCGTCCTCGGCGCCCACCTCGTCCCCCTACTCGTCGCCGCGGGCCACGAGGTGGCCGGCATGACCCGCTCTGCGGACAAGGCCCGGATCCTGGCCGAAGCGGGCGCTCAACCGGTGATCTGCGACGCCTTCGATCCGGCGGCCCTCACCAGCGCCGTGGTCGCCTTCGCCCCCGACCTGGTCATGCACCAATTGACCGACCTCCCCGACAACGCCGCCGACCTCCCCACGGGTCGCTCCGCCAACGCCCGCATCCGCCGTGAAGGCACCACCAACCTGCTCGCCGCCGCGCACGCCGCCGGCGCCCCCCGGTTCATCGCCCAGAGCGTCGCCTGGACCATGACCGGAGAAAGCCTGTCCGCCAAGGACTTCCTGGAATCCGCCGTCCTGGCGGCCGGTGGCGTAGTCCTGCGCTACGGCCAATTCCACGGCCCCGCAACCTATTACCCCGACACCCTCCCGCCGTCCCCGCGCATAGCCCTCGCCGACGCCGCGATCCGCACCGCCGCATCGCTCGAACTCGCCTCCGGCGTCTACGAACTGACCGACGAAACGAGTTCTCCGTAGAGTCGATATGTGCCCTCCCGAGACCCGCGCAGCTATCGCGACCGCGCGAACGCCGCGCCCGACTCGGCAGCCGGCTCGCACCGGCCCTACGACGCGGTGCTCTGCGATATCGACGGCGTCCTGCGCATCTGGCCACCCGCCGACCACATCGAACGCGAAAACCAGCTCCCCCGAGGCGCACTCGCGGCCAGCGCCTTCGCCCCCGCCCGCCTGCTGCCCGCCATCACCGGCGAGATCACCGACGGTGAGTGGCGCGCGGCGACCGCCGCCGACATAGCGGTCCGCTTCGGGTCCCGCCAGCGCGCCCACGCCGCCGTCACCGCGTGGTCGAATCTGCAGCCGCGCATCGACACCGAAGCGGTCGGCCTCCTGCGCGCCGCCCGCGGGAACGCCCTGGTCGCCCTGGTCTCGAACGGCACGACCCGCCTGGAACAGGACCTCCGCCGCCAAGGCCTGCACGATCTTCCCGACCTCCTGATCAACAGCGCCCGGGTGGGCCTGACAAAACCCGATCCCCGCCTCTACCTCCTGGCCACCGAACGCCTCGCGGTCCCGCCCCGGCGCTGCCTGTTCGTCGACGACACCGAGTCCAACGTCGCCGCGGCCCGCAGTGTCGGCATGACCGCGGTCCACTATCGCGATGTCGAAGATCTCCGCGGCGCTCTCGCTGGGCCGCCACCCCACCTCTAGCCGCGATCTTTACGGTCTACGGATCAGGTCGCGTTCGGCTTTCCGGAGCTGTACCGGCGCTTGTCTTTCCGTGCACTGCAGGAAAGCCGGACTGGCCGAGTGGTCGCGCGCGAGCTCGTGCGCGGCGACCTTAATTCCACCTGCCCCGACAGCGCGACCTTGCCCTGGGGAGATCCCAAGCTCTTCACCCGCCCAGGTCTGCGTGAAGTGCACGATGCGCTGGGAAAGTACACCGACTAACCAGTCGACGCCGCCGATCACAGGCATGTATTTCAGGCCCATATGTATCCGGTACTGTCAGTAACACCAACAGTGGAGGCGGCAATGGACAGCGTCACGAGCATCGAGCGGATCGCCGGGATCATCAACCGGACCGGGGGCCGCAACGGGCGGCCGTTCGACCCGGCCACCTCCATGTCCACGCCGAGCGGGCGGCTGAAGAACTGGGCGCACTACGGCGTCATGGTGCCCGATCTGCCCGCGCCGCACCGATTCTTCGGGGTCATGTCGATTCTCGGCACCCCGGGGGTGGCGATCTTCGCCAACGACCACGCGATCACCTCGACCCCGGCGGACACCGTGTACGTCAGCTCGGCGACCGGGTCGATGACCGACGGCCAGTTCTTCGTCCACGAGATCGTGAAGGACTGTGAATTCCGTTCCGACGGATCGCGTTTGAAGTTCGGTGACGAGCTCCTCATCGAGGGCGCCTACCCGAAGTTCGCGCTGCGTCGCCGGCACCCGGAGGTCGAGGTGGACCTCGAGATCGACGCCACCGACGTGGTGTCGCACTTCGCCCACATCCCGGGGCTGTACGACCACTGGAGCGTGCTCGCCCGCTGCCGCGGCACCATCACCGACCGGCACGGCGTCCTTCCGGTCGACACCCTGTGCACGGTCGAGTACGCCACCGGCGTCGGCCTGCACAGCGTCGCTCCCGGCACGCGGGCCAACATACCGGTGCCGTTCTTCACCTACCACGTGCTGAACATCGACGAGCGGACCCAGGTGCTGCTGGTGCAGGTCCTCGGACCGGCGGGCCTGCCGATCCAGCGACGGGTCTACGTGCGCGGACTCGGCGACCACGGCAGCGTTCACACCCGGGGTTTCGAGTTCACGGTCGGCCGCCACCTGGATCGGACCACACCCACCGGTTCGATCATGCGCCTGCCCGAGCAGCTGAGCTGGCGGGTCGCCGACGATCGGGGAAACCCGCTGATCTCGATCGACGGCGTGAGCAACCACGACTACAGCTACGGCCTCGGGGCCGGTTTCGTCGGGAGCTACGACTACACCGGGACATTCGCCGGGCGGGCGATCGCCGGGACCGCGTACATGGAGTACATCGACCGCCGGTGAGCCCCGCCGAAAACCCTTTGGCCACCCCAACCCCGCACTGCTACCCTTCTGCTCGACCGTGCGAGAGAACAGGGAGGTGATACCCGTGAACGCTGTATCGACATGGGTGCTCCCCTCTCGGGTCATGGTCGGGCGATAGGTCGTCCGGGAGCGCCACGCACTCCCGAAAGGCACGACCATGCACTTCATTTCCGAGAACCGGCTCGACGGCGTCATCGAGCGCGAGTTCACCCTCGGCGAGATCCCCGGCATCCTGTGGACTCCCGAATCCGATTCCACGCCCAGGTCGTTGATTCTCATCGGCCATCCGGGCGGCCTCCGCGCGATGTATCCCCGCGTGGCCGGCCGAGCCCGCGATGCCGTGGCGAACGGCTACGTCGCGGCCACCATCGAGCTGCCCGGCGCCGGCGACCGCCCGCGTTCCGAATCCGCCGACCAGGCTCGCGCCGACCTGCGCACGGCACTCACGGCGGGCGATCCGGTCACCGACGACATCGTCGACCGGCTCGTCCTCCCGCTCGTCGACCAGGCGGTCCCGGAATGGCGGGCCCTGCTGGACGAGCTGCTCGCCCTGCCCGGCATCCAAGGCCCGGTCGGCTATTCCGGCGGGGTGATCGCGCTCGGCCTGCGCCTGGCGGCGGTCGAACCCCGCATCGCCGCCGCACTGCTCTTCGCGGGCAGCTACGTACCGCGTTCGATGTTCGAGGAGGCCGCTCGGGTCAGCATCCCGTTGCAGGTGTTGCTGCAATGGGACGACGAAGGCAACGACCGGCAGATGGCCCTGGACCTGTTCGACGCCTTCGGCTCCAAGGAGAAGACGCTGCACGCCAACATGGGCGGGCACACCGGCGTCCCGGCCTTCGAAGGCGAGGCGGGAAACCGCTTCTTCGCCCGACACCTGAAATGAGAGTGTCAGTGCCGCAAGGTGTCTGATCACTCCGACGGTGGGTGACCCACCCGCGGATTGCCTGCAATCAGCTCGCTGACCCCGGAGGACACCGTACGCGGCTGCGCAGCCGTTCCGATCTGTTCCGACAGGTCGGGACGGCTGCGCGCGGCACCGATCCGAGATCCAGGCACCGGGCGGCAAGGCCCACGCCTATGGCGTGGCATTATGCGCATAGAGGTGCCCGCAACCACACCGAGGTCCTCGACGCCTTCGAACGCCACGCAACCCCCGCCCCGAACCTCGAACCGCCACCTTCCACACACCGGCTCGGGTCGCTTGTTCCCGGAGGTAGCCAGCAACAGAACCTCCTCGAAAGGCGTTGTTCGTGAATCGCTTCGACAGAATTCTCAGAGTGTGAATCGCTTCCCTTTGCCCGCCCAGAGGACTCGCCCACGGTATGTCGCGGACCAGCCCACCCCGACGTCGTACTGAATCAGTCCTCGCGACCGCAGTCGGTTCGTGACGCGACGCGCGGATTCGAGATTCAGCGAAGGGCTCGGACCGGCCTGCGGAAGCGACACGACTCTCACGATTTCGTCGATGCTCAGCGGCGACTCGGACAGGTTCAAAGCGCCGAGTACCGCGAAGTCCGGCATCGTGAGGGGTGTCAGGCCGGCCATGTATGGAACACCCCTCGCGCACGCGTGAAAGTCATTCGGGGAGTGACGACTTCGACATCGCATATGTCCACGACCCGATCGACCGCCGAGCTGTTCAGATGCAGCGGGGACGGCACCAGCACCGCGTCGACGTCTGCGCCACGCGCTTGATCTGCGAGCGCTATCAGTGAATGCCCCGAAGGCCAGACGAGCGCGTATCCGAGTCGAGCCGCGAGACGGCACACCTGCGCCCGGTCCCAGTGCACGGCGCCGCCCGACACATCCTCGTCGACATACCCGAGTGCTGTCGGAAGCATCCTCATCGCGAGTGCCCTCCCGGTCCGAAGTCATCCCCTTGTCGGTTCAAGAAGACCGCGCCCGAGCCATATGCGAGAAGGTGGCAACTAACGGAAAGAGCGACTTGCCACCCCGGCGGATCACCGAGAATGTGGGAATGGACCGCGGTGACGATGAGTGACCCACATGCCGAGTACGAGCGGAGTTCGGCGACCATCGCCGACCGATTGGCGCGCGAAATCAAGACCCGCCGGATCGAGGCGGGTTTGAGCCAGAGGGTGCTCGCAACCCAGATCGGCTACTCGCGTCAGTACGTCTCGATGACCGAATGGGAGGACTCGAACCTCCCCTCCGTCGAATTGATCGCCGCCCTCGATGCCGCGCTGGGAGCACGCGGTGAGTTGGTCGCTATTCGCGCTCAGGCCAACGCGCCACGGCTGTCGTTCGAAAAGCATGTCGTCACAGGGGAAGTCGGGCTTGATGCATGGGACGAGCGTTCGGACGCGGTGCCACTGACGCTCGATCCGGTCGAGTCGCTCGTCCGATCAAAGGCAATCACCGAGCAGACGATCGCGAGCTTCACCGCGGTGACCCGGCTGCTGGCGAGCCAGCGTCAGAGCATCGCGCCCGAGGCTCTGGTCGGCTTGATCGCGACGCACCGAGATTCGGTGGCCGAACTGTTCCGCGCCGCGGGTGACGACCGAACGAGAACTCGACTCGGAACACTTCTGGGCGAGACGTCCATCGTTGCCAGTCGCCTGTGGAGTGCCGTCGGCGATCGGCCGATGGCGTTGGCCAATTGCGTCTATGCACGGCGATTGGCCGACAGACTCGGTCATCGGTTGCTCAGCGGGGTAGCCCGGATCTTCGAAAGCAACCTGCGTTCGGATGCAGCCACGTTGATCGGCGCGGAAGGCGACCTTGTCAGTGGTCTCCAACTGCTCCGGGACGCGGCCAAGTTCAGCGACAGTCTGCCGCCCGCCGCGCGAGCCAGGATCGCTGCCGAACAAGCTCAGCACTACGCGGTTCTCGACCTGCGAAGTGAGTGCGAGAACCGCTTGCGGGTGGCCCGCCGAGCGGTGGACGACATCGACGACACCGCCACATCCGGCCTCTTCAGTGACTGGAATTCCACCCGCCTCAGGGTCTATGAGGGAACCTGCCGGCTGTTCCTCGACGAACCACGCAAGGCGATCGCGGCGTTGGAACCAACGGTTCGAGACACCGACCCCGGAAATCTGAATGTCCGATTGGCGGCGCAGGTCGACCTCGCGAGCGCCTACGCGCTGAACCGTGAACTGGAGGAAGGCTGCCGGTTACTCGGTGAGACGTACGGGAGTCTGGCAGCGATGGGAAATCGACGCGGGTTGGAGCGGGCGCGCCGGGCCGTCGAGCGGTTGGAGCCGTGGCGGACAGAAAGGCCGGTCCGCGAACTTGCACAGCGTGTAGCCACCTACGCGCGACGCTGAGGCCGATGCCTACCCGAAGAGTTCTTCGACAGTCTTGACCACCGTATCCGGTTGCAGCGCTGTAACTATGGCGTCGGGCGCATGGCGAGCAAGGTCCTCCCGGCCGGCCCGGTGCGTCACGACCACAACGTGAAGGCCCGCGTGCCGGGCGCACGCGATGTCGTTCGGCGCATCGCCGATGATGACGGTGCGTGTGGGATCGAACAGGGTTCCGTATTCGGCCGAGTAACGTCCGGCGATGATCGCGGGGAGGTCGAAGCGGTCTCGGGCATCGGATCCGAAGGCTCCGATGCCCAGGTCCAGGTGCGAGTTCAAACCGGTTACGCGGAGTTTGATCTCGGCCGCCGATCGAAGGTTTCCGGTCAACACGGTTTGAATGTGGCCCCTGTCGTGCAGGGCCTGCAGTGTGGCCTCGGCACCGGGATAAGCGGCCTGGTCGCGTGCTAGCTCTCGCTCCCCCGCGGCCATCACCCGAGCCAGTTCGGCCGCGAACCGCTCGATCCCGTTTTCCGCTGCCTCTGGTGAAATGCCGGACGCCACAGCGGTATCCACCACGATCGACTCGTCCGTGTACCCGTGCACGCGGGCGCCGGGGAATACGACATCCGCTTCGGTCAGCCCGTACGTGCCTGCCACGGCTCTGCGGAGCCATCGCAGATCGGCGGGAATGAGGGTGCCATCGACGTCCCACACGATGAGGCCGCCGCCCTGCTCGCTCATGGGATGCATTGTCGCAGAGTCAGGTTTTCGACGCGCACAGGCGGAGGCAGAGGGTTACCGCTATCGGGGCCAGCACGTAGCCGGTGACGAACAGGGCGGCGGAGGGGGTCGTCCAGGTGGGGGCGGGGGTGGTGCGGTGGGTCAGGGTCAGGACCGCGGCGGGGAGGGCGGGCCAGGCGCCGAGGAAGGCCGCGGTGGACAGGGCCTCGGATTTCGCGGCCGAGAGGAACGCCGCGGTGGTCAGGGCGCAGACCAGGACCGCGTAGCCGGCGCTGACGGCCGAACCGGGGGTCAGGGACAGCCAGGACGGCGGCTTCGCGGGGGTGTCCACGAAATAGTGGGTGGCGACGTACATCAGGTAGTTGCCCCAGATCACCGTCGTGACGAGCCAGGCGGCGGGCAGGCACAGCAGGAGGGCGGCGGACAGCAGGCGCAGGGCCGCGCGCAGGCGGCGGGGGCCGGTTCGCAGGGCGGTGACCGTGCTCGTGCCCTGCGTGGCGGCGCGGTGCGTGGCGACGATCAGGATCGTCCAGCTCAGGAGGCCGGCCAGCAGGATCACCCAGGGGTTGTCGCCGAACAGGTCCCGGATCAGACCCCACAGGCCGGGCGAGTTCTCGAAAGTGGGAGGTTGGTCGGTGGCTGCGTTCATGGGTGCTCCCCCGGATGCCACGCGTGCGGACCGGCGGACGCCGTCCCGCCCGTTCAGGATGACAGCTCCCGGGACCGGATCAGGGGCGTTCGGTCCCGATCGCGCGCACCGATACCCCGAGCATGATCACCGGATATGCCGCGAGCCGGCCGCCCCCGAACGGGACGCCCGACTCGCGCGAAAACCGGTACCGCAGCGCAGGAATCGATCCGCCTACCGGGCGGGAGCATTGACCTCCTCACCCACATACGCGGCCCAGAGCCGTTGGTACGGACCGTCTTCGGCGAGCAACTCCGCATGCCGCCCGGTCTGCAGCAACCGCCCCTCGCCCACGACCACGATCAGATCGGCGTCGGCCGCGGTGGCCAGCCGATGCGCCACCACCACCGTGGTGCGCCCGGTGGTCAGCACATCCACCGCCGCCCGCACCCGCGCGTCGGTCGCCAGATCCAGTGACGCCGTGGCCTCGTCGAGAATGAGAATGTCCGGCTCGACCAGCTGGGCCCGGGCCAGCGCCAGGAGCTGGCGCTGCCCGGCCGACAGGCTCGCCCCGTGCGCGCCGATGGGCTGGCGGTACCCGTGCTCGAGCGCCGCGATCATCTCGTGCGCGCCGACCGCCCGTGCCGCCCATTCGATGTCGGCGGGCGTGGCATCGGTCTTGCCGTACGCGATCGCCTCGTGCACCGTGTCGCCGAACAGGAACGGTTCCTGCGGAACGACACCGAGCCGCTTGCGATAGTCGCGCAGCCCGTACCGCCGGATGTCGACGCCGTCGACGAGCACCGCCCCTTCGCTGGTGTCGTACAGGCGCGCAAGCAGTTTCACCAGCGTCGACTTGCCCGCACCGGTCTCACCCACCACCGCCACCTTCTGACCGGGCTCGATCCGCAGGTCGATCCCGGACAGCACCCGCTTGCCCGCGGGGTCGTAAGCGAAACCCACGGAACGGAATTCGATCGCACCGGCCAGCCGTTCCACCGCGACCGGCTCGTCCGCGTCCGGCGTCGCGACCGGCTCCCGCATCAGCACCGCCAGCCGCTCGACCCCCACCACCGCCTGCTGGTAGCTGTCGAACACCTGCGACAGCTGCTGAATCGGCGCGAACAGCAGATCGATGTACAGCAGGAACGCGATGAGCGTCCCCGCGGTGAGCGCGTCGTCCCGCACCTGGTGCACCCCGACCGCCAGCACCGCGACGGTCGCGATCACCGACATGATCTCCACGAACGGGAAGAAGATCGCCATCAGCGTCTGGCTGTGCAGCCGCGCCTGCCGGTACCCCCAGGAGCGCCGCTCGAACTCGCGCTGATTCACCGCCTCCCGGCGGTAGGCCTGGGTGACCGCGATGGTGTCGACGTTCTCCTGCAGATACGCGTTCGCCGCACTGACCTGCTCGCGCGCCAGGTTGTACGCGGGCACCGAGGCCCGCCGGAACCACACGGTCGCCACCACCAGCACCGGCAGCAGCGGCACGACCACCAGCGCCAGCCCGGCATCGATGACCACCAGCGCCACCAGCACCCCGGCTATGGTGAGCGAGCTGGTCAGCGCGACCGCCAGCCCGGTCTGCAGGAACGTGGACAACCCGTCCACGTCGGTGATCATGCGGGTCATGATGCGCCCGGACAGTTCGCGCTCGTAGAACTGCAATCCCAGCCGCTGCAACTGTGCGAACACCTTGACCCGCAGCCCGTACAGCAGCCGCTCCCCGGCCCGCCCGGTGACCCGCACCTGCGCGACCGTGATCGCCCAGTCCACCGCCACCACGACCAGCGCCAGCGCCGCCGTGATCAGCAGCACGTCCCGCGCCCCCGCGAGCACCCCGTGGTCGATGCCGTAGCGCACCAGGAACGGAATCAGAATCTGCGCGAGTGCGTCGAGCGCGACCAGCCCCAGCCCCGCCAGCAGCGGCAGCGCGAACGGCCGCAGCAGACCACGCAGATCGAACCGCGTATCCGGCGTATGCGAAAAATGCTCGGGCACTTCGGGTTCCCCGGACACCGGCGGCAGCCCGTCGATGAGCGCCCGCACGTCCCCGCTCGGCGGCGCGCTCGACATCATCCCACCGCCGACCTGCCCGCCCATCGGCCCGGGCGCACCGGCGGCCCGCTGGGAGAACGCCTTGGCCATCTGCTCCAGGGTCCGCGATTCGTCACCGTCGGCCTCGGTGTGCGCCCACAGCCCGGCGGTCGGCACACCCGCCCGTCCGGTGTCGAGCTCCTCGGCGATGCCGACCGGATCCGGCGGGGTGAACAGCGTGCGGAACAACTCGCCCGAGCGCTGCAGGTCGTGCAGCGTGCCGAGCTCGGCGATCCGCCCGCCGTCGAGCACCGCGACGCGATCGGCCAGCGCGAGCGTCGAAATACGATGCGCCACCACGATGGTGGTGCGCCGGCGCACCTCGGCCGCGATCCGCGCGAAGATCTGCTCCTCGACCTGCGCGTCGATGGCGGAGGTGGCGTCGTCCAGCACCAGGATCGGCGCGTCGGTGATCAGGGCGCGCGCCAGCGCCAGTCGCTGGCGCTGACCGCCGGAAAGCCGTTGCCCGCGTTCGCCGATCATGGTCTCGAGCCCCTCGGGCAGCGCCGCCACGAACTCGTCGGCCGCCGCGAGGCGCAGGGCATGCCAGACCTGCTCCTCGGTCGCGTCCGGCACACCGTAGGCCACGTTGGCCCGCACGGTGTCCGCCATGAGCGCGGGATCCTCGAACACCATGGCGACCTGCGCCCGCAGCTCGGGAATCGCACGAATATCGATGCCGTCCAGCGAAATCCGCCCCGCGTCCGGATCGAACAGGCGCGGCAGCAACTGCACGAGCACCGACTTCCCGGACCCGGCGGTGCCCGCGATCGCCACGGTCTCCCCGGGTTCCACCCTCAGATCCAGCCCGTCCAGCACCGGCGGCTGATCCTCGAATCCGAAACGCACACCGTGGAATTCGATGCGTGGCGCGCCATCGGCCGCCGTGGTCGCTCTCGGCTCCCCCGCCGGCCGCGATTCCGCCGCGACCGGCGTCTCGATCACCTCACGCACCCGATCCAGCGAAGCCTTCCCCTGCTGACTCACCGTCAGCAGCATGGAGAACATGCGAATCGGATGCACGAACGACCCCAGATAGGTCATGAACGCCAGGAACGTGCCCAGCGTGATCGACTGCTGCAACGCCAGCAGCCCGCCGACGATCAGCACCAGCGCCTGCCCGACCGCCGGAATCGTCTGCAGCGCCGGGATGTACCGGCTGGTGATCCGCGTGATCCGCAGCCGCGACCGGTAGAGATCGCGCGCCGAGGCGGCCAGCCCGTCCAGCTCGTGCGATTCCTGCCCGAACCCCTTGACCACCCGCACCCCGGTCACCGCGGCCTCGACCCGCATGGCGACCTCGGCGGCCCGCGCCTGCGCGTCCCAGTTGGCGGGGAACAGTTCGCGCTGGCTGCGCTGGGTGATGAACCACAGCGCCGGTATCACCAGCAGCGCGATGGCGGTCAGCGCCGGGGACATGGTCGCCATCAGGATCAGCGAGGCCGCCAGCAGCACCGCGTTCCCGCCGACCATCGGAACCAGTTGCAGGAACATCTGAATCAGCGTCACGTCGGTGATCGCCCGGCTCACCACCTGCCCGGTGTACAGCCCCGAGCGCTGCCGCCCGTTCAACCGCAGCAGCGCCGCGAACAGATCCCGCCGCAGATCGTGCTGCACATCCAGCGACAGCCGCGACGACCCGGTGCGGCGCGCGTAGCTGGCCGCGAACCGTCCGGCCCCGACCCCGAGCAACAGCAGTGCCCACGGCAGCACCGACGCCGCGCCCACCGTGAGCGTGTCGACCACGTGCCGCACGATCAACGGCAATCCCGCCGTCGCGATCGCGGCCAGCACCGCACCGACGATGGTCGTGACCACGGTCCGCCGATGTTCGGCACACCGCCGCAACAAATACCGAATCCAGCCCGGCCCCTGCGCATTCGCGCCGTCCACTCCGGGCACGCTCAACTCACCGTTCTTCACACCAACCCGCTAACTTCCGCACCCGACCCGGCGCTGCTATCCGATACCGCGCCACCCGGCCCGGCGTTCCTGCTGTCTGACATCGGTGTGCGGCCGGGGGCGTCGCGGGCGCGCGCCGCCGGAAACCGCGGCGGGATCTGCGCGTTCCGTACACCCGGACATCGTTCCGGCGCAGCCGAACTCACCGGCCCCGCGAACGCCGAAGCCGCGGCCTCCAGGACGGAGGCCGCGGTATCGAGACAGTCGGAGTCCGGACTCATCCGGCGACCGCGAGCGGTTCGGCGACCGGCGGCACGACGTCGTACTGGTTCTCGGGCCGTTCCAGCCCGTAGTGCCCGCGCAGCGTCGACGCGCTGTACTCGGTGCGGAACAGCCCGCGCTGCTGCAGGATCGGCACGACCTCGTCCACGAAACGATCCAGTCCCGAGGGCAGCACGGCGGGCATGATGTTGAACCCGTCGGCGGCCCCGCGCGTGAACCACTCCTCGATGATGTCCGCGACCTGCACCGCGGTTCCGGCGAAGGTCTTGTGCCCGCGACCGCCGCCGAGCCGCCCGATCAGCTGGCGCAGCGTGAGGTTCTCGCGCCGAGCGAGATTCACGATCAGCGTGAACCGGCTCTTGGCGCCCTGGATCTCGTCCTCGGACGGCAGATCGTCCGGCAGTTGACTGTCCAGGTCCAGGTTCTCCACCGGAATCCCCCACACCTTGGCCAGCTGCCGCTTGGCGTACTCGGGCGAGATGAGTCGCTCGAGTTCGGCGTCCAGCTCCCGGGCGTGCTCCTCGGTGTCCCCGATGACCGGCACGATTCCGGGCAGGATCTTGATCGACTCGGGATCGCGCCCGAACGCCGCGGCCCGGCGCTTGACGTCGGCGTAGAACTCCAGCCCGTCCTCGAGGGTCTGCTGCGCGGTGAACACCGCCTCGGCGTAGCGGGCGGCGAACTCCTTGCCGTTCTCCGACGAACCCGCCTGCACCAGCACCGGATACCCCTGCGGGGAGCGCGGCAGGTTCAGCGGCCCGGCGACCTTGAAGAACCGGCCCTCGTGCTCGATGGCCCGCACCTTGGCCGAATCGGTGTGGATGCCGGATTCCTTGTCGGCCAGCACCGCGTCGTCGGCCCAGCTGTCCCACAGTTTGGTCGCGACGTCCACGAACTCCGCGGCCTTCTCGTAGCGCAGCTTGTGGTCCGGCACGTCGTCGAGCCCGAAATTACGGGCGGCGTCCGCTCCGGCGGTGGTGACGATGTTCCAGCCGACCCGGCCGTTGGACACCCAGTCGACCGAGGCGAAGCGGCGCGCCAGATTGAACGGGTCGTTGTAGCTGGTGGAGGCGGTGGCGATGAGCCCGATACGCGAGGTCTGCACCGCGATGGCGGTCAGCAGCACCGTGGGCTCGAGCTTGCCGCTGGGCCGGCGGCCGGTGTCGCCGAACAGCACCGGGCTGTCGGCGAAGAAGATCGAATCGAGCTTGCCGCGCTCGGCGATCCGGGCCAGATGCACGTAGTGCTCGATCTTGGTGTTCGAGTGCGGGTCCGATTCCGGGAGCCGCCACGAGGCCTCGTGGTGTCCGGTCGACATCAGGAATGCGTTGAGGTGCAACTGTTTCGACATGTAGGTCCTTTCACACACCGGCCGGGACGACGCCCAGCGCGGTCAGCAGGGTGCGGCGGATGCGCTGGAATTCCGGGTCACCGGGATCGCGGTCGCCGCGCAGTTCGATGGGCAGATCCACGGTGAGTCGGCCCGCGTCCAGCACCAGCACGCGTTCGGCGAGCGTGATCGCCTCGTCCACGTCGTGGGTGACCAGCAGGACCGCCGGGGTGTGCCGGCGCACCAGATCACGCAGCAGCTCGTGCATGCGGATGCGGGTCAGGGCGTCCAGCGCGCCGAAGGGCTCGTCGGCCAGCAGCAGATCGGGTTCGCCGACCAGGGCGCGGGCCAGTGCGACCCGCTGCTGCTCGCCACCGGAGAGCTCGTTCGGCCAGGCCCGTTCCCGGCCCGCCAGCCCGACCTCGCCCAGCAGCGCGGTGGCCGCGGCGCGCCGCGATCGCGGCTGCCCGAACAGCACGTTTGCCAGGACCCGCTGCCAGGGCAGCAGCCGCGAATCCTGGAACACCACAAAGGTTTTCGACGGCACTCGCAGCGATCCCGAGCCGTTCACGTCGTGATCGAGCCCGGCCAGCGCGCGCAGCAGCGTGCTCTTGCCCGACCCGCTGCGCCCCAGCAGGGCCACGAACTGTCCCGGCGGGATGGTCAGCGTGATGTCGTCCAGAATGGTCCGGTCACCGAAGGATCTGGTGAGATCCCGGGTCTGGACGCCTAATTCGCGATCGTTTGACGCCATGACAGCACCTTGCGCTCGAGCAGCCGGATGGCGGCGTCGGAAACGAGTCCGAAGACGCCGTAGATGACCAGGCCGACCAGGATGACATCGGCCTGACCGTAGTTCTGCGCGCTGTACATCATTTTGCCCAATCCGTCTGTGGCATTCACGGATTCGACGACGATGAGCGAGAGCCAGGCCCCGGTGACCGAGAGCCGCAGCCCCAGGAAGAAGCCCGGCAGCGAGCCCGGTATCACCACGCGGACGATGAACTCCGCACGCGAAACACCCTGCACCTCGGACAGTTCCACGAACCGCTTGTCGATGGTGGTGAGCGAGGCGTGCGTCTGGATGTACATGGCCACGATCACCCCGAAGGTGATCAGCACGATCTTGAACGACTCACCGATGCCCAGCCACAGGATCATCAGCGGGATCAGGCCCAGCGTCGGCACCGCGCGCTTGAGCTGCAGCGGCCCGTCGACCAGGGATTCGCCGAACCGGGACAGCCCGGCGATCAATGCCAGCACCGTACCCACGACCACGCCGATGCCCAGCCCGATCAGCGCCCGGCTCAGCGAGGCGGACACGTTCTCGGCCAGGCTGCCGTCGCGGAACAGTTCCCAGCCGGTGGTGAGCACGGTCCACGGCGCGGACAGTTTGCGCTCGTCCAGCAGTTCGAAGTGGGATCCTGCCGCCCACGCGCCGACCAGCACCGCGACCCCGAGCAACCGGGCGAAGGGAACGGCCTTGCGCAGCCCGAGCCGGCGCAGGCGGCGCCGATCGACGAAGCCGTCGCTCGCGGGGGCGGAGGCGATCGAAATCCGGGGAATCGCGAGCGTCATGACCGCACCTTCTCTCGGTAGGTGGCCGGAACGGCGTCGGTGGCGAGACCCTCGAAGCGTCGGTCGAACAGCGTCGCGGCGTCGAAACTCTTACCGAAATAGCCGGAGCCCGTGACGAGGTCGACCGTTTCCTGCTCCCACTTGATGGCGTCATCCCATTTCGCGGGGTAATACGGGCGTTCGATGTTGCCGATGATGCGCTTGGCTTCTTCGGGCGAAACCTTCTGGTCCTTCACGTAATACGCGTCGGCCCATTCTTCGGGATGTTCCCAGGTCCAGATATCCGCGCGTGCCCAGATCTTCACGAATTCGGTGACGGCGGCGAGTTTCGAGGAATCCTGCAGGACCGCGGTCGGGGCCCACAGCACGGTCAGCGCGTCCACGGCGGGAGTGACGACCGCCTTCGCGCCCTGATCACCGTACTGGTTGATGTATTTGGTGAGCTGCGGCTCGAACAGCGGGGCGACATCGATCTGATCGCCCTGCAGCGCGGTGAGGAACTGGGGGCTGTTCAGTTCCACCAGCTGGACGTCCTTGGGGGTGAGCCCGGCGGCCTGCAGGGTGCGCAGTACGACCACGCCCTGGGCCTGGCCGGGCGAGAACCCGATCTTCTTGCCGCGCAGGTCCTGAATCGAGTTGATACCCGACTTGGGCGCGGTGGCCAGCTTGTATGCCGGTGTGGTGCGCACCTTGACGCCGACGATCTTGGCATCGACGCCGGTGGCCCGGGCGTGGATCGGCGGGATGCCCGCGTTGCTGGCCACGTCCACCGAGCCGCCCCGGAAGGCCTGGATCACATCGGGTCCGGCCGAGAGCGCGGGCCAGTCCGACACCGTGAAGGGCAGCGAGCCGAGCTGCCCGGAGGCCTGCAGGGCGATGCGGGTGGTGTTTATCGAGATCGAGAGTTCGGTGTTCGGCGGCACCTGGGTCGGCAGGGCGGCGGTCAGCGCGGTGTCGCCGGTCTCATCGGTGGCGCAACCACTGGCGAGCAGGACCGCGGCGGTCGCCGCCAAACCTATTCTGCGAAAGGTGGTTCGCAATGTTGTCTCCCTGATTGAAATCGCCGGAAAGTTTCGCGGAAATTCGGGCGGCATCGACAATCGAGGAATTCGTATCGACCGGCGGGTGCGTGCATTTCCATGGTGAGACTGTCCTGGAAGACGCTGCGATCGAGCAACATTCGTTCGACTTAAAATTACTCGGAATCAAAGGACGGCCACCTCGGGTGTGGCGACGACGGCCAGCGGATCGCTGTACAACTGCTGCAGAACCACTGCTCCGGCCGCCACTTCCAATACCTTGCCCAGGAACGAGGATTCGGTGACGATCTCCTCGGGCCGCTCGCACGAGGAGTACCGCCGGACGGTGTCCAGATAGGCCGCGCGCACCCCCGGCACCCGCACCAGCGCCGGATCGACGATCACCACCGCGTCCGGATCCAGCAGATCGACCAGCACGGCCACCGCCCGCCCGAGCACCCGCGCCCGCCCCGCGAACAGCTCGCGCGCCACCTCGTGCCGCCCGGCCGCGACGATGAGATCAGGAATGGTCTTGACCGCCAAGCCCTCCCGCTGCGCTCGCGCCACCAGCGCGCGATCGGTGCACTCGGTCAGCGCCTCGGCCACCTCGCCGCCGGCCAGCCGGGTGATCGCGCCCGCCGCCGAACGCGGCCCGTAGTGCACGCGGCCGTGCACGGCGAACGCCACGTCGATGACATTGCCCGCGAACAGCGCCACGGTCGCCGAGGCATGGCGCACCTTGCCGAACAGTTGCTCGGCGTGCAGCAGGGACCGGGTGTGGCTGTCCAGGCTCACCGGCAGGCCGGTGTGGTCGGAGAAGTACTGCCGAACCGCCACATTGCGCCAGCGCAGGAAGCCGTGATCGATCACCGAGCCGGCCGAGCTGTCCACCCACCCGCCGATCGCGACCCCGAGCCCGATCACCCGCTCGCTGAGCTCGCTCAGCAGCCGCCGCACCTCGGCCGCGGCCCCGGCGAGGATCTCCCCGGGATCGAGCCCCGGATGCGGGATACGATGCGAAAGCCGTACCGCCCCCGCGATATCGAGCACCGTGACCGTCGCCTGCTCGGCGGCGATGTGCACCCCGATCACCACGTTGCCCGCGGTGTGCAGGGCCAGCGGCGAATGCGGGCGCCCCATGCCCGCGGGACTGGCGGTCTCGGCCTGCTCCACCAGCAGCCCCGCCTCCACCAGCGCCCGAACCTGCATGGTCACCGTCGCCGGTGACAGCCCCGCCACCTTCGCGACGGCGCTGCGCGGTACCACGCCGCCCTCCAGCACCGCCCGCAGTACCGCCCCCGCACTGGTTCCCCCTGTCGCAACCATCCGAACGCACCTCCGGTCGACCGAAGTCCCCATGGTCTGCCCGGTTCGCTCCCGGCGGAACCGTTGCGCTCGACTTGATTCCTGGACGTGCCGGGGAATCGCGGCGTGTCGGCCGGTGCGCGCCGACGGCAATTTCGATGCGATCTCACGCGGTGCGAATATCGCGGGGTTCGACGCCGAAAGAGTTATCCGAGCGCGGCCGGTTCGACATCGTGTACCGGCGCTCGGGCAAGAGATTATTCGGAACAGTCACGGATCTATCGAATGTATCTGCATGCAGATGGGCTGCATGACAATAGAATTCCGTCGGTCGCGAGAAGGCTGAGATCGAGATGCGCAAGCTTTCCTTGGTTCTGGCTGTGGTTGCCGGTGCGGCGCTGTGCGCCGCTGCGCCCGCGCACAGCGCTCCGGCGGTGAGAAAATATGTGGCCCTGGGGGATTCGTACGCGGCCACCGCGGATGTCACCGACGTGTACGGGCCGGTGCTGTGCCTGCGCTCGCGCGGGAGCTATCCCAACCGGCTGGTGGCGGCGCTCGCCCCGCAGACGTTCGTGGACAACACCTGCAGCGGCGCGGTCGCGCGGGAGTTGGCGGCCAAACAGTTCGACGGCCTGGACGCGCAGACCGATCTGGTGACCGTGACCATGGGCTGGAACGACCTGGACCTGCTCGGCACCCTCGGTCCCTGCCTGGCGGTATCGCTGCTGGAGACCCCGTTCACGCCGGTCGGAAACCCGTGCGAGCGCCAGTTCACCGGAACCGGTGCCGACACCCTCGCGGCCCGAGTGGAGAACGAGGCCCGCCCCGCCGTGGCGGGCGCGCTGCGCGCGATTCGCGACCGCGCCCCGAACGCGGTCATCGTCGCGGTGAACTACCCCTCGGTGCTGCCGGCGACCACCGCCGAATGCGGTTACGCGACCGGCGTGGCCCGCGCCGACGTCCCCTACGTCTACCGGACCCTGCGCCACATCTCGGTCATGCTCCTGGAAGAGGCCGCGAAACTGGGCGCGACGACCGTCGACGCCAACGCGGTGACCGGCCACGACGGCTGCCAACCCGCCGCGCGCCGGTGGGTGGAGCCCCTGATCAGCGCCACGACCACGATCCCCCTGCACCCGAACCCGCGCGGCGCGCAGGCGGTCGCGGATCTGGTTCGCGCGGCCCTGGACGAGTGATCGGTCTCGCCGCGATGCTGCCGGCCGGGCTCTGGTTGGATGGGGCCAGTGACTAGCGTGCCCTTCAAATTGGTCGGCCCCTTCCCGTTCGAGCAGGTCATGCCGGGCTGGGCCGAACTCTTCCCGCGGTACGACCGCGTCGTCGGGTACTCCGATCTCGGGCACGCGTTTCTCATGAGCACCCGGACCGGGGAGTACGGGGTGCTCGACCCCTACAGTGCGGGCACCAAGGCGCTCGGAACCTATTCCGACATCGGGGGTTTCGTCGACCGCGTGCTCTTCGAGCCGGACTTCATCACCTACGTCCTGCAACCGGACCACGTCGCCGCCATTCGCAAGCGGCTCGGCCCGCTCGCCGAGAACGAGGTCTACATCGCGACGCCCTATCCGTTCCTGGGCGGGTCGGAAGCGCCCGAATCGTACGACCGCGGCGGGGTCTGGGTCTTCTTCGACCTGGTCGCGCAGGCCCACGGATTCGAGTAGCGCCGCCCCGGAATTTTCGCCGCGCCGCCCCGGTTGCCGACCGCGAGACACTGCGACAGGACGGGCCGAGATGAGCAGCTTCAACGAGAACGTGATCGAGGAATTCCGCGCCAACGGCGGAAAGGTGGGCGGTCCCTTCGAAGGCCGCACCAACATGGTCCTGATCACCACCACCGGCGCGAAGTCCGGACGGTCCGTCACCAACCCCCTGGTCTACGTCCCCGACGGCGATCGGATCATCCTGATCGCCTCCAACGGCGGCGCCGACAAGAATCCCGCCTGGTTCCACAACCTGCGCGCCGACCAGCGCCTCACGGTGGAGGTCGGGACCGAAACCTACGCGGCGAAGGCGGAGTTCGTCACCGCCCCCGAAAGCGACGAGCTCTACGCCCGCATGGTCGAGCTCATGCCCCAGTTCGCCGACTACAGGGTCAAGACCACCCGGGACATCCCCGTCGTAGCGGTGTACCGCCACACCGCCTGACCGGAACCGCGAGTCCGGCGCGCGAACTAGAGCGTGGTTCGCGCGCTGATGGCCGGGTCGCCCACCGAAGGTCGCAACACGTCCGATCCGAGCCGGCTAGTCGATGACGAGTTGACCGTCGGCGAGCGTTGTCGTTCGCCTGGACAGCGGTTCCCGCGCAGGCCCGTGGAGCGGCGCGCCATCATCGATGCCGAAACGGCTGCCGTGGCAGACGCATTCGATCAGACCGTCGTTGATCTCGCTCACCGAGCAGCCCTGGTGCGGGCAGACCGCGGAGAACGCGTGGAAGGTCCCGGCGACCGGCTGGGTGACGACCAGGCGATGCGCGGCCAGGATCAGCCCGCCGCCGACCGGGATGTCGGTGACGGCGACTCGGACCGGGCCCTGCTGGGCTCGGCCGGATCCGCAGCCGGTGGCCAGGGCCACCGCGGCGAGGCCCGCGCCGGCCAGGACCGTGCGCCGGGTGCATATGGTGCAGCCCGGGGAATCCGTGTCCGCCGGGCCGCCGGGTACCACCGGCCCGCTCACGCGGTCACCAGCAGCCCGGTGGCGTACATGACCAGCACCCCGGCCCCGATGCCCGTCAGGGTCGCGGTATCCATTCGCCCGGTGGTCTTTTCGCGCAGGCCGGGCGCGATCTGCACGATGACCTGCAGGATCGCGCCGACGCCGACACCGAGCAGGAACGCGGACAACTCCGCATTGCGTACCGTCGCGCCGATGACCGCGCCCGCGATCGCCGGTACCCCGGCGATCAGGCCCAGGCCCAGCAGGGTCGGGATCGGCGGGCGCTTGTCGGTGAGCGGGGAGACCACGGCCAGGCCCTCGGTGGTGTTCTGGATCGTGAAGCCGATGACCAGGAACGCGCCGAGCGCCAATTCGCCTATGGCGTAGGCGGATCCGATCGCCAGGCCCTCACCCAGATTGTGCAGCCCGATGCCGATGGCGATCATGAGCGCCAAGCGCAACCCGCTGTCGGCGGGCGCGCCGGAGGTCACCGTGGCGCGTTTCGCGCGCAGCCACTGATCCACGGCGGTGAGCGCCAGAAACGCCAGTCCCGCGCCCAGCATCACCAGCGCCGCGCCCCCGAACGCACCGCCGGACTCCCCCGCCAGTTCGAACCCCTCCGCGGTGCCCTCCCAGGCCAGGAATGCGAGCAGGCCCACCGTCACCGCCAGCAGCACGCGCACGACCCGCCCGCCCGCGGCGCGCATGAACGGCAGGAACAGCATGCCCAGCACCACGGGAATGATCCCGACGTAGGTGCCCAGCAGCGCCATGAGCCCGTAGAACGACGCGGTCGCCCGCGGTGTCGTCACCGCCGCGTCGATGGTGTGCTCGATGACCAGGCCGGTCGAGGTGAGCATCGAGACGGTGTACGGCTGGCCGTCCTGCCAGGGGTAGGTGAGTCGCAGTGTCTCCGAACCCAATCGGGCGATCGGCTCGCGCGCGCCGGTGAAATCCACGTACCCGTCGTTGACGAAGATCTGGCCGATCGAGACCGGATCCGCGCCGGTGTTGCGCACCCGCAGTTCGATCACCCCGGGCTCGAGCACGGCGCGCTCCACGGCGAGCTGTTCGACCGGCGGACCGGTGCGCTCGGGCAGCGAACGCCCGCCCAGCAGCGCGAGCGCGGTCAGCGCCGCGCCCACCACGATGACGGCGAACACCGCGAGCGCCCAGGGCTTTCCGGTGGGAACGAGATTGCTCATGACCTACTCCGAGACCTCGAACAGACCCATCCACCCCAGATCGGCGAACTCGGTCTTGTGGGCGTGGAACATGTACTGCCCGTTGTGCGGGAAACGCATCTCGCAGATCCCGCGCTGACCCTGCCCCTGCACGATGGTGTCGGTGAATTCCGTTGGCTGCAGCCGGGTTCCGGTCGGGTAGTACTCGAAGAAGTTGCCGTGCACGTGGAAACTGTTGATCGGGTCGTACTCGAGCACGTTGACCAGGTAGATGCGCACCAGCTGATTCCGCCGCACCCGGACCGGTTCGACCATGTAGTGGAACGGAATCCCGTTGACCGCGTACAGCTGATTGCCCTCGCCGTCGAAGGTCGTGTTGTACCCGTGCATGACCATCACCAGTTCCTCCGCGGGCGGCCGCGGTTGCGGCGGATCGACGATGAAGGTGCCGTACATGCCGCGCGCGATGTGCTCGGCGAGCGGTCCGACGTGGCAGTGGAACAGGTGCAGCCCGAACGGGGTGGCGTCGAACTCGTAGGTGAATCGCTCCCCCGGGTTGATGATCCCGCGCCCGATCCCGGGCACCCCGTCCATCTCCGCAGGGTGGATTCCGTGAAAGTGCAGGGTGTGCGGATGCGCGGAGCCGTTGGAGAAATGCACCCGCAGCAATTCGCCTTCCCGGCAGCGCAGGGTGGGGCCCGGAATCCGCGAGTTCAGCGTCCAGGCCGGAAAGCGAACGCCCGGAGCGACTTCGATCTCCTCGTCGGCGGCGTACACGTCCCATTCGCGCAGGGTCCGCCCGCCGGGCAGCGCGGAGGTCCGCCCGTAATCGAAGTCGCGCAGAGTCTCGGTGGGGTTGAACCCGTTCCGCTCGTGGTCGACCACCGCGTCCTTGCGGAAGGTGGCCCCGCTCGCCCCGCCGCTGTGGTGACCGCCGTCGTGCCGCTGCGCCGGACCCGTGCCGGGAACCCCGGCGTGACCGGGTGGCGATTCGCGCAGCGCCCAGGATCCGAGGGCGAGACCGGTGGATCCGGCGGCGGCGCCGCCGATCAGGAAGCTGCGACGTGAAGGTGATGTCATCTCTGGCCTGCCGAACTCGAACCGAACGGACCCTAAGTTTGGCAGGCCGAAAATTTCTATTCAAGCTCCCTAAGAAACCGACCAGGTATCTACGAAAACCCCCGGTTTCCCGAATTGAGGGGTGAGTTGTCGACGTCAGGGCGCACGGGGGTATGCTGAAACTCGATTCGCCCCTCGTCCGGGCACACCCTCGCAGTATTTCCAGGGATTCGAAGTATGTGTAACCGACGGTTACATGTAAATTCTGGACGACTCGCCGCGTCCGCCACGGCCGCCCGCGAACCGTCCGGGAACACCCCGGTGCCGCTCCGCAACGCTTTCTCCCGCCCTGGTCAGCCCCTCGAACGCGGGTGACACACCGGCCCGACTGCGCCTGATTGTCGATCTAGTCGGCGCGCCATCACCGTTTTGTACACTCGAAAACGTGTCGGTTCCGGTCAGTTGGATCCTCGCGCAACCCGATCTGTCGATACCGCTTCGCGGCGGTGCGGCGGGCGTCGCACGCACGATCGACCTGGTCATCACCACCGAACTCGAAGACCCCTTCCGCTGGCTCTCCGGCGGTGAACTGGTCCTCACTACCGGTACGAGACTGCCGCACGCACCCGCCGCCCGCGCGGACTATCTCCGCGGACTGCACCGAAGAGGCGTCGCCGCAGTCGGTTTCGGCATCGGCGTCTCGCATCCGGAGGTGCCGGTCGATCTGGTGGCCGCCGCCGACGAGCTCGGCCTGCCGCTGTTCGAGGTACCCCTGCCGACCCCGTTCGCCGTCATCGTCAAACGCGTCGCCGATCGCGCCGCGCAAATCCAGGCCGACGCCGTCCAGCGTGCAGCCCGCGCCCAGCCCCGCATGACCCGGGCCCTGGTGCGCTCGGGCGCGCGGGCCATCGTGCGCGAACTCGCCACCTCCCTGCGCGCGACCGTGCTGGTGCTGGACTCGGCCGGTCGCGTGACCGCCGCACACCCCGACGCGCCCGATGAGGCACTGCTCGAAACCGTGCGCGAGGCCCTTGCCACGGAGTCGGCCGCCACGGCGGACAGTCGCGCCGACAGGCCCGGCAACGGCGTCACCCATCAGCGCATCGGCGTCGGCGGTCGCGCGCACGGCGACCTGGTGGTGGTCGGCTCCGGCCCGCTCGGCCCCGCCGAACAGATCCTGCTCGGTCACGCTAATTCGTTGCTGTCCTTGGCATTCGAAAAGCCGGCCCGGCTGTGGGAGGCGCAGCATCGCCTCAACAGCACCGTGCTGGGCCTGCTGCTCAGCACCGAAACCGATCTCGCCCCGGCCTGGACTCAACTCGCCCAGGCCGCCGACGCCGCCGGGCGAATCCGTGTGCTCGCCGCCGACTGCGAGTCCGCCGAGGCGGTCGAAGACGTGCGCGCCACCGCCGAAACCATGGCCGTGCGCGGCGGGCACCCCCTGTTCCTGCACGTGCGCGATCGCCGGGTGCTGCTCGCCCTGCCCGGGGTGGCCGCGGTGGCCTTCGCCCGGGAACTCGCCGCCGACCTGGCCCCCGGCAGCACCGTGCGCTACGGCCTGAGCGGCGAACACCCCCTCGACGAGCTCGTGGCCGCCGCCGAGGCCGCCGAACTGGCCGCCTCCGCCGCCGAACGCGGTGGCGCACCCGCCGAGTTCGGCGCCCTGACCGGCCGCTCCCTGCTGTCCTTCGACGCCACCCGCCGCGTCCTGGACACGATGGCCCGCACGGTCCTGGCCCCGCTCGCCGACCACGACGCCAGCCATGGCACCGACCTGGTCGAGTCCCTGCGCGCCTACCTCGAAGCCAACGGGCATTGGGAGTCGGCCGCCGCCGACCTCGGCGTGCACCGCCACACCCTGCGCAAACGCGTCGCCACCGCCGCCGACGTCCTGGGCTGCAACCTGGACAGCGCCCGCGTCCGCGCCGAGCTGCTGCTCGCCCTGCTCGCCCGCGGAAAGTCCTGACCGCGCACGGCCCCGAAAGGCCGTGCCGGCCCTGCCCCTGGATCATGGATCGGTACGAGGAGCGCCCCCGTGCGCCCGAAGCAACCGGCAACGCAGTCAGGAGTCGAGGTATGAGCCATGCCGATCTGGTGTTCCTCGGCGGCACCGTGCTCACCATGGACGCCGCCCGCGCGACCGCGACGGCGCTGGCCGTCACCGGCACGCGGATCAGCGCGGTCGGTAATCACGAGGTGCGCGAATTCATCGGCCCGGCAACCGAAGTCGTGGATCTGAACGGCGGAGCGCTGCTCCCCGGATTCCACGACGCGCACATCCACGCGGCGGCGGCCGGCCTGGAGTTGGGCGCCTGCGATCTGACCGGCACCGTCGAGGTCGGCGAATACCTGCGCCGGGTCGCGGCCTACGCCGAGGCGAATCCGCGCCGGGAGTGGATCACCGGCGGCGGCTGGTCCCTGGAAAGTTTCCCCGGCGGCCTGCCGACCCGGGATCTGCTCGACGCGGTAGTCCCCGACCGCCCGGTGTACCTGGTCAATCGTGACCACCACGGCGCGTGGGCAAACACCAGGGCACTCGAGCTGGCGGGCATCACCGCCGACACCCCCGACCCCGCCGACGGCCGGATCGAGCGCGAATCCGGCGGCGCGCCTTCGGGAATGCTCCAGGAGGGTGCGATGACCCTGTTGGAGAAGGTGCTCCCGCCCATCACCCACGCCGAACGGATCGACGGAATCCTGCGCGCCCAGCGGGTACTGCACGCCCTCGGGATCACGGCGTGGCAGGAGGCCATAGTCAGTGTGGACGGCACGTCCTTCGATTGCGCTCCCGCCTACCTCGACGCCGCCGAGCGCGGCCTGCTCACCGCCCGCGTGAGCGGCGCGCAATGGTGGGACCGCGAACGCGGCACCGACCAGATTCCCGATATGCTGCTGCGCCGCAAGCGATTCGCCGCCGACCGCTTCCGGCTCGACACCGTCAAGATCATGCAGGATGGCATCGCGGAGAACTACACCGCCGCGATGACCGAGCCGTACAAGGACCATCGGGGCTGCTGCACCGGCAATGCCGGCATCAGCTTCGTCGATCCGATCGCACTGCGCGAGTACGTGACCGAGTTGGACGCACTCGACTTCCAGGTCCACTTCCACGCGCTGGGCGACCGCGCGGTACGCGAGGTGCTCGACGCGCTCGAGGCCGCGCGCGCCGCCAACGGACCACGCGGCAACCGGCACCACCTGGCTCACCTGCAAGCGCTGCACGCCGCCGACATCGCGCGTTTCCAGCCCCTGGGCGCGGTCGCGAACCTGCAACCGCAGTGGGCCGCACACGAACCCCAGCTGGACGAGCTGACGCTGCCGTTCTTCGGCGGCGACGCCGCCCAGCGGCAGTATCTGTTCGGTGACCTCGCTCGCGCGGGAGCCACGCTGGCGTGTGGCAGCGATTGGCCGGTGAGTTCGCCGGACCCGATCGAGGGCATTCACGTGGCCGTGAATCGGGTGACGCCGGGTTCGAGTTTGCCGCCGCTGCTGCCGGATCAGCGTCTGGATCTCATGACCGCGCTCGCGGCGTACACGGCGGGCTCGGCGTACGTGCTGCGCAGCCCGGATACCGGGGTACTGCGTGCGGGCGCGCTTGCGGACGTGGTAGTGCTGGATCGGAATCCGTTCCAAGGTGGGGCCGAGGAAATCGCGAGTACCACTGTCACGCAGACCTTCGTGGGTGGGGTGCGTGTGCACGGATAGGGACAATTCGATGTGCGGTTTGAATCGCCTGTAGGTCTGAATATTGTTGTATCACAATGGAATTGGGCTATGTCTGCTCGCTATTGAGGCGTAGAATGGGGGTATGAATTCGGGAGGGATGACCGCTATCGCGCAGGGTGTACACGCACTCGATGTCGCGGCGGAATCCT
>NZ_JBHVIC010000002.1:0-1338919 GCF_042799795.1 Nocardia sp. NPDC057668 | reverse complement strand
CCATTCCGAACCCGGAAGCTAAGGCCACCTGCGCCGATGGTACTGCACTCGACAGGGTGTGGGAGAGTAGGTCACCGCCGGAACATCATTCACAAGAACCCCCAGCCTTCGGGCTGGGGGTTCTTGTCGTTTCACGACCCTGGAACCCTCTGACTTCGGTCAGGGGGTTCGTTGTATTCGGACCCTTCGAGGGACTTCGGCAATCCGAAGGAAGCGAAGAGTTCCGGGCCGTGGAACGCCACGACCTTCGCTATGCCGGCGGGCGTGGGGGTCAGCACCTGGATCGAGTGCGCCTCGCCGTTCTGGTACATGGCGAAGGCGGGCTGGCCGTTGGCCGCGGTGGGGATCATGCGAATGCGGCCGGCTCGGGCGGGGCAGCGGGTGCCGATCAGGTGGATGACATCGGCGCGGCCGGCGAACCATTCCAGGATCGGGGGCATCTCCCAGACCGCATCGGCCAGCAGGAGTTTCGCGAGCGCGTCCATGTCGAAGGCTTCGAAGGCGGCGGCGTAGCGATCGAGGAGGGCGCGTACCTCCGGGTCGTCTGGTTCGGTGACCTCTTCGGCGACGGCGGGCAGGCCGGCGAGGGTCGCGTGTGCGCGTTGCAGGGTGCTGTTGACGGCGGGGACGGTGGTGTCGAGGAGGGCGGCCACCTCGGTTGCTTTCCAGCGCAGGACATCTCGCAGGATCAGGACCGCGCGCTGCCGCGGCGGGAGGTACTGCCACGCGGCGACGAGGGCCAGGCGGGTGCCGTGGCGCAGGTCGACGATCGCGGCGGGGTCGGTGGTTTCGGGGGTGATGAGCACATCCGGCACGGGTTGCAGCCAGGGCACCCGGTCGGCGTCGGGTCCGAGCGGATCGCGGTGATCGGCGGGGCCGCCGAGGCCGGACGGCAGGACCTTCCGGCTGCTGTGCGCGAGGGCGTTGAGGCAGGCGTTGGTCGCTATCCGGTAGAGCCAGGTGCGCAGCGAGGCGCGGCCCTCGAACTCCGGGTAGCCCCGCCAGGCGCGCAGCAGGGTTTCCTGCACGAGGTCTTCGGCGTCGTCGACCGAGCCGAGCATGCGGTAGCAGTGGGCGAGCAGCTCACGCCGGTAGGGCATGGTGCGCGCGGCGAAATCGTCGGTGCGGGTCAATCGAATCCTTCCGGCCGGGCGCGGTGTGGCCCCACGGGTGCGGTGCGGCCCCCACGAGTGTCGACCGCCCGCGGTCCCGGAATTCATCGGCGTGCGGCCGATGAGTTCCGGCGGCTCGGCGGTCGGTATCTGTGCGGGTCCGGATCGATCGGAAGGACATCTCATGGATGCGGCGGTTTCGAGGACGACACAGCGCTGGGTGCTGGCGCTGGGTGCGGTGGCGTCGATGATGGCGGCACTGGACACCCTGGTGGTGGCGACCGCGCTCGGCACGATTCGAGCGGATCTCGACGCGTCGCTGGCCACCCTGGAGTGGACGGTCAACGGTTACAACCTCAGTTTCGCGGTGCTGCTCATCACCGCGGCGGTGGTCGGTGACAGGTTCGGGCGGCGGCGTATGTTCGCGGCCGGGCTGGGGATCTTCGTCGCGAGCTCGGCGGCGTGCGCGATGGCGGGGACGGTCGGGCAGTTGATCGCCGCGCGAGTGGTGCAGGGTGTGGGTGCGGCGCTCATCATGAGCCTGGCGCTGACATTGGTGAGTGCGGCGTTCCCGGCGGAGCGGCGTGGCGTGGCGATCGGCGTGCTGGAGGGCGTGACCGGCCTGGCGGTCGCCTGTGGTCCGCTGGTGGGCGGTGCGATCGCCGAGGGATTGTCCTGGCAGTGGATCTTCTGGGTGAACGTGCCGTTGGGACTGCTGGCGATTCCGTTGGTGCTGCGCATGATTCCCGAGAGCCACGGCTCGGACACGGCGTTCGACGGCCCGGGTCTGCTGCTGATCACCGGGGGTGCGCTGGGTGTGGTGTGGGGTCTGGTGCGCGGGAATGTGGCCGGGTGGTCCGATCCGGAGGTGCTGCTGGCGCTCGGTGGCGGACTCGGCCTGCTGGTGGCGTTCGCGATCTGGGAATCACGCACGCGCACACCGATGTTCCCGATTCGCATGTTCACCTCGCGCGGGTTCGCGGCGGGCAATGCCGCGATCTTCCTGACGTTCGCGGCGCTGTTCGGCGCAGTGTTCTTCTACGCGCAGTTCCTGCAGATCGTCTTCCAATACGGCCCGCTGGGCGCGGGGCTGCGCCTGCTGCCGTGGACGCTCACTCTCTTCTGCTGCGCACCGCTGGCAGGGGCGCTGGCGGATCGGGTGGGCGAGCGGCCGATCATGGCGACGGGTTTGACCCTGCAGGCGGCCGGGATGGGCTGGATCGCGCTGATCGCCGATCCGGGAATGTCGTACGGCGCGCTGGTTGTGCCGCTCGTGCTCTCGGGGGTCGGGGTGTCGATGGCGATTCCGACCGCACAGAGCGCGGTGGTCGGCGCGGTCGAGTACGGGGCCATCGGGAAGGCCGCCGGGGCGAACAGCATGATGCGGGAGTTGGGCGGTGTCTTCGGAATCGCGGTCGTGGTCGCGGTTTTCGCGGGGTTCGGCGGCTACGGCACGGCAGCGGGGTTCGTGGCGGGGTTCGTGCCCGGGGTCGCGGTGGGTGCGGGGCTGTCGCTGCTCGGCGCGGTGGTGGCGCTGGCGCTGCCGGGCCGGGCGGTGGCCGCGGCTCCCGTGCGAGAGCTGGTTCGCGAGCCGTCCGTGGACTGATATTGCCTGGCCTGCAAGGCTGTTCGACTGCGAAGATCTGCGGATGAGTATGGATCTCGAGGAGCTCGTTGTCAGCCGTACGTTCCGGGTGCCGGCGGTCGAAGGACCGGCCGGGGACGGGACGATGGCGACGAGGCAATTCGACGCGGTCCTGATGTCGGCGGGGTTCAAGCTGTCCGGCGAGTTGTTCGCGCGGTTGTCCGGGCTCGCGGCGGGGACGGTCATCGACACCGCGGTGCGGGTGCTGCCCATGGTGCGCCGGTTGGTCGGCGACCACGTCGAGCACAACGTCTACTTCCGGGACTTCCCGGCGAATGTGCCCGGCACCGTGGAGTTCTGGACCGAATGCCTGGTGCGCGCGCTCGGTGACGAGCTCGCCGCCGAGGCGTCCATCCGTTCGGGTGCGGTGAATCTGCTGGCGCTCCCCGGCTACGGGACCTATCAGCACGACTACGCCGAGATGATCGCCGCGCACGATGAGCTGATCGCGAGCGTGCGGGATCGGGTGACCGTCCTGCACGCGGGAATGACTCTGTCCGAGGAGGTTTCGGCGCTCTACCTGTCCATGGCGGGCAGTGTGACCCCGTTCGGGACCGAGGACGTGGCGGTGCTGCGCGAGCTGGCGCTGCACTGCGCGACCGGTCCCCAGCCCGCAGCCGTTCCGGTCCGGGAGCACCGCGCGATTCTCAACGAGGTGCGCCTGGCCGCCGGCGCGGATCTGCTGGTCGATACCGTGACCGATGTGCTGCGGCTCGCCTGTCTGCTGTCGGACGGCGATGTCTCGCTGCTCGAGCCGACCCGGTTCCGGAGTTTCCGGCGTCCGGTGCGCCGGGCCCTGCTGGCCGCGCTCGACGGGGTGATCGCGGCCCAGCCGGCCAAGCTCGGCGATGTCGGGGTGCGCCGTGAGGCGTGGAAGCGGCTCGGGGAGCGGTTGCATCCGCACGAGTACCCGCGATACGACTCCGCGGCACAGGTTTTCGCGGTGGCTCGGGGTGAGCTGGCGGCTCCGTCCTTCGCCTCCCGGCTGGAGCGGATGCTCGCGGACGGTGATGTGGTGGGCGCGGCGCGGCTGCTGCGTTCCGCGCCGGGGATGCTGTTCCGGTCGATGGACAATCTGCTTCGCAAGGCCTTCGGTGACCTCGAGCGCGAGGGCGTGCTGCTCGAGCTGAACGGCGCGGTCGAGGAGGTGTCCGGCCGGGTGCTGCTGTCGGTGCGTGAGCATCTGGACAATCGCGAGTCCGGGGAGATGCGGATCTTCGCGAATCGCTCGGGCCGGGGCGCCGTTCTGCCCGACGAGCGGTACCCGATCGCGCCGGAGGTGCTGGACCTGCTGCGGGAGATGATCGATCGCGAGATCACGCGGCGGCTGGACGTGCCGCTGCCGCTCGTCATCGATCCGGAGATCCTCGAGGTCGCGCTGCCGTTGAGCGGCAAGGGCATCGGCGACGGTCTCGGGGTGCTGCCGCGCGGGTCGGTCACCACCGTCGACGCGGAGCTGCTGCGGTTCTTCGTGTACTGGCACGAGCGTGCGGTGCGGACCGATTTCGATCTGTCCGCCGTGCTGCTGGACCGGGATTTCACGAGTATCGGCTGGCTTTCCTACACCAATCTGACCGAGGTCGGCGGCGTGCACTCCGGTGATATCACCGCGGCTCCGGATGGCGCGTCGGAGTTCATCGACATCCGGCTGGACAAGGTCGAGGCCGCCCTGGTGCTGCCGCAGGTGAACATCTACACCGGCGAGGGCTTCGACGAGGTGCGGGAGTCGTTCTTCGGCTACATGTCCCGCGATGCCTATCAGCAGGGCGCGCCGTACGAGCCGCGTACGGTGCGGGCGAAGTCGGACCTGCGCGGTGCGGGCCGAACCGCGCTGCCGCTGGCCTTCTTCCGGCACGCGGACGGCCGCTGGCGGGCGAAGTGGCTGCACCTGCACCTGTCCGGGTCTCCGGAGTTCAACCGGGTGGAGTCGAACCAGCTGACGACGGCGACGCTGGCGCGGGCGGTGGTGGAACGCCGCTATCTGACCGTCGCGTATCTGGTCGGCTTGCTTTCCGCGACAACCGAATCGGTCCTGTGGGACGGCGGTCCGATCGCCGAACCGGTGACCTTCATCGGTCTTGCCCGGCCGGATGGTCTGCCCGCCGGCTCGACGGTTGTAACCCCGGAGAATCTGCGCGACCTGATTCCCGCCTGACTGCTACGGTAACTGCTGGCGAGGCCATGGTGGCGCTTCCTTCTCAAGAAGGCTCTTCGGAGCTGGATTTCACTCCAGCGTCACCGCTTTCCTCCCTCTGCGCCCCCGATCCGCTGTGATCGGGGGTTTCGCGCTTCGCCGCCCGGACGCGTGGAAAACCCGGTGACTCCGTCCGGCCGCCTCTGCTAGCGTTGCCGGAGGCGAGGCCATGGGGATGCTTCCTTCTAAATCTCTCTTCAAGAATCCAGCGTCTCCGCTCTCCTCGCCGCTCGCGTGGCCCCGATTCCGATCGGGGACTACGCGGTTACACCGCAACGCTTTTCGCACCGCACGGTGCGAGCCGGAAGGGAGTCGATCATGCGTGACATTCGTCCGCGCGTCGCTGCCCGTTCGCGGTTCGACGTGATCCTGGTGTCCTCGCCGGTTCGGTGCCGGCTGCGCGGCCGGTACTGAGTACCCGGCGCATTTTCGCGACTTCCACCGGGAGCCCGGAGGCTCCCGTCGTGGCGTGTTCGCGGCCGATGACGCTCCCGCCCGACCGCGGGGCGGGCGTCGGCCGCGCCGGGCAATCGCGCTGTATCTGATTCGGATCAGCACGAAGGGCCAAGACTTTGCGTACCAACACTTCTCGACAATCCATCGCCGCCGTTCGCAACCTCGGCATTCTCGCGCACGTGGACGCGGGCAAGACCACGGTCACCGAGCGAATGCTGTTCCTGGCGGGCGCCATTCACAAGCGCGGGGAGGTGCACGACGGCACCACCGTCACCGATTTCGACGCCCAGGAGCGCGAGCGCGGGATCACGATCTTCGCGGCCGCGGTGGCGTGCCAGTGGAACACGCACCGTCTCACCGTGATCGACACCCCCGGGCACGTGGACTTCTCCGACGAGGTCGAGCGGTCGCTGCGGGTGCTCGACGGCGCGGTCGCGGTGTTCGACGCGGTGGCCGGTGTCGAGCCGCAGAGCGAATCGGTCTGGCGGCGCGCGGATCGCTACGGGGTGCCCCGCATCGCGTTCGTGAACAAGATGGACAGGGCGGGAGCCGATTTCGAGGCCGCCGTCCGGTCCATCCGCGCCCGGCTGCATCCGGCCGCGCTGGCGGTGCAGCTGCCGATCGGCGCGGAGGACGGGTTCACCGGTGTCGTCGACCTGCTCGGCATGCGGGCGCTCGTCTGGACGGCGGGCACGCTCACGGCGGGCCCGATTCCGGCCGAGCTCGCCGAACGCGCCCGGCAACTCAGGCGCGAGCTGGAAGAAGCGGTGGCCGAGCGGCATTCGGGTGCGCTGGAAGAACTCTACGCACGGCCGCAGCTCACCCGGGCCGCCACGGCGGCGTCCGTCATCGACTCCGCTCGGACCGATGCCGGGTCGGCGCGGGTCGGCGCCGGATCTCCAGCCGATCTGCGCGGTGAGTCCGGCGCCGACGACAGCCGATTCGACCGGCACGCGGTCGTCGGTGGCGGTTCGGGTCAGCCCGAAACAGCCGCGGCGCTGTCGGATACGACGTTGGCTACCGCCCTGCGGGAACTGACGCTGTCCGGCGAAGTGGTGCCGGTGCTGTGCGGCGCCGCGTACCGGGACATCGGGGTCGAGCCGCTGCTGGACGCGATCGTGGACTTCCTGCCATCGCCGCTGGATCGCCCGCCGGCGCGCGGCGAGTGGGAATGCGGCGAGCCCGGGGACTGCGTGATCGCCCCCGATCCGGCGCAACGCCTGGTCGCCCTGGTGTTCAAGGTCCAGGGCGTCGGGTCGGCCCGGCGCACGTTCCTGCGGGTTTACGCGGGCACGCTCCGCAAGGGCGATGTGGTGCTCGATGTGCTCGGCAACCGATCCGAGCGGATCGGGCGCATCCTGCGGGTGCAGGCCGATCGGCACACGGAGATCGAGCAGGCCGTGGCAGGTGACATCGTCGCCGTGATCGGCCCGAAGTCCGCGCGCGCGGGAGCGACGCTGTGCCCGCCGGAGGCGCAGGTGCTGCTGGAGCCGCCGGCGGTCACCGAGCCGGTGGTGTCGGTGGCGGTGGAGGCCAAGGCTTCCGCCGACGTCGAGCGGCTGACGACGGCGCTGACGCGGCTCGTCGACGAGGATCCGTCGCTGGTCGTGCGCACCGATCCGGAGTCCGGTCAGACCCTGCTGTCCGGGCTGGGTGAACTGCATCTGGAGGTCGCGGTGGAGAAGATCCGCCGGGAGCGCGGGATCGCGGTGACGGTGGGCCGCCCGCAGGTGGCCTATCGGGAGTCCGTGGTGCGCGGGGTGGCGGGGCTGCGGTACCGCCACGCCAAGCAGTCCGGCGGTCCGGGGCAGTTCGCCGATATCGTGCTCGATGTCGAACCGCTCGATCCGGCAGCGGATTTCGAGTTCGAGTCCACCGTGACCGGTGGGCGCGTGCCGCCCGAGTACGTGCGGGCGGTCGAAGCCGGTTGCCGCGATGCCTTGGCGTCGGGTCCGCTTGGCGGGCACCCGGTGATCGGGCTGCGGGTCCGGCTCACCGACGGTGCGACCCATCCGGTCGATTCCTCTGAGCGGGCATTCCGCATCGCGGCTCGGCAGGCGGTGCGGGAGGCGTTGCAGGGGAGCGCGCTCCAGCTGCTGGAGCCGACGGTCGAGCTGACGGTCACCGCGCCCGAGGACGACATCGGCGCGGTGCTCGGCGATCTCGCGGCCCGCCGCGGCCGGGTCACCGAGTCGGCGGTGCACGGCGGCACGGCGGTCGTCACCGCGATCGCACCGCTCGCCGAGATATTCGGCTACGCAACGCGTTTGCGCAGCCGGACGCACGGCCGCGGGGCGTTCGCGACCCGGCCGCTGGGCTACGCGCCGGCCCCGGCGAGCTAGCGGGTCGCCGGCGGCCGCGGCTCGATTGGGTTCCCCCGGTGGTCCTTTTGCCGGGCTGGGGTGGCGGCTCGGTTGCCCTCGCCCTCGGCCTTGCCGTCGGGCCGAGGGCGGGTTCGACTTGCCAGGTGCCAGGTGCCAGGTGCCAGGTGCCAGGTGCCAGGTGCCAGGTGCCAGGTGCCAGGCGGCTGGGCGGCTGGGCTACGCGCCCGCCCCGGCGGGCTAGCGGGATGACGGGAAGTCGGTCGGCGTGCTCGCGGGGGCGGGTGGATCGGCGGACCGACGGGGCGGCGGATGGCCGGTTCACTCGACGTGAACCGGCCTTTCGCGTTGGCGGTCCGAGTGGGGTTGTGGCAGTGAGCAGTTCCGGTGCTAGGCCGATTTCACCAGGACCGCGCGGGTGTAGAGCAGATCGAAGCCGCGGTTCTGGGCGTTCTGCTGGGATTTGGAGCCGGGCTGGGTCGTGATGACGGCGATGTCGCAGCCCGCGGCGGCGGCCATGGTGAGGCGGTTGGTGAGCAGGGTGGATTGCACGCCCTTACGGCGGTGGGCGAGCAGCGTTGCCGCACCGGTCAATTGGGCTACGCCGTGCGACATGCGCAGGCTGGCCGCGCCCGCGAGCTGCCCGTTGTAGAGGGCGATGTAGCGCTGGACACCCGCCGCGCCGGTGAGGTCGCGCATGGCCCGGGCGATGATCTCGCGCGGGAACTCCTCGTGCGAGGCGACGCCCTGGGTGTCGGGCTGGGCGAAGCCGTCGGCGACGACGTCGAGCCAGGTATCGAATTCGTCGTCCCCGCTCGGGCGGATGGCGATCTCGGGCGGGGTGACGGCGGCGGTTACGCCGCGCAGGTCGATGCCGAGGACGTTCTCGAATCCCAGCAGCCGGTATCCGCGCGCGGTGAGGAACTCGCCGATGGCCGGGTCGGCGAGGTGGGCGAGCTCCACCTGTACCGGGGTGTCCCGCTCCGCGAATCGCTTTTCCAGCGCCTCGAACTCGTCCGCACTCGGAACGCCGTCGAAGCCCAGGCCCGCGACCTTGTTCAGCGGCGAGCCGGGTTCGGCGAAGGCCGCGACGCCGCCGGCCACCGGGACGAGGAAACCGCTGTCCGCGCCGAGCCTGTCCGCCGCGGCCGTCGCTCCGGCCGTGATCAGGTCCCGCTCCACCCCCTCGATGCGGGCGCCGAGCTCGACACTGCAGAACAGGGATCGCTGATCGTTGGGCATGGCTTCGAGCCTAGTTCGCGGCGGCAACCGAATTCGGCAGTTCGAGGCCACCGCACGCGGCTCCGGACCGTGCGGTCCGTATGGTCGGAGCGTGGCCCCCACTGCTTTCGCCGGCACCTCGTCCGGACCCGTCGTCGGGTTCGACCTGGATATGACGCTGATCGATTCCCGGCCCGGTATCGCCGCGGTCTGGGACGCGGTCGCCGCCGAGACGGGCGTGCACGTCGATTCCGCGCTGGCGGTCTCGCGGCTGGGCCCGCCGCTGGCGATCGAGGCCGCGGAGTGGTTCCCGAGCGAGCGGGTGCCGGGGGTGGTGGCCCGCTACCGCGAGCTGTACCCGGACCTGGCGATCACGGGCGCCGATCGCCTGCCGGGCGTGGTCGAGGCGCTGGCGGCGGTGCGGCGCGCCGGCGGCAGGACGCTCGTCATCACCGCCAAGAAGGAGTCCTTCGCGCGGCTGCACCTGGAACACCTCGGGCTCGGTGTCGACGAGGTGGTCGGCGACGTGTGGGCCGAGGCGAAGGGCACCGCGTTGCGGGCGCACGGGGTGTCGATCTATGTCGGTGATCATCTGGGGGACGTGCGCGGGGCGAAGGCCGCCGCCGCGTTCTCGGTGGCCGTCACGACCGGGCCCTATTCGGCCGAAGAACTCTCCGCCGAGGGCGCGGACGTGGTGCTGACCGATCTCACCGAGTTCCCGGACTGGTTCGAGGCGCATCTGACGGCGTCGCGCTGATCTCGCGCTGACCGCGTCGCCGGGTGCTCGGCTCGGCGCAGCGGCCGGTCCGGCCGGGCGAAATCCTCCGGCGAGTACCGCTGCCATCCGGATCCGACCTCGGCGGGATCCGAGCCCGCGATTCGATCGGATGCCGTGTCCCTACGTCCCGGAATCTCTGCCGCGCAGCGCTGTTCGCGTGCGCTTTTGGCTTCACGGTGATTCGAACGCTGTCGGCGCGCGGGGCGTCTCATTAGCGTTGCACGCACGGTCACGAGTATCAGCACAGATGAGCCCCGGCTCGCTGATCGGCAACCCTCGCGCAGCGGTGGGGTGCCCCGGGTGACGACCAGGTGGTGCCCGCCGGGCATCACAAGCGCGTTGTGGCCGGGCTGTTCCGGTGAGTTCAGAGGAATCAGATGAGTAAGCAGTGGTCCGGGTCGCGTCGACTCCGGGTAGTGGTGGGTATCGCGTCGGCGGCCCTGGTGGCCGGGCTGGTGTCCGCGTGCGGGGGGTCATCCGAGAGTGACAGCGGCACAGTGTACTTCGGTGTTTCCGGGCCGAAATCGGGTCCGTCGGCCGAGTACGGGCGGCTGTGGCAGCAGGGTTTCGATCTGGCGCTGGACGAGATCAACGCTGCGGGCGGGATCAACGGCAAGAAAGTCGAATTGAAGTGGGAGGATTCGCAATCCGACCCGAAGCAGACGGTGCCGATCGCCACGAAGTTCGTGGGTGACGAGTCGATCATCGCCGAGCTGGGCGACTTCTCGTCCCCGGCCTCGATCGCGGCGTCGCCGGTGTACAACCGCGGCAAGCTGGTGCAGTACGGGTTCACGAACTCCGCGGTGGACTTCACCAAGGCCGGCGACTACTCGTGGAGCCCCTCGATCACCCTGGACGTCTTCCAGGAGCGCAATGCGCAGTGGGTGTCCGCCAAGGCCAAGAAGGTCTCGGTCGTCTACCTTGAAACCGACTGGGGCAAGCAGGCTTTCAAGTTCTTCGAGCAGTCCGCCAAGGAGAAGGGCGTGGAGATCGTCTACTCCTCGCCGATCCTGCCGGACTCGCAGGACTTCCGGCCGGTGCTGATCAAGGGCCGCGATGCGAACCCGGAGGCGTTCGTGCACCTGGGCTACGGCCCGGACGGCGCGCTCATCGTCAAGCAGCTGCGCGACGTCGGGTACAGCGGCCAGTTCTTCGGCGGCCAGAACACCCCGCAGTTCATCTCGCTGGCGGGCGCCGCGGCCGAGGGTGACATCGTGAACGGCGTCTTCACCGCCGCGGACACCAACCCCAAGGTGGTGGACTTCGTGAAGAAGTTCCGCGCCAAGTTCAACGTCGATCCCGGCGACTTCAACGTGTACGCCTACGACGCGATCAACGTCCTGGTCAAGGCGGCCGAGCACGGCGGCGCGACCCGCGAGGGCGTCCTGAAGGGACTGCGCGAGGTCAAGGACTTCGACGGAATCGGCCTGGGCACTTTCGCTTTCGATCAGCAGACGCGCCGACCGAACGGGGTGAAGCCGATCGAGCTGATCCTGAAGAACGGCGCGTTCGTGCCGACCGGCAACAAGTAGCGACATGTTCGACACGCTCATAGCGGGTCTGGTCCACGGCAATGCGTATGCACTCATCGCCGTGGGCATCACCCTGATCTTCGGGGTCAGCAACGTCATCAATTTCGCGCACGGCGCCATCTTCGCCTTCGGGTCGGTGCTGGGCTGGTGGCTGATCGCCGAGCAGGGGCTGCCGCTCTGGCTCGCCCTGGCGATCGTGGTCGGCGGCACCGCGCTGCTCGGGGTGGCGATCGACGTGCTGGCGGTGCGGCCGCTGCGCCGCGCACCGGCCATCGCGGCGCTGCTGGCCACGGTGGCGGTCGGGTTGATCCTGGAGAACGTGGTGGCGCTGGTCTTCGGGCCGGATACCCGCCCGTTCCCCCAGGTGTTGCCCACCAACAACTTTCAGGTCGGCGGCATCCGGTTCGGCACCTCGGACGTGGTCATGTTCGCCATCACCGTCACGGTGATGGCCGGGCTCTGGAGCTTCCTGCGGTACAGCCGGTACGGGCTGGCCATTCGCGCCACCGCACAGGATCCCGACGCCGCCGCGCAGATGGGCATCGGGGTGGGGCGGATCCAGTCCCTGGCCTTCGCCATCGCCTCGGGGCTGGGCGGATTGGCGGGCATCTTCGTCGGGCTCTACAACTCCAACATCTCCCCGACCAGCGGCGGCGTCGTCGGCATGACCGGTTTCGTGGCCGCCACCATCGGCGGGCTCGGCTCGATTCCCGGCGCGGTGGTCGGCGGTTTCGTCCTCGGGCTGGTGGAGGCGTTCGGCATCTACACCTTCGGGGACGGGTACCGCGATCTGATCACCTTCGGGCTGCTGGTCGTGTTCCTGGTGCTGCGGCCGGGCGGTCTGCTCGCGCGCCCGCCCGCCATCGAATCGGAGCCGCTGACCGGCACCTTCCTGGGCTCGGGCCGGCAGTTGCGGGTGCGGTGGTGGCACGCGCTCATCGCGTTCGCCGTTGCGGGACTGGTGATTCCGGCCGTGTCCGACGACTACGGCATCTCGGTCGGCACCCAGATCCTGGCCTACGCGATCATCGCCGTGTCCATGACGCTGGTCGCGGGTTCGGCGGGGCAGCTCGCCATCGGGCAGGCCGGGCCGATCGCGATCGGCGCGTACACCTCGGCGGTCCTGACGGTCTCCCACGGCTGGTCGTTCCTGCCCGCGATCGTCGTCGCGGGGATTCTGGCCGCCGTGGTGTCCTCGGTGCTGGCCGCGCCGCTGTGGCGGCTCGGCGGGCACTACGTCGCCATCGCCACGCTCGGCATCGGCATCGTCACGGTCGCGCTGATCCGCAATTGGGAGCCGGTGACGCGGGGCAGCTACGGCATCTTCGGCATTCCGGCGCCGGAGATCTTCGGCGTCGAATTCACCACGCACACCGAGATTTTCCGGCTCGAACTGGTGGTGCTGGCCATCACGCTGGCGGTCATGCTCGCGGTGCAGCGGTCCCGGCTGGGCACCGCGATCCGGGCCATCGGCGCGGACGAGGTGGCGGCGCGGTCGGCCGGGGTGCCGGTGCGCGACTACAAGGCGCTGGCGTTCGCGATCGCCGCGTTCTTCTCCGGGATCGGCGGTGCGCTGCTGGCGCACCAGTACTCCTACATCGATCCGACCGTGTTCAACCTGCCGATGTCACTGCTGGTGGTGACCATCCTGGTGCTCGGCGGCACGGCGTCGCCGTACGGCGCGGTGCTGGGCGCGGTGGTGCTGATCGGGGTGCCCGAGGCGCTGCGGCTGGCTCCCGAACTGCGCATCGTGCTGTACGGCGTGGTGCTGCTGCTGGTCGTGCGGTTCCGGCCGCAGGGCATTCTGGTGAGGAGGGAACGTGCCGAAGTCACCGTCTGAGACCGCATCCGGCCCGCTCGGCGAACCTATGCCGGTCGAGCAGAGCGATTCTGCAGTGAGGCAGCGTGATTCGACAGTCGAGCAGCCCGATTCAGCAGTCGTGGTGAGCGACCCGGTGATCGGGCCGAGCGAACCGGCGGTCGGGCCGAGCGAACCGGCGGCTCGGCCCAGCGGGCCGGTGGCCGGGACGGGAGACTCCGCGGCCCAGGCGGTGCTGTCGGTCCGGGGTCTGCACCGGGCGTTCGGCGGCGTGCGTGCGGTGGACGGTCTGGACATCACCATCGCGCCGGGGGAGTTCGTGTCGATCATCGGGCCCAACGGCTCCGGTAAGTCGACCACGGTCAACCTCATCTCCGGGGTGCTGAAGCCCGACTCCGGGGAGATCCTGGTGCACGGCAAGCGCATTCGGCCCGGTAAGCCGGAGGCGGCCGCCGACGCGGGTATCGCGCGCACCTTCCAGAACGGGCGGGTGTTCGGCAACATGACGGTCCGCGAGAACGTGGACGTCGGGTTGCAGACCACCCTGCGCGCGTCCCGCCCGCTGCGGGCACTGGCGGGAATTCCGCTGCTGCGCTGGGTATCCCTGCTGGCGGAGCTCGAAGTGGCGCTCGTGCCGACCCCGGCCGCCCGGGCCGAACGCAAGGCGGCCGCCGCGCGCATCGACGCCCAGCTGGCGCGCTTCGGCGAGCGGCTCACCCCGCGCGCCGACAACTCCGCCTTCACCCTGTCCTACGCCAATCGGCGGCGGACCGAGATCGCGCGCGCCCTGGCCCTCGAGCCGCGCCTGCTGCTGCTCGACGAGCCCGCGGCGGGCATGAACCAGACCGAGACCGCCGAAATCGGCAGGCAGCTGGCGGAATTGAAGGCGCAGGGCCAGACGGTGCTGCTGGTCGAGCACAAGATGGATCTGGTGCACGAGTTGTCCGATCGCGTGCTGGTGCTGGACGAGGGCAGGGTCATCGCCGAGGGAACGCCGGACGAGGTGCTCGAGGACCCCCGGGTGATCGAGGCGTATCTGGGCAGGAGACGGGGTGGCAGGCGTACGGTCGCGCCGGCCGAGAACCCTGTCGCGGACTCGGGCCCCGTCGCCGAGCCAGATCCCGTAGCCGACTCCGGTTCCACCGTCGACGCTGTGGCCGACGCCGACTCCCGAGCCTCCGGGTCCGATGTCACCGCCGACTCCGAGGCCGTCGCGGACCCCGAAGCCACTGTCGCCGAGCGGCAAGACGGTGCCGGGGGTGCGGACGAGCCCACGGCAACGGCCGGTTCGGAGAACCCGGGCGACGCAGACGTGAAAGGGAAGGTGTCCGCGGATGCCGGTCATTGATACCGCCGGTGCCGGGGCGGCGGTCGCCTCCGAGCTCGCCGGTGCGGCGCGCTTCGACGAAAGTGCGGCTCCCATACTGGAATTCGACAAGGTGGTCGTACATTACGGCGCGTCCCGAGCGCTGAACGAGGTATCGCTGCGAGTTCGCCCCGGCGAGATCGTGTCGCTGCTCGGTGGCAACGCCTCGGGTAAGTCCACCACCATGAAGACCGCGCTCGGACTGCTGAAGCCGACCTCCGGCGCGGTGCGCATCGACGGGGTGGACGTGAGCAGGACGCCGCCGTCGGCGCGGATCGCCGCGGGGCTGGCGTCGGTGCCCGAGGCCAGGCGGGTGTTCCCGGCCATGACGGTGCAGGAGAACCTGTTCGTCGGCGGCTACATCCGCAAGGAGCGGCGGTCGGTGCTGGCCGCGCGGGCCGCCGAACTCTTCGAGCACTTCCCGCGCCTGGCCGAGCGGCGCGCGCAGCGCGCGGGCACCCTGTCCGGCGGCGAACAGCAGATGCTGGCGTTCGCGCGTGCGCTCATGAGCAAGCCGCGGCTGATCTGCATGGACGAGCCCACCATGGGCCTGTCGCCGCTGTTCGTGGATCGGGTGCTGGACGAGATCGCCCGGCTGAACCGGGAACTGGGGCTGGCCATTCTCATCGTGGAACAGCAGGCCGAACTCGCCCTGAGCATCGCGCATTCCGCGAATGTGCTGCGCACCGGTGAGATCGTGTTGCACGGACCGGCCGCCGAACTCATCGACAATCCGGCCGTGCGCGATGCCTATCTGGGAAAGGCGACGGTATGACCACACGACGGCTCGGCTTCTTCACCCGCCTGGTCCGCTCGGATCCGGACCAGGACGCGGCCACGGTGTACCGGCACGCCCTGGAACAGTTCGACGCGGCCGAACGACTCGGCTACGACACCTCCTGGGTCGCGCAGCACCACCTGGACCCGGACGAGGGCGGCCTGCCGTCGCCGTTCGTCTTCCTGGCCCACGCCGCGGCGCGAAACCCGAAGCTGCGCTTGGGAACCGCCATCGTCACCCTCGCGCTGGAGGATCCGGTCCGGGTCGCCGAGGACGCCGCGGTGCTGGACGTGCTCACCGGCGGCCGGCTCGAACTCGGGTTCGGGGCGGGCGGTTCCAGACACGCCTTCGACCTGTTCGAGCTCGGGTCGGCGGATCGGCAGCAGGTGTACGCGGACAAGCTCGCCCGGGTGACCGCCGCCCTGACCGGGACGCCCCTGGTGGGCGGTCGCGGTCTCAATCCGCCCGCGCCGGAGTTGCGAAACCGGTTGTGGCAGGCGACCTTCTCGGCCTCGGGGGCGCGCCGGGCCGGGCTGGCCGGGGACGGCCTGCTGCTGTCCAAGGCGCAGCCGCGCGACGCCGCCACCGCGAACTCCGCGCTCTGGGAGATTCAGGAACCCCTGGTCAACGCCTACCTGGCGGCGCTGCCCGCCGGCGCGGAGCCCCGAATCGGCGCTTCCCGGGGCGTTTTCGTCGCCGACGACGGTGCCGCCGCGCGCACCCTGGCCGAACGCGGTGCGCAGCGATTCCTGGATCAGTTCCGTCGCAATCACGATGCCGATTTCGCGGGATCGGTCGAAGAGATTCTGCGCGACACGTACTTCGGCACGCCCGACGAGGTGGCGGCCCGGCTGTCGGCCGACACCGCGCTGCGGCACGCCACCGACCTCATCGTGCAGGTGCACCCGGTCGATCCCGGCCACGAGGCCACCCTGCGCTCCATCGAACTCATTGCCACGAAGGTTGCCCCGCAACTGGGTTGGCGGGAAGGAAACACACAGTGACCGAGGTGAGCGACCGTGCCCCCGACGCGACAGCGTCCGTGGTGGGCACCGGAAAAGCAGGCGGCGCACCGGCATACGCCGACGTGATCGACACCGTGCTGGGCGACCGCGCGGCCGGCGTGCGGGAACTGCGGCAGGCGCGCCCGCCGGTGGTCGAGCACACCCAGGGCGTGTTCGAAGCCCTGCTGGACGGTCCGGCCACCGCGGTCCTGGGCCGAGAGCGCGTCATAGCGGCGGCGGTGGCCGTCGCCGAATTGGCGGGCGCACCCGAATTGGCCGCGCACTACGCCGGACTCGGCACCGTGCCCGCGGCGGGCGACGCGGTGCTGGCCGCGATCCTGAAGCACGCGGCGCAGGTCAGCACCGCCCCCGCCACCGTGACCCGGGCGGATATCGACGCGCTGGGCGCGGCCGGACTCACCGCCGCCGACATCGTGACCGTGGCCCAGCTCATCGGCTACGTCCATTTCCAGGCCCGGCTGCTGGCCGGTCTCACCCTGATCGGAGCGGCACATGAGTGAGAACCTTGCCTCCGAGGTGCGCAGCGTCGACACTGCCCGCCGCCCCGCGGGTTTCACCCAGGCACAACTGGACTGGGTGCCCTGGGTGGAACCCATAAAACTGGCCGAAGCCGATGAGCGCCAAGCCCCTTTGCTGGCGGGTGATCGGGGCGTCGGGCCGTATTTCCGGCTTTTGGCGCGCAATGTCAATGTGCTGGAGCATCGCAGCGGCAACGACAAGGAGATCTTTTACGGTCGCGCCGGGGTCGGCCGCGCCGAAAGGGAACTCGCGGCCACCGTCACCTCGCGGCACAACGGCTGTGAATATTGCGCCTCGGTGCATTCCCGATTCACCTCCGCGCTGTCCAAGCGCGAAGCGGACGTGCAGCGATTGCTGGACGCCGGAAATAGCGTTCGCATCGATGAAAGATGGGACGCCATAATCGATTTCGTGGACGCGTTGGCGGCCAATCCGCCGCGGGCCGAGCGGTCGCACATCGACCGACTGCGCGAGCTCGGTTTCACCGGCTCCGAGATCCACGATCTGGTGCTGTCCACGGCGTCGTTCTCGTGGGCGAACCGCCTCATGCTGACCCTGGGGGAGCCGGAGGTGCCCGCCGCCGGATGAGACCGGCCGGCACGAAACCGGTCCGATTTCGGGGTTGCGGGGAGATCGCGGCAACCGGAAGATGTGGTGGGTCCGGCGAGTCGCTCGGCGTGGCGTCCCGGATCGCGTTCCGGGGGTGAAACCGCAGGTAGGAAACGATCTAGATCTGTCTGGAATTTACCCTAGATTTTTCCTTCAAAAGCTTCCGCAGGCCGCCCGCGGCTGGGTAACGTCCCGGTGGCAAACAGTCAGTGACGGCACTGGCGACCTGGTTGAATCGGAGCACCCCCATGACCGACATCATTTCTGACATCCTCGCCCAGACCATCCTGAAGCTGCTCGCGACCGGCTCGGCGAGCGGTTCCGCCAAGTAGCCGTCCGAGTGCCACCTTTCGGCTATTGCGCGCAGGCCGAAGCAGAACCCGCGGGGCTCGATCCATGACCCATGGATCGAGCCCCGTGTCATGTCCGGGTCGAGTGGGTACTTTGCAGGAGATTCCAGGTGGGCGCCGGTGGCCCCGGCCGAGGTCGGCGGGGTGGCGCTAATAAATCTGAAAAAACTCCTTCAAAAGTATTCCGTCCAGTTCGTCCGCTCTGTATCGTGTTGAGTGGCAAACGATCAGTGACTTTCGGGCCAATGCGGCATCGGAACGTGAATCTCCCCCCGGATTCGCGTTCCGAACCTGGGACGGTTCCCCTGCCTATATCCGCCGTCCCCGGTGCGCTGTGGCGACCCGAGACACTGAGCCAACTTTCGGCTATCGCGCGGGATGTCGAAGGTGCAAACGAAGGGCCCGATCCATGACGAGGGGATCGGGCCCTTCGGTATTGTCTGGCGCAATGTCACAGGAAACGAACGCGGGAAGAATGTACGCCGGGCAGCCCGTAGAAGACCGGCAACGGCAGCGTCGTGCGCGTTTTCTGGAGTCGGGGCTGACGGTCTTCGCGCGAGACGGCTACGCGAACAGTTCGGTCGGCGCGATCTGCAAGGACGCCGGCCTCTCGTCGCGGCAGTTCTACGAGGAGTTCACCGGGCGCGAATCGTTGCTGCTCGAACTCTACGAGCAGATCGACCGGGAATCTCGGGAGGCCGTCGCGGCCACCATCGCCGAGCAGTCCGACGCCAACGCCATCGATATCATCGACGCCGCCGTGCGGGCCTATATCGAGTCGATCGGCCGGGATCCCCGCAAGGCGCGGGTCGCCCTGGTCGAGGTGGTCGGCGCGGGCCCCAAGGTCGAGAAATTCCGGCTGGAGTTGCGCCGGGCCTGGGGAGCGCTGCTGGCCAGTGCCGCCGAGGACGCCGCCATGCACGGGGAGATTCCGCCGGGGGACTACGAGATGCGCGTGCTCGCCATCATCGGCGCGGTCAATTACGTCGTGGACGCCTGGAGCGGCTCGGAGCCGCGCCCGCCGCTGGACGAGGTCATCAGCGTCCTGCGCCGCGTCATCATGGGCGCCGTCAGCGCCTGACCTACGAACCGCCGCCGGTCCCACCGGGTTTCGCATCCCGAACGGGCTGTGGCGGCCGCTGCCCCGGAAACGCCCGCGTGGCCTCTCCCGGCCCCGCCCGGGCGTTTTCGGCGCGTCTGCGGACCGGTCAGGGCCCACCGCGGACGGCTGCCGGGCGGTCATGGTGTAAGCGGGTAGGTTCGGCGCATGGAGACGGTGCCCATTCAGATGCCGGACGGCTCGACCGTCTCGGTGTGGCTGCTGCCGGCGCAGGGTGCGCACCGGCATCCGATCACGCCGGACGCGCCGCGCCCGGTGGTGGTGATCGCGCCGGGGCTCGGGGTGCCCGGTGAGTTCTACTCGCTGTTCGGTAAGCCGTTGGCGGCCCGGGGATTCGACGTGGCGCTGCTCGAATTGCGCGGCAACGGCGGCCGCCCCCGGGGATCGCTGGGGTACCGGCCGCATCCGGGCGGCACCTACGGGTATCAGGAGTTGGTGGCGGTGGATTTTCCCGCCATGTTCCAGGTGGTGCGGCAGCGGTTCCCGGACAGCACCCCCTATCTGCTGGGGCACAGCATGGGCGGGCAACTGGGGGTCATGTACGCCTCGCGGATTCGGGGCAGGCTCGGCGGATTGATTCTGGTGGCCTCGGGCACGCCGTACCACCGCGGGGTGCGCGGGCTGTCCACGCCCGGTTTCCTGCTGAACAGCGCCGCGCTGGCGGTCGCCGGGAACTTCGCGGGGCTGTGGCCGGGCGACCGGATCAACGCGGGCGGGTTCGGGCCGCAGTCCAAGGTGCTCATCGCCGACCTGGCGCGCCTGGCCCGCACCGGTCGCTTCGAACCGGCCGGTGCGGACATCGATTACGAGGAGCGGATCTCCCGGCTGAAACTGCCGGTGCTGTCGGTGACCCTGGCCGGTGACGACATGACCCCGCCGAGTTCGGCGGCGCATCTGCTGGCGAAGCTGCCCAGGGCGGAGATCACCCGCTGGCACAACCCGGAACCACTGGGACACAACGGCTGGATCAGCGATCCCGAGAGCACCCTCGACTATGTCGAGAAGTGGTTGCGGGACCGCTGATCTCGCGCGTCAGACGTCGCGTTCGACGAGATTCCGGGTGAAGAACTCGTAGATGAGCGCGGCCTGGAAGGCGGACTGCTTGTTGTCCGCCGCGCCGCCGTGCCCGCCCTCCATGTTCTCGTGGTACCACACCGGATGGCCCTGGGATTCCAAGAGCGCGGCCATCTTTCGCGCGTGACCGGGGTGCACGCGGTCGTCGCGGGTGGAGGTGGTGAGCAGGATCGGCGGGTACGCGCCGTCCGGATCGGTGTTCTGATACGGGGAGTACTTCGCGATGTACTCCCATTCCTCGGGCTTGTCCGGGTCGCCGTACTCGGCCACCCAGGACGCGCCCGCCAGCAGCAGGTGGTAGCGCTTCATGTCCAGCAGCGGCACCTGGCAGACGATGGCGCCGAACAGCTCCGGGTAGCGGGTGAGCATGACGCCCATCAGCAGTCCGCCGTTGCTGCCGCCGACCGCGCCCAGCTGCGCGTGGGTGGTGATGCCGCGCGCGACGAGGTCGCGGGCGATGGCCGAGAAATCTTCGTACACCTTGTAGCGGTTGGCCTTCTGCACCGAGGTGTGCCAGTCGGGGCCGTACTCGCCGCCGCCGCGGATGTTGGTCATCACCCACGCCCCGCCGCGTTCGAGCCAGCCCATACCGGAGGCGCCGCTGTAGGCGGGGGTTCGCGAGACCTCGAAACCGCCGTAGCCGGACATGACCGCGGGTCCGGGCGTGCCCAGATGATCGCGGTGCCGGATGACGAAGTACGGCACCTGCGTCCCGTCCGCGGAGGTGGCGAAGAACTGTTCGGTCACAACGCCTTCGGCGTCGAAGAACTCCGGTTCCCGCTTGAGCACCTCGGTGCGCCCGCCCACCGAACTCGACATGAGGGTGGTGGGACTGGTGAAACCACTGGTGGAGAGCATGAATTCGTCGCCGCCCTCCAGCGGGTCGAGATTCATGACGCTCGTGGTTGCCATCGGCGGGGCGTCGGCCAGCGGTTCGCGGGTCCAGCCCCCGGGGCCGGGGGTCAGCACCTGCAGCTTGGTCTGCACATCCTGCAGCGTGATGAGCAGCAGATGGTTCTCGGTCCAGCCGTAGCCGTGCAGCGCGGTGTGCGCGTCGGGTGCGAAGAGCACCTCGAAATCGCGTGCGCCGGAGAGGAATCGCTCGAAGTCGATGGCCAGCAGCGCACCGGACGGGTGCAGGACTCCGCCGGCCTCCCACGGTGACTTCAGCTGCACCAGCAGCCAGTCCTTGTACCAGGATTCGGACGCGTCGGTGGGCAGCTCGAGCAGGCGCAGGGCGCCGCCGGCCTCCAGCAGGTAGACCTCCTCGTTGAAGAAGTCGGTGGCGCGGCCGATGAAATGCCGTTCGTAGCCCGGGGTCCGGTCGTATCCGGCCGAGACCGCGATATCGGTGGCCGCGCCCTCGTAGACCGTCTCGGCGTCGGTCAGCGGGGTGCCGCGCCGCCAGCGCTTGGCGATGCGCGGGTAGCCGGAATCGGTGAGGGAGCCGGGGCCGAAATCCGTTCCGACATAGACGGTGTCGATGTCGATCCAGCGGATCTCGGATTTGGCCTCGGGCAGGTGGAAGCCGCCGTCCGCCGGATCCAGGAAGACCTTCGCGTCGACGTCGAATTCGCGGATCACCTTGGCGTCCGCGCCACCGCGCGAGAGGCTGATCAGCGCCCGCGACTGCTCCGGGCGCAGCACCGCCGCGCCGCCCCACACCCAGTTCTCGTCCTCTGCCTCGGCGAGGGCGTCGAGATCGATCAGGACCTCCCAGTCCGGGTCGTCCCGGGTGTATTCGGCGAAACTGGTGCGCCGCCACAGACCCTTGGGGTGTTCGGCGTCACGCCAGAAGTTGTAGAGCCACCGGCCACGCCGGCCGGGATAGGCGATGCGGGTATCGGTGTCGAGCATGGCCAGAATGCGGGCCTGCAGGTCGGTGAACCGGTCCGACGACGCGAACCGGTCCATCACCACCTCGTTGTGTGCGCGCGCCCAATCCAGCGCGCGCTCACCGGTTACCTCTTCCAGCCACAGGTACGGATCCGTCACGGTCTCTCCAACACCGGTCATGCCCATATTGTTGCCGACATGGTGCCGGAGGTGGGGACTGTGCCGCCGCCCGCCCATTCGCACCGCTCAGCCGAGCCGGACGAGCATCTTCCCGGTGTTCGCTCCGGCCAGCACCCCGAGGAAAGCGGCGGGGGCCTGCTCCAGCCCCTCGTACACCGTCTCGCGGGTGCGCAGGGCGCCCTCGGCCAGCCAGCCCGCGGCCTTGCCGATGTACTCGCCGAACAGCGGGAAATAGCTGCTGACCAGCATGCCGCGCAGGGTGATCTCCTTCGTGGCGGCCAGGTAGAGATCGGGCACGGCAGCCGCCTGCCCGCCGTTGTACCCGCTGATCGCGCCGACCAGCGCGATGCGCCCGCCCCGGCGCATGGCCTCGATGGCGACCTTCAGGTGCTCGCCGCCCACGCTGTCGAGGTAGACGTCGATGCCCTCGGGTGCGGCAGCGACCAGCTGCCCCGCCAGATCCCCGGCCCGGTAGTCGATCGCGGCGTCGAACCCGAATTCCGCGCGCAGCAGCGCGGTCTTGACCGGCCCGCCCGCCGAGCCGATCACCCGCCCCGCGCCCAGCGCCCGGGCGATCTGCCCGGCCACGCTGCCCACCGCGCCCGCGGCGGCGGAGATGAAGACGGTGTCGCCGGGGCGGATCGGGGCGACATCGGTGAGCGCGGCGTAGGCGGTCAGGCCGGTGGTGCCCAGCGCGCCGAGGTAGTGGTGCTCGGCCGCGAGGCCGGAATCGATCGGCGTCGCGTACTCCGCGTCGACCACGGCATGCTCGCGCCACCCCGCGAAGTGCGAGACCCGGGCGCCGACCTGGATTGCCGCCGAACGCGATTCGATCACCTCGCCGACCGCCGCGCCCTCCAGCGCCGCGCCCAGCTCGAACGGCGGGATGTAGGACTCCTTGTCATCCATGCGGCCCCGCATGTACGGGTCCACCGACATCCAGGTGTTGCGCACCAGGATCTGCCCCGCGGCGAGCTCGGGCACCGGGCGCTCCACGAGCGCGAAGTTCGCGGCCGTCGGCACGCCGTCCGGGCGCGCGGCGAGCTGGATCTCACGGGCGGAACGAGTCTGAGAGGTCATGTCGCACTTACCTTTTCGCCATCCGAGGCGGCCTGTCCGCTTCGTTGTGGATAACGTTATGGCGGTGCGGGGCCCCGTCCCAGGTCCCTCGGTGTCACCGACCGGTCCGCACGTGCCAGGTGTTCGGGACGGCGACCGGCCACCGGGCCGTGACTTCCGCCGGAACCGGCTCGGACTCGCGTGCCTCGGCCGTGAACTTCCCGGTGGGACGGGGATTCCGTTTGGCACAGGGGTTTCCGGTCGGCGCAGCATCGCTGTCCTGTGCCGATCGCCCGCGGCAGCTGTCCGGGCAGCCGGAGCGGGCGTGCTGGGCGGGGTCAGTGGGCGGTGCGGGCGGCGGAGGGCGAGGCGCCGGTCCAGCGGTGGAAGGCTTTGCGGAAAGCGCGGTCGTCGGTGAACCCGAGGCGGGTGGCGATGGCGGCGGTGGTCAGATTGCCCTGTGCCAGTAGGTATTCGGCCTGCTCGTGCCGGGAGCGGTCGACCTCCTGCCGCCAGGTGGTGCCGTGATCGGAGAGCTGGCGTTGCAGGGTGCGGCGGCCGAGCAGGAGGCGGTGGGCGACGGTGTCGAGGGTCAGGTCGGCCTCGGCCAGGGCCGCTGTCAGGGCGGTGCGGAAGGCGTCGAGGGGGCCGGCGACGGCCTTCGAGCTGTTCAGCACCAGATCGGCGTGACTGCGCAGCAGCGCGGCCAGGGTCGGGTCGGCGCGCAGCAGCGGGGCGTGCGCGTCCGCGGCGGCGAAGGTGATCGAGTCGGCGTCGGCCCCGAATTCGATGTTCTCCGTGCCGAAGGCGGTGATCAGCTCCGCGTGCCGGGCGGGGGCGGCGTCGGCGAAGGTGACGCGGGTGGGGCGGACGTCGCGGCCGGTGGCCTCGCGGGCGCGGCGCAGGTAGTAGGCCAGGACGTATTCGTTGACCACCGAGACCACGGCGGGATCGCCCGCGGTGGTGCGGAATCCGACGGTGAGGTCGCCGTCGGCGTGCAGGTCGAAACCTTCCTCGGCCGCGGTGACCAGGCGGTGATAGGGCTGGGCCGCACGCAGCGACTCGGTGAGCGTCGGGCCGGTGGTGACCAGGTAGTCCCAGGTGCTCAGGGTGCCCAGCGGCGCGGCCTCGACCACCGCGATGCCCGCGCCCGTGCCACCCCCGCTGTGGGAGACCAACTCCCACAGGCGAATCAGCGACCCGATGGGGATGCGATTCAGTTCCCCGGACAGGGTGGCGTCGTCGGTGCCGGCGATCGCGGCGAGCTGTCCCGGGTCGGCCCCGGCGCGCAGCGCCGAATCGCGCACGAGCCGAATCAGCTGGGTGGAGACCGTGCCGTTGATCGCTGCCCCGGGTTCCACGCGTCCCACCCTAGTGACACGCGGCCGAGCGCGTTCGACCACGGCGTGTGAGCGGGGGCGCCGTCGTCGTGGCGGTCAGTAGGATTGCTGGTTCGATGCCGTCCGAGCGAGGAGGTTCCGCGGTGCCCGAGAAGTCCGCGCCCAGGCTCTGGGAGCAGCACTGCTGCCTGCCGCTGCTGCCGAGCGCGGATATCACCGAGCTGGCCAGGTATCCGCTCGGCTCGTACCTCTCGGTCAACGTCGGCTACTCGCTGCACAGCACCGCGGACTCGCTCGCCCTGCTGCACCGATTCCGCCGGGAAGCCCTGGCGGACGGCCGCTTTCACCTCGTGGAGAGCTTCGGGGACGCCTGGCCCGCCACGCCCCGCGACACCCTGGCCCTCGCCTTCGACCTCGAGGACTCCGCCCCGCTCGGCGGTGACCTCGACAACGTGAAGGTCTTCTACGACCTGGGCGTGCGATCACTGCTGCCCGCCTACAACTTCGCCAACGCCGCGGGCGGCGGCTGCCTCGACGCCTCGGACACCGGTCTCACCGCCTACGGGCGCGACCTGATCCGCACGCTGAACGAGGTCGGCATGTTCGCCGACGGCTCGCACTGCGCCGCGCGCACCGGCCTGGACATCGCCGCTGTCACCACCGCGCCGACGATCTACAGCCACTCCAATTTCGCGGGCGTCTGGGCGCATCCGCGCAATATCACCGACGATCAGGCCCGCGCCTGCGCCGCGACCGGCGGCGTCATCGGCATCAACGGCGTCGGCATCTTCCTCGGCCACAACGGCCCGGACGAGCGCGCCGCACGCGTCGCGGCCATGGCCGACCACATCGTGTACGGCGTGGAGCTGCTCGGCATCGACCACATCGGGATCAGCTCGGACTTCTCCTTCGACGGTGACCAGTTCAATCAGGAGATCGCCGACAATCCCGAGAGTTTCTCCGCGGAGTTCACCCGCTGGGGTCCCATTCAGTGGACGCCGCCCGAGGATCTGCTGGGGCGTTCGGAGGTTCCCGGCCTGGACGAGATCCTCGCCGGGCGCGGCTTCTCCGAGACCGAGCGCGCCGCGCTGTTCGGCGGCAATTTCGCACGCGTAGCGGCACGGGTCTGGCGTTAGCTACCCGCGTGCCGGTGTGATCAGCGGCTTCGAAACCGGACAACCCGCGCAGCCCGAACCCCGGCGGCGGGATCTCACCGAGGCGGGGAGTGGCTGAGTGCGATCCGCCCGCCGGGGTTAGGCTCGGGGGCGTGACTTCCCACTACGATGTCGTCGTTCTCGGTGCTGGTCCCGGCGGTTACGTCGCCGCGATTCGTGCCGCTCAACTCGGCCTGCGAACAGCGATCGTCGAGCAGAAATACTGGGGTGGCGTGTGCCTGAACGTGGGCTGCATTCCGTCCAAGGCCCTGCTTCGAAACGCGGAGCTGGCCCATATCTTCCATAAAGAAGCCAAGACCTTCGGTATCTCCGGTGAGGCGAGCTTCGACTTCGGGGCCGCGTTCGATCGCAGCCGCAAGGTGGCGGACGGCCGCGTCAAGGGCGTCCACTTCCTGATGAAGAAGAACAAGATCGACGAGTTCGACGGTGCGGGCACCTTCGTCGACGCCAAGACGATCTCCGTCGCGCTCACCAAGGGCGGCACCGAGACCCTCACGTTCGACAACGTGATCATCGCGACCGGTACTACCACCAAGCTGCTGCCGGGCACCGAGCTGTCGGCCAACGTCGTGACCTACGAGGAGCAGATCCTCACCCGCGACCTGCCGGGCTCGATCCTGATCGTCGGCGCGGGCGCCATCGGCATGGAATTCGCGTACGTGCTCAAGAACTACGGCGTGGACGTTCGCATCGTCGAATTCCTGGACCGCGCACTGCCGAACGAGGACGCCGACGTCTCCAAGGAGATCACCAAGGCGTACAAGAAGCTCGGTGTCACCATCACCACCGGTGCGGCCGTGCAGTCCATCGACGACGACGGTTCCAAGGTCACCGTCGCCATCAAGGACAACAAGTCCGGCAACGTCGAGACCGTCACCGTGGACAAGGTGCTGCAGGCCGTCGGCTTCGCGCCGCGCGTGCAGGGCTACGGCCTCGAGAACACCGGTGTGCAGCTGACCGATCGCGGCGCCATCGCCATCGACGATTACATGCGTACCAACGTCCCCGGCATCTACGCCATCGGCGACGTCACCGCCAAGCTGCAGCTCGCGCACGTCGCGGAGGCGCAGGGCGTGGTGGCCGCGGAGACCATCGGCGGCGCCGAGACCATGGCGCTGGGCGACTACCGGATGATGCCGCGCGCCACCTTCTGCCAGCCGCAGGTCGCCAGCTTCGGTCTCACCGAGCAGCAGGCCAAGGACGAGGGCTACGACGTGAAGGTCGCGACCTTCCCGTTCACCGCCAACGGCAAGGCGCACGGCCTCGGCGACGCCCAGGGCTTCGTCAAGCTCATCGCCGACACCAAGCACGGTGAGCTGCTCGGTGGCCACCTCATCGGCCCCGATGTCTCCGAGCTGCTGCCCGAGCTGACCCTGGCCCAGAAGTGGGACCTGACCGTCAACGAGCTCGCGCGCAACGTGCACACCCACCCGACCCTGAGCGAGGCGCTCCAGGAGGCGATCCACGGCCTCGCGGGCCACATGATCAACTTCTGATCGGGGCCCGCCCGGCCGAGAGCGTGAAAAAGGCCCGGCCGCAGTCGAATCGACTGCGGCCGGGCCTTTTTCACGTCGTGTGACAGCGCGGGATCGGGCGCGCTCCGAGCCGATCGGCCGCTCCGCCGAAGCCCGCGGTGAATCAGCCCGCGTGGCGCTCGAAGTAGCGGCGGTGCAGGTCGTGCACGCGGCCGGAGAATTCGGGGAACGGACCGGTGACCGGGATGCCCGGGGCGACCTGCGGGATCGCCAGCGGCAGGACCGGGGCGGGCGGGACGCCGAGGTCGGTCAGCCAGGCGGTGAACTGCTCGGTCGAGGCGGCGTAGACGATCGGGCCGAGGCCGACCCAGGCGTGCGCGGCCGAGCACATCGGGCAGTGCTCGCCGGAGGTGTAGACCGTGGCGGTGGCGCGGTCGGCGGGGGAGAGGTTGTCCGCGGCCCAGCGGGCGAGCGCGAATTCGGGGTGTTGCGTCTGATCGCCGCCCGCTATGCGGTTGCGGTCCTGCGCCAGGACGGTGCCGTCGGCGGCCACCAGGATCGAGCCGAAAGGCTGGTCACCGGCTTCGAGGGCTTGCTCCGCCAATTCGACGCAGCGTTCGAGATATTCGAGGTGCTCGCGCATCGGTGCTCCGATCGTCGTGGTGGGCATTCGAGCGTGGATCTGATGTGCGGGAAGCCTGTCGGCGCACGGTGATTCGCGGCGGAACCGGCCCGGGTCGCGCCCGGCGCGGTGAGGCGGGTCCCTCGCCGTGTGCCCGGCGCGCTATCCCGGGGTCACTCGCGATGGTACGAATCCTGGGCCTCGCGGATTTCCCCGATATTGCTTTCCAACAGGTCGATGAGACCGGCCAGATGTTCGGCGACCCGCGCGCCCAGCGGGGTCAGGGTGTACTCGACCACCGGCGGGATGGACTGCTGGACCTCGCGGTGGATCATGCCGTCGCGTTCGAGGTTCTGCAGGGTCTGCGAGAGCATGCGCTCGCTGATGCCGTCGACCCGCCGGCGCAGGGCGCTGAAGCGGTAGGGACCCTCGCGCAGCGCGGCCATGGCCAGTACGCCCCACCGGCTGGCGACATCCTGCAGGACCGGGCGGGAAGCGCAGTGGCGTGCGAAGACGTCGGCTTCCAGCGTGGGGTCGAAGGAGGGGTCGGCCGGGTCGTTCATGGGATCGAGATTACCTAACCGTTCGGGTTGCGATGGCGGAATAGCATGTGCTTACTATTAGTTAGTACAACCCGATAAGGCAGTTCATCTGGAGGAAGTCATGACCGTTGTCGCCGTCACCGGAGCGAGTGGCCAGCTGGGCCGCCTGGTCGTCGAAGCCCTGCTGAAGGAGGGCGCGACTCCGATCGCCGTCGTGCGCGATCCGGCCAAGGTCGCCGATCTGAGTGAGCGGGGCGTGCAGGTGCGCGTCGCCGGATACGACGATCCCGCCGCACTGGACAGCGCGTTCGCCGGCGTCGACCGCGTCCTGCTGGTCTCGGGCAACGAATTCGGCGCGCGAGTAGCCCAGCACACCAACGTGATTCGGGCCGCCGAGCGCGCGGGCGTGGAACTGCTGGCCTACACCAGCATTCCGGGCGCGCCGGCCAATCCGCTCATCCTGGCGCAGGAGCACGCGGGCACCGAGGCCGTGCTGGCCGAGGCCACCGTGCCGCACGTATTGCTGCGCAACGACTGGTACTGGGAGAACTACCTGGGCGGGCTCGCGCACGCGGTCGAGACGGGCGTGCTGCACGGCGCGGCCGGGACCGGCCGGGTGGCGGGCGCGGCGCGGGCCGACTACGCCGAGGCCGCCGCCAAGGTGCTCAGCACCGACGGCCACGCCGGGCAGGTCTACGAACTCGGCGGCGATCGCCTCACGTATGACGAGCTGGCCGCCGCTATTTCCGAGGCGGCGGGCAAAACGGTTGTGTACCAGAACATTCCGCAGTCCGAATACGCGGCGGCCCTGGTCGCGGGCGGACTTCCCGAGGGCTACGCCCAGGTCCTCGCGGACGCCGACGCGGGAATCGCGGCAGGCGTGCTCGACCTCGACACCGGCGATCTGCGGCGACTACTGGGCCGTCCGGCGACCCCGGCGGTCGAGGTGTTCCGCGCGGCGCTGAGCTGAGGCGAGAATCGTTGCGGCGCATCTGATTCAGTACCAGTGGTTGGCCTGCCAGAACTCCCAGGCCGCGGCCGGGCTGCCGTAGCGGGAGTTCATGTACCGGTAGGCCCACCGGAGCTGGGTCAGGGGATTGAAGAGCCAGTCGGGACCCTCGGTCGCCATCTTGTCCGCGGGCAGCGCCTGGGGCAGGCCGTAGGCCCCGGAGCTGGGATTGACGGCGAAGATCTGCCAGCTGCTCTCCATGGTGATGATCTGATCGAAGGCCCAGAACTGGTTCAGCGGAACGATGCTGAGCGCCAGCCCCTTCAGCGCCATGGTCGAGGCGAGCGAGGCGGTATTGACGATGCGCGGCAGCGTGGAGGCCGCCTTCGGGAGCAGCTCGGCGCCCTGGTCGATGAGACCGGGCGCGGCGACGGGATCCGGCGCGGCGGTGCCCTGCGCGGTGGCCAGCGGAACGGCGGCGGCGAGCAGGGTCATGAAGGTGATGGTGCGGATCGACCGGCGATGCGAGCGGGGAGACTTGGAACTGACGGCGGTATCCAAGGCGTGTCCTTCCGGGTCGGCCCGGCGGGAAACACGCGTCCCGAGGGGCCATAGAGAATGGACTGCTCAGTTCGGTTCGCTGTGACGCTACTGCATCGCGCCGGGCGCGCGGTGGACCCGCGCGGCGCGTCGCCCGATCCGGGACGACGCGCCGCGCTCGTTATCGTCGCTGCTCAGACCCACTGCACCAGTTGGATGACAACGCCGTTGGGATCGGTCATCTGGAAATAGCGCTCACCCCACGGCTCGGTTTCGATGGGCGTCTCGATGGTGACGCCCTCGGCGCGGACGCGCTCGTACTCGCCGTCGATGTCCTCGACGACGAAGACCACCAGCAGGCCCTGTCCCGCGTCGCCCGCGATCCGCGCGGGCTTGAAGGTCGACAGGCCGGTCTTCAGGTAGATGACGTTGACGCCGGCGTCCGGCCGGGTCAGGGAGACGAAGCCCTCGGCGGCCATCTCCTGCGTGAAGCCGAAGTGGTCGATGAGGAACTTCGCCGACGCGGTGGGATCGGCGACGTTCAGGGAAATGGCGGACGAGGTGATCTTCATGGGGGCCTCCTGGGCTGCCGAACATTGCTGTACTAAGTACGCTGTACTTTGTACGTAAATTCCCGAGTGGTTGCCAGGTGATGGGCGTCACATCGATACGATCGACGCGGAGGTGGGTGCGCGATGAGTGTCGACGCAGGTCGAGGCGGGCATATCGAGGATGGGCCGGGGACGCCGAGTGCGGCGAGCGGCGGCCCGGACGCTACGGGCACGGGCACGGGCGCGGACGGCACGAGCGCGGACGGCGCCGGGTCCGGCCCGGCGCGGCGGGGCGCGCGAAAGCAGCGCACCGGGGGCGAGCGCAGCAGCGCCGGGGACCCGGTGCGCACCCTCGAACTGCTCTGGCGCGAACCGGGCGGCGGCAGCGCGCGCGGGCCGAAGCAGCGGATCAGCCTCGACGAACTGGTCGCGGGGGCGATCGAGATAGCCGATGCCGAGGGCCTGAACGCGCTCACGATGCGTTCGGTGGCGGCCAAGCTCGGGGTCACGCCCATGGCCACCTACACCTACGTGCCGGGCAAGGCCGAACTGCTCGACCTCATGCTCGATCGGGTCTATCGGGTCATGCCGCGCGCCGACCTCACCGGAAAGCCTTGGCGAGAACGGGTTTCCGTGATCGCGGCGGCGAACCGGGCCCTGCTGGACGCGCATCCGTGGGTGGCGTACCTGCCGACCACCCGGCCGCCGCTGGGTCCCGGCGTCACCGCCAAATACGACCACGAGCTCGGGGCCTTCGAGGGACTCGGGCTCGATGACGTGACCATGGACGCGGCGCTGACGCACGTGCTCGGCTTCGTGAACTCGGTCGCGCGCATCGCCATCGACACCGCGCGCGCGACCGCCGACAGCGGGGTGAGCGACCACGAATGGTGGGAGCGCGCCGCGCCGCTGCTCGAGCGGGTCCTCACGCCCGAGCGCTTTCCGCTGGCCGCGCGGGTCGGGTCGGCCGCCGGGCAGGCGCACGAGGGTGCGTACAGCGCGGAGTTCGCCTACGAATTCGGGCTGGCGCGGGTGCTGGACGGATTGGCGATGCTCATCGGTGATCGTCCGCGGCGGTGAGGACCCCGCCGTACGCGGAACCCGGTGGCTTCGCCCGGGGCGGATAGGCGGTGAAAGCGGCCGTGCGCGCGTGCTTCTCCGACGACCCCGGGCCGAGAATTCACCCGGGTGCGGTGCGCCCGCGAATGCTGCCGGAGCGGTCGCGGCGTGCGGCCACGATGGCTGTCGTCGTGCGGTAGCGGCACATTCGCGCGGGCGGTCCGGCACGGCGGTAACGTGGTGGTGTGTGGGGAGTCGAATGTCGTAGGGGGTGTTTGCCGGGCGGTCCGCGCGGGGTGCGGGCGTCCCATCGCGGCGGTTCGAGCCGACAGCACCCGGTGCGCGAGTCCGAGGAGCAGAATTTCAGCTATGCCGCAATCGATTCCGGCAGTCGTTGCCGCCGACCTGTTCACCAAGGCCGCACAACCGGTGATTCCGGTCGGCGACGAGCTGGTGCTGCGGCCGTGGCTGCGCCGGGACGCGCCCGAGGTCTACGCGGCCTTTCAGGACCCGGCGATCCAGCGCTGGCACGTGCGCACCGCCGAGTCCGAGGACGAGGCCGCCGAATGGGTCGCGGCCTGGGCGAGCACCTGGCGCGCGGGCGTCTACGCGAATTGGGCGGTGGCGGACAGTAGTACGGGCCGGATCGCCGGCCGGGCGTCGTTGCAGATCATGCGGGCCGCGCACGGCACGGCTGGGGTGGCGTACTGGGTCGCGCCCGAGGCGCGCGGGCAGGGCATTGCCCCGCGCGCGGTGACCGCCCTGACCGAATGGGCCTTCGAGACGGCGGGTTTCCACCGCCTGGAGTTACAGCACTCGGTCCACAACGCCCAGTCGTGCCGGGTCGCGGGCAAGGCCGGCTTCGCGCTCGAAGGCGTGAATCGCAGTGCGGGACTGCACGCGGACGGCTGGCACGACATGCACCTGCACGCCCGGGTCCGCGGCGATCCGCCGCCCGGGGTGGGCCGCCACGCCCGCGCGGACTGACCGCTCGGGTCAGTGGTCGGTCTGGATGCGCAGGGCGGTGATCGTGCTGGCCAGGCCCTCGTACTGGTTTGTCAGCAGGACGATTTCGATCAGGCGGCGCTCGTCGTAGTGCTCGGCGAGCAGCTGCCAGGCCTCGTCCGTCAGGTCGCGGGTGGCCACGAGCTGGTCCACCGCGTTGAGCAGGGCCTGCTCCTGGGCGGTCCAGCCCGGCGCGCCGGGGCCGACGCGGATGCGGTCCAGAATCTCCGGGGTGATGCCGGCGCGCTGGCCGAGGCGGATGTGGTGTTCGGTCTCGTACTCGCAGTCGCGCAGGTGCGCCACGCGCAGGATCACCATCTCCGACTCGTAGCGGCGCAGCCGCCCGCCGGGCATGAGCTTGCCGGAGTAGTGCAGCCAGCCGCGGAACAGTCCGCCGGTGCGGCCCAGGGTGCTGAACAGATGCGCGTCCTCGGTGCCCGCCGCGCGGGAGAGCACCTGCCAGACAGTCCAATTGATCGGTCCCAGTTCCCGGAGCCGGCCGGGCGCGATACGTGGCTGCTTCGACACCATGCCTCACGCTAACAGTCGCCGCGAGCCGCCCACCAGGTCCCGGCCCGCCAGTCGGGGGCGGTGCGCACGCGCCTCCGGCGGGGTGTGCACAGCGATCCACAGGCGCCTGTGTGGAACTGTGGACAATCTCGTCGTGCGCACGCGTGCGACTCGCCGCGGCCGGGTCGCCCCTCGTTCACGCGGGTCGCGCGGCGGTGCGGTGATCCATCCCCGGGACTCCACGGTTGCACCGCTCGCGCGACCGTGGATGAATCAGCCCGTTCCGCCGTCCGGGCGTTCGGTTCATTCCCGCACGGCCTGTGCGAGTTTGGTGAGTTTCAATGCGCGGCGGGCGCGGTCCAGCACGTGGGCGCGCGAGCTGGTGAGGTGGGCCAGCAGCTCGGTCAGGGCCGGATCGAGGTCGCCGGACAGCACGTGTTCGGCGATGGCTATGTGCTCCGCGGTCATGGTCGCCACGCGTTCGGGGGTCGGCATGTCGATGGCCCGGACCGGGCGGACCCGGGCGTGCACCGTCTCGAGCATGTCGGCGAGCGCGCTGTTGCCCGCCGCGGCCAGCAGGGCGGTGTGGAAGCGCTCGTCGGCCGCGATGAGCTCGGCCCCGGGCTCGGGCGGGTTCTCGCGCAGGCGCTGCCAGGTCTCCAGCTCGGCCTTGACCGCCGCGGTATCCGCGGCACCGCTGTGCAGGCGTTGAATCCCCCTGACCTCCAGCACGATTCGCAGCTCGTACAGGTCACCGAGTTCTTCCACGCGCGGGCGGTACGGGTACAGCCCGTCCGCGTGCCGTTCCAGCAGGCCGTCCGCGTACAGCCGCGCCAGCGCCTCGCGCACCGGGGTGCGGGACACCCCGTAGGTCTCGGCGAGCCTTTCCTCGCCGAGCCGTTCGTTCGGGACCAGCACCCCGCCGGCCAGATCCCGTCGCAGGTCCAGGTAGACCCGCTCGGACAATGGAATACGCCCCCTGCGCGCCATGTCGGTTCGCCCGGTCAGATCGCCATGGCCAGGCGGACGTCGGATTCCGCGCCCGCGCCGCCCGCTCCCTGGGAGGTGATGCGTCCCGATTGCAGCACGTAGTACTGCTGCGCGGCCTGCAGCGCGAAGCCGATGTGCTGTTCCACCAGCAGGACGCTCAGCCCGCCGCGATTGGTGAGATCGATGATGGTGCGCTCGATCTCGGCCACCACCGAGGGCTGAATGCCCTCGGTCGGCTCGTCCAGGATCAGCAGCTTCGGTTCGGTGATGAGCGCGCGGGCGATCGCCAGCTGCTGACGCTGACCGCCCGAGAGCAGTCCGGCCTTGCGGGACAGCAGTTCCCGCAGCGCCGGGAACAGGTCCAGCGATTCGGCGATGAGCTCCTTACCGCGCTTGCGCCCGTCGGCCACCACCTGCAGGTTCTCCATCGTGGTCAGCTGCCCGAAGGACTGCTGACCCTGCGGCACGTACGCGATGCCCTGCTTGACCCGCCGCGACGGGGACAGCTTGGTGATGTCCTTGCCGTCGAAGCGGATCTTGCCGGCCTTGGCGGGCAGCAGGCCGACCGCGGCGCGCAGCAGCGAGGTCTTGCCCGCGCCGTTGTGGCCCATGATCGCCACCACACCGTCGTCCGGAACCGTCAGCGTCACACCGTGAATCACCTCGGTGCGCCCGTAGGCGGTGTGAATGTCAGTGATCTCCAGCATGCGCTGCCTCCTCGGCGTCGGAGCTGTCGGCGGCGGGCAGATGCCCGGCCGCGGCGGTGCCGAGGTAGACCTCCTGCACCTTCGGATCGGCCTGCACCTGTTCGACGGTGCCCTCGCTCAGGACCTTCCCGCCCGCGAGGACGGTCACCGAGGTGGCGAAGGCGCGCATGAAGTCCATGTCGTGCTCGACCACGATGACGATGCGGTCACCGCCGATGCGGCGCAGCAGGTTTCCGGTCTCCTCGCGCTCCTCGGCGCTCATGCCCGCGACGGGTTCGTCGAGCAGCAGGACCGAGCAGTTCTGCACCAGCAGCATGCCGATCTCCAGCCACTGCTTCTGTCCGTGCGCGAGCACCCCGGCGGGCTTGTCGCGCAACGCGGTCAGGCCGGTGATCTCCAGGGCCTCCTCGATCGCGGGCAGCACGCTCTTGCGCCTGCGCAGCAGCGTGAGCGCCGAACGCCCGGACCCGGCCGCGATGTCGAGGTTCTGCAGCACGGTGAGCTGCTCGAACACGCTCGCGGTCTGGAAGGTGCGGCCGACGCCCAGGCGGGCGATCTGATGCACCTTGCGGCCGATGAGCTCGTGCCCGGACTTCTGCGCGGAACCGGTGGCCGCGGCCAGGCCGGTGATGGCGTCGATGAGGGTGGTCTTGCCCGCGCCATTGGGGCCGATCAGGAAGCGCAGATCACCCTGCAGCACGGTGAGGTCCACGTCCTGCACGGCCTTGAAGCCGTCGAAACTCACGGACAGGCCGCGAATTTCGAGGTATTCGCTGTCCATGCCGGCGTTGCCGCCGAATTTGGGTTCGTGCACGGCGGTGGTCATGCCTTCACCTTCTCCTCGTCCGCGGGGGTTTCGGATGCGTCGGCATCGGTGTCGGCGGCCGTGCCGGTCTTGCCGTCGGCCGATTCCACCGGTGCGCCCGTGGACAGCACCGAGGCGGTGATCGATTCACCCGCGGTGGCGCCGCCCTTGAACGGTCGTACGCGACCCGCCAGATGCTTTGCCAGCGGCCCGAATCCGGCCAGACCGGCGGGCAGGAAGCCGACGACCACGATGAACAGCAGGCCCTGCAGGTAGGTCCAGCCCGAGGGGAACTCCTCGGACAGCGCGGTCTGCGCCCAGGCCACGCCGATCGCGCCCAGCACCGGGCCGAGCAGGGTGGTGCGGCCGCCGATGGCGACGCCGATCAGGAACGCGATGGACGGGACCACGCCGATGTCGGCGGGGGAGATGATGCCGACGATCGGGGTGAACAGCGCGCCCGCGATACCGGCGAAGAACGCGGCCACCACGTAGGCGACGATCTTGATATTGGCCGGGTCGTAGCCCAGGAAGCGCACGCGCTCCTCCTGATCGCGCACCGCGACCAGCAGTTCGCCGTAGCGGCTGTTCATGAGCTGGCGCGCGATGGCGACCACCACCAGCAGCGCGCCCGCGGCGATGAAGAACAGCATGCGGCGGTTGACCGGATCGTCCAGGCGGAAACCGAAGAACGTGCGGAAGTCGCTCAGGCCGGTGAAGCCGCCGATGGTCTGCTGACCGGTGAGCAGGATCGCGAGCGCGGCGGCCAGCGCCTGGCTCAGGATCGCGAAGTACGCGCCCTTGACCCGGCGCTTGAACACCCCGTAGCCGAGCACCGCGGCCACCGCGGCGGGCAGCACCAGGATGCCGAGGATGGCCACCGGTGCGGAGGCGAAAGGCTGCCAGTACGAGGGCAATTCGGAGATGCCGGAGATCACCATGAACTCCGGGACGTCCTCACCGGCGCTGGCGGCGTCGGCCATCTGCATGTACATGGCCATGATGTACGCGCCGATGCCGAAGAACACGCCCTGCCCGAGGGTGAGCATGCCGCCGCGGCCCCAGGCCAGGCCGATGCCGACCGCGACGATGGCGAAGCACAGGAATTTCGCGAGCAGGCTGAGGCGGAAGTCGCTCAGCACCGCGGGGGCGATGCCGAAGAGAATGATGGCGGCCAGGGCGAAACCGCCGGCGGCCTTGAACGGAGACAGTGCGCCCAGGCGCTGCAAGACACTCATGCCAGGCTCCTCGTGCGGACGGTGAACAGGCCCTGCGGGCGTACCTGCAGGAAGATCACGATCACCACGAAGACGATCACCTTGGCGACCGACGCGGTGGTCGAGTATTCGACGAAGGAATTGAGCAGGCCCATGCCGAAGGCCGCGATGACGGTGCCCTTGATCTGCCCGAGGCCGCCGATGACCACCACCAGGAAGGCGTCGACCAGATAGGACTGCCCGATGGTGGGGCTGGTGGAACCGATCAGGGTGAGCGCGACGCCCGCGACCGCGGCCAGGCCGGAGCCGATGAAGAAGGTGCTGATGTCGGTGAAACGCGAAGAGATGCCCGAGGTTTCGGCGAGGCTGCGGTTCTGCACGACGGCCCGGATGCGGCGGCCCAGCGAGGTGGTCTTGAGGGCGGTGGCCAGCGCGATGACCGCGCTCACCGCCAGGATCATGATGAAGATGCGGGTCTTGGGGACCACGGTGCCGGCGATCTCGATGCCGCCGGTCAGCCAGTCCGGGGCCACGACGTTCTTGGCGGGGGCGCCGAAGATGTCGCGGGCGATCTGCTGCAGCACCAGGCCGACGCCGAAGGTGACCAGCAGGGTGTCCAGCGGGCGGTCGTACATCCAGCGGATCAGGCCCATTTCCAGGGCCGCGCCCAGCAGGCCGCCGACCAGGAAGCCGGCGAACAGGGACACGATCAGGGCGACGCCGGTCGACGATATGACCTGCTGCACAACGAATGTGGTGTAGCAACCGGCCATGATGAACTCGCCGTGCGCCATGTTGATCACGCCCATTTGGCCGAATGTCAATGACAGGCCGAGCGCGGCGAGCAGCAGGATAGAGCCGAGGCTCAGGCCCGTGAACAGCTGTCCGACAGCGACTTCCATTGTGAATACCTCTGTGTTCTCGCGCGCTCGGGGTGGGGGGATCGGGTGCCGCGAACGCCGTCGGCGCTCCGGTACCGCCGTAACGGGCGGTGCGGGAGGTGAGTCCCGCACCGGCCGCCCCTCATAGGCGGTACCGAAGCGCTTACCGGCGCATCGTGACTACTTCAGGCCCTTGGCCCAGTCGTAGGACTTCAGGTACGGGTCCGGCACGATGGCCTTGCCCGAGTCCCAGACGGTGTAGATGAGGCCGTCGGCACGGATTTCACCGATGCGCGCGGTCTTGGTGATGTGGTGGTTGGAGCCGTCGATGGTGACGGTGCCCTCGGGGGCGTCGAAGCTCACGCCGTCGGCGGCGGCCTGAATGTCGGCCACGGCGAAGGACTTGGCCTTCTCCACGGTGTTCTTCCACAGGTAGACCGAGGCGTACGCGGCTTCCATCGGATCCGAGGTGGGCTTGTCGGCGCCGTAGGCGGCCTTGTAGTCGGCGACGAACTTCTTGTTCGCCGGGCTGTCGACGGTCTGGTAGTAGTTCCAGGCGGTCAGCTGGCCGACGATGTTCTGCGCGCCGATGCCCGCGACCTCTTCCTCGGCGATGGATACCGACACGACCGGCATCTCGGCGGCCTTGAGGCCGGCGTTGGAGTACTCGCGGAAGAACGCCACGTTGGAGTCGCCGTTCAGGGTGTTGAACACCGCTCCGGCCTTGGCGCTGCGGACCTTGTTGACGATGGTGGAGAAGTCGGTCGAGCCGAGCGGGGCGTAGTCCTCGCCCTTGATCTCGATGCCGTTGGCCTTGGCGTAGGCCTTGATCTCGCGGTTGGCGGTCTGCGGGAAGACGTAGTCGGAGCCGACCAGGTAGAGGGAGGTGACGCCCTTCTGCTTCAGGTAGTCCAGGGCCGGGACGATCTGCTGGTTGGTGGTGGCGCCGGTGTAGAAGATGTTCTTGCTGTCTTCCAGGCCCTCGTACTGGACGGGGTAGTAGAGCAGGTTGTTCAGGTTCTCGAACTTGGGCTTCATGGCCTTGCGGCTCGAGGAGGTCCAGCCACCGAACACCGCGGCGACGCAGTCGGAGGAGATGAGCTTCTCGGCCTTCTCCGCGAACGTCTTCGGGTCCGAAGCGCCGTCCTCGAGCACCAGCTCGATCTTCTTGCCGAGCACGCCGCCGGCGGCGTTGATCTGCTCGACAGCCAGCTTGGTGGAGTTGGCGACGGTCACCTCGCTGATGGCCATGGTGCCGGTGAGCGAGTGCAGCGACCCGATCTTGATGGTGTCCTTGGAAGTGTCCACGCACGACTTGGCGTTCGACCCGGACGCGGTGTCGCTGTCGCGCGACCCACAGCCGGTGATCAGCACCGCGGAAAGCGCCAGCGCCGTCGGGATGGTGATCGCCTTGATCAGGCGCCGCGAGCGATCTCGGCGGATGGAATCTTGCATGGGGCGGACCCTTCTCACTTCACGGTGTTCGGCCCTGACCGAACCTGCCCGGCGACGCCGCGTGCGCCGCCAACCTTCTGTGCGAATACCGCCGCGTATACAACGGCTGTATTCGTGGTGCGAACGGTAAACGGGAAGTGTTGCGCCGGAATGACTCTCGGTGACAGTCCGATTGCCTATGTTTCAGCGGCGTGAATTTAGGCTCACCGCAGCGTGTTCGGGTCGCGGAGTTTCGGCTATCACCGCAGGTGAGTACCTGTTTCGAAGATCGAATTACCGATCCGCCGACCTGACGGCCGAATTTCCGCCGCGGTGAGAAGCCTTACCCGGAGGTAACAAAAGCGGCCCGGCCGCGGCGGTCGCCGCGGCCGGGCCGCTGGGGTCCGGTGTTCAGTTTTCGCGCCCTAGGGGACGCGGCACAGCCAGCCGTCCTGGAGGTCCGAGTTGGGGACCGCCGCGCCGGCCGCGCCGCCCAGGGCGGAGCCGATCAGGGCGCCGATGACCGCGGTGAAGGGCACCGCGATCAGGCCCAGGCCCATGGTGGCGATGGCGATCGCGAAGCCGATCACGCCGCCGGTGAGGGCGCCGGCCGCGCCGCCCAGGCCGACACCGGTCTGGATGCTGCGCTGGCGGGGCGAGGACGGGGTGCAGTCGCCGTAGGGGCGGAAGACCGGTTCGGCGACCAGCGTGGCGCCGTCCTCGGAGATCTTCGGCTGCAGGGCAACGGTATTGGCGCCGTCGTTGATCGCCAGCGGGAGCGTGGCGGTGACCGCGCCCGCGGCGTCGACGACCTGCACGCCGGTCTCGGTGAGGGCGAAGGTTCCGCCGACGAGGGTGGCGGTGACCGTCTTCGCGGTCTCCGAGCGGGTGATGTCGTAGCGCACGCCGTGCTCGGTGCCCGCGAGGGTGGTGACCGAGGTGTCCGCCGGGGCCGGAGCCGCGTACGAGATTCCCCCGGTGATCGCCGTGGCGGAAATGGCCAGAATGGCCGTCGCGGCGAACTTTCTGATCTGCATCGTGTGTGTGGTTCCTTTGTTCTCCCCGACGCGGCCTGGATGCCGCGGGAGAGAACGTAACACTGTGAACCGACAATGATTCAAATCCCGGGATTCGGTGAATGGGTCACCGGATCGGTCACTGAATGACGTACGGGGAGATGGAACTTCGGTGTTCGCTGATGTCGAGGGATTTGCCGAGCGGCGGGAACGCGCGCTGCGGGCAATTGGAGCGTTCGCACACGCGGCAGCCGGCGCCGATCGGGGTTGCCTTGGGCTCGTTGAGATCCAGGCCGTCGGCGTACACGACGCGATTGGCATGGCGGAGTTCGCAGCCCAGGCCGATGGCGAAGACCTTCGACGGTTCGCCGTACCGGGTCGCGCGGCGTTCGACGGTGCGCGCCACCCACAGGTATTTGCGCCCGTCCGGCATCTGGGCGATCTGGGTCATGATTTTCGCGGGATAGGCGAAGGTCTCGTAGACATTCCAGAGCGGGCAGGTGCCGCCGCTGGAGGAGAAGTGGAAACCGGTGGCGGACTGGCGCTTCGACATATTGCCGGCGCGGTCGACGCGGACGAAGGAGAAGGGGACCCCGCGCAGGCGCGGTCGCTGCAGGGTGGACAGCCGGTGGCAGATGGTCTCGTACGACTGGGTGAAGAAGGCCGAGAGCCGCTCGATGTCGTAGCGGTAGTCCTCGGCCATTTCGTGGAAGTGCGTATAGGGCAGGACCGTGGCCGCCGCGAAATAGTTGGCCAGGCCGAGTTTGGCCAGGACTCTGGATTCGGCGCTGGAGAAATTGCCCTCTTCCACCAGCTTCTCGATCAGCTCGCCGCATTCGAGGTAGGCGAGTTCGGCGGCGAGTTTGAACACCCGCTGACCGCCGGACAGATGGGGCGCGATCTCCAGCCGGCGCTGCTCGGGGTCGTATCTGTGCAACACCCCGTCCCCGAGGTCGATACGCTCGACGATCTGCACCCCGTGCGCGCTGGTGAGTCTGCGCGCGATCTCGCGTTTGAGATCGCCGCCGTGGAAGCGCATGCGATTCGCGAGTTCCTCGGCGGCGGTATCCAATTCGTGAATGTAGTTCTGCCGCTGATAGAAGTAGTCGCGCACTTCCTCGTGCGGTTTGGAGATGGCCCCCGAGCCGCTGCCGTCGGAGAAGCGATCCTCGGTCGCCGCGGCCAGCTGCGCGGTCGTATTGCGATAGCGGCGATGCATATTCACCATCGCGCGCGCCAAACCCGGGTGCGCGGACACCATTTCGGCGATCTCCTGGGCGTCGGCCTCGATGCCGAGCTCCTGATCCATCACCACTTCCTGAAGCTCGGCGATGAGCCGGGTGTCGTCCTGGGAGGAGAAGAATCCGGCGTCGACGCCGAACACTTCACTGATTCGCAGCAGCACCGGTACGGTGAGCGGGCGGACGTCGTGTTCGATCTGGTTGAGATAGCTGGCCGAAATCTCGAGCTTCTTGGCGAGCGAGACCTGACTCAGCCCGCGCTCGGTGCGCAACTGCCGCAGCCGTGCGCCGACGAAAGTCTTGGCCATGCGCCCAGTTTATGGGCGAATTAGCAGGCTTGCCAACCCGGAATTAGCAGCACATCTGCGCTATCTGTCACACCGCCGGGTTACCGTCGAACGGTGCTCTTGTCCCGAGTAGTTCAAGCGTCACAGTCCGCCCGTGCCACGTCCTCCCGCAAAAAGAAGACAGCCGCCTTCGCCGAACTGCTCGCCGACGCCGATCCCGCGGAATTGGCGCAGGTCGTCGCGTGGATTTCCGGCGAGCTGCTGCAGGGCCGCATCGGCGCCGGGTGGCGCACGCTCACCGCGATGGAGGTCGAGCCGGCCGCCGCGCCCACCCTGACCGTGGCCGCGGTGGACCGCGCATTCACCGACCTGGGCGCACTCACCGGCAAAGGTTCGGCGAACGACCGCCGCGACCTGCTCACCGAACTGTTCACCACCGCCACCGCGGCGGAGCACGATTTCCTGCTGCGCCTGCTGACCGGGGAGATGCGCCAGGGCGCGCTCACCGCGGTGGTCGCCGAGGCCGTCGCGGCCGCGTTCGAGGTGCCGATCGCCGACGTGCGCCGGGCGCACATGCTCTCGGGCCGCCTGCCGGTCACCGCGCTCGCAGCGCGCACCGGCGGGGCCGCGGCACTGGCCGCGTTCCGGCTCGAGGTCGGGCGGCCGATCCAGCCCATGCTGGCCTCGCCCGGCCAGGCCCTGGACGCGGTGCTCGCCGAGTTCGACGGCGCGGTGAGCGTCGAGCACAAGATGGACGGGGCGCGGATCCAGGTCCATCGCGACGGGGACCGGGTGTGGGTGTTCACCCGCACGCTGCGCGAGATCACCGGCGCGGTACCCGAATTGGTCGAGCTGGTACGGGGATTGGACTGTACGAGCGTGGTGCTGGACGGGGAAACCCTGGCCCTGAACGACGCGGGCCGCCCGCGTCCCTTCCAGGAGACCATGAGCAGGTTCGGGGCGACCACCGCCCAGGAACTGCTGCTGCACCCGTACTTCTTCGACTGCCTGCACCTGAACGGCGCGGACCTGCTCGACGCGCCCCTGCGTGAACGCCGGGCCGCGCTCACCGAAGTGGCCGGGGGACTGAGCATTCCGGCGCTCATCGCCCCCGACGCCGAGGCCGCGGCCGAATACTTCGACGGCGCCCTGGCCGCGGGCCACGAGGGCATCATGATCAAGGCCCTGGACGCCCCCTACGCCGCCGGCCGCCGCGGCCGCGCCTGGCAGAAGATCAAACCGACGCACACCCTCGATCTGGTGGTGCTGGGCGCGGAGTGGGGGTACGGCCGCCGCACCGGATACCTGTCGAATCTGCACCTGGGCGCGCGCGATCCCGAGGGCGGCGAGCCGATCATGGTCGGCAAGACCTTCAAGGGCCTGACCGACGCGCTGCTGCAGTGGCAGACGGCGGAGTTCCCGCGCCACGAGCGCGAACGCGACGACCACACGCTCTACCTGCGCCCGGAGCTGGTGGTCGAGGTGGCCATCGACGGGGTGCAGGTCAGCCCGCGCTATCCGGGCGGGGTGGCGCTGCGCTTCGCCCGGGTGGTCCGCTACCGCCCCGACAAGGAACCGGGCGACGCCGACACGATCGACGCGATCCGCGCCCTGCTCCCCGAAACCCCGCTCGCGGCAGCGGAATCCGCGCGGGACTGATTCGCTGCTGATCCAGGGCGAAGTTCTCCCGCCGCCCGCGCGTCCGGCCCGCACGACAGCACCCGGCACGGCTGGCGTCGTTCCACTCGGCCGCCCGCAATTGCCGTGGCGGGATCCGATTCCCAGCCAACTCCCAGCCGGAACTGGGCTCCTTCGGAGGATTCGCGGGCAGGATTCGGGTGTCGAAGTTCGGATTCGGTGGTCAGGCGACCGGAGCGGGCACGCTGCCACCGCGTTCGCGCGGATACCGCCCCGGTCCCGCCGCATCCGGCTGCGATGGTGGAACGCGCTGCTCCACCGGTGTTGCCGGGGCGCCCACTTCCTCGCTGGGCGCCCCCGGCAACACGATTCGGTCAGTACTCGTATTCGCGATTGCCGGTCAGGTTGGGCAGCCTGCGCCTGCCCGCCGCCAGATCCCCGGCGAGGTGTTCGTAGGCGGTGGCGAGTTCGGTCAATCGCAGCGCCGCGTCGTTCACCGTGTCCTCCGGTGCGTTGGCCAGGGTCAGGTAGGCCAGCGCCGAGAACTGCGCGAGGCGGTCCACCACGGTCCCGACGGTTTCGGTGTGCAGGTGCGCGTCCCGTGCGGCCTTGGGCATTTCGATCGCCACCCACCGGTCGATGTCGAGCACCATGCACGCCCGATCGTGATCGATCCGCCCGGTCGCCCCCGCCGCCGCCGTCAACCGCCGTTCGTGCAGATCCGCCAATAACCCCGCGCAGCGCAGTACCGGATGATCTTCGGGGGGCAAACCGCGACAGGCTTGAAGCAACAATTGTTTCGGCGGAAGCAAAGGCACGGCGGCCAGTTTGCCCCGCGAATGTCTCCGAATGGCAACGGCATTCATTCCCACCACAACCGGCACTCGGTGTCATGCGGCGCCCTCTGATCCGCGATTTCCCCCGGCGGGAAGGCCGCCGTGTGGGAGCCTGGAGCGGAGTCGATCGACCGGGCCGCGGCATGCCGGCCGTGTCCGCACAGCGGCGATCCGCTCCGGCGTCATGCGGCGTGGTGGTCTCGGGTTCTCTTCCGAGGGGTGCGGACCCGAGTCTCCCCGTCCGGCCGGTCGCCCCGGTTCGGCGCGACCGGGGGAACAGGGGGTTGCGCCGGGCGGTCCGACGTGGACTAGCTAGTGCGGTGATTCTCACCGTGACCATGAATCCCGCGTATGACATGACGTATCGGGTCGAGCATTTCGAGCGGGGGCGGGCGCATCGGGTGGCGTCGGTGGATCAGCGCATCGGGGGGCGCGGGATCAATGTGAATCGGGTGCTGAACCAGCTGGGCAAGTACGCGCGGGCCACCGGGTTCTCGGACCATTCGTTCGCGGCGGCCGCGGAGCTGGAGATGTCGGTGGATTTCGTGCACGCGCTGCCGTGGGTGCGCCGGACCGTGGTGATCAGCGAGTCCGCCGACGGCACCGCCACCGCTCTGTGGGAGCCGGGACCGCGCATCTCCGAACCGCACGCGGTGGATCAACTGCGCGTGCGCGTGTCCGGGATGCTGTCGGACATGAGCGGCATGGTGATCGCGGGCTCGCTTCCGCTGGGCGTGGATCCGGGCCTGCCCGCGGAATTGGCGCGGACCGCGGTGCGGGCGGGCGTGCCGACCATCTGCGATCTGGACGGCCCGGCGCTGGAACTATCGGCGCGGGTGCCGGGCGTGGTGCTCATGCCCAATACCGAGGAACTGGAACGGCTCACCGGTAAACCGGCCGGGACCGTGCCGGAACTGCTGGCCGCGGTGGATCCGCTCATCGTGGGCGGCGCGGCGGCGGTCATCGTGACCCGCGGCGGTGACGGCATGGTCGCGGTCACCGGCACCCGGGCCTGGTCCGCGGCGCTGCCGGAACCCTTGGCGGGCAACCCCACCGGCGCGGGGGACGCCGCCGTCGCGGCCGTCATCGCCGGACTGTCGGCCGCGCCGGCCCCGCACTGGCCCGCCCTGCTCACCGACGCCGTCGCCACGTCGGCCGCGGCCGTCGTCATCCCGGTCGCCGGGGAAATCGACCGGGTGCTGCGCGATCGGCTGGCGCCGACGGTCCGCGTGCGCGAACTGGAACCGGTGGCCGCCCGCCGGTAGGAAGCGCCGGCGCCGGGTGGACGCGGCGGCGTGGTGACAACAATCCGGCCGGTCGGCGGGGTAAATTCGGCGGGATGTCGGAGCTGGGAATGCCGCCCGATCCCGGGTTGGAAGTCGGCGACACCTATAGAATGCCGCGGGTCGTGCGCGCGGCACAGGTCTTCGCCGTGCTCCTGGCGGTCATCGGTGTGGTCTGCACGGCTACCTCCGGGTGGTTGCTCGGCACCCCCGCCGCGATCCAGACGGCCCTGCCCTTCATTCCCGCCTGGCTCCTGGGCCTGGTCGCCCTGACCTTCAACTCGGTGGGCCAGTCCGTGCGCATCGGCGGCATCCTGCTGGCCGTGCTCACCATGCTCTGGACCGTGCCGTCCATCACCGAGGGCCGGCCGCCCGGGCCGCTCGGGCCGGCGATCGCACTCGTGGTGATCGTGCTGCTGTTCCGGCGCGAGGCGCGCGATTGGTTCGAACCCGCCGGGTGGTGAGTTCCCGGTAACCGGATCGGCCGCCCGCGGGTAACAATCACGAAATCTCTTGGGCCGATTCGCAATCTGCGCGCAATTGCGGACTCCTACTGTTGCCCTATGAGTTCGGAAGCTGCTGCCCCATGAGTGCGGAAATCGATCCGGTGCGCGCGGGCTCGCAGGACCCGGACGGGCCCGGCACGGGAGTGCACATCTCCGGGCTGAGCAAGGTCTTCGGGTCCGGAAAACGCGCCGTCACCGCCCTGGACGCCGTGGAACTGCGCACCGCGCAGGGCGCGTTCCTGTCCCTGCTCGGCCCCTCCGGCTGCGGAAAGTCCACCATCCTGCGCATTCTCGCGGGCCTGGACACCCCGACCGCGGGCACCGCGCTCATCGACGGCAAGACCCCGGCGGAACTGCGGCGCGGGCACGACTTCGGCATCGCCTTCCAGGACGCCGCGCTGCTGCCCTGGCGCACCGTCGAATCCAACATCAAGCTGCCCCTGCAGGTGACCGGTCTGCCCGCCGATCCGGCGCTGGTGGCCGATCTGATCCGGCTGGTCGGCCTCGAAGGGTTCGAGAAGGCCAAGCCCGCCCAGCTCTCCGGCGGTATGCGGCAACGGGTTTCGATCGCCCGCGCCCTGGTCGTCAAACCGCGCGTGCTGCTGCTGGACGAACCCTTCGGCGCGCTGGACGACATGACGCGCCAGCGCCTGAACCTGGAACTGCTGCGCATCTGGACCGAACGCCCGGCCACCACCCTCATGGTCACCCACGGCATCGCCGAAGCGGTGTTCCTGTCCGACGTGGTCGCGGTCATGAGCCCGCGGCCGGGCCGGGTGGTGGAACTGGTGGAGATCGACCTCCCGCGCCCGCGCACCCCGGACATGATGCGCACCGCGGAGTTCCACAAGCTCTGCGACTACCTGTCCGAACTGCTCTTCGGGCGTGGCGGGCACGGCGGGGTGGTGACCGGATGAGCGCCGTGCGCCGCGCCGCCGCCGGCCGCTGGGGCGGGCTCGCGGGCCTGCTCGCCCTGATCGGGGCCTGGTGGCTGCTGGCGGCGCTGCGCGTCGCCAACGGCACCGTGCCGAGCCCGTGGCAGGTGGTGCACACCATGTACACCGACGGCTGGGCGCTCTACGGCCCCAACTTCCGCGTGACGGCCTGGGTCGCGCTGCAGGGGTTCCTGTGGGGCAACGTGCTCGCCATCGCGCTGGCCGTGCTGGTGCTGCTGATTCCGCCCATCGAGATGCTGGTCACCCAGCTCGCCATTCTCAGCTACTGCACCCCGCTGCTGGCGCTGGGCCCGCTCATCCTGGTGGTGTTCGGCGGGCGCACGCCCTCGGTGTTCCTGGCCGCCATGTACTGCTTCTTCACCACGATGGTCGGCACGGTCGCGGGCCTGCGCTCGGCCGACGCCGCGAGCCTGGACCTGATCCGGGCCTACGGCGGCGGACGCTGGCAGGAGCTGCGCCGCGTGCGCCTGCTGGCCGCGCTGCCGAACACCCTGGCGGCCTTGAAGATCGCCGCGCCGTCGGCGGTGCTGGGCGCGATCATCGGGGAGTACCTGGGCGGGGTGGACAGCGGCATCGGCATGGCGCTGACCGCCGCGCAGAACCAATACGAGGTGCCGCGGGTCTGGGGTATGGCGCTGGCCGCGGCGGCGCTGGCCGGGCTCGGCTACGCCGCGGTCGCGCTGGTGGCGCGGTTCGTCGTGCCCTGGACCCGGGTCGATCAGTGGTGAGAGAGGCGATCACGGCATGAGCAGGACCCTGAACGTACTGCGTCCCATCGGGAAATTCCTGCTGCCCCTGGTGGTTTCGCTGCTGTTGCTGATCGCGCTCTGGTACGGATTCCTGGAGCTGTACCCGCAGGTAGGGCTGGTCGGCAAGAGCCCCGGCGATGTCTGGGCCTATCTCATGACCGGCCCCAACTCCGCGGGCGCCCGCCGGGTGATCTTCGACGAGATGCGAATCACCCTGCGCGACGCGGGAATCGGATTCCTGGCCGGGATGGGCGGTGCGCTGGTGGTGGCCGCGCTGTTCGTCGGCGTACCGGCGCTGGCCCAGGTCTTCATGCCGGTGGCCATGCTGCTGCGTTCGGTGCCGCTGGTCGCCCTGACCCCGATCATCGTGCTGATCTGCGGGCGCGGGCTGCTGGGGGTGGCCGCCATGGCCGCCATCGTCGTGTTCTTCCCCGCGCTGGTCATGATCATGACCGCGCTGCGGGCCGCACCGCGCCAGGCCATGGAACTGGTGAGCGCCTACGGCGGCTCGCAGTGGACCGCGCTGCGCCTGGTCGCGGTGCCCGCCGCGCTGCCCGCGGTCTTCGCCGCCGCCCGCGTCTCGGTGCCGGGTGCGCTCATCGGCGCGCTGCTGGGCGAATGGCTGGGCAGCGGAAGCGGATTGGGAGCGGGGTTGATCCGCGCCATACCCACGTTCCAGTACAACCGGCTGTGGGCTTCCATCGCCCTGGTGACGGTCGTGTCGGTGGTGCTCTACGCGATCGTCGGGGTGCTCGAGAATCTGGTGCTGGCGCGGTTCGCGCCGCAGCGCGGGCGAAACTGAGGCGGGCAGTTCCCGTTCTCGATGCGAGCGCGAATAGCTTTGTGCCGCACGAGTTAACCTGCCGCATACAAATGAGTGCGGGAAAGCAAAATATTCGAAATCGAAACGCCCTAGATTCTGTTCATGAGTCGTAATTCCCGGCCGCTGTCGGCCGCACTCCCGGCCGTGGATCGGCGATCCTTCCTGCGCTACGCCGGCTTCGCCGGTCTCGCTCTCGGCGGTGCGAGTGTGCTCGCCGCCTGCGGGGACGACGCCGCCGGTCCGGGCAACGGCACCGTCGACGACGGATCCAAGTACGGCAGCGTCGCGGTGCAGCTGTCGTGGCTGAAGAACATCGAATTCGCCGGCGAGTATTTCGCCGATTCCAAGGGCTATTACAAAGAAGCCGGTTTCGGGGCGAGCAACCTCATCGCGGGCGGCGCGGCCAGCACCTCGGTGGAGGCGGGCCTGAGCACCGGCAAGATCTGGATCGGCATGTCCGCGCCGCAGACGACCGCGCCCGCCGTGCTGGAGGGACTCGACGCCAAGATCGTCGGTGCGACCTATCAGAAGAACCCGTTCTGCATCGTCAGCGCCGCGGGCAAGGCCATTCGCACCCCGCAGGAGATGAAGGGCCGCCGGATCGGCGTGCAGGACACCAACCAGCTCATCTTCAACGCCCTGCTCACCGCCAACGGCATGACACCGTCCGACGTCACCATCGTGCCCGCGCAATTCGATCCGACCCCGCTGGCCAACGGTGAGGTGGACGGCTGGGTCAGCTATGTCACCAATGAGCCGATCACCTTGGCCGCCAAGGGTTTCCAGAACTTCAACTTCCTGTTCGCGGACTACGGGCTGCCGCTGGTCGCGGAAACACTGACCGTGCACCGGAACACCATCGACAACGAGCGCGACAAGCTCAAGGCGTGGCTGCGCGCCGACATCCGGGGCTGGCAGGACGCCATCGCCGATCCGGCCGAATCCGCCCGCCTGGCGGTGGAGGTGTACGGCAAGGATCAACAGCTGGATCTGGCGATTCAAACGCGGGAAGCGCAGGCGCAGAACGGTTTGCTGGTCTCGCCCGACACGCAGGCCAACGGGCTGTTCACCATGACCGACGACCTGATCGCGCGGAACATCGCGGCGCTGGGCAAGGCCGGGATCACCATCGAGGCGGACCGGCTGTTCGATCTGTCGGTGCTGAAGGAGGTCTACGCGGAGAACCCCGGCCTGAAGAAGTAGCCGGGTCTAGGTGACCAGGGTGGCGTGCCGGCGCGAGCCACCCGCGGCCGACAGCGGTTCGGCGGTCGTGCCGTTGCGCGCGGCCAGCATCTCCGCGGTGACCGCGACCGCCGTCTCGGCGGGGGTGCGCGCGCCCAGATCCAGGCCGGCGGGCGCGTGCAGCCGGGACAGGGTGTCATCGTCGAAACCGCCCGCCTGCAACGCTTCCAGGCGGCGTTCGTGCGCCGGGCCGCCGCCGAGCGCGGCCAGGAAACCCAGCTCGGGCAGGCGCAGCGCGATGGTCAGCAGCGGAATCTCGAACTTGGCGTCGTTGGAGACCAGCACCACCGCGGTCGAACGGTCGATCTCGCCCGCCGCGGCCAGGGTGTTCAGGTACCGGTGCGGCCAGTCCACCACCACCTCGCAGCCCGGATACGCCTCGGCCGAGACGAAGGTCGGGCGGGCGTCGCAGACCGTCACCCGGTAGCCGAGCATGCGGGCCTGGATGGCCAGTGCGCCGGCAATGGCGTTGGCGCCCATGATGATCAGGCGCTGCGGGCGGACGAACGAGGAGACGAACACGTCGGAATCGGGGAGCGAGACCAATTCGGTGCCGTGCTTGCGATCGGTGATGAGGTGCTGGCCGATCACGTCGGGATCCGAATGCCACACCACGGTGAACACCGTCACCTGCCGTTGCGCGGCGATATCGGCTGCCACGTCGGGGAATTCGGGGAAATGCCGGCGGGAGAACGGCTCGGTGAAGACGTCCAGGGTGCCCACGCAATCCGAGCCCGCGTCCAATCCGCTGCCCGGGCCGAAACGATGCAGGCCGCGGCGGCCGGTGCGCGCGGACTCCAGGGCGGCCTCGTAGGCCGCGGCCTCGGCGCAGCCGGCGGAGATCGATCCGAAGGCCCGGCCCTCGGCGTCCACCACCATCGCGGCCCCGATCGGCAGGGGGGTCGAACCGACCGTGCGCACCAGCGTGGCCAATCCCCCCGTGCGTCCGCTGTGCCATACCCGTAGTAGGTCGTCGACGATATCGCGCATGTCTCAGCTCCCGATCACCGTGTGCCGCACGGGTAGTCCCGATCGATCCCCGACGCGAGATCATCACACGTGACGCACACCATATCCGTTCGGCCGTCCAAATAAGTGGCCGCCCCGGAATTTCCCGCCGCACCGGCCAGCGCTCCAGCCCAGTGCGCGCGGCCCAGAATCACCGGGTGCCCGGGCCGGCTATCGAACAGCGCACGCGCGAGCCCGCTCGTGCTCGCGCGCGCGGCCGTCAGCACCCGGGCCACGACCGCACCGCCCACATCGGGGGTGTCGACGGGCATGATCGCGGCGTACGCCGCCGTGCCGAGCCGTGGCCGCCGCGAGCCGTGTTCCGGTGCGGCCGCGCCGAGGTGATCGGCCGCGGCGACGGCGGCCAGGCCCGCGCGGAACGAGGCGCTCACGCCGACGGCCCAGTCCGCGGCCCACACCGGGTGGGCGCCCGGCGGCACGGGGATGCGGGGGGTTTGCGAGACGAGCGGCGCCGCGCCGGGGCCGGATTCGTCGTCGTATCGCGCCGGACCCGTCGCGCCCAGCACCACGAACACCCGCTCGCAACCGCCCGCGCGCAGCGCGCGCACCGCGGACGCCAGCCACGCGCCGTCCTCGGCCAGCGCTTTCGGCATACCGAAGCGCGAACCGGAACCCGCGGCCAGCACGATGCCATCGCAGTGTTCGGGTGTCATGCGGGCAGGGTAGCGCCGGATGCCGCGCTTCGCCCCTCGAGTGGCGGACCCGATTGCCATGGCCGATGCTGGACACGATGACGGACACCGGGATAGGCCTCGACGCCTTCGACGCGCTGCCGGACACGGCGGCGGAGAACCTCCTGCTGAGCTGCTGCTCCTCGCCCGCGTGGGCGCGGGCGGTGGCGAACGGGCGACCGTACGGCACGCTCGCGGACCTGCTGGCCGCGGCGGACCGGGCACTCGACGCGCTGGACGAGGACGAGATCGATCGTGCGCTCGCCGGGCACCCGCGCATCGGGGATCGCCCGGACAACGCGAACTCCGCGCGCGAGCAGGCGGCTATGAGCGACGCCGACACCGCCGTGCGGGCCGCGATTGCCGAGGGAAATCGCGCGTACGAGGCAAGATTCGGGCACGTGTATCTGGTGTGCGCCACCGGGCGGACACCGGCCGAGCTCCTCGCGATCCTGCGCGAGCGGCTCGGCCACGAACCAGCGGTCGAAAGGCGGATCGTGCGGACGGAATTGGCGGAGATCAATCGGATCCGGCTGCGGCGGCTCATCACCCCGGGGGTGGCGGCATGAGCTCACTGAGCACGCACGTGCTGGACGCGGTGAGCGGACTGCCCGCGTCGGGCGTGGCGGCCACGCTGTTCGACTGGGACGGTAAGGAATTGGGCACCGGCGTCACCGACCGCGACGGGCGGATCGCGAATCTCGCCGACGACCTCGCCATCGGCAACTACCGGCTGCGCTTCGCGACGGGGGAGTACTTCGCCGGGCAGGGCGTCGCGGCGTTCTATCCCGAGGTGAGCATCGCGTTCACCATCGCCGAATGGCGGCACCATCACGTTCCGCTGCTGCTGTCGCCGTTCGCTTACTCGACCTATCGGGGGAGCTGACCCGTGACCGAATCCGTGCTCGTGATCGAAGGCTGCGCCGTCGCCACGGTGGACGGGGTGGGGAACGAATACCGCGACGGGCACGTGGTCGTGCGCGGTACCCGGATCGAGGCCGTGGGGGCCGGACCCGCACCCGAGATCGCGGGCGCCGAGCGGGTCGACGGGCGCGGGTGCCTGCTCACCCCGGGCCTGGTGAACACGCATCACCATCTGTACCAGTGGATTTCACGCGGGCTCGCGGCCGACTCCACCCTGTTCGAATGGCTGAACACGCTCTACCCGGTGTGGGCGGGCATCGACGCGGACGCCACCCGAGTCGCGGCCACCGGCGCGCTGGCGGCGCTCGCGCGCACCGGCTGCACCACCACGACCGACCATCACTACGTCTTCCCGCGCGACGCCGGTGATCTGCTCGCCGCCGAGATCGACGCCGCCGCGACGGTCGGCCTGCGCTTTCACCCCTGCCGCGGGTCCATGGACCTGGGCCGCAGCGCGGGCGGACTGCCGCCGGACTCGGTGGTGGAGAACCTCGACGACATCCTGCGCGCGAGTCAGGACGCGGTGGCCCGGTACCACGACCGGTCGTTCGACTCCATGCTGCGCATCGGACTCGCGCCGTGTTCGCCGTTCTCGGTGTCGGCCGACCTGCTGCGCGAATCGGCAACGCTCGCACGCGAACTCGATGTGCGGCTGCACACCCACGTGGCCGAGACGCTGGACGAGGCCGACTACTGTCTCGCGACCCACGGCTGCACCCCCGCGCAGTACCTGGAACGCCTGGGCTGGGTCGGGCCCGACGTCTGGTACGCCCACGCCATCCACCTCGACGATTCCGCGATCACCACGCTGGCGCGCACCGGCACCGGCGTCGCGCACTGCCCCACCTCGAACGGACGCCTCGGCGCGGGCATCGCCCGCACCGCCGACCTGCTCACCGCCGGCGTCCCGGTCGGCCTCGGCGTCGACGGCGCGGCCAGCAACGAGGCGGGCTCCCTCGTCGAGGAACCCCGCAACGCCCTGCTCTACGCCCGCCTGCGCGGCGGCCCCAGCGCCATCTCCGTGCGCACCGCCCTGGAACTGGCCACCCGGGGCGGCGCCCGCGTCCTGGGCCGCGACCACGAGCTCGGCTCCCTCGAACCCGGCAAACTAGCCGACCTGGCCCTGTGGCGCCTGGACGGCCCGGCCCACGCGGGCATCGACGATCCGGTGACGGCGCTGATCCTCGGCTCCGCGCCCCCGCTGGCGGCACTGGTGGTGAACGGGCGGATCGTGGTGCGGGAGGGGGAGATTCGCACGGTGGACGAGGAATCGGTGGGGCGCGACGTGGCCGCCGCCCAGGCGAAGCTGGTGGCGAAGGCCGGCTGACGCGATCCGCCACGGTCCGTGCGGCGTCTCGATCGCCGGGGCGCGGGCTGTGCGTGCGCGCGGCTGTTCACCTGCGCGGCGCCGCGGATAGTGGTGCGGCCGGGCCCGGCAAGAGGCGCGGGCGAATCGCCGGGGCCGCCTGCCGAACCCGGCCGGCCGAAGGCTGATTCCGCTGTCGCCGAGGTGGATTCGTCGGCTCGGTGTCATGGCGGAGTGTCAAGCCTCGGATGGCTGATTCGGACGAGCCATGGTCGCGGGGCGGCCGCCCGTCATTCGCCGGGCGGGCAGTTCAGGGCCGCCAAATCCACGCGGACCTGGGCGGCGAGTTTGACGCCCAGGTCCGTGTACAGGGTCAGGGCCTTGCGCAGGAACTCGCAGGCCCGGGGGCGATGGCGGGGACCGGCCATGGCGGCGATGGTTCCCAGGGCGCGCCAGGCGTCGGCCTCCCCGTGCGGATCGCCGTTGCGGCGGGCGATGTCCAGGGACTCGGAGTAGAAGCCCTGGGCCGCGTCCAGATCGCCGAGATCGAGTTCGAGATGGCCGAGACCGCGCAGCGCGTCCACGCGCAGCAGACTGTCGCCGATCTCGCCGCCGATGGCGTGCGCCTCGTCGAATTGCGCACGCGCCACCTCGAATTCGCCGCGGGCGCGTTCGACGTTGCCCAGGCCCCACAGCGACCAACCGCGGCTGTAGCGGTCGCCGATCTGATCGGCGATCGCCAGCGCCGCCCGGTAGTAGCCGCCCGCCACCACCGGATCGCCGCCCATGCGCTCGATATGGCCGAGTCCGCGCAGGGAATCGCCCTCGAACTTCAGGTTCTCCAGCTTCCGGGCGATGCCGAGCACGTCCACGTAGGCGTCCCGGGCGCGGTGGTACTCCCCGATGTGCCGGGTCACCTCGGCGAAACCCCAGAGTGCGGAGGCCATGCGCAGCGGGTCATCGACCGCGGTGGCGATCGTGTGGGCCTCCCGGAAGCACGTGGAGGCGATGTCGTAGTCGCAGGCCATCCGGTGCACCGTGCCCAGGCCGTACAGCACATCGCATTCGGCGATCCGGTCACCGACGCCGCGCGCGATATCCAGCGCGCGCACGAACAGCCACCGCGCGTCCGACCAGTGCCCCAGACCGGAAAGATGCGAGGCGAGCAGCCGGGCCAGCTCACCGGTCTCGGCGCCCGAACCGGACGCGCGAATACAGCCGAGCAGCATCTCCCGCTCGCGGGTGAGCCAGGCCCGCGCCTGGGCGGCGTCGGCGGGCTCGGTACCGGGCGCGGTCGGCGTCGGATTCGGGAAGGTGCCGGCCAGGTCGAACGGCCGGGGCGCACCCACCAGGCCGGCCATGCGCACGCTGTAGCGAATCAACCGGCCCACCGCGACCGTGTGCTCGCTCGGCACGTCCTCGATCGCGGCCTGGGCCCGGGCGAACAGCCGCGTCACGTCGTGGATGCGATAGCGCTGCCCGCGCGGATCAGTGTCGGCGGAGTCCAGCAGGCCCACCTCGAAGATGCGGCGGATCAGGGTGTTCGCCGCCTCCGGCGTCAGATCCGCCATGGCGGCGAGGGTTTCGGCGGTGATCTCCGAGCCGGGGAACCAGCCGAGCAGGCGCACCGCGCGGCGCAGACCCGGCTCGGGCAGTCGACGATAGGACAGCTCGAAGGCGGCCTGCAGGGTCTCGCCCTCGGCGGAGAAGCGCGCCAGGATGTCGGCGGCGGGGGACTCCTCGGTCGCGGGCGCGTGCTTGAGTCGTTCTGTCAGCTGCAGGAATTCGCGATCGGCGGCGGCCAGCATGTGCGGTCCGCCGTGCGCGAGCTGCCCGGCGATGAGCCGCAGCGCCAACGGCAGCCGGCCCGCCGTCTCCAGAATGCGGTGCACCGCGCCCACGTCGTAGTCCGGCGGCAGGTGACTCAGCGTCACCAGCAGTTCCTCGGCCTCGGGGCGGGTCAGCGCGTCCAGCTGCAGCGGGACCGAACCCGCCAGGCCGGTCAGCTTGTGCCGGCTGGTGATCAGGACGAAACAGCCCGGCGCGTGCGGCAGCAGATCGCGAACCTGCTTGCTGCTCAGCACATTGTCGAACACGATGAGCATCCGGCGATCACGCGTCTCGAAGCGCCAGCGCTCGGCGCGCCGGGACTGATCGGGCTCGATCGTCTCCGGCGGCACCCCGATGCGCAGTAGCAACTGCTCCAACACGCCCGCCGGGGTGCGCGGTTCGCGGCCCTCGGTGTGCCCGCGCAGATCCTCCCAGATCCACCCGTCCGGGAAGAGGTCGGAACGCTCCTTGATCACCGCGCGGGCGAGCGCGGTCTTACCCACCCCGGCCAGGCCGTTGATGACGTGCACCGCGGGACGATCGGCGGCCAGGTGGGCGCGGATGCGCCGATGGAGCTCGGCGCGCTGCTCCGCGCGCCCGAAGAACGGCATGATCTCTGCGGGCAGGCCCCGGCCCGCCGGGCGCGCGGTGCAGCGGCGCGCCACCGCGTCCCGGAAGGCGATCCGGTCGGCGGGCGGCATCGCGCGCAGATCGGCCGGATCCACGAGTCGATCCCAGGTGGTGCGATAGATGGCGGCCAGGTTCTTCAGCACATCGACGGTGGGGCGCGGGCGATTACGGCCCGCGCCGCGAGGACCCGGCCACGATTCGTACTCCGAGATGCGCGCGGCCTTCATCGGTGCGGTGGGTTTTCCGGTGAGCCGGTTGAACTCCCCGGCCACCTCCTGCTGGGTCAGCTCGTTCGCCAGCCGCCACGCCTTGCGCGGACGGCAACCGCGATAACGCAATTCGTCCGCGAGCGGCTCCAGCAACTCGTGCTCGCGCAGGCCGAGACCGAGCAGGAATCCGCGCAGTTGTTTGCGGGCGTCGGAGCCGACATCGCCCGGGTCGCAGGAATCCTCGTCCGATGCCACCGCCGTGCCTCCCCCGAGCCGGGCGACCGCCCGAGATCCCGCGGCCGCCGCTGTGAATATTTCCTTGGTACAGCGCGGATTTCGGCTGGTCAAGGACATCGGACAAGCCAAGAAATCTCCGTCGGCGCTGGGATCGTTCGCCGCGGGTTTCCTCGCGATCATTGAGCCATCACCGGGACCGGAATCGGGGCGAGGTCCGGGCGGCAGTAAAGGATCGAGGCAATGGCAATCTTCACCACCGACTGGCTGATCACCAGCGACGCGGCGCACGAGGTCGCGTATCGGATCGACGTTCCCGAACCGGGTCGGGGGAGGTGGGTGCTGTCGTACCTGCCGAGCTCGTTCCGGGTCACCCGGGAGCAGGCGCTGGCCGGCATCGTGCTGGCGGAGTTGATCCTGGCCGGATTGTTCTGTCCGGGAAGGGAACTCGAATGGGACGCGGCGGGGCTGCACGCGCGGGTGCTGGGGATCACGGTGCCCGAGGCAATGTGCCTGCTCGCGTTGCGGGGACCCGGTCGAGAGATCTGGGACGCGCGTAAGCCGGAGGGGCGCTGTGTATCCCGGCGGGCCAGCCGGCGGCGGCGCGGGGTCGAGGAGGTCGGGCGATGATCTTCGATACCGGGCCGTTCCTGATCGTGGTGTCGATGCCGAGGGTGCATCCGGGCTGGTTCCTCGGGGTGTTCACCGCGGTGCTCGGGTTCGGGGTGCTGGTCATGCTGGTGGTGGTCACCTCCTGCGGCGGGGTCGAGACGGTGACCGGGCCGCGCACGACGGGCATCCCGGCCACGGCGACGCCGGGCAGCTGTGAGCCGTTCTGCGGGCACGGGCGTACCGGCTGAGCGGGGCGTGCACCCGTGACCGGGGGCCGGGATCCGGGCGGCGGGACGGACCCGCCGCCCGGGTTCGCGCGAACAGTAACGAATGTGAAACAGACACGAACCGTTCCGCAATCTCCGCGCAACCCGTTGCTCCTACTGTGGGAGTCGAGACCGCGCCCGGGTACACCGGACGCGGTCCCCGGCCGAGAGCGGGTGATACCGATGGATCTGGACACGATCCGCGAGATACACGTCGCGCGCGGGCGCGCCGACCTGGCGGGACTCGGCGCGGGCACGGCCGTGCTGGCCGGCGGCACGTGGCTCTACTCCGAACCGCAGCCCGGGCTGGAACGTCTCGTCGACATCACCACGCTCGGCTGGGCGCCGATCACGATCGACGACGCGGGGCTGGAAATCGCCGCGACCTGTACGCTCGCCGAACTCGCCGGGGCAGACTATCCGGCGCGATACACCGCCGCCCCGCTGTTCGGGCAGGCCTGCGGGGCGCTGGTCGCCTCGCACAAGATACTGCGCACGGCGACCGTCGGCGGCAACGTGTGCCTGGCACTGCCCGCGGGTGCGGTGCTGGCCGCGCTCACCGCGCTCGGCGGTGCCGCACTGCTGTGGGGGCCGGACGGGGATCAGTGGATTCCGCTGTCGCACTTGGTACTCGGGCCGGGGGAGACCACCGTCGCGCCCGGGGAGGTACTGCGCGCGGTGCGGATACCGGAATCGAACATGCGCTCCCGCACCGCTTTCCGGAAGGTCGCGCTGTCGCCGCTGGGCCGCTCCGGCGCGGTGGTGATGGGCAGGCTCGATGCCACGGGCGTGTGCACGCTCACCGTCAGCGCCGCCACCACCCGGCCCGTCGTCCTCGAATTCGCCCGACTCCCGGACGCCCGCGAACTGGCGGCAATATTCGCCGAGATCCATCCCGGGCTCTGGTACGACGATCCGCACGGCGCACCGCGCTGGCGCAGGCACGTCAGTACGCTGCTGGCGGTCGAGGTCGTGGCCGAACTGAGCGGGGGCAGGGCGTGAGATTCCACGTCGACGGCACACCCGTGGAAGTCGCGGCTCGGCCTGGCCAGTGCCTGCGCACCCTGCTGCGGGAACAGGGGCACACCGCGCCCAAGAAGGGCTGCGACGCCGGCGACTGCGGCGCGTGCACCGTCCTGGTCGACGGCGGCGCGGTGCACTCCTGCGTCTATCCGGCGCACCGCGCCGAAGGCCGCGAGATCACCACCGCGGCAGGCCTTTCCGAGACCGAGCAGCCCTCCGAGCTGCAACGCCGCTTCCTCGGCAACGCGGCGTTCCAATGCGGCTTCTGCACCGCGGGCATGCTGGTCACCGCCACCGAGCTGGCCGCCGCCGGCACCCTGGACCCCGAGGGTCTCCCCGAGGCTCTCAAGGGCAACCTCTGCCGCTGCACCGGCTACCGCTCGATCGCCGACGCCCTCACCTCGCCCCCGCCGGAGTCCGCCGCCTGCGAGTCGACCCCCGGCGCGGTACGCGGCGGCTGTGCCGGTCGACCCGCCGCCGACCCGGATGCTCGGGCCGAGTGCACAAACGAATCATCAACCGACGCATCGAGCGCTGCCGGAGGTCTGGGCCGGGGTGGAGGCGGGGTGGGGGACGGTGTCGGCGCGCCCGCCGGGCCGCGCATCGTGCGCGGGGCGGAGCCGTTCACGATGGATATCGCCGCGGAGGGCAGTGGGTCGGGGCGGGCGCCCGTGGGGGAGGTGCTGCACCTCGAGGTGTTGCGGAGCCCGCACGCGCACGCGCGGATCGTGCGGATCGGCACCGCGGCGGCCGAAGCGGTGCCGGGGGTGCGGGCCGTGCTGACGTACGCCGACGTGCCCGCGGTCGCGTATTCCACGGCGCGGCACCAGATTCGGGAGGACGACCCGGATGACACCGTCATGCTCGACCGCACGGTGCGGTTCGCGGGGCAGCGGGTGGCGGCGGTGGTGGCCGATTCCCTGCGTGCCGCGCGGGCCGGATGCCGGGCACTGACGGTGGAATACGAAGTGCTGCCCGCGGTTTTCGAGGCCCCGGCGGCACTGGCGGAGGGTGCGCCGGTGCTGCACGCGGGCAAGGGGCCGGAATCGCGAATCGCCGATGTGCGGCGCAACATCGTCGCCGAGGTGCACGGGCGGGCCGGTGACGTCGCGGCCGGGCTGAGCGCGGCCGCCGAAGTGGTGCAGGGGGTCTGGGAGACCCAGCGGGTGCAGCACGTGCACCTGGAGACGCACGCCAGTATCGGCTGGCTCGACGCCGACGGCAGGCTGGTGCTGCGCACCAGCACGCAGGTGCCGTTCCTGGTCCGCGACGAACTCGCCCGGATCCTCGGGCTGGACCGGGACGCGGTGCGGGTGTTCGCGGCCAGGGTCGGCGGCGGATTCGGCGCGAAGCAGGAGATGTTCACCGAGGATCTGGTGGCCCTGGCCGTGCTGCGTACCGGGCAGCCCGTGCAGTACGAACTCACCCGCACCGACGAGTTCCACACCACCTGCCGACACCCCATGCGGGTGGAGGTCACCGCGGGCGCGGACGGGGACGGGCTGCTCACCGCGCTTGCCGTCGACGTGATCGCCGACGCCGGAGCCTACGGAAACCACAGTGCCGGCGTGCTTTTCCACGGCTTGAGCGAATCGGTCGCGCTGTACGCCTGCGCGAACAAGCGGGTCGACGGGCGCGCGGTCTACACCAACAACGTGCCCTCGGGCGCGTTCCGCGGCTACGGCCTCGGGCAGGTCATGTTCGGCGTGGAATGCGCGCTGGACGAACTCGCTCGCCGAATCGGCTTGGACCCCTTCGAATTCCGCCGCCGCAACGTGGTGCGGCTCGGCGATCCGCTCATCGGCGGGCACTGCGAGCCCGAACCCGACCTGGAGATCGTCAGCTACGGACTCGACCAGTGCCTGGACCTCGCCCAGCGGGCGCTGCGCCGCGGCAACGGGGTGCCCGCGCCCGGTCCGGACTGGCTCGTCGGCGAGGGCATGGCCCCCGCCATGATCGCCACCGTGCCGCCGCGCGGGCACCACTCCACCGCGCACGTCGCCCTGCTGCCCGACGGCGGCTACGAATTGCGGGTCGGCACCGCCGAATTCGGCAACGGCACCACCACCGTGCACGCCCAGCTCGCCGCCACCGTGCTCGGCGTCGCACCCGCGCACGTCCGCGTCCGGCAATCGGATACCGACGTGGCCGGGCACGACACGGGCGCGTTCGGCTCCACCGGCATCACGGTGGCGGGCCGGGCCACCCACGCCGCCTGCGAACTGCTGCGCGAGCGCATCCTCGCCCGGGCCTCCGCGCTCACCGGGCTGCCCGCCGAATCACATGTGCTGGAACCGGGTGGCGTCCGGGTGCGGGACCTATTCCTGCCCGCCGCCGAACTGCTGGCCGACGGCCCTTTGGAAGGCGCGGCCACACACGGCGGCACCCCGCGCTCGGTCTCGTTCAACGTGCACGCTTTTCGCGTCGCGGTGCACCCCGGCACCGGGCAGGTGCGCATCCTGCAATCGGTGCAGGCCGCCGACGCGGGCACGGTGCTCAACCCGGTGCAGTGCCGGGGACAGGTGGAAGGCGGTGTCGCGCAGGCGATCGGCACCGCGCTGTACGAACAGGTGCGCACCGCGCGGGGCGTCGTCACCACCGAAACCCTGCGGCACTACCACATTCCGCAGTTCGGGGATGTGCCGTACACCGAGGTGTACTTCGCCGAGACCAGTGATCCGCTGGGCCCGCTCGGAGCGAAGCCGATGAGCGAATCGCCCTACAACCCGGTCGCGCCCGCGCTCGCCAACGCCGTGCGCGACGCCATCGGCGAACGCCCGCACAGACTTCCGATGACCGCCGATCGGGTCTGGGAACTCGCCGGCCGGGTCCGTGCGGTCACCGAAACCCCGTCGCACCCGGTGCTCTGAGGCTGTGTGATCCGCGGTTGTGTGATCGGTCTGTCGAGCCGCAGCCGTGCGATCAGCCCGGAGAGCTGCGGCTGTGTGGATCCACGCGAAGAGCCACGGTCGTGCGGTCCGAGGGGAGAACCGAGGCGGCGTCGCACAGCGGGCGGGACGAGCCGCGGGTGGCTCAGGCGAAGAGCCCGCGCACGAACGGCACCGAATCCACCAGCGAGGCGTTGACCGTACCGTCGTGATCGGTCGGATAGGTGCGCACCGTGACCGGCTCCCCGGTCGCCTGCAACCGCGTGGTGTACGCCAGGGTCGCGGGCATGATGATGTCGGTGTCGAGCAGGCCCTGGCCGATGAAGAACGGTCGGTCGAAGCCGGTATTGGGAATGCCCATGTAGTTGCTGAGCAGGGTCAGCAGATCCGGGATCTGCGCCAGCGGGCGGGCGAACAGATCGCCGATGACGACATTGTTCGCGGTCAGTTCCTCGCCGATCGGGGTCAGGCAGGACTGGCTGGAACGCTCGAGCCAGTAGCGGCCCGAATCGTTCAGGTAGGAGTCGATATCCAATTCCGGGTAGGTGGTGCGCAGCCCGTTGAGGATGTAGAGCACGTAGGCCGTGGTGTGCGCGCCCAGCTTGATCGGCGGCACGCCCGGGCCGATGGGTAGCAGGACGTCCTCGATGAAAGCGGGCACGCCGGTGCCCACCGCGCCCCGGTAATCCAGTTCCGGGCCGCCGAATTCGGTCGCGTACCGCGCGGTGGTGATGGCCGCGCCGCCGCCCTGCGACTGGCCGACCACCACCCATTTGCGCGACAGCGAGGAGTAGTGACGGGTCGCGGCCTTCACCGCGTCGACCACGTTGTGCGCCTCCACCCTGCCGTTCAGGTACGGGTGATCGCCCGGCGTGCCGAGCCCGGCGTAGTCGGCGGCCACGATCGCGTAGCCCTGCTTCAGCCAGGTGCCCAAGTAGGCCCAGTCGCGTTCGCGCGCACCCGGCCCCGCGATCGAGAACGCGCAGTCGTCGCCCAGGCCGAGCGTGCCGTGCGCCCAGGCGATGACCGGCCAGCCGCCCTCGGGGGCGTCGCCCGGCGGGAAGTAGACGGCGCCGCTGGCTGTTGTAGCCGCGTCACCCGCGGTGGTGCTGCTGTAGAGGAAGCGTTCCGAATTCACCGAACCGGGCGGGGTCGCGGCGGCCCGAAGCGGCTCGATCGAGCTGATCACCCCGGGCTCGGCGCCGGGCTCGGCGGCCGCGTGCGGGCCCCCTACCAGGGCCGCGATCGAAGTGACGGCCACGGCCGCAGTGGACATCCAGCGTTTCCGCACGGGCTCTCCTAGTGTTCCGACGTGCCGCACCTTGCTGAGCGCGCGACCAGTTTAGGTCCTTTTCGACACCCCGGGTGGTCCGCCCCACACCCATCAAGATCACAATCGGTTGTGAAGGTGCTCACAGCTCGCCGGAACCCGGCGCGTCGCGTGCCGGTGGCCGTCGTCACCCAAACAGTACGGGCGTTATGCAAAACTGCACGTCAGGCCTACTCGCAAGTAGATTCCACGGCTGCAATTAACAAGCAAATTTCGCAGGCTTAGCAAAGTCGTGATGAAAGCTAGCCTGGATTCACACTTGCAACAGGTAGACGCACATTTTTTCCTGTGCCATCGTGTGGAAGTACACCTCGCGGGCATAGCAAGCCTGCAAATTGCCGCTCCAGCAGTGTCCGAATCATCGCGAGAGGGTTCGACCGGCGGGGCAACCGAGACCGAACGAAGAAGTGGAGTCAGAGATGTCGACTGTCGGCACCCCGAAGACCGCTGCGGAGATCCAGAACGACTGGGACACCAATCCCCGTTGGAAGGGCATCACCCGTAGCTACACCGCCGAGCAGGTTGTGAAGCTGCAGGGCACCGTTGTCGAGGAGCACACCCTCGCCCGCCGTGGTGCCGAGATCCTCTGGGATCTGGTCAACAACGAGGACTACATCAACTCCCTGGGCGCCCTCACCGGCAACCAGGCGGTGCAGCAGGTCCGCGCCGGCCTCAAGGCCATCTACCTGTCCGGCTGGCAGGTCGCCGGTGACGCGAACCTGTCCGGCCACACCTACCCGGACCAGTCGCTGTACCCGGCCAACTCGGTGCCGTCCGTCGTGCGTCGCATCAACAACGCGCTGCTGCGTGCCGACGAGATCGCCAAGGTCGAGGGTGACACCTCGGTCGCCAACTGGCTGGCCCCGATCGTCGCCGACGCCGAGGCCGGCTTCGGTGGCGCGCTGAACGCCTACGAGCTGCAGAAGGCCATGATCGCGGCCGGCGCCGCGGGCGTGCACTGGGAGGACCAGCTGGCCTCCGAGAAGAAGTGCGGCCACCTCGGTGGCAAGGTGCTGATCCCCACCCAGCAGCACATCCGCACCCTGACCTCGGCTCGCCTCGCGGCCGACGTCGCCGGTGTCCCCTCGGTCATCATCGCCCGTACCGATGCCGAAGCCGCCACCCTCATCACCTCCGATGTGGACGAGCGCGACCGCGAGTTCCTCGATGGCACCCGTACCGCCGAGGGCTTCTTCGGCGTGAAGAACGGCATCGAGCCCTGCATCGCGCGTGCCAAGGCCTACGCCCCGTACTCCGACCTCATCTGGATGGAGACCGGCGTGCCGGACCTCGAGGTCGCGCGCAAGTTCGCCGAGGCCGTCCGCAGCGAGTTCCCGGACCAGCTGCTGGCCTACAACTGCTCGCCTTCGTTCAACTGGAAGGCGCACCTGGACGACGCGACCATCGCGAAGTTCCAGCGTGAGCTCGGCGCGATGGGCTTCAAGTTCCAGTTCATCACCCTGGCCGGCTTCCACTCGCTGAACTACGGCATGTTCGACCTGGCGCACGGCTACGCCCGCGAGGGCATGACCGCGTTCGTCGACCTGCAGGAGCGCGAGTTCAAGGCCGCCGCCGAGCGTGGCTTCACCGCCGTCAAGCACCAGCGTGAGGTCGGCGCCGGCTACTTCGACACCATCGCCACCACCGTTGACCCCAACACCAGCACCGCTGCGCTGAAGGGCTCGACCGAAGAAGGCCAGTTCCACTGAGTTTGGAACTAGCGCTTACGAACTTGGTTGTCGCGTTGAGTGACAACTGATTTCGAAAGACAATCCTCGGGGCGGCGGAGACGCCGCCCCGAGGCTCAGACCCTTCCCGTCGACAGCCCCGGCGGGGAGGGTTTTGTCCTAAACGAAAGACCTTAAGAAGGCGCAGGGTCAGGATCATTCCGACGCCTTCACCCAGCCTGATGGAGAGCCCGGCGAATGTACGGGTGTCCGACCGGCAACGGCACATAGCCCGCCCGCAAGAGTTGCGGGGAGGCGGAACGGAGCGCGACGTGAGCGAGAAGATTCAGCGAGTCGGCATCATCGGTGCCGGTCAGATGGGCGCGGGTATCGCGGAGGTGTGTGCCCGGGCGCACGTCGACGTCCTCGTCTACGAGCAGACCCGTGAACTCGCCGCCGCCGGCCGCGCCCGCATCCTGCGGTCGCTCGATCGGGCCGTGTCCAGCGGCAAGATCACCGAGCGGGAGCGTGAGCAGACCGCCTGGCGGCTGCGCTTCACCTCCGACCTCGCCGACTTCGCCGACCGCCAGCTGGTCGTGGAAGCCGTGCTCGAGAACGAGGACGTGAAGACCGCCATCTTCGCCGAGCTCGACAAGGTCGTCACCGACCCCAACGCCGTGCTCGCCTCCAACACCTCCTCCATCCCGATCATGAAGATCGCCGTGGCCACCAACAACCCCGAGCGGGTCGTGGGCATGCACTTCTTCAACCCGGTGCCGGTGCTGCCGCTGGTCGAGCTGATCACCACGCTCAAGACCGCCGAGGCCGTCACCGCGCGCGCCGAGCAGTTCGCCTCCGACGTGCTCGGCAAGCAGGTCGTGCGCTCGGCCGACCGCTCCGGCTTCGTGGTCAACGCGCTGCTGGTGCCGTACCTGCTGTCCGCGATCCGCATGGTCGAATCCGGTTTCGCCACCAAGGAAGACGTCGACAAGGCCATGGTGCTGGGCTGCGCCCACCCGATGGGCCCGCTCGCCCTGACCGACCTGGTCGGGCTCGACACCGTGAAGTCCATCGCCGACTCCATGTACGCCGAGTTCAAGGAGCCGCTGTACAGCGCGCCGCCGCTGCTCATGCGCATGGTCGAGGCGGGCCTGCTCGGCAAGAAGGCCGGCACCGGCTTCTACCAGTACAACGCGCCCGCCGCGGCCAAGAAGTAGCCGCCCGGCCGAGCGCCGGCCCGCGTCGTGCACGCGGACCGGCGATCGGGAGCGACACCCGTCTCCGCGGTGTCCGGGCGGTTGCCCGGAACTTGCGAGAGCGGTTCTCGCGTTCTATCAGAACGACAGCTCCTGAATGGCACGCGGGTACGGGTCTTCCGAACCCATCAGGGGCATAGGCTGCAAATACGGGCCGGTAACACCGGCCGGCCCACCCGGGTCGACGCGAGTCGATCCGACATCAGGGCGCAACTGTGCGGCGTCCACCCCTCCTGGTGGGCGCCGCGCAGGTGACTTAAAGGAGGAGTGGCGCGCTCATGGCCAACGTCACCGACGGCTTCGGATCGAGCATCCTGGGCTATCCCCGTATCGGACCGCATCGCGAACTCAAGCGTGCCCTCGAATCCTATTGGCACGGAACGTCGGAACGCGATGAGCTGCTCGCCGTAGGACGCGAGATCCAGGAGAGCCAGTACCTCGAACTGGCCGCGACCGGACTCACCCAGGTGCCCGGCAACACCTTCTCCTTCTACGACCACATCCTCGACAACGCCCTGCTGTTCGGCGCGGTGCCCAAACGCTTCGAGCCTTACCGCGAGGGGCTGCACCCGCTCGACTTCTACTTCCTGATGGCGCGCGGCAACCCCGACGTGCCGCCGCTGGAACTGGTGCGGCTGTTCAACACGCCGTACCACTACCGCCAGCCCGAACTCGACACCGACACCGAATTCTCGCTGCACCCCGAGGCGCTGCTCGACGAATTCGATCGCGCCAAGGCCGCCGGCATCGAATTGCGGCCGGTGGTGCTCGGGCCGCTGTCGCTGCTGCTGCTGTCCAAGACCGGGCACGTGCCCGGCGAGACCGAGTTCGACAAGCTGGTGCTGCTGGACAAGCTGCTGCCGGTGTACGAGGAGCTCTTCGAGCTGCTCGCCAAGCGCGGCGCGACCTGCGTGCAGCTGGACGAGCCGTGCTTCACCAGCGACCGGTCGCCGTCCACCATCGAGGTGTTCGAGAAGGCGTACAACCGGCTGTCCAAGGCTCCGCTGCGGCCGCGACTATTGGTCACCGGGCAGTACGGCGATTTCGGCGAGGCCCTGGAAGCGCTGGCGCGCACCAAGGTCGAGGCCGTCGGGCTCGACCTGGCCAACTACCGCATCCGCCCCGAGGACCTGGCCAAGATCCCGGGCATCGGGCGCAAGCGGCTGTACGCGGGCGTCATCAGCGGCACCAACGTGTGGCGCGCGGACCGGCGCGTGACCCTGGAATACCTGAACGAGCTCGCCAAGGTGTGCCCGGACATGGTGGTCTCCACCGGCGCCACCCTGCTGCACGTGCCCTACGACCTGCTCGTGGAATACGAGCTCGAGGAGCATGTCGCCGATCGCCTCGCCTTCGCGAAACAGAAGGTGCTGGAAGTGGTTTCGCTGGCGAAGGCGCTCACCGAAGGGCCTTCGGAGAAGTGGCGCAAGCGGCCGACCTCGGTGCACTTCAAGCAGAAGCACGCGGTGCGGCAGCGCGTCTACAACGTCACCCCGCAGATGCGCGAGCGCGAGCCGTATGAGGTGCGGCGCGCTGCCCAGCAGGCCAAGCTGAACCTGCCCCTGGTGCCGGCCACCACGCTGGGCTCGTTCCCGCAGACCAACGCGGGCCGGCAGGCGCGCTACGAACTCGGTCAGGGGCGGCTGTCCTACGACGAGTACCGCAAGCGGATCGAGGCCGAGATCGAGGGCACCATCCGGTTGCAGGAGGACATCGGGCTCGACGTGTTCGTGCACGGTGAGCACGAGCGCAACGACATGATCCAGTACTTCGCGGAGCTGCTCGACGGCTTCGCCACCACCCACTTCGGCTGGGTGCAGGTGTACGGATCGCGGTGCGTGCGACCGCCGATCGTGTACGGGGACGTGTCGCGGCCCGCGCCCATGTCGGTGGAGTGGTCCACCTACGCGCAGTCGCTGACCGACAAGCCGGTCAAGGGCATGGTCACCGGGCCGGTCACCATGCTGGCGCGTTCGTTCGTGCGCCAGGACCAGCCGCTGTTCGACACCGCTGACCAGGTGGCGCTGGCCATCCGGGACGAGGTCGTGGATCTCGAGCGCGCGGGCATCTCCATCATCCAGGTGGACGAGCCCTCGATCCGCGAACTGCTGCCGCTGCGGGCCCGCGGGCGCGCGGAATACCTGCGCTGGGCGGTGGCCGCGTTCCGGCTCGCCACCTCCGGGGTCAAGGCGGAGACCCAGATCCACACGCACATCGGCTATTCCAGCCGCGAGGACGTGGTGCAGGCCATCGACGAGCTCGATGCCGATGTGACCGCGATCGTGGCCACCCGCTCCATCGAATGGGTGCTGAACTCCCTCAAGGAGGACTGCGCCGAGGGCCACGGCCTCACGCACGGCGTCGGCCCCGGCGTCTACGAGAGCCGCTCGGCCCGGATCCCCGACATCGACGAGCTGGACGAGGCCCTCACCGCGGCGGCGGAAGCCGTTACCCCGCAACGCCTCTGGGCCAACCCGGACGGCGGCCTGAAGACGCGCCACCACTGGCAGCTCGATCCTTCCCTGCGCAACATGGTCGCGGCCGCCCGCCGCGTCCGCCGCCGCGCGGAAGCGGCCGCGGCGGCCGGGGAGTAGTACGGTACGAATCAATGCGAACGGCGCCGGGGTCTCGGAAGACCCCGGCGCCGTCGCCGTTTCGGTGTGCCGGTGGCCCGCCGCTTTGCCCGTGGGCTCGGGTGTCCGGGCGGCGGCGGGTGGCGGTCGCCACTTGTCGGTTCGTGGACGGTTTTGCCGGATAACCTGGGGCGGAATCGGTTTCGAGGCGGGAGTGTGGCTGTGGCGTTGTTCGACAATCTGAAGGGGGCCGCGACCAAGGCGGCCAAGCTCGCCGGACAGCACGCGGACAAGCTGGAGCCTCTCGTCGACAAGGTGGGCGACGCGGTCGACAAGCAGACCAAGGGGAAGTACGCCGGGCAGGTCAACGCGGCACAGGCCGCCGCGAAGAAGGCACTGCGCGAGAAGCGCTGAGTCGCCGCGATACAGCCGCCCGGCTTCGCTCCGGCGCGGGCGAGCCGGCCGTGGCTGGACTGCCCGCGGTGGGGTGCAGTCGGTGTCGTTCGGGCCCTGCGGCGGCAGACCTTGATCGGAGCTTCTCGCTCGTGGCACTCGGTGGTGAGTGACCGCCCGCGATGGCGACGCATGCGCGATCGTCAGCGGTGGTCGGCGACCTTCCAGAGGAAGACCTTGCCGTCGGCGCTGCCGGTGGCCAGGACCGCGCCGTCCGGGGTGAATGCCAGGGTGTGAACCGAAGCGGTGTGGCCGGTCAGGGGATTGCCCAGGGGCTGACGGGTTTTCGTGTTCCAGAGGCGGACGGTGCCGTCTCGGCTGCCGCTGGCCAGCAGGGAGCCGTCGGCGGTGAAGGCTATGGCCAGAACCGGTTCGGCGTGGCCGGCCAGGGGATCGCCGGAGAGCTCGCGGGAGACGATGTCCCACAGGCGGATCACGGCGTCGTCGCCCGCCGTGGCGAGCAGGGCGCCGTCGGGGGAGCAGGCCAGGGTGCGGATCGAGCCGTTGTGGCCGGTGAGGGGCTCGCGGGAGAGGGTGCCGGTGCCCACGAGCCACAGGCGGGCCGTGCCGTCGGCGCTGCCGGTCGCGAGCAGCCGACCGGCGGGGTGAAAGGCCAGGGCGCGAACGGATCCGGTGTGACCGGTCAGGGGCGCGCCCGCCGGTTGCCGGGTGTTGACCGTCCACACCTGGGCGGTCCCGTCATCGCTGCCGGTCGCCATGAGGGCGCCGCCGGGATGGAACGCCACCCCGCGCAGCGCGCTCGTATGTCCGGTCAGCGCATTGCCGATGGGTTGGCGGGTGCCTGCGTTCCACAGCCGCGCCGAACCGTCCTCGCTGCCGGTGAGCAGCTGTGAGCCGTCCGGGCTGAAGGCCACGCCGCGAATCGAATTGCTGTGCCCCAGCAGCGGACTGCCGTCCACCTGCCGGGTCTCGACGTTCCACAGCAGCGTGGAGTTGTTCTTGCACCCGGTGGCCAGTACCGACCCGTCCGGCGTGAACGCCAGCGCCAGCACCTGCGACGGCACCGCCAAGGCCTCGGCCCCGCCCGCCGCGACCGGATTCGACCCGTCCGACGCGGAATCCCCTCCCCGCGAGCCGAATACGGCGTATCCCGCGGCCGCCCCGCCCGCCCCCAGCGCGAGCGCCACCCCGCCCAGCAGTACCCGCCGCCGGGTCAGTACCCCGCGCGGTGCCGTGCGGCCGGCGGCTGTGCTGCCGGCCGAATGTCCGCCACCGGCGGATCCGACGGATGCGCCGCGGGGAGAAGGCCGGTCAGTGGCTGAGCCGCCCGCGAAATGTCCGTCACCGGCGAACTCAGCGGATGCGCCGCCGGGGAACAGGCCACCGTCCCCGCTATCCGGTTGCGTGTACGCCCGCCTGGCTGCCGGGCGTGCCCGTTCGCTCGCGGTGGCGTCACCCGCGTCGTCGCCGTGCCCGCCCGGTCGAGGGTCCGGGTGGATTCCGGCGGTGCCGGCTGACTTCTGCTCTGCGACAGGAGAAAAGGAGCCGCCCGCGTGCGGGGGACCGGGGTCGGCGGCCGAGTCCGTTCGCCCGCTCGCGGAGGTCGCGTGCGTGCCGGTGTCGCGGGTCGAATCGTGCTCGCTCGCAGCGGGAATCGAGGGGAGGCGGGGTGCGGGGGCGGTTTCGGCGTCTTCGCCGAGCCAGAGGCGGCGCGGGGTGCTCGGGGTGTGGTCGGGCAGGTGGCGAGCGACAACCGTTTCGCCGGAGCGGTCCACGGCCGCGCGGGCCGCGGCGGCGAAGGACTCGCAGTCGGGATAGCGGTCGTGGGGGTTCTTGGCCAGGACCGTCGCCAGCACCTCGTCGAGGCCGCCGGGGAGGCCGGGGCGGACATCGGTGAGGCGGGGGAGGGGAGCGTGCAGGTGGGCGGCGATCACGGCGGCGTCGTCCGAACGCGCGAAAGGCGGCTCGCCGGTGAGGAGTTTGAACAGGGTGCAGCCCAGGGAGTAGAGGTCGGCGCGGTGATCGACCGGGCCGCCGCCGAAGCGTTCGGGGGCGGTGTAGGCCAGGGTGGCGCTCACCCGCGAGCCGGTCTCGGAATCCTCCACGCTGCGGGCGATTCCGAAATCGGTGACCATGGTGCGTTCGAAGGTCCCCGCGCCGTGCTCGACCAGCAGGTTGGCGGGCTTCACGTCGCGGTGCAGCACGCCGTGCCGGTGCGCGTGATCCAGCGCGCGCCCGGCGTCGCCGATCATGCGCACCGCCCGCTCGGGCGTGACCCGTCCGCCCGCGTGCGCGAGCACCGACGCCGCGTCCCCGCCCTCCACGAATTTCATGGAGATCCACAGGATTTCGTCGTCCGGGGAGTTGCGATCGTAGATCGGCACGATGTTCGGGTGATCCAGGGCGGTGATGAGCGCGGCCTCGCGCTCGAACCGCGCCCGCGCCTTGGCATCGTGCGCGAACGCGTCGTTGAGCACCTTGAGCGCGACCGACCGTTGCAGGCGCGGATGCCGGGCCAGATAGACCACGCCCATACCCCCGGCGCCCAGCGGTCTTTCGATGGCGTAGCCAGCGAACATCGAGCCAGGCTGCAATCGCATCTGCGGCCCCACCTCCCCGTTTCCCGCGCGGCACCGTGAGACAACGGTACGCCGCAGGCCGCTCCGGGGTCACGTGCCCGGCGTCCTGCCGGCCCGTGACGCCGGTAGTCCGAGAGGGAGATACGACCGGTTCGCGGCGCGGGTTCGAGTAGCGGGGGGTGCTCCACGTCGAGCGCCCGGTGGCTACGCTGCCCCCGGATCCGCTACCGCCTCACCGTGATCGATGATTTCGCCCCCGGCCCACCCCGATCGGGCGCGGGGAACGCGACCGGCGGTGTTCCGATCCGGCGTGGTTCCCCGGCTGTCGCACTCAACGCCGCACGGCGTGCGAGACGGCTGTGTCACCAGCCGCGATTGCCGTTGCCGCCGCCGCGGTGATCGCCCTTGTCGCCGCCGTTGTTGTGCTCGCGCTGCCAGCGATCCTTGTAGTGGCTCCAGCAGTAGTCCCAGTCCCAGCCGCGGCTGTTGCGGTCGCAGTACCACTCGTAGCCGCGGTCGTTGCTCGCGCTCGCGATCCCGCCGGAGTGCGCGGGGGCGGCGGCGGCCACACCCGCGCCGACCGGAAGAACGAACAGGGCGGCCGCCGCCGCGGTGGCGACGCGCTTGGCGATGAGATTCATGAGGTCTGCTCCTGATGCGATGTCCCGGGAGGTGTTTCCCGTTGGCACCAATACTGCTGAGCAGCGCGGATATTCTCTGTCCGCTGTTCGACACATGAAGTGTGCCCGCGCCGACACTTCCGAGATCGGGCCGGCGCGGCCGCGACTCACTTCCCGGAGCGCCCCGGGAGCTTCACCGACTTGACCCGATCCTTCAGCGACTTACGTTCGCGTCGTTGCCTTTCCGGCTGCTCCGGCGGCAATTCCACCTCGTAACGCCGGATATAGGCGCCGATGAACGCCTGCCCGGTCGCCGTCACCGGTATGGCCAGCAGCGCCCCCGTCGCCCCGAACAGCGCGGCTCCGCCCAGCACCGCCCCGAAGGCCACCGCCGGATGCATGTCCAGGGTGGTGGCCGTGATGCGCGGCTGCAGCACGTAGTTCTCGAACTGCTGATACAGCACGATGAAACCGAGAATCCACAGCGCCGTGCGCGGATTCTGCGCCAGCGCGACGATCACCGGCAGCGCGCCCGCGAGGTAGGTGCCCACGGTGGGGATGAACTGCGAGACGACGCCGACCCACAGCGCCAGCGCGAACGCCGCCGGGATGCCGAGCACGCGCATGGCCGCGTAGTGCGCCAGCGTCGAGCACAGTGCCAGCAGCGCCCGCGAATACAGGTAGCCGCCGGTCTTCTCGACCGCGATGTCCCACGCCCGCAGCACATGCCGCTGCCGGGCCGGGGGCAGCACCGAGCACACCGCGTGCCGGAAGCGCGGCCCGTCGGCGGCGAAGTAGTAGGTGAACAGCAGCACGCCCAGGGACTGGAAGAGCACCCCGAGGGCGGTGGTGCCGATACCCCACACGTCACCGGCCAGCCCGAGGGAATAGGACTGCAGCGAGGAACTCGCCTCGGTGGCCCACCGGGTGAGGTCGTCCCCCGAAAGATCCTGATTGAACGTGGAATTCACCCAGTCGACCAGATTCCCGGCGTACTGCGGCGCGTTGTCCACCAGCGTGCTGACCTGATCGACCACGAGTTCGCCCATGGTCCAGACGAATCCGACCAGCACCACCAGCACCAGCACGAAAACCAGCCCGGTGGCGGGCGCGCGCCGCCAGCCCCGCGCCGCCAGCCAGTTCACCGCGGGCTCGATGGCGAACGCCAGGAACAGCGACACCACCACCACGGTGATCAGGCTCTGCAGCTTCTGCAGCGCCCAGAAGCTGACCACGACCCCGGCCACGACGGCCGCCGCCAGCAGATACGCCCGCGGCAGCCACGGCGGAATCATGGTCGTGACATCGCGCCGGTCCGATGTGTCGTCCGGCCGGTCATCCTGTTCCTCGGACACACCCGCAAAGGTAACCGCGCCGAGCGGATCGCGGTGGGAGCGGCGTGTTCTCGCGCGCCCCCGGGTGACCGCTACATCGTTGCCGCGTCGATGACGAAGCGGTACCGCACGTCGCTGGCCACGACCCGGTCGTACGCTTCGTCGATGCGATCGGCCGAGATCAGTTCGATCTCCGCGCCGATGCCGTGCTCGGCGCAGAAGTTCAGCATCTCCTGGGTCTGCGCGATGCCGCCGATCATGGATCCGGCCAGCGAGCGCCGGTAGCCGGCGATGGTGAAAGGCTTGACGGCCAAAGGGTTCTCGGGCAGGCCCAGGATCACCAGCGTGCCGTCCAGCGCCAGCAGCTTGAGGTAGTCGTCGATGGGCAGATCGGCCGACACGGTGTTGAGGATCAGGTCGAAGCGCCCGCGCAGCCCGCGGAAGGTCTCGCGTTCGCTGGTCGCGTAGTAGTGGTGCGCGCCGAACTTCTTGCCGTCCTCCTGCTTGCTCAGCGAATGCGAGAGCACGGTCACCTCCGCGCCCATGGCCGCCGCGATCTTCACACCCACGTGCCCGAGCCCGCCCATGCCGATGATCGCGACCCGCTTGCCCGGTCCGGCGTTCCAGTGCCGCAGCGGCGAGAACAGGGTGACGCCCGCGCACAGCAGCGGCGCGGCCACGTCGAGGCCGATGCCCTCGGGGATGCCGACCACGAAGTTCTCGGTCACCACGACCCGGGTGGAGTAGCCGCCCATGGTGTAGCCGTCGGCCTGCACCTCGGGTGCGACCTTGGTGTTGTAGGTCATGGTCGCGCCGGGGATGCAGTACTGCTCCTCACCGGCCAGACAGGGTTCGCACACCCCGCAGGAATCGACCATGCAACCCACGCCGACCCGGTCGCCGACCTGGTACTTGGTGACGGCCGAGCCGACACCGGCGACGAGTCCGGCGATTTCGTGCCCGGGCACGCACGGATATTTCGCGCCGCCCCATTCGTCGCGGGCGGTGTGGATGTCGGAGTGGCAGATGCCCGCGAACTTCACGTCGATCAGGACATCGCGGGGGCCGAGCTCGCGGCGTTCGATGGTCAGCTTCTCGAATCGGCCATCGGGGGCGGAGACGGCGTAGGCGGCAGCGGTGCTCATGAATACATGCCTACCTGCGCACGCGATCAATCACCAGGATTCGTCCGGAATGTCGCATCCGGCGCGGCGTGGACATAGAGCCGATCGCTATCGCCCATGCTGGGCGGATGGCGATTCTGCTGTCCCTGGTGTCGATGCTCTCGACCTTCATCGGCGGGCTCGCGGCCGACCGCATCGGCGAGCGCAAACGCCTGGTCCTGGGTCTGGCAGCCGGGGTCATGCTCGGCGTCGTCGCCTTCGACCTGCTGCCCGAGGCGCTCGAACAGGACACCCGCGAGGCGCTCGGCATCCCGGTGCCGCTGCTGGCCGCGGTCGTCGGCTTCTTCACCGTGCACATCCTGGAACAGGCCGTGGCGCTGCACACCGGCCACGAGGACGAATTCGGCGCGCACCACCACGACTTCGCCTCGGTCGGGCTCGTCGCCGCCGGCGGGCTCGTGTTCCACAGCTTCCTGGACGGCTTCAGCATCGGCATCGGATTCCAGGCGGGCGCCGCGGTCGGCGCGGCCGTCGCGCTCGCGGTCATCTGCCACGACTTCGCCGACGGCTTCAACACCTTCACCCTCACCACGCTCTACGGCAACGACCGGCGGCGCGGCTTCCTCATGCTCGCCGCCGACGCGCTGGCCCCGGTACTCGGCGCGATCGTCGGGACCTTCGTGCGGGTGCCCGCCGAATTCGTGGGCATGTACCTGGGCTATTTCGCCGGCTTCCTGCTCTACCTGGCCACCGCCGACATCCTGCCCGAGGCGCACGCGGGCAAACCCTCCAAGGCGCCGCTGCTGTGCACGCTGGCCGGGGTCGGATTCATGTTCGGCGTGGCCGCGCTCGGGCACGGCTGAGCCCGGCCTCCCGTCATTGCAACGCGCTTCCCCGCCGGAACTGGTACACCAGAAGGTGCGGAAAACGCCTGCGGCCGCTGGCCGGGCGCCCACGGCAGTCGGGAGCGCGCATGTACGACGACATGTCTCGAACCGGTCCGGCGGGCCCCTATCCCGCGCGCGGACCCGGTTCCGAAGGCAACGGCGGCCGCACCCTCGCCCTGCTGCTGGTGGCGATTCTCGGCTTCACCGCGTTCCTGGGCTACAACGGCGGGCTGACGCACTGGCCGCTGCGCGCCGACTCGGTCACCGCCACCCTGCTCGGCCCGCCGCTGCCGCCGCTGGACGCCGAACACGTGTCGAACGCCGTGGAACCCGCGCTGGTGAACATCACCGCGGCCGTCCGCCCGTACGGGCTCAGCGCCGCGGGCTCGGGCATCGTGCTGACCGCGCAGGGACAGGTGCTCACCAGTCACCACGTCATCAAGGGCGCGGACAGGGTGACCGTCGCCGATGTCGGCACCGGCGCGGTCTACCCCGCCGTGGTGCTCGGCTACGACTCGGGCGCCGACATCGCGCTCATCGAATTGTCCGGGGCCGCAGGACTTCCGGTGGCCCGGCTGGGCAGTTCGAGCACCCTGCGGATCGGAGACGAACTCCTCGCGATCGGCAACGCGGGCGGCACCGGGTCACCGACCGCGGTCGGCGGGGCCGTCACCGGGCTGGACAGCGCCATCGTGGCCCGCAATTCCGCGGACCTGTCCCGGAAGTCGCTGCACGGCTTGATCGAAGTGTCCGCCGCGGTCAGCGCCGGGCAGTCCGGCGGCGCGCTGGTGGACCGGTACGGCGCGGTGGTCGGGGTCGTCACCGCGGCCTCGGGAGAAATTCAGAAGGCCCTCGGGCAGGGGCCCAACGGCTACGCGGTGCCGATCGACGCGGCCATGGCGATCGTGCGCCAAATACGTTCCGGCACACCGACGGACACCGTGCACATCGGGCCGACAGCCACCCTGGGGATCATCACCTCCGACGCGCGCCGGACACCGGGCGCGCAGATCGAGGTGGCCGTCTACGGCATGCCCGCCTACGCGGCCGGGCTCACCGAGGGGGAGGTCATCACGGCCATCGACGGGCAGCCGGTGGACACCACCGGAGCCCTCAAGGCCGCGCTCAATCTGCGCAAGCCCGAGGACACGGTGCGACTGGACATCTCCGCGCCCGGCGGCGGCACCCGGACGGTGATCGTGAAACTCGCCGTCGGGCCGCCGAATTGAGCTAACCGGAGATCACATCCCGCCAGTGGTCCTGGAACTGGATGTAGACGATCAGAATGACCACCGCGTAATAGATCGCGGCCACCGTCCAGCGCCACTCCACCACGACCTGCAACAGCCCCCGGGACCTGCCCCAGAGCTGGCCGGTCACGATGACCAGCAGCATCGGCGTCACCGCCCACACCACCATGCACCACGGGCACAGCGCGCGGATCTGGAACACCGCCGAATAGATGAGCCAGAAGATGAAACCCATCCCCGCCAGCAGCCCGGTCCACAGCCCGCCCCAGATCCAGCGCGGGAAGCCGATGCCGGCCACCGACAGCACACCCAGGGTCACCACCACCGAGAAGCCGACCACGCCGATGATCGGATTCGGGAACCCGAACGCCGCGGCCTGATCGGACTGCATGACGGCGGTGCACGCCACCACCTGATCGATATTGCAGGAGGGGACGTAGCTCGAATCGGTGAACAGCTTGAACTTCTCGACCAGCAGCGTCACCGACGCACCCCAGCCGATCAGTCCGCCCAGCAGCAGTGGCCAGGCGGACCGGGGCGGAGCCGAGATCATCACTTGGCCGCGGCCTCGATCTCCGACTTCAGCGACTGCGGATTCACCTTCTTGCCGTTCACGTACACGGTCGGGGTGGAATCCAGGCCGGTGTCGAAGACCGCCTTGGTCGCGTCCTTCACGTACGCGATGTACTTGCCGTCCCGGATGCCCTGCGCCACAGCGGGATCGGTGTAACCGGCCTCGGCCGCGATGGCGATGAGCTGATCGTCGGTCATGCCGTTCGCGCCCTCGGCGGGCTGCTTGGCGAACATGAGCTCGAGCCACTTCTGGAAGTTGGCCGTGTCCGCGGAGGCGACCACGTAGGCGGCGTTCGCCGCGCGGGTGGAGTACTGGTTGCCCTGCGAGGCGCGGTCCAGGAACGAGATGATGCTGTACTCGATCCGGGCGTCACCGCTGCTCAGCGCGTCGTCGAGCACGCTCGCGTTGGTCTGCTCGAAGCCCTTGCAGGCCGGGCACTGCAGATCGGCGACGATCTGGATCTTGGCCTTGGCGTCCGGCTTGCCGATCCGGATGGCGCCGCCCTCGGTGACATTCGGCGGCACCGCACCGGCGGCGGCGTCGTGGGTGACCACGGGATTGAAGTCCGAGCCGTCCTTGGAATCGCGCATGGCCAGGCCGATGCCGATAGCGGCGACGAGGCCGACCAGCACCGCGGCGACGCCCACCTGGATCATGATCTTGCGATTGCGCTCGGACCGCTGCGCATCGGCGAGCGGATTCTTGCGATCAGCCGGTTTCTTGCTCACCTGTGCCCTCACACGCCTTCCATAGTCACGACTCTGCGGGCCCATCTTCGCCCGCAAACCTGAGAGATTCCTGGACAAGCCGGACCGGCCCGGCGAAAGGGCCGTTCCGCGGGAGAAAAATCACTCGGGGCTCACGCCTTCGCGAGCAGCCGCTTCTGCTCCTCGATGTCGAATGTCGCGGGCGGCCACTCCAGCTTCAGGCCACCCAGCGCGTCGATGAGCAGTTCGGTGACCGCGAGCCGGGCGTACCACTTGTGATCGCAGGGCAGCACGTGCCAGGGGGCGTAATCGGTGTCGGTGCGATCCAGCATGGCCTGGTACGCCTCCTGATACGCGGGCCAGTAGCCGCGCTCGGTGACGTCGTTGACGCTGTACTTCCAGTACTTGTCCGGCCGTTCGAGCCGCTGCATGAGGCGCTTCTTCTGCTCGTCCAGCGAGACGAACATGGCGACCTTGACGATGACGGTGCCGTCGTCGACGAGCTTGCGCTCGAACTTGTTGATCTCGTCGTAGCGCTTGCCCCACACCTCCGGCGGCACCAGATCGTGCACGCGGACCACGAGCACATCCTCGTAGTGCGAACGATCGAAGACGCCGATGCGGCCACCGCGCGGCAGCTGCTTGCGGATGCGCCACAGGAAGTGGTGCTTCTTTTCCTCCGGGGTGGGCACCCCGAACGCCGCCAGCTGCACGCCTTGCGGATCGACCGAACCGATCACGTGCCGCACGATGCCGCCCTTGCCGGCGGTGTCCATGCCCTGCAGCACCAGCAGAACACTGCGCGTCTCACCGTGCCTGCCGTTGGCGTACAGCCGTTCCTGGAGATCGGACAGCACCGCGGTGCGCTCGGCGAGCAACCGCTCACCGGCCTTCTTGTCGCCCTTGAAGCCCGGGGTCGCGGCCGTCTCGATCGCACTGACCCGCACACCGGCCGCGCGCAGCGCCTTGCTGACCGGTTTAGCCCAGGATGTTTCCTTCGCCATCCGTCATGCGTAACACGCGGCGCGGGTTCGTGTCGGCAACGCGCCGAATCAAACTCGGGCCAGCCGCCCCAGCTGCTCGGCCAGTTCTTCGTCCGAGACCGGGGTCAGCGTCAGATCGGTCGCGGTGGTGAGCAGATAGCGGCCGTCACCGGAGAAGTCGAGCCAGGTGCGGTGCTTGGTGGGCGGTGAGAACGGGTTGGCCGGCTCCACCGAGACGGTGATGAACCCGCGCCCATCCACCGGTTCCCGCAGTTTGCGCCGGAAATCGTCGCCGCCCAAGCGGTCCGGGTCCGTCTCGTCCGGGCGCAGCACCGCGTTCTGCGGCTGGCTCATGGCGGCCAGGGTGCCCGCCGGCGCCGAGCCGATGATCTCCACCAATTCCGGGCCCAGCTGATCGGCCGGGCAGATCTGCACCGAGACCGCGTCGGGCAGCGCGACCAGAATGCCCGCGCGCTGCTGCGCGATCGCGGCGAAGGCGAGAATCCGGCGCGGGTCCGGGCCGCCGGTGCGCTCGCCGTAGAGGGTGACGGTGGTGTGGTCGGTGCGCGCGCAGAGCATGAGCGCCGCGGTCAGCTCCGGATCGGTGCGATGCAGGTACTGGTGCCGCAAACGCGGTGCGGCGGCGGGGTTCTCGGTGCGCGCGGGCATGGTGTCGAGGGGATAGGGGCGGCGCTCCAGATGGGTTTCGCGGGTCCAGACCAGCGCGAATTCGTCCGGGGTCAGCATCCATTTCACCGTGGCCTGCCCCCGGTGGCGGCGAGGCCGAGCGAGTCTGACCCGATGTCCTGTGCGGACATATCGGGCGTCCCCCTTTCTGCGGTCCGACCCTCCGTCCCGTTGGCGACCTTACCGGAGGGTCAGGGCGGGTGTGAGCCGTCGTGTAAGGGGGCTTACTGTGACGTACCGCACGGTAGGGCCCGGCCCCGCGGTGTGCGATCATCCGATACCGGTCGATCGATCAAATTCGCGCGAGCGCATCCGCGGGTGCGCTCGCGCCGCAGGCGCACACCCGGAGGTACGGACCGATGCTCGGAGCCAGGAACATGGCGGCGACCGCGCTCGCCTGCGGCGCGGTACTGCTCGCGCCGCTCGGCCTCCCCGGAACCGGCACGGCCGCACCGATTCCCGGCGTACCCGGCGGAGCGCCGGAATTCCTCGGCGCACCCGCGACACCGCGACCGGTCGACGGGGTGCCGGCGGTGCCGCATCATCCCGGGCTCGCGGCCAACGGCGACTCCGGCATCCACAACGACGGCTGGATGAGCGACACCTACGTCCGCTCCGGGCCGCTCGGCATCGACACCCGGGTCGACTCGCTGCTGCTGGGCAGCGAATGCGGATCACTCGCGTTCGACCGCGCCGGTCGCATCGTCGCCACCTGCCCCGGCCTGAATCCCGGTGTCTACCTGATCGATCCCGCCGGAATGCGGGTGCTGGGCCGATACCCGCTGCCCGGGCGCGAACCCGGGGCCATGCTGCGCCCGGGCGCCTTCACCAACTTCGGCGGCGGGGCCTACTTCTATCTCGACGACCGCGATCGCGCCATCGTCGGCGCGGCCACCGGGCACGTCCTGGTGCTGGCCGAGAACGCCACCGCCGACGGCTTCGTCCTCGAACGGGACTACGACCTGACCGGCGTGCTGCGGCCCGGCGAGCAACTGAACTCGGTGCTGCCCGACGCCGCGGGCAGGCTGTGGTTCGTCGCCAAGAGCAACGGCGTGGTCGGCACCATCGACCCGGAAACCGGTGCGATACAGGTGATCCGGCTCGGCGACGGGACCGAGGGGCAGATCCAGAACTCCTTCGCAGTCGGCGCGGACGGCGACGTCTACATCGCCACCAATCGCGAACTGCTGCGCCTGGACGCGGGACCCGGCGGCGGACCTGAGATCACCTGGCGCGTCACCTACGCCAACAGCGGACAGCACAAGCCCGGCCAGACCGACGACGGCACCGGCACCACACCGACGATCCTGCCCGGCGGGTACGTGGCGATCACCGACAACGCCGACCCCATGAACGTGGTCGTGTACCGCACCGCGCGCGCTGCCGCGCAGCGCGAGGTGTGCTCGGTGCCGGTGTTCGAGACCGGCGCGGGCAACACCGAGAATTCGCTTATCGGCGCGGGCAATTCGCTGATCGTGGAGAACAACTACGGCTACTCCGGCCCCGAGGCCACGCTCGGGGGCCGCACCACCGTGCCCGGATTCGCCCGCGTCGACATCAACCCCGACGGGTCGGGTTGCACCAAGGTGTGGACCAACACCACCGTCGCCGCCCCCAGCGTGGTGCCCAAGCTCTCGCTGGCCAACGGCCTGATCTACACCTACACCAAGGGCTCCGAATCCACCGACCCCTGGTACTGGACCACCCTGGACTTCCACACCGGAAACCTGGTGTGGCAGCGCCTGTCCGGCGCGGGACCGCTCTACAACAACAACTACGCCGGCCTGGCGATCGGCCCGGACGGCGCGGCCTACCTGGGCACCCTCGGCGGCCTGATCTCCCTGCGCGACGGCAACTGAGCCGACGCCGGGCGAGCCGGCGACCGCTAGCCGAAACCCGGCGGCGCGCGATAGAGGTCGTAGCCCTCGGCGGTGGCGGGAACGCCGGTATCGGGGCGCGTGCGTCCGGGGGAACCGGAGAATTGGAGGCGGCCTCATACGGAGTGCCGGGTCCGCCGCGGAATCGATCGGTGGTGCGCGGGCAGGTCCATCGATTCGGCCGGAGCGAATTCTCGCCCCGGCCGAATCGAGTTGTGTGTCAGGCGGGCTGGACGTCGATCGTGATGTCGGCCTTGCGCAGGCGGTCGGTCAGGGTGTCGCCCATGGCCGAGGCGGGGGTGAGGATGCCCGCGATCTCGGGGAGCGTGTCGAAGGCCAGCGCCAGGCCGGACTGGCCGAGCATCACGGCGGTGGCCTGGTAACCGGGATCGCCCTTGCCGGCGAAGGTGCACACGTATTTCGCGCCCGAGGTCGTGTTGGCGAAGGTGCGCATGGTGAACCAGCCGTTGCGGCGGGCCTGCTCGCTCGGGCCGGTGCCGGGCTTGGGCACCAGGCGGTCGATCACCTTGCGGCCCACCGCGACCCGGGACAGCAGCGCGCCCGCGGCCATGGTCGCCACGATTCCGCCCGCCATACCGGCCGCCACCAGCGGGGCGGTCGCGGACGAGCCCGCGCTCATGACCTCGCGGTAGCGGAAGTTCTTGCCGTACGGCCAGCCCAGCAGACCGTTGCTGCGGCGCACCACCTTGGTGTTGTGCGCGCCCATGATGAAGGTGGCGACCCAGCCGCTCAGGCTCGGATCGATATTGGCAGCCTTCTCCAGCGCCTGATCGCTCTGGCGGCCGACGTCGGGCTCCATGGCCTTGTCCGGGCTCAGCGAATAGGGGTGCGACATGATCGCGCCCTTCTTCGGATCCGCGGCGATCGCCTCCATCATCGCGCGGCCCGAATCCACGGTGCCGCCGCTCATTCCGCCCTTGAGCCAGGCCACCAGCGTGACGTCGGTGAGCTCACCGGTGGTGTCCGCGACGCTGCGCTTGTACAGCTGGTAGACGCTCAGATCCGACGGAATCGAGTCGTAGCCACAGGAATTGACGATCTTCGCGCCGGTCTCGGCGGCCCGCTCGCCGAAGCGGTCGATGCATTCGCGGATGAACAGCGGCTCACCGGTGAGATCGGCGTAGTGGGTGCCGTTCTCGGCGCACGCCTGCACCAGCGGCATGCCGTAGCGCAGGTACGGGCCGACCGTGGTCACCACGACCTTCGTCCGCGCGGCGAGGGCGTCCAGGCTGGCCTGATCGGTCGAATCCGCCTGTACCAGCGGCCAATTCGCCGCCAGCGGGCCGAGTTCGGCGCGCACCGCCTCGAGCTTGGCCGTCGAGCGCCCGGCCAGCGCGATGCGCGCACCGGCGGGCGCGGCCCCGATCAGGTACTCCGCGGTCAGCTTGCCGACGAAGCCGGTCGCGCCGAACAGGACCAGGTCGAATTCTCTGTCTGCCATGTGTCTGCCGTCCTGAAGGGTTTACGCCTTGGCGGCGCGTTTGCGGGTGGTCTTCTTCTTGGGTGCGGTGGTCGGGGCGGGCGCGGGGCGGTTCGCCAGCCACTGCCGGTGCGCCCTACCGAGTTCGGTGACCGGCTCCTCGCCGTAGATCCATTCGCAGGACACGCGATGCCAGTTGCCGGTCGCGCCCAGTTGGCCCAGCATGCCGAAGGTCAGGAAGTCCGCGCGCCGCGAGAACAGGTGCTCCGGCGGCAGATTCTGCTGCTTCATCCCGGAGAACTCGCTCGCGCGCGGATCCACCGCCAGCACGAACGCGCCCGACGCCAGCTCCGGGGTGATGGTGATGTCCTCGTCCACCAGACCCCATTCGCACGCGGCCAGCACGTACTCCAGGCACTCCTCCGCGGTGATCTCCTCCGGAGAGTCGATCACCCCGCGCTGAATCATCAACTCGCGCAGGTCTTCCGCGCGATCCTCGGCCGCGGCCCGAATGCAGGTGGCCTCGAACTCCACGTGCTCGGGGTCCATCCGGTTGTAGAGCCCGAAATCCAGGAACGCCACCTTGCCGTCCGCGCCCAGCAGCAGGTTGCCCGGGTGCGGATCGCCGCAGAACTCGTTGAAGGTGAACAGCGAGCCCACGTAGAAGCGGTAGATGATCTCACCGATCCGGTCGCGCTCGGCGTCGGGCAGCGCCCGGATCTCCTCGAAGCCGCGGCCCGGGAAGTACTCGCTCACCAGCACCCGCTGCGTGGACAGCTCGGGCATGGTGTCCGGCACCACGATGAACGGATGCCCGGCGTACAGCGCGGCGATCTGCTGCTGCGTGTTCGCCTCGGCCACGTAGTCGAGTTCGCTCTCCAGATTCAGGCGCAGCTCGTCCAGCACGGCCGGGGTCACCCACGGCATCGCCGACTGCAGGATGCGCCGGAACATGGCCAGGTTCTTCAGATCCGCGCGCACCGCGGCGTCGATGCCGGGGTACTGCACCTTCACCGCGACCGTGCGGCCGTCGTGCAACTTCGCGCGGTACACCTGACCGATCGAGGCGGCCGCGATGGGCTCGGGCTCGAACTCGGCGAACACCTCTTCCAGGGTCCGGCCGAAATCCTCCTCGATGACCGCGCGCATCACCTCGAACGACACCGAGGGCGCGCTGTCGCGCAGCACCGCGAGCCTGCGCTGGAAACGTTCGCGATGCTCCGGCGGCACCAGATCCAGATCGAGCACGGACAGCATCTGACCGAGCTTCATGGCCACGCCCTTCATGGTGCCCAGCACCATGACCATCTGCTCGGTGGCCCGGATCATGGACTCCTCGGCCATCCGCTCGCGCACGGCCTCCGAGCGCCCGCGCATCGACCTGCGGGTCCGCTGGTTGCGTATGGCATTACCGGCGACGGCCATACCCAGCTTCGTTCCCCGCGCGAGCCTGGATGTGGGCAGCTCTTTCGCCATCAGTGACCCTCCATTGGACCCCGGCGCCCCCATTGGTGCCATCGCTCAGCCTACTGTTGCGCCGCACCGTCGCGCCCGGTGTGAAAATCCGGCCCACAGCTCCCGGCCGTGACCGGGCGCGCGCGTGCCGGCGGTTCGGTGCCGAACCGTAGCGTGCGTAACCGGAGTCATCCGGCCCGCATGCCCTCAGTTCTCGGCGACCTCGATCTCACTCTTGTTCTCCGGATCTGGCAAGACGTGCTTGCGGGAGTTGAACCACTCGCGATCGCCGCCCGAGCGGACCATGCCCTCGACGGCGCTCCACGCCATCATGGTCAGGTAGTCCAGCATCTCCTCGCTCGACATGGTGCGATTGGTGATCCACCAGTCGGTGGCCAGCTGCACGCCGCCGACCAGGACGTAGGCCCACAGCATCGCGCCTTCGGTCTGCACGCCGCGGTCGAAGGCCTTGTCGATGATCACCGCGGAGACGACCTGCGCGAACAGCTTCTCGAAGTCTGCCAGGGTCGAGGTGTCGGTGGAGGACCCGTTGCCCATGATGAAGCGGTAGACGTCGGTGTCCTCGTCGACCGTGTGCACGTAGGCGGCCAGGGTGTTGCGCACGAGCTGGTACTCGTCGAGATCGTCGCTGATCGCGCCGTAGATGCGCGGCATGAGCGTGGTCTCGATGAACCGTTCCATGGTCGCGCGGGTCAGGTCCTGCTTGTCGGAGAAGTACCGGTACAGGACGGTCTTGGAGACGCCGATCTCCGCCGCGATCTCGTCCATGCCCGCGTCGCCGCCGCGTTTGCGGATGGCCGCGAGGGTGCCGTCGACGAGTTCTTCCCGGCGGTCGATCTTGTGTTGCTGCCAGCGCTTCTTCCGGCCGTCCTCGCGCCCCGGCCGAGGTGAGGCGGCGTCGGCTCGGGTACCGGCGTCGACTGCTCTTTGGGTGGACAGCGTGACTCCCTGGTTCGCGGTTTTGTGCTGGATCTACTCAGCTTAAGCCTCCCATGCGGCAGATCGCCGACGTTCGGGACCGGCCCGGTGGCCCGGCCGCACTTCCGGCAAGCAGCAGAATGGACTCATGGAGCAACCTGCCGGCAGCACCGGGGTACTCGAATCGAGCAGCCGCGCGAGCAAGACCGCCCCGCCGGGCGGCGCTTTCGCCGACCTCTTGGACGAGGAGGGCAAGCAGAAGGAACTGTGGCGGATGAAGGCCATCGCCACCGGATTCCTCGGGGCCGCGACCCTCGTCTTCATCCTCTGCGCCTGGTTCCAGTCCCGCGGTCAGGGCGGCGAGTGGATCGGCTACGTGAAGGCCGCGTCCGAGGCGGGCATGGTCGGTGCGCTCGCGGACTGGTTCGCGGTGACCGCGCTGTTCCGTCATCCGCTGGGCCTGCCGATTCCGCACACGGCCATCATTCGCAAGAAGAAAGACCAATTGGGCGCGGGGCTCGGCGATTTCGTGCGCACCAACTTCCTGTCGCCGGACGTGGTCGCCGCGAAGGTGAACTCGGCGCAGGTCTCCTTCCGGCTGGGCCGCTGGATGGCCGATCCCGAGCACGCGGCCCGGGTGGCAGAGGAGAGCGCCACCATTCTGCGCGCGGTCGTCGGCGTACTGCGCGACGAGGACGTCGAGCAGATCATCGATCAGACCATCGTCAAGCGCATCGCCGAACCGCAGTGGGGTCCGCCCATCGGCAAGGTGCTCAACGAGCTCATCGCCGACAATCGCCAGGGCCCGCTGCTGGACCTGCTGGCCGAGCGCGCACACCAGTGGGCGCTGGACTCCCAGGACACCATCGACAAGATCATCAACCGGGACGCGCCCGGCTGGGCGCCCAAGTTCGTCAATTCCATGCTCGCCGAGAAGATCTATCGCGAGCTGGTGGAGTTCACCTGGAAGGTGCGGACGCAGCCCGATCACGAGGTGCGCCTGGCGGCCAACCGCTTCCTGGAGGAATTCGCGCACGATCTGCAATTCGACGACGCCATGATCGCCAAGGCGGAGAAGATCAAGACCGAGCTCATGGGCCGGCAGGAGATCACCGGTATGGCGCACGCCACGTGGCGCGCCGCCAAGCGGATGATTCTGGAGTCCGTGGACGATCCGAACTCGACCCTGCGGCGCAAGGTCTCGGAGAACGTGCAGCAGCTCGGCGAGCGGCTCTCGGCCGATCCGGAGATGCGCGCCAAGGTCGACAACTGGCTCGAACGCGGTGTGCGCTATCTCATTTCCAACTATGGCGACGAGGTTGCCACGCTGGTGAGCGACACCGTGGCACGCTGGGACGCGGAGGAGGCCAGCCGCAAGATCGAATTGGCGGCGGGCAAGGATCTGCAATTCATCCGCATCAACGGCACGGTCGTCGGCTCGCTCGCCGGACTCGTAATCTATTCCGTTTCACAGTTGCTGTTCAATGGCTGACCGGCTTCGCGCCGCTCGTTTGCCGAGACACTGCTAGCAGAGCGCTTGCAAGAGCTAGCACCTGGTTTTAGAATTGGCCGTACAACCACCAGAAGGTGCGTGATGACGAACGATCCCGAGGTTTCCGAACCGATCGAGGGCGACAAGGCGGAGACGTCCGCCGCCGACGATCGGACGGGTCGCGTAGCCAACGCGGCTCACGACATCGGGGGCTTCATCCGAGCACAGCGTGAGGCCGCTCAGGTCTCGCTGCGTCAGCTCGCACTGCTGGCGGGGGTGAGCAACCCGTATCTCAGCCAGATCGAGCGCGGACTGCGCAACCCGTCCGCCGAGGTGCTCGCGCAGATCGCGAAGGGTCTGCGGGTGTCCTCGGAGGTCTTGTACATGCGGGCCGGGTACCTCGAGCAGAGGCCGCACGGTCCCGTCCGCGACGCCCTGCTCGCCGACACGGAAATCTCCGAACGGCAGAAGCAGGTGCTGTTGGACATCTACGAATCGTTCCGCCGGGAAAACGCGGCGAGCGAGGACAGAGGGGACGCGACGAACCAATTGGGGGGCGCTCCCGGGGGAAACGAGGGCCGAAACGCCCTCAGGGACAACGAGGTTCCGAACCGCACAACCGAAGTTCCGTCACGCCAGGAGAACGAGACACATGACTGAGACCAGCACGCGCACCGCGACCGTGACCAAGCCCATCTACGCCACCGTCGGCGCCGGCGACGCGATCTACGCGTCCGTGCTCGACACCATCGAGAAGCTGCGCGGCAAGGCCGCGGCCACCGACGTGTCCGGCCGGGTGGAGGAGGCGCGCGAGCGCTTCGCCAACCTGCCCGCCGACGCCAAGGGCCAGGTCGAGGTGCTGCGCCAGCGCATCACCGCGCTCCCGTCCGAGCTGCCCGAGGATCTGGCCGAGCTGCGCGAGAAGGCCACCGCCGAGGAGCTGCGCAAGCTCGTCGACCAGTACTACCACCAGCTGCTGGACCTCTACGCCGACTTCGCCGCCCGCGGCGAGGAGACCGTCGAGAAGCTGCGCACCAACCCGTCCTTCGAAGAGCGCTTCGCGCAGGTCGAGACCCTCTACAGCGACCTGGTCTCGCAGGCGCAGGGCGTGGTCGGCAAGGTGTCCGACCAGGTCTCGCCGCTGCTGGGCGCCAAGGCCGCGCCGGTGGTCGAGGAGGCCGTCGATGCCGAGGTCGTGCAGGTCGAGACCGTGACCGAGCCCGCCCCGGTCGTCGAGACCCCGGCTCCGGTCGCCAAGAAGGCTCCCGCGAAGAAGGCGCCGGCCAAGAAGGCCGCGCCCGCCGCCAAGAAGTAAGCGCCCTTCGCGCTCGATCGAGCTGTGGCCCTCGCACATTCACTGTGCGGGGGTCGCAGTCGTTTCCGGGGGCGGTCGCCCGCTCCGGTTTCGTCCGGTGACCTGCGCGGGGGCCGCCCGGGTGAGTGTCGGCGGCGAGAACGGGTGGCCGGTGATGTCGCACTCGTATGATGGGCGGGGTGATGGGCAATATTCCCGGGTTGATTCTGCAGGTCCTGTGGTTCCTCGCGTTCGGCATGACGGTGTTCGCGCTGGTGCATGCGATTCGCCAGCGCCCGGACGCTTTCACCGCGGTGGACAAACTGACGAAACCGGTCTGGCTCGCGATTCTGGCGGCCTCGCTGGGCGGGCTGCTGCTCGGCGGGACCGTGGTCGGTCTGCTGGGCATCGCGGCGATCGTGGCCACCGGCGTGTATCTGGCCGACGTGCGGCCCAAGGTCGACGAGATCCAGCGGGGTCCGCGCTGGTGATCCGCGGGTCGCGGCCGTGTTCGGCGTCGGCGGAGGGCTGAGTCCCAGGTAGTCGGCCGATCGCGAAGTTTTTGGGTGCTTGCACTAGCTAGCACGCTCCGGCGGAGTTACTGTAATTAGCAGTAACACAAAGGAGTGTCCTATGCGGGCAATGCTGCCCTCCCGGGCTGACCTGGGCGCAAGAATCAGCGAGCTGCTGCGTAAGCACCGCGCCGACCTGCGCACTCGCACCTACGGCAACGCGGATCTGAATCCGCCCGCCGGACCCTACGAAGTTGTACCGGTGACCACGACCGACGGCGCGCACCTGCGGGTGCACGCGTACGGACCGGCCGACGCCGAGACCATCGTGCTGGTGCACGGCTGGACCTGCGCGCTGGAGTACTGGAATCCGCAGATCAACGCCTTCGCGGGCGACTACCGCGTCATCGCCTACGACGTGCGCGGGCACGGTGAGAGCGACGAGGGCACCGCCCCGCTCACCACCGATCAGCTGGCCGACGACCTGGACGCGGTGCTGGAGGCCACCCTGCGGCCGGGCCGGCGCGCGGTGCTGGTGGGACACAGCCTGGGCGGCATGACGATTCAGGGCTGGGCCGGGCGGTACCCCGAGCGCGTGCAGCAGCGGGCCGTCGCGGTGCTGCTGAGCAACACCGCCGCGAGCGATCTCATCAACCACACCACGGTGGTCCCGTTCTGCAATCGCGGCGGGCTGCTGAAGCTGCCGTTCGCCGTCGGCCTGCTCGGACTCAGCCTGCCGGTGCTCTTCCCGCCGATCGCGCCGGTGAGCTGGCTGTTCCGCCGGCAGATCATGAGCCTGGACTCGGTGGGCGACATCGCGGAGTTCGGGCAGAACATCGTGCGGTCCTGCCCGGCGAAGGTGCGCGGCCGGTTCGGCGAGCTGCTCTCGCACCTGGACGTGGGTCGCGGCGCGGTGAATCTCACCGTGCCGACCAGCATCATCGCCGGCTCCGACGACGACATGACCCCGGTCGTGCACGCGGATCTCATCGCCGAGATGCTCACCGAGGCGGGCACTCTCGACGGCTACCGCATTCTGCCCACCGGGCATCTGGGGAACCTGGAGGCGTACCGCGAGTTCAACGGCGAACTCGCGCGGGTTGCCAAGTCCGCGTTCGGGATTCCGGCCCAGGTGGTCGGAGCCTGAGTGCGGCCGGGGTTTTCGGGGGTGGGGATATCCACCCCTGGGGACTCTTACCGGCGGCATGAAACCGACCGAGGATGTGTTGTAGATAACAGGCCCGCTTCGCGATCGTCGCTGCCGAGGTGAATGGCATTGCGGCGGAACGGGTATTCGGCAAACACGGGTCGCGAAGGGCGAATTCGAAAAAATTCGCCGCTTGCTCTAGCAAGCACCGGAGCTAGCGCGGTACTGTGGCCGGGAACACAAAGGAGTGCTCATGCTGGTGAAACTGCCTGAGACGGGCGCGGATTTCCTGACCGCCCCCTTCCGGACCGCCCTGCGGAACCGGACCTATGCGACCGAGTCCTTCAATACGCCGCGACCCGCCGAAGTCATTCCGGTAACCACCCGGGACGGTGCGAATCTGCGCGTACACGCCTACGGACCCGCCGACGGCGAGACCATCGTGCTGGCGCACGGCTGGTCCTGCGCCCTCGAATACTGGAACCCGCAGATCAACGCGTTCGCCGGGGAATACCGCGTGATCGCCTTCGATCAGCGCGGCCACGGGGAAAGCGAGAGCGGCAGTGTCGCTTTCGGCCCCGATCAGCTCGCCGACGACTTCTCCGAGATCCTCGAGGCCGTGCTGCGGCCCGGGCAGCGCGCGACCCTGGTCGGGCACAGCATGGGCGGCATGACCATTCAGGCCTGGGCCCAGCGCTATCCCGAGCAGGTCGCCCAGCGCGCCTCCGCCGTGCTGCTGGCCACCACCGCCGCGCGGCAGATCCGCACCCGCGCCACCGTGCTCCCGGTCTTCAACACCCTTGTCCCCGCGCCGGACTGGCTGACGCTGGTGCTCTTCGGCACGCCGCTGCCGCTGCCGGGCGGGCGGGCCATGAACGTGGTCGCCAAGAGCAGGCTGCTGACCGCCGCCGCCACCGACGACGAGGCGAGTTTCGGTCTGTCCGTGGTGCGTTCGTGCCGGCCGTCGGTGCGCGCCGCGGTCGCGCGCGGCCTGCTCAACCTCGATCTGCACGGCGCGGCCGCGAATCTGACGGTGCCGACCACGGTCATCGCCGGTTCGCACGACCGCCTGCTGCCCGAGGTGCACTCGCGCGAGATCGCCGACACCCTGGCCGACGCGGGCTATCTCGACCGCTACGTCATCCTGCCCACCGGGCACCTGGTGAACATCGAGGCCGAGACGGCGTTCAACAACGAACTCCACCGCCTGATCCGGATGGGACGCCGGGGAATGAGCGCGACCGTGGGCCAGGCAGGCTGATCGACCGCCTCCCCGCGAATTTTCGCCTGACTCAGGCGGTTTGCCGGTTGCGTCGGCCGCCTGCGGGATCGTGGGGGCGAGTTGGCCCGTACCCGGTGAGTTACCCCGATCGGTGCGAGATCAGTTGTCGCCTCGGGCGACGAGAATGCCCCTGTCACACAATGGCGTGTGGCAGGGGCGCTTTCGGTTCCGCCTCTCCGCGAATTTTTGCCTGGCTCAGGCGGTTTGCCGGTTGCGTCGGCCGCCGGCGGGATCGTGCGGGGAGAGTTCGCCCGTACCCGAGGAGTTACCCCGGCCGGAACGAGATCAGGTGCCGACCCGGGTTACGAGATGCCTCGGCCGAGAGTGAGCATCGGCTGGGGGATCCGGTTCGGGATCGACTGTCGGCTGGGGACCGAGTGCTCCCGTCGGGATCGACTGTCGGCCGGGGTCCGGTGCCCCGGCCGTGATCATTTGTCGCCCTGGGCGACGTGGGCCCCGCCGCACCATGGCTCGAACAGCGGGGCGACCCGTGCTAGTTGAAGACGACCGTGCGGCGGCCGTGGACCAGGACCCGGCCCTCGAGGTGCCAGCGGAGGCCGCGGGCCAGGACCACGCGTTCTATGTCGCGGCCCTGGCGGACCATGTCGTGGACCGTGTCGGCGTGGTCGATGCGGCTCACGTCCTGTTCCAGGATCGGGCCTGCGTCCAGTTCGGCGGTCACGTAGTGGCAGGTCGCGCCGATCAGCTTCACGCCGCGGGCGAACGCCTGGTGGTAGGGGCGAGCGCCGACGAAGGACGGCAGGAAGCTGTGGTGGATGTTCAGGGCCCTGCCCGCCCAGTGGGCGCACAGTTCCGGCGGCAGCACCTGCATGAAGCGGGCCAGGACCACGGCGTGCGGGTCGTGCGCGTCGACCAGGTCCCGGACCTGTTCGAAGGCGGGGCCGCGCTCGGCCGGGTCCTTGGGGAACGGCACGTAGTGGAATTTCACGCCGTGCGCCTCGGTCATGCCCGCGAGGTCGGGATGGTTGCCGATCACGGCCTCGATGGTGGCGGGCAGCTCACCGGAGCCCGCGCGGCCGAGCAGATCGTGCAGGCAGTGCCCGTCCTTGCTGACCAGCAGTACCGCGCGGCGGCGCTCACCGGTGTCGTGCATCTGCCATTCGGTCTCGGGGCCCAGCTCGGCGGCGATGGCGGAGAACCGGTCGCGCAGCTCGTCCAGTCCGAACGGAACGGTCGCCGCCTTGATCGCCTGGCGCGTGAAGAACCAGCCGGTCTCGAGGTCGGAGTGGTATCCGGCCTCGACGATCGACCCGCCGAAGTCGGCGATGAACGAGGTGATGCGGGCGATGATGCCGGGACGGTCGGGGCAGCCCAGGGTCAGCACGAAGCGACGGTCGTCCGGATTGCCAGGGGTGGAACTCATGCTGGTCACCCTATGCGGCCGTGGTGGGCGGGCGGCGTCCGGCCGGGGCGGCGGGTGTCGCCGGGGAGCCGGGCGCGCCGGGGTTCAGAGCTCGTAGAAGGGGTCCGGGTAGCGGAAGTCGCCGATGATCTCGGTGTCGTAGGCGGCGAGCGGGCGGACCTGGAAGTGCGTGGCCCAGTCGGGTTGATCGGGGGCGATGCCGAGCCGGGCGCCGGGGACGAAGCCGAACCTCGGGTACCAGTCCAGGCTGCCGAGCAGGCCCACCAGCGTCTCGTCCAGGGCTTCGGCGGCCCCCAGGGCGGCGTGCATGAGGGCCGAGCCGGCCCCGTGCGCCTGCGCCTCGGCCAGGACGCCGATCGGGCCCAGAGCCAGCACGGGGAACGGGCCGATGCCGGCCCGGGTGAGGCAGATGTGCCCCACGACGCCCTGGTGGATCTCGGCGACCATGGACAGGGTCGGAATCCAGGCCGAATGGTCGCGCAGGTGGCGCACCAGCCCCACTTCGGGTGGGTCGGTGCGGGTGGTGGCGAGGCCGCTGCCGGGGGCGTTCGCGTACTGACTTGCGAAGGCGCTGCGGTGTACCGCGTCGATCGCGGCGGCGTCGCCGGGACGTTCACGACGAATCAGCACCTTACGAGTGTGCGTGACGGCATCGCCGGGGCGCAACGATCGGTCCGAAGTAAATGCGATTCGCTGCCGATATGCCAAAATCGACGCTCATGGCTGAGCTTTCCCGCCGTGACGTGGCGGCGATGATCGATCACACCCTGCTCGCGCCGGAGGCGACCGTCCCGGATGTGGAAGCGCTCGTCGAGGAGGCCCGTGAGCTGGGCGTCTTCGCGATCTGTATCTCTCCGGCCATGCTGCCGACCCGGGCGCCCGGCCTGGTGGTGGCCACGGTCGCGGGTTTTCCGTCCGGCAAACATCATTCGCTGATCAAGGGCGCGGAGGCGCGGCTCGCGGTGGATCAGGGCGCGGCGGAGGTGGACATGGTCATCGACGTGGGCGCGGCGGTGGCCGGTGACTACAACGCGGTGCTGGGGGACATCATCACCGTGCGCGAGGCGGTGGGGGAGCGCGCGCTGTTGAAGGTGATCATCGAGTCGGCGGCGCTGAGCGACGCGGCCATCGTCGAGGTGTGCCGGGTGGCCGAGCAGGCGGGCGCGGATTTCGTGAAGACCTCGACCGGATTCCATCCGGCGGGCGGGGCCAGTGTCCACGCGGTGCGGCTGATGGCCGAAACGGTGGGCGGGCGGCTGGGCGTCAAGGCCAGCGGCGGGATTCGAACGTCGGAGGCGGCGGCGGAACTGATCGCGGCCGGGGCGACCCGGCTGGGCCTGTCGCGTTCTCGTGAAGTGCTTGCGGGCTTTCCGGCCTGATCCCGTGAGTCACGGTGCCGGAGTGGTGAATCCGGTCGGCAGTCGCGTGCCCGCGCCGGAATTCCGGCGCGGGCACGGGCTTTTCGCTCCCGAGTTCAGCAGCGCAATTCGGTGACCTGCTGCTGCTGCCCTTCGACGGGCTCCAGCTTGGTGGGACCGCCGCGCAGGGAGACGTGCAGGCCGTCCGAGGTGATCTCGATCTTGGTGGGCTGCAGGCCCATCGGGTAGCTCTGCAGGCTCTCGGTCATGAGTTCCACGATGCCCGAGACCAGATCGGTGGGCAGGCCGATGCCGAGCAGGGCCGCCGACACGGTCTCGACCTCGATCTTGTCGCCGACCACCTTGGGCTTGATCTGCAATTCGGCCAGCCCGGCGAGCACCGCGAAGTTCAGGGTGCCGGCCTTGGGATCGGAGGTGACGCCGGATACCAGGCCGCCCATGGTTTTCGCGATGCCGTCGTTGCTCCAGCTGACCTCGGCCTCGGAGCTGCCGACGCTGCCGCCCTGACGGCCGTCGTCCTGCATCTCGAGGTCGTTGAAGACCGCGTGCACCTTCATCCCGACCGCCGGGCCGAACTTGGTGTCGTCGCTGTCCACCGTGACCGAGCCGACCTTCTTGTCGAGCATGGTGACGAGCATGGGTTTGGCGCCGAACGACACGTCGATCTTGGAGCCCATCTGCTGCTCGAATTGCGAAGCGATGCAGTTCTCCACGGTGCGCCGGGCATACGCCTCACCGAAGGCCAGGCCGCCGACCAGGACCATCGCGACGACGACGCCGATGATCAACGCGGTCCGGCGTTTCCGCCCCTTCCGGGGCGAACCGCCCTGTCCGCCGGTGGTATTCGCGGGCGGCGGGGGCGTGCCGGGCGGAACCTGCGCGCCAGCGGCGACCGGGGCCGCCCCGGGTGCGGCGGCGTAGGCCGCGTCGCCCGGATGCAATGCCCGGGTGGGGTGTTCGCCGGTGTCGCCGGGGACGGGCAGCACTTCGGTGGCCTCGGGCGCGTTCGGGGACTGCTGCCCGAGGGCGACGGTCGCCTGTTCGTAGCGCTCGGTCTCCGGCGCGCGCGAGCCCTCGGCCGCGCCGAACTGCTCGGTTTCCTGCCACCATTCCGCGGGCTGGGCGGTGCCCTGGCCGGGGATGACCTCTGTTTTGCCGTCGTCCGCGCCGGGCGCGGCGGGTTTCGCCGCGACGGTGGCGTCGTCCGCGCCGGCTAGTTCGCCGGGATCGCCCGGTTTGTCGGATTTCTTTGTGCCCGAATGGATTACTTCGGTCGGCTGGGCCTGCTGATCGGGTGCGTCGGCGCCGGTGGCGCCCGCGTCGTGCTCCGCGGCAGGCCGGTCGGCGTCGTCCGAGTGAGGGTTCGAACTCATGCGGCCGATTGTTCACGAGCTTTCTGTGTGTGCTCTGTGCTTCCGGTGAGGTGTCGGCTCACTCGCGGCGGATTGTGACATAACGCACAGGGGTGCGCGTAGCCTGAACGCATGGCTGGGAGTGCGGCAGCGGAGCCCGATCCGGAAAAAGGGTGGCTGGCGTTGCAGGAGTTGGCCGGTCGGCACGCCGGGTATTTCACGACCCGGCAGGTGCTGCAGACCGGGTGCGAGGCCCGCATACGCGACGGTCTCCGGGACGGCTCGGTGGTCCGGGCCGGGGTGGGATTGCTGCGGCTGGCCGCGTGGCCGGACGGGCCGCTGGACGAGTACGCCATGTGGTCGGCCTGGTTCGACGGCGCGGCCGCGGTCTCCCATCACAGCGCCGCCGAACTGCACGGATTGGGCCGGTTGCGACCGCGCTTCGTGCACATGTCGGCGCGGGTCGGGCGGTTCCCGCTCTCGCCCCGGCTGGTGGTGCTGCGGCGGGCGTTCGCCCGCAACGACGTGGAATCGGCGGGCACCTTCCTGGTGACCACGCCGCTGCGCACGGTGCTGGATCTGGCCGAGGCCGGGATCGGGCAGTCCGCCCTGGACGAGGTGGTCGCCGACGCGGTGGCCATCCACCGCTGCGACACCGCCGAAATACGCACCGCCAGCGCGGGTCTGCCGCCGCCGACGGCCGCCCGGTTGCATCGGGCGCTCACCAGGGCTTGATACCGCGGTGAATGTCCGATTTTCGAGTTTTGCCCGGCCGGATTTCGTGGCAGGGTGATCGATCATGGGGATCCTCCGCGCCGGTGTCTGGGATCTGGCCTTTCCGCCCGGGCCGCCCGAGCGGATGGCGGAGATGTTCTCGGCGGCGGTCGTCGCCGACGCGGTGCGCCGCCACGACGCGGATCTGGCGCAGTCGGTGGAGACCATGCGGGATTGGCGGCACGGCTATCACCCCGTCTTCCGCGCGCTGACCGCGCTGGCGGTGAGCGCACCCGGGGCGGCGCACGGGGTCGCGCGCGACGGGCTGCATTCGATGCGCACCATGCTGCGCTTCGCGTCCGGGGCCACCGTCACGTCGCTGGACGCGGCCGATGTGGACGCGGCGGCCACGGGCGCCGAACTGGGTGTCGCGAGCGTCGAGGGCACCGCCGAACCCGTGCGGCGGCTCGAAATTCCGTGGCAGGGCCGGGTACTGGCGGACGAGGAACTGCTGCGGCAGCTGACGGACTGGCAGGACCGGGGCATCGTCGAACCCGGTTTCGCGGCCGCCGTGCGGGTGGTCGCCGAACATCCGGAGTGGTTGTCGCTGCCGGGTTTTCGCATGACCCTCACCGGGGCCGCGGCCGTGCTGAGCCCGCTGCGGCCGCTGCTGTCCTGGGGTGCGCAGGTGCTGGCGGTGGAACTGCCGGGGCGCGGGCGCTGGGATCGCCTGCGGGCGCGGGCGCGGGCCGGTGCGGGCGTCATGCGGTATCCGGTCACCGATCGGGGGCCGGGGGTGGACATCGGCAGCGGCTTTCCCTCGTTGGCGCGGTGGATCAGCGCGCATTCCGATGCCCGTCCGGTGCTGGGGTCGTATGCGAGCCGGCCCGGGGCGGCCGGGCTGCGGATCGCCGCGGCCTCGGACGTGCTGGCCGAGACCGTGCTGCGCCGCCATCCGGATGCCGTTCTCGCGCTGTACGGTTCGTCGGCCGACTGCTACGCCGTGCCGGAATCGGTCGTGCTGGGGGCCCGGGAGCATCTGGCCGACAGGGGGATTCGCGGCTCGGCCCAGGATCTGCTGCACCGGCTGGCCCCGCGCTCGCTGTACCACCTCAACTACACCCGCCCCACCTTCGACGCGGACGGCGCGCCGTGGGGACTGTTCGACAATCTGCCGTATCTCGCGGGCCCCGATTACGCGCTGGCCCAGCGGCTTCCGCGCTGGCGCGCCACCCTGGCCCGGGAGTCCGGGCACGCCGTCTCCTACACGGTCACCCCGCCGACCTGGACCGCGACCGCACACGAACCGCCGTGGCGCAGCGCCGCCCACCGGGCCGCCGGCCACTTTGGGATCGAGATCTTCGACCCCGCCACCGCCCGGGTTCTGCTGGCCGCCAAGCTGGTCGCCGACCTGTTCGCCCCGGAGCCGGCCGGCTCGAATCCCGAGTCGCTCTTCACGATCGGCGCGATGCACGGCGGTCTGTGGCGGCAGCCCTTCACCCCGCGCTCGCTGGTCGCGCCCGCCGCGCTGACCGGCTCGATCCAGACCCTGCGCGATCGGATCCGCCCGGTCTGAGCGGCGCTCGGGCACTGCCGGGCCGGATCGTGTTGCCGGCCGCCGCCGCGTCGCCGTGGGTGTCGGCGGTCGCGTCGTTGGGCTGCCGTGATCCGGGCTGTCGATCAGGGTTGGTGTCGATCCGCTCGGGCTCGCGGTGTGGTCGGGCAGGGTGTGGCCAGGCCGGGGGGATGGCCGAGCTGGGGGGATGGCCGGGCCGGGGGGATGGCCGAGCCCGTCATCGTCCGGAGCTATCGGGGTGTGTCGCCCCGGCCCAGGGCTGGGCACCGCGCACGAGGGCCGTCGTCGTCGAAGGCCACCGGCCGGGGTGTGTCGCGTCCGGTCAGGGGAGCGGGGCGACGGCCGACCAGGGGATGGTGAGTTGGTTGTCGCGCAGGCGACGGCGTTGCGGGCGCAGCGGGAAGCCTTGCTCGAGTAGGAGATTCGCCGCGTGCCGCCAGCGGGCGCGCGGGCCGTAGGGGGCCAGCGGCGCGGCGACGGCCCAGGCGCGGTCGGCGGCGGTGAGCAGGGTGTGGATGGGTTCGCCGGGGATGTTCCGGTGGATGAGCGCCTTGGGGAGGCGTTCGGCGATGTCGGAGGGCTGATCGACGGTGAACGGATCCCAGGCCAGGGTCAGCGAGCGGGGGCCGGCGCGGTCCAGCAGGATCCAGGCGCAGCGGCGGCCCAGCTCGTCGCAGGTGCCGTCCAGCAGCAGGCCGTCCGGGGCCAGGCCGGACAGAATCGTGGACCAGGCGGCGGGGACGGCGGATTCGGGGTACTGGCGCAGGACGTTGAAGGCGCGCACCAGGTTCGGGCGCAGGCCCGCCAATTCGAAACCGCCCCGGGCGAATACGACGCCGTCGCGGCCGGGGACCACGCGCTCGGGATCGATCTCCAGCCCGACCACGCGCAGGTCCGGGCGCACGACCCGGAGCCGGGCCGCCATTTCCAGGGTGGTGACCGGGCTGGCGCCGTAGCCGAGGTCGACCACGAGCGGATCCGCCGCCTCCAGCAATCTCCTGGTGATCAGGACATCGTGTGCCATCCAGCGATCACCGCGGCGCAGCCGGTTGATGCCGGTGGTGCCGCGGGTGATCGTTCCGATCGGTTTCAGCCGACGGGGTGCTGCTGATCCAGCCAGCGCTGTGTCACCTCTGCCTCGGCTCGGAACAGGTCCACCAGATTCACCAGCATGAGCTGTTCCAGTTTGCGTCCGAAGAATGGAATCTGCACCGTCGCACGGGACGAGGTGCGCAGCGTGCAGCCGGTGTCGGTGGGGAACAGGCGCATGTCGCCGCCGAGCGTGCCGGGGGCGCCGGGCAGTTGGGTCGTGTATTCGCCGGTCGTCTCGGGTCCGAAGGCGCCCCAGCGTTCCCGGCGGGTGATGACCATGTCCTCGCGCCAGAACGAGCGCGCCAGGTCCGGCAGCGATTCGCGCGGCAGCACGTGCCGCATCTCGACCTCGATGCCGTGGTCGCCGGCGTCCAGACTCACCAGGTCGTTGGGTGAGTGCTTCCGCATCTCCTCGATGCGCGCGTCCCACAGTTCGCGGTTCGCGAGGGCCGCGTACACCTCTTTCGTGGTGTGCAGCGAATAGCGTGCGGAGTAGTCCAGTCGGCGAGGCACGATCGGTCAGGTTACTGCGGGATGTGCCCCGTCAGTGTGAACTCAGCCAATTGGCGGTGAACTCGGCTTCGCGCTCCAGCAGTTCGGTCAGGTGCTGCTGCACCGCGGCCTCGATCTTCTTGCCGAAGAGCGGGATCTTGACCTCGATGCTGGCGTCCACCACGAAGACCGAACCGGTGCCGTCGTCGGTGACCGACAGGGTGCCCTGCACGGTGGCGGGCGCGCCCTCGACGCGGGCCTCCACGGTGCCGCCGCTGCCGTCCCAGGTCTCGGTGCGCGGGATGATCAGGTCGCCGGGGCGGACCGCGGTGATCTGGGTGGGGAGTTCCTCGGCGGGGATGGCCTGCACCATGTCCACGCGCACGTGATCGCCGTTGATCGAGATGGAGTCGATGCGGGCGTTCGGGCCGCCGACGTTCTCGATGCGGTCCTTCCAGTACTGCTCGCTGGAGAAGGCAGCGCGCACGGCGGCGGTGGAATGCGGGGAGTGCGCAGTGAAGGCCAGAGGTGTCGCCATGGTCGGACAGGCTACCGTCTGTGCCTGTGCGTACTTCTGGGGTGGTGTCCTTCGACGACCTGCGGGACCGGCTCGGCGGGACCGGCGCGCTGCTGCGCGACGCGGTTCCGCTGGCGGAGCTGACGACCCTGCGGGTGGGCGGGCCCGCGGTGCTGGCCGAATGCACGAGCACCGAGTCGCTGGTGGCCACGGTGCGGGCGCTGGACGCCGCCGGGATTCCGGTGCTGCTCGTGGCGGGCGGGTCGAATCTGCTCATCGCCGATTCCGGTTTCGCCGGGGTGGCGGTGCGGATCGCGACCACCGGGGTGCGGATCGGCACGGACTCCGTGGTCGCGGAGGCGGGCGCGAACTGGGACGCGGTGGTGGCGGCGACGGTCGAGGCCGGTTTCGGCGGGCTCGAATGCCTGTCCGGCATCCCGGGTTCGGCCGGTGCGACGCCGGTGCAGAACGTCGGCGCGTACGGGGTCGAGGTGGCCGCGCTGCTGCGCCGGGTGCGGCTGCTGGATCGGGCGAGCGGGGAGATCCGCTGGGCCGAGCCCGCCGAACTGGGTTTCGGGTATCGCACCTCGGTGCTCAAGCACAGCGACGCGGCGATGGTGTTGGAGGTCGAATTCGCCCTGCGCGCCGATGGTTCCAGTGCGCCGCTGGGGTATCGCGAGCTGGCCGCCGCGCTGGGGGCGGACGAGGGCGAGTCGCGTCCGGCCGCGCTGGTGCGCGCGGAGGTGCTGCGGTTGCGGGCGGGCAAGGGCATGGTGCTGGATTCCGGCGATCACGACACCTGGAGTGCGGGCTCGTTCTTCACCAATCCGGTCATTCCGGACAGTCGGGTCGATGAAGTGCGTGCGGCGATCGCCACACATGTCGGTGCGGATGTGGCGGTCCCCACCTGGGCCGTTGCCGGCGGCGTGAAGTTCTCCGCCGGATGGCTGATCGAACGCGCCGGATTCGCCAAGGGCTTCCCGGGCGCGGACGCGCCCGCGCGGCTGTCCACCAAACACACGCTGGCGCTGACCAATCGGGGCGCGGCGACCGCGGCCGACATCGCCGCGCTGGCGCGCGAAGTTCGCGAGGGAGTTGCTGAGCGTTTCCGGGTGCACCTGGAGCCGGAGCCCGTGACCGTGGGTCTGACCCTGTAGGCGTGGTCGGCGCCACCCCGGCCGTGGCCGGGGCATTCGATTTGCGGGGGTAACGTCGAACCGGTGAACAGTCGAGGACGAGTGCCCGTACGGCGGGCTATTACGGTGCTGGCGGCGCTGCTCGCGATCATCGCCATGGTGGCCGGATGTTCATCGGACAAGGGCGGTGGCGGCAAGGACGAGCCCGCCGCACCCGCGGCCAAGGTGTCGATCGAGCCCGACGACGGTACGACGGATGTCAGTCCGACCGCGCCGATCTCGGTGTCGGTGACCGGCGGCCGCATCGACCAGGTGGCGCTGAGCAACCCGAACGGCAAGCAGGTCAACGGTGAATTGAGTTCGGACGGAACCAAATACACCATCGCCGAACCGCTCGGCTACGGCATCACCTACACCTGGTCCGGCACGGCGGTCGGCACCGACGGCAAGCCGGTGCCGATCGAATCGAAGTTCACCACCCTCGAACCCAAGAACGAGGTGCCGGCGACCATCAATATCGGCGACGGCCAGGAGGTCGGCATCGCGGCGCCGATCATCCTGCAGTTCACCGGGCACGTCACCGACAAGGCCACGGTGCAGAAGGCGCTGACGGTCACCACGAGTCCGAAGACCGAGGGATCGTGGGCGTGGCTGCCCGATTCCGACGTGGGGTCGCGGGTGCACTGGCGTCCGCGCGAGTACTGGCAGCCCGGCACCACCGTGAAGGTGTCGGCCAAGCTCTACGGGCTGGACTTCGGCGGCGGTAATTACGGCGTCACCGACCTGACCTCGGACTTCACCATCGGCCGCGCGCAGATCGTGCGCGCCAACGCCCCGAGTCACCGCATGGAGGTGGTGCGCGACGGGCAGGTCGTGTTCGATTTCGCGGTCAGCTACGGCGAGGGCAACGAGGACCGCAACGTCACCCGCTCCGGCGTGCACGTGGTCACCGAGAAGTACGAGGACTTCATGATGTCCAACCCGCCGTACTACACGAACGTGCGCGAACGCTGGGCCGTGCGAATTTCCAACAACGGCGAGTTCATCCACGCGAACCCCGAATCACTGTCCGCGCAAGGCAATACGAACGTCACCAACGGCTGCATCAACCTGAGCCCCGGCGATGCCCAGTCCTACTTCCCGACCGCCCTCTACGGCGACCCGGTGGAGGTGACCGGCACCCGGATCGACCTCTCCGCCGCCGACGGCGACATCTACGACTGGGCCCTGGACTGGACCACCTGGCAGGGCATGTCCGCCCTCCCCGCCGGCTCGGACTCCGCCGCGGCCTCCACGGCCCCCGCCGCGGGCGGCCGCTGACCGCGTCATCGCGCGGCTCTCGCCGCCGGCAGCGCCGACCGAACGGCGGCGCGGGTGCTGTGCCCGCGCCGCCGTTCCATGTCTCGGTACTCCATGTCGGCGTGGGCGTGAAAGCTGCTCTGCGGTGGCCGTCGTGCCCGACGGCCACCGCCAACCGGGCTGTTCCACGGTCCGCACGCGTATCCGGGCCGCACCGATCGCGAGACGGATGCGGCGAGCGTTGCGGGCGCAGGTTCCGACGGACGTATGGGATGTTCTCGGGCGACGCCGACGCCGCTGAGCACCGGTATCGGCGTGCCCCGCCGTCACGCCGGTACGCGCGGTCGAAGGGATTCGGGTGGCCTCGGGCATCGAATATGCGAATGCGCCGGTGACGTCCAGGAACAACGACTCGTTGTGGCGCGGATCCGCGGGAGCCACCGTGGTTCCGCGACGGTGCATCCGCCGGAGTGAACCGGGCCGACCGGTGGGCGGAGGTGAGGTGGACGTGCGGGCTTCGGCCGGCGGATTGCCGGGGACGGTTGGCCGGCGGTGGGGCCGGGCGTCGGGACGACCAGCTCGTTCCGGATGCGGGGGCGCGGGCGGGCGACTATTCTGCGCCGAACTGGTTCGGCGGAGAGGTTCGGCGGTGGTTGCGAGCACAGCGGCAACGGCGGCAACGGATTTCGGGCGTCCGCTGGGGGCCTCGGAGCGGTGGTTCTGGATCATCGACCGGATCTCGCCGGCCAACTGCGTCGGGCGGGTGCGGGTGCACGGGCGGCTCACCGCCGAGGAGTTGAGCGGGGCGGCGGACGCGCTGGTCGCGGAGTACCCGCTGCTGCGGGCCGGGGTTCGGGACGCCGGGAACGGTGATCCGCGGCTGTTCGCGCTCGCGGATCCGGGGATTCCGATCCGGCGGGTGCTGGTCGGGTGCGAGGACCTCGCCGCCGACGCGGTGTGGCGGCGGGAGGTGGACGCCGAGCTTGCGGCGCCGTTCACGCCCGAGCGCGGGTTGGCCCGGATTGTCGACATCGGGTACGCGGTGGGGACGCCGGATGAGTATCACGATGTGGTGCTGACGGTTTCGCACGTCATCATGGACGGGCGGTCGCTGCTCACCCTGCTGCGCAAGCTGATTCGGTTCGGCGCGGAGTCCCGTGCGGGCCGGCACGCCGGCGTCGGCGGGAGCGGTCGTGCGGGTGGGACCGGCCGCGAAGGTCGGGTTGGGTCCGTCGGTGCGCCGCTGCCGGGGACGCGTGAGCCGATTCCGGTAGCGGACGACCTGATTCCGCTGGGGGCCAGAGGTTTTTGGCGGTACTGCTACACCACGTTGTCGGATCAGGTGATGGCTTTGGCGTTGCGGCCGCGGAAGCTGGTGCCGCCGGTCGCGGTGGGGCTGGGGGAGCGGCGGACGCGGGCGGTTTATCGCACCGTGGACGCGGCCGGACTGGAGGCGTTGACCGCGGACTGTCATCGGGCCGGGGTCACGGTGCACGGGGTGCTGGCCGCGGCGGTGGCGCGGGTGGTGGGGGAGACCGGGCGGCCCGGGGGGAAGGGCGTGGCGGGGATCGGGTCGCCGGTGGATTTCCGGGCGCTGCTCGAACCCGCGCCCGACGCCGAGGAGCTGGGGATCTACGCGCCGGTGCTGGCGAACTTCGTGCGGTTCGGGCCGCGGGAGTCACTGTGGGCGGCGGCGCGGGCGGTGAATCGGCAACTGGAGCGCGGGATTCGGCGGCGCAAGCACCTGTCGGTGGTGGCGGGCATGCGGTTCGGGACCCCGCGCACCGTGGCGACCGGCCGGCGCGTGGTCGAGATGGTGGACCGGCGCGCGCCGTGGAACGTGTCGGTGACCAACGTCGGGCGGGCCGACTTCCCGGAAACGGTCGGGGGCCGGCGCATCTCCGACGTGACACTGGCGGGCTCGAACTCGTGCGTCAGCGCGCTCACCGTGTCGATCATCAGCACACACGGCCGCATGCGGCTCGGATTCTGTTACGTGACAGGCATTCTCGACGCCACCTCCGCAGAATCCTTCGCCGATCGGGTCGTGGCGGAGCTGACCGGCCGCGCGGCGCCGGTTTAGCGCGGCACCGGATTAGCTCGGCACCGATCATCTCGCCCCAACCGGTAGTGCGGTCGCGGCCTCGCTGCCCCCGCGGGTCGCCCCGCGGGCTTCCTGCCGACAGCCCGGGCTCGTGTGGGCCGCCCGACATGCCTGCCCACCTGCGGGCCGGTTCGTTCCCGTCGGCGCGGGGTGTGCAGGCCGATGCCACGCGGATCCACCGGACGGCAGATCAGTCGAGCAGGTCGGCCACGCGGATCCGCTGGACGGCAGATCAGTCGAGCAGGTCGGCCAGGCGGGTGCGCAGGGCAGCGCGGTCCGGCTTGCTGGTGCGGCCGCTGACGGGGATCTCGTCGACCAGCACGATGTCGTCGGGGAGGGCGGAAGTGTCCATGAGGGCGGGCAACTCGCGGCGGAGGCGGGCCACCACGTCGGTCGCGCCGGGATCGGGGACGACCGCCAGCACGATCCGCTCGTCGCCGACCTCGTCGGGCACCCCGACCATGATCGCCTGGCGTACGCCCGCGACGTTCGCGATGGCGGGCTCGTAGAGGCCGGGGTAGATGTTGGTCTTGCCGCGGATCATCATGTCCTTCTTGCGGCCCATGAGCACCAGCGTGTCGCCGTCGAGGCGGGCGAGGTCGCCGGTGGGTATCTCGCGCAGCGGGGGTTCGCCCAGGTAGCCCGCGCAGAGATTGGGGCCGGACAGCACGAGTTCGCCGTCCGCGGCGATGCGGGCGGTGACGCCCCGCACCGGTGCGCCGAGCGGATCGCCCGCGCCGTCGAAATCGAGTTTGGCGGTGCCGGAGGTGATCGCGACGGGAAGGATCTCGGTCATGCCGTAGATGGCGAGAAACTCGCAGTCCGGCAGGGACTTCCGCGCCCGGCGCAGCAGCGCGGTGGTGACCGGCGCACCGCCGAGCGATATCTCGCGGAGCGCGCGCGGGGCGGCGAGTTCGCCGCGCTCGATCGCGGCCAGCACGACCGCGAGATCGGCGGGGGTGAAGAACGCGTGCGTCGCGGCGTCGAGCCCGCGTGCGAACCCCACCGGGTCGATATGGGTCCCGAAGCGCGGGTAGCGCGGCATCGACCACCGCGCGCCGGCCAGCAGCGCGGGCAACCCCATCATCAACTGCTCGGTGTGCAGATGCGCGCCCGGTCCGAGGCTGCTGCGCCCCGCCATGGCGGCCAGTCCCGCGCCGAGCGAACCCCGGGTGTGCACAACGGCTTTCGGTGCGGCGGTGGTGCCGGAGGTGAAGACGATCAGCGCCTCGGCGGCCGGATCGGCGGCGGCGAACGCGGCGGTCGCGCCGCTCCCGAGCAGCCGCCGCAGCGGAACGGACCGGGCGGGCGTGCCCGGCAGCCGCGGCCCGCTGTGGATATGCCGGACCGGCAGCCTGCCGAACGCGGGCAGCGCCAGCCCCCGCGCGCGCCCGAGCCGGTGGAGCGGGCCGCTCAGCAGGTACAGCAGCGATTCCGTTGCCGCCCAGGCCGGTTCAACCAGACCGATGCGCCGCGCGAACAGCTCGGGCCCCACACCCGGGTCGACGAACACGATCGTGCCCCCCGCGGCGATGGTCCCGAAGATCAGCGTCACCGCGTCCGCACACGGCCGGATGGAGAACAGCATCCGGTCCCCACGCTGGAAACCGTTGTCCCGCAACCGCTGCGCCACCCCGGCGATCCGGGCCTCCAGCTCGGCGAAACTCAGCGGAGCGTCCCCGACCATTCCCAGCGCCGGCGCGTCCGGATGCAGCCGAACCTGTTCGGCGAGCAGTGCCAGGAAATCGGCGGGAGCGTCGTGCGGCGTAGGCCCGGTGGCGGACCGGGGCGCGGTCCCCGCCTTCGAATCGCCCCGGTGGCCCGCAGCGGCGGTGCCACCACGGATGTCCGCAGTTGCGTCGTGCCGCCGGCCCTCGCCGCTTGTGTCCCCGACGATCTCGGCTACGGCGTCGTTCCCCAGGCCGTCCGGATCGCCGTCGGCGCCGGTCGCATCCTCGGACCGCCGCGCGTCGCACCGCCGCGCGCCACCCGCGTCCTCCCGGTTCAACGAATGTCCACCAGCTCCGGCTTGTACCGGTGGTCGGCGTACCAGGCCAGCGTCCGGCGCACGCCCCAGGCGCGCACGCGGCGATTGGAGGCGTACACGCGCACGTCGCGGCGCAGGCCGTAGTCGGTGGTGAGCATGCGGACCGCGTTCACCAGGGCGCGATCCTCGTGCAGATCCTCGATGGCCGTGCGCGGGAACCCGCCCGCGGCCTCGTACAGCTCGGCGGTGATCGCCATGTTGCAGCCGGGCGTCATGACGTACGGCCCCAGGTAGCGGGGATCCTGGTTGCCCGGCCGGAACTTGCCGAAGGTGGAGGCCACCTCCAGCACCACGCGGATGATCGTGCGATCGATCCACCGCACGTCCTCGTCGGTGCGCGGTATCAGCTGCCCGCTGACCAGCTGCAGCCCGGCGTCGAACCCGGCGTTCACCCGCTCGATCCAGTCGCGGGCGGGCAGGCAGTCGGCGTCGGTCCGGGCCAGGCGCAGCGCACCGGCCGCGATGGCGTACCGCATCCCGGTGTCCGAGGCCGCGCCGGTGCCCTTCTGCGTCTCGCCGATGAGGTGGATCCGCACCTCCGGGTGTGCGCCGGCGAAGCCGCGCACCACCTCGGCGGTGCCGTCGGTGGAGTTGTTGTCCACCACGACCAGGGTGAAGTCCCCGTCGCGCTGGGCGGCGAGCGCCTCGAGCGTGGCGGTGATGCCGCGTTCCTCGTTGTAGGCGGGCACGATCACCCACAGTTTGGTCACGGGGACCTCCTCCCGGGGACGCTAGGCGGGCAGCCGATAGACGATGGCCGCCGCGGACGGTCCCGCGCCCGCTGCCACGAACAACGCTACTTCAAACCCGTCCAGGCGGCCGCTCTCGCGTGCGCTCAGGTAGGCGGCGGGCAGGGCCGAGGTGTGTGCGTCGCCGTGGGCGTCACCCGCGTGCGCCGCGCCGGCGGGGAGCCCGAGCCGCTCGGCCAGCAGGTCCGGGAAGTCGCCGGTGGGGCGATTGGTGACGAGCAGGGTCCGCGCCGGATCGGCTCCGGCCACCTCCAGCGCTTCGGTCGCGGCCGAAACGGCATGGTGCAGCAGATCTTCCACCGAATTCACGGTGCGATCGACGGTGATGGCCCCGCGCCCGGTGGCGCCCATGTCCGGCAGCCGCACGTAGCCGACGGGTTCGGGCCGGGCGTCGGTGGCGCTGATGTGCAGCTGGCCGAATCCGTCGGCGCCCGTGGACTTCTCCAGCACCATGGCCGCGCCCACCGGATCGATCGGGAAGCCGGGCACCGGTGCGGGCGACTTGGCGGGGTGCGCGTCCCCGGACACCACGAGTACCCGGTGCACGGTCGGCGAGGCCAGCAGCGCCTGGCTCACCTGGATGGCGTTGAGAACCCCGGTGGCCCCGTTCATCAGGTCGAACGACAGGCACGGCACGTCACCGCGCCGGTATTCCAGCCCGATGCCCGCCTGCTGCTGGATGAGCGCGGACATGGCCGGTTCCACCATGTTCGAGTCGCGGTACACGCCGGTGTTGATGAGCGCGTCGATCGTCTCGGGGGTGGCGCCGGCCTCGCTCACCGCCCGGCGCGCGGCCGCGGCGGCCTGTTCGATGGAGCTGCCGCCGCCGATTTCGACAGCGACGGAAGAGATTACGATTTTCATGCGTCGCACACCTGCAGTTCGCCGAGGGTGACCGAGAGGAATCCGGCGACGACGCCGGAGGCCGCGGGGACCAGCAGCAGTTTGTCCCCGGCCGCTATCCGCCGCTGTTTCAGCGCGTCGTGCAGCACCACGAAATGCGAAGTGGACGCGGTGTTTCCGTAGCGATCCAGGACCGCGAGCCCGGGCGGCACGGCGGCGTCGAATTCCCGTTCGGCGATCTTGTTGATCAATTCCACGGCGGGACCGCTGAATTGGTGATGAATGACGTGGTCGTAGCCCTCGGCCTCGAAGGTGCTGTTTCGTTCGGCGAGGAAATCGCGCTGCCGATTCGTCCACAGCAAATAGCGGGACTCGTTGTGCATGGCGCGATTATCGGTATAGAGCGCGATTCCCGCGCTGCGGTCGCTCGGCATGCCCAGGCACAGTTGTGCGAAGGCGGCGCTGGTGTTGAGTTCGATGTAGTCGATGCCCTCGTCCGCGGTGCCGCGGTCGTCGAGCACCACGGCGGCCGCGCCGTCACCGACGGTGAGCGAGGCGAATTGCGGATCGTATTTCTCCGACATCTCGCGCACCGCGGTATCGGAGATCGGGGTGATGTACTCGCCGGACACCACCAGTCCGCGCTTCACGATGCCGGTGCGAATCATGCGCTCCAACACCAGAACTCCGGTCAGCATGCCCGCGCAGGCGTTGGATACGTCGAAGTGGATCGCGCCCGCCGCGCCGAGTTCGTTGCGCAGCAGCAGGGCGAAGGAGGGCTCCACCCAGAAGTCGTCCCCGTGGATGCGGGTGATCGAGCAGGAGATGATCACGTCCAGATCGCTTGCGGCGTAACCGGAGTTGTCCAGTGCGCTGCGGGCGGCGGCCAGGGCCACGGTGAAGGAGTCCTCACGCTGCCCGTCCGCGTCGACGCCACAGCGCCTGCGGTGCCGGACCCCGCTGACTTTCTCCAGGTCGATGGGAGATTCGACGGATAGTTGCGCGAGCAACTCAGCGGTCGAAACCTCCTGGGCGGGCAAATAGGAGCCCACCGCCTCGATTCGTGCTCTCACCATGCGATCCACTCCAAACAGCCACAGATGCCGGGGACGCTAGCAGCGCACACATTTCCATTATGAAGAATCTCTGATTCACATATTGTGAGGTGGGCTACATTGCCGTGCAACCCCGCATACGCGTAGGCAGGCTGAACGAGCGCCCGTGCCGGGGGAGGCCGGGAGACGTCACCGGCGAGAGTCTGGAGTGCCATGTTGAAGACCGCCACCCGCCACGAACTCACCCTGCTGGCCGCCGGGCAACCGTGGCTGCCCGCGCTGTTGCTGGCGGGCAGGCTGGTCAAGCCGATGCGCAAGGTGCCCGGGCTCGGCTGGTTCGTCGCCGACCCGCTGGTGGCCCGGCAGATCTACAACGACTCCGCGCACTTCAGCATCGTGTCCGAGGGCGCGGCCGGGCACTGGTGGGCGCAGGTCGTCGGGGAGTGGGTCGAGGACCTGTTCGAGGGCCCCGGGCACACCGCGCTGCGCAACAAGGTGCGCGACCTGTTCACCGCCACGCATACGGACGCCCTGGTCGCGGACACCATCGGGCCCGCGCTGAAGCAGATATCGGTCGATCTGGCCGCGGGCCGGACCGTCGACATCGCCGAACGCTCCCGCGTGCTGGTCGGGCGCAGCGTGTCCGATCTGGTGGGCATGGAACCCGCCGACATCGCGGCCATCTTCGCCGACTCGGCGGACCCGAGCGCGTTCGAGGATCCCGACGAGCCGTTCCGCGTCCTGTTCACCCACGTGGAGGAACTGGTGAATCTGGCCATGGGCACCATGGCCTCCACCACCCTCGACCCGGTGGCCGTGGAACGGGCCCGGACCCTGGCCGGCAAGCTCGCCACCTCCGTGCCCGCCGCCTACGAGCGCGCCGACGGCACGACCACCCTGGGCCGCTGCCGCGAACTCGGCCTGGAACTCGAACACGCCTCGGGCCTGGCCATTCTCATGGCCGTCGCGGGGACCGACACCCTGGCCAGCGCCATGACCCGGATGGTCGCGCTGCTGCACGACAGCGGCGAGCAGCGGGCGCTGCTGGCCGCGCCCGAGCGCACCCCGGACGCCGTGCGCGAAACGCTGCGCGTCACCAGCCCGGCCTACCTGGTGGGCCGTTCGGTGACCGCCGACGTGGAGGTCGCCGGGCGGGAGCTGAAGGCCGGCGAGCACGTGAAGATCCTGACCTGGTCCATCAACAACGCGGTCGGGGACTTCCGGGTCGCGCGGGACTACGTGCCAGAGACCCGGCAGCTGTGGTTCGGTGGCGGCAGGCACCTGTGCCTCGGCGCGCAGCTGGTCCATTCGGAACTGGGTGCGCTGCTGGAAGCGATCACCGCGGACGGCAGGGAGTGGGAGATCGTCGAGCGCAAGTACAAGCGCAACGTCTTCATCCCGACCTACTCGACGCTGAAAATCCGTCTGGCCGGGTGATCAGGAACGGCGCGCGAAGCGGCCCGGATCGGCCTGATCGCGCGGCTTGACGATGATCGTGTCCAGGTTGACGTGCGGCGGGCGCGACGCCACGAACCCGACGATCTCCGCGATGTCCTGCGCCACCAGCGGATCGATGCCGTCGTACACCTTGGCCGCGCGCTCGGCGTCGCCGTTGAAACGCACCAGCGAGAACTCGGTTTCGACTGCGCCCGGGGCGATTTCGGTGAGGCGCACGGGCTGTCCGAGCAGTTCCCCGCGCAGCGTGCGATGCAGCACCGCCTGGGCGTGCTTGGCCGTGGTGTAGCCCGACCCGTTGTCGTAGGCGTGGAACGCCGCGACCGAGGTGATGGTGACGATCAGGCCGTCACCGGAGGCGATGAGCTTGGGCAGCAGGGCCTTGGTGACCCGCAGCGTGCCCAGCACGTTGGTCTCCCACATCCACCGCCAGTCCTCGAGGTCGGCGTCGGCCACCGTCGCCAAACCCTTTGCGCCACCGGCATTGTTGACCAGCACCTCGGCCGATTCGACGGCTGCGGCGAACGCGTCCACCGATGCCTCGTCGGTGACGTCCAGCGCGAGGGCCGTGCCGCCGATCTCCGCCGCCAGCCGCTCGAGCCGATCGACCCGCCGCGCGCCCACGATGACGTGGTAGCCCTGCTTGGCGAGTTCGCGGGCGGTGGCCTCCCCGATCCCCGAACTGGCCCCGGTCACGACAGCGGTGCGAATGCTCATGTCAGCAGAGCTTAGGCACGGTGTGTCCGGCTCGGCGCGCCGAGGTGCAGCGGGTAGCCGGTCACCGGGCACGAATCAGCGCGAGCGGAAGTCGGCGATCGTCCCGAGCGGAAGCCGGCGTGTCGCTGCGGGTTAGCCTGGCCGGTATGGCGATTCGGGAAGTGGTCAGTGCGGACGGAACCACCATCGTGTACCGGGTGAGCGGGCCGGAAGCCGCGCGCCCGCTGGTGCTGCTGCACGGCTGGGCCGGAAACCTGCGCTGCTGGGGCGCGGCCGGGGACCTGCTCGCCGAACACTTCCGGGTGATCGCGGTCGATCTGCGCGGGCATGGCTACTCCGGCGCGCCCGCGGACGGCTACGACGATCCGAAGAACTGGGCCGCCGACGTCGCGGCGGTCCTCGCGGGGGAAGGCGTCACGGCCGGCGCGCTGCTGCTGGGCTGGTCGTACGGCGGCATCGTGCTCACCGACTACCTCGCCGCGCACGGCACCGGCGCGGTCGCGGGCGTGATCTACACCGGCGCGCAGGTCAGCATCGGCCGGGGCATCGCGGGCGCCGAACCCGGCCCGGTCATGCTGCAGGCCATCCCCGACGTCTTCGCCGAGACCGCGGCCCGGGCCATGCGCGGTTTCGCCGCTTTCGGCAACGCCAACGTGGGTCGCGGCACGGACAAGGGCGTGGACGCCCAGCGCCTGTTCGGCGGCAGCGTCGCCACCCCGCCGCGGGTCCGCAAGGCGCTGTTCTACCGGACCGTGGACAACACCGAGACCCTGCGCGCCCTCGACGTCCCGGTGCTGGTCCTGCACGGCACCGCCGACCCGGTGGTGCCGATCGAGAGCGGCCGCCACATCGCCGACACCGTGCCCGGGGCCCGGACCTCCTATTGGGAGGAGTCGCTGCACGGGCTGTTCATCGAGGATCCCGCGCGTTTCGTGGCCGAGGTCACCGCGTTCGCGGGCACCCTGAACTGAACCCGCGCGGCACCCGTTCACCCGGGCGAAGGTCCCGCGTGATGCTCGGACCTGGAGCTTTGTCCGGGCAGCTATTCGTCGAGGGGCGTATACTGCGAAACGCCTTGTGAGCCAGGTCACTTGGTTAGGTAACCCACGTAGGTCCGGTGGCGGGACACGTGCACACTGGAGAGGTGAGTCAACGCACCGAGTTACGGCCCCATCGCATCGCCGTCCTCTCGGTTCACACTTCTCCACTCGCGCAGCCGGGCACCGGTGATGCCGGCGGCATGAACGTCTACGTGCTGCAGACCGCCATCGAGCTGGCCAAGCGCGGCACCCAGGTCGAGATCTTCACCCGCGCCACCTCCTCCAAGGACGAACCGCTCGTCGAGGCCGCGCCCGGCGTGCTGGTGCGCAACGTCGTCGCCGGTCCCTTCGAAGGCCTGGACAAACACGATCTGCCCACGCAGCTGTGCCCGTTCTCGGCCGAGGTGCTGCGGACCGAGGCGCGCAATCTGCCCGGCCACTACGACCTCATTCACTCGCACTACTGGCTCTCAGGCCAGGTGGGCTGGCTGGCCCGCGATCGCTGGCGCACGCCCATGGTGCACACCGCGCACACCCTGGCCGCGGTCAAGAACGCCTATCTGGCCGAGGGCGACACCCCCGAACCCGCCGCCCGCGTCATCGGCGAGAAGCAGATCGTCGCCGAGGCCGACCGCCTCGTCGCCAATACCGGCGAGGAGGCCCGCCAGCTCGTCGAGCTGTACGGCGCGGATCCCGATCGCATCGACGTGGTGCTGCCGGGCGCGGACCTGTCCCGGTACAACCCCGGTGACAAGGCCGCGGCGCGCGCCGAACTCGGCCTGCCCGCCGGGGATCGCATCGTGGCCTTCATCGGCCGCATCCAGCCGCTCAAGGCGCCCGACGTGCTGGTGCGCGCGGCGGCCCGGATGCTCGCCGACGAGGCAGCGCTCGGCCATCGCCCCGAACGCCCGTTGCGCGTGCTGATCGTGGGCGGACCGTCGGGCTCGGGTCTGCAGCGACCGGACGCGCTCATCGAATTGGCCGCCGCCCTGGGCATTTCCGATCGCGTCACCTTCCTGCCGCCGCAACCGCCGCACCGTTTGGTGCAGGTGTACCGGGCCGCGGATCTGGTGGCGGTCCCCAGCTACAACGAATCCTTCGGCCTGGTCGCCATCGAGGCGCAGGCCAGCGGGACCCCGGTGCTCGCCGCCGACGTCGGCGGGCTCGGAACCGCTGTGCGCGACGGTGTTTCGGGTCTGCTGGTCCCCGGCCACCGCACCCAGGACTGGGCGGACGCGCTGCGCTCGCTGCTGGCGAATCCGGCGCGGCTGGACCGCATGGGCCTGGCAGCGGTCGAGCACGCGGCCAATTTCTCGTGGGCGCACACCGCGGACGGGCTGCTCGACAGCTACAGCGCCGCGCTGTCCCCATCGCGGGCCGGGCGCGTGCGCAGCGGTAGCGTGCATGGTGACAGCAATCAAGCCAGATCACTGGCGCTCTGGAGGCGCCGGACGGGAGCCGTGCGCCGATGAGTGAACACACCGACGCTGCCGCGCACGACGCGGGATCGATCGACGTGACCACTCGGCTCATAGACGACACGCTACGAGACCGCGAGATCGAGTTCTCGCGGGAATCGGACGGCACGTTCGTCGTCATCCTGCCCGGTGAGCGCAAGCTCAAGACGGCCATCGGGGTCAAGGTCGGCAAGCACGGCGTGCGCATGGAATCGTTCGTGTGCCGCAAGCCCGACGAGAACTTCGAGGGCGTCTACAAGTTCCTGCTGCGGCGCAATCGCCGGCTGTACGGGGTGGCCTACACCCTCGACAACGTGGGCGACATCTACCTGGTCGGTCGGCTGGCCACGCACGCGGTCACCGCCGACGAACTCGACCGCTGGTTCGGTCAGATCCTCGAGGCCGTGGACGCCGACTTCAACACCATTCTCGAACTCGGTTTCGCGGAATCCATTCGCCGGGAATGGAAATGGCGCGTCTCCCGCGGGGAGTCGCTGAAGAACCTGCGCGCCTTCGAACACCTGGTGGACTCGGCCGACAAGCCGTAGGACCCGCCGCCGCGGTGCCGCCGCGTCAGGGGATCGCCGTTGCCGGGGAGGCTCGCGGATCGCCCGGTCCGCGCGGGCACTCGCGCCTGGCACAATCGCCGCGGGCCGCCGTGGTGCGGCGCAGGGCTGCGGAAGGGGTAACGGCGATGGTGGCATTGGCGCTGGATATCGGCGCGACGAAATTCGCTGCGGGGACCGTTGATTCGGATGGCACGGTGCGGGGTGCGCGGCGGATCGCCGTGCCCGCGAGCGGGGTGTGGGACGCGTGCCGGGAACTGCTGCTGGACGTCGCGGCGGGGGACGAGGTCACCGCCGTGGGCATCGGGTCGGCGGGGCCGGTCGACGTGCGCACCGGGACCACCGGGCCGATCAATATTCCGGAGTGGGCCGGCGGGTTCGACGTGGTGGCCGCGGTCGGGGAGTTGTTCCCCGGGGCCATGATTCGCTTCACCATCGACGGGGACTGCCTGGCGCTGGCCGAACAGCGCTGGGGCGCGGCACGCGGGGTGCGGGACTTCCTGGCGCTGACCGTCTCCACCGGGATCGGCGGGGGCATCGTCGCCGACGGGCGAGTCGTCGTGGGCCGCACCGGAAATGCCGGGCACCTGGGCCACATCGTGGTGCCGGGCAACGAGGAACCGTGCGCCTGCGGCGGATTCGGCTGTGTGGAAGCGGTGGCGAGCGGGCCGTCGTCGGTGCGCTGGGCGCGGCGGCAGGGCTGGACGGGGGAGAGCGGGGTCGAACTCGCCGAGGCCGCCCGGGCCGGGGACGGGATCGCGCTTGCCGCCCTGCACCGGGCGGGCTCCGCGCTCGGCACGGCCGTGGCCTCGGCCGCCGCGCTGCTCGACACCGATCTGGTCGTGATCGGCGGTGGGTTCGCGCAGTCGGGCGAGGCGCTGTGGGAGCCGTTGCGGGCCACGGTCGCCGTGCACGCGCGGCTGCGATTCCTCGACGAGTTGCGCGTCGTGCCTTCCGAATTGACCGATCAGGCGACCCTCGCGGGGGCCGGGCTGCTCGCGCTCGGGGGATAGCGGCCGGCGGCTCCGCTACGGCGCGTCACGGTGCCGTTGCGGTCCGGGCGTGTCGGGAATCTTTTCCTCGAAAGCCGCTCGTGCGCCCATTACGGTGGCGGTGTGGGGTCTCCGAAATTCGCGCCGGGTGATGTCATCTACGTGCCCCAGGGGCCGTTCACGGGAGTCTGCGGGGTGGTCCGCGAAGTGAACATGGCACGCTCCGAACTCCGGGTCGAAGTCGCGTTCAGTACGCGCAGACACGGACTGACCGTGACGTTCGACGAGGTGGAGTGGGCCTAGACCACCGGCGAGGGTGACTCACCGCGGGTGATCCGGCCCGTGGGAGGATGACCCCATGACGTACACCCTCGTGCTGCTGCGCCACGGCGAGAGCGAATGGAATGCCCTCAACCTGTTCACCGGCTGGGTGGACGTCCGGCTCACGGACAAGGGTGTCGCCGAAGGCAAGCGCGCCGGCGAATTGCTGGCCGAGGCCGGGATTCTGCCCGATATCGTCTACACCTCCCTGCTGCGCCGCGCCATCAGCACCGCGAACAACGCGCTCGACGCCTGCGATCGCCATTGGATTCCGGTCGTGCGCGATTGGCGCCTGAACGAGCGCCACTACGGCGCGCTGCAGGGCAAGGACAAGGCGCAGGTCAAGGAAAAGTACGGCGACGAGCAGTTCATGCTGTGGCGCCGCAGCTATGACACCCCGCCGCCGGTCATCGAGGCCGACAACGAGTACAGCCAGAACGACGACCCGCGCTACGCCGGCATCGACGTGCCGCAGACCGAGTGCCTCAAGGACGTCGTCGCCCGCATGGTGCCGTACTGGGAGGACACCATCGCCCAGGACGTGACCGCGGGCAAGACGGTTCTCATTGCCGCGCACGGCAATTCGCTGCGCGCGCTGGTGAAGCACCTGGAGGGCATCTCGGACGACGACATCGCCGGGCTGAACATCCCCACCGGCATCCCGCTCAAGTACGAGCTCGACGAGAACCTGCGCCCGCTGGGCCCGGGCGTCTACCTCGATCCGGAGGCCGCGGCCGCCGGCGCCGCCGCGGTGGCGAACCAGGGCGCTAAGTAAGCCGTAGTTCACGCGAACGCGCTGTGACCGAGAAATTCGGGCACGGCGCGTTTTTGTGTTTCCGGGGCATTCGGAGCGGCGAATAGCGCTCTGATCGGCGGATCTACCAGCGTCGATGGAGAAATGGTGACACAGATCTCAGTACGGCACCGTAGGGTATTCGCGCTGACCTGCAATGCAATTTGCCGAAGTATTGCCCATTAAAAATGAATACCTGTAACCGCGCTTTGCAACTTACTTCTCGGTAGTTAAGCTTCCGGTCGTTCGACCAGATGCGAGAGGTAGATCACGTTCGATGAAGCACGCGCTACGGGCCACTGTGGCGGCTGCCGCGGCAGCTCTACTCGTTCCCTTGACCGGCATCACAGCCGATGCCACCCCGCAGTCCTTCGGCCCCGACGGCGGCGTTGCCGGCGCGGCCTGGACCGCGGCGCAGGATGGGGCGCAGGAATTTCCGAATGTCGCCATCGAATGGGACGTCCCCATCACGATGAGCGACGGCACCGTCCTCAAGGGCAACGTGTACCGCCCCGCGGACGCGTCCGGCCGGGCCGTGGACGTCTCGACGCCGACCGTCGTCAACATGACGCCGTACACCAAGCTGGTCTCGAACGTCGCCGACAGCGCCTTCGCGATCCCGGGCCTCGGTGACGCACTGGTCAACCTCTTCCGGTCGATCAATCTGACCGGAACCCCCATCACCGGCTTCGGCGAACTGCTCAACTCCGTCGGCAACGGCCAGCTGCGCAACTTCAGCGTCGACCGCTCGCTCATCAAGTCCGGCTACACGCAGATCGTCGTCGATGTGCGCGGCACCGGCTTCTCGCAGGGCGCGTGGGACATGCTGCGCCAGCGCGAACAGCAGGACACCGTCGAGGTCATCGACTGGGCCGCGGCCCAGCCCTGGTCCACCGGCAACGTCGGCATGAGCGGGCTGTCCTACTCGGCCATCAACCAGGTGCAGGCGGCGGAGAAGCGGCCCGCGGCGCTCAAGGCCATCTTCCCGGTGGTGCCCGGCAGTGATCTGGTCAACGACGTGCTCGCGCCCGGCGGCGGCTTCGGCTTCAACTTCATCCCGCTGTGGCTCAGCGCCATCAACGGCCTCAAGTGGCTGCCGGACCTGGCCGCCATCGCGCAGGGCAAGTTCGACTTCAACTGGCTGCAGGACCGCGCGGCGGACCCGTACACCTACCTCGACGTGCTCATGTCGGCGTACACCACCACCGACATGGCCAACCTCGATCCGCGGGTGCGGGACATGCTCAACGATCTCTCGGTCGCCCGGCAGGGCTGGCTGGGCGATCCCTCGCAGATCCGGGCCGCGACCTTCGTCGTCGGCGGCTGGCACGACCTGTTCACCTACTCCGAGACCAAGATCTACAACGAGCTGCCGCTCGCGCCGGGCACGCAGAAGCAGCTGCTCATGGGCAACGGCTACCACGCCACCTCGGGCGCCGAAGCCGGTCGGCCCGGCCTGCCGCCGCGCCTGGACGTGCTCCAGCGCGCCTGGTTCGACAAGCACCTCAAGGGCATCGACAACGGCATCGACTCCTACGGCCCGGTCACGCTGCGCCAGCAGGGCGGCGGCTGGATCACCCAGAACGGATTCGGTTCCTCCGCACCGGTTTCCGAGGCGGCTCGCTACCGGCGCATGTACCTCTCGGCGCAGGCCAGCGGCACCTCCAACGGGCTGTACGACGGCTCGCTGACCGCCGAGGCCAACGGTGACCTCGCGCGCCTGAGCGTCGCCCCCGGGCTCACCACCCTGTGCTCCAACGACGCCGCGCAGGCCACCGCGGGTGTGCTCTCGCTGATCGACATGTGCGCCAAGGACTCTCGCATCTCCGAGACCAACGCCCTGACCTTCACCAGCGCGCCGGTGCTGGAGGCCACCACCGTCTCGGGTCCGATCGCGGTGCGGCTCAACACCGTTCAGGACGCCGAGGACGGGTACTGGACCGTCACGGTCAACGACGTCGCGCCGGACGGCACCTCCACGGTGCTGACCTCGGGGCAGGTCATGGCCTCGCTGCGTGAGGTCGACGACGCCAACAGCGCCCGGTCCGAGAACGGCGACTACACCGATCCGCGCCTGTTCACCTCGCTCGACAAGCAGCTGCCGGTCGTGCCGGGTGAGGCGACCACCCTCGATATCCCGCTCAGCGGCACCGAAGCCGTGCTGCAGCCGGGACATCGCCTGCGGGTGGACGTGTTCGCGGGCAACTTCCCCAAGGGACTGCCCATCCTCCCGATGCTCCTGGACACCGGACTGCGGCCGCAGCACGTGCAGCTCGACCCGAATCGTCCGAGCTTCGTGAACATTCCGGTGCGCGGCAACACCGGTTGGTGATCGACGCGGCCCGGATATGAACTCCCCGGTTGTGCACAACGGCGTGCACAACCGGGGTCTTTTCTTTTGTGCACCCTGACAGACTTCGGCCGAACTGGCCCAGACACCCTGTGCGCGACCTAGTGTCACGACCACCCGTCGGACGAAGAAGTGGTTGGGGCACAGTGCGATTCCGATTCAGATCCCTGGTGGCGAAGGCCGTGGTCGTGGCGACCGCGGTCACGGCCGCCGCGCAATTCCTCACGCCCGCCGCGGCAGTCACTCCGGTCGGACCGGACGGTGGCGCGGCGGGCGCGCAATGGGCCGCGACGCACGATGATCCACAGGTTTACCCACATGTGAACATCGAATGGGACGTGCCGATCACCATGGGTGACGGCACCGTGCTGAAGGCGAATGTCTACCGGCCCGCCGACGCCTCCGGGCGGCCGATCGACACCCCGACGCCGACCATCGTGAACATGACGCCGTACACGAAACTCGGCTCCATGATCGCGGATTCGGCGCTGTCGGTGCCGGGGCTGTCGGACGCGCTGGTGCGGGCTTTCCGGGATCTGGACCTGACCGGGACGCCGTTCTCCGGCATCACCGACCTGACCAGGGCGCTGGGCGGGGGACTGCTGCGCACGTTCACCGTGGACCGGCAGCTCATCAGGTCGGGGTACACGCAGGTCGTGGTGGATGTGCGGGGAACCGGCTTCTCCCAGGGCATCTGGGATCTGCTCGGTGCGCGCGAACAGCAGGACACCCTCGAGGTGATCGACTGGGCGTCGCGGCAGCACTGGTCCACCGGTGACGTGGGAATGGCGGGCATCTCCTATTCGGGGCTGAACCAGTTGCAGGCGGCGGCGAAGAATCCGCCGGCGCTCAAGGCCATCTTCCCGGTCGTGCCCAGCCGCAACCCCTTTCGCGATCTCGTCGCACCCGGCGGGGCCATCGGCGTGACGTTCATGCCCATGTGGCTGGCGGCGGTGAACGGCGGCAAGCTGGTGCCCGATGTCGCCTCGTTGATACAGGGGCGCTTCGACATGAACTGGCTGGCCAGTCGAATGCAGGATCCGTTCACGTTCGTGGACGCGTTCCTCGAGGTGTTCCTGCAGCCGGACATCGACGCGTTGAGTCCCAAGGTGCGCCAACTGCTCGACTCGGACAGCCCCGCGCGGCTGTCCTGGGAGACCGCGCCCGAGCGGATCACCGTGCCCACCTTCATCACCGGCGGCTGGCACGACGTGTTCGTCGCCTCCCAGGCCGACGTGTACCGCCGAATCCCGTTGCCCGCCGGGCAGAAACAGATGCTCGTCGGCGACGGCTACCACATCTCCAACGGCAACGAATCCGGGCGGCCGGGGCTGCCGCCGCGCATGGACGTGCTCCAGCGCGCGTGGTTCGACAGGTGGCTCAAGGGAATCGACAACGGTATCGACCAGTTCGGGCCGGTCACCATGAAACAGCAGGGCGGCGGCTGGATCACCGCGCCCGGTTTCGGGGAACTCGCCACGGACGCCGGCGGTTCCGACGCCGCGGTGATCCCCGGAGCGAGTGCGGAGTACCGGCGCATGTACCTGGCCGCCGCGCCGAGCGGCACCGGCGGGCACAGCGTGCACGACGGGTCGCTGTTCACCGAACCGGCCGGCCCCGACCTGCTCACCGTCGCACCGGGATTGACCGGACTGTGCTCGCGGGACGCCGCCCAGGAGACCATCGGCATCGTCTCGATCATCGACGCCTGCGGGAAGGACTCGCGCATCCACGAGTCCAACGGGCTCACCTTCACCAGCGCGCCCGTGGCCGAACCGACCGTCATCTCCGGCCCGATCGCGGTGCGCCTCAACACCGTTCACGACGCCGCCGACGGCTACTGGTCCGTGACCGTCAACGACGTCGCACCCGACGGTCGCTCGGTCACCCTGTCCACGGGACAGCTGGTCGCCTCGCTGCGCACCATCGACGAGGCCCGCAGCACCCGCCTGCCGAACGGCGACTACATCGACCCGGTGCCCGACCTGTCCCTCGATACCCGGCAGCGCACCGAACCGGGAGTGCCGGTGCCCCTGGACATCTCGGTCGCGGCCGTCGAGGCGATCCTGCAACCGGGCCACCGCCTGCGCGTCGACGTCTACGCGGGCAACTTCCCCAAGGGCCTGCCCATCACCGCCATGATGATCGACTCGGGCCTGCGCCCCCAGCACCTGCTGCTGGACCCGGCCGCGCCGAGCTTCGTGAACATCCCGGTCCGGGGCAACCCGGGCTGGTGATCGCCGGCGGCGGCCGCGGTGCGCTCCGCTGAACGATGGTTACGTCCGCGGGGCCGCTGCTGCGTCGCGAACGCTGAACGATGGTCACGCCCGGCGGAGCCGTGAACGCCGGACGATGGCCACGTCGGTCGGAGCCGTCGTGGTGCCGCGAACGCTGAACGATGGCCACGTCCGCCGGAGCCGCTGCGGACGCCGGACGATGCGCCCCTGGTCGCGGCTCGATCGGGGGCGCATCGTTTCCCGGGCCACCGCCGCGCGCGGCCACCGGCTCGACGACGGCGCGCAGGTGGGTCTGTCCGCCGACTGCCTACCCGTCGACCTCGGCGAAAGTGGCCGCCAGCGGCGGGAACATCGCCCGGGCGTCGTGCCCGCCGAACCACTGCCCCACCACGAAGGCCGAGGTGGCTTCGAGGTAGCGCGCCTGGGCCAGGCCGCCGGCGTGGAAGGGCTCCAGCTTCAGATCCCGGGCGAGCGCCGTCACCCGGGCCACGGCGGCCGCGTCGTCCCCGCACAGCGGGACCAGAAGCGGCTGCCCGTCGAACTCGCGGGCCGTCCCGGCCCACACCTCGGCAGCGCACAGGTTGAACGCCTTCACCACGTGCGCCCCGGCGGCGGTCGCCGCGATCCGCTCGGCCACCGCGTCCTCGGCGAGCACGAACTTCCCGCTGTCCGGGGCGAAGGCGTTGGTGCAGTCCACGATCGTCCGCCCGGCGTAGTCACCCGCGGCGAGCACCTCACCCAACGCCGAGACCGGCACCGCCAGCAGCACCGCCTCCCCGAACCGCACCCCGTCCGCGATGGTCCCGCCCCGCGCGCCGCCCCCGATCTCCGCCGCCGCCCCGGCCGCCCGCTCCGCGTCGCGTGCCCCGACCACGATCTCGTGCCCGGCCGCGGCCCACCCGCCGCCGAGTGCGCGGGCCATGGCGCCCGCCCCGATGATTCCGATTCGCATGTGAACTCCTCACTCGTCCTTGCGAATTCGACGGTAGAAACCGCGATGAGCACCTCGAGGTGCGTATCGAGGTGGCACGCTGAAACCCGTGACCGCCGCACCGAACTCGTCACCGCAGCCCGAACCCGCGCCCGAGCCGCGGAGGATGACGGTCGAGCCGGGGGCGCACACCGTCGTGGACTACGCGAAACAATCCGACTCGCAGCCGATCCCCCTCGCGATGCGGGCGCCCGGGCGTGCGGCTGCCGCGCAGCGTCCGGCGAGAAGGCTCGGGAGCGGCGAGACCGGGGGTGCGGTGGCGGAATCGAGCGGCGAGTCATCCGGAAGGCGGGTCGAGATGCCGGGCAGTACCGTGCCGACGCTTGCGGAGGCCGATGAAGCGGCAGCGGGAGAGGGCGAGCCGACCCGGGTCGAGTTCGCGGAATACGGGGGGCGCGAGGCGGACTGCCCGGCGCGGCTCGCGGTGGATCTGTTCGGGAACTCGTGGCTGACGGTCATCGTCTACACGCTGCGGGACGGGCCCATGCGGCCGGTGGACCTGCGGCGGGAGATCGGGACCATCAGCCAGAAGATGCTGACGCAGACCCTGCGGCGCATGGAAACGATGGGATTGGTCGAGCGGCGGCGGTACGCCGAGGCGCCGCCGCGGGTGGAGTACGGGCTCACGCGTGCCGGAATCGACCTGCTCGTACCGATTTTCGCGCTGGGAGAGTGGGTGGACGAGCACGGTGAGCTGGTGCGCAATTCGCTCTACGGGGACGAAACGGACTGAACTGGCCGGTCGCGCAAGTCATCTCGCCCGAGGTTTGCCGAGAATCCGCCAGAAACAGACCCCGCGTAATTCGAACATTGCGTGAACGCCGGGCCAACACCCGCGTAAGCCCCTGTGACCTGCGTGAAACTTGCCCCACCCGGGGTTTGCCCCCCGGTCGGCGACCGTACGATTCACAGTGTGAGCGTTCCACAGGCCGTGCTGTTGGCAGTCCTGGCGGCCGTCGTTGGACTGGCTGTCGGTGGATTGCTCATTCCCTATGTCACCGCGCGTCAGGAGCAGCGCCGGGTGGCCTCCGATTCGGGGCTGACCATGTCCCAGGTCCTCGATCTCATCGTGCTCGCCTCCGAGAGCGGCATCGCGGTGGTCGACAAGTATCGCGATGTCGTGCTGGTCAACCCGCGTGCCGAGGAGCTGGGCGTGGTGCACGACCGGTTGCTGGACGAACGCGCGTGGGCCGCCGTGCAGCAGGTGCTGGCCGGTGGCTCGGACGTCGAGTTCGAGCTGACCGCCAAGATCCCCATGCCCGGCCGGGCCCGGCTGGCCGTGCGCGGCGTCGCCCGCCCGCTGTCGCAGGAGAACCCCAACTTCGTGGTGCTCTTCGCCGACGACGATTCCGAGCAGGCCCGCATGGAAGCCACCCGCCGCGATTTCGTCGCCAACGTCAGCCACGAACTCAAGACCCCGGTCGGCGCCATGTCGCTATTGGCCGAAGCGTTGCTGGAGTCCGCGGACGATCCGGACTCGGTCCGGCACTTCGGCGAGCGCCTGCACGGCGAGGCCCGGCGCATGGGCAAGATGGTCACCGAGCTGATCGCGCTGTCCCGCCTGCAGGGCGCGGAGAAGCTGCCCGAACTCGACGCCGTCGACGTCGACTCGGTCGTCGCCCAGGCCATCGAGCGCTCCCGCAACACCGCCGACGTCGCGGGCATCACCGTCAGCACCGACGCCAACAGCGGCCTCGAGGTGCTCGGCGATCAGACCCTGCTGGTCACGGCGCTGTCCAATCTCGTGGAGAACGCCATCGCGTACTCCTCGCGCGGCGCGCATGTGTCGGTGAGCCGGGCGCTGCGCGGCGGCTACGTCAACATCGCGGTCACCGATCGCGGCATCGGCATCGCCAAGGAAGATCAGGAACGGGTCTTCGAACGATTCTTCCGGGCCGACAAGGCGCGCTCGCGCGCCACCGGCGGTACCGGGCTCGGGCTGGCTATCGTCAAGCACGTGGCCGCCAACCACAACGGTGAGATCACGCTGTGGAGCAAGCTGGGCACGGGGTCGACGTTCACCCTGCGCGTCCCGGCCCACCCCGGCGACGAGCACGGTGTGGACAACAAGCTTGCCGCCGGGATTCCGGTGGTGAAGAAGGAAACCGGCCCGCGCCCCCTCGGGCGGGCCAGAACCAACGGTGTGGAGGCAACCCGATGACGAGTGTCCTGATCGTCGAGGACGAGGAGTCGCTGGCCGATCCGCTCGCATTCCTCCTGCGCAAGGAGGGGTTCGAGGTCACCGTGGTCGGTGACGGCCCCTCCGCGCTGTCGGAGTTCGATCGTTCCGGTGCGGACATCGTCCTGCTCGATCTCATGCTGCCCGGCATGAGCGGCACCGACGTGTGCAAGCAGCTGCGCGTGCGCAGCAGCGTGCCCGTCATCATGGTGACCGCGCGCGACAGCGAGATCGACAAGGTGGTCGGCCTGGAGCTGGGCGCCGACGACTACGTCACCAAGCCCTACTCCTCACGCGAACTCATCGCCCGCATCCGCGCGGTGCTGCGCCGCGGCGTCGGCGACGAGCCCGAGGGCGGCAGCGAGACCAGCGTGCTCGAGGCGGGCCCGGTCCGCATGGACGTGGACCGCCACACCGTGCAGGTCAACGGCCGTCCCGTCACCCTGCCGCTCAAGGAGTTCGACCTGCTGGAGTACCTGCTCCGCAATTCCGGTCGCGTCCTGACCCGCGGGCAGCTGATCGACCGCGTCTGGGGCGCCGACTACGTGGGCGACACCAAGACCCTCGACGTGCACGTCAAGCGCCTGCGCTCGAAGATCGAAGCCGATCCGGCCAAGCCCGAGCACCTGGTGACGGTCCGCGGCCTCGGGTACAAGCTGGAAGCCTGAGCTCGACCGCCGCTCCGCGACTTCAGCGCGCGGCCGTGAGCCGTCCGGGCTTTCGGCCGCGTGCCCGCGGTCAGGCGTCGAACCGATGTCGAGGTGGCCGGGAAGTCGCCCCCTCCCTCACGAAATCGGTTATCGCGCAGAAATAGAACAGCGCCCGCCTTCGAATTCGAAGGTGGGCGCTTTTTCGGTGCTCGAACCCTAGGCGTTCGGGTCGTTCTGCAGGGTGTAGACCCAGGCGGTGCCCAGGACCGGGAGCTCCTGCTGCTGGAGGTTGATCCAGCCCAGGGCGTCCTGCTGCTTGCAGTCGTACCATGCCACGTCCTGGCCGTTGCCGCGGCAGGCGATGGTCTGGCTGGTGCCGTAGGGGCTGACGATGACCAGCTTGCCGTTCGCCTTGGCGTTGAGCACGTCGAGATCGTTGTAGGGCACGAAATCGGCGGTGCGGTCGGAGAACCGGGCGGGGTCGACGTTGTCGGCGCCGGCGATGGGCGCGAGGGCGAGCACGGCGCCGGCGGCCAGCGCGGCGACGGCGAACGACTTCTTGATCATGAGGCGAATGTCTAACACGCCCCGGTGAATGCGCAATGGCCTGCCGATGTCGCGCGCGCTGCCGGGCGCTCACAACCCGAGGTCAACGCTCGGAAGGTCGCGCGAAACAGGTTTGCGCGCACAGTGATTCGAATGCCGCGGGGGTGCGGTGGCGTTGTTCACCGGCTGTTCACCGGTGTCGAATGAATCACACCTGTTCGCTATGGATCGAGTAGCGCTGTGCGCCCGGCTACCTCGCGCACGCCGGTCGCCGGACAGCTCGGGTCGAGCCCGCCGCGTCGGTGGCGGCGGGCTCGGTGTGCCGGCTACTCGCCCGGTGCCCTCGCGCCGCTATTTGCCCGCGCTGCCGGTCAATCCGCCCAGCAGACCGCCGAGTCCGCCCGCGCTGCCGGTGCCGCCGTTGTCGCCGCCGGGGGTGCCGGGATCGACCGGGCCCGGGTTCGACGGGTCGACGACGGTCACCTCGATGGTCTTGGTGCTGCCGCCCTGCGAACAGGTGATGAGGTGCTTGCCCGCCTTGGTCGGCTTCCACGGGTAGCTGGACTGGCCGATCGGCATGGGCACCTTGGGCCCGCTCAGGTCCTCGCCGTCGACGCTCCAGTAGACGAGCAGGCCGATGCCGGCGCCGCTGAGCTTCGCGCTGAGGGTGTACTCCTTGTTGATCTCGTGGTTGCTGCCCGAGACGGTGATGCTGTCCACGGTGGCGGCGGCGTTGGGCGCGGCGAAGACCGCGATGGACGCGGCGGCGGCGAGGCTCGCCACGCCCGCGCCGAGGCGGCGGGAAAGAATGCTCATGGGGGTGTCCTGTTCTCGGTGGTCTCGGCCGCGGTTACTTGTTGCCGGTGGTGCCGCTGGATCCGCTGCCGAGCGGCCCGGCCGGTCCGAAGCCGCTGCCGGAGGTGGAGCTGCCCGATCCCAGGGGCGCGTCCCGGACCTCGACCACGACCGAGCGGGTGTACCCGCCCTGTTCGACGGTGATGATGTGCTTGCCGGTCGTCGCGGGGGTCCAGGCGATGCTGGATTGCCCGACGGGCCACGGCACCTTGGGACCGCCGATGAATTCGCCGTTGTCGCTGAAGTACACGAGCAGTCCGGCCGCGGCGCCGCTGTGCGTGGCCGAGATCGTGTACTCGGTGCCCACCCGGTGATCCGAGCCGTCGACGGTCACGCTGTCGACCGCCGCGACGGCCTGCGGGGCCGCGAGCACGGCTGTCGCCGCCAGGGCGGCGAAACCGGTGATTCCGGCACCCGCCCGGCGCGCGGTCCTCGAGGGTGTGATGCGCATGTGTGTCGTCTCCTGGGATGTTGCTGCCCGCGGGGGTGTGCGGGCCTGTGCACCCTAAGGGAGACGGTGTGTGAAATGCAGGCGTTTCGGGAAATCTATCAAACAAGCGTCCGCTTGGTTGTGATGGATATGGCTTGACCAGGGGTTTTTCGCCACATCCACCACGTCTCCTACTGCCGGGGGCTCGATATCGAGCTCGCGCGGTTGTTCATCGTCGGCAATCCCGCACTGCCCGCGATCTTGCTGTCGATGAACCAGGAGCTAGCGGGCCACCGCGTGACCGGCCGGAACCGGTATCAGAACGGCAGCAGATCGGAGCTGCCGCTGCCGGCCGGCTTGGTCGTCGTCGGCGGGGTGGTGGTCACCGGCGGCTCGGTCGTGACGGGCGGGGTGGTGGTCACCGGGGGCTCGGTCGTGACGGGCGGGGTGGTGGTGACGGGCGGCTCGGTCGTCACCGGCGGGGTCGTCGTGACCGGCGGCGTGGTGGTGACCGGCGGGGTGGTGGTGACCGGGGGCTCGGTGGTGACCGGGGGCGTCGTCGTGACCGGGGGCTCGGTGGTGACGGGCGGGGTCGTGGTGACCGGCGGCGTGGTGGTCGGCACCGAACCGTCGCTCACGTTCACCACGAGCGATTTGGTGCTGCTGCCCTGGGTGAGGGTGATGGTGTGTACCCCGGCCGTGCGCGGGGTCCAGTCGGTGCTGGTGTTGTACGCGGGCCACGGCACCTGGGCGGCCGGGCTGGTGATGGCCTGGCCGTTGTCCTTCCAGTAGACCAGCAGGCCGAAGGACGCGCCGCTGAGATCGGCGTGCAGGTTGTAGGTCTGGTTGACCTTGTGGTCCGAGCCGGAGACGGTGATCCGGTCCACCGCGGCGGTGGCTTCCGGGGTTGCGGGGTTCGCCAGCACGACGGCGACGCCGGTGGCCACGGCCAGCCCGGCCAGGCCCAGACCGAGCGGTCGCCGGAAGGCTGAAGTGTTGCTCATGTATCTCTCCTGTACTGCGACCCCGTGAGGGGGAGGGGTCGCTCGCACAGTAGGTGAGCAGCGAAGTGAAAATACGTGCTTTCAGAAAGTTACCGGTGGGTTGTCAACCGCGCTTGGCGGCCGCGGCCTTCTTGACCCCGGGAATCTTCGCCGCGGCGGCCGCGGACTTCTTGGTGTGCGCCGCTTCCTGTTTCGCCGCCGCCTGCTCCGCGGCCGCCTTCTGCTGGGCGATCGCCGTGGCCGGGTGCACCGCGACGATGCCGAGACCCTGGCGTCGCCGGCAGTGTGCTGCCAGCTCGTCGTAGGCGACCTGCCCGAGCAGTTCGATCAATTCCGGCGCGTACGCCTCCCACACCGGGCGGGTGCCGACGTGCGCGTCCGGGGAGCCGGTGCAGTACCAGTTCAGGTCGAGTCCGCCCGAACCCCAGCCGCGCCGGTCGTATTCGCCGATGACGGTCTTGAGGATCTCCACCCCGTCCGGCCGCTCCACCCAGTCCTGGGTGCGCCGGATCGGCAGCTGCCAGCACACCTCGGGCTTGACGGTGAGCGGTTCCAGGCCCTCGCGCAGGGCCATGGTGTGCAACGCGCAGCCCAGGCCCTTGTCGAAGCCGGCGCGGTTCAGGAAGATGCACGCGCCGTCGAAACGCCGGGTGCGCAACGCGGGTTCGTCGTCGAGGTCGTCCTCTTCCAGATACAGCTTCTTGCGGACCCGGCCCTTGTCGTCGACCGCCTCGCCCATGAGCTGCCAATCGTCGGGTGTGAGCATTTTCACAGCCCGGTGCAGCTTCTTGCCGTCCTCCTCGTCGGACAGGAAAGCGCCGTGCGAACAGCAGCCGTCGTCCTCGCGCCCGGCGATGATGCCCTGGCATGCCGGAGTGCCGAAAACGCACGTCCAGCGCGACAACAGCCAGGTCATGTCCGCCGCGATCAAATGCTCGTCATTTGCTGGGTCGACGAACTCGATCCACTCGCGCGGGAAGTCGAGCTCTACTTCGGGAGCCGGGTCGATCTTCGCCGCTGGTCGCAGCCCGGTCGGGCCACTCGCGGATGCACCTGCCGTCACGCCGTGGAACGCTAACAGCTCAGTCGCCTGGCCTGAAGCCGTGACGCACCCAGTACCGTGTTCATGTGCGGCTCGGTGTACTGGATGTGGGAAGCAATACCGTCCACCTGCTCGTGGTGGACGCGCATCGCGGTGGCCACCCGATGCCAATGAGCTCTACGAAGGCGACGTTGCGCCTGTCGGAGAGCATGGACGACCAGGGCCGGATCACGCCCGGCGGATCGGCGCGGCTCATTGCCACGGTCGCCGAATTCGCCAGTATCGCAAAGACTTCCGGGTGCGTGGAGCTCATGGCCTTCGCCACCTCGGCGGTGCGCGAGGCGACGAATTCCGAGGAGGTCTTGGCGCGGGTGCGCGCCGAGACCGGGGTCAAGCTCAAGGTGCTCAGCGGCGCCGACGAGGCCCGGCACACCTTCCTGGCGGTGCGGCGCTGGTACGGCTGGAGCGCGGGGCGGGTCCTGAACCTCGACATCGGCGGCGGGTCGCTCGAAATGAGCAACGGCGCCGACGAGGTGCCCGACACGGCGCTGTCGCTGCAACTGGGCGCGGGCAGGCTCACGCGGGACTGGCTGCATCACGATCCGCCCGGCAAGCGCCGGGTCGCGGTGCTGCGGGATTGGCTCGACGCCGAGCTGGTGCTGCCGTCCAAGCAGCTGCTCGAGGCCGGCCGCCCGGATCTGGCGGTGGGCACGTCCAAGACTTTCCGCTCGCTGGCCCGTTTGACCGGTTCGGCCCCCTCCTCGGCGGGTCCGCGGGTGCGGCGTACCCTCACGAGTTCCAGCCTGCGACAGCTGATTGCGTTCATATCGAGAATGACAGCCGCGGACCGGGCAGAATTGGAAGGCGTAAGTTCCGATCGGTCACAGCAATTGGTGGCCGGCGCGCTGGTCGCGGAGGCGAGTATGCGGGCATTGTCATTGGATACGCTAGAAATTTGCCCCTGGGCACTGCGGGAAGGTTTGATCCTGCGAAAACTTGATACCGACCTGGATAATGAGCCGATAACTGGTGGTCCCAACGGCGGCCAGCCGGGCACGATCGAAACGGTGTCTCGATGACCGAGGATATTAGTCAACTGTCCGTTGCCGAACTTTTGGCGCGAAACGGACAGGGTGCACCGCCCGCCGCTGGTGGCGGGCGCAGGCGAAGGAGCGGGCGCGGCCTATCGGTCGCCGATCTGACCGGCGATATACCGACGGTCCGGAACGGATCCTCGTCGCACGCCGCGCCGGACGACGCGCTGGAACAGGGCGCGGCTGATCCCTCGCCCCCGGCTGATTCGGGCGAATCGGACTATTCAAACTTTTCGAATTATTCGGACCAATCGAACACAAATTATGCGGAATACCCGAACTATTCCGGAGATTCCGGTGACTTCGGGGGCGCCTCGTCGTATTCGTCCGCCCCGCAGGCGGACTATCCCTCCTACTCGGTACCCGATCCGACGCCCGAGTACTCCCCGTTGTCGGGACCGATCTCGTTCTACGATCCGCTGGCCCCCGCCGCGCCCCCGCTACCGGGGCCGGCCGCGGAAGCGCCGCGCAGCGGCCGCCGCCGCAAGCCCGATCCGCTCTCGGCCGAGGTGCCGCTGAACGAACTGGACCGCAGCGCCCCGCCCGCGCCGGCCGAGGGCGGCCGCCGGCGGCGCTTCGATCCGGACGACGAGAACACCGAGGACGTCCAGCCCTTCCGCGGGCAGGATCCCGGCCGCGCGGACAGCGCGATGGGTGCCCTGAACAGCTCGCTCAGCCGCAACGACGACGCCGCCCGCAGCTGGGACCCGGCACCGGCCTGGTCGCCCGACCCGCTATCGAGCCCGCCGTCGCGCGGCTTCGAACCGCCGCAGGCGGCCGCACCGGCCGCACCCATCGCCGCCCCGCCCATGTCGCGGTCCGCGCGCAGGCACGCGGAAGCGCAGCGGCAGAACGTGGCCGAGCGCCCGGCCGAGCAGCCGTGGCAGCCCGAACCGCCGCGCCGGCCCGAGCCCCAGCGCCCGCCCGAACCGCCGCGCCAGCCGCAGCAGTGGCATTCCGAGCAGCCGTGGCCGGGGGAGCAGCGCCCGGCCGAGCAGCCGTGGCAGGGCGAACAGTCGTGGCAGGGCGAGCAGCGCCAGGCCGAGGTGCCGCCGTGGCAGGGCGAATCCCAGCGGGATCCCGAACCGCCGCGGCAGCCGGAGATTCAGCGGCTACCCGGCGGCCGGCGGCACGACGAGCAGCTGCGCGACGGCCGTGCCGAGCACAACGCCCGCGTCGAGCACGAGGAGCGGGCCGGGCTGCCGTCCTGGTCTGCGCGCAGGCGACCCGCCGCCGGCGCCGTGCCCGAGGCCGCCCCGCACGACCGGACCGAACTGCTGCCGCGCAACCGGGCCGACGGGCCGCGGGACCGGGCCGACGCGAACCCGAGCTGGTCCGCCGCGGATCAGGATCAGATGCTCATGTCGGGCGAGACGGTTGCCGGGGAGATGCTCCGGGATCGACTCGAACGCGATGAGCAACGCGCGGAACATGATTCGCGACGCGGTGGCAAACGTCGCGGGGCCGGTACCCGGCGCCGCGGCGGCGCCGCGGTCCGGGAGCGGGATCTCGACGAGCATCTGACGGACGTCTACGAGCCGCTCGACGACGACGAGGACGACGACTACGACGACGAGCCCGGCACCTCGGTGGTCGGGCGGCTGTCGGCGGTCGCCTCGCGGGCCGCGCGGCGGGCGCGCCCGGCGCCTTCGCGGGCCCGGGCCGACCTCTCCGACGACGAGGAGCATCGCCGGCAGTGGCTGGTGCTGGCCGGGCAGAGCACGGGCGCGGCGGTCGCGGGCATGTTGCTGTTCAAGGGTTTCGAGCGGCTGTGGGAAATGCTCCCGTGGGTTGCCCTGGCCCTGTCGATGATCGTCATCCTCGGTCTGGTCGCGCTCGTGCGGGTGCTGCGCCGGACCGACGATATTTTCAGCACTGTGATTGCGGTCGTCGTGGGCGTCTTCGTGACGCTGGGACCGCTAGCCTTTCTACTCAGTACGAACTGAGCAGGGAGCAGCAGTGGGGAATATCGTGCAGGGGGCGAACATCGAGGACCGAGCGGGGCGGGCGGAAGTCCGGATCGGGCTTTCCACGGCGTCGGTCTATCCGGAGAACACCGAGGCCGCGTTCCGCTACGCGGCCGAATTGGGTTACGACGGAGTCGAACTCATGGTGTGGGCGGAACCGGCCAGTCAGAGCATCTCCACCGTGCAGTCGTTCATGCACAAGTACGACGTGCCGGTGCTGGCCGTGCACGCGCCGTGTCTGCTCATCTCGCAACGGGTCTGGGGGTCGGACCCGGTGGCGAAACTGCGGCGCAGCGTGCATACGGCCGAGGCGCTGGGCGCGGCCACGGTGGTGGTGCATCCGCCGTTCCGCTGGCAGCGCCGCTACGCGGAGGGGTTCGCGCAGCAGGTGGCCGACCTGGAGAACGAGAGCCCGATCGCGGTGGCGGTGGAGAACATGTTCCCCATGCGCGCCGACACGCTGTTCCGCGGCAGCTCGATTCGCCGCCTGGAACGCCGCGGCGGTCCCGGGCCCTCGTTCACGACGTTCAGCCCCTCCTACGATCCGACCGACACCGGGTACCGGCACTACACCCTGGACAGCTCGCACACCGCGACCGCCGGGGTGGATCCGCTGGAGCTCGCCCGCCGCATGGGCGCGGGCCTGACGCATCTGCACCTGGCGGACGGTCGCGGGGCGGCGACCGACGAACACCTGATTCCGGGCGAGGGCACCCAGCCGGTGGCCGAGCTGTGCGCGATGCTCACCGCCGGCGGCTTCGACGGCCAGGCCGTGATCGAGGTCAACACCCAGATGGCCCGCACCACGATGGATCGGGCGGCCATGCTCAACCGGGCGCTCACCTTCGCTCGTAAGCACCTGAACGGCGTCACCCCCACTCCGGTCCCGGAACCGGAGCCGACGGCCGCCAGCCGCCGCTGAGGGGCCCGGAACCGGCCGCGGGGGAGTGTGGCCGCGCCGTCCTGCCGCGCCAGTGATTCCCGCCACGGGAATACCGATTGGTGTACCCGGCGCTTGTACGCTGTACAAACCGATCAGCGGAAGGAACGCAGCGGATGACAACGGAGTTGACCGTCGACCTCGAACAGGCCCTCGTGGAGCAGACCGCGCCCTTCAGCCGCGTCTGCGCGGTCACCGAGCTGCCGTCGGCCGATCCGGGCGCCGGGCGCTACGCCGGCGTCATCGAGGACATCTGGACCATCGGCAAGAAACTGCACGGCGGCACCATGGTCGCGGGCAGCGCGGCCGCCGCGACCGCGTGGCTGCGCCGCACCGCGCCCGAGCAGGCGGCCATGTTCCCCATCTCCGCCAGCACCGACTTCCTGGGCGCCCCGGATCCGGGCGCGGTCGAGTACGAGGTCCGCACCCGCAAACTCGGCCGTCAGATCTGCCTGCTCGACGCGAGTCTGATCCAGAACGGCCGCACCCTGGTGCACACCGCCTTCACCTTCAGCCACCTGGACGACGGCGCCGCCCCGGCCTTCGCCGCCGACCACGCCGGCGACATGCCCGCCGAGCCCGACGCCGGCGCGATGGGCTACGACGGCGACAGCCCGATGGGCAAGATCGTCCATGTGGCACAGGGCTCTTCGGTCGCCATCGACACGAAGTGGGCCCGCTTCCTGTCCGGCGAAACCGCCGAACCCCGCCTGCGCCTGTGGATTCGCCCCCGCGAGGGTGACGAGCAACTCCCCGACGTGGCCGCCTTCTTCGCCATGATGGCCGCCGACATGAGCCCCCCGGTCCCGATGAACCTCGGCCACTTCGGCTGGGCCCCAACGGTTCAGATGACGACCTACCTCCGCCGCCGCCCCGCCCCCGGCTGGCTCCGCGTGATCGCCCACGCCCGCGAGGTGGGCGCCCGCATGTTCGACGAGGACCAATTGGTCATCGACTCGACCGGCGCGATAGTCGCCCAAAGCCGTCAACTGGCCTTGATCCCCCAACCCCGCTAACCGAGATCACTTTCCCCCCAACAATTCTCACGAATGCAAACACATTCGCAAGAAAAAAACCCCACCCCCAGAAATGCCCCCGCCACCCTTGTCAAGCCGCGCAGGTGTGCTGTCCCGTTGCTCAACGCGACAACGGCATTGGTTCCGGCCGGGGTAACTCCCGGGGCACCCCCAAAATCAGGATTGCTCCCAACCGCACCACGCGTCCCCAACGGCGAACGGCTCCCAGGCCGTGCGCTGAAGTCCCGGAGAGGCGGGCCAGCTAGCCTGAAAACCATGACGAGGATTGCGGTGATCGGCGGCGGCCGGATCGGTGAGGCATTGCTGGCCGGTCTGCTCGAATCCGGGCGGGCGAGCAAGGATCTGGTGGTCGTCGAGCCGGTGAAGCCGCGGGCCGAGTTGCTGGCGCAGCGGTTCGGGATCCGAGTTACCGATTCGGTCGGCGACGCCGTGATCGGCGCGGATCTGATCGTGATCGCGGTGAAGCCGCAGGACGTGGACGGTGTGCTGACCGAGCTGGCCAAGGCCGAGCTGGGCGAGTCCGACCGCGAGGCGGTCGTGGTGTCGCTCGCGGCGGGCGTGCCGACCGTGCGTTTCGAGAACAAGCTGCCCGCCGGTTTCCCGGTGGTCCGGGTCATGCCGAACACCCCGATGCTGGTCGGGCAGGGTATGAGCGCGATCGCGCCGGGGCGGTACGCCCGTAAGGAGCAGTTGGCGCTGGTCTCGGAGATGCTGGAGTCGGTCGGCAAGGTGGTGACCGTCGCCGAATCGCAGATGGACGCGGTCACCGCAGTGTCCGGTTCCGGTCCGGCGTACTTCTTCCTGGTGGTGGAGGCCATGATCGACGCCGCGGTCGGGCTCGGCCTGACCCGCGACGTGGCCACCCAGCTCGTGGTGCAGACCATGCTCGGCTCGGCCGCGCTGCTGGAGGAATCCGGGCAGAGTGCGGTGGAGTTGCGCGCGGCCGTCACCTCGCCCGCGGGGACCACCGCGGCCGCCCTGCGGGAACTCGAGCGCGGCGCGGTGCGATCGGCGTTCCATGAGGCGCTGCATGCCGCGAAGCGTCGTTCCGCCGAACAGGGCGCCAGTTCCGACTAGCCTGACTGGCCAGTAGCTCGTTTGCTGCCGGGCCCCGACTCGCCACAGCAAAGGCTGATTTCTCACACCCGTCGCAGCAACACCACTGGTCCCGCTAAGCTTCAAGGAGCACGTGCGTGTCTGTTCCGCCGGTGGGGAAGCCGGCGGCGCGGACGTGCCGGAGGTCAGTGGCGCAATGATGTCTGGAAACAGTCAAGCGAGGTCCGCGAACACACCGATCAGTGCAGCCAATGTTCTCGGCGGAGGAACCCAGTTCCTCACCGTCGCCGAGGTGGCGAATCTGATGCGGGTATCCAAGATGACGGTGTACCGGCTGGTGCATTCGGGAGAGCTGCCCGCGGTGCGGGTGGGTCGATCCTTCCGGGTGCACGCGAAAGCGGTGCACGATTACCTGGAGACGTCCTACTTCGACGCGGGGTGACACCCCCGCGAGAGCTCCAGAGCTGACGATCGATTCCGGGCGGTCCGGGCCACGTGCCCGGTACCGCCGGAATCGTCGTCGCACCCCACCGCTCCCACGCGTATCGCACGGTCGGCGGCGCCGAGCCGGATCCACCGGCCCCGGTGGCGGGACTGTGCCTACCGGTTTCGTTCGCCGGAGAGTGGCCCGGTAACATGGACCGGCATCCTGTACGTGCCGGTGGTGCCGTCGGGCCCATGTCGGTCCGTTACGGGTAGGACTGTGCAGGGTTGAAAGTGTGCTCCCCGCGAAGGTGGGGGTGACCCGAGAGAACGCGAGGAACAACCCTATGGGTTCTGTGATCAAGAAGCGCCGTAAGCGCATGTCGAAGAAGAAGCACCGCAAGCTGCTTCGTCGTACGCGCGTCCAGCGCAGGAAACTCGGCAAGTAAGCGCTGCGTCGTAGCTGGAAGCCCGTCACCTTCGGTGGCGGGCTTTCCGTTTATCACGGGTGACAGAACTCATCGTTAGATCCTGGTTAATACCCTTCGGAGAGCCCAGGTCCGGCGGTTACCCTTGGGACGCGGGAAAACAGAAATGGGGGCTCGACAATGGGATCCGGTGCGGTGGGCGGCACCAGGGACGGTTCGGCGCCGAAGATCGTGATGGTGACCGGCGCCAGCCGGTTCTTCGGCGGTAACGTGGTGGTCAGGCTGGCGGCTGATCCGAGTATCGAACGCGTGATCGCGGTCGATGCCAAACAGCCGAGCCGGGAGCTGTTGCGGCGCATGGGGCGCGCCGAATTCGTCCGGGCCGATATTCGTAATCCGTTGATACGCAAGGTGATCGACGGGAACTCGGTCGACACGGTGGTGCATCCCGCGGCGTTGTCGCGCCCGCCCGCCGGTGGTGGCCGGCCCGCCATGAAGGACATGAACGTGCTGGGGGCCATGCAGTTGTTCGCGGTGTGCCGCAAGGCCTCCAGCGTGCGGCGCGTGGTGGTGCGCTCGTCCTCGGCGGTATACGGATGCAGTGCCAAGGACCCGGTGAAATTCACCGAGGAAATGAGCGCGCGCACGCCGCCGCGGGGCTGGTTCGCCCGCGATATGGTCGAGGTGGAGGGTTTCGTGCGCGGGCTGGCCCGCCGTCGTCCCGATATCTGTACGGCCATTCTGCGTTTTCCGCCGATTGTCGGCCCGCGGTTGGCCGATCGCGGTGTGCAGTATTTTCATTCGCCGGTAACACCCACGATCCTGGGCCGTGATCCGAGAATGCAACTGTTGCACGAGGAAGACGCCATCGCCGCGCTCACCCATGCCGCCTTGGGCGCGCCGGGCGGCACTTTCAATGTGGCCGGTGACGGCGCGATGGCTTTGTCGCAGGCCATCCGGCGCGCGGGTCGTATCGAAATGCCGGTTCCGTACAGCGTTTTCCGTACCGTTGGCCGTACCCTGATGGGACCGGTCATGCGGGAGTTCACCGCCGAACAGATCGACTATTTCCATTTCGGTTGTGGCCTGGACACGACCAGAATGCGCACCGAGCTCGGATTCCAGCCGCGCTGGACGACGGTTCAGGCATTCGACGACTTCATAGGGGGCGCAGCGTTGCGGCCCGTGATCGATCCCCGCTGGATCGATGCCGCAGAGAACAAACTTCTCGGCCTGATCGGGGCCGGGACGGGAGCGCACCAATGAGTGACGTAGCGAAGGTGATTCGTCTTCACGACGTGGATATCGAGGCGCGACATCGGCCGTCGCGCGTCTGGCCGGGCGAACCGGCCCTGAAGCCGGTGACCTCGCTGACCGATCGGCTCGCCGAAGTCGAATCGCGGCAGCCGAAGTCGCTGGGCGAGATGCTGCGCGGCGCGGTCGCCGAGGGCGTGGGCCGCACCGCCGACTTCGCGCGCCGCCGGCTCACCGGCGACTATCAGGTCGACGAATTCGGCCTCGACGAACATCTGCTGGAGACGGTGATCCTGCCGATCCTGCGGCCGATCTCCGAGCTGTGGTTCCGGGTCGAGACCAGCGGGATCGAGAACATTCCCGAGGTGGGCGGCGCGCTGGTGGTCGCCAATCACGCCGGCACCGTGCCGATCGACGGCCTGATGCTGCAGCTGGCGATCCACGACCGGCACGCCAAGCAGCGCGCGCTGCGCCTGCTGGCCGCCGACCTGATCTTCGAGACCCCGCTCATCGGCGGCCTGGCCCGCAAGGCCGGGCACACCCTGGCCTGCCCCGCCGACGCCGAGCGCCTGCTGCGCGCGGGCGAGGTGGCCGGGGTCTTCCCCGAGGGCTACAAAGGGATCGGCAAACCGTTCGGCGATCGCTACAAGCTGCAGCGGTTCGGGCGCGGCGGATTCGTGGCGGCGGCGGTGCGCACCGGCGTGCCGATCATTCCGTGCTCGATCGTCGGCTCCGAGGAGATCTACCCGAAGCTGGCCGATCTCAAGCCGCTGGCCCGCTTGCTCGGCATGCCGTATTTCCCGGTGACGCCGACCTTTCCGCACCTGGGCCCGCTGGGCGCGATCCCGCTGCCGTCCAAGTGGCACATCGAATTCGGCGAGCCGATCTCCACCAGCGGCTACGAGCCCGAGGCGGCCGACGATCCGATGACCATGTTCGAGATCACCGACCAGGTCCGGGAGACGATCCAGGGCACGCTGTACCGGAATCTCACCAAGCGCCGCAATCCCTTCACGGGATAGGTTGCGGCGGCTGATCATCGGTGTGGCCCGGTCCGAATCGGACCGGGCCACACCGTTTCTCGTTCGAAGACTCAGCCGACGCGGGCTTCGCGCTTGCGGCTCAGCACCGCCGCGGCCGCGCCGCCCGCCGCGCCGAGCGCGAGCGCCGTGGGCACGCCCACCTTGGCGGCCTTGCGGCCGGTGCGGAAGTCGCGGATCTCCCAGCCCCGGTTCTTGGCGACCTCGCGCAGGTCCGCGTCCGGATTGATGGCCACGGCGGTGCCCACCAGCGAGAGCATGGGCACGTCGTTGTGGCTGTCGGAGTACGCGGCGCAGCGCTTGAGGTTCAGGCCCTCGCGAATCGCCAGGGTGCGCACCGCGTGCGCCTTGCCGAGCCCGTGCAGGATGTCGCCGACCAGGCGGCCGGTGAACACCCCGTCCTCGGATTCGGCGACGGTGCCCAGCGCGCCGGTCAGGCCCAGGCGCTTGGCGATGACCTGCGCCAATTCGACCGGGGTCGCCGTCACCAGCCAGACCTGCTGCCCGGCGTCGAGGTGCATCTGCGCGAGCGCGCGGGTGCCGGGCCAGATCTTGTCGGCGATGATCTCGTCGTAGATCTCCTCGCCCAGGGCGGCGAGTTCGGCGGTGGGGCGACCGGCGATGAACTCGAGCGCGCGCTCCTTGCCGCTGGCCACGTCGGCGATGTTCTCCTTGCCGGTGACCCGGAATTTGACCTGCTTCCAGGCCATGTCGACCAGGTCCGAGGTCTTGAAGTATTTGCGGGCGGCCAGTCCGCGGGCGAAGTGCACGATGGACGCGCCCTGCACCATGGTGTTGTCGACGTCGAAGAACGCGGCCGCGGTCAGGTCCCGGGGAACCGCGCGCAGCGGCTCGTCGTGCAGCGCGAGTTCGGCGTCGTGCAGCGCGATGGCCGCGTCGGCGCTCGCCTCGCCGGCCAGGTTCGCTCTGACCTCTTCCTCGCTCGGACCGAACGGACTGCGTGCGATCCGGGTGAACTGGTCCTGCAGACCCTGTCCCCAGCGGGCCGGGAACTCCCCGAATCGCCCCGCGATCAATCCCGGCCGCGAGTCCTTCGAACCCGTTCCGGCCTCTTTCGATCGTTCCGGCACCAGTACCTCCGCCTGTGTTTTTGGCCGGTACACCAGGGAGCCCGAGACCAATACGGGTCGCGCATGAACCGGCACAGTCCACAGTAACGCTCACCGGTGACCGGGACGTAGACGCTGAACGACATAACGGGTAGTTGAATGGAGTTATGAGCGATCCCACACGTACGGTCACCCTGCTGACCCGCAATGGTTGCGGCCTCTGCACGGTGGCGCTGGAACAATTGCGACCCGTCTGCGCCGAGTTCGGAATCGAGGTCGCGATCGTCGATGTGGACGAGGCCGCCGCGCACGATCCGGGGTTGCGCGCGGAGTACGGCGACCGGCTTCCGGTGGTGCTGCTCGATGGTCGTGAGCACAGTTATTTCGACGTCGACGAGGCGCGTTTGCGTGCGGATCTGAGTCGCTGAAACCGGGAGGTTCGCCGGCCGCCGCCCGTACGGGCGGCGGAATGCCGCGTATGCCCCCGAACAACCCCCTACGGCGTGTCCGGGCGGGCGATTTCCGGCGCGTTGCGTAGCGGGTTCGGGTCGAGGGGGGTTGAATGAATCCCGGGGCAGCGGCCCGCCGCAAAGTGACTGAATTCACCGACTTTGTGCAGGGCTTCACAAGCGGTTACGGTGGTGGCACGCAACCTGCCTTCGAAGGCAGTGGAAGCGACCCCGAACCCCCGACCATAGACCGCCCTGCGACGGTCACCGGCGTCGGGTGACAAAAGAACGCCGGACACCCAATCCCCGGCCGGACGAGGAGCGCAAGCGACGTGACAGAGCAGCATGAGACGCCGCAGAGTGGCGTCTCCGGCAGGGCTCTGCAGAAGGACATCCCGCAGGCCACGGTGGCCCGACTGGCCACCTATCTCCGGGTCCTCGCCGTACTCGCCGACGACGGTGTAGCCATCGTATCTAGTGAGGAACTGGCTGTCGCGGCGGGTGTCGGTTCGGCGAAGTTGCGCAAGGATCTTTCCTTCCTCGGACCCAACGGCGTGCGCGGCGTCGGCTACGACGTCGTCAAGCTCCGGGATCGGGTCGAAGACGTGCTCGGCCTGTCCGAAGGGCACCGGGTGGTGCTGGTCGGAGCGGGCAATCTGGGCCGGGCGCTGGTCGGTTACGGCGGGTTCCGCCGCCGGGGGTTCGCCATGGTCGGGATCTTCGACAACGATCCGGCCCTGATCGGCACCCAGGTCTGCGGCCTGAGCGTGCGTGATGTGGCCGGATTGACCGATGCGGTGCGGCTGCTCGCCCCGACGATCGCGGTCATCACCACCCCGGATTCGGCCGCGCAGGGCGTCTGCGACCGGCTGGTCGCGGCCGGTGTGCTCTGCATTCTCAGCTTCTCCCCGGTCGCGCTGGACGCGCCCGCGCACGTCGAGGTGCGCCGGGTCGATCTCGCGGTGGAGATGCAATTGCTGTCCTTCGAGCTGGCGCGCAATGCCGAGGCCGCCGGGGAGACGGTGGGCGTGGCCGCGGGCGACGCCGTGGGCGTGATCTACACGCCGATTCAGACTTCTCACGCGTCGGCAGCGCGCCCGTCGGGCGGCACGGAGACAACCAGCAAGGGAGCGGTGGTCCAGCCATGAGTGTGCTTCTCGTCGGGATCTCGCATCGAAGCGCGCCGGTGGCGGTGCTCGAGAAGGTCGCGATCACCGAGCACGACCGGCCCAAGCTGACCGACAAGATGCTGGCCTCGAGCCACGTCTCCGAGGCCATGATCGTGTCCACCTGCAACCGGGTGGAGATCTACGCGGTGGTCGACGCGTTCCACCCGGCGCTGGGCGAAGTCAGCGAACTGCTCACCCGGCACTCCGGGCTGCCGCTGCCGGAACTGACCAAGCACGCGTACGTGCGCTACGCCGAGGCCGCCGCGGAGCATCTGTTCGCGGTCGCCAGCGGCCTGGACTCGATGGTGATCGGTGAGCAGCAGATCCTGAGCCAGATCCGCGCCGCCTACGCCGCCTCCGACGCGCAGCAGGCCTCCGGGCGCACCCTGCACGAGCTGGCGCAGCATTCGCTGCGCGTGGGCAAGCGGGTGCATTCGGAGACCGGGATCGATCGCGCGGGCGCCTCGGTGGTGTCGGTGGCGCTGGATCGGGCACGCCTGGTGCTGGGTCCCCTCGCCGGGCGCACGGCGCTGGTGCTGGGCGCGGGCGCCATGGGCGGGCTCGCGGTGGCGCAGCTGGCGCGGGCCGGGGTCGAGCGGATCATCGTGGTGAACCGCACCCTCGAACGCGCTGAGCGCCTTGCCAATACGGCCACCACCATGCACGGCGTCGCCGCCGAGGCGATGGAGATGGACAGCCTGGCCGAGGCGATGGCCGCGGCCGAGGTGGTCGTCACCTGTACCGGCGCGGTCGGCACCGTGGTGAGCATCGCCGATGTGCATCGGGCGCTCTCGGCCGGCCGCGCGAGCGACCAGCTGGTCATCTGCGACCTGGGTCTGCCCCGCGACGTGGAGCACGCGGTCGCCGGGCTGCCCGGGGTGACCGTCATCGACATGGAGACGCTGCAGCGCGATCCGTCGGCCGGTGCTGCCGCCGACGACACCGCCGCCGCGCGCGGCATCGTGGCCGATGAGCTCGCCAAATACCTTGCGGGACAGCGCATGGCCGAGGTGACGCCGACTGTGGCGGCGCTGCGGCAGATGGCCGCCGACGTCGTCGAGGCCGAAATGCTACGCCTGGACTCCCGACTACCCGGGCTGGACGCCGCGCACCGCGAAGAGGTCGCGCGCACCGTGCGCCGGGTCGTCGACAAACTGCTGCACGCGCCGACGGTGCGGGTCAAGCAACTGGCTTCCACGCCGGGCGGCGACAGCTACGCCGAGGCGCTGCGTGAGCTGTTCGAGCTCAAACCCGGTGCGGCGCAGGCGGTTGCGGCGCCGATGGAAATCGCCGCGCGCGGCGAGCTTGCCGACGATTTCACCGCCGCCCACTCGGGGGACGAACAGGGGCTGACCGCATGACCGGAGCGATGGTGCAGGAAACACAGACAGGGCTCGAGACATTGCGTGGAACAATCGACGCCCCGTGGCGGATCGGTACCCGCGGCAGCCTGCTGGCCCTGACCCAGGCCGGGCATGTGCGCGACGCCCTGATCGCCGCCGGGCAGCAGGCCGAACTGGTGATCGTGAAGACCGCCGGTGATCAGTCCGCCGCACCCGTGCAGGAGATCGGCGTCGGCGTGTTCACGGCCGCGCTGCGCGACGAACTGGGCGCGGGCACGGTCGACATCGCCGTGCACTCGTACAAGGATCTGCCCACCGCGCAGGACCCGCGTTTCAACATCGCCGCGGTCCCGCCCCGCCAGGATCCGCGCGACGCCCTGGTGGCGCGCGACGGTCTCGTGCTGGGTGAACTGCCGCCGGGCTCGGTCATCGGCACCTCCGCGCCGCGGCGGTCCGCACAGCTCAAGGCCCTGGGGCTGGGTGTCGTGATCGTGCCGCTGCGCGGCAATCTCGACACCCGCATCTCCAAGGTGGCCAACGGTGAACTCGATGCCGTCGTGGTGGCGCGGGCCGGGCTGGCCCGCATCGACCGCCTGGACGTCATCACCGAATCGCTGGAGCCGGTGCAGATGCTGCCCGCTCCCGCGCAGGGCGCGCTCGCGGTCGAATGCCGCAGCGAGGACACCGAACTCGTGACCATCCTGTCCGCGCTCGACGATGCCGGCACCCGTGCCGCCATCACCGCCGAGCGCGAGCTGCTGGCCGAACTGGAAGCCGGTTGCACGGCGCCGATCGGCGCGCTGGCCGAGGTCGTCGAATCGATCGACGACGACGGCCGGATCTTCGACGAACTGTCGCTGCGGGGTTGTGTGGCGGCGATCGACGGCTCGGACACCATCCGGGCCTCAGTGGTCGGCTCACCCGCGGACGCCGCGGAACTGGGCCGGGCACTGGCGCGTGAGCTCTTGGAGCTGGGGGCGCGCGACCTGCTCAGTGACCCCGGGGATGGCAACCCGGCGGCCGAGGAATCCAACGACAGCAGCACCACTCCCAGCCCAATGGAGAACATTCGATGAGTCGAGCCACCAAGAAGCATCCCGGGCGGATCCTCTTCGTAGGATCCGGGCCCGGCGATCCGGCGCTGCTCACGGTGCGCGCCCGCGAGGTGCTCACCCGGGCCACGCTGGCCTTCACCGATCCCGATGTCGACAAGGGCGTGCTCGCCCTGATCGGCGCCGCGGTCGAGCCCGCCGCCGACGGTGAGCGCCCGGTCGACGTGCGCCCGGCGCTGGGCGATGCCGCCGAGGTCGCCAAGACCCTGATCACCGAGGCCCGCAACGGGTTCGACGTGGTCCGGCTGGTGTCCGGCGACCCGCTGACCACCGATTCGGTGATCCAGGAAGTCAACGCGGTCACCCGCTCGCACATGATGTTCGAGGTGCTGCCGGGCCTGTCCGCGGGCACCACCGTGCCGGCCTACGCGGGTATCGAACTGGGTTCGAGCCACACCGAGGTCGACGTGCGCGGCGAGGTGGACTGGGCGGCCGTCGCGGCCGCGCCCGGCCCGCTGGTGCTGCACGCCACCTCCGGGCATCTGGCCGAGACCGCCAGCGCGCTGGTCGAGCACGGCATGGCGCCGCAGACCCCGGTCGCGGTGACCGTGCGCGGCACCACGCGCCAGCAGCGCACCATCGACACCACGCTGGCGACGCTGAACAACGCGGCGTCCGAGCTGGTCGGGCCGCTGATCGTCACGGTCGGCAAAGAGGTCGAGAAGCGTTCCAAGACCTCGTGGTGGGAGTCGCGGGCACTGTACGGCTGGACCGTGCTGGTGCCGCGCACCAAGGAGCAGGCCGGTGAGATGAGCGAGAAGCTCGTCATGCACGGCGCGATTCCGATGGAGGTCCCGACCATCGCCGTCGAGCCGCCGCGCAGCCCCGCGCAGATGGAGCGCGCGGTGAAGGGCCTGGTCGACGGGCGCTACCAGTGGGTCGTGTTCACCTCCACCAATGCCGTTCGCGCGGTGTGGGAGAAGTTCGGCGAGTTCGGGCTCGACGCCCGCGCGTTCTCCGGCGTGAAGATCGCCTGCGTCGGTGAGGCGACCGCGGAGAAGGTGCGATCCTTCGGCATCAATCCCGAACTGATCCCGTCCGGGGAGCAGTCCTCGGAGGGCCTGCTGGCCGATTTCCCGCCCTACGACGACGTTTTCGACCCGGTGAACCGGGTGCTGCTGCCGCGCGCCGACATCGCCACCGAGACCCTCGCCGAGGGGCTGCGCGACCGCGGCTGGGAGATCGACGACGTCACCGCGTACCGCACCGTCCGCGCGTCCCCGCCGCCGGCGGAGACCCGCGAGATGATCAAGACCGGCGGTTTCGACGCGGTGCTGTTCACCTCGTCCTCCACCGTCCGGAACCTGGTCGGCATCGCCGGTAAGCCGCACGCGCGCACCATCGTCGCGTGCATCGGCCCCAAGACCGCCGAGACGGCGATCGAGTTCGGCCTGCGCGTGGACGTGCAGCCCGAGATCGCCCAGGTCGGCCCGCTCGTCGAGTCCCTCGCCGAGCACGCCGCCCACCTGCGCGCCGAGGGCCTGCTGCCCCCGCCGCGCAAGAAGAGCCGCCGCAGCCGATAGGTCGTCGGCAGTACTTTTCGGCTTCCGGGCCCCGCATCCGATGATGCGGGGCCCGTTGCCGTTTCGGGGAACGGTGCGGCACGCCGCGGGAAGCCGCCCGGTTGTCGGCGGCGCCGACGCGGCCGTGTGCGCTCGTGACCGTACGCCGAGCTCCGGCCGTGCGATATCGACCGGGTCGTCCGATCGGCGCGGTGTGGTGGCGTGCGGCTCGCGGATCGAGATGCGCACGCCCACCGTCCGGTTCGTGGTCGGCGCGGTCGCGTGACCTGGCCGGGGCGGTCCGACGGGTTCCGCGGTCCTGCCGGGTGCGGCGGCGGAGTCGCGCGTCGCGAGTAGGGCGGGTGCGCAGGTCGCGTGGATCACGACGTGAGCGGTGTTCCCCTCGGCCCACAGCCGCACTCTGCGCGGCGGACGCGGACCGGTGACGAGGTGCGGCCGGTGCGACGTGATCGCGGGCAGCGCACGGATCGATGCCGTGCTTTCGCTCGGCGTTGGGGCGTCATCGTTCGAAGCCTGCCGCGCGCTGGTGGGCGCCGCCGATCCGCCGAGCACAGTCGGGTGGCTGCGCGGGCTCCGGCCGAGAACGGCGGGGCGGCGGGGGTGCGTGGCCATGGTTGTTGCGGCGGTTCACTTTCTGACGTCAGGACCTGGGTTCGCGGGCGCGCGCGTCGGCGGCTGTCGGTGCGCGGCCGGGGTGAGGCGAATAGTAGTGAATATGTTTGCCGCGGTGTCGGTTTCGGGTGGGTTGTGCGGGTCCGGACGCCGCCCCTCCGGCGCCGGACCCGCACCGACTCAGCGCTGAGCCTGCATCATGCGCCGCACCATGCGGCAGGTGGCATCCGAAGGCCAGTGCACGCCAACGGATTCGGCGGTGTCGCGGATCTTGTCATTGGTGGCCAGGTCCGCGGCGAAGACGCCGGAATCGAGCATCGCGATGGCCAGGCGCATGGCCTTGAGCCGCCGATTGTGCTGGACGTACCAGGTGCGCGGCCGCCCCGCCGGCAGCGGCTGCTTGTACAGCGGCCGCCACGTGTGATCGATCGCCTCGCCCTTCTTGGGCACCGAGGTCTTGTCGGACATATTCGTTACGGCTGCCAGCATTGCCGATCCTCCCATCGCGTACCGGGTGCGGCCCGGGGATCCAGGTGTTCGAATCCCCGCGCCAACCCGTCGAACACATCTTCGATTCTACCCGGGGACACCGACAAAATCCGGTGCTGACCGTGGGCTACCTGGTACGACGCGAGCGCGCGGTGACGAGCCGCGACGGCGCGGGGGAGCGGTTCGCGGCCGGGGCACGGGCCGCGCGAACCCGCCGATCGCGCGGGCATATCATGCGACTATGACCGGAATGGACCGCCCGCGGCGGTTGCGCCGTACCCCCGCGATGCGCCGTCTGGTGGCCGAGACCACCCTGCAGCCGCGGCAACTGATTCTCCCGATGTTCGTGGCCGACGGACTCGGTGAGCCGCGCGAAATCTCTTCCATGCCGGGCGTTTACCAGCATTCGATGGATTCGCTGCGCAAGGCCGCCGTGGAGGCCGTCGCGGCCGGCGTGGGCGGGCTCATGCTGTTCGGCGTGCCGCGCGCGCAGGACAAGGACGCGCTCGGCAGCGGAGCCAGCGACCCGGACGGCATCCTCAACCGCGGTCTGCGCGCGCTGGTGCACGAGGTCGGCGGGTCCACGGTCGTCATGGCCGACACCTGCCTCGACGAATTCACCGACCACGGGCACTGCGGGGTGCTGAACGGCGACGGCGGCGTCGACAACGACGCGACCCTGCGCCGCTACGTGGAAATGGCGTTGTCCCAGGCCGAAACCGGTGCGGATCTGCTGGGCACCAGCGGCATGATGGACGGTCAGGTGGGCGCGATCCGGGCCGGGCTGGACGCGGCCGGGCACACCGACACCGGCATCCTGGCCTACGCGGCCAAGTACGCCTCGGCGTTCTACGGCCCGTTCCGCGAGGCGGTGGGCTCGTCCCTCGAGGGCGATCGCCGTACGTACCAGCAGGATCCGGCCAACCGGCGCGAGGCGATCCGCGAACTGCAGCTGGATCTGGCCGAGGGCGCGGACATCGTGATGGTCAAGCCCGCCATGTCCTACCTGGATATCCTGCGCGACGTCGCGGACCAGTCCACGGTGCCGGTCGCGGCGTATCAGATCTCCGGTGAGTACGCGATGATCACCGCCGCCGCGCAGAACGGCTGGATCGACCGCCGCGGCGCGATTCTGGAGTCCCTGCTGGGGATTCGGCGCGCGGGCGCCGACATGGTGCTCACCTACTGGGCCACCGAAGCCGCGCACTGGCTGGACTGAGACGCGGATCGCGCTCCGGCTGGAACGAACCGCGCACCGCGCGCCGGCTGGATCGAGCCGTGCACTGGCCGGATCCAGCCGCGCGCGCCGCGCAGAAGCGGCGCTGGACTTGCTGAAGGCCGGTCAGGCGCGGCCGCGTCGTCGACAGGGCGGCGGATCGGCGACTGATGGACCGCGACGGCGTGCACACCGCGACCCTCGATCACCGCGTGGGTGGCGTGGTGGCAGGCCATCCGGCGGGGTGTCCATTGCTGTGAAGCGCAACCGCGCACTGCTGCCACGGATTTCGCCGGTTCGGCGCAGGTCGCGGCGACGGAGGGCACCCGTGTGCGGGGCGGTATCGCGATGCCGCCCTGTGGATTCGGGTTCGGGCGACCGTCCCGATGCACAATCCGGGGTGCGAAGTTTGTTACAAGCTTACTAACGGGTATGGTGAGGGCAGTCACAGAGAGTTCGGGAACCGGAAGTCGGTCGTCATGCGTTGTGCCATGGCGAGTTTGACTCCGGAGAGGCGGAGGCAACGATGCGAGTGGTGATCCAGCAGCCGCACAGCCTTCGGCGAGACGTGCTGGCATTCGGCCTACTTTTTCTTTTCGGCCTGCTCACCCTCGCCGTGCTGTTGATTCCAGGTCTGCTCGGCTAGAAACCGTGCACCTATCGCGCGGGCGGTCCGCGGCCCCCGCTAGGTTCTCGTTATGAGCGAGAAAGCCCCCGCCGTGCTGTTCTCCGAGCCCGGCGCGCGGTATCGCACCATCGCCTACGGGCCGGTGCTGTGCGGGATCATTCTGATCCTGGAGATCGTGCGCGGCGGCCCCCTGCACTGGTTCGGGCTGGTCTTCTGCTCCCTGCTGCTGGCGGGATTCGTCTGGTTGCAGGTGATCGCGGGCCGGCGGCACATCAGCGTCGAACTCACCACCGAGACCCTGCGCGAGGGCACCGAATCCCTCGCTGTGTCCGACATCGCGGCGGTGCTCCCGGAGATCGACGAGGACTCCTGGGATGATGAGGACTGGGAATCCGCGCGCGCCCTGGGCGAATTGACCGGGGTGCCGCGGAGGCGCAAGGGTATCGGCCTGAAACTGAAATCCGGGCAGCTGGTGCAGGCGTGGGCACGCGATCACCGTGTGCTGCGGGCCGAGTTGACCGCGCTGGTCGAGGAGACTTCGGGTACAACGGCCGTGCAAGACCAGGTCGTGCCTCCGGGCGCGGCGGACGAGTCCGCGGCCGACGCCGCGGTCGCGAAGGCGACGGCGGACGAGACCGCGGCAGACCCCGCGGTGGCACTGGACAAGACCGCCGCGCGACGTGACGAGGAGAAGGAGGCGGGGTGATGCGGTTGCTCGCCGTGCTCGCCGAGTTCGTGCTCGCACCGGCCCTCGCGGTCCTCGCGATCTGGTGCTGGCGCAACGGCATTCACACCGGATGGTTCCAGCCGGTCGGGGAATCCCCGGGCTTCGAGGCGACCCGCTATTCGGGGCCGTGGCTGGCGCTGTCCGCCGCCGTGATGACGGTCGCGGGGCTGGTGTTCATCGATCTGGTCGCCCGGGTTGTCCGGGTCGCGCGAGTCGCGCGCTGAGGCTTCCGGTTCGTGGCGTTCCCGAGGGCGTTCCGCGACGGTGACCGGGTGGCGTGAACACGCCGGACGCGGGCGCGCGAAGTCGTTGTTTCGCTGGTGAGAGCCGGTGGTATCGCCCGACAATGGGATACATGAAGCGTACGGATTCTCTGCAACGCGTCATCCTGGTCGTGCTCGCGGCGGGCTTCGCCGGTGCCGTGGCGGCCACCCCCGCCGTCGCGGGTGAGCCGGCGTCCGAAACCCGGATCGAAGCGCCGGCCGTCTTGCAGCGGGCCGTGTCGCCGGTTCGATCCGCGTCCGCCACGAGCATTCCGCCGATCGCGAGCATCGATCGCGCGCGGCCGGTGGCGGCGGATGCGGTGCGGCCGGTGGGCCCGGACGTCCGCCCCGCCGCGTCATCCCTGCTCGATCTACTACCGGTGCAGCTGAACTGCCTGCTCAGCACCGGCTGGGCCGCTTTCTGCCTGGGACTGCCGCTGATCTGACCGCGGCCGGGCAGACGCCGGATGTGCACCGTGCGCACCCGGCGTCCAGCCTCTCCGATGCGGTGTGAATCAGGCTGTGTGGCGACTACTTCCAGTTCTGGTAAACATCCAGCACCCGGCCGTTGCGGGTGCCGGGCGCGTTCAGGAAGATGGTGACCGTGCCGTCGGGATGATCGGCGGCCTCGGTCATCACCTGCCGCAGCGACGCGTGCACCGCGCCGTTCTGGTCCCTCGGGATGGTGGTCTCGGGATGCAGTCCCGCACCCATGCGGCTCAGCGGCACGAACATGCTGAACACCGCCGGGACCGGGCCGGCGGCGATGCTCGCGGTCTCCTCGTGGGAGAGCTGCACCCCGATTCGCCCCTGGTCCGGCTGCGCGATCGGCGTGCCCGCCGCAGCCGTCCCGGCCCCGCAGCACAGCGCACCCCCGGCCGCCGCCGCCACGATCGCCGCTCCGAAACCAATGCCCCGCATACCGTTCCGCCCTTCTCGACCGAGTTCGCTCCTGCCCCGCGAGATTACGCATCAGCAACCTCTCAGCGACCAAACTCCCGCTTTCCCGCTCCCGCGTGTTGCCCGCCCGGCCGCCGACTCGGCGCGTTCCGCGCCGCGCGGAGCCCCGGCGCGTCTCCGCGGCGCACTGCGGATCGTTGTGGATGGACGCTGCGGATGGGTGTGGATTGACACTGCGGATCGTTGTGGACGGACGCTGTGGATGGTTGTGGATGGATCGGGGTTCGGGGTGTGGGGCGGCACACTCTCCTACACCCTGTCGTCGACGGGGTTGCGGCGGCTGAGAGACTGGACGCCGTGAGTTCTTCTCCGCGTGTGACCCAGGCGTCGGTGCCGGTGTCAGCCCAGCTCTTCGAACGCGCCGCGGCGGTCATTCCGGGTGGCGTGAATTCACCGGTGCGAGCCTTCCACTCGGTGGGCGGCACCCCGCGTTTCATCGCGTCCGCGAGCGGGTGCACGCTCACCGACGCCGACGGCAACGAGTACGTCGATCTGGTGTGTTCCTGGGGTCCGATGATTCTCGGGCACGCGCACCCGGCGGTCGTGGAGGCGGTGCAGCGCGCCGCGGTCGGCGGCCTGTCCTTCGGCGCCCCGACGGCCGCGGAGATCGAGCTGGCCGAGGCCATCGCCGCGCGGGTCGATCCGGTCGAGCGGGTGCGCCTGGTCAATTCCGGTACCGAGGCCACCATGAGCGCGGTCCGGCTGGCGCGCGGATTCACCGGCCGCTCCAAGATCATCAAGTTCAGCGGCTGCTACCACGGGCACGTGGACGCGCTGCTGGCCGACGCCGGGTCCGGCGTCGCGACCCTGGGCCTGCCCACCTCGCCCGGCGTGACCGGCGCGCAGGCGGGCGACACCATCGTGCTCCCGTACAACGATCTCGAAGCCGTGGCCGCCGCGTTCGCCGCGCATCCGGATCAGATCGCGTGCGTCATCACCGAGGCCGCGGCGGGCAACATGGGCGCGGTCGCGCCGCTGCCCGGTTTCAACGCGGGCCTGCGCGCACTCACGTCCGAGCACGGCGCGCTGCTGATCATGGACGAGGTGATGACCGGTTTCCGGGTCAGCGCCTCGGGCTGGTACGGCATCGAAGGTGTCGCGGGCGACCTCTACACCTTCGGCAAGGTCATGAGCGGCGGCCTGCCGGCGGCGGCGTTCGGCGGCCGCGCCGAGATCATGAACAAGCTGGCCCCGCTGGGCCCGGTCTATCAGGCGGGCACGCTGTCGGGTAATCCGGTCGCGGTCGCGGCGGGCCTGGCCACGCTGCGCACGGCGGACGCGGAGGTCTACGCGACGCTGAACAAGAACGCCGAGCGGCTGGGCGGACTGCTCACCGGCGCGCTGAGCGCCGAAGGCGTCCGGCATCAGGTGCAATTCGCGGGCAATATGGTGAGCGTGTTCTTCGCCGACACCCCGGTCACCGACTATGCCGCCGCCAAGGCGGCCGAGACCTGGCGTTTCCCCGCCTTCTTCCACGCGTTGCTGGACGCGGGCGTCTACGCGCCCCCGAGCGCGTTCGAAGCGTGGTTCGTGTCCGCGGCTCTCGACGAGGACGCTTTCGATCGCATCGCCGCCGCCCTCCCCGCCGCCGCGCGTGCCGCGGCCGCCGCCACTCCCGAAGGATCCGCCGCGTGAGTTCCCACCCCGAGTCCGGTCTGCCCGCCCCCGAGTCCGCGCCCCTCTCGCCCGGCGAAGCCGCCCGACTGCTGGACTCCATCCGCCAGACCGAGGCCGAACTGGCCGAGAGCGGCGAGGCAGCCGCCGTCGCCCCGAGCGAGTCCCGGTCCCAGCCGCCGGTGGACGTGCTGCTCGCCGTCGCCGCGGCCCTGGCCCCGGACGCCGATTCCACCACCGAGCGCACCGCCGGGTCCGAGACTTCCGCTGCCGGACCCGACGCGACCGCCACGCAGTCCGATGAGGCCGGTGAATCCGCCACCGCCGCAAGTGATTCCGAGTCCACTGTCATCGGTGATCTCGAATCCGCGGCCGTCATCGAGGCCGAGGAGATCGTGGCCGCGGTCGAGATCGAGCCGGTGACCGCGCCCGAGCCGGTCTCGGCCGAGGTCGAGTTCGTGGCCGTCGAGGAGGCGGCACTCGTGACCGACAGCGCCGCAACCGATTCGGCAGGCGCCGCGACCGAATCAACCGCCGCCGTCGCGGAATCGGCTGCTGCCGAAGCCGCCGTCGCGGCCGAGTCGCTGGACGTCGCGACCGATTCGGGTGACGCCGCGACCCGATCCGCCGACGTTGCCGATTCCGCCGCCGTCGTCGAATCGGCGGCCATCGACGCCGACGTGGCCGACGGCGCGACCGAGTCCGTGAACGGTTCGGGCGACGCTGTCGTCGCGACCGACTCCGTCGATGTCCCCTCGGAAGACGTTGCCCCGGAAGCGCTTCCCGTTTCCCCCGCGGCCCCGTCGACCAGCGGGCTCATCCTGCCCGGGTCGGTGGCCGACGACGTCGAGACCATCGTGCACGTCATGCGGCACGGTGAGGTGCACAACCCCAAGGGCATCCTGTACGGCCGCCTGCCGGGCTTCCAGCTGTCCACCACCGGGCGCGCGCAGGCGCAGACCGTGGCCCGCACGCTGGCCGGGCACGATATCGCGCTGGTGGTCGCCTCGCCGCTGCAGCGCGCGCAGGAGACCGCGGAACCCATTGCGGCGCATCACGGTCTGACCATCCGCACCGATGACAACCTCATCGAGGCGGGCAACACCTTCGAGGGCCTGCGGGTCTCCATCGGCGACGGCGCGCTGCGCAAGCCGCGGCACTGGTGGAAGATGCGCGACCCCTTCACCCCGTCCTGGGGCGAGCCGTACCTGCAGATCGCGCACCGCATGCTGGCCGCGGCGAACAAGGCCCGGGTCGAGGCGGCCGGGCGCGAAGCCGTGCTGGTCTCGCATCAGCTGCCGGTGTGGACGCTGCGCCGCTTCCTGCAGGGTCAGCGGCTCTGGCACGATCCGCGCAACCGGCAGTGCTCGCTCGCATCGCTGACTTCCCTGGTCTACCAGGGCGATACGCTGATCGACATCGTCTATTCCGAACCGGCGGGGGCCTCGGATCCCAAGGCGACGGGAGCATGACCCGCACCATCGCGTCCCGGCCCGGAGCACTCCGGCGCACGGTATCGATCCTGCTGGCGAGCGTCACCCTGGGGGCGGCGCTGGCCGGATGCTCGACAGCGGGCAAGGACGCGGTGGCGCAGGGCGGCACCTTCGATTTCGTCTCACCCGGCGGCAAGACCGACATTCGCTACGACCCGCCGAGTTCGCGCGGCACGATCGGCACGCTCTCCGGACCGGATCTGATGACCGCCGGAAAGACCGTGTCGGTCAGCGATTTCCCGGGCCAGGTCGTCGTGATCAACCTGTGGGGTCAGTGGTGCGGCCCCTGCCGGGCCGAAGCGCCCGCACTGGAACGGGTCTACGAGGCCACTCGCGACAAGGGCGTGGCCTTCCTCGGCATCAACGTCCGTGACAACCAGCAGGACAAGGCGCAGGATTTCGTCACCGACAACAAGGTCGGCTACCCCTCCATCTACGACCCGTCCATGCGCACCCTGCTCGCGCTCGGCGGCAAGTTCCCGACCAGCGTCATCCCCACCACGATCGTGCTCGACCGTGACCATCGGGTGGCGGCGGTGTTCCTGCGGTCGCTGCTGCAGGAGGATCTGCAGCCGGTGGTCGAGGAGATCGCGCGGGAGCCGAAGTCGTGAACTCGGTGAGTGTGCTTGCGAGCGTGGGTGATTCGTTCCAGGAGACCGCGGCGAGCGGCCCGCTGCTGCTCGCGCTCGGCGCGTGCCTGCTGGCCGGGCTCGTCTCGTTCGCGTCCCCGTGCGTGGTGCCGCTGGTGCCCGGCTATCTGTCGTACCTGGCGGGTGTGGTCGGCGCGGAGACACCGCCGGTGACCGTCGAATCCGCGAAACGTGACGCGGCCCAGCGCACGGCGACCGCCGAACGCTCGCGCGGCCGCCTGCGCGTGGCGGGCGCGGCCGGCCTGTTCGTCGCCGGTTTCACCGTGGTGTTCGTGCTGGCCTCGGCCTCGGTGTTCGGCGCGATCCAGATGCTGAACGTGAACAGCGAGCTGCTGCAGCGCATCGGCGGTGTGGTCACCATCATCATGGGCCTGGCGTTCATCGGCATGATCCCGGCGCTGCAGCGCGACACCCGCATGGAACCGCGCCGGATCAGCGGGCTGATCGGCGCACCGCTGCTCGGCGGGGTGTTCGCACTGGGCTGGACGCCCTGCCTCGGCCCCACCCTGTCCGGGGTCATCTCCGTCTCCGCGGGTACCGAGGGCAGCACCGCCGCCCGCGGCGTGGCGCTGACCGTGGCCTACTGCCTCGGGCTCGGCCTGCCCTTCATCATCCTGGCCTTCGGCTCGGCGACCGCGCTGCGCGGCGTCGGCTGGTTGCGCCGCAACTCCCGCACCATTCAGGTGATCGGCGGCCTGCTCCTGGTCGCCGTCGGTATCGCCCTGGTGACCGGGGCCTGGGGCGAATTCGTCGCCTGGGTCCGGGACGCCTTCGTCTCGAATGTGACCCTCCCGATCTGACATGACAACGACCATCGAATCCCCGGCCCCCGCCCGCCCGCCGCGCCAGTCCGTGCCGCGCCGGATCCTCGCGATCGCGCGCAACACCTGGCGCGGGCTCACCAGCATGCGCACCGCGCTGATGCTGCTGTTCCTGCTCGCGCTGGCGGCCATTCCCGGCGCGCTGCTGCCGCAGCGCAGCCTGAATCAGCAGAAGACCGAGCAGTACATCGCGGACCGGCCCACGCTGGGCCCGTGGATGGATCGCTTCCAGCTGTTCGACGTGTTCTCCAGCTTCTGGTTCACGGCCGTCTATGTGCTGCTGTTCGTTTCGCTGGTGGGCTGCATCCTGCCGCGCGTGTTCGATCACTACCGGGCGCTGCGCACGCCGCCGGTGAAGGCGCCGCGCAATCTGTCGCGGCTGCCGCATCACTATGCGGGCGAAGCGGATTCCGATGCCGACGCGGTGATCGCGCAGGCGCGCAAGCAATTACGCGGCTGGCGGACCGTGGTGACGCCCGGCTCGCGCGAGGGCGAGATCACGCTCTCGGCGGAGAAGGGCTACACCCGCGAGGCCGGCAACCTGGTCTTCCACCTGGCGCTGGTCGGGCTGCTCGCGTCCATCGCGCTGGGCAAACTGCTCGGTTACGAGGGCAACGTGGTGGTCATCGCCAACGACGGGCCCGGCTTCTGCACCACCTCCCCGGCGGTCTTCGACTCCTTCCGCGCGGGCAACGTCGTGGACGGCACCGGGCTGACGCCGCTGTGCGTGCGGGTCAAGAACTTCAAGGCCGACTACCTGCCGAACGGGCAGGCCGAGATGTTCACCTCCGACATCTCCTACCAGTCCGGCGGGGATCTGGACTCGAACACCTGGCGGGACACCACCATTCAGGTGAATCATCCGCTGCGCGTCGGCGGGGACCGAATCTACCTGCAGGGACACGGTTTCGCGCCGACCTTCACGGTGACCTTCCCGAACGGCCAGACCCGGACCGAGACCATCCAGTGGCGGCCGGACGACGCCACCACGTTCCTGTCCTCCGGTGTGCTGCGCATCGACCCGCCCGGCGGCATGTACCCGAACGAGACCGAACGGCGCAAGCACCAGATCGCGATCCAGGGCCTGTTCGCGCCGACCGCGATGCTGCACGGGTCGCTGCTGACCTCGGCGTTCCCGTCGATGCAGGATCCGGCGGTGGCCGTGGACATCTACGTCGGCGACACCGGGCTGGACACCGGGCGGGCGCAGTCGCTGTTCGCGCTCGATCCGGAGATGATCAAGCAGGGACGGCTCACCAAGGAGCAGCGCGCGAATCTCTTCGCGGGCGAGTCGGTGACGCTGGCCGACGGCACCAAGGTGAGTTTCGACGGTGCGCAGGAATTCGTGAACCTGCAGGTCTCGCACGATCCGGCGCAGCAGTGGGTGCTGATCTCCGCGCTCACCATGATGGCCGGACTGCTGGTGTCGCTGTTGGTCAAGCGACGCCGTATCTGGCTGCGGGTATACCCGGCGGATGACCCCGAGGCAAAACGACGTACCGTAGTAGAAATGGGTGGATTGGCCCGCACCGACCAGGCCGGCTGGGGTGGCGAATTCGACCGACTGCGTGAACGGCTGCTGACCGAGAGCACGGGAGACAAGTAATGCCGATCGACGAGACCATCGCCTCCTACAGCGATCTCGCGTTCAAGTCGGCCATCGTGGTGTACGCGCTGGTCTGGATCATGCTGGTGTGGCAGTTCGCGGTCGCGCGGACCGCGCCGCCGCGACAGCTGGTCACGGCCGGCGGCGGGGTGGACTCGGACTCGGTCACACCCGGCCGTGTCATCGAGGAACCCAAACGGCCGTTCGCCGAACGCCTGGGCTCCATGGGCTTTTCGGTGCTGTTCGTCGCGGTCGCGCTGCACCTGCTCTCGATCGTGTTGCGCGGCTTCGCGACCCACCGCTTCCCGCTCGGCAACATGTACGAGTTCACCAGCATGTCCTGTGCCGCAGCGGTTCTCATCGGCCTGGTGCTGCTGCGCGAGGAGCGGTACCGGGGCATGTGGGCGTTCCTGCTGACGCCCGTGCTGATCCTGCTGTTCCTGGCCGGCACGGTGCTGCACGCGGACGCGGCGCCCGTGGTGCCCGCGCTGAAGTCGTACTGGCTGCCGGTGCACGTGACCGTCGTGTCGATCGGCTCCGGCGTCTTCCTGGTCTCCGGCGTGGCCAGCCTGCTGTTCCTGTACCGCCTGCGCCAGCCCGCGGGGTCGGAATCCTCCGGCATCTGGGGCAACCTGGCCCGCCGCCTCCCCGACGCCGAGTCCCTCGACCGCCTGGCCTACCGCACCACCATCATCGGCTTCCCGATCTTCGGCGCGGGCGTGATCCTGGGCGCGATCTGGGCCGAGGCGGCCTGGGGCCGCTTCTGGGGCTGGGACCCGAAGGAAACGGTGTCCTTCATCGCCTGGGTCCTGTACGCGGCGTACCTGCACGCCCGCGCGACCTCCGGCTGGCGCGACACGAAAGCGGCGTGGATCAACATCGCCGGCTTCGTGGCGATGCTGTTCAACCTGTTCATCATCAACATCGTGGTCAGCGGCCTGCACTCGTACGCCGGCCTGAACTAGCCGGTCAGCGCGCGAAGCGCAGCTCCGAACGGGCCTTGGCCTTGGCCGCCTCGACCTCGCGGTCCTTGGGCGGCGCGTGCGTGGTCAGGTTGGCCAGCAGTCGCATGGTGGTGGCCGCGATTTCCGCGACCGCCTGATCGAACGCTTCCTGGTTGGCGTGCGACGGCTTGGTCGCCCCACTGATCTTGCGGACATACTGCACCGCCGCGGCCTGTACCTCGTCCGAAGTGGCCGGCGGCTCGAAGTTGTGCAGGGTTTTGATATTGCGGCACATGCGGGCGAGGGTACGCCGCCCAGGTGACATCCCGGCCGCGCCGAAACCCCGGTCAGCGCGAGAACAGCTCGCTGACCGGGCTCTCGGTGGGAATCATGCCGATGTCGCTCAGGCGCAGGCGCGGTTGAGCTCGTCGGTGAAGGGGGTCATCTCGGTGACGTTGTCGTCGACGAGGGCGTCGGCGTAGGCGGTGATCGCGGCCTGTTCTGCGCCGCCGGAGAGCAGGGCCACCGTGCGCAGGCGGTCGGCGAGGGCGCGGGCGGTCTCCGCGTCGTAGGTGCCGCCGCTGGCGTCGACGGCGGCGTTGATGAACTCGATCGCGCGGTCGCAGGTCAGGGACCGAGCCTGGGCGGGGGCGGCGGGCAGCACCAGCAGGGTGGCGGCGGTCGCGGTCAGCGCGGCGGCCGAGAAAAGCTTGATCATCATGTCCCTCACTGTGTGCCGATCGGAGGTGTCGCCCGCGTGTGAGCGCCCTCTCGCGGGCTCACCGTATACGTTCCCCCGCCCGACCCCTCTCCCCGCCCACCCCGCTGAGTCCAACGTCACGGCGGCCATCCCGCCCGCCTCGCTCCCACGCTCGCGCACCCGGCACGCCGCCGTCCCCGGCCCGAACCCGACTTCGGCGAGAAACCTTGTGGTCGGTTATGGTTCGGTCCGCTGACCGAGGGGGAGTATGACGAACTGGAGAGACCTGGACGCCGATGTCCGGAAGGCGTTGTTGCGGGGCGAGCCCGCCGCGGACCCGGAGATCGACCGAATCGCGCGGGAACGCGCGGAGAAAGTGCTGGGGCGCTCCACCGTCCGGCAGACGCTCGTGCTGATCCCGCCCGCTCTGGTGCTGGGCGTGCTGCTGGGATTTCTCGGTGCGCGAACCGGTGTTTCGGCGCTGGGGCTGCCGGTCGTATTCGTCGTGATCGTCGGGTGGGTCGTTTTCGCGACGCGACGCAAGCTCGCGTACACCCGCATCCTGAACGTCAGCGGCGGCACGCCGCGGACGCCGATTTCCGGCGGTGGGGAGCGGGTGCCGGACGCTGCGGCGCGGCTCGAGGTGCGGGTATCGGCCGGCGGTGCGCTGCGCATGATGGCCCCGCTGCTGAGTATCAGTGGCATCGTGTTCGCGGCGGGCGCCGTTTTCTCGGCCGGCTGGCTGCTCGGGATCGGTGTGGTACTGGCCGTTCCGACCCTGGCCTACACCGGGTTTCTGCTCTGGGCCGCGCGGCCCGGGAACGAGATCGTCATCGACGCGGACGGCCTCTCCATTCCCGGGCGCCGGTTGTGGGTCGCGTGGGACGCGGTCCGGGAGATCCGTGTGTTCCCCTTGCGCGCCACCGCCGGGGACGAGCGGCGGGTGGTCTCCTTCCTGCTGCACGACAAGCAGGTCTATCTGCGCCAATTGCCGCGCTGGCAAGCATTTCTCGCCGATCTCAATACCCGGACCTACCTGTCGCCGCTTGCCATGGTCGACGGCCTGACCGATACGCCGGTCGAGGAGATCGCGGCGGCATCGGTGGCGCTGTCGGGGATCGCCGCGACCACCGAGCCCCCGGCGAGATGACCGATCTCCGGTCGAATTCGGCTGGCGGACTACGGGTTCAGGAACCTCTCCAGTAGGTGGTCGACGAGTTCCGGCGCCGCCGCCGCGGACTGTGGGATGGTCAGCATGCCCTGGGTCAGCCCGCCCACGGCGCCCACGAGGAGTTGCGCGTCGAGGTCGAGTCTCCTTGCGGCGGCGGGGGAGTCGTCGTCCGGTCGGGCCCGGCGCAGCTGCTCGGTGACCGCGTTGATCAGCCAGATGCCGGGACCCGCGGTGTCCTTGGGCTGCACCTCGTCGGTCGTGAGAGCGGCGGTGTGGAAGGCGATCAGGATGATCGCCTCTTCGCGGCGGATATCGTCCAGGGGCAGGAGTTCGGTGAAGACGGCGGTCAGAATCGCACGGGGCGGGGCGGATTCGCCCAGCGCGGCGACATTGCGGGCGAACCGTTCGCCCGCGGCGATCACCACGGCCAGGTGGGTGGCGGTCAGGACCTCCTGCTTGGTCCCGAAGTAGTACTGGACCAGGCGGACCGAGATACCGGCCTCGGCCGCCACCGACTGGAACGTCGCCGCGGCCAGACCACCGCGGGCGATGACTTTGCGTGCGGCCGTGGTGATCTGGGCTCGCCGCTGATCGTGGTCGGCTAGACGCGGCATGAAGCGGTACCTCTTCCCCGGATCGGCGATGGACAGATCCGTCATGGTACGCCCATATCATTTAAGTGGTACGTTGATATCATCAACGGAGATCGAAGGGGCGGCCATGGCCAAGATCGGACGGTTCAAGAACGAGCACACGCGGCGGGAGTTCCTGCGGGTCTACGCCGAACTGGAGTCGCTGTGGCCGCTGCCCGCGACCACGAGCGAGCTGGAAACCACCTTCGGAACCACCCACGTCCGCCGATCCGGTTCGGGCGCGGCCGTTCCCGTGGTGCTGCTGCATCAGGTGGGCGGCAACGGCCTGTCCTGGCACATCGTGGCCGAGCGGTTCGCGGCGGACCGAATCATCCACGCGCCCGACACGATCGGCACCGCCGGCCGCAGCGTGCAGACCGCGCCCGTCACGGGTGAGCGCGACATCGCCGCCTGGTTGCGCGAGGTGCTGGACGGCCTGGGCCTGGATCGCGTGCACCTGGTCGGCTATTCGCACGGCGCGTGGCACGCGGCGCTGGGCGCGCTGCACCTGCCGGAGCGGCTGGCGAGCGTGACGCTCGTCGAGCCGGGCGGGGTGTTCACCAAGCCGAAGGCGAGCGTGCTGCTCAAGATGCTCGGGTTCGGCCTGCGGGGCAAGTCGGACAAGAACATGCGCGCGATGATGGAGTGGCTCGCGCCCGGGGTCACGGTTTCCCCGCGCGAGTTCGAGCTGGCCAAGCTGGCGCTGGGGTTCCCGATGGCGATCGGCTGGGCCCGGCTGCTGAAGGACCCCGAACTGCGGTCGATCACGGTGCCCGCGCTGGTCGTCTACGGCGGCGACACCCTGGTCGCGGATCCGGCGGCGGCGACCCGGCGCATCGCCGAGCACATGCCGCACGCGGAAGTTGAGGTCTATTCGGGTAAAGGCCACGGGGTGCTGATGCAGGAACCGGACGAGGTGGGCGCGCGCATCGTGCGATTCATCCGGCAGCACGATCGGGTCGGCGCGGACGCCTGACCGAAGCCTGCGCCCCGGGCGGGCTCACGAAACGACAGCTCCCCGCGTGGCCGAATCCGGCCGCACGGGGAGTTTCTTTTCCCGGAGCCGCCCGTGAACCACGGGCGAAGTAAACGGGGCGTTTGGTTTGCTAGACGATCGCCCAGTCCGGGAATCGAGGGTCAGCTATCGGGAGAGCCCGATTCGCCGTCCCGGTGCTGGCGCGAGAGCCGCCACAAGAACTCCGGATCGTCATCCGGGCCGAGAATGCGCTTGTGGGCGGCCGAAGTCGTGCCGGTGCGGGCCGGTCGCTGTGGGCCGAAAGCTTTCCAGCACAGCATCGCGATGGTCACCAACGCGATGAGTGCCAACAGGTACGTCACGTCGTTCACCTCCTGTCACCGAGGGTAATCCGTGTCCGTACCCGCGGCACCGCGGAACTTCGAATAAGGGTTAGACGCGAGTCGCCTCGGTGGTGAGGGACCTGAGAAGTTGCAGAACTTCGGATTCGCGGAACCGGCGATGACCGCCCGGAGTCCGGAGTGAGCCGAGCCGTCCCGCGTGTGCCCACCGGGTAACGGTCTTCGGATCGACATGGAACAGGGCCGCCACCTGGCCGGGGGTGAGCAGGCTTTCCTGGCTGTTGACGGAACCCATTACGCGGCTCGCCGCGGTGAACGCAGTCATTCGCAAACCTTTCCGTTTTGTCAGATCCCTCATCAGTAGCGACATCGTTGCACCGCACCCCCTGTGTGTTCGAACAGTCTCGGTTTGGTAAAGGGGAAGTAATAGACAAAACGGATATCCGTACTGTGTTCGCGGTCACTTTTGACTCGCGAGTAGCGAACTCTCAGCGAATTCGCTCGCGCCCCCGCCGACGCGGGCCACCGCATATGCCCGATTCGTCGTCACCTAGGCTGAGGCCCGTGAGTGAGGCAACCCCATCCGAAGGTGCGGGCCGCAAACTGGCCCGCGATCTGGCCCTGTACACGGTGGCCCGGCTCGGGCTGGTCGTCGTCCTCGTGGCGGTCATCATCGGCACCGCCAAGCTGGTGTCCGTGGAGGTGCCCCTCATCGTCGCGGCGCTGTTCGCGGTGCTCATCGCCCTGCCGCTGTCGATGGTGCTGTTCAAGACCCTGCGCACCCGGGTCAACCAGGACATCGCCGCCGTGGACGCCAAGCGCCGCAGCGATCGTGACCAGCTCATGACGCGCCTGCGCGGTGACGAGAAGTGACGGCCGGCCGATGAAACGCGTCGATCGCTACGCACCGCGCGAGTGGGTCGACAACGCCGTCCGGCTGATCGACGCCGATGCCCAGCGCAGCGCCGACACGCATCTGCTGCGTTATCCGCTGCCCGCGGCCTGGCGGGTGCAGCTGTACCTCAAGGACGAATCCACCCACATCACGGGCAGCCTCAAACATCGCCTGGCGCGGTCGCTGTTCCTCTATGCCATCTGCAACGGCTGGATCACCGAGGGCACCACCGTGGTCGAGGCGTCCTCGGGCTCGACCGCCATCAGCGAGGCCTACTTCGCGAAGTTGCTGGGCCTGCAGTTCGTGGCCGTCATGCCCGCTTCCACCTCGCCCGAGAAGATCGCGCTCATCGAGGCGCAGGGCGGACGCTGTCATTTGGTGCGGAAGTCGCCGGACATCTACACCGAGGCGGCACGCCTGGCCCGGGAAACCAACGGTCACTACATGGATCAGTTCACGCACGCCGAGCGCGCGACGGACTGGCGGGGCAACAACAACATCGCCGAGTCGATCTTCCATCAGCTGGCGCTGGAGGCCCATCCGGTGCCGGATTGGATCGTGGTCGGCGCGGGCACCGGCGGTACCAGCGCGACCATCGGCCGCTACATCCGCTACCGGCGGCACGCCACCCGGCTGGCCGTGGTGGATCCGGAGAATTCGGCCTTCTACGGCGGATACGAGACCGCCGACTCGGCGTATCAGACGGGCATGTCCTCGCGGATCGAGGGAATCGGCCGCCCGCGGGTGGAGCCCTCGTTCGTCGGCCAGGTCGTGGACACCATGATCGAGGTTCCGGACGCCGGCTCGATCGCGGCGGCCCGGCACGCGAGTCAGGTGCTCGGCCGCCGGGTCGGCGGTTCGACGGGCACCAACCTGTGGGGGGCATTCGCCCTGATTGCCGACATGATCGCCGCCGGTCGGTCCGGCAGTGTGGTCACCCTGCTGTGCGACGGCGGAGACCGTTATGCCGGAACCTATTTCAATGACGACTGGGTTGCCGGTCAGGGGCTGAGTCTGGCGGAACCCGCCGCGGTGCTCGCCGAATTCATGGCCACCGGTTCTTGGTCCGGCTAGTTTTCCCACGGCACGGCGGTCGGTTCAGAAGGGTTCATCACCCGTCGATTGGTTTGCTGTCAAGTTGCTGAATTGGCTGGGTTAGCGGTGATTCGCCATCGGCCGGGGTGCTCCGCAGGTGAGTGGGCGGTGTTTCACTCGTCCCGAAGGTGTTAATGGGGCTTGACGCGCGGGGCCTTTCCCGGGCGACTGGACGGGTGACCGCCGTGGGCTGATCGACCCCCGAACCGAGCACGAGCATCCACGACTGCAGGCTCGTGGAAGTCCGCCACATGTTCATCCGCAACTCGGTGATGGCCAGGGTTTCGGGATCGCGCACCAGCTTGGTCCGATCGCGCCGCTCGTTGGCCACCGTGTCGTTCCGCCACATGGCCGCGAACTCCGGACTCGCCATGCAGCGGTTCAGGATCCCCTGGATCCGATCGTCGTACCCGGTGCGGGCCAGCAGCAGCCGGAACGAGCTCACCGCCTGCTGCGCCTCGCCGGCCCAATCGACCAGTACGGTCCGCGACACCGGGTTGAGCATCATCCATTCCAGATAGTTGCAGCCGGGGACGAGCTCGGGGAAAGCCTCCACATGCGCGGCGTTGACGGCCAGAATGTCCATGGTGCCGGAGATGAAGGCGGCGATCTTGGGGTTGAGCAGTTCCAGATACTCGAGATCGACCGGGCCGGGGTGGTCGGGCTCGATGCGCGGCAGCGGTCCTTCGGCCAGGGTGAGCGCGTATTCGAACTCCGCCGGCGCGAGTTCGAGTGCGGTGGCGAGTGATTCGATGACGCGGCGTGAGGGGTTCGCGCCGCCCTCGATCTTCGTCAGATAGGGGACCGACAGGTTGGCGAGCCAGGCGAGCTGCGGGCGGGTGCGATTGGCCGTGGTGCGGAGCCGGCGAATGTACTCGCCGAAGGTTGGAACTCCATTCATCACGCAGGTGCCCTCACTGATAGCCCGTTCTGGTTCAACAGTTTGAAACAACAACAAATCGGGAGTCGAGTTGGGTCAGTATCCGCGATCGGTCGCGGGCGTCGATGTCACGGACGGGTCGTGGGTCGAGGCGCCCTCGCGGACGCGGCCGGTGGTGGCCGAGCGGCGGGTGAGCGTCGCGGGGGAGTGCAATCGGACGGGCGTCTCCGATCGCGAATCCCCGCCGGGTGCGCGCGAGCCCGAGGCGTACGGCCGGTATCGGGATCGCGACGGGGACGAGTGGGAGAAGGAGCCGCGCGGCTGGCTGCTGCGCTCGCAGGCGGGGGTGCCCGTCGAGTCGGACGAGGTGTGGGATTGGCACGACGGGCACGTGTGCGACTACGCGCCCTTCGAGCCGTGCCCGTGAGACCGCGCTGACGCGGCGTTATCCGGAGGTTGTCAATTTTTGTTGACACACCCGGGGTGTCAACGTAAATTGACATTCATGAGTGAAGCGACGACTTTGGCGGCCGCGGCCGGCAGTCCGGACCCTCAGGTGGGGTTGCGGGCCGTGCTGGCTTTGCGCCGACTGCTCGAACGCCTCGAGTCCATCCAGGTAGCCAACGCCCGCACGCAGGGCTGGTCCTGGCAGGCCATCGCGGACGCGCTCGAGGTCAGCCGGCAGGCGGTCCACCAGAAGTACAACCGGAAAGGCGGCATCCGCTGATGTTCGAAAGATTCGCCAGGGCAGCCAAATTCACGGTGGTCGGGGCACAGGAAGAAGCCAGGGAACTGCGGTCGCCGGTCATCGACGTCCAGCATCTGTTCCTCGGCCTGCTCGCCGCACCCGATGCCGGACTGCACGAACTGCTCGCCGCGCACGGGCACACCGCCGAATCCGTGCGCGCCGCGCTGACCCGCACCCGGGCGGGTGAACCACTGGGCGAACAGGACGCCGAGGCGCTGCGGTCCATCGGCATCGACCTGGACGCGGTGCGCGAAAGCCTGGCCGAGACCTTCGGGGCGGATGCCCTGGAGCGCGCGGTGCCCGCCGAGGAGCCGCGCCGCGGTCTGTTCCGCGGCAAGGGCCCGGGGTTCGGGCACATCCCGTTCACCCGCGAGGCCAAGAAGATTCTCGAGCTCGCGCTGCGCGAGGCGGTGGCCCGCAAGGACGATCGCATCGAGGCCGGGCACATCCTGCTCGCGATCCTGCGCGCGCCGAATCCGGCCACCCGGGAACTGCTGGGCGCGGACCTCGAGCCGCTGCGCGCGGACGTGGCCGCCCATCTCGATCGGGCCGCGTGATTGTCACAGGTGATCATGAACCGGTGAGGTATGACCACCGTCGCGGGGCTTTCGCCCCTACGATCGGGGCATGACGCTCCTGCTACGTCTGCTCATCAACGGTGTCGCCATCTGGCTCGCGGCCGAATGGGTCGACGGCATCGACATCAAGAGTCCCGAGAACACCACGCAGAGCAAGCTGCTCGCCATCGCGGCGGTCACCGTGGTCTTCGCGCTGGTGAACACCCTGGTGAAGCCGCTCGTCAGTCTGCTGTCCCTGCCCTTCGTGATCCTGACCCTGGGGCTGTTCCTGCTGGTGATCAACGCGCTGATGCTGTGGCTGACCGCGGTGATCACCAACACCATCAGCTACGGGATCACGGTCAGCGGGTTCTGGGCGGCGGTGCTGGGCGCGATCATCATCACGCTGGTGAACTGGGTGCTCGGGGTGCTCGTTCCCGACAACTGAGGGCCGGCGCGGCGGGTTCGCGCCGGGCTTCAGCCGAAGGACAGCGCGAACTCGATCGCCAGCGACCAGACCAGCAGGGCCAGGCCGGTTCCCGCCAGCGCGGGGATCAGGTCGGGCCCGTTCTTGTTGCCGCGCACCGGCTCGTTGGCCTTGACCGCCAGCGGGAGCGCGACGAGCGCGACCAGCGCCCACGGGGTGCGCGCGGCCAGCAGCAGGGTCGCCGCGAACGGGATCGCGAGCAGCACGATGTGCAGTGTGCGGGTGCGCGTGTCGCCGAGGCGGACGGCCAGGGTGGTCTTGCCCGAGACCGCGTCGGTGGGGATGTCGCGCAGATTGTTGGTCACCAGCACGGCACTCGAGAACGATCCGACCGCCACCGCCCCGGCCAGCCCGGCCCAGTCGACCCGCCCGGCCTGCACGAACTGGGTGCCGAGCACCGCGACCAGGCCGAAGAAGACGAAGACCGCGATCTCGCCGAAACCGCTGTAGCCGTAGGGGTTCCGGCCGCCGGTATAGAACCAGGCTCCGGCCAGGCAGGCCGCGCCGACCGCGAGCAGCCACCAGCTGCTGGTGGCCACCAGGATCAGGCCGAGGATCGCGCCCAGACCGAGGCAGCCCAGGGCCGCGTTGCGCACCGCGGCGGGGGAGGCCAGCTTGGATCCGACCAGCCGCAGCGGGCCGACCCGGTCGTCATCGGTGCCGCGAATGCCGTCGGAGTAGTCGTTGGCGTAGTTCACCCCGATGATGAGGGAGCACGAAAGCAGCAGGCACAGCACCGCTTTCCAGCCCACCGCGCCGTCGATCGAGGCGGCGGCCCCCGTTCCGACCAGGACCGGGGCGATCGCGTTCGGCAGAGTGCGCGGGCGCGCCCCCTCGATCCACTGTGCTGCTGTAGCCATGCTCCGCAGCCTAGTGCGCGGGCCGGGGCCGGGGCGCGCTCAGGATTCGGCGGCGGCCTTGAGCAGGGCCAGCCCCTTCTCGAAGTCCTTGCCCACCATCTTGTCCATCGGCATCAGCTTGCCGAACAGGGCCATGAGCCCGGTCTGCTGCCCGGTCATGCGCCAGGTCACCAGGGTGCCCGCGCCCTGCGGCGTGAATTCGAAGCTGATGTTGTTGGTCGCCTTGAACGGCTTCTCGAAGTGCAGGCGGATGCCGATGGCGTCGGCGGTCGCGGAGGTGATCTCCATGTCGCCGCGCCCGGCCTTGCGGTTGCCGCTCCAGAAGTAGCGGGCGCCGATGCCGCGATCCGCGCCGCTGTAGACGCGGTCCATCGCCGGGTCGATGTCCTCCCACGGCGACCATTCGCGCCAGCGGTGAAAATCGTCGATGAGCGCCTGGACCTGCGCGGGCGCGGCCTCGATGACCGCTTCCCGATGAACGTCGAAGTCCGCCATGACCAGCAGCCTAGGCGACCGCGCCCCCGGAACCGCCGTATCCACACGCCCCGCACCGGCGATTCCCGGCGCGCCGGGCGCTGGCGCGCCGGGCCGTGGCGGCGGTGGTCCCGAGAGACGACGGCAGCTCACCGCCGCGTTGGAAGACGGCTGCCGCCGGGACTTGGCGTTGCCGGGTGGATCCGGCGTTGCCGCGCCGGGCCGCTGCGGCAGCCGTCCCGAGAGAGGGGGACAGTCCACCGCTCACAGCCGTGTGGAAGACGGCTGTCGCGGGGATTCGGCGTTGCCGCGTGGACTCGACATTGCCGCGCGACTCGGCAGGGTCGAGGGAGAAGGCGGTGCCGCGCGAATATCGAGCCGCCGTGCGGTTGGTCGCCTCTGACCGAGGGGTTCGGCAGCGTGCGCCATGCCGGTGCGGCGCCCGAGCGAGGGGTTGCGGGGCCACCGCGTCATCATGCGCGGGCCGGGCCCGCGTGACGCCGATTCGGCGGCGTGATGTGCGTTGGGCGGCGGGTCGATTCGGGGGATCGGGCGGGACGGTGGGGGCGGGGCGGGCGGTGGCCGGGCCCGGCGGGGAACGGCGGCGGTGGTGAACCGGACGGGCGACCGGCCGCTCACCTACGATTGGCGAGGAATGTCTTCGGAAACAAGCGGTTCTGACGGCGCCGGGACCGCCCGGCTCGCCGCCGCGGGCGCGACCGCCCCGGCGGTTCCTTCGCATACCGCCCGGGCGGGCGAGTCGGAACCGGTCCTCGTGGGACTGCTGGGGGAAGTGGCGCTGCGGCGCGGCGGGGTGCTCGCGCCGGTGCCGGGCGCGCGGGCGCGGCTGCTGGTCGCGGCGCTGGCGACCCACCCGGGCCGCAGTCGCTCCGCGCACGCGCTCATCGACGAGGTGTGGGGCGAGGAGCCGCCGCGCGCGCCGATGAACGCCCTGCACACGCAGGTGTCGCGGTTGCGGGCGCTGCTGCCCGAGGGCGTGCTCGAGATCGGTCCCGCCGGATATCGCCTGGTGATCGCGCCCGAACAGGTCGATCTCGCGCGCGCCGAGCTGTACGAGTCGCGAGCGCGTCAGGCGCACGAGGACGAGGACGAGGCCGCCTGCCTGGAATGGATCGCCGCCGCGCGCACGCTCTGGCGTGGGGAACCGGGCGCGGATCTGCCCCCGGGCCCGGTCGCCGAGGAACTCATCACGCTGGCCGGGGCCCGTGCCAAAGCCCTGGACGCACTGGAACTTTCCGCGCGCGCCGCGGTCGGCGACCTGGACGGCGCGCTGGATCTGGCGCGGCGCGCGGCGGCCGCGGACCCCTTCGGCGAGCCGGCGCACGCGACGCTGATGCGCTTGCTCGCCGCGGCCGGGCGCGGGAACGAGGCTCTCGAGGTCTTCGCGGCCCTGCGTACCCGGCTGGGCGAGCAGCTCGGGGTGGATCCCGGCCCGGCCGTGACGGCGCTCAACACCGCGATCCTGCGGGGTGAGGAACTGCCCGGCCCGCCGGGCCGCGCCTTCGGCAGGCCGAATCAGGGTGCGGGCCAGGGCTATCCGAAGGTGGTGGACTCCGGGACGGGCGCGTTCGATCGCCTCCGGGGCATGACCGAGCGTGCGCGGCGGCCCGAGGCGGGTTCGGAGAGCTGGGATGTGCGACAGCCGGCGAACGGCGAGGACACCCGCGGGTCCGAAGGCGCCGCGGATACGTGGCGCGCCGCAGGCCCGGATCGGTCGGGCAGTGCCGCGGATTCGTCGCCCGGTTCGAACGCCGGGAACTCGGAACGGCTCGGGAGGGACGCGGCCGGGCGGCGCGGCGCAGGCGGCGACGGGTCGAACCGGTCCGACAGCGTTGCGGATGCGCGGCGCGGCGCGGACGATCAGCGGTGGCCCGAGAGCGCTGCGGGCGGCCGACGCGGAGCGGGTACCGGCGGCGAAGCGCGGATATCGGCCGACGCCGACGGCTCGCGATGGCCGGAAAGTGCTGGGGAGCAGTCCGATTCATCGGCCCTGCGGCCGCTTCCGGGTGTCCCGGCGGTGGGGCGCGGGTCCGTGCAGGCGTTGCGGCGGGTGGCGGCCGCGCAGCACGCGGCGCTGAGCCGGGAGTCCGCCGAACCGGCGGCGTCGGCGATCGGCCTGCGGGCCGCGCCGAACCCGCTGCTGGGGCGGGCCGCGGATCTCGACGCGTTGCAGCGACTGCTGGGTGTCTCGCGGGTGACCACGGTGCTCGGGCCCGGCGGCACCGGCAAGACCCGGGTCGCCAACGAACTCGGGGCGCGGGTGGCGCACGAGCGTACGGTCGCCCTGGTCGAATTGGCTTCGGTGCGAGCCGATCCCGGCGGCGCGGCCGACACCCGGGCCGAGATCGAGGCGGCCATCGCCACCACGCTCGGCATCGGTGAACTCGGCCGCGACAACGGGGTGCTGCGGCTGGCGCCCGCGCGCGACGTGCGCCAGCGGCTGCGCGAGGCGCTCTCGTCCCGGCCCATGCTGCTGATCCTGGACAATTGCGAGCACCTCATCGCGGCGGTCGCCGAGGTGGTGGCGGACCTGGTCGGGGCCAGCGAGCAGTTGACCGTGCTCACCACCAGCCGCGCCCCGCTGGAGATCACCGCCGAGACCGTGTATCCGTTGCCACCCTTGACCATCGACGCGCACGGCTCGCCCGCCACCGACCTGTTCTGCGCCCGCGCCCGCGCGGTGCGGCCCTCGGTGCGGCTGGACCCGGAGGTGGTGGCGCGCCTGTGCCACACCCTGGACGGACTGCCGCTGGCCATCGAACTGGCCGCCGCCCGCGCCCGCACCATGAGCGTGGAGGAGATCGAATCCCGGCTCGAACACCGATTCGCGCTCCTGCGCAGCGGGGATCGCAGTTCTCCGGAACGGCATCGCACCCTGCACGCGGTCATCGAATGGAGCTGGAACCTGCTGGACGGCGAGCAGCGCACCGCGCTGCGCCGGCTCTGCCGTTTCCCGGCCGGCTTCACCCTGGCCGCGGCCGAGGCGGTCATCGCCGGGCCCGAGATCCCGGATGTCGCGGCGGCCGTGGACGGCCTGGTCGGCCAATCCCTGCTCACCGTGCTCGAACCCGACGACGAGATCGGCGTGCTGCGCTACCGCATGCTGGAGACGGTCCGCGAATTCGGTGAGGAGCGCCTGGCTGAGGCCGGTGAAGCCGATCTCGTCATGGACCGGATGTCCTGCTGGGCACGGGCGTTCGCGCTGGAAGCGGTGCACGGCTACACCACCGGCGACCAGGTGCGCGTGGTCCTCACCGTCGCGGCCGAGATCGACAATCTGGTCGCGGTGCTGCGCTACGCGCTGGACCATCGCGACATCGCCACCGGGCACGCCGTCTTCCCGGTGCTGTCCATGCTGTGGGTCATGCGCGGCGCGCACATGGAGCTGATCGGCTGGGGTCCGCGCATGCTGGCCCTGCCGCTGCGCACCGGTGCGCTCAGCACGTCCGAGGCCGATCTGCAGATGTTCGGTCAGCTGGTGCTGGGTCTGCACCTGATGTATTCCAGCGGCGGCCCGCGCGAGTTCGCCATCGTGCGCAATCGAATTCGGCGCCTGCGTGAGACCGGCCACCACCTCTCGCCCATGTTCGAGTTCCTGGGCGAACTCGCGACCGTGCCGATCGACGCGCGCAAGCTGGGCCGGGTACTGGTCTCGGGCGTGCGCTCGCACGACGCGCGGACCAGGACCGCCGCGCTGCTGTTCCGCGCGAACGTGCGCGAGAACGCCGGTGATGTGGCGGGCTCGATCCGAGACGCGGTGCACGCCTTCGAATCCGGCGCTCGCGAGGACATCTGGGGCCACGCGATGGTGTCCCAGCACCTGGGCAGCATGTACGGGCAGTCCGCGCGCTACGCGGAGTCGGTCGGCTACTACCGCGAGGCCGTGGAACTGCTGGCGCGATTGCGCGCGTTCGAGGAGAGCGTGGAAATCCGCAGCCTGCTCGCGGTCTCGCTCGCGGGCATCGGCGAACTGGCCCAGGCTCGCCGGGAACTGGAGCCGGCGCTGGCGGGCGTCGGGGTGGAGTCCGCGGAAGAGGACGCCCACATCCGGCCCAATCACCGCCGCGCCGCGGTGACCGCCGGACTGGCCGAAATCGCCCTGGCCGAAGGCGATATCGAGACCGGGCTGCGCCGCTACCGGCAGGTGCTGCAGTTGCTGGCCTGGCCGCAGGGGTTCATCACGCCCGGCCCCGGCGACATCATGACCGCCGCCGCGGTGCTGGACGCACACGTGCTGCACGGCGAGGTGGACCGCATGCGTGCGCTCGCCGCGCAATTGATCGAGGTATCGCTGGCGCGCCTGGCGCACTTCCCGTGGGACCTGCCGCAGATCGGCGCGATGTCGATCGCGCTCGGTTCGTACCTGCTGGCGGCCGGGCGCGACACCGGGACCGCGCTGGAACTGCTCATGCTCGGCCCGAAAGTGCTCGCCCGCCAGGACTATCCGTCGATGCTGTGGCAGCGGCACGTGGACCTGCACCGGGCGGCGGTCGGCGCCGAGACCATGGATGCCGCCGTGCGCGCCGCGGCCGGGGTCGCCCGCCGCGGCGCGGCGCAGCGCATCATGGAGATCGCCGTGAAAATCAATGGCACGCTGTGAGATTCGCCGGACCGACGACGACGGACGGCCCGCCCACCGAATCTCGGTGAGCGGGCCGTCCACGGTACAGCGGGTTCGGTGCGTGATCAGGCGCGGCGCATGTACGCCCGCACCGTGAGCGGCGCGAAGATCGCGATCACCACGATCGACCCGAGCAGCGACCAGGCCACGTTGGCGGTGGCGCCGGTGCCGTTCATGAGCTCGCGGGCGGCGTTGACCATGTAGTAGATCGGGTTGACCTTGTTGATGCCCTGCAGCCAGCCGGGCATGGTGTCGACCAGCACGAACGCGCCGGACATGAAGGTCAGCGGGAACATGATCATCATGGAGATGCCCTGCACCGCGGAGGCGCTCTTGCCGGTCACGCCGACCAGCGCCCACACCCAGCTGACGGCGAAGGAGCAGAATACGGTGACCAGACCGGCCGCCACGACCCCGAGCACGCCGCCGTCCGGGCGGTAACCCAGCGCGATGCCGACGATCACGGTCAGCGTGGTGGCCAGGCCGTACCGCACCATGTCGGCGACCAGCGCGCCGGACAGTGCCGAAATGCGGGCGATGGGCAGGGATTTGAAGCGATCGAAGACGCCCTTGTCCATGTCCTCGCGCAACTGCACGCCGGTGGCGACCGAGGTGAGCACCACGGTCTGCACCAGGATGCCGGGGATGAGGATCGGCAGGTACGCCGCGACGCTGCCGCCGATCTGCCCGCCGAAGATGAAGGCGAACAGCGCGGTGAACAGGATCGGCTGCACGGTGACGTCGAACAGCTGTTCCGGGTTGTGCTTGATCTTGAGGATGCCGCGGTAGGCCATGGTCATGGTGTTGGCCAGGGTCTGCTTGAGCGGAATGTGGTTGCTGACCACCGGAATCGGGGCCGGAGCCGTGACCGCGTGGCGGCCGGGGGCGGGGAGTGTCGTGGTCATGCCGCGCTCTTCTCTGCGTCGGTGGTGTCGGCTTCGTCCGCGCCGTGGCCGGTGAGTGCGAAGAACACCTCGTCCAGGCTGGGCTTGCTGACGTTGATCTCCTCGACGCGAATGTCGTGCTCGCGCAGGCGGATCAGGATGTCGGTGGTCACGCTGGGGTCGGGCAGGGGAGCGGTGACGCGCCCGGCCTCGGGGCTGATCGCGGCCTCGACGATCTTGCCCGCGGCCCGGGACAGGTACTCGCCCACCAGGGTTCGCGCCTCGGCGATGCGGGCGGGGTCGCTCAGGGTGAGCTGCAGCGCGGACATGCCGACCGAGCTCTTGAGTTCGTCGGACGTGCCGTCGGCGATGACCTTGCCGCGGTCGATGACCGCGATCTTGTCGGCCAGCTGGTCGGCCTCGTCCAGGTACTGGGTGGTGAGCAGCACCGTCGAGCCCTCGCGCACCAGCCGCCGGATGGTCTCCCACATCTGGGCGCGGGTGCGCGGATCCAGACCGGTGGTCGGCTCGTCCAGGAACAGCAGCGGCGGGGCGGAGATCAGGCTCGCGGCCAGGTCGAGTCGCCGGCGCATGCCGCCGGAGAAGTTCTCCAGCGCCTTGTCGGCGGCCTCGGTGAGGCCGAATTCCTCGAGCAGCTCGTTCGCCTTGCGCCGCGAATCGGCCCGGGACAGTCCGAGCAGTCGCGAGAAGATGACGAGATTCTCGGTGGCGGTGAGCTTTTCGTCGACCGAGGCGTACTGCCCGGTGACGCCGATGAGCGAGCGCACCGCGGTGGGCTCGGCCACCACGTCGCGGCCGAAGATGCGGGCGCTGCCGCCGTCGGGCCGCAGCAGCGTCGCGAGCATGCGGATGGTGGTGGTCTTACCGGCTCCGTTGGGTCCCAGTACGCCGTATACGGCCCCCCGCGGTACCGCGAGACTCACGCCGTCGACAGCCCGCTGCTCCCCGAAGAGCTTGACCAGGTCATTCGCCTCGATGGCGAGTGCCTCAGCAGGTGTGTATGAAGTCATGACACACACTCTGTGCCCCGGGACTTACACGCGACTTGCACGGCTGTTGCGTGTGGGCGAAAGCCGGTCTTGCGTGCTTCTCACACGGCTTGCGCGGGCGATGATCCGCAGGTCACGACTGGAATGTGAGGCGCGACACGCATCCCGTTCCCGATCGCCGATCACGTCGTGATGGCATCGTCGGCCGGGAATTCGGCCGCCGGAAACCCGCCCGCGACACGCACCCCGCGGCCGGGGCGCGCGTCAGTTCGCGGAGGTCGCGCGCAGCAGTTCGCGCAGTCGTGCCCGGTCCGGCTTGCCCGGCCCGCGCAGCGGCAACTCGTCCAGGACGGCCAGTTCGCGCGGGGCGGCGATGGCGTCGAGTTCGGCCACCACGTGCTCGCGCAGCTCGTCCAGGGTGGGCGGGGTCGCGCCGGGGGCGGGCACGATGGCGGTGACCACGCGCTGCCCGAGCCGGTCGTCGGGTAGGCCCAGCACCACGCATTCGGAGATGCCCGGGTGGGTGATCAGCACGGCCTCGACCACCTGCGGGATGACCAGCAGGCCGCCGGTCATGATGGCCTCGTCCAGGCGGCCGGTGACGGTCAGCACGCCGTTCTCGTAGCTGCCCGCGTCCTCGGTGCGGAACCAGCCGGGCTCGGCGAAGGCCGGGTTGTCGGGCTGGTTGCGGTAGCCCTTGGCGAGCATGTCCCCGCCGAGCATGACGCGCCCGTCCTCGATGCGAATCCTGGTGCCCGACAGCGGGACACCCTCGTAGACGCAGCCGCCGCAGGTCTCGCTCATGCCGTAGGTGCGGAAGATGTTGATGCCCGCCGCGCGGGCACGGGCCAGCACCGGCGCCGGGGTGGCGGCGCCGCCGATGAGCACCCCGTCCAGCTGGGCCAGCGCCGCGGCTGCGGTGGGCTCGTCCAGGGCCTTGATGAGCTGGGTGGGCACCAGCGAGGTGTAGCGGCGCGGTCCGGTCATGCCCGCGACCGCGCCGGCCAGTGCTTCGGGCAGGAAGCCGCCCGAGACGTCGAGCGCGGCCGGTTCGGTGCCGGACAGGATGCTGCGCAGCAGCACCTGGATGCCCGCGATGTGGTGGGTGGGCAGGGCCAGCAGCCATTGGCCGGGCCCGCCGAGGCGTTCGTGGGTGGCGTCGCCGCTGGCGCGCAGGGCGGCCGCGGACAGCAGCGCGCCCTTGGGCAACCCGGTGGTGCCGGAGGTGGTGACCACCAGCGCCACGTCGTCGTCGATCTCCTCGCCGGGCCGCAGGCTCGAGCTGAGCCGCTGCGCTTCGCGGCGATCGGCGGTGGGGATGGGCAGCCACGCAGGTCCGTTGCCGTCCAAGGCTTCCCGCAGATGCGGCAATACGTCACCCACAGATGCACCGGTGGGCATGGGAAGTGTGCGGAGGGTATTGCTCACGTTCGCGATCGTGTCATGTGAAGGGGTGGCGGCGCACCTGCGGGGGTTCGCTGCCCGGGTCGATGGTGATGGTTCGGTCAGTCGGACGTCGGTGTCGCCAGCGGCCAGCCACCGGCTGCCAGCCGGGATGCCACCCGAGCGATATCGTCCTCGCCGGGTTGTTCCTTGGCAACTCGGGCGATGGCCGCCTCGATGTCGGCGCGCGCGATCTCGTTGGTGGCCACCCGTTCGGTGATGAGTTCCTCCACCACCAGGTGCACCTCGTAATCGGTGAGCCTGCGGTGCAGGACCGCGAGCAGGGCCACGTAGTCCGACTGCGGGATGCCCTGCGGGTACCCGGCTTTGAGCCAGTCCAGGACCTTCGCGAGGACATTGGTCAGCGCGGGGGTCCGCGCGGATTCGGGATTCGGCTGTTCCGGAGTGCTCACGAGCGTGCCTTTCGATCGGGCGGTGTCACGCGCCGAGCAGATGGATTCCCAAACGGTCGGCCAGGAAGCCCCGTGCGATGAAGACCACACCGACCACGGCGGCGATCATGACCACGGCGAAGCACAGCGCCGAGAGGGCCTGGTTGAGCTGGCGGGTGGCGCCGCTCGCGCCGCTGTCGACCGCGGCGCGGCAGCGCACGCCGTAGGCGAAGATCGCGGGCAGGCCGGCGCCGAACACCAGGGCGGCGAGCACCACTTCCCAGAGGTCGCTCAGATTGGACAGGAAGGTCTGCATCGTCGCGCTCCTAACCGATCTCGTGGCGGACGGAGTCCGGGCCGCGCAGCGGGGCCGCGGGCGCCTCGGTCTGCTGCTGCCAGTCGTCGTTGACATTGTGCGAATTGACCGCGGTGCGGCGCGAGCGCAGCCAGATGAACGTGGCCGCGGCGATGAGCAGCGCGAAGACCACGAGGGTGCCCGCGGTGCCGCCGATGGCATGCAATATCGCCCAGCACAGCGCGCCGACCAGACCGGCCATCGGCAGCGTGAGCACCCAGGCCACCACCATGCGCCCGAGCACCGCCCAGCGCACCTCCGCGCCCGGCCTGCCCAGGCCGGAGCCCAGGATCGAGCCGGTCACGGTCTGCGTGGTGGACAGCGGCAGGCCGAAGTGGGCCGAGGTGAGAATGATCGCGGCGCTGGTGGATTCGGCCGCGAAGCCCTGCGGCGGCGCGATGTCGACCAGGCCCTTGCCGAGCGTGCGGATGATGCGCCAGCCGCCCAGGCAGGTGCCCGCGGCGATGGCGACCGCGCAGGACACGATGACCCACAGCGGGAGCGGGTCCCCGGCCGAGGCCGAGCCGTGCGCGATCAGGGCCAGGAAGATGATGCCCATGGTCTTCTGCGCGTCGTTGGTGCCGTGCGCGAGCGAGACCAGCGAGGCGGAACCGATCTGGCCCCACCGGAATCCGCTCTCCACGGTCTTCTCGTTGCTGCCGCGGGTGATGCGGTAGACCAGCCACGAGCCGACGGACGCGACCAGCGCGGCCACCACGGGGGCGAGCAGCGCCGGAATGATGATCTTGGCGAGGACGCCGGTGTGGCCCGAGGTCCAGATCACGCCGTCCCAGCCGAGCGCAGCGATGGTCGCGCCGATCAGGCCGCCGAACAGGGCGTGCGAGGACGAGGACGGCAGACCGAGCAGCCAGGTGAACAGATTCCAGAGAATTCCGCCGACGAGTCCCGCGAAGACGATGTCGAGCAGGGCCTTTCCGCTGACTTCCGACAGGTCCACGATGCCCGCCGCCACGGTGGCGGCGACGGCGACGCTGAGGAAAGCGCCGACCAGATTCAGGAAACCGGACAGGAGTACGGCGGTACGCGGCGGGAGCGCACCGGTTGCGATCGAGGTGGCCATCGCGTTCGCGGTGTCGTGGAATCCGTTGGTGAAGTCGAACGCCAAGGCTGTGAGAACAACGATCAGCAGAACGAGCAGTTCGGCAGACACGCCGACCAGTTTGCGCTACGCCATTAACGATCCGTTAACCGGTGCCCCCGGACACGCCGTGTGTGTTACGGCGTGGTAGGCGTTTCGCGGGCGCGCGGCCGGGGGTGTTCAGTCGGTGCTCGGCGGGCGGCTGTCCCGGCGGATCGGGTGGTCGGCCGGGATCTGGACGAGCACCAGCGGCACGCCGTCGGGATCCCGGATCCACATCTCGATCAGTCCCCAGGGTTCCTTCGTCGGCCCCTTGTCGATCCGCACCCCGGCGAGGGCGAGTTCGGCGGCCGCGTCCTCGCAGTCGCGCACCTGCAGCCAGATCGCCCCCGCGAAGCCGGCCGGTTCCCCGCCGCCGTGCCCGGCCACCTCGATCAGCCCCTGCCCGGCGAAGAACACCGTCCCGCCCGGATACTCCCGGGCGATGGCCAGCCCCAGGGTGTCCCGGTAGAAGGCCAGCGTCGTCGCGTAGTCCACGGGCCGCAGAATCAGCCGACTGCTCAGAATCTCCATGCGCTGTGCCTCCGCTTCGATCCGGTGAGATGCCCGTGCCCGCCTCGGTCGCCGGACCGTGCACACCCCATCGTGCCCGGCCGGTGGTGAGCCGGTCCGGTTTTCAGAAGTACCAGGGGTAGCCCGACCAGTCGGGGTCGCGCTTCTGCAGGAACGAGTCGCGGCCCTCCACGGCCTCGTCGGTCATGTAGGCCAGGCGGGTGGCCTCGCCCGCGAAGAGCTGCTGGCCCACCATGCCGTCGTCGGCGAGGTTGAACGCGTACTTGAGCATGCGGATCGCCTGGGGCGACTTGCCGAGGATGTCGGCCGACCACTCCAGGGCCACGTCCTCGAGGTCGGCGTGGTCGACGACCGCGTTCACCGCGCCCATCCGGTGCATCTCCTCGGCGGTGTACGGGCGGCCCAGGAAGAAGATCTCGCGGGCGGCCTTCTGGCCCACCATCTTCGCCAGGTAGGCGCTGCCGTAGCCGCCGTCGAAGCTGCCCACGTCGGCGTCGGTCTGCTTGAAACGAGCGTGTTCGCGGCTGGCCAGGGTGAGGTCGCAGACCACGTGCAGGCTGTGCCCGCCGCCGGCCGCCCAGCCGTTCACCAGGCAGATGACCACCTTGGGCATGAAGCGGATGAGGCGCTGCACCTCGAGGATGTGCAGCCGGCCCGCGCGCGCCTGATCCACGGTGTCCGCGGTCTCGCCGTCGGCGTACTGGTAGCCGCTGCGCCCGCGGATGCGCTGATCGCCGCCGGAGCAGAAGGCCCAGCCGCCGTCCTTGGGGCTGGGGCCGTTGCCGGTGAGCAGCACCGCGCCGACGTCGGAGGTCATCCGGGCGTGATCGAGCGCACGGTAGAGCTCGTCCACCGTGTGCGGGCGGAACGCGTTGCGCACCTCGGGCCGGTTGAACGCGATGCGGACCGTGCCCTGTTCGATATGCCGGTGATAGGTGATGTCGGTGAGGTTCTCGAACCCGGGTACTGCCCGCCACAGCGCTGAATTGAAGGTCACGGCCACGAACTTAGTGGCACGGCCTGCGGCGGGGTCACTCCGACCGTGCGATTCGGGCCACTCGTTTCGGGCTGCCGATCGTTAGCGGTAGCGGATTTCAGTCATTGGACAAGCGCGCTGATTGCCGCCGAACGCGATTCACTTCCGCCGGATCCGAGCGCGTGACCAGTTGACACGGCGAATCTGAAACGCTGCCAACCGATTGCGGAGGCTTTACAGTGCAGTAGCTGCTTGGCAGCGGCGGCTATCGTCGCACCTCGCGGCCCTAGCGCGTCGGCGTCGTGTGTGCGGGGGCACCGATGCGTATAGTTCCATGCGCTCGCTCATCGAAAAACTATCCGGAGGAACCTGAAAGTGGTTGCAGCACTGTCTGAATCCCTGCTCGATGACACCAAGCGTCCGGCCTTCCTGGCCGATGCCAAAGAGGTTCTGGATGCTGAGGTGTCGGACAAGGGCGGCGCGTCGGGCCTGGCCGTCAAGGGTGGCTACGCGGCGGTGAAGAAGGTCAGCCCGACCATCGTCGGCGATGCGCTGGAGTCCTTCATTCCGCGATTCGTCGCCCAGCTCGAGCCGTTCTGGTCCGAGTACCAGGCCTCGGGCGCCGGTTCGTTCGCCGACCTGCTGGTCGCCAAGCAGGACGAGGTCTCCGAGGCGTTGCTCGCGGTCACCGACGAGCGTGCCGAGTCGTCCTCTCGGCCCGCACTGACCAAGGTCTACGGCTCGATGCGGTCCTCGGCGAAGAAGCATGTCGCCGAGGCGCTTCCGCGCGTCGGCGCCCTGATCCAGCGTCACGCTGGTTAATCAAATGACCGGTTCGCGGCCCGGAGCCGGGCCGCGAACACGGACTGCATAAAGTCTGTGTCACCCAATTCGGGTGGAAAATACCCGAATTCGAGGCAGTGCGCGGATCCCCTTTCGTTCAGGGGATCCCGACTCGATCGCCGCGTGAAATCAGCCCGCGGCCTTGCCGACTCGCCAGTAGCCGGTGAAAGTGATATCGGCCTTGGGGATTTCGCGATCCTGCACCAGGAATCGCCGCAACCCCGACACCAGTTTCTGCTCGCCGGCCAGGAACGCGTAGACCCCCGTTGCGGGGAGTTCCGCCGCGCGCACGGCGGCGGCCACGGTCGCGCCGATCTCGGCGGTCGCGTCCGTCCGGATGATCCAGTGCACGTCGACGCCTTCGGGCTCGCCCAGATCCTGGGCGTCGGCCGGGTCCGGCAGTTCCAGGTACGCCGCGCCGCGCAGATCGCGCGGGGCCGAGCGCAGCGAGCCCGCGATGCCGGGCACCGCGCTCTCGTCGCCCACCAGCAGCGCGAAATCCGCGCCGTCGGGGAGCTGGAAGGTCGCGCCCTCGTCGAGGATGCCCACCTTGTCGCCCGGGGCCGCGCCGTTGGCCCAATTCGAGGCCGGGCTGTCGTCGCCGTGCGAGAAGAAGTCGATATCCAATTCCGCCGTGCTGCCGAACTCCCCGAAACCGGCAGCGCGGTACTCCCGCACGGTGTAATTGCGGACCAGCGGGCGGTGGTCCTTGCCCATCATCAGATATTGGGCGTACCAGCCCAGCGTGCTCGCCGAGGTGGGCAGGCTCAGGCTGCCGTCGCGGCCGGGCATGAACAGCCGGAACCACTGGTCGTAGCCCATCGCGGTGAAACTCGCGAGCCCGTCGCCGCCGAGGGTGACGCGCACGAAATTCGGGCTGACGCGCTTGCTCGCCAGCACTTCCGCGGTGAGGATTTCCCGATGTTCGGGTTTGAGATGTTTGGTGCGCTTGGCCATAGGCTTAGGTTAGCGCACCCTAACTAGAACACGCCGGGTGTGATCGGGTCGACGCAGCGCGGAGATCGACTGTCTGAGAGGCTGGGATTGTGAACCCCTCGACAGCACAGGCGCACGTCGTCGTCGACGAACTCGCGCGCGGCGGAGTCCGAGACGTGGTCCTGTGCCCGGGATCGCGAAACGCGCCCCTGGCCTTCGCCTTACAGGCCGCCGACGCGGCCGGGCGGCTGCGCCTGCACATGCGCATCGACGAACGCTCCGCCGGATTCCTGGCCATCGGCCTGGCGCTGTCGGGCGGGCGGCCCGTTCCGGTGGTCATGACCTCCGGCACCGCCGTCGCCAATCTCGGGCCCGCGGTGCTCGAAGCGAACTACGCGCGCGTGCCGCTCATCGTGATCAGCGCCAATCGGCCCTACGAGATGCTGGGCACCGGCGCGAACCAGACCGTCGAGCAGCTGGGACTGTTCGGCAGTCAGGTGCGCGCGACGATCAGCCTGGGGCTGGCGGAGAGCGAGAGCCCGGGGCCGGCGGAGAGCGAGAGCCTCGGGGCGGCGGGGAGCGAGAACAACGGGGGCGAGCCCGGCGCCGGCGAGGTCTACCCCAAACAGAACAGCGTGTGGCGCTCCGCGGTGTGCCGCGTGCTGGCCGCCGCGCGCGGCACCCGCTCCGGCAACGCCGGGCCGGTGCACTTCGACATCCCGCTGCGCGAGCCGCTGGTGCCGGACCTCGGGTCGGGCGATCCGCTGCCGCTGGGCCGCGGTGATGACCGGCCCTGGACCGCAACGCAATACGCCACCCTGGACGTGCCGCTCGACATCGACCTGAGCCTGGACACCGTGGTCATCTCCGGCCACGGCGCGGGCCATCGGGCCGAGCTCGCGGCGCTGCCGACCGTCGCCGAGCCCACCGCGCCCATGCACGGTCCGCCGCTGCATCCGCTGGCGCTGTCGCTGGTCCGGCCGAAGCAGGCCATCATCACCGGCAGGCCCACGCTGCACCGGCAGGTCGCGAAGGTGCTCGCCGATCCCGAGGTGACGGTGTTCGCGCTGACCACCGGCCCGCGCTGGCCCGACGTGTCCGGCAATGTGGTCGGGACCGGCACGCGCGCGGTCACCTCCGGCGCGCCGCGCGCCGAGTGGCTCGAACAGTGCCGGGATCTGAACGAGCGGGCCGTGGCCGTGGTGCGCGCCGAGCTGGCCGCCCATCCCAAGCCCACCGGGTTGCACGTGGCGGCCGTGGTGATGGCCGCGCTGCACGAGGGTGACCAGCTGCTGCTGGGCGCGTCCAACCCGGTGCGCGACGCCGCGCTGGTGTCCGAGCCGCGGCCGGGGGTGCGGGTGCTGTCCAACCGCGGCGTGGCCGGGATCGACGGCACGGTGTCCGCCGCGGTGGGTGCGGCCCTGACCCATGCCGGCCGCACGATCGCGCTGATGGGCGACCTGACGTTCCTGCACGACGCGTCCGGCCTGCTGATCGGCCCCGGCGAGCCGCGCCCCGAGGACCTCACCATCGTGGTCGCCAACGACGACGGCGGCGGCATCTTCGAACTCCTCGAACAGGGCGATCCGCAGTACGCGGGCGTCTTCGAACGCGTCTTCGGCACCCCCCACGGTATGGACCTCGCGGCCCTGTGCGCGGCCTACCGCGTTCCCCACCGCCAGGTGGATCCCGCCGAGCTGGCCGTGGAACTGACCCGCCACGCACACGGCGTGCGGGTCCTGGAGGTCGCGACCGAACGCTCCAGCCTCCGCGAGCTGCACGCCACCGTCCGCGCGGGCATCGCCAACTGACAGACCGATGCGGTACCGGCTTTTCCGGGACTCGCTGTCGGTGCTGTCATGTCCGTGCGTGCGAGGCGACGGCGACGGTCAGTATTCGGGTTCGGAGTCCTGGTAGTCCTCGTCCAGGGGGACGGGGATGGACTGTTCGATCAGGTCGCCCTCGTCGGCGGTCCAGCCGCTGTCTCCGGCGGGAACTGCGGCGATGTCGCTGTCGGACTCCTGGATCGGGTCCGGGGCGTCGGCGGCCGCGGATCGTTCGGCGTCCGCCGGGTAGGCCGGGGTGTGCTGTTCGAGGTAGTCGGCCTCGGACACCTCGTCGATGCGCTCGTTCATCGGATGCTCCTCTCCGCCGTGTCGGCAAAGCCGGGTGAAGTCGGGCATCTCCGAGCATGCGCCGCGGGGCGCGCGTCGGCAACCGGTGCGGCGCGGAACCACCGGGTACGCGCAGGTCACACCCGGTGGGTCGGTTGAGTCACTCGCCTGGCAGTGGGCCCTTGTCGGTGGGGTGTTCCACCAGGGCCAGGACGCGGCCGGCCATGAACCGGGCGGTGCGCACCTGGGTTCCGGTGCGGGTCGTTTCGCTGACCTCGACTATGCCGCGCGCTATGCGCACCTCGACTCGCCGCCCGGCGCGGGTGGCTGTCACTTCGTAATTGCGGGAACCGTCACCGGTGTCCACGACGATCTCTACTCGATCACCCTTCATCTATCAATTCTCCTCCCCACCAGCGGGTTTGGGCAGAAAAGCGGGTCGCGAACCGCTAACGAATCGATACCGTGGAGCCCCGGAATCGTGGTCGGAAAACGGGCGAAATCGCTTGCGCTCAGCACTTTTCGCGGGATGTGCGCACCCGGAACTCGCGGCCCCGGCCGGAGTCCCCAGCGCGCTCGTGCCACCGTGGATCAGCTGCCGGAATCGGTTGCGGCGGCTGCGAATACTCCCGCGTGGGTGGCGGCCAGGGCGGCGTCGGCGGCGGCCCGCGCGGCGGCGGGATCGATGGGATCGCCGCTGGCCAGGAGGCGGTAGTAGAGCGGGGCCGAGACAGCGGACAGGACCGCGCGGGGGTCGGTGTCCGCGGGGCATTCGCCGCGGGCGATCGCGGCGATCACGCACGGTGACCATTCGGTCAGGCGCGTGTCGTAGAAGCGTTGCAGGGCAAGGGCGGTGGCCTCGTCGGTGGTGGCGGCGGCGATGACCGCGCGGAACAGCCTGCCCTGGCGCGGGTCGGCCAGGGTGCGGGCCACCAGGGCGGCATTGGCGTGCAGGTCTCCGTGCAGCGAGCCGGTATCGGCATGGGGGAGTGAGGATTCGGCCATGTCGGCGAGCAGGTCGGCGACCAGTCCGGCGGGGGTGCGCCAGCGGCGGTAGACGGTGGTCTTGCCGACCTCGGCGCGGGCGGCCACCTCCGCCAGGTCCAGGGCGGCGAAGCCGTTCTCGGCGAGGGCGTCCCCGGCGGCGCGCAGCACGGCGTCGCGAACCCGGGCGGTGCGCCCACCGGGGCGAATCGACCCGGGTGCGGTGGTGTCCTGCGTCATAACGGTTCTCCAGTTCCATTTGTGGCGCGATGAGTGTAGCGTTGCCGACGTTAATGAAACTGAAGTCCCGTTAGGAGTTCGTCATGGAGTACCGTCGGCTCGGCGCGTCAGGTTTGCAGGTTCCGGCTCTGAGCTTCGGCGCCGGCACCTTCGGCGGGCGGGGCGAGCTCTTCAGCGCCTGGGGTGACACCGATGCCCAGCAGGCCCGCCGCCTGGTGGATATCAGCCTGGAAGCGGGCGTCACCCTCTTCGACACCGCGGATGTCTACTCCGACGGCGCGTCGGAAGAGGTCCTGGGCGAAGCGATTCGGGGCCGCCGCGACAGCGTGCTCATCTCCACGAAGGCGTCGCTGCCCACCGGCCCCGGCCCCGCCGACGCCGGGTCCGGGCGCTCGCGGCTGATCCGCGCGGTCGAGGGATCACTGCGCCGGCTGGGCACCGATTACATCGACCTGTTCCAGCTGCACGCCTTCGACGCGGGCACCCCGGTGGAAGAAGTCCTCGCGGCCCTGGACGATCTGGTGCGCGCGGGCAAGATCCGCTACGTCGGGGCCTCCAACTTCGCGGGCTGGCAGCTCATGAAATCCCTTGCCGCGGCGGACAAGCACGGCCTGCCGCGCTACGTCGCGCACCAGGTGTACTACTCGCTGGTGGGTCGCGATTACGAGTGGGAGCTCATGCCGCTGGCGCAGGATCAGGGCGTCGGCGCGGTGGTGTGGAGCCCGCTGGGCTGGGGCCGGTTGACCGGCAAGATCCGCCGCGGCGAGCCGCTTCCGGCGGGCAGCCGCCTGCATCAGACCGCCGCGGCCGGTCCACCGGTCGATGACGAGGTGCTCTACGACGTGGTCGACGTGCTCGACGACATCGCCGCCGAGACCGGCCGCACCGTCCCGCAGATCGCGCTGAACTGGCTGCTCACCCGCCCGACCGTGGCCACCGTCATGATCGGCGCGCGCAACGAGGAGCAGCTGCGCCAGAACCTGGGCGCGGTCGGCTGGACCCTGGACGCCGATCAGATCGCCCGCCTGGACAAGGCGAGCGCGGTCACCCCGCCGTACCCGTACTACCCCTACTACCGCCTCGGCGACTTCACCCGCCTGAATCCGCCTGCCGTGTAGGCGAATTGGTGATCCCCGACGCCACCGGCCGGACCGCGCAGCGGCTGCGGCCGTGCGGCGTCCCGAGCCGCTGCCGTGGGCCGCGGTCGGTCGCCGGGCGCGGTGGTCCGGGGACCCGGCTCAGTACACGTCGCGGACGTAGCGCTTCTCCGCGACCAGCTGCTTCTTGAAAGCGAGAGCGCCTTCCTCGCTGAGCTTTCCGTGGATCCGGGCGATGCGCAGCAGCGTGTCGTCCACGTCCTTGGCCATGCGGGCGGCGTCACCGCAGACGTAGAAGTGACCGCCCTCGCGCAACCAGGCCCAGAGCTCGGCGCCGTGCTCGATCATCCGGTGCTGCACGTAGACCCGTTCGCGCTGATCCCGGGAGAAAGCAAGATCCAAACGGGTCAGGAAGCCCGAGCGGAACATGTCCTCGAGTTCGGCGCGATAGTAGAAGTTGTCCTTGGCGTGCTGATCGCCGAAGAACAGCCAGTTCCGGCCCTTGCAGCCCAGGGCCATGCGTTCCTGCAGGAAGCCGCGGAACGGCGCGATGCCGGTGCCCGGGCCGACCATGATCATGGGCGCGTTCGGGTCCAGCGGCGGCCGGAAATGCGGTGCGCGCTGCAGGAAGATGGGCACCCCGGCGCCGGCGCGATCGGCCAGGAAGCTCGAGCACACCCCGCCGCGCCTGGCCGCCGAGCCGATGGCGACCGGATCGCCGTAGCGCACCACGCCCACGGTCAGCTGCACTTCCTCCGGGCTCACCAGGGGGCTGGAGGAGATCGAATACTGGCGCGGTTGCAGCTTTTTCAGGGTCCCGAGCCATTCCACCAGATCGGCGCGGACCGGGAAGTCGCGCAACACGTCGACCGCCTGCCGATCCCACAGGTACCCGTCGAGCTCGTTGCGATTGTCCCGGCGCAGCAGCTTGGCGAGCCGCTGGCTCGGATTGCGCTCGGCCACGAAGGCGAGCAGGTCGTTGCTGACCTTGGTGATGTCGTATCGGGTGCGCAGCGCCTCGGCGAGGGTGGTCTCCCCGTCGTCCACCTCGACGGCCCGGCGCCCGTCCAGCCCGGTGACCTCGAGCCATTCCGCCACCAGCGCATCGCAATTGGCGGGCCGGATCCCCAGCGAGTCGCCGACCTCGTAGCTCGCGCCGAGCCCGCTCAGGTCGAACCCGAACTGCCGCACCTCTTTCCCGGAACCCGGGCGCGAGAGCACCTCGTTCGTCACCAGCTTGCTGAGCACGGGGGAGTTGCGGGTGAACTGCGCGGGAGCCAGGGTCGACACCGCGCCCCGGGAACCCCGGGCGCTCGCGCCACCGCCGGGGCGAGCGGCGGGCGAATTGCTTTGTGCGGACGCGTAGTTCGTGCTCGGTCCGCCGCTGGACCCGGTGCCCAGCGGCCCGGTCGGATGCGGCATCCGCCCGTACCGCCCGCCGCCCTGGCCCGCGCCGCCGGAAAAGCTCCCCGGGCCGACACCGCCGGAGGTCCGGCCGGTGTACCCGGCACCGCCGGTCGGGGAGCCGGTCGCACCGAACCCCGCCGCACCCGTGCCGTCGGAACTGCCGGTCGCACCCGCGTCCGCCCATCCGGCACGGCCGGCCGAGTGGGTGTCGGCGCCGAACCCCGCCGAAGCCGCGCCGGAACGGTCGTTCGTGCCCACGTCGCCGGGTCCGGGCCGGGAGGCGTTGTCGCCGTCGGCGTTTCCACCCGGCGCGGCCTCGCCGGCGAGCAGCGCCGCGATCTCGTCGATCCACCGCTCGGAGGCGTCGTCGTGATCGGGTTCGCTGTCGACGCGGGGAAGCAGGCGCGTCGCTCCGCGCCGATCGAGCAGTTCGTCCAGTTTGCGGCCGTGCCCGCAGAAGTCGTCGTAGGAGGAGTCGCCGAGCGCGAAGACCGCGTAGCGCACGCCGGTCAGCCGAATCGCACTGTCGCTGAGCCGTTCCCAGAAGTCGGTGCCGTTGTCCGGCGGCCCGCCGTCGCCGAAGGTGCTGCTGACCACCAGGACGTCGCCGGTCAGGTCGCTCAGCTCGGCCGAGTCCATGTCCAGCAGCCGGGGCGCGAGGCCGCCGTCCGCCAGCCGGGTCGCGACGGTCGCCGCCAGCTCCTCGGCCGTTCCGGTCTGCGAGGCCCAGAGGATGGTCACCGTGCGCACGGGTGCGGCCGCCCCGGAGCCCGCGTCGCCCCCGCCCGGCCCGCCCTGATCCGGCCCGCTCGAGAGCGCCGAGTCCTCGCCACCCGGGCCGGATGGTGCGCCACCCGAAACGCCCTGCGCACCACGGGAGTACATACCGGCGAGCAATCCGTCGATCCACACGCGGCTGCCCCGCGACACCGGCGCGGTCTCCGGCAGCACCGGCACCCCGGCCACCGGCAGCGTCTGCAACGCCGCCAGATATCCGCCCACGTAGATCCGCTCGACCTCGCTCAGCATCGGCGCGGTGGCTCCCTCCAGCCCGAGCATGATCGACAAAGGATGCATCCCGCCCTCCTGTCCCGCGACCCTCCCGAGCGAACCGCCCACGGCCCCGGACGAATTGCCCGCGAAACCCCCGGGGCCACCGACAGTCCCGTTCGGACCGCTCGAAGATCCGTTCGGACCGTCCAACATTCCGTTCGGACTGTCCGCGGCGTTGCCGGGGGCATTCGCGGCGCTGGCGTCGCGCGTGAATCCATATGGACCGCTCGAAGTTCCTTCTGGAACTCCGTTCGGGCTGTTGAAAGCTCCGTTCGGACCTCTCTGGGCGCGGTGTGGGTCGCCGTGCAACCCGCGTGCGGCGCCGGTCGAATCCCCCGCGAAACCGTATGAACCGGAGTCGGTTCCGTTCGGACCGGCCGCCGAGTGTGGCCCCGATGCGCCAGCAGTGCCGTTCGGACCTGAAAAAACTCCGCTCGGAACTCTGGCAGATCCGTTCGGACCCGCTTCGCTGTCCGGTTGGAGCGGTGCGGCCGCCGACATCGCCGCGACCTTGCGCAGACGGACCGCGCACGCCTTGAACTCCGGCTGGAGTGACGCCGGATCGACGGCGTCATTGGTGACGGCGTTGATGGTCAGGTACTCGCCGTGTTCGTCGTTCCAGTGGAAGGGCGCGAAGCAGGAGCCGGGCAGGACTCGGTCGCTGACCCGGACCGGCAGCACCGCGCGGCCGCGACGCGAGGTGATCTCGAGGTGATCGCCGGCGCGCACGTCCAGGGCGGCGGCGTCCTCGGGATGCACCTCCACGAACGGTTCGCCGTTGAGTTTGACCAGCTTGCCGACCCGGCCGGTCTTGGTCATGGTGTGCCACTGATGTTGCAGGCGGCCGGTATTGAGCACGAACGGGTGATCGGCGTCCGGCATCTCGGCGGGCAGCAGGTGCGGGCGCGGCCAGAACACGGCCCGGCGCGAGGGGGTGGCGAACGCCAGGTCCGGGGTGTGCCCGTCCGCGTCGGTGAACAGCGTCTGGCTGACGCCGTCGTTGCGATAGCGAATGGGGTTGCGGCGCCGGTCCGGATCGGGGCAGGGCCACTGCATGGGACCCTCGGCCAGCGCTTCGTAGCTGATCCCGCGCAGGTCGTAGCCGGTCGCCGGATTGGCGAACCGCTTGATCTCGGCGAAGATCTCGGCGCTGGAGCCGTAGTCGAAGCCCGGGAATCCCATGGCCGTGGCGACCTGGGCGATGAGCTGCCAGTCGGGCCGCGCCTGGCCGGCCGGCGGCACCGACTGCCGCAGCAGCGTGAGACTGCGCTCCGAATTCACCATCACCGCATCCGATTCCGCCCACAGGGCGCCGGGCAGCAGGATGTCGGCGTAGGCGTTCGTGGCGGTGTCGGTGTACACGTCCTGGGCGATGACGAGCTCGGCCGCCTCCAGCCCGGCGATCACGTTCTTGCGATTGGCCACCGTGGCAACGGGATTCGAGCAGATGATCCAGCAGGCCTTGATCTCGCCGTCGGCCAGGCCCCGGAACATCTCGATGGTCCCGGGTCCGCCGGTGTCGCGCAGCGTGCCCGGCTCGAGTTCCCATGCCGTCTCCACGAAGGCGCGGTCCGCCGCCGCCAGCACGCTGCGCTGACCCGGCAATCCCGGTCCCATGTAACCCATTTCGCGCCCGCCCATGGCGTTCGGCTGCCCGGTGAGCGAGAACGGCCCGCTGCCGGTGCGGGAGATCGCGCCGGTGGCCAGGTGCAGATTGCAGATGGCGTTGGTGGCCCAGGTGCCGTGCGTGGACTGATTGATCCCCATGGTCCACAGCGACATCCACTCGCCCGCGGCGCCGATCATGGCGGCGGCGGTGCGGATGTCGGCTTCGGGCACGCCGGTGATCGCCGAGACGAGGTCGGGGGAGTACCCGGTCAGGAACTCCGGCATCGCGTCCCAGCCCTCGGTGTGGGCGGCGATGAATTCGGCGTCGATGTCGCCGTTCTCGACGAGCAGGTGCAGCAGCCCGTTCAGCAGCGCCAGGTCGGTTCCCGGTTTCACCTGCAGGAACAGGTCCGCGCGGGCGGCGGTGTCGGTGCGGCGCGGATCGACCACGATGAGTTTCGCGCCCGCCTTGAGCCGATCGGCCATGCGCAGGAACAGGATCGGATGGCAGTCGGCCATGTTCGCGCCGATGACGAAGAACAGGTCAGCGTGGTCGAGGTCGTCGTAGGAGCCGGGCGGCCCGTCCGCGCCCAGGGACTGCTTGTAGCCGGTGGCGGCGCTGGCCATGCAGAGCCGGGAGTTGGCCTCCATGTGCACGGTGCGCACGTGCCCCTTGGCCAGTTTGGTGGCCAGGTACTGCGCTTCCAGCGACAGCTGCCCGGAGACGTAGAACGAGATCGCGTCCGGCCCGTGCGCGTCCAGGATCGCCCGCAGCCGCCCGGCGGCCTCGCGCACCGCGTCGTCGACCGCGAGCGGCTCGGGCTCCCCACCGCGTTCGGGCCGCAGGTACGCCGTGGTCATCCGGCCGTCGGCCCGCATCAGTTCGGCGTGCGTCGCGCCCTTGGTGCACAGCCGCCCGGCATTGACCGGGTGTAGTTTGTCCCCGCTGACCTTGGCGATGACCGGCGTCCCGTCGGCGCCGGGCCGGGTCTGCACGGTGATTCCGCAGCCGACGCCGCAGTACGAGCACGCGGTCCGGGTGCTCGTGGCGGGCGTCGTGGGCTCGGGCATGCCTTCGAGTGTCGCGATCCCCGATTGCGGCGGATTTACCGGACGTTATCGGCAGATCACAAATTTCCTCACAGCGCCCCGACACGGCGGTGAGGAACCGGAAACCCGCTGTGACATGCGTCTCGATCAGCGCCGAGCGGGTTCCGCGATCCGGTTCGACAGGAGGTCGACCCCGCCGCTGCGCGGTTGCCGAGCCGGCTCAGCCCAGTTTGTAGCCGCGGTGCAGTGCCACCGCGCCACCGCTGAGGTTGCGCCATTTCACCTGCGACCAGCCCGCGTCCGCGATGCGCAGGGCCAGCTGCGACTGCGTCGGCCAGGCCCGGATGGACTCGGCCAGGTACACGTACGCGTCGGGATTGCTGGAGACCCGCTTGGCGACCGCGGGCAGCGCCTTCATCAGGTACTCCATGTAGATCGTCCGGAACGGCCCGAAGGTCGGGGTCGAGAACTCCGCGACCACCAGTCGCCCGCCGGGCTTGGTCACGCGCAGCATCTCGCGCAGCGCCAGATCGGGATCCGCGACATTGCGCAGCCCGTACGAGATGGTGACCGCGTCGAAGGACTCGTCGGCGAACGGCAGCGCCATGGCGTCCCCGGCCACCATGGGCACGTTGCGGAAGCGGCCCGCCGCGAGCATGCCCTGGGAGAAGTCGGCCGCCACGCACCACGCGCCGGACTTGCTGAGCTCGAGGGTCGAAACACCCGTGCCCGCGGCCAGATCCAGCAGGCGCTCGCCCGGGCGCAGCGCCAGCGCCTTGCGCGTCGCCCAGCGCCAGTAGCGGTCCTGGCCGCCGGAGATCACCGTGTTGGTGAGGTCGTACCGCTTCGCGACCCCGTCGAACATCGACGCGACCTCGTGCGGCTGCTTGTCCAACGAGGCCCGAACCGATTCCCGCCGCTCTGTTTTCGCCACCCTCGCACCCTAGCCGCCGCTGTCGCGGCGTGCGGCAGCCGTCCGCGCGGTGGCGGCGATCGGGCGGTGCGGGGGTGTGTTCCGGGCCGGTTCAGGCGTCGGCGCGGCGGCGGGTCAGTCGCCGATAGCGGTCCCCGATGGTCGCGATCCACTGCGCGGGCGGCGATCCCAGCGCCCACAGCAGCGGCAGCGCCAGGGCCCACGTCACCACGATCACCGACAGCGCCGGGATGACCGCGACACGCGCGTCGCGACCCGCCACCCGAACCAGGTCCGGATCACTGCGCTGATACTCCACATTGATGCGTTCGCCCTTGGTGAGCTTGGTCGGGTAGAGCACGCCCAGCTTCGGATTGTGCGTCACCCCGTCCGGCGTCACGAAGCTGATCGCCGAGCGCAATCGTCCCGCTTCGATGACTTCACCGCTGGTCACGCCCCTGTCGGAGCCGATGAGGTGATCGTTGCGCCAGGCCGCCAGCACCAGCAGCACCGACAGCACGCTCACGGCGATCGCGAGGATCACCACCACCTTGCGGGCACGTCGCAGCCGGGTAGCGCGGCTATCAGACTGGCTGGTTTCCGACACTTCACCAGGCTATTCCATGGCCGGACTACCCTTGCCGCCATGTCCCGTAAATTCAGCTTCACCGTGCAGTACAGCGTTCCGGTAGAAGAGCTTCACCGGGCACTGACCAACGACGAGATGTGGAATTCCCGCTTTGCCGGCGCGTCCACCGCCACCCTGGAGCTGACCCACCCGGACGGCCCCGGCACGATCACCATCCGCATGACGGAGAAGGCCCCCGAGGACAAGATTCCGGGTCTGGTCAAGAAGGTGCTCAAGAGCGATCTGGTGCTCGAGCGCACCGACAGCTGGGGTCCGCTGGAGGGCGACATCGCCAAGGGCACCTTCGCCGGAGCCTCCGGCGGCATCACCACCGAAATGGCGGGCACGTTCGAATTGCGCCCCACCGCCGAGGGTTCGGAGATCGAGGCGGCGGGCACCATCGACGTCAAGGTCCCGCTGGTCGGCGGCGCCATCGAACCGCTGGTGGAGAGCCTGCTCGAGCGCGTCATGAACAGCGAGCGCAAGTCCGTCGAGGAGTGGTTCGCGTCGCAGAACGCGTGAGCCCTATCCCTGATTGATCGATAACCGCCCGCATCCCGTGGACGTGGTCACCCACGTCCACGGGACGATTCAACGCTCAGGAGAACGGCGCCAGCTTGTCCAGGCGCATCGAGGCGCGGCCCGCGCCCCGCCACAGCTTGGCCGTCAGATCCAGATCCTCGTCGGTGACGAGATTGCCCATGACGCGAACCGCGGTGCGCTGCAGGAGCTTCGACCGCATCATCGGGGGACCGCCGAGCGGCACCGTGCGCGGATGGGTGGCCAGCGCGGCCAGCCGGCGCGCCACCGAATAGGTGCGGCCGTACCTGGCGCGCAACAGCTCCGGCCAGATCGTCGTGAGATCGGGCTCGTCGAGCAGGTCGGCCAGCATGTGCCCGCCCTCGAGGCCGTAGTCGATGCCCTCGCCGTTCAACGGATTCACGCAGCCCGCTGCGTCCCCGACCAGCGCCCAATTGCGCCCGGCCACATGGGAAACCGCGCCGCCCATCGGCAGCAGGGCCGAAGCCACCGCGCGCGCTTCGCCGTCGAAACCCCACTCCGCGCGGCGTTCGGAAACATAGTGCTGCAGCAGCGGTTTCAGGGCGATGTGCGAGGGTCGCTTCTCGGTCGCCAGCGAGCCGACGCCGATATTGACCTCGCCGTTGCCGAGCGGGAACACCCAGCCGTAGCCCGGCACCAGCGCGCCCTCGGCATCGCGCAACTCCAGATGCGAGGTGATCCAGGGATCGTCGCTGCGCTCGGATTTGATGTAGGCGCGCGCCGCGGTGCCGTAGGCGTACTCGCGATGCCAGGTGCGTCCCAGCAGCTTTCCGACCGGCGAGCGCACACCGTCGGCCACCACGAGCATCTTGCAGGAGACCGCCCGCAGCCCCGCGTCGGTCTTGATGCTCACCCCGGTGACGCGATCGCCGTCGCGCGCCACCTCGACCACCTTGGCCCCGTCGACCATGCGGGCGCCGGACTTGACCGCGGTCTCGCGCAGCTTGTCGTCGAGTTCGGTTCGCGGAACCGCGCTTCCGTACCGCGGGAAGGAACCGTCCGGCCACGGCAGCAGCGCCTCGCGCCCGAAGCCCGCCATGCGCAGGCCGCGATTGACCGTGTGCGTGCGCACCCAGTCCCCGAGCCCGAGATGTTCGAGTTCCGCCGTGGCGCGCGGCGTCAGCCCGTCCCCGCACGTCTTGTCGCGCGGGAACACCGCCGAATCCGTCAGCAGCACATCGCGTCCGGCCCGCGCGGCCCACGCCGCGGCCGCCGATCCCGCCGGCCCTGCCCCCACGACCAGCACATCCGCGTGCGCGGGCAGCAAATCCGAGTCATGCCCCGGCACGGGGGCGGCATCCGGTGAACCCATGCCGCCCATACTCGCAGCACCCGCCGATCGCTGTCGACGCGGATATGCGTCACAGGCCACCCGCCCATAGACCCCCGCCCAAGACCTCCGCCCATGGACCTCCGCCCATGGACCCCCTGCCCCGTGGTTCGCGGCCCGCCCGGTTCTGGACTGAGTGGAGCGGGGGAGCGAAGCGGAGGAGCGGAGGGAGGGAAGAACCGGGTTACGAGGGCCGCGAACCGCCGGAGCGAAGCGGAGGCAAATCAGACACAGCGGAGCGGAGGGAGGGAAGAACCGGGTTACGAGGGCCGCGAACCGCCGGAGCGAAGCGGAGGCAAATTAAACACATGAAACGCCGTCGCGGAGCGGAGGCCGGAAACACTGTTGGTTCCGTCCCACTACGGTGGTGTTCATTGGGGGGTTGGTGGTCACACGCTAGGTTCTTTGGCGTGGGGTCGGACGCGGCACTGGGAGATGAAATGAGCGCATCGGCTGTGAGTGATGAGAGCACGGTGGTGGCGGGGGTGGATCTCGTCGATCCCGAGCTCGCGGCGACGGTGAAGAAGGGCCTCGAAGATGTCGAGGACCTGCTGATCACAGAGCTGTCCGACGGCGAGGACTTCCTCCAGGAGGCCGCGCTGCACCTGGCCCGGGCCGGCGGCAAGCGTTTCCGGCCGCTGTTCACCATCCTCACCGGTCAGCTGGGCCCCAACCCCGCCAGCCCGGATCTGATCACGGCGGGCACGGTCGTCGAACTCGTGCACCTGGCCACCCTCTACCACGACGACGTCATGGACGAGGCCCCCATGCGCCGCGGAGCGCCCAGCGTGAACTCCCGCTGGGGCAACAGCGTCGCCATCCTGGCCGGGGACTACCTGTTCGCGCACGCCTCGCGCCTGGTCTCCACGCTCGGCCCGGACGCGGTGCGCATCATCGCCGAGACCTTCGCCGAACTGGTCACCGGCCAGATGCGGGAGACCATCGGCGCCAAGCAGTCCCAGGATCCGGTCGAGCACTACCTGCGCGTGGTGTGGGAGAAGACCGGATCGCTGATCGCGGCCTCGGGCCGGTTCGGCGGCACCTTCTCCGGCGCGGACCTCGACCACGTGGAGCGCCTGGCCCGGCTGGGTGACGCGGTCGGCACCGCCTTCCAGATCTCGGACGACATCATCGACATCTCCTCGGTGTCCGAGCAGTCCGGCAAGACCCCGGGCACCGATCTGCGCGAGGGCGTGCACACCCTGCCCGTGCTCTACGCCCTGCGCGACGAGGGCAGCGAGGGCGACCGCCTGCGCAAACTGCTGGCACGCCCGCTGGAGACCGACGCCGAGGTGGACGAGGCCCTGGACCTGCTGTCCCGCTCGCGCGGCATGGTGCTGGCCAAGGAGAAGCTGCAGGGCTACGCCGACATCGCGCACGCCGAACTGTCGGCGCTGCCCGGCGGCCCCGCCAACGAGGCCCTCGAGCGCCTGGTCCGTTACACGATCGAGCGGGTCGGCTGACGGGGGAACTCCGTCCCGGCTTGTATCGTTGACCTGGTGTAATACGGCGAAACGGGGGTTCGGACGCGCGGAGAGGCGGCTATGCACGGTCACGGTGTTGCGAATGGCGTGAAGACGTTCGGCTTGCTGGTGGGCATGTCCGCCCTGATCGTTTTCGCGGGCGCGATGTTCCGCAATCCGACGATTCTGTGGCTGTCGGTGGCGCTGGCGATCGGCATGAACGCCTACGCCTACTTCAACAGCGACAAATTGGCGCTCAAGGCCATGCACGCGCAACCGGTGAGCGAACTCGAAGCGCCGGTCATGTATCGCATCGTGCGCGAATTGGCCACGGCGGCAAGGCAACCCATGCCGCGGCTGTACATCAGCCCGACCAATGCCCCCAATGCCTTCGCCACCGGCCGCAATCCCCGGCACGCCGCGGTCTGCTGCACCACCGGAATTCTGCAGATTCTGGACGAACGCGAATTGCGCGCGGTGCTGGGGCACGAACTCTCGCACGTGTACAACCGCGACATTCTCATCTCGTCGGTGGCGGGCACACTGGCCGCGGTCATTTCGGGTCTGGCCAATCTCGCGTTCTTCGCGAACGCGTTCGGCGGTAATCGCAATGGCGGCTCGAATGTCATTGGCGTACTGCTGGTCTCGTTACTCGGGCCGATCGCGGCGACGCTGATCAAACTCGCCGTGTCGCGATCACGCGAATATCAGGCCGATGCCGACGGCGCCGCCCTCACCGGTGACCCGCTGGCGCTGGCCTCGGCGCTGCGCAAGCTCGAACGGGGCGTCGAGGCGGCCCCGCTGCCCGCCGAACCGCAGCTCACCGCCCAGTCGCACCTGATGATCGCCAACCCGTTCCGCGCCGGCGACCGCATGGCGCGCTGGTTCTCCACCCACCCGCCGATGGCCGAGCGCATCGAACGCCTCGAGGAGATGGCGGGCGGCCCGGACGCCGCGCGCGGCCCCCGCGAATACTGACGAGAAAGGGTCCGCGAGCAGGTGCCCGCGGACCCCGGTAAACCCCGGTCGACGCCTTTCTACCGGTAGTTCACGAATTGCAGGGCGACCTCGAAATCGCTGTTCTTCAGCAGCGAGATGATCGCCTGCAGATCGTCGCGGCTCTTGCTGCTGACGCGCAGTTCCTCGCCCTGAATCTGTGCCTTGGCGCCCTTGGGGCCTTCGTCACGGATCTTCTTGGCGATCTTCTTGGCGTTCTCGGTGCTGATGCCCTGCACCAGGGTGCCTGTGATTTTGTACACCTTGCCCGAGGCCTGCGGATCACCCGCGTCGAACGCCTTCATGGAGATGTCGCGGCGAATCAGCTTCTCCTTGAACACATCCAGGGCCGCCTTGACGCGGTCCTCGGAGTCCGCGGTGAGGATGATCTTCTCCTCGCCCGACCATTCGATGCTCGCGTTGACTCCGCGGAAGTCGTACCGCGTGGCCAGCTCCTTGGCCGCGATGTTCAACGCGTTGTCCACCTCCTGACGGTCGATCTTGCTGACAACATCGAACGACGAATCGGCCACGCCTGTGCTCCTGTCCGAGATCGGAAATTGTGGGACTTGCTCGCCGAAGGTAGTCCGTCCGACACCGCGCTAGCCAGCCGGTTTGCATTCGGGGCGGGGGTTCGATGTATTCTCGTCACCGCGCTGCAAGGCGTAACCCAAGGCAGATTGCCCGAGCGGCCAATGGGAGCGGACTGTAAATCCGTCGGCTAACGCCTACGTAGGTTCGAATCCTACATCTGCCACACCGAAACCCCTGTGGACCAACCGGTTCGCAGGGGTTTCGTGCATTTCCGGGCACGGCCGCGCCGGGTGCGATCCGCCCCGCTGCGGTCCGGAGCCGGCGCGCGGGGCGAACGCCGGAGCCCGTGCGCCGCACCCGCATCGGATCCTCACCCCGGACATCCCCGAAAACAGCTCGAAAACCACCTCTGACCACACGGTTTGTGGTCTACCCGAAGTGTTGTGTAATCTCGTTCAAGTCTTCAGCGCCCCGGCGAAAAGCCGGAGCCGAGCAGACATGCCCCCTTAGCTCAGTCGGCAGAGCGTTTCCATGGTAAGGAAAAGGTCAACGGTTCGATTCCGTTAGGGGGCTCGCCGGATTGCCGGTGGTGACCGACTCGGCATCCAGTTCGATGGACCGGGCTGAGTCTTCCGCCGCGAATCCTCGCATGGCGGTGTAGCTCAGTTGGTAGAGCAAACGACTCATAATCGTTGTGTCGCCGGTTCAAGTCCGGCCATCGCTACCCATACTGATAAACGGAAAGAGGGCGCATCGTGGCCGCGAAGTCCACTGATATCCGGCCGAAGATCACCTTGGCCTGTGAGCAGTGCAAGCACCGCAACTACATCACCAAGAAGAACCGGCGTAACGACCCGGATCGTCTGGAACTCAAGAAGTTCTGCCCGAACTGCGGTACCCACCGGGCCCACCGCGAGTCTCGCTAACTTAACCCCGCGCGTTCTACCGCGTGGAAGAAGTGCCGGATCGGCTGGCCACTTCGTCCCCCATACAAAGGGACAGTGGCACTCGGTCCGGCACTTGGTGTATATACCGGTGGTTCAGCGCTCCGCCCGATCCCTCGCGGGATCAGATAGGGACTTCCTGCCGTGACGATTGACACCGAGGTCGACATGACCGAAATCAGCGAGGCCTTCGACCCCGCGACGCACGCCGCCTCCATGGTCGGCCACCACTATCGCGTGGAGGACTACTACGAGGTCGGCCGCGAGAAGGTGCGTGAGTACGCCCGCGCCGTGCAGGACTACCACCCCGTGCACTGGGACGAGGACGCCGCCCGTGAGCACGGGTACGACGGCCTGGTGGCCCCGCTCAGCTTCATCTCCCTGGTGGGAATCCTGGCCCAGCGCAAGCTCTTCGAGCAGATCGTCACGGGCTACGACCTGAGCCAGATCATGCAGACCGATCAGATCCTGGAGTTCCACCGGCCCATCAAGGCCGGCGACCAGCTGACCTGCATCGTCTACCTGCACTCGTTCCGGCAGGCGTTCGGCGGCGACATCATCGTCACCAAGAACGACGTCGTGGCGCAGAACGACGAACTGGTGCTCACCACCTACACCACCCTCATCGGCCGCAGCGGCGGTGACATCGATCCCAATATCGGTGACGCCGTGCGCAACGTGCTCATGCACGGCGTCGGCCCCGACGAGGATTCCGTCGCCGCGCAGGCGCCCGCCGAGATCACCGCGCGGCCCGAGGCCTTCGTCGCCACCGGCAAGGTGGTGCCGGGCAAGCACGCGCTGCGCTTCGAGGACATCGCCGTCGGCGACGTGCTCCCCACCCGCGTCGTGCGCCTGACCCGCGGCGATCTGGTGAACTACGCCGGCGTCTCCGGCGACGCCAATCCGATCCACTGGAGCGACGACGTCGTGAAGATGGTCGGCCTGGAAAACGTTGTCGCGCACGGCATGCTGACCATGGGCCTGGGTGGCGGCTTCGTCACCTCGTGGCTGCGCGACCCGGGTGCGGTCAAGGAATACAACGTGCGCTTCACCAGCCCGGTGTACGTGCCCGCCGACCGCGCCGCGGAGATCGAATACACCGGCAAGGTCAAGTCGGTGGATCCGGAAACCCGCACCGCCGTGGTGGCCATCGTCGCCAAGTCCGAGGGCCGCAAGATCTTCGGCCGCGCCACCGCAACGGTGCAGCTCGGCTGATACTCCGCCGCTGACCCCCGATTGGCGATTGCTGCGTTGGGTAACGTAGACTCGGGAATCTGGGGTCACCAGCCGATGCGCGCTGCTCCGAGGAGCGGCGCGTATGTTGTGTGAAAGCCCGGAAAGTACAAATCAATAAGTACTGTGGTGGGACAGGTGAAGTTCAGCGATGGACTTCGGTTCCGCCGAAGGGGCGTAGCTCAATTGGCAGAGCAGCGGTCTCCAAAACCGCAGGTTGCAGGTTCAAGTCCTGTCGCCCCTGCCCTAGTGCCAAGCTGACGAGAGAGGATCGACGTGAGCGACGAGCGGGATACTCGCCACGAAGATGGCGATGACACCGCCGCGGTGGCTCGTCCGAGCGGAAAGCGTTCCGCCCGGCGGACTCGGACCGCGACGTCGTCAACGGCATCGGTCGCGACTATCGATCGGCCTTCGGCCAAGACCACCAAGGATTCCGGCAAAGCCGGTGGCGGTGCGGGCAATCCGTTCAAGCGTCTGGTGAAGTTCCTGCGGGAAGTCATCTCCGAACTGCGCAAGGTCATTTGGCCGAACCGCAAGCAGATGGTCACCTATACGAGCGTTGTTCTGGTGTTCGTGGTCTTCATGGTCGCGTTCATCAGCGGGTTGGATCTGGCGTTCATCAAGGGTGTCAACTGGCTGTTCGGCTAGCTCGACCGTCGGCGCTGGAAACCTGGCCCTCGAGCAGAGGCGAGGACAGGCCATCCGCCGGGGCCTGTGCATTTTCACCTGACCCCGGCGCGCACAGGATTACGTGACGACAAGGAAGCGAGTGCCCCAGTGAGCACCCCGGAGAACGGCACAACCGACGAATTCCAGGTCGACGATGTGGTGGAGGAGACCATCACCGACGTCGTGGAATCCGACGACCCCGCCGCCGACGCGGAGGAAGTCACTGAGCTGACCGCCGAAGAGCTGTCCGCCCCCGTCGATGCCGAGCCGGCCGATCCCGTCGCCGAGATGAAGGCCGCGCTGCGCCGCGCCCCCGGTGACTGGTACGTCATCCACTCCTACGCCGGTTACGAGAACAAGGTGAAGACCAATCTCGAGACCCGCGTGCAGAACCTCGGTCTCGAGGACTACATCTTCCAGGTCGAGGTGCCGACCGAAGAGGTCACCGAGATCAAGAACGGCCAGCGCAAGAACGTCAATCGCAAGGTGCTGCCGGGCTACATCCTGGTCCGCATGGAGCTGAACGACGAGTCCTGGGGCGCGGTCCGCAATACCCCCGGTGTGACCGGCTTCGTCGGCGCGACCTCGCGCCCGTCGCCGCTGTCCATCGACGACGTGGTGAAGTTCCTGGTCCCGGCCGCGCAGCAGAAGAAGGCCGCGGCCACCACCGCCGCCGCCACCGCGGGCGAGTCCGGCGAGACCCCGGTCATCAAGCCGACGATCGACGTCGACTTCGAGGTCGGCGAGTCCGTCACCGTCATGGACGGCCCGTTCGCCACGCTGCCCGCCAGCATCTCCGAGATCAACGCCGAGCAGCAGAAGCTCAAGGTGCTGGTGTCGATCTTCGGTCGCGAGACTCCGGTCGAACTGGCGTTCACCCAGGTCGCCAAGATCTAGTTGGCTCGGGGGCCGGTTCGGCCCCCGATAACACCTGCGACTAGACTTTCCGGGTTGCGTCTGGGGTCTGGCTGTCTTTCCACGGTCAGGCGTGCCCGGGCGCGATCCCGGAGCAGGCTTACGGGTTTTCCCGTAAGGCATGACCATGTGCAAGGGCAGAGGAATACCCCCGGGTGTCCACCTGCCCCTAAACCAAGGAATACGAGATGCCCCCGAAGAAGAAGAAGGTATCTGGGCTCATCAAGCTCCAGATCAAGGCCGGTGCTGCCAACCCGGCTCCGCCCGTCGGCCCCGCGCTGGGTCAGCACGGCGTCAACATCATGGAGTTCTGCAAGGCCTACAACGCGGCGACCGAGTCGCAGCGCGGCAACATCATCCCGGTCGAGATCACGGTCTACGAAGACCGCACGTTCGACTTCAAGCTGAAGACCCCGCCTGCTTCGCAGCTGCTGCTCAAGGCCGCCGGCGTGCAGAAGGGTTCGGCTGAGCCGCACCGCAACAAGGTCGCGCAGGTCACCATGGACCAGATCCGTGAGATCGCCAAGACCAAGGCCGAGGATCTGAACGCCAACGACATCGATCAGGCCGCCAAGATCATCGCCGGCACCGCTCGCTCGATGGGTATCACCGTCGCGGAGTAGGCGCTTGCGCTCACGCGCGAGGCAGCACTTTCCCGTGGGAGGGCCGGCCAGGCCCGACAACCACGTCTGAACTTTACGAACAGGACAGAACAACATGGCAAAACGAAGCAAGGCTTATCTCGAGGCGGCCGCCAAGGTCGACAAGTCGTCGCTGTACGCCCCGCTGGCCGCGGTGCGGCTCGCGAAGGAGACCGCCACCACCAAGACCGACGCCACCGTCGAGGTCGCCGTCCGTCTGGGTGTCGATCCCCGCAAGGCCGACCAGATGGTCCGCGGCACCGTCAACCTGCCGCACGGCACCGGTAAGACCGCCCGCGTCATCGTGTTCGCCGTCGGCGACAAGGCCGCCGAGGCCGAGGCCGCCGGTGCCGACGCCGTGGGCGCCGAGGACCTGATCGAGCGCATCCAGGGCGGCTGGCTGGACTTCGACGCCGCGATCGCCACCCCGGACCAGATGGCCAAGGTCGGTCGTATCGCTCGCGTGCTGGGCCCGCGTGGCCTGATGCCGAACCCGAAGACCGGCACCGTCACCCCCGATGTGACCAAGGCCGTTCAGGACATCAAGGGCGGCAAGATCAACTTCCGCGTCGACAAGCAGGCCAACCTGCACTTCGTCATCGGCAAGGCGTCCTTCGACGAGAAGAAGCTGGCCGAGAACTACGGCGCCGCTTTCGATGAGATCCTGCGCGTCAAGCCCTCCACCGCGAAGGGCCGCTACGTCAAGAAGGTGACGTTCTCGACGAACACCGGACCGGGCATCCCGGTGGATCCGAACCGCACCCGCAACTTCGCCGAAGAGGATTGAGTTTCTCTTCGCTGAAATCGCGTAGCACCGCGTGAAGCACGAAGGGCCGGTACAGGGAAACCTGTACCGGCCCTTCGGCGTTGGGCTCAGTGCGGCAGGATGCAGGCCGCGCTGCCCGAGTACACCGCGCACACCAGTCGCACCGCCAGCGAGGGGAGCGGGTTGACGAAGATGGTCGAGCCTGTCTGCAGGAGCGCGGATCCCGCGTCCAGTCCGGCGGATCCGGTGCTCGTGGGCGGCAGTTCGGGATCGGCGGTGGCGGGGGCTGCCGCGACGGCTGCGATACCGGCGGAAAGCGCCACCGCGGCAATGGTTTTCGTGAGCGTGCGGCTCATGGTGTGGACCTCCGGGGCGATGGGTGGGTTCGGTCAGTCGCCGCTGCCGCCGCCGCTACCGGTGATGCCGGTGCCGATGGCGTACAGGACCGCGCACAGCGGGCCCTTGGTCTCGTCGGCGCCGCACAGGACGGTGAAGAGCAGGCCGACCGGCCAGGCCGCGATGCCACGGGCGGATTCGGTGCTCGACCCGGAGTCCAGGGATCCGGAGTCGGCGATCGGGGCGGGGGAGACGGCGGGAGCGGCCAGGGCGGGAACGGCGGCGACGCCGCATAGTGCGGCGGAAATAGAAGCTGCGGCAAGGGTTTTGGCGAAAATGCGCGTCATCGGGAAACCTCCGTGAAGATGATTCGCCGATGATATGGCCTGCCGACCAGAAGTGAAGCACGTCACTTTCACTGGCTTGCGAACGCGAGATCGATGGTGACCCACGGGGTGTCGCGTCGCCGGTGATCCGGCCCGTCCGACCCCCGTTTTGGTGGATGGATAGACATCCGCTATTCTGGTTCACGGTCACCGGCCAGTTCGGTGATCACCCAATCGTTCTACCGAAGACCGTTGGTTGCTGCCCCCGGGCAGTCGAAGGTCCAGCGTTACTGCTGGCGGCCCACGCAGGGAGAGCCGAGGTTGGGAAGCCGTACGGGTTCGCCCGCAACGAGTTTCTTTCACGCCCCGGGACCTCTGCGTCCGCGGGGCGTTTGCTTTATCGCTGGCCCCTGGCGGTTGTTGGTAGTTCATATACGAACCGACCATCCAGAGAGGAGGCGAAGTATGGCAAACACCGAGAAGGTCACCGCGGTCGCGGAGATCACGGAGCAGTTCAAGAGCTCCACTGCCACCGTTGTCACGGAATACCGTGGACTGTCGGTCAGCAAGATCACGCAGCTGCGTCGTGCACTGGGCGCGGACGCCACCTACTCCGTCGCCAAGAACACCCTGGTCAAGCGTGCGGCCGCCGAGGCGGGCGTCGAAGGCCTGGATGACTTGTTCGTCGGTCCGACCGCCATCACCTTCATCAAGGGTGAGCCGGTCGAAGCCGCGAAGGCGCTCAAGGCTTTCGCCAAGGACAACAAGGCGCTGATCATCAAGGGCGGCTACATGGACGGCGTCGCGCTGTCCGTGGCCGAAGTTGAGCGGATCGCCGACCTGGAGTCCCGCGAGGTCCTGCTGGCCAAGCTGGCCGGCGCCATGAAGGGCAACCTGTCCAAGGCTGCGGCGCTGTTCGCTGCCCCGGGCAACCAGGTCGCTCGTCTGCTCGCGGCCCTCGAGGAGAAGAAGGCGAACGAGGGTGGCGCTGCCGCTCCCGCCGCCGAAGAAGCTCCGGCCGCTGCCGAATAAGTCTCACCCACAAACCTTTTCGGCGTCGCTAACGCGGTGCTGAAACCATCGAAAGGAAACATCAATGGCTAACGTTGACGAGCTGCTCGAAACCTTCGGTTCCATGACCCTGCTCGAGCTCTCCGAGTTCGTCAAGGCGTTCGAGACCAAGTTCGAGGTCACCGCCGCTGCCCCCGTCGCCGTCGCCGCTGCCGCGGGCCCGGTTGCCGAGGCCGCCGAAGAGCAGGACGAGTTCGATGTCGTCATCGAGTCGGCCGGCGACAAGAAGATCCAGGTCATCAAGGTCGTTCGCGAGATCGTCTCCGGCCTGGGCCTGAAGGAAGCCAAGGACCTCGTCGAGGCCGCCCCGAAGGCGATCCTGGAGAAGGTCAACAAGGAGGCCGCCGAGGCCGCCAAGGCCAAGCTCGAAGAGGCCGGCGCGAAGATCTCCGTCAAGTAATTCTCGCCCCGCGAGATTTCACTTCGGAAAGAGCGGTACCCCACCCGGGGTGCCGCTCTTTTTGCTTCCCTCACAGGTTGTGATTGAGTCGTGATGGGGTTTACCGGCGTGTCAGGTCCTGGTGTCCGAGACGGGCGGTATGCGATACAGTGACCGGACCTACTGTGATGCGCCACACCGCGCAAAGACAATTCGTGTGCGCCGCAGTGGGGCGCTCGTCGGAGAAATTGTGGAGGTTGGCGTGGGCGTCGAGGTCAGGACCGAAGGCATCACCAAGTCGTTCGGTTCGCAACGAATTTGGCAGGATGTCAGTCTGACACTGCCCTCGGGGGAAGTCAGCGCGTTGCTCGGCCCCTCGGGTACCGGTAAGTCGGTCTTCCTGAAGTCCCTGATCGGCCTGCTGCGCCCGGAGCGCGGTTCCATCTACATCGATGGCGTCGATATCACCACCTGCTCCAACAAGGAGCTGTACGAGATCCGCAAGCTCTTCGGCGTCCTCTTCCAGGACGGCGCGCTCTTCGGCTCGATGAACCTCTTCGACAATGTGGCCTTCCCGCTGCGGGAGCACACCAAGAAGAGCGAATCCGAGATCAAGAAGATCGTCATGGAGAAGCTCGAGCTCACCGGTCTGCTGGGCGCGGAGGGCAAGCTCCCGGGCGAGATCTCCGGTGGTATGCGCAAGCGCGCCGGCCTGGCCCGCGCCCTCGTGCTCGACCCGCAGATCATCCTCGTCGACGAGCCGGACTCCGGCCTCGACCCGGTGCGCACCACCTACCTGTCGCAGCTGCTGATCGACATCAACGCGCAGATCGACGCGACGATTCTGATCGTCACGCACAACATCAACCTGGCTCGTATCGTGCCGGACAACATCGGCATGCTCTTCCGCCGCCAGCTCGTCATGTTCGGCCCGCGCGAGGTCCTGCTGACCTCCGAAGAGCCGGTCGTGAAGCAGTTCCTCAACGGCCGCATGATCGGCCCGATCGGCATGTCCGAGGAGAAGGACGAGTCGCAGATGGCCCGCGAGCAGGCCATGGTCGACGCCGGTCACCACGCCGGTGGCGCCGAAGAGGTCGAGGGCATCATCCCGCAGATGCGGGCGCAGCCGGGTATGCCCGTGCGTCAGGCCGTGGGCCGTCGCCGCGAGCGCGTGCGCCAGATTCTGCACACCCTGCCGCCCGCCGCGCAGGAGGCGATCCGTAACTCCCTGGAGGAGAACGGCGACCACGACACGCAGGTGATTCCCGCCTACCAGGGCTCGTACGACTCTACGGTTCGACACAACCTGACCAACGGGTAACATACGGCGCGTGAACCGAAATCTGACGCGACTACGCACTCCGGTTGAGTCAGGTCTCGCCCAGGCCGGCAACATCTTCGCACTCCTTCTGGATGTCATGCGCAAGACGTTTCGCCGGCCTTTCCAATGGCGGGAGTTCATCGAGCAGTCGTGGTTCATCGCGAGCGTCTCGATCCTCCCGGCGGCCCTGGTAGCCATTCCGTTCGGCGCGGTGGTGGCGCTGCAAACCGGCTCGCTCATCAAGCAGCTGGGCGCGGAAGCCTTCACCGGCGCGACGAGCGTGCTGGCAACGGTCCAGCAGGCGGCCCCGGTGGTGACCGCGTTGATCATCGCCGGCGCCGCGGGTTCGGCCGTGGCCGCCGATCTCGGCTCGCGAACCATTCGCGAGGAGATCGACGCCATGGAGGTGCTGGGCATCGATCCCATTCAGCGCCTGGTGGTTCCGCGCGTGCTCGGCATGATGCTGGTGGCGCTGCTGATGAACGGCCTGGTCGCTGTCGTCGGCATCTGCGGCGGCTACTTCTTCAACGTGGGTCTGCAGGGCGGCACGCCCGGCGCCTACCTCGCCTCGTTCTCGGCCCTGGCCCAGCTGCCCGATCTCTGGATCGGCGAGATCAAGGCGCTGATCTTCGGACTCGTGGCAGGCGTCATCGCCGCCTACAAGGGTCTGCATCCCAAAGGGGGACCGAAAGGAGTAGGTGACGCGGTGAACCAATCCGTGGTGATCACGTTCCTGGTGCTGTTCTTCCTGAACCTCATCCTCACCCTGATCTATCTTCAGGTCGTCCCCGCAAAGGGCGCGTGATCCATGGTTGTTTCACAGCGCTCCACCGTTCTCACCCGGTCGGCGCGCCGGGTCACCGGTGTGCTCAGAGCTCCGGTGGCCGTGGTCGATCGGGCCGGGGACCAGATGTCCTTCTACGCCCGCGCCATCGCCTGGATTCCGCGGACCGCGGTGCACTACCGCAAGGAGGTCATGCGGCTGCTGGCCGAGGTGACCTTCGGCTCGGGCGCGCTGGCGATCATCGGCGGCACCATCGGCGTCATCGTCTTCATGTCGGCCTCGGTCGGCGTCGTGGTGGGTCTGCAGGGCTTCAAGGCCCTGGACTCGCTCGGTTCGGGCGTGCTCACCGGCTTCCTGACCGGCTACATCAACACCCGTGAACTGGCGCCGCTGGTCGCGGCGCTCGCGCTCTCGGCAACGGTCGGTTGCGGTTTCACCGCGCAACTCGGGGCCATGCGCATCTCCGAGGAGATCGACGCCCTCGAGGTCATGGCGGTGCCGGGCGTGCCGTTCCTGGTGACCACGCGCGTGATCGCGGGCTTCCTGGCTGTCATCCCGCTGTACATCGTCGGCCTGCTGGGCACCTACGTCGCCTCGCGGCTGATATCGATCTACTTCAACGGGCAATCGAGCGGGTCCTACGACCACTACTTCAGTCTGTTCCTGCCACCCGAAGACGTGGTCTATTCGTTCCTGAAGGTGCTCGTCTTCGCCTTCGTCATCATCCTGGTGCACTGCTACTACGGCTTCAACGCGACCGGCGGTCCGGCGGGAGTCGGTGTGGCCGTTGGGCGCGCCGTGCGTGCCGCCATCGTTCTGATCAATATTCTGGACTTCTTCTTGAGCCTTGCTATTTGGGGAACGACGACGACGGTGCGGGTTGCCGGATGAGGGGTCAGGGGCCGGAGGCGGCAGCCTGCGTAACCACGCAGGCCCCCCGCTCATCCGAAAGGGATAGAGCATGAGTAATCCCGACAGAGTGCGGTTCTGGCGGTCGACTGCGAAGCTGCGCGCCCGCACCCTCGGTGTGCTGTTCTTCGTGGTCTGCGCCCTGTTCCTGTGGACGACCACCGCCATCTACTCCAAGAAATTCGTGGACACGGTCCGCGTGGATCTGCTCACCGACACCGTCGGCAACGCCCTGACCCGCAACGCGGACGTGAAGGTGCGCGGGGTCAATGTCGGCGAGGTGCGCTCGAGCGACTACGACGGCAAGCAGGTCACCCTCGATCTGGCCATCGATCCGGCCATGGCCGAGAAGATTCCGGGCAACGTGACCGCCCGCCTACTACCCAAGACGCTCTTCGGTGAGCGTTACGTCGAGCTGGTCTGGCCGCAGGACCCCAGCGGGCACCTGACCGAGGGCATGACCCTGCACCAGGACACCAGCGGCCACGCCGTCGAGGTGAGCCAGCTGCTCGATCACGTACTGCCGCTGCTGCAGGCCATTCCGCCGCAGTACCTGGCCTCCACGCTCGGCGCGATCTCGCAGGGCCTGCAGGGCCGGGGCGAGGAACTGGGCCGGACCATCGATCGCCTCGACAAGATCTTCACCGAGGTGAACACCGAACTGCCCACGCTGCAGGAGGATCTGCGCAGCTTCGCCGAGGTGGCCGCCACCTACTCCGACGCGGCCCCGCAGCTGGTGTCCGCGCTGGACAACCTGCGCACCACCAACGCCACGATCGTGCAGCAGCGTTCGCAGATCGACACCTTGTTCGCGGTGCTGACACCGAGCTCGTCCGACCTGGCCGACTTCCTGATCACCAATCGGGACAACATCATCGACGTGGCCGCCGACGCGCGGCCCGCGCTCGAGGACCTGGCCAAGTACTCGCCCGGCTACAAGTGCGCGCTGGCGAACTTCGCGCAGATGAAGCCGCGCATCGACGATCTGTTCGGCAAGGGCACCGACCTGCCGGGTTCCCGCGTGACGGTCGAGATCGTCAATCCGCGCGGCCGGTACGTCCCCAACCAGGACGAGCCGCGCTGGTTCGATCCGCGGGGCCCGCTGTGCATCCCGGAGTATCCGCTCACCGTGGATCCCGGTCAGTACACCGACGGTTCGGCCAACGACGGCTCGTATCAGCCGCCGAGCCGCACCCCCGGTGATCAGAACATCGGCATCATGCCGCAGCCGCAGTACCGGGTGTACGGCCCGCAGGCGCCGACCATCGCCGGTTCGCCGCGCGAACAGCAGACCCTGGGCGCCATCTACGGTGCGGCCCACGGCGTTTCGCCCGAGCAGGTGCCGAGCTGGATAACCCGGATCGCGGCCCCGGCTTTCCGCGGCAGTGAGGTGAGCATTCGATGAAGGACCTGCTGCGCGGCCTCGGCCCGACGCTGGCCAAACTCATCGCCTTCATCGTGGTGACCGTGCTGGCCACCGGCGTGCTGGCGCTGACGATCGCCAACTACAGCGGTGGCGGCACCAAGTTCAACGCCCGCTTCACCGACGTGACGTCGCTGAACAAGGGTGACGAGGTGCGCATCGCCGGTGTGCGCGTCGGCAAGGTGACCAAGGTGTCCATCGTCGACAAGAGCCTGGCGAACGTGGAATTCGAGGTGTCGGACCGCAAGTCGCTGCCCGCCTCCACGATCGCCACGATCAAGTACCGGAACCTGGTCGGCCAGCGGTACATCGCGCTGGAACAGGGTGCCGGCGAGCAGGGGCGCAAGATCAACAAGGGCGCCACCATCCCGCTGGAGCGCACCCGGCCCGCGCTGAATCTGACCGAGCTGTTCAACGGGTTCCGCCCGCTGTTCCAGACGCTCACCGCCGATGACGTGAACAAGCTGTCCTACAACATCATTCAGGTGTTCCAGGGCGAGTCCGGCACCATCACCGAACTCGTCGGCAACACCGCGGCGCTGACCAACAAGATCGCCGACAAGGACGCGGTCATCGGCGAGGTCGTCCGCAACCTGAACGCCGTGCTCGAGGTGGTCAACAACCGCGACGACCAGCTGAACCAGCTGATCATCAACACCGAGGCGCTCATCACCGGACTCAACGCCGAACGCGGCGTCATCGGCTCGGCGCTGACCTCGCTCGGCAACCTGACCTCGGCCACCGCCGACCTGCTCGTGCCGGTGCGCCCGAACCTGCAGGGCGCCATCGCGGGCCTGAACGAACTGACCGGCACCCTCAACAGCCGTTCCGACGAGGTCAACGAGGGCCTGGCCAACCTGCCCATCAAGATGGAGAAGCTGGGCCGCGCCGCCTCGTACGGCTCGTGGTTCCAGTTCTACCTGTGCGGCATCGACATCGTCGCCGGACCCGGCACCGCGGACGCCCCGCAGTTGAACCTGCCCGAGGCGATCCAGCACATGCCGACGATCAATCAGCCCATCTACACCAACCCGGCCCCGCGCTGCCACGGAAAGGGAGGCCGCTGATGGACGACCGCGTCGTACTCGGAAAGCGCAGCCCCGTTTTCATGGGCGGGCTGGGCCTGGCCATGGTGCTGCTGGTGACGGTGTCCGCCTTCAGTCTCGACAAGCTGCCCCTCATCGGGGCGGGCACCAAGTACACTGCCGAGTTCTCCGAGGCCGCCGGGCTGAAGAAGGGCAACGAGGTCCGCATCGCCGGCGTCAAGGTCGGCCAGGTGCAGGACGTGCGCCTGGACGGCGACAAGGTGCTCGTCGACTTCCGCACCCAGGACGCCTGGATCGGCAACGAGAGCACCGCCTCGATCCAGATCAAGACCCTGCTCGGGCAGAAGTACCTCTCCGTCGAGCCCAAGGGCGGCGAGGCAGCCGATCCCGACGACGCGATTCCGCTGTCGCGCACGGTATCCCCGTACGACGTGGTGGACGCCTTCAGCGACGCCGCCGTCGACCTCGAGGAGACCGACACCGCCCAGCTCGCGCAGAGCATGCGGGTGCTCTCGGAGGCGTTCTCCGGCACCCCGGCCGAGATCCGCTCCTCCATCGACGGCGTGGCCCGGCTCTCGGAGTCGCTGGCCAAGCGGGACGACCAGTTGCGCAAGCTGTTCGGCGCGACCAAGCAGACCTCGCGGCTGCTGGCCGACCGCAACGCCGAATTCGAGCGGCTGCTCGGCAACGGCGGGCAGTTGCTCGCCGAGCTGAACGTGCGCCAGCAGGCCATCTCACAACTGCTCACCGGCGCGAAAACCATTGCCGCCGAATTGAGTGCGCTGGTCGCGGACAACGAGGCGCAGATCGGCCCGGCGCTGACCAACCTCGAGCAGACCATCACGATGCTCAACGACAACCAGGCCAACATCTCCAAGACACTGCAGCTGGCCGCGCCCTTCTACGGCCTGTACGCCAACGTGCTCGGCACCGGGCGCTGGTTCGACGCGGTCATCACCAACCTGATTCCGCCCGCCCTGCCCGAGATTCCGGGCGATCGCGCGCCGATCCGCAAGATGGGAGGCTGAGATGGCGAACAATCCGCTGACCGCGGTGCGCGACAGCAGCCCCAGGAGCAAACTGATCGCCCTCGTGGTCGCCGTGGCCGTGCTGCTCGCGGCGGTGGCCTGGTGGGGGCTGGGCAGGCTGAACACCACCACCATCACCGCGTACTTCGACAAGTCCGTCGGCATCTACGTCGGCTCGGACGTGCGCATCCTCGGTGTGCCGGTCGGCCGGGTGACCGAGGTGACCCCGGAGGGCGAGCAGGTCAAGGTCGTCATGGCGGTGGACCGCAAGTTCGACGTCCCCGCCGACGCCAAGGCCGCCCAGATCACCCCCTCGGTGGTCTCGGACCGGTACATCCAGCTCGCGCCCGCCTACAAGGGCGGACCCAAGATGGGGCGCGACGCCACCATCCCCAAGGACCGCACCGCCACCCCGGTCGAGGTCGACCGGCTGTACAAGAGCATCACCGAGCTGTCCGAGGCCCTGGGCCCCAACGGCGCCAACAAGGACGGCGCGGTGAACGAACTCGTTCGCACCGCCGCGCAGAACCTCTCGGGCAACGGCGAGGCGCTGGGCAACAGCTTCACGCAGCTGTCCAAGGCCGCCAAGACGCTCTCCGACTCGCGCACCGACATCTTCGACACGGTGAAGAACCTGCAGGAATTCGTGCGCATGCTGGCCGAGAACGACGCGCAGGTGCGCGAGTTCAACACCCAGCTCGGTTCGCTCGCGGGCTTCCTGGCCGACGAGCGCCAGAGCCTGGGCGACGCACTGAGCCTGCTGTCGGTGGCCCTGGGCGACGTGGCCCGCTTCATCGACGACAACCGGGACCTGGTGCAGGCCAACGCACAGGCGCTGACCACGCTCACCCAGACCCTGGCCGATCAGCGCGACGATCTGGCCACGGCGCTGCCGCTGATCCCGACCGCGCTGTCGAACCTCATCAACGTGCACAACGGTGAGACCGGCACCCTCGACATGCGCCCCAACTTCGACGATCTGCAGAACCCGTTCGGGGTCATCTGCAAGATGCTCGATCTGGGCAAGCTGCGCCCGGGGGATCCGCAGTTCGACGCGATCTCGCGACAGCTGAAGCCGATTCTCGACAACTGCGGCATCATCACCGACCAGCTCACCGCGGGCGTGAAGACGCCGTCGCTGGTGCTGCCGTTCGGCATTCTCAGCGGCGACAACGTGCAGCGCAATCCGGTGCCCGGCAGCGTGCCCGGGGTGCCGTCCGAACAGCTGCCGCCCTCGCAGGGAGGTGGACAGCGATGACCCGTATCCGAAGTGGGCGCGGCGCCGCGCTGGCGCTGGCGCTGGGCGCGGTGACCGTGGTCGCCGCCGGCTGCGGCAACGGCGCGTACAGCATTCCGCTGCCCGGCGGCCCGAACGTCGGGGACAACCCGCTGCACATAGACATTCGCTTCGCCGACGTGCTCGACCTGGTGCCGCAGTCCACCGTGAAGGTGGACGGCGTCGCGGTCGGCCGGGTCGACAAGATCGAACTCGCCCCCGACGGCTGGACCGCCAGCGTGCGCGCGGTGGTGAACAACGACGTCGACCTGCCCGCCAACGCCCGGGCCGAGGTGCGCCAGTCCAATCTGCTCGGTGAGAAGTTCATCGAACTGTCCGCGCCCGCGAACGATCCCGCGGCCGCGCGGCTGTCCGACAACGCCGTCATCGACGTCGCGCAGACCCGCACCGCCACCGAGGTGGAGCAGGTCCTCGGCGCGCTGTCGCTGCTGCTCAACGGCGGCGGCGTGGCACAGTTGCAGCCCATCGTCGTCGAGCTCAACAAGGCCCTGGACGGCCGCGACGCCAAGACGCGCTCGCTGCTGGAACAGGCCAACAAGCTCATCGGCGGGCTGAACGACCAGGTCGAGGACATCACCCGCGCCCTGGACGGGCTCGACGTGCTCTCCAGCCGCGTCGGGCAGCAGACCGCGCAGATCGCCAAGATCCTGGACGAACTGCCCGAGGGCATTCAGATCCTCAATGAGCAACGGCCGCAACTGATTCAGCTGCTCACCCAGCTGGATCGCCTGGGGCAGGCCGGATTCGACGTGCTGGACCACTCCAAGGACGATCTGATCGCCGACCTCAACTCCCTGCGCCCGACCCTGCAGGAACTCGGCAGATCCGCCGGCGACCTGGTGACCGCGTTCCCGCTCATCCCGACCTACCCGTTCCCGGACGAGGCCATCAAGTCCGCGTTCGGCGGTCAGGTCAACACCTGGCTGTCGGTGGATCTGGAGATCGGCACACTGCTGTCGAATCTCGGTGTGGGCAAACCGGATCCGGTGTACCTGCCGCCCGCCGGACGGCAGGTCAACGTGGACCCGAGCAACCCGTACTACAACGGCAACGGCCCGCGCGGCGGCTGGCCCACCGTCTCGCTGGTGCCGCTGCCGCCGACCGTGGTGCCGCCGGGACTGCCCGCGCTGCCCGAACCGCTCGGCGCGCTGCTCGATCAGCTGGGAGTGGGTGGTCCGCGATGACCCGTCTGGTGCGTTTTCAGCTCATCGCCTTCGCCGTGATCGCGGTGCTCGGCGTCGCCTTCGTCGGCGCGAAGTACGTGCGGCTGGACAACATGCTCGGCTTCGGGCTGTACCACGTCACGGTGAAGATGCCCGAGACCGGCAACCTGTCCAAGGGCGCCGAGGTCACCTACCGCGGCGTGCCCGTGGGCCGGGTCGGCTCGCTCGACATCACCCCGGACGGCGTCGCGGTCGTGCTGGACATGGATTCGGGCAAGCCCCGGATCCCGGTGAACGCGAAGGCCGTGGTGGCCAATCGATCCGCCATCGGCGAGCAGTACGTGGACCTGATGCCCTCCAGCACCGCCGGGCCGTTCCTGGAGGACGGCTCGGTCATCGACGGCGCGCAGGTGCCGATCCGGGTCGAGGAACTGCTCGGCAGCGTCGATCATTTCGTGCAGACCACCGACCTGGCGGCGCTGAGCACCGCGGTCACCGAACTCGGCAAGGCGTTCGACGGCAAGGGCGACGACCTGGAGATCCTGGTCGACTCGCTGGGCAAGTTCACCGAGACCGGGGTCGAGGCGCTGCCGCAGACCCTGGCGCTGCTGCGGGACGCCCGGATCGCGCTGGGTACCCAGGCCGAACAGTCCGGCAGCATCCGCCAGTTCAGCAACGGCCTGGATCTGCTTGCCGCGCAGCTGCGTTCGAGCGATCCCGACATCCGCAGGCTGATCGGGACCGGCACCGACGCCGGCGATCAGATCCAGCGCCTGGTGGCCGAGAGCGGCCCGGCACTGACCACGAACCTGACGAATCTGCGGGTCATGCTGCTGGCCGTCTCGCCCAAGTTCTACGCGCTCGGGCCGGTGCTGCAGATGCTGCCGCTGCTCTCGATCGGCGCCTCGGCCACCGCCCCCGGCGACGGCACCACCCACTTCGGCCTGGTGCTCGAGACCAACAATCCGCCCGCCTGCACGGTCGGCTACGAGGGCACCCAGGACATCATCCGCCAGATGAAGGCCCAGAACCCGGACTTCGACGACAGCCGGGACGATTTCCCGTTCAACACGAACGCGAAATGCCTTGTGCCGCAAGGCAGCGAGACCGCGGTGCGCGGTGGCGAGCGCGCCGAACTGGCCGATCCCAGTGTCCCGCAGCCGTGGGACGACAAGCCCAAGTACGACCCCGAGAAGCTCAATCTGAACCCCGTCGCGACCCAGCTGGCCACGCTCATGGGCGTCACCCCGAAGCGGTGACGCACCGCCGAGGTGCGTGTTCGCGCACAGCCGGGGCCGCGTCGCGCACAGTGGAAAGTATGGTGTCGGCGTGAGCCAGCAAAAGGACAGCAACCAGGACGCGGAGCTAGGCGAGCCGGCCGCGGAGCCGGTCGCCGAGTCCACCCCGGATCCGGCGCCCGTCCTCCTCGCGAAGCCGGCGCCCGCCCCCGAACCCGACGCCGCGGACGAACCGGACGCCGCGGCCGCACCCGCCGCGGCCCGGCCGGCCGACGCCCGCCGGGTCGTCACGCTCGCGGCGATCGCGCTGCTGGCGGTGGCCGCCGCCTGGTTCGGCGGCACCTGGATCGTGGGCGGGCTGATCCAGGATCGCCCGCGCGCTCAGGCCCGCGACAACGCACTCGACGCCGCACAGCAGGCGGCCATCAACATCACCTCGATGAACCTGGCCGATGTAGACGGCTCGCTGTCGCTGGCCCGGTCGTCCATGACCGGTGAACTGCTCGACGCCTCCACGAAGAACCAGGACCAGATCAAGAAGCAGGTCCTGGATTCGAACGTGAACATGACCTCCAAGGTCGTCGGCGGCTCGCTCACCGAACTCAATTCCGAACGCGATCGGGCCGCGGCCCTGGTCGTGCTCGAGGTCACCGAGAACGGCCCGGGCAAACCCGCCGCCAAACTGCGCTACACCTGGTCGGTGGACGTGGTGCTGGACGACGGCGTGTGGAAGGCCGATCAGGTCCAGGTCGTCTCCGATCCCGTCGCGCTCGGCGGGGAAGCGGGGGCGCAGCAGCCCGCCGCGCCGGGGGACACCGCGCCCACCACCCAGCCCGCCCAGCCGGGCAACTAGGAGACGCGATCATGGCCAACAAACGCCCCGTCAATCGCGTCAGCCCCAAGCGCAGGCCCGCCGCCCAGCGCAGCGCGGGCGCGCGCACCACCGCGGACGACCTGCGCCACGGCACCACCGGCGGCATCGCCGCCCGCAAGGCCGCGGCCCGCGCGGCCGGGGCCGCCGGTCGCGCACCGGCTCCCGCCCGTCCCGTCCGCACCCGGGCGCCGCGCCCGGCGGGCGGCTTCTGGCGCACCTGGCGGACCGCGCTGCTGTGCGGCGGCGCTGCCGTGCTGCTGGCCGCGTTCGCCGTCGTGGGCGCCCTGCGGCCCGGCGTGGACGACGCCAACGTGGCCTACGTGGACAACACCGCCACCGACGAGGTGAAGGCCGCCGCCCAGCACGCCCTGTCCACGATCTACGGCTACAACGCCGCGGACATCGACAAGTTCCGCGAGAACGCCCGGGCCGTGATGACCGGCACCATGCTGGCGGAATTCGACAGGGACAAGCTGCTCGACACCGGCATCGACGCCATCAAGCAGACCAAGACCGACACCAAGGCCACGGCCGACCCCGTCGGCGTCACGCTGCTGACCGGCGACCGTGCCGAACTGCTGGTCAACCTCGCCATCGTGGCCACCAAGGACGGCGTACCGGCCCCCCTGGCCGCGGGCCCGATCGTGCTGCGCATGCAGAAGATCGACGGCCACTGGCTCGCCTCGGAGATCGCCGACAGCTGAGGCCCCGGAACGGGTGTTCCCGCGTGCTTTTCGCGCGGGATCTGCCCTGATCGGGGGCGGATTCCGGGCGCCGGGCGGTGACCGCGCCCGCGCGAGGTGCGCATCGCCCGCGCGCCGCGGCCCGCGGAATTTCCCGCCCCACCTGCGATATCGGCGGCCCCTGTCGCCGCCTGACGAGGCGATCTTCTACTGGGGCAGGGGAACTCGGGTTTTGTCAACTTTTGGCGCCACTTGACGAGTTTCGTCCGACCCGTCACGCTATTCACAACAGCGGCGGCTGTCACAGGGGATCAGACGCCGACGAGGTGCTCGAGCGATCGCAGCCAGCGGACAACGGAGCCCAGTCGGCAGACGGTGTGACGGAGTTGTTGTTCTGGTAGCGCGGCCTCACCCGCTGCGCGAACGCGGTGCCGAAGATCGCTGCTATGCGGTTCGACCATCGCGGGTAAACGGTGTAACCGTCGCAGGGATGCGGAGTGGTCACCGCCACGACACGCTTCGGCGCGTTAGCCCTCCGGGCTTCATTACGGGTGGTACTTTGACACCCCCGTAGGTTTGGGTGTAGTTTTGGACGTTGCGCTGGCTGCCTCCTGTCCATACCTCGATCGCATCGTCGAAAGTTCCACCTTCCGGTGTTACTTCCGCTGCTTGCTGTTCGGGTTTCGTTCGGGTAGTCACCAGCGGAATTCGTAGCAGACAAGCGACGGTCGCGGACCACCACGCGACGCGCGTGAGGTGCTGGAAGGACGCATCTTGGCAGTCTCCACCCAGACCAAGGCCGGTATTCCCGGAGCCCCGAAGCGGGTGTCTTTCGCGAAGATTCGTGAGCCCCTCGAGGTTCCGGGTCTTCTCGATCTACAAACCGACTCGTTCGCCTGGCTGATCGGTTCACCGGTATGGCGGGAAAAGGCGATCGCTCGTGGCGATGTCAACCCGTTCGGTGGGCTCGAGGAGGTGCTCGAGGAGCTCTCGCCGATCGAGGACTTCTCCGGTTCCATGTCCCTGTCGTTCTCCGACCCGCGCTTCGAAGAGGTCAAGGCCTCCATCGAAGAGTGCAAGGACAAGGACATGACCTACGCGGCGCCGTTGTTCGTCACCGCGGAGTTCATCAACAACAACACCGGTGAGATCAAGTCTCAGACGGTCTTCATGGGCGATTTCCCGATGATGACCGACAAGGGCACGTTCATCATCAACGGCACCGAGCGCGTCGTCGTTTCGCAGCTGGTTCGTTCGCCGGGCGTGTACTTCGACGACACCATCGACAAGAGCACCGAGAAGACGCTGCACAGCGTCCGGGTGATCCCGTCGCGTGGCGCGTGGCTGGAGTTCGACGTCGACAAGCGCGACACCGTCGGTGTGCGTATCGACCGCAAGCGCCGGCAGCCGGTCACCGTGCTGCTCAAGGCGCTGGGTCTGACCGCCGAGGAGATCGTGGAGCGCTTCGGCTTCTCCGAGATCATGATGTCCACCCTGGAGAAGGACAGCACTCCGGGTCAGGACGAGGCACTCCTCGACATCTACCGCAAGCTGCGCCCGGGCGAGCCGCCGACCAAGGAGTCCGCGCAGACCCTGCTGGAGAACCTGTTCTTCAAGGAGAAGCGCTACGACCTGGCCCGCGTCGGCCGCTACAAGGTCAACAAGAAGCTGGGCCTGAACCTGGACAAGCCGGTCACGGGTTCGGTGCTGACCAAGGAAGACATCGTCGCGACGATCGAGTACCTGGTCCGTCTGCACCAGGGCGATCGCATGATGACCGCGCCGGAGGGCCGCGAGGTTCCGGTCGAGGTCGATGACATCGATCACTTCGGCAACCGTCGTCTGCGCACCGTGGGCGAGCTGATCCAGAACCAGATCCGGGTCGGCCTCTCGCGTATGGAGCGTGTCGTGCGTGAGCGCATGACCACCCAGGACGTCGAGGCCATCACGCCGCAGACCCTGATCAACATCCGTCCCGTCGTGGCCGCGATCAAGGAGTTCTTCGGAACCTCCCAGCTGTCGCAGTTCATGGACCAGAACAACCCGCTCTCGGGTCTGACCCACAAGCGCCGCCTGTCGGCGCTGGGCCCGGGTGGTCTGTCCCGTGAGCGCGCCGGCCTGGAAGTTCGTGACGTCCACCCGTCGCACTACGGCCGCATGTGCCCGATCGAGACCCCGGAAGGCCCGAACATCGGCCTGATCGGTTCGCTCTCGGTGTACGCGCGGGTCAACCCGTTCGGCTTCATCGAGACCCCGTACCGCCGGGTCGTCGACGGCCGCGTCACCGATGAGGTCAAGTACCTCACCGCCGACGAGGAAGACCGCCACATCCGCGCCCAGGCGAACTCGCCGGTGGATCTGGACGGCCGCTTCCTCGAGGAGCGCGTGCTCGCTCGCCACGGCAACGAGGAGATGGAATACGTCGACGCGTCCGCGGTCGACTTCATGGATGTCTCGCCGCGCCAGATGGTGTCGGTCGCGACGGCCATGATCCCGTTCCTCGAGCACGACGACGCCAACCGTGCCCTCATGGGCGCGAACATGCAGCGTCAGGCCGTGCCGCTGGTCCGTTCCGAGTCGCCGCTGGTCGGCACCGGTATGGAGCTGCGCGCCGCGGTCGACGCCGGCGATGTGGTCGTGAACCAGAAGGCCGGTGTGGTGGAAGAGGTTTCGGCCGACTTCATCACCGTCATGCACGACGACGGCACCCGCCGCTCGTACCGCATGCGCAAGTTCGAGCGCTCGAACCAGGGCACCTGTGCCAACCAGCGTCCGATCGTGGACGAGGGTCTGCGGGTCGAGGCCGGGCACGTGCTCGCCGACGGCCCCTGCACCCAGAACGGTGAGATGGCCCTGGGCAAGAACCTGCTCGTGGCGATCATGCCGTGGGAGGGCCACAACTACGAGGACGCGATCATCCTGTCGCAGCGCCTCGTGGAGGATGACGTGCTCACCTCGATTCACATCGAGGAGCACGAGATCGACGCGCGCGACACCAAGCTGGGCGCCGAGGAGATCACCCGGGACATCCCGAACGTCTCCGACGAGGTCCTGGCCGATCTCGACGAGCGCGGCATCGTCCGCATCGGCGCCGAGGTCCGCGACGGCGACATCCTGGTCGGCAAGGTCACCCCGAAGGGCGAGACCGAGCTGACCCCCGAGGAGCGCCTGCTGCGCGCCATCTTCGGCGAGAAGGCCCGCGAAGTTCGCGACACCTCGCTCAAGGTGCCCCACGGTGAGTCCGGCAAGGTCATCGGCGTGCGCGTGTTCTCGCGTGACGACGACGACGATCTGCCCCCGGGCGTCAACGAACTGGTCCGCGTGTACGTGGCGCAGAAGCGCAAGATCCAGGACGGCGACAAGCTCGCCGGCCGCCACGGCAACAAGGGCGTCATCGGCAAGATCCTGCCGCAGGAGGATATGCCCTTCCTGCCGGACGGCACGCCGGTCGACATCATCCTGAACACCCACGGTGTGCCGCGTCGTATGAACATCGGTCAGGTGCTGGAAACCCATCTGGGTTACATCGCCAAGACCGGCTGGCAGGTCGAGGGTGAGCCGGAGTGGGCCAAGCGCCTGCCCGAGGAGATGCTGGGTCAGGTCGCCGACACCAATATCGCCACGCCCGTGTTCGACGGCGCGCGCGAGGAGGAGCTGACGGGTCTGCTGGCCTCGACGCTGCCGAACCGCGACGGCGAGAAGATGATCGACGACAACGGCAAGGCGGTGCTGCTGGACGGCCGCTCCGGTGAGCCGTTCCCGTACCCGGTCTCGGTCGGCTACATGTACATCCTGAAGCTGCACCACCTGGTGGACGACAAGATCCACGCGCGTTCGACGGGTCCGTACTCGATGATCACGCAGCAGCCCCTCGGTGGTAAGGCCCAGTTCGGTGGTCAGCGCTTCGGTGAGATGGAGTGCTGGGCCATGCAGGCGTACGGCGCCGCCTACACGCTGCAGGAACTGCTCACCATCAAGTCGGACGATGTCGTCGGCCGCGTGAAGGTGTACGAGGCGATCGTCAAGGGCGAGAACATCCCGGAGCCGGGTATTCCGGAGTCGTTCAAGGTTCTGCTCAAGGAACTCCAGTCGCTGTGCCTGAACGTCGAGGTGCTGTCCTCGGACGGCGCCGCGATCGAGATGCGCGACGGCGATGATGAGGACCTGGAGCGCGCCGCGGCGAACCTGGGCATCAACCTGTCCCGCAACGAGGCTGCGACGGTCGACGACCTGGCGCAGTAAGAGCGATCGGTCCGGGTGGGCGATTCGTTGAATCACTCACCCGGGCGGACCTTTTCGAGCGACCCGCACACGGTCGCCACGAGATGGATATAGCGACTTTTGCTCATACTCAACCCGTACAGGGGAAAGGAAGTTACGTGCTAGACGTCAACTTCTTCGATGAACTCCGGATCGGCCTGGCTTCCGCCGAAGACATTCGTCAGTGGTCGTTCGGCGAAGTGAAGAAGCCGGAGACCATCAACTACCGCACGCTGAAGCCCGAGAAGGACGGCCTCTTCTGCGAGAAGATCTTCGGTCCCACCCGGGACTGGGAGTGCTACTGCGGTAAGTACAAGCGCGTCCGCTTCAAGGGCATCATCTGTGAGCGCTGTGGCGTCGAGGTCACTCGCGCCAAGGTGCGCCGCGAGCGGATGGGCCACATCGAGCTGGCCGCGCCGGTCACCCACATCTGGTACTTCAAGGGCGTGCCTTCGCGCCTGGGTTACCTGCTCGACCTGGCGCCGAAGGATCTCGAGAAGATCATCTACTTCGCCGCCTACGTCATCACCGAGGTGAACGAGGAGGCTCGCCACAACGAGCTGTCCACCCTCGAAGCCGAGATGGACGTGCGCAAGAAGGTCGTCGCCGATCAGCGCGACGCCGACCTGGAGGCCCGCGCCCAGAAGCTCGAGGCCGACCTGGCCGAGCTCGAGGCCGAGGGCGCCAAGTCCGACGTGCGCCGCAAGGTCAAGGACGGCGGCGAGCGCGAGATGCGTCAGCTGCGCGACCGCGCCCAGCGCGAGCTGGACCGGCTCGACGAGGTCTGGACCACGTTCACCAAGCTGTCGGTCAAGCAGCTCATCGTGGACGAGATGCTGTACCGCGAGCTGCAGGACGAGTACGGCGAGTACTTCACGGGTCACATGGGCGCCGAGGCGATCCAGAAGCTCATGGAGCAGTTCGACATCCCGGCCGAGGCCGAGAACCTGCGTGAGATCATCCGGACGGGCAAGGGCCAGAAGAAGCTTCGCGCGCTGAAGCGTCTCAAGGTCGTCGCCGCGTTCCAGATGAACGGCAACTCGCCCATGGGCATGGTGCTGGACGCTGTCCCGGTGATCCCGCCGGAGCTGCGCCCGATGGTTCAGCTCGACGGTGGCCGCTTCGCGACCTCCGACCTGAACGACCTGTACCGCCGCGTGATCAACCGCAACAACCGTTTGAAGCGACTGATCGATCTGGGTGCGCCCGAGATCATCGTGAACAACGAGAAGCGCATGCTGCAGGAGTCGGTCGACGCGCTGTTCGACAACGGCCGTCGTGGCCGTCCGGTCACCGGTCCGGGTAACCGCCCGCTGAAGTCCCTGAGCGATCTGCTCAAGGGCAAGCAGGGTCGTTTCCGTCAGAACCTGCTCGGTAAGCGCGTGGACTACTCGGGCCGTTCGGTCATCGTGGTCGGTCCGCAGCTCAAGCTGCACCAGTGCGGTCTGCCGAAGCTGATGGCGCTCGAGCTGTTCAAGCCGTTCGTCATGAAGCGTCTGGTCGATCTCAACCACGCGCAGAACATCAAGTCCGCCAAGCGGATGGTCGAGCGCCAGCGCGCCCAGGTGTGGGACGTCCTCGAAGAGGTCATCTCCGAGCACCCGGTGCTGCTGAACCGCGCGCCCACCCTGCACCGCCTGGGTATCCAGGCCTTCGAGCCGCTGCTGGTCGAGGGCAAGGCCATCCAGCTGCACCCGCTCGTGTGTGAGGCGTTCAACGCCGACTTCGACGGTGACCAGATGGCCGTGCACCTGCCGCTGTCCGCGGAGGCGCAGGCCGAGGCCCGCATCCTGATGCTGTCCTCGAACAACATCCTGTCGCCCGCGTCGGGTCGTCCGCTCGCCATGCCGCGTCTGGACATGGTGACCGGCCTGTTCTACCTGACCCGCCTCGAAGAGGGTGGCAAGGGCGAATACCAGGCCGCGACAAAGGATTCCGCCGAGTTCGGCGTGTACTCCTCGCCGGCCGAGGCGCAGATGGCGGTGGACCGCGGTGAGCTCACCGTGCGTTCGCTGATCAAGGTCCGCCTGACCGAGCAGCGCCCGCCGAAGGACACCGAGGCCGAGCTGTTCCCGAACGGCTGGCAGCGGGGCGACGCGTGGACGGTCAAGACCACGCTGGGCCGCGTCATCTTCAACGATCTGCTCCCGGCGGACTACGCGTTCATCGACGAGCCGATGCCGAAGAAGCGGCAGGCGGCGATCATCAACGATCTCGCCGAGCGCTACCCGATGATCGTGGTCGCCCAGACGGTCGACAAGCTGAAGGACGCGGGCTTCTACTGGGCCACCCGTTCCGGCGTCACCGTCTCGATGTCGGACGTTCTGGTTCCGCCGAACAAGTCCGAGATCATGGCGCGCTACGACGAGCAGGCCAATCAGATCGAGAAGAAGTACCAGCGTGGTGCTCTCGATCACCAGGAGCGCAACAACGCCCTGGTCAAGATCTGGCAGGAAGCGACCGAAGAGGTCGGCCGCGCGCTGCGCGACCACTACCCGGCCGACAACCCGATCATCACGATCGTCGACTCGGGCGCGACGGGTAACTTCACCCAGACCCGTACCCTCGCGGGTATGAAGGGCCTGGTGACGAACCCGAAGGGTGAGTTCATCCCGCAGCCGATCAAGTCCTCCTTCCGTGAGGGCCTGACGGTTCTGGAGTACTTCATCAACACGCACGGCGCTCGAAAGGGTCTGGCCGACACCGCGCTTCGTACCGCGGACTCGGGCTACCTGACCCGTCGTCTGGTCGACGTGTCGCAGGACGTCATCGTGCGCGAGACCGACTGTGGCACCGAGCGCGGCATCGTGGTGCCGATCGCGGAGAAGCAGGCCGACGGCTCGCTGATCCGGGACGCGCACGTGGAGACGAGCACCTACGCTCGTACCCTCGCCACCGACGCGCTGGACGCCAACGGCAACGTCGTCATCGAGAAGGGTCACGATCTCGGCGACCCGGCGCTGGACGCGCTGCTCGAGGCCGGCATCACCGAGGTGAAGGTCCGCTCCGTGCTGACCTGCACCACCGGCACCGGCGTGTGTGCGACCTGCTACGGCCGCTCGATGGCGACCGGCAAGCTGGTCGACATCGGTGAGGCCGTCGGTATCGTCGCCGCGCAGTCCATCGGTGAGCCCGGTACCCAGCTGACCATGCGTACCTTCCACCAGGGTGGTGTCGCGGGCGATGACATCACCGGCGGTCTGCCCCGCGTGCAGGAGCTCTTCGAGGCTCGTGTGCCCAAGGGCAAGGCGCCGATCGCGGAGGTCTCGGGTCGCGTGCGGCTCGAGGACGACGACCGCTTCTACAAGATCACGATCATCCCGGACGACGGGTCGGACGAGGTCCTGTACGACAAGCTGTCGAAGCGTCAGCGGCTGCGGGTGTTCAAGCACGAGGACGGCTCGGAGCGCCTGCTCGCCGACGGCGATCATGTCGAGGTCGGCCAGCAGCTGCTGGAGGGTTCGGCTGATCCGCACGAGGTGCTGCGCGTGATGGGCCCCCGTCAGGTGCAGATCCACCTGGTCCACGAGGTCCAGGAGGTCTACCGCTCGCAGGGTGTGTCGATCCACGACAAGCACATCGAGGTCATCGTTCGCCAGATGCTGCGTCGCGTCACCATCATCGACTCGGGTGCGACCGAGTTCCTGCCCGGTTCGCTCGTCGAGCGTGCCGAGTTCGAGAACTCGAACCGCCGCGTGGTCGCCGAGGGTGCCGAGCCGGCGTCGGGTCGTCCGGTGCTGATGGGTATCACCAAGGCGTCGCTCGCGACCGATTCGTGGCTGTCGGCGGCCTCCTTCCAGGAGACCACCCGCGTGCTCACGGACGCCGCGATCAACTGCCGCTCCGACAAGCTGATCGGCTTGAAGGAGAACGTGATCATCGGCAAGCTGATCCCGGCCGGTACCGGTATCAACCGCTACCGCAACATCCAGGTCCAGCCCACCGAGGAGGCCCGTCAGGCCGCGTACGCGGTGCCGTCCTACGACGACACCTACTACACCCCGGACGGCTTCGGCACCACGACCGGTGCCGCGGTTCCGCTGGACGACTACGGCTTCAGCGACTACCGCTAAAGCTTCGGTCCAGGAACAACATTCGGCCCCCGCTCTTCGGAGCGGGGGCCGTTTGCCGTGCGGGGAGGTGTCGCGCGGCGGCGGGTCCGGCCGCGACGATGCCGGATTCACCGTGGCCGCGGGGGAGCTCCGGTCACGGTGTCCTCTGGATTCGTCGAGGGCGTGGTCCGCGCGGTTCGGCCGGAGCGCACGATCCGGTGATCCGCCGACCGGTGTTGATCTCGAGTGATAGCGTGAAGCTCTGGATGGGTGCGGCGTGAAGGGGTTCCCGATGGTGGCTGGGCGTCGTGTACTTGCCGTAATGCTCTGTGCCGCCGCGTTATCGGTGGGCTCGGCCGGGATCGGCGCCGCCGCGCCGTCGGAGGCGGGGTTGGGCGGGTGCTACCGGGGGAACGTGCTGACCGGGGCGCTGGTGCCCGGGTCTGGGAGTGCCGGGCAGGGGGTGCGGCGGACGGCGGAGGTGTGGGATTGCGTCAGTCCGTTGTTGCCGGGGGTGGTGTCCGGGCGGTTCGAGGCCGAGCTGCCGTGGGTCGGGTTCGGGTCGCGGTCGCAGGCGCGGTTCATCTGGTCGGACGGGAGCGTCAGTACCGCGAGCGGATTGCCCAACACCCTGTGGACGATTGTGGATGGTCCGGCGGCGGGGCATATCCTGCGATTCCAGTTGGCGGGCAACAGGGACGGCGACTGGTACTACCTGACCGGCAGCGCGCAGATCGAGTCGCTGACCTTCATGCGCTAGCCGCGAACACAGTTCATCGACCCCGATGAACTGGTCGTCTGGCTACGGTTCGAGGTGTCAGCGTGGTGGCGGGAGGGCCTCGAAGGCCGGGGCCAGAGCCTGGGAAGCGCCGGGGACCAGGGAATTCGCGTAGGCCAGGGCCGCGTCGACGGCCGGCTGACCGCCCGCCTGCTGGAGGCCGATCGCGCCGCCGAGCAGGGCGCCGACCACCGTCAGGATCGGGACGGTGATGATGTCGAAGACGAAGAGCCCGGCGGGGAAACCGATCAGGAAGCCGATCGCGCCGCCGATGGCCGCGCCGGTGGCGACGGCCGGCAGGTGCGCCTGGACGACGTCGAAGAAATGCTGCTGGGCGTTGACGTCGCGCAGCGCTACCGGGGACGCGGCCTTGGGCGTCAGGGTGAGGCGGCGGCCGTCCTCGTCGATGACCGGCGCGAATTCCAGGTTCTTCCCGGAGATCTCGTATGTCAGTGGGACGGTGGCCAATTCGAGCCCGTCGGCGTCGGTGGCGACGATCGCCTGCCCGTCCCAGGTGGCCAGGAAGCGCCCGGCCGCCACGGTGCTGACCGCGGCGCGCTTGTCCGCGGACAACTCCACCCGGTAGTCCACGCCGTGATCGGTGCCGCTCACCTGTACGGCGGGCGCTGCTCCGGCCGGATCCGCCACCGCGGGTGTGCTCGCGACGACCGTCGCCGTGAGGCAGAACAGTGTCGGCGCAATGATCCTGGTCATGCCCATGGTGGTGCCCCTAGCGCTGCGAAACGGGTTGTGGCGTGATCTTGCGCAACGACCGTACCGGGCGGCGCGGGGGATAGGAACCCCGCGTCGCATATGCGACGGGCCCGGATGCCGGCGCGGGTGCGCACGCTCGCCGTCGTGGCGACGCTCGAAGTCCGCGCTTCGGAAGCGCGGTGCGACATGCCCGTCGGCGCATGGCGATCCGGGGTCGGCCGCATCGTCGCGGCGATGCCCCTGCTCGCCGGTCCGGCCGAGGGCGTGCCGGTGTCGGGAGAGCGCTCAGTTCTCCGATCCGGCGGGCGCGGACAGGGCCAGGGCGATGCGGTCCGCCGCCGCGCGCAATTGCGCGGCCAGTTCGGGAGATTCGCGGACTTCGTACGCGACGCCGAGGGTTATGAGCCGCCCGGCCAGCCACTCGACCGAGTCCTCGCGAATGCCCCGCAGGCGACAGGTATCGGCATCGACGGCGTTCAGCTCGCCGGGGCTCTCGCCGAGACCGCCGGAAATCCGGTGCAGGGGAGCGTGAATGGTCACATCGACGGCGAAGGGCGTTATGCCCCAGTCGGTGCGAGCGCCCGCCACGTAGGCGGCCGCATGCTCGGCGGGCAGCTCGCGCGGGGTGAATCGGGCCGCGGTGGGCTGCGGCGCGGTGACGCGGTCGACGCGAAAACTGCGCCAGGCGTTGCGATCCACGTCGTAGGCGACCAGGTACCAGCGTCCACGGGTGGCGCTCAGGCCGTTGGGTTCGACGTTGCGGCGCGATTCGGCCCCCGCGGCGTCGCGATAGGTGAAGCGGACGCGTTCGTGATTGGTGATGGTGGCGGCCAGGGTGGCCAGCACCTCGGGGTCGGCGGTCGGCCCGGTGCCGGTGAACACGGCGGTGGCCGCGCCCAGCACCCGCACGCGGCGGCGGAGCTTGGCGGGCAGCACCTGTTCGAGTTTGGCCAGGGCCCGGACCGAGGATTCCTCGATGCCCGCCACGGCCTGCCCGGCGGCCGCTCGCAACCCGACGGCGATGGCCACGGCCTCGTCGTCGTCGAGCAGCAGCGGCGGCAGTGCCGCTCCGGCGGCCAGCCGGTAGCCGCCGGTCACGCCGAGCGTGGCCTCGACCGGGTAGCCGAGGTCGCGCAGGCGGTCGATGTCACGGCGCACGGTGCGGTCGCTGACACCGAGCCGTTCGGCCAGTTCGCTGCCCGGCCATTCGCGCGGGGTCTGCAGCAGCGACAGCATGCGCAGTAGTCGCCCGGGTGTGTCGTTCATGCTCGACATCCTCTCGCACAACTAGGCCGCGACCTGTCCTAGATGCTTCCTAACGTGGTCCTCGGTTCGAACGACGACACGAGGAGTTCCCATGACCGCCATCCGCCCCTTCCGCATCGACATCGCGCGGGCCGACCTCGGCGACCTGCGGGATCGGCTGGCCCGGACCCGCTGGTCCGCGCAGCTGCCGGGGCAGGACTGGGAGCGCGGCGTGCCGGTCGCCTACCTGCGTGAGCTCGTCGAGTACTGGCGCACCGAATTCGATTGGCGGGCAGTCGAAGCCGAGCTCAACGCCTTTCCGCAGTTCCTGACCGAGATCGACGGCCTGGATGTGCACTTCCTGCACGTGCGCTCGCCCGAGCCGCACGCGGTGCCGCTGCTGCTGACCCACGGCTGGCCGAACTCGTTCGTGGAATTCACCGACACCATCGGCCCGCTGACCGATCCCCGCGCGCACGGCCTCGACCCCGAGCCGGCCTTCCACGTGGTCGTGCCGTCGGTTCCGGGTTTCGCGTTCTCGCAGGCGCCCGGCGCGACCGGTATGACGGTGCGCCGGGTGGCGACCATGTTCGCGGCCCTGATGGACCGCCTCGGCTACGACCGGTACGGCACCCAGGGCGGTGATCTGGGCGCGTACGTCGCCCCCGAAATCGCCCTGGTCGCACCGGAACACGTGATCGGCGTGCACGTCGACGGCGGCCTCGGCATGCCCACCGCCGCCGATGTGCCGGGCATGTCGGCGAGCGAGCTGGCCGACTGGGACATGATGCGGGGCTGGATGACCGGCGGCACCGACCATCACTCCCTGCTGCGCGCCGCGCCCCAGTCCCTCGCGCACGCGTGGACCGATTCCCCGGCCGGCCTGCTCGGCTGGTTGATGCAGAAGTTCCACGAGTTCAGCCCGATGGCCGATCACCCCGAGGACGTCATGAAGCGCGACCACCTGCTGACCAACGCCGCCCTGTACTGGTTCACCAACACGGCCGCCACCTCCTCGTGGCCGATGTACGACGGCCTGGTCGACGGCGGCTTCGCCATGCCCAAGGGCCAGAACCTGGTCCCGACGGGCCAGTACGGCGGCGGCATGCCCCTGATGCGCCGCCTGGCCGGCGACCACAACGACATCGTCCACTGGCCCGAGGGCAATCCCGGCAACCACTTCGTGGCCATGGAACAGCCCGCCGCCCACGTGGCCGACATCCGCGCCTTCTTCACGCTGCTGGCAGACCGCCCGGTCGAGCCGGTCGCCTGATCTCGGGTCGCCGAGCCGCGAGTTCCGCTCGGTCCGTTGCCCGCTGCGGTGTCTCCGGACCGTGCCCTCGCTCGACCCGGTGAGTGGCTGCCTCCGCAGTCGGTTCGGCCGGTGCGCCTGGGGCCGTGTCGGTTTCGAGCAGCGGCGCGATACGGCGGGCCCCGGCAAAGGGATTGATGCTTCGGAGCATCGCCGAGTGCGACAACGCGGAGGGCCGCCACGGAACGCATCCTGTGATTCGCCGAGGTGGGACGCGGCGGCCCGAGCGGCTGGACGGGTCGGGGTAGCGCGGCGGGAGGTGCTCCGTTGCTCGGCGTGAATTCGGCGGGGATCCGCGGTCGACGCGGGAGCATCGGATCCGAAGCCCGACCGGCCGGGCCGGGCCGATGCCGTTGGTTGCGCCATCCCCGCTGGGCCGCCGAGAAAGGCTGTAGCGGTCGGCGGGCCGGCTCAGGCCGTGGTCGCCGAGGCCGTGGCCGAGGTGGCGACCGTGGGCCGGGTGGCCGGCTCGCCGAGGCGGACCACCACCACGCCCGCGAGAATCAGTGCGCCGCCCAGCAATTGGATCGGGCCGGGGGTTTCGCCGAGCAGCAGCCAGGCGAAGCCGATGGCGGCCACGACCTCGGTGAGGGCGGCGAAGGAGGCCAGGCGGGAGCCGAGCAGGCGGGTGGCGGCGATCCCGGAGAGGTAGGCCAGGGCCGCGGTGATCACGCCCAGGGCGAGCAGGGGCGTCCACCAGGGGGTGGTGAAGTCGTCGAAGGCCACGGGGTTCGCGGTGGTGCGCAGCGGGACGATGCCGAGCAGGCCCGCGGCGAGAATGCCGAGACCGCCGATCAGCAGGCCGCCGGTGGCCAGCACCGCGCCGGGCAGCGCCTCGCCGCTCTGGCCCGACAGCACGAAGTACACGGCGGCGCCGGCCATCGCGCCCAGCGCCCAGAGGATTCCGATCCAGCTGGTGTCGGCCCCGGAGCGCAGATCCAGGACCAGCAGCAGTCCGGCGATGCCGATGACGGCCCCGAGAACCGTTGCGCGCCCGGGCTGCTGGCGGTGCCGCAGCCACAGCCACAGCACCACCGCGATGGGCGCGGTGTACTCGATGAGCAGGGCGACGCCGACTTCCATGTGCGCGACGGCGTTGAAGTACGCCAGCTGCGCACCGGCGACGGCGGCCAGGCCGTACATGACGAGCAGCGGGGCGTTCTGCCGCAGCAGTTCCCAGCGCCCGCGCAATTGCACCAGCGCCACCGGCAGCAGCACCAGCGCGCCGAGCAGCACGCGCACGATCACCGTCGAGGCCGGGCTCCACCCCGCGTTCATCATGCCGCGGCCGAGGCTGCCCGAGAGGCCGAAGGAGGCGGCCGACAACGCCGCGAGCAACAGGCCGTTCCGGATCCGGCTCGGCACCGCGGTGTCATGAGTCAAAGTCGCCATGACTAATGACGCTAAGGCTCGTGCGGTAATGTGTCAACATGTCTTTTGCTCATGACACAGTGGCGTCGATGGCCGCCGCGGTCGAGCTGGTGAATTCGGCCGAGGCGCCGGACACGATGACCGACGCCGAGCAGCTCGCGGAGTTCTTCGACCGCCACGGCTACACCGGCGTCCGCACGGGCGACGCGCGGGAACTGGCCGCGGTGCGGGCCCAGCGCGCCCCGATGCGCGAGCTGCTGACCGCCGATCGCGACACCGCGGTGACCCTGGTGAACGAGATCCTGGCCCGCCACCGCGCGGTCCCGCGCCTGGTGCGTCACGACGCCCTGGACTACCACGTGCACGCGGTCCCGCCGGACGCTCCGCTGGATGTGCGCATCGCCGTGGAGACGGCCATGGCGATGATCGACCTGATCCGCGCCGACGAGCTCAGCCGCCTGGCCCTGTGTGCCGATGAGACCTGCGACGGCATCGTTCTGGACTTGTCCCGCAACAGATCTCGCCGCTACTGCAGCGTGGCGTGCGGCAACCGCAACGCCGTCGCGGCCTATCGCGCTCGAAAGAAGTGATCGGATCGTGAAGCGCTACGGCGTCTCACGATCGGCGAGCTGATCCTGCAACCCCTGTAGCAGCGCGGCCAGCCCGAACTCGAAGCTGCTGTCCGGCGCGGCGTTGTAGTCGGTGGCGGCCTGGCGCTCGATGCGCGCCCGCAACCGCGGGAACTCCATCGCGACCGCGGTGGCCTCGGACATCGCTTCGCTCAGTTTGGCTTCCGGGTCGCCGCCGTTGCGGCCGAGCCGCCGCTCGATCGAGATGTTCGCCGCGGCCCCGACCGCGTTGCCGAGCACGAACATGAACACGGTCGCCGCGGCCCGGTCGGCCGCGTCGTCGTCGAAGCCGGCGCGCTCGTACACCGTGAGCACGTGCTCGTCGTGGCGGGACTTGTTGGGGCCGTAGAGCAGATAGCCGGCCTGCGCCTGCACGATCCACGGGTGCCGGTTCAGCATCGTGTACATCCCGGTGGCCAGGAGCTCGGCCGCCGCGCGCCAGTCGAGGGCGTCCAGGTCGGGTAGTTCGATCTCGGCCCACACCTCGTCGGTGGCCAGGCGCACCAGATTGTCCTTGTTGCGGACGTGCCAGTACATGGCGGTGGCGGCGGCGTCGAGCCGCTTGCCCAGTTCGCGCATGTTCAGTCCGTCCAGGCCCTGTTCGTCGAGCAGGTCGATGGCGGTCCCGATGATCTGTTCGCGGGTGAGCGTTTCGCGCGGCATGCCCCGACTTTAGGTGCTCACCAGGCACTTTCACAAAGTTCAAGAAACTACTTGCACTTAGTTCAAGTACTCGGCTATGGTTCCCTTGTACTTAGTTCAAGTCGGACCCGCCGAGACCGCGGGCCGCGAAGCAGGAGACCGAAACATGAACGCCGTCATCGCCACCAGCGCCCTCGCCATCGCCGCCGCCTTCGTGAGCATGCCGATCGTGCGCAGCCGCTACGGCAAGCCCGCCATGGCCCGCGCCGAGGCCGAACTGGCCCGCCAGGGCGTGCGCACCAGCGTGCTGCGCGAGAACGGCATGCGCTTCGACGCCAGCGGCCACGAGAGTGCCGCGCCGATCAGCATCGCGGCGATCATGATCGCGCTGGCCGGGCTCAACTTCGCCGGCGCGGACCTGGCTCGCCCGCTGAACTGGGTGCTGCTGACCCTGGTGCTGCTCGGCAACGGCGTGATCCTGTACAGCAACCTCACCGCGGTGCAGTCGGTGCGCGCGGCCTTCGCGAAGAAGGGCGACCCGATGCTGGCCCGCATCGACGTCCCCGCCCTGCTGAAGGAGGCCGAAGCGGGCTTCCCGGACTGGACCTGGACGCTGCAGAACATCCGGCACGTGCTGGTCTTCGGCGGCGCCGCCCTGGGCCTGGTTCTCACCGCCCTGATCTGACCGGGTACCCCGGCGCACGCGAGTCGATGCGCACCTGTGGGATAGGGCACCGATCCGGATCCCGCCCCTGCACACGAAGGGGAATCCGGTGCTAGCGTGCCTACGTTCCAGAAGTCCTATGGGGGTCGAGCGGGTAATGACGAAAACGCAAGCGTCGCTGCGGCCCTATGACGTGGTACTGGTCGGCGGCGGAATCATGAGCGCGACCCTGGGTCTGCTGCTCAAACATCTGGAACCGACCTGGACGATCGCGGTGTACGAGCGACTACCCGAATTGGCGGGCGAGGCCTCGGACCCCTGGAACAACGCCGGTACCGGCCATTCCGGGCTGTGCGAACTGAATTACACCGCCGAACTGCCGGACGGCTCGATCGATATCGGCCGGGCGCTCACGGTCAACGAGCAGTTCCAGCAGAGTCGCCAATTGTGGGCGGCGCTGGTGGAGGCCGGAATCCTCGGCAAGCCGGAGACTTTCATCAATCCGGTGCCGCATATGACGCTGGTGCACGGCAAGACCGATGTCGATTATCTCCGGCGCAGATTCGAGACCCTGTCCGAGAACGCGCTTTTCGGCTCCATGAGATTCAGCGACGATCCCGCCGTCATCGGCGAATGGGCCCCGCTGCTCGCGCAATCGCGTGACCCGGGCGAGCCGATCGCCGCCACCCGGGACGTGACCGGCAGCGACGTGAACTTCGGCGCCCTCGCCAAACAGATCTTCACCTACCTCAAGAGCGTCGACGTCTCGATCAATCCGCGCTGCGAGGTCCGGGGGATGCGTCGCAACAACGACGGCTCCTGGCAACTGCGCATTCATCAGCACACCGACAACGACCGCTTCACGCACAAGGTCGACGCGCGTTTCGTTTTCGCCGGCGGTGGTGGCTGGGCGCTGAAACTGCTGCAGAAGGCCGGTGTGCCCGAAGCGCGCGGATACGGGCTGCTCCCGGTGAGCGGGCGGTTCCTGCGTTGCGACAATCCGGAGATCATCGCGCGGCACGACGCGAAAGTGTACGGCAAGGCGCCGGTCGGAGCGCCGCCGATGTCCATGCCGCACTTGGATACTCGCGTCATCGACGGGGAGCGGGCGCTGTTGTTCGGCCCCTACGCGGGGACGAACCCCAAATTCCTGAAGAACGGCTCGATCCTGGACGCGCCGGGTTCGCTGCGCCCGCACAACATCGGGCCGCTGACCTCGATGCTGGCGAGCAATCTGCCGCTGGTCTGGCTGCTCACCAAACAGCTCACCGCCACCCGCAAGAAGAAACTCGCCGCGCTGCGCGAATTCGCGCCCGAAGCGGTCATGGACGACTGGACCATGATCACCGCCGGTCAGCGCGCGCAGATCGTCAAGGGGGAACCCGGCCGCCGCGGGGTGCTGGAGTTCGGTACCGAAGTCGTTGCCGCGCACGATGGTTCGATCGCGGCCGTCCTGGGCGCGTCGCCGGGGGCGTCGACCGCACCGGCGATTCTGCTGGAGGTGCTGGCCCGGTGCTTCCCGTCGTATCAGCGCTATTGGGCGCCGAGCCTGCGCGAACTGATCCCCACCCTGGGCTCGAGTCTGGCCGGTGACGCGGCCCTGGCGCGGCACACCACCTCCCGCACCGCCGAGATCCTGGGATTGACCGCGCCGCTGCGCGACTGAGGCCGGGTCGGCCCGCCGAACACGGCAGGTGCCTGCCATCGTGCCGCCGCACCGTGGACAAGCCCCGCCGCACGCGGTATGAAAATGGAACACGTTTCATTTTTCGCGGTCGACAGGAGATGCGATGGACAGCGCCACCATGGGTGATCTGGTGATGGCCGGCTTCAAGAAGCTGGGCTTCATCCAGTTCACCGGCATCGACGCGGTCGACTTCGCCGTCGGCCGCAATGTGGTGAGCATGGCTCCCAAACCGGAGCACCTCAACCACAACGGCGACATCCACGCGGCCCTGCTGTTCGGCATGGCCGAGACCGCCGCGATGGGCGCGTCCATCTCCGGCATCGTGGATCTGATGGGCGACACCTTCATCGTCGCCCGGGACGGGAAGATCGAGTACCTGGCCCGCGCGAAGGGCGAGGCCGGGCCGTTCCTGGCCACGTCGGAACTGAGCCCGGAGACCGTCGCGCAGACCCGCGCCGACATCGCGGCGGGCGTGGAGATCGAACTCGTCGTCCCGGTAACCATCACTGACACGACCGGAAAGGCCGTCGCCTCGGCGGCTTTCACCGCCGTGATCCGCCCGCGCCGCAAGTAGTTCGCACGCCGCTGTCCGGTGCGCTCGACCCGGGCAGCGCGCTGCGGCCGGGTCGATGGAAGCGCCGGCACCGGATCCTGCGCGCGTCGCGCGGACGAAGTCAGCGTTCGCTGTCCAGCATCGCCAATTGCGCCGCGGCATAACGATCTCCGGCGACCCGATCGGCCGGCGCCGCGTCCTCGATGGCGGCCAACTCGGCGGCGGTGAGCCGAATATCCAGTCCGCCCAGGGCTTCGGCCCAGCGCTCGGGCCGGCGCGCGCCGATCACCGGCACGATGTCGGAGCCCTGCACGAGCACCCAGGCGATGGCCAGCTGGGCCACGCTCACCCCGTGCCGTTCGGCGACGGCGGCGAGTTCGGCGACCAGGCGCAGGTTCGCGTCCAGGTTCTCGCCCTGGAAACGCGGGCTGTGCGCCCGGAAGTCGTCGGCGGCCAGCGGTGCGCCGGTGCGCAGGGAATCGCTCAGCAGCCCGCGTGAGAGGACGCCGTAGGCGGTGATCCCGACGCCGAGTTCCCTTGCGGCGGGCAGGATCTCGGACTCGATCCCGCGCGAGATGAGCGAGTACTCGATCTGCAGGTCGGCGATGGGATGCACGGCCGCGGCGCGGCGCAGGGTCTGCGCGCCCACCTCCGAGAGTCCGATGTGCCGCACGTACCCGGCCTCGATCAGCTCCGCGATGGCCCCGACGGTCTCCTCGATGGGCACGTTCGGGTCCAGCCGAGCGGGCCGGTAGATGTCGATGTACTCCACGCCGAGCCGCTGCAGCGAATACGTGAGGAAGTTGCGGATCGCCTCGGGCCGGGTGTCCACACCCCCGAATCCGCCGCCCGGTGCGCGCAGCGCGCCGAATTTCACGCTGAGCGCGTAGTCCTCGCGCTTGCGATCCGCCAGCGCGGTCCGCAACAGCTGCTCGTTGTGCCCCGCGCCGTAGAAGTCGCCGGTGTCGATCAGGTTCGCGCCCGAGTCCAAGGCGGCGTGCACGGTGGCGATGGAGACGGCGTCGTCACTGGCCCCGTACATGCCGGACATACCCATGGCCCCGAGCCCGAGGCGGGAGACGGTGGGCCCGGTGCTGCCGAGCCGGACGGTGTCGATGTGCTTGGTCATGGGAACAACTCTGCGCCCGCACGCCCCGGACCGGCAGAGACGCGCGATCGGGGGATAGCGGGTCCCTGGCTGGGGTGGCGCGGGAGGAGGACAGTGGGGGAGTGAACCGCGACGAACTCGCCGACTTCCTGCGCCGCCGGCGCGAGGCCCTGCAACCGGCCGCCGTCGGGCTGCCGCCGGGGCTGCGGCGGCGCACCCCCGGCCTGCGCCGGGACGAGGTCGCGCTGCTCGCGGGCATGTCCACCGACTACTACACGCGTCTCGAGCAGGCGCGCGGCCCGCGTCCGTCCACCCAGGTGCTGGCCGCTCTCGCGCGCGCCCTGCGGCTGTCCGACGGCGAGCGCGACCACCTCTATCACCTGGCGGGGCAGCAGCCGCCCGCTCGCGGCGGCGACACCCACGTCGGGCCCGGCATCCTGCACGTGCTGACCAAGTTGGACGACACCCCCGCCTGCGTCATCTCCGATCTCGGCGAGATCCTGGTCCAGAACCGCATGCACACCCTGCTCTCCGGGGACTTCTCGCACCGCCGCGGCCTGGACCGCTGCCTGCCCTGGCTCTGGTTCACCGCGCCGGACGAGCGGGGCCGATTCCCGGCCGAGGACCACGACGCCATGGGCCGCCACCACGTGGCCGGCCTGCGCGAGGCCGCCGCCCGCCGCGCGGGCGACGCCGACGTCACCGAACTGGTGACTCGCCTGCGCGCCACCGGCCCCGAGTTCGAAGCGCTGTGGAACGAACACGAGATCCGCGATCCGGGCGGCTACGTCAAACGCATGATCCACCCGGAAGTCGGCCTGCTGGAGCTGGTCTGCGAACCCCTGCTCACCCCGAGCTCCACCCGCCAGCTCCTGGTCTACTACCCGAAACCCGGCACCGACACCCAGCAGAAACTCGACCTCCTCCGCGTGATCGGCACCCAAACCCTCACCACCCGAACATGATTCGACCCGACTACGCCGTTGCCGAAGACTCTTCGGCGTGTGAGCCGAACCCACCGCGCATCCGGGTATCACGATGCAGCCGGCTGGAAGGTCGGTTGCGTGAACGCGGCCGAGTACAAGTTGTCGCCGAATCGACCGACACGGAGCGCGGTTGACCGCACATCGCGCGCCAGCACTGTCCGACGCCAGTGAGAGTCGCGTCCGCAGGGAGAACGCGTGCTGCCGCGGAGCGCCGCGACCGGTGCCGGAATTCGCGCGCCGCCTCTCGAAGGCCGGGCGAGTCTTCCTGTGGAGAAACGCATTCGGCCCCGGAGAGCTGCTCCGAGGCCGAAATTCATTGCGCGACTACACGCTCAGTCGTGCCGCACGCCCGTGTGCCGCTTACGCGGCTTCAGCCGCCCGCCGGGCAGGGGCGGGGCGGGGATCCGTTCGTCCGGGGTGTGCCCCGCGATATCGGGGAAGCGCCCGAGATCGTGGTTCTCCCAGTCGTTCCGGGCCGCCTCGATCTCATCGTGACTGCGCCCCACGAAGTTCCACCACATGACCAGATCCTCGGCCAGGGGCTCGCCGCCGATCAGCAGCAGGCGCGCGCCCTCGGTCTCGTGCAGGCGCACCTCTGTGCGGTCGCTGCCCAGGTACAGCAGGGCGCCCGGCTCGGCCCGGCTGTCCTGCACCAGCAGCCCGCCCTCGACCACCAGGACCGCGTACTCGAACTCCGGGTTCAGCGGCAGCCGCACGTCCGTGTCCGGGGCCACGCGCAGGTCCGCGCCGACGATCGGGGTGTAGGCGATGGCGGGGGAGGTGACCGCGCCGAGGGTGCCGATCAGCACCGTGCCCCGCACGCCCGGCAGCTCGAACTCCGGCAGCTCCCGGTGCTGTTCGAAATGCGGTGCCACCCAGCGACTCTCGTCGGGCAGCGCGATCCACAGCTGCAGACCCGCCCCGGACTCGTGCCCGGCCACCCGGTACTCCGAGTGCGCGATGCCGCGGCCCGAGGTCATGATGTTCAGCTGCCCGGGCGCGATCTCCACATCCGATCCCACCGAATCGCGGTGGCGGATGCGGCCGTCCAAAGGCCAAGTGACCGTTTGCAATCCGATGTGCGGATGCGGTTCGATGTCGTGTCCCGCCGGATTGGCGGCGGAACCGGAGCCGAAATTGTCCAGGAAGCACCACGCGCCGACGGTGGGCAGATCCCGCTGCGGCAGCGTCCGGAACACGGTGACCCCGCGCACCCCGCCGAGCGGAACCTCGCGCGCGGGAAAGAATTCCGCGCGCGGACCCGGCCGCCCGGACGCCTCGCACAGCGCGGCCTCCGGATTCGGCTCCAGGTCACTCATCGTTTGATGCCCTTGCCGACGACGTGCGCGTCGTACTCCGGATGCTTGTCCAGCCACGCCTTGATGAACGGGCAGCGCGGCACGATGACCCGCCCGCGCGCGATCACGTCCTCGATGGCGTCGTGGGCCAGGACGCTGCCCAGCCCCTTCCCGCCGAACGCGGGGTCGATCTCGGTGTGGATGAAGACGGTGTCGTCATCGCGCTCACGGTATTCGGTGAACCCGGCGAGCGAGCTCCCGTACCACACCTCGTATCGGTGTTGTGATTCATTACGGACGACGGCGGCCGCCACGGCCTGTTCGCTCATTGTTCAGTTCTCCTTCCGCACCCGCACCGGATGTTTGCTCAGAATCGATACGCGATTGAACGCGCCGATGGTCGTCGCGGCCCAGATGAGGACAGACATCTGGTCATCCGACAAATGTTGCCGCGCAGCAGCATACTCATCGTCGAGGACTTCCTCGGCCGGTAACGAAGTCACGGTTTCGGAAATGGCGAGCGCCGCGCGCTCCTGCTCGGTATACAGGTGCGGACTGCGCCGCCACGCGGCCAGCACCGACAATTGCTGCGGGGTGACGCCCGCCTCGAGCGCGGCCCGGGAATGGACGTCGAGGCAGTAGGCGCAGCCATTGAGCTGGGATACCCGCATATTCACCAGCTCCATCACCGCCCGCCCCAATTCGACCGCCGCGGCGGCATTGCGGACCGCCACCGCGACGCTGTTCAACGCGTGAAAGACCTCGGGCGTCTGCTTGTCCAGCCAGACGCGGTCGTGAAGTACAGGGGACTGCATAGTGGGGGAATCGTAAGCCGAGAAGCTGAACCGTGCCCTCCGGTCTGGAAATTGCGCGTGGCGTGGAATATCGGCGGTCGCCGCGCGGTTGCGAACCGAACGGAATGACTCACTCTCAGTTCGGAGCGGACATGGGCCCCTTCTCGACCGGTGACGCGCAGGTCCGCACGCGGGTACGCATACCGCTGACCTTCGCGGACGGCTACGCCACCACCGCCGAGGCGGTGACTTTCCGGGGGCTGGCCGACGATCGCGAACACCTCGCGCTCGTGCTGGGCGAGCCCGCCGAGACGCCGCTGGTGCGCCTGCATTCGGAATGCCTCACCGGCGACGTGTTCGGCTCGGCGCGCTGTGACTGCGGACCGCAGTTGCGCGAGGCCGTGGAGTTGATCAGCACGCGCGGCGGCATCCTGCTGTACCTGCGCCAGGAAGGCCGCGACATCGGGCTGTACAACAAGCTCGACGCGTACGCGCTGCAGGATCAGGGCCTGAACACCTACGAGGCCAACGCCGCGCTGGGCCTGCCCGAGGACGCCCGCGACTACACCGCCGCGGCGCAGATGCTCGCCGCGCTCGGTGCCGGCGAACTGGATCTGCTCACCAACAACCCGGAGAAGGCGCGCCAGCTGCGCGCCCTCGGGGTGGCGGTCCGCGAGACGGTCCCCACCGGCGTGCACGAGACGCCGGACAACCTGCGCTACCTGCGCGCGAAGATCGAGCACACCGGGCACACGATCAGCCTGGCGGGCTGAACACCGGATCGCGCCGCGAGCCCGCCCCCGCCGGAAACGGCTGGGGGCGGGCTCGATTCGTCGATTCGTCGGTGCGGTGCGGTGCGGAGGATCGGTGAGGTGAACCGCAGTTCGGCGTGTTGTCGCGATGGACGGCCCATGCCGCCGCAGCCACAAGGCGGCCCGGCTGCCGCCTGCTCGACGCGGTGATACGTGACCGGGCGGCGATGCGTGACCGGACGGCCACGCCGGGACGGCGGCCACGCATCACCTGAATCGGCCGCGCGGGACCGTGCCCCGCTCAGCCGGTCAGCGCCCGGCGCACAACGCTATTCGCGTCCGGCGGAGGTGAAGCTCATGTCCGCGTAGCGATCTCCCGCGACCTGCCCGGCGATCGGCTCCAGGGCCGCGAGCTCGTCGGCCGTGAGGACGACCGTCGCCGCGCCCACGTTCTCCGCGACGCGGGTGCGGCTGCGGGTGCCCGGGATCGGCACCACGGGGAGCCCGTGCACCTGCGCGCGCGAGTGCACCCAGGCCAGCGCGACCTGTGCCGGGGTGATCCCCTTCGCCTCGGCGATCGCCCGCAGCGGGGCCAGCAGCTCGAAGTTGCGCTCCGCGTTCTCCCCTGCCAAGCGCGGGAAGATCCGGCGGATATCACCCTGTGCCAGTTCACCGTTGGTGGACACCCCGCCGGTGAGGAAGCCGCGCCCGAGCGGCGAGTACGGCACGAAGGTGACCCCGAGCTCGGCGGCCGCGGGCACCACGGTGTTCTCCACGTCGCGGGAGAACAGCGACCACTCCGACTGCACGGCGGCGATCGGGTGCACGGCGTATCCCTCGCGCAGTTCCGCGCCGGTCACCTCGGACAGGCCGAGCTGACGCACCTTGCCCGCCGCGACCAATTCCGCCAGGACGCCGACGGTGTCGGCCACCGGCACGCCGTCCTGCTTGCGGTGCATGTAGTACAGGTCGATCACGTCGATGCCGAGCCGGCGCAGGCTCGCGTCGACGGCCCGGCGGATGTAGTCGGGGGAGTTGTCGACACCCCGGTAGGCGGGGTCGTCGGCCTTGCGGACGATGCCGAACTTCGTTGCCAGCGTGATCTTCTCGCGATTCGCCGCGACGAAATCGGCGAGGAATTCCTCGTTGTGCCCGCTGCCGTAGATGTCGGCGGTGTCGAACAGCGTCACCCCGAGCTCCAGGGCCCGCTCCAGGGTGGCCCGGGCCTCGGCGGCGTCGGTGGGTCCGTAGAACTCGCTGATCCCCATGGCGCCGTAGCCCTGCGCGCCGACCTGGATCTCGCCGAGGGCGGTGGTGGGCAGAATCTGGGTGTCGGTCATGCCGGTTTCCCTTCGCTAGCGCGCGTTGCCGTCACGGTCCGCCAGTCGGCTCCGGGATTGCCCTCGTAGAGGGCGATCTTGCAGTCGAGGACGGCCACGGTCTGTCGGAGTTCCTCGATCCGGTCGAGCACCTCGGCCCGGGTGCGCCGGAACATGTCCAGGCGTTGCGGGAAGGTGTGATCCCCGGCGCGCACCAGCTCGGCGTAGGACACCATGTCCGCCACCGGCATTCCGGTGCGCCGCAGCTTCCCGATGAGAGCCAGCCAGTCCAGATCGCGCGCGCTGAAGCGGCGCTGCCCGGAATGATCGCGGCCCACGTAATCCATCAGGCCGATGCGCTCGTACCAGCGCAGGGTGTCCCGGGTGAGCCCGCACCGCTCGGAGACCTCTCCGATGGAATACCGCGGTCGCTCGTAGTCGGGGGCTTCCCACGCTGGTGCGTTCACCGGTCTCGCCTTTCTCTCGGAACAACAACGACGCTAGCCACCTGGAGTGCACTCCAAGCAAGCCCGATTCTGCCGAGATTTCCGCGCCGTGGCGACCCGCCGGGGCCGCGGGGGTGCGAGGTTCTCCTGTGCACGGCTGTGGATGGATTCCGCGCCTACTCTGGTGAACATGTCCAAAGAGATTGATCGGGTCCGGGCGCGATCGGCGCTGGCGACCGTCAAGGAACAGCCGGTCATCGCCGCCATCGCGGCGCTACCGGTCGTGGTTGTGCTGGGTGTGGTGTGGGCGCTGCTGGGGTTTTTCCCGGCGCTGCTGCTCCTGCTCGTGTTCGGCGGCGTGGTCGTGGTGCGCGGCAAGCTGCTGAAGTAGCCCGGCCCGCGTTCGGCGTGCGCTAGCGCGCGATGTGGAAGCGCACCAGCTCGCCCGTGCCCGGGTCGATCGCTGCCCAATCACGGTCGAATTCCAGAACCGCCAGCGCGGAGGTGGGGAATTTCCGGCTCAGCTCCTCGGCGGCCGCGGAGTCGCGATTGCTCGCCAATTCCCATGCCGTCCACGGCATTCCGGGGGAGTGGCCGACGATCAGCAGCGTCTGCACCGCCGGATCGGTGAGCTGCGCCAGTTCGATGAGCGTGTGCGGGGACGCCTCGTAGATGGACTCCTCGAACGTCACCGGGGCGTCGATGCCGGTGGCCGTCAGGGTTTCGCGCGTGCGCTGCGCGGTCGAACAGCACACCGCGTCGATACGCGGCTGGGTCTCGCGCAGCCAGTCGCCCGCGATCGCCGCCTCGCGCAGCCCGCGCGGAGCGAGCGGCCGCTCATGGTCCGCCACGCCCTCCGGGTAGCCGGATTTGCCGTGACGCATCAGGATGAGGGTCCGTGCCATGGTCACAACGGTAAGCCCACCCGCGCGGAGTCCGGCCGAGACGGGGCCAGGAACACCGGATTCCGCTCCCGGCGAGAGACGGGACTCACACTCGAGGCACACTAGGGGAGGCGTCACACCTAGTGCGTACTGGCGCTCAACCCCCGCATATATTAGAACGTGTTCTACCCGCCCTGCTCGAACCCCGAGCGGAGTAGCACCACGCGACTGTTTCGAGGATCTGCGAGATATGGCCTATGTGATCACGCAGCGTTGTTGCAACGACGCCAGCTGCGTTCCCGAGTGTCCGGTCGATTGCATTCGTCCCACTCCCGAGCAACGGGAGTTCGCGTCGACCGAGCAGCTCTATATCGACCCCGATACCTGTATCGACTGTGGCGCGTGTGTGGACGCCTGCCCGGTCGACGCGATCTTCTCGGAAGATGATCTGCTCTCGTCTCTGGCCCGGTTCCGCGACATCAACGCTTCCTACTTCGTCCGGCATCCGCTGGAGTCGAACTTCGAGCCCCTGGTGCCGCCCACCCGCGCGCCCAAGGATCGCGGCACCCTGCGCGTCGCCATCGTCGGCGCGGGCCCGGCCGCCTGCTACGCGGCCGAGGAACTGCTGCGCCGCGCCGACGTGGAGGTGGAGCTGTTCGACCGGCTTCCCACCCCGTACGGCCTGGTGCGCGCGGGCGTCGCGCCGGACCACCCGGGCACCAAAGCGGTAGCGGGCCTGTTCGAGTCGGCGTTCCGGCGCGACGCGCTGCAGTACCGGCTGAACGTCGAGGTCGGCAAACACATCAGCCACGACGAGCTGGTGGCCCACCACCACGCGGTGATCTACGCGCACGGCGCGTCCACCGATCGCCGCCTGAACGTGCCCGGCGAGGATCTGCCCGGTTCGCACTCGGCCACCGAGTTCGTGGCCTGGTACAACGGGCATCCGGATTTCGCGGATCGCGAATTCGACCTCTCGGGCGAGCGCGCGATCATCGTCGGCAACGGCAACGTGGCGCTGGACGTGGCACGCGTGCTCACCGTCGATCCGGATGTGCTGGCCAAGACCGACATCGCCGATCACGCCCTGGACGCGCTGCGCCGCAGCAACATCCAGGAGGTGGTGGTGCTCGGCCGCCGCGGCCCGCTGCAGGCGGCGTACACCTCGCCGGAATTCCTGGCGCTCGCGCACCTGAAGAACGTCGACATCATCGTCGATCCGGACGAGCTGGCGCTGGATCCGTCCAGCCAGGCCGAGCTGGATGATCCCGAGGTCGAGCCCTCGCTCCAGCTCAAGTACACCCTGGCGCAGGAGTACGCCGCCCTCGCGCCCACCCCGGGCCGCAAGCGGATCGTGTTCCGGTACCTGGTCTCGCCGACCGCCGTCACCGGCGACGGCAAGGTCGAGGGCCTGGAGTACGTGCACAACGAGCTGGTCGAGGAGAACGGCCGCCCGGTGGCCTACGCCTCCGAGCGCACCGGCAGCCTGGACGCCTCGCTGGTGCTGCGCTCGATCGGCTACAAGGGCAAGGCCATCGCCGACATCCCGTTCGACGAGAGCAACGGCGTGGTGCCCAACGAGCACGGCAGGGTCGTCGACGCCGACGGGCAGCCGCTGCAGGGCATCTATGTCTCCGGCTGGATCAAGCGCGGCCCGCGCGGCGTCATCGGCTCCAACCGGGTCGATTCCCAGGAGACCGTGGATCAGCTCATCGCCGACTTCTCGGCGGGCACGCTGGCCGCGCCCCAGGCGGATCGCGCCGCCCTGGACGCGCTGCTGGCCCAGCGCCAGCCCGAGGCCATCGGCCGCGACGGCTGGAAGGCGATCGACGCGGCCGAGCGCACCGCGGGCAAGGCCGCCGGCCGCCCCCGCGTGAAGTTCACCAGCCTCGAGGATCTCCTCAAGGCCGCCAAGGGCTGACGCCCCCGGCACGAACACGACTGTGGCCCACCGGTTTCCCGGTGGGCCACAGTGCTGTCCACGCTCGCCCGGAAAGTTCGCTCGCCCGGCGGCCGCCCACACTGAACGGCCGCCCCCATCGGCCGCGGACTCGAGATGCCCTGCCGAACCGCGGGTTTCGGTTGGATCCGAGACGCGGTCGGCAACCGGCCGACGCGGGGATCCGGCCGATCTCGGGCCTCGGCCGCCGCAAGCGACCGATCGATCGAGCCGGCAGTTCCGGTCGAACTGGGTCTCGGCAGCCGCGGGGTGACCGATCAACCTGCGGTTTCGGACGAACCCCCGGGGTGCGGGCGACCGGCTAAATCGGCAGTTCCGGACGAAGCAGGCCTCGGCCGACTCGGGTGACCGATCAACCCGCGGTTTCGGACGAGCCCGAGGCGCGGGCGACGCGAGGGATCCGACCTGACCGCGAACCCGGTTGACGGCGCGACGCGGGCCACCGAACCTGGCGCGTCGCAGGGGAGTTCGGGCGTCAGTTCGCGCGCAGGGCGATCACCAGGCCGTCCTTCGCACACATCGACGGCACGGCCGGATCGGGCTGGGCGTTGCAGTTCCAGCCGTCGATCGTCGCCACGTCGGTGTCGCTGATGTTCTGGGCGTACTCGCTCGCCACGTCGATGGCCTCGGTGCAGCCGACCCGGCCCGCCTCGGTGCCCACCGCGATGACGTGCCGGGTGCCGCCGCCCGCGTCGGTGACCGGGCCGCAGTTCACGTCGTCGATGATCGGGCTGGGCACGGGGGAAGTCGTCACCGGCGCCGTGGTGGGCACGGGTTCGGTCGTGGTCGCCGGTGGGCTGGTCGTAACGGGCGGATGGGTCGGGCTCGGCGGCGGCAGCGGGGCCGCGGACGGGCCGACCAGTTTCGTCGCGCTCGCGGGGGCGGTCGTCGTGGTGGTGGTGATCGTGGTGCTCGCGCCGGTGGTCCGGCTGTCCGCGGAATCGCTGTCCGAGCCGCAGGCCGTGAGCGTGACGACGAGCGCGGGGGCGGCCGCGAGCAGAGCGAGGTGAGCGAGGCGCATGGGCGATCTCCTGTTCCCGATCACCGGATGCGATCGGCTCGCCGCAGAGTGTGGCAGGCAAACTCTCGGCTACCGAGCCTTTCGGCGGGCATGTCCCGGAGATGTGGCGCCGCTCAGCTCGGCAGCGGCCCGATCCGCACCGTCGTGGTGGTGACCCCGCCGACCACGAACCACAGTCGCAGCACCGGATGCCCGGTGCGGTCACCCGCTTCGTAGCGCGACCGCACGCTGATGTGCTGGCGCGCGAGCACCGGCGCGATGTACTCGATCACCGCGCGGTGCGGCCCGGCCACCAGCTTCGGGTAATCCACCAGATACTGCTCGATGGCCTGCCAGTACGCGGCGTTGTTCACGTGGTTGTACTGGTCGATATCGGTGGCGCGCACCGGGAACGGCATATCGGTGTCGGACTCGGGCGGGGTGTGGTCGACCAGCCACGGCCGCCAGCGCAGCCGGTGTTCCTGGGTGGTGCGAGCCAGCTCGGCCAGGCCCTCGTCGCTGATGCGGGTGGGCATGTTGGTGAATTCGTTGATATTGATCCAGAAGCCCTCGGTCTCGATGAGACCGCCGTTCTCACTGGTGATCCGCACCCGCATGTTGGTCCAGCGCGTCGACATCGCCGAGCACCAGCGGCGCAGCTCGATCCGGTCCGGCCAGTGGATCGGACGCACCACGTCCACCACCGTCCGGCGCACGATCCAGGCCGGATCGGTGCGATGGAAGAACCCGGAATGCATTTCCTCCCAGGCGATGTCCTGCAGATAGCGGGCCACGGCGTCGAACCGCAAGCGCTGATAGGGATCCACGTCGCCGGCCCGGACGGGCCACGCCGAGGCGAAGCCCATGCCCTCCTGGGGAAGCGGGGCGAGCGGCTGATCGTGTGACACTGGTGCTCCTCGCGCTGCATCGCCGCGGATCCTGTGAACCCGGGCGTGCCGCGTTTCGTGCGGTGCTTGCTGAGACATGACTTTACGCAGGGCACGGCCGGTGCGCGCGCGGCCCCGTAGCCTTTGCCGTTGCGGCCCCGTAGCCTTTGCTGTTGTAGATCCACGGCAGGGGAGGCGACGCCGGTGCCCGCAGGCGCTAGGGCTGGTTCGCGGTTCGGACAGTACGAGTTGCGACGGCTGCTCGGTGTGGGCGGAATGGGCGAGGTCTACGAGGCCTACGACACCGTCCGCGACCGCGTGGTGGCCCTGAAACTGCTCGCCGTCGAACTCGCCGGCTCACCCACCTATGTGGAGCGCTTCCGCCGCGAATCCCGCACCGCCGCACGCCTGCAGGAGCCGCACGTCATCCCCGTGCACGACTGGGGCGAGGTCGACGGCGTGCTCTACATCGACATGCGCCTGGTGCGCGGGCGCGATCTCAAGGCCCACCTGCACGAGCGGGGACCGCTCACCCCGGCGCAGGCCGTGGCCGTGGTGGAGCAGATCGCCGCCGCCCTGGACGCCGCGCACGAGAGCGGACTGGTGCATCGCGACATCAAGCCCGCCAACATCCTGCTGACCGGCGATTTCTTCGCCTACCTCGTCGATTTCGGCATCGCGCACACCGACTCGGACGCACAGCTCACCGTCACCGGCAGCGCCATCGGGTCCTTCGCCTACATGGCCCCCGAACGCTTCGAGCACGACGCCGCGGTCACCACCTCCGCCGACATCTACGCGCTGGCCTGCGTCTTGTACGAAAGCCTCACCGGCCGAATCCCGTTCACCACCGACAGCAACCTGGCCACCATCCGTGCCCACATGCTGACCCCGCCCCCGCGCCCCAGCCACCGCCCAGGCGTCCCGGCCTCCTTCGATCGTGTCATCGCGACCGGTATGGCCAAGGACGTGCCCGACCGCTACATCTCGGCCGGTCAACTGGCCCGCGCCGCCCGCGCGGCCCTGCTCGGCGCCGACCCGGGCGACGCCACCCGCGCGACCCCGCCCGGCCCGCCCCCGGCCCCGCCGCGCGCGCACCCCACGCGCGTGCAGGACCCGTCCGGGCCGTTCGCAACTCCAACGGGCGTTCGTCCGGCAGGCGCCGGTACGGCAAGCGCCGGTACGGCCGGTGCCGGTCGCGCCGGTGCGGGTGCGGCAGGCGCCGCCCCCGCAGGTGTGGGTCCGGCAGGTTCCAGGCCAGCCGGTGGGGGCCCGGCGGGTTCCGGTCCGGCAGGTTCCGGTCCGGTCGCCGGTGGGGGCCCGGCAGGTTCCGGTCCGACAGGTGTGGGTCCGGCAGGTTCCGGTCCGACAGGTGTGGGTCCGGCGGGTTCCGGTCCGGCAGGTGGGGGTCCGGCAGGTTCCGGTCCGGTCGCCGGTGGTCCCGAGGGCTTCCGCGCGGGCGGGGTGGACCACACGCCGCGACCCGGCGCCGGTCGAGCTCCGGGCGCAAGGGACTCTCCCGAGCGGCCCGGCGCCGGCCCCGTTCGGGGGTCGGATGCCCTCGGCAGGCAACCCGCTGCGGCGGAACAGGTTCCGGGACCGGCCGGGTACGGGCCACCACCGGGCGGCGTCGGCCGAATCACGCACCAGGGCGGCACGGCCGGTCCGGAGTTCGGCGGTCAGCCCGCGCGGTCCGGCGAATACCGCACGCCGCCGGGAGATTACGCGCGCTCGGACACGCGATCCGCGCCCGCGCCGGGCGGCGCTCCCGCCCGGGCGCCGGGGGAGTACGACGTCACCCTGCACCGAGCGTCGGGGTACTCCGCGCCGATTCCGCTCGCGCGGCCCGAACACCCCTCCGCGCCATTGCCGTTGCCGCCGCGGGAGCGCGGGTCGATGCCGCTGATCGTCGGCATGCTGGCCGCGGTCGTGGTGCTGCTGCTGGCGGCGGTGGGCTGGTTGCTGCTGTCCGGCGGCGGGGACGGGCCCGGCGGGTCCGGCGGCACCTCGGAGATCGCGCAGCCCGGGCAGAGCACCGGCCCGGGGCGGCCCACGGCGGTGGTCCCCACCACCCTGGCCCCGTTCACCGGGTCCGTGTCCGGCTCGGACGCACAGGGTTTCGTCGGCACCGCGGGCGCGCGCTGCAACGCCGACAACCCCGCCATGGCGGTCGGACGCACCGCGTCCTCCCGAATCGTGGTGTGCCGCACCGGCGCCGGTCGGTTCTACTACAAGGGCGTGCGGATCAGCGACGGTGCGGGCATCGCCCTGGACGACCCGGTCCCGGACGGCTCCGGCGGCTACACCGTCGTCAACCCGGTCGACGACACCCGCTACCGGATCACCCCCTCGGCCCTGACGATCTCCCGCGACGGCGCCACCCTGGCCGACGAGGCGATGATCGAATACTCCTATCGCGGCTGAACCCCCGCGCCTCGTGAAATAGGTCCGCTGCCCGCCCCGCCCCGGTAGCGGACGCCGGTGCAATGACCCGGGTCGGCCGATTCCGCTTGCCCGTTTGCGCGCTCGGCCGTTTGCCCGCTCGCCCGTTTGCGCGCTCGGCCGTTTGCCCGCTCGCCCGCTTGCGCGCTCGGCCGCTTGCCCGTTCGCCCGCCCGCCTTCGTCGGCTCCCGGCGGCCGTGTGACTGCCCGTCCGCACCTGCCATCGGCTCGTAGCGACCACGCATCCACCGGCCCGCGCGGGCGCGGCCGCCTCCGCTTGCCCGCTTGCCCGCTCGGCCGCTCGGCCGCTTGCTCGCTTGGCTGTTCGCTCGTTCGCCCGCTTGCCAATTCGCTCGCCCGCCTTCGTCGGCTCCGGCGGCCGTGTGACTGCCCGTCCGCACCTGCCATCGGCTCGTAGCGACCGCGCATCCACAGGCCCGCGCGGCCGCCTCCGCCGGACCCCCTTCCGCGCGGCCGAACGCGCGAACCGTGCCCGGCCGCTGTTGTGTGAACCCCGGTATCGGTTAGGTTCGGGTGAGTACCCGCAAGTGGGATTGATCGGAGTTGATCGGTATGCGCGCAGCCGTGGTGAGCAAGCTCGAAGGCCCGGAGTCCATCGAGGTTCTCGATGTGCCGGAGCCCGCGGCCTATCCCGGAGGGGTCGTCATCGACGTCCACGCGGCGGGGATCGCGTTCCCGGATGTGCTCATGACCCGCGGCCTGTACCAGATGAAGCCGGCGCTGCCCTACGTCGTGGGCTGCGAGGTCGCGGGCATCGTGCGCGAGGCCCCCGAGGGCGCGCACGTCAAGGCGGGCGACCGCGTGGTGGCGCTGACCCTGCTCGGCAACGCGGCCGCCGAGGTCGCCGTCGCACCGGTCGACATGGTGTTCGAGCTGCCGGACAACGTCTCCCTGGAGGCCGGCGCGGGCGTGCTGTTCAACGACCTGACCGTGCACTTCTGCCTGACCAAGCGGGGCAGGCTGGCCCCGGGCGAGACCGTGCTGGTGCACGGCGCGGCGGGCGGCATCGGCACCTCGACGCTGCGCATGGCGCAGGCGCTGGGCGCGGACCGGGTGATCGCGGTGGTGAGCACCGAGGAGAAGGCCGAGGTCGCCCGCGCCAACGGCGCGACCGACGTGGTGCTGACCGACGGCTGGCTGGCGGCGGTCAAGGAACTCACCGGCGGCCGCGGCGTGGACATCGTGCTCGATCCGGTCGGCGGCGACCGCTTCACCGACAGCATCCGCTCGCTGGCCTCGGGCGGCCGCGTCCTGGTGGTCGGCTTCACCGCCGGTGACATCCCCACCGTCAAGGTCAACCGGCTGCTGCTCAAGAACGTCGAGGTCGTGGGCGCGGCCTGGGGCGAATGGGTGATGACCCATCCGGGCTACCTGCGCGAGCAGTGGGCCGAGGTCGCCCCGCTGCTTGCCAACGGCAAGGTCGCGCCGCCGGAGCCCGCGCTCTACACCCTCGCGCACACGGCCGAGGCCGTCTCGGCCCTGGACAAGCGCACCGCCACCGGCAAGGTCGTCATCACCCTGCGCTGACGGTGCGGTGGGCACGACACTCGCGCCGCGGTCCCGTAACGTGCCGCAATTGTGAAGCTGTCCACCCGGGTTCTGAATCGCACACTGCTGGCGCGCCAGCACCTGCTCGAGCGGGCCCCGCTCACCGCGCCGCAGCTGTGCGATCACCTCGTCGGCCTGCAGGCCCAGGACACCCTGCCGCCGTTCCTCGCACTGTGGAGTCGCACAGCCGATTTCGACCCGGCCACGGTCACCGCCGGGCTCGAGGATCGCTCCCTGGTCCGAATCACCCTGATGCGCGGCACCATTCACCTGGTCACCCCGCCGGACGCGCTGCGCATCGCCCCGCACATCCAGCCCGAGCTCGAAAAGATCCCGTTCCGTAAGGGATTCAACTTCGGCGCGATGGTCGGGCTGGACCCCGCCGAGGTGCGCGCGCACGGCGAGGCGCTGCTCGGCGACGAACCCATGTCCGCCGCCGACATGCGCGCGCACGCCGCCGCCCTCTACCCCGACCGGAACGCGGGCGCGGTCCTGCAGACCTGGCTGTACCAGCTGCCCGTCCTGCAGACGCCGCCGCGCGGGCGCTGGAAGGACAGCAGCCGCCCCGTCTGGTCCCGCGTCGAACCCTGGCTCGGCGCACCGCTGGACCCGGACTACCCGCTCGAGGAACTCCTGCTGCGCTACCTGCGCGCCTTCGGTCCCGCCACCACGATGGACATGCAGACCTGGTCCAAGCTCACCGGCATCAAACCCGCCGTGGACCGCCTGGGCGACCGCGTGCGCACCTACACCGACGACCGGGGCCGCACCCTCTACGACGCCGCCGACGCGGAACTGACCGACCCGGACCACCCCGCCCCGGTCCGCCTGCTCGGCTGGTACGACAACCTCCTGCTCTCCCACCAGGACCGCACCCGCGTCATCCCCGACGGCGCGCCCCCACCCCTGCGCGAGGCCGCCAACCAGGTCTCCCCGGTCCTGATAGACGGCTTCCTCCAGGGCATCTACAAGATCTTCACCACCTCCACCACCGCCCGCCTCCGCATCATCCCCCGCTCGACATGGACCCCCGCGCAACGCACCGAGGTGGAATCCGAGGCCGCTGCCCTGCTCGCCTTCACCGACCCCGACCGAACCCCCAGCATCGAGATCCTCACGCCCGGTGCGTCTCTCAAACCCTGATCGGCGCCGCGTCCCTCGAATCCCGCCCGCCGCCACAGTTCTCGGGCCCCGGCCGCCGCGACGCCCGTGAACTGTGGCCGGGGCCGGGGCTTTGCGGCCCGAGCTGCCGCGACGCCGGCCCGGTGTCCGGCGGACGTGCCCTCCGAAGCCCGTCCGTCGCTACAGTTCTCGAGTCTCGGCCGCCGCGGCCGGTTGCGAGATCCGACAGCCGCCCCATCTCGAGCTCCGGCCGGCACGGTCGAGTCTCGAACTCTCGGGCCGCCCGGTTTGTGCACAACTCTCCCCAGCTGTGGATGCCTGTGCACAACGGCGCGCACCGATCCGTCCGCCGGAATCCGGCGGTAACCCCCGGGAAACACGGCCTCGCTACGCTCGCGGGCACGGCGTTCATGGCTGCAACGGACGTCGCGCACCGTCGGCACCCGGCGGGCTAACCAGCCGCATTTCCTGGAGGAATGCCGCATGGGCAGCCGTATTTCCATGTCCGCCGTCATCGGGGACGTCACCGTGTACGCCGCGACCCCCGCCGGACCGCAATGGTTGCCGGGGCAGGACGTCGTCGTGCGCGACGGCCGGATCGTGGCCATCGGCCCGAACACGGGCCGGAACTCCGTCGCCACCGCGAACCACGGCTTCGCCGGCGCGGCGGCGACTCTGCCCCGAATCGACGGGGGCGGTGGGTATCTCGTCCCCGGGTTCGTCAACACGCACACGCACCTGCAGCAGTCGATCCTGCGCGGGGCGGGGGAGGGTCTGCCGCTGCTCGAATGGCTGCACTGCGTGGGTGAGTTCACCGTCGCCGCCACGCCGGAGCAGACCTATCTCGCGGCGCTCGCGGGCGGGCTGGAGCTGCTGCGCAGCGGAGTCACCACGGTCGTCGAGCACATGTGGCCGAGCGGCTCCGAGGCCGTGCACGACGCTGCCCTGCGCGCGCTGGACGAGCTCGGCATCCGGGTGGTGTTCGGGCGCGGCGTCGCCGACCGTGCCGACCCCACCCGCAAGTGGGGGATGGATCCGCGCCTGCTGCAACCGCTTCCGGAGGTGCTCGCGCACATCGACGAACTGGATCGGCGCTGGGCGGGCACCCGCATCGGCATCGCGCACGCCGTGCCGAACCCGCGCTGCCTCACCCCGGACGGCATGGCGGCCGTGCGCGAGCACGCCGACCGCACCGGCAAGACCATCTCCATCCACCTGCTCGAGACCGACACCGACGAGGACATGTGCCGCCTGCACGCGGGCCGCTCGGCCGTCGACTACCTCGACGACGGCGGCCTGCTCGGACCGCGCACGCTGGCCGTGCACTGCTGCCGCCTGGACGCGCACGGCCGCGCGGTCTTCGCCGAACGCGGCGTCGCGGTCTCCTACAACCCGCTGAGCAATATGCGCCTGGGCAGCGGCGTCGCCCCGGTTCCGGACATGCTGGCCGCCGGCATCGGCGTCGGGCTGGGCGTGGACGGCGCGGCCAGCAACGACACCCAGGACATGCTGCTGGCCCTGCGCATGGGCGCCTACCTGCAGCGGGTGACGCACCGGCGCGCCGATCTGCTGGGCTTCCACGACATGATGCACATGGCCACCCGCGGTGCGGCCCGCGCGCTCGGCGATCCGGCCACGCATTCCGGGGTGGCGGTGGGCGATCCCGCCGATCTCACCCTCGTGCGCTTCGACCGCGACTTCGCCTGCCTGCCGGTCCGCGACCCGGGCGCCGCGCTGCTCACCACCGCGTCCCCGCGCGTGGTGGACACGGTCTGGGTGGCGGGGGAGGCCGTGATCCGCGACGGCCGCAGCACCCGCGTCGACGAGCGCGAACTGACTAGGCAGCTGAATAACATGCAGTACTAGTTAATCAACTGGAAACAGCGACACGATTGCATGTAATCCACATCGACAACACTGATCTCACGCACACGATGCACGCAGTACGAGTGAGAGAAGGTGGGTGCGATGGTCCTACGGGACATGGTGCGCGATCCGGCCGGAGCTCCGGCCCGGCCGCGACCGGATACGGAGATTTCCTTCGCCGGAATCGGAAAGCGCTACCCCGGTGCGGGTTCCGGTGAGGTGGTCGCACTCACCGATATCGACCTCGAGGTCGGGCGCGGCGAATTCGTCGCCGTCGTAGGCCCTTCCGGCTGCGGCAAGTCCACGCTGCTGCGCCTGGCCGCCGGCCTGGAGCAGCCCAGCGCGGGAACCGTTGCCGTGCACTCGGATTCGGTCGGCTTCATCTTCCAGGAAGCCACCCTGCTGCCGTGGCGCAAGGTGCTGCGCAACGTCGAGCTCAGCGCCGAGCTGAGCGGAATCGACCGCGCCACCCGGCGCGAGCGCGCCACCCGCGCCCTGCAGGCGGTCGGCCTGGCCGATTTCGCGGGCACACTGCCCGGCCGGCTCTCCGGCGGTATGCGGATGCGGGTCTCGCTGGCCCGCGCGCTCGCCCTCGAGCCCCGGGTGATGCTGCTCGACGAACCCTTCGGCGCCCTGGACGAGATCACCCGCCTGCACATGCAGGAGGAACTGCTGCGCCTGTACCGCGACAACGCCTTCAGCGCCCTGTTCATCACGCATTCGGTGTCCGAGGCGGTGTTCCTGGCGAACCGCGTGGTGGTCATGTCCGCCCGGCCCGGCCGCGTCCACGAGGTCATCGACATCGAGCTGCCGTATCCGCGCGAGCGCGATCTGCGGTTCGAGCCCGCCTACACCGACCTGGTGTCACACGTGTCCCGTTCCCTGAAAGAAGCCTGCTGATGGTCGGTCTCGCCGTTTCCGCCGCCCCGGCGCGCACCCGGACCGTGCGCCGCGTCCCCGTCCCGCGAATTCTGGGCCGCCTGCTGGCGCCCCTGGTCTCGGCGGGTCTCGCCCTGTCCGCCTGGTATCTGGTCTCGCTGGTGCTGCTGGCGCCGGACCGCCGCTTCCTGCTGCCTCCCCCGCACGCCGTCTTCGCCGAATCCCTCAGCGACCCGGCGAAACTGGAGGTCATGCTGCGCGCGCTGGCGGTCACCGCCCGGGTCGCGGTGACCGGGCTGCTGTTCGCCGCGCTGATCGGCGTCGCGATCGGGGTGCTGATGAGTCAGGCCAAGGTCGTCGAACGCGTCGTGTACCCGTACGCGGTTGTACTGCAAGCCGTTCCGGTGCTGGCGGTGGTGCCGCTCATCGGCCTGTGGTTCGGCTACGGCCTCACCGCCCGCACCATGGTCTGCGTCCTGATCGCCGTGCACCCGATCATCGCCATGACCCTGTTCGGCATCCAATCGGTCGATCGCAACCTGCGCGAGCTGTTCGCCCTGGGCCGCGCGAATCGACTGCGGCGCTTGATCTCCCTGGAACTGCCCGCCGCCCTGCCCTCGATCATGGCGAGCCTGCGCACCGCCGCGGGCCTCGCGGTGACCGGCGCGGTCATCGGCGACATGTTCTTCGCCAAGGGCCAACCCGGCATCGGCACGCTGCTCGACAACTACCGCTCCCGCCTGCAATCGGAGGACCTGCTCGCGGCCCTGCTGCTGGCCGCCCTCTTCGGCGTCGCGGTCTTCGCGCTCTTCACCGCCGCCCAGCGCCTCACCGTCGGCCGCTGGCACGCCTCCGGGCGCTGAACGAACCCGGCGCACAACCGCTTTCCGCACCACCCTGTCGAAACCCCCTGGAGAACCCATGCACAACCGTCTACAACGCCTGGGGACGACCGCGCTCGCGGCACTGGTCGTCGCCACCGGCGCCGCCTGTTCGAGCACCGAATCCGACGTCGCGGCGGTGCAACTCCCGCCCGCGCCCGCCGAACAGCAGCTGGCCGGGCTCTGCCCCGCCACCGTGGCGGTCCAGCTGCAATGGGAACCCGAGACCGATTCCGGCCCGCTCTTCGGCCTGCTCGGTCCCGGCTATCGCGTCGACTCCGACGCCAACAAGGTCACCGGCCCGCTCGTGGTGGACGGCAAGGACACCGGCGTCGACCTCGAGCTGCGCGCCGGCGGCCCGGCCATCGGTTTCCAGACCGTCCCCTCGCAGATGTACGTCGACTCCTCGATCACCCTGGGCCTGACCCACTCCGAACACGCCATCGCCGCGGCCGCCGCGCAGCCCATCGTCGCGGTCACCACCCTGCTGCGCTACAGCCCGCAGATGCTCATGTGGGATCCGGCCACCCGGTCCGGCTGGCGCGGCATCGCCGACATCGGCAAATCCGGTGCGCCCGTGGTGGTCTCGCAGGGCCAGCTGTACCCCGAATGGCTGGTCGCACGAGGCCTGCTGCAGGCGAACCAGATCGACACCTCCTACGACAACGGTCCCTCGCGCTTCGTCTCGGACCCCTCCTTCGCCCAGCAGGGCTTCGCCAACTCCGAGCCCTACGTCTACGAACACGAGGTGCGCGCCTGGAACAAGCCCGTCGCCTACCAACTGCTGCGCGATGTCGGCTACGAGGGCTACGCCCGCACCGTGAACGTGCGCGCCGACAAACTGAACGAACTGCGGCCCTGCCTGCAGCGCCTCGTGCCCATGATCCAGCGCGCCACCGCGCAGTTCCGCGCCGATCCGGGGCCGGTGAACGACGTCGTCGTCGACGTCGTCGCCAAGAGCGCCAACTTCGCGCCCTACAGCGCGGAACTGGCCGCCTTCGGCTCCCGCGTGCTCATCGACAACGGCCTGATCGGCAACGACACCGACGGCGTCACCGGCAGTTTCGACGAAGCCCGCGTACAGCGCGTCATCGACGAGTTCGCGCCCATCCTGCGCCGTGGCGGCGCGAAGGTGCCGGACGGGCTCACCGCCCGCGATCTCGTCACCAAAGAATTCCTCGACCCGGCCATCTCCGCAGACTGAACACCCGATCGGACAGGACAGCCATGACCAGCCAGGAAACCACCGAGGTCGCCCGCGAAATGCGGATGGGCGGACTCGGCGCCGAAACCACCCGCGACATCCGCGTCATCGACCTCACCGACTTCGAGGATCGCCGCGCCGAGATCACCGATCAGCTCTGGACCGCCGCCACCGAGATCGGCTTCTTCCAGCTCTCCGGGCACGGCATCCCGCAATCGCAGATCGACGCCGTATTCGGGCACACCGCACGGTTTTTCGCCCTCCCGGAACCGGTGAAAGCCCAGTACCCCCTCGTGAAGGCCGACAACGCGGGCTGGGAGAGCCTGAGCCAGGTGCGGCCCTCCATCGGCGTCCCCGACCAGAAGGAGTCCTACCAGGTCACCCGGCCGCATATGGACGGCCGCTGGCCCACCGCCGCCGAGCTGACCGGATTCACCGGCGCCGTACTGGATTTCGAGCACGCGTGCTGGACCGTGGCGATGCGGGTGCTGTCCTGCTTCGCCGAGCGCCTCGGCTTCGATCGCGACTACTTCACCCGCGCCCACGACCCCGCCTCCGCGCACTACCAGTCCACCCTGCGCCTGCTGCACTACTTCGCCGTGCCACCCGAACTGCGGCACGTTCCCGGCCGCTGGCGCGCCGGCGCGCACACCGACTTCGACTGCCTCACACTGCTTTTCCAGCGCGACGGCCAGGGCGGGCTCCAGGTGTGCCCCGGCAAGGAGATGGACGAACAGCAGTGGACCTCGATCACCCCGTCGTCCGCGCTGATCACCTGCAACATCGGCGACATGCTCACCCGCTGGAGCGATGACCTGCTGCCGTCGAACTTCCATCGCGTGCGCGGCCCCGGCCCCGACGAGTACCAGGGCGAGCGCTACAGCATCGCCTATTTCGCCCAGGCCGACCGCGACGCGGTCATCCAGGGCCCGCGCGCCGCCTATCCGCCCGTGACCGCCGCCGACTTCCTGGCCGAGCGCGTGCGGGCCAACTACCGCCCGCGCGGGTAATTTCGAACCGATCAGAGAGGACCACCATGAGCGAACCGGACAGCGCGCTGCTCGGCCCGTCCGTGCATCGGCAACTCCGCGGGCTCGTGCTGTCCGGCGAACTCGCACCCGGCGCGCCGCTGAGCGTGCTCGCCCTGTCCGCGCGCCTGGGCGTGAGTCGCAGCCCGGTGCGCGAAGCGGTGCAGCAGCTCATCTACGAGGGCCTGGCGGTCAACGTCCCGCACGCGGGAGCCCGCGTCGCGAGCATGGACGACACCCAGATCCGCGACGTGCTCGCCGTGCGCACCGTGCTGGACGGCCTGGCCGCCGCCACGGCCGCCACCCGCCTGACCGAAGCCGACCTGAGCAAACTCACCACCCTGCTCGTCACTCAGGAAGATCACTTGCGCGAGCCCGCGGACCCCGCCCGCGACTCCGAACTGGACCTCGAATTCCACACGTTCATTCGCGAGCGCTCCGGAAACCGCACGCTCGCTGAGGAACTCGCGCGCCTGGACGCCCAGGCCCACCTCTACCGCGGCGACCTGTGGCGGCACCCCCGCAACCGCAGCATCGCCCTGCGCGAGCACCGCCGCATCCTGGACGCCCTCGAATCCGGCCACGCGCCCGACGCCCGGGCGGCCGCGGAAGCCCACGTCTGCGGGCTCATCACCCGCCTCGGCCGCGACTGACGACATCGCGTCGTCGTGTGCCCGCCGGTGTCAAGGCGGGTGCGGACCCGAGTCCGGTCTTCGAGGCGCGGGCAGGTGCGTGTCCACGGACGCGACCGCGCTCGGCGGCGAACGAGACCTGTCGCGCGAACGCTCCCGGGAGTGCGGCCGCGGCCCGAGCGCCGTTCAGTGCGCGTTGCGGTACGCCGGAGCCTTGCTCGACGTGGACGGGGTCAGCGTGCGCAGCAGCGGCAGCGTGCGCTGGGCGACCACCGTCGACAGCACGATCACGCTGTGCGAACGCACCACCGTCGCACTGCGGTCGATACTCAGCAGCACGTGCTGCAACCCCGCGTGCGAATCCGCGCCGATGCGGCACAGCACGTCCCCGGAACCGGTGGTGGCGTAGGCCTCCAGGACACCCGGAATCGCTTCGAGATCCGCGGCCACCGCGTCCAGCTGCCCCTGCGCGATCTCCAGCGTCACGAACGCCTGCACGTCGAATCCCGCAGCGGTGACGTCCACGTGCGGGTCGTAGGAGGAGATCACGCCCGCCTCCTCCATCCGCGCGATGCGCGACTGCACCGTCGCGCGCGCGACCCGGGTCCGCCGCGACAGCTCCAGGATTCCGGCCTTCTGGTACTCGTGCATGGCGGCCAGGATGGCCAGATCGAGTTCATCCAACTTGGCGGGCGTGCGAGCCATGGCGGGACCTCCGCTCGGGAGTGATGCTGCTATTCAAATTGTCCAGCACCGAGCGGCCGTTGGTGGCCCAATTCGCCAGGGTGTCTACTCGAAATCGCCGATATTGCTCAGCTGCCGTCCGCGTCGTTCTCTTACAGAATGACCATCGAGGTTGCTCCCGCGTGGCCGGCCGATCGACCCGACCGATCCGAGCGGGAGGAGCAGGAGCTCCGCAGGCTCGTCGGACTCGTCGATCACGACCCCTCCGCCGACCCCTTCCCCGTGCTCGGCTGGGACGCGCTGGTCTGGGCCGTCGGCAACGCCACCCAGACGGCCCACTTCCTGGAATCGGCGTTCGGCATGCGCCTCGAGGCGTACTCCGGGCCCGAGACCGGCAACCGCGACCACAAGGCGTTCGTATTGCGCAGCGGCGGCGCCCGCTTCGTCGTCCAGGGCGCCGTGGACCCCGCCAGTTCCCTTGTCGCACACCATGATCTGCACGGCGACGGCATCACCGACATCGCCCTCGAGGTACCCGACGTCGACCGCTGCATCGCCTGGGCCCGCGCCCACGGCGCCACCGTCCTGATCGAACCGCACGACGACACCGACGAATTCGGCACCGTCCGCTCGGCCGCCATCGCCACCTACGGCGACACCCGGCACAGCCTCGTCGACCGCTCCGCGTACGACGGCCCCTACCTGCCCGGCTTCGTCCCGCGCCGCTCGGCGTACGAGCCCCGGCCCGGCGCGCCCCGGCGGGTGTTCCAGGCCATCGACCACGTCGTGGGCAACGTGGAACTGGGCCGCATGGACCACTGGGTCGAGTTCTACCGCCGCGTCATGGGATTCGAGAACATGGCCGAGTTCGTCGGCGACGACATCGCCACCGACTACTCCGCCCTGATGAGCAAGGTCGTGGCCAGCGGCAACCATCGGGTCAAATTCCCGCTCAACGAGCCCGCGCCGAGCCGCAAGCGCTCCCAGATCGACGAATACCTCGAGTTCTATCGCGGCCCCGGCGTCCAGCACATCGCCCTGGCCACCGGCGACATCCTCACCGCCGTGGACACCCTGCGCCGCGAGGGCATCGAATTCCTGGACACCCCCGACACCTATTACGACGACCCCGAACTGCGCGCCCGCATCGGCCACGTGCGCGTCCCCGTCGCCGAACTGCGCGCCCGCGGCATCCTGGTCGACCGCGACGAGGACGGGTATCTCCTGCAGATCTTCTGCAAACCCGTCACCGACCGCCCCACCGTCTTCTTCGAACTCATCGAACGCCACGGCTCGCTCGGCTTCGGCAAGGGCAACTTCAAAGCCCTGTTCCAGGCGATCGAACGCGAACAGGAGTCACGCGGAAACCTCTGAGCCGGATCGGTTTCGCGCCGCATCGGCCGAAGCGCCGGACGCGTGTCATCGGGAATTCGAACGCGCGGCGATTGCTGTGACGGGCTCGACTCCGGCCTGCACAGTAGAGTTCTGGGCATGCGTATGACGTCGGCGATCGTCACGGGGTTGAGCCTCGCGCTGCTGCTGTCGGCGTGTGGGGGAAGCGATGACGACGCTCCGACCGGGCCCCTGCGACCACCCCCGAAGGTGGCGACGCTGGGCCCGTTCGTCGGCGAATGCGGTCACCTCACCGACGACGAGGTGCGCGACATCGGGGGACTGGGCGCCATCTCCCGGGTCTTCAAGAATTCGACCGGCTGCAACTGGCAGGGTGGCGGGGTCGGCGCGGCGAGCGTGACCTTCGCGTCCTACCGCGGCAGTCCCATCGATCGGGAGAAAGCCTGGGTGGCGAGCGTGGGACGCGAGCCCGAGGCCATCGAGGTCGGGGGCAAGAAGGGCTTCCAGGCCCTGGATCCGCGCGGGCAGGTGTGCGACCTGGCCATCCAGCTCGACGACGATTTCTTCGAGTGGTCCATGTCCTTCGGTGTCTTCGGCGGCGCGAACCAGGGCAATCCGTGCGACCGCACCCGGCGCATGGCCGAACTGACAGTGCAGCGACTCGGATGAGGGCGACCATGCGGACCTCCGCGACCCGACGGCGCGCCCGCGGCGCGGCCCTGCTCGCCATCGTGGCCGTCACGGCCGCGGTAGGTGGTTGCGGCAAGACGATCCCCGGCACGGCGCTGCCCGCCGGCGGCACCGAATCCGACGGCGGCGGCCGCCTCAACACCAATTTCGACAAGCTGTTGCGCGAATGCGAGGTCGTCTCGCTCGACGACATCGGCAAGGTCGTCGGCGAGGGCACCTACCCGAGCCCCTCGTTCAACGGCGCGGTCTGCATGTGGGATCTGGAGGGCGGCGCGTCCGGCAGCGGCATGGTGACGCTCAGCTGGTACGAACTCGGTTCGCTCAAGAACGAGAAGGCGAACAACGATCGCCTCGGATATGTGACGAACGACATCTCGGTGCAGGGCAGGCGATCACTGGAGACCCGCCGTCCCGGTGACGCCGATTCCTGCGGGGTGAGCGCACCGGCCGCGGACACCGGAATCGTCGGGTGGTGGGTGAACTTCCGGGCGGGCTCGAGCCATCCGGATCCGTGCGAAGCGGCCCGCAAGCTGGTCGAGTTGACCCTGAACCTGGCGCGCTAGGTCCTCTACCAGCCCCGGTGCGGGGACCCCTTTTTGCCCCCTGTAAACGGTGCGGGTATCGTGGACCGCTGTGCCCGGAAGCATTCGGGCAGGTTTGTGCGCAGTACGTAGGCCAGCGAGAGCGGCTGACCGCTCCAGCGTGCCCGTGATTCGGTGCACACGCTGCGTATGACACGCCCGACCTCGTGGCAAGGAAATGCCGTGGGAACTGGGCGGAAAGCTCGAATGGCCGCGGTGTGAACAACGACGCCGCAAACGAATTACAGACATGAAGTTCCAGACACCTGGTTACTAAAAGGAAAGCCGGTCTATGCCAACCATCAACCAGCTGGTCCGCAAGGGTCGCCGCGACAAGGTCTCCAAGACCAAGACTGCGGCCCTGAAGGGGAGCCCGCAGCGTCGTGGCGTGTGCACTCGCGTGTACACCACGACCCCGAAGAAGCCGAACTCCGCGCTGCGTAAGGTCGCGCGTGTTCGCCTGACCAGCGCGGTCGAGGTCACGGCGTACATCCCCGGTGAGGGCCACAACCTGCAGGAGCACTCGATGGTGCTCGTTCGCGGCGGTCGTGTGAAGGACCTCCCGGGTGTGCGCTACAAGATCATCCGCGGCTCGCTCGACACCCAGGGCGTGAAGAACCGCAAGCAGGCTCGCAGCCGTTACGGCGCCAAGAAGGAGAAGAGCTGATATGCCACGCAAGGGCCCCGCACCCAAGCGTCCGCTGATCAACGACCCGGTCTACGGGTCCCCGCTGGTCACTCAGCTGGTCAACAAGATCCTGCTGGACGGCAAGAAGTCCACCGCCGAGCGCATCGTCTACGGTGCCCTCGAGCAGGCGCGCGAGAAGACCGGCACCGATCCGGTCGTCACCCTCAAGCGCGCGCTGGACAACGTCAAGCCCGCCCTCGAGGTGAAGCCCCGTCGTGTCGGTGGCGCCACCTACCAGGTGCCGGTCGAGGTCCGTCCGGGCCGCTCCAACACCCTCGCGCTGCGCTGGCTGGTCAACTACTCCCGCGCGCGTCGTGAGAAGACCATGATCGAGCGTCTGGCCAACGAACTGCTCGACGCCAGCAACGGTCTGGGCGCTTCGGTGAAGCGTCGCGAGGACACCCACAAGATGGCCGAGTCCAACCGGGCGTTCGCGCACTACCGCTGGTGATTCGAAGCCCGGCTCTCCGAAGCTCTTTCGGCGATCCGGGCCCCGAGTCGCTGTCCGGCGTGGCACCTACGCGCCGCGCCGGGCGTTGACACAGTGATGACCGCTGGAGAAGCCAGGGTCGTTCCCGAAGTTCCCAACTAGCACCGAGCGGGGAAGATTTCCGTGGCACAGGAAGTGCTCACAGACCTGAACAAGGTCCGCAACATCGGCATCATGGCCCACATCGATGCGGGTAAGACGACCACTACCGAACGCATCCTCTTCTACACCGGCATCACGTACAAGATCGGTGAAGTTCATGATGGCGCCGCCACCATGGACTGGATGGCGCAGGAACAGGAACGCGGCATCACGATCACGTCGGCCGCGACGACCTGTTACTGGAACAACAACCAGATCAACATCATCGACACCCCCGGGCACGTCGACTTCACCGTCGAGGTGGAGCGTTCGCTCCGCGTCCTCGACGGCGCCGTCGCGGTGTTCGACGGTAAAGAGGGCGTCGAGCCGCAGTCCGAGCAGGTGTGGCGTCAGGCCGACAAGTACGACGTGCCGCGCATCTGCTTCGTCAACAAGATGGACAAGCTCGGTGCGGACTTCTACTTCACCGTGCAGACCATCAAGGACCGCCTGGGCGCGCGCCCGCTGGTGATCCAGCTTCCGATCGGCGCCGAGGACACCTTCGAGGGCATCGTCGACCTGGTCGAGAACAACGCCAAGGTGTGGCGTGGTGAGACCAAGCTCGGCGAGCAGTACGAGGTCGTCGAGATCCCGGCCGATCTCCAGGAGAAGGCCGCGCAGTACCGCCAGGAGCTGCTCGAGACCGTCGCCGAGTCCGACGAGGCGCTGCTCGAGAAGTTCTTCGGTGGCGAGGAGCTCTCCCTCGATGAGATCAAGGGCGCCATCCGCAAGATGACCGTCAACTCCGAGCTCTACCCGGTGCTGTGTGGTTCGGCGTTCAAGAACAAGGGCGTTCAGCCCATGCTCGACGCCGTCGTGGACTACCTTCCGACCCCGCTGGACGTCGAGTCCGTGCAGGGCCACGTGCCCAACAAGGAAGAGGAAGTCCTCACCCGCAAGCCGTCTTCGGACGAGCCGTTCGCGGCGCTGGCGTTCAAGATCGCCACGCACCCGTTCTTCGGCAAGCTGACCTACGTGCGCGTGTACTCGGGCAAGGTCGACTCCGGCGCCCAGGTCATGAACGCGACCAAGGGCAAGAAGGAGCGTCTGGGCAAGCTGTTCCAGATGCACTCGAACAAGGAGAACCCGGTTCCCGAGGCCGTGGCCGGCCACATCTACGCGGTCATCGGTCTGAAGGACACCACCACCGGCGACACCCTGTGCGATCCGCAGAACCAGATCGTGCTCGAGTCCATGACCTTCCCGGACCCGGTTATCCAGGTCGCGATCGAGCCGAAGACCAAGGCCGATCAGGAGAAGCTGGGCTCGGCGATCCAGAAGTTCGCCGAAGAGGATCCGACCTTCAATGTGAAGCTGGATCAGGAGACCGGCCAGACCATCATCGGTGGTATGGGCGAGCTCCAGCTCGACATCTACGTGGACCGCATGAAGCGCGAGTTCAAGGTCGAGGCGAACATCGGCAAGCCGCAGGTCGCGTACCGCGAGACCATCACCAAGCCGGTCGAGAAGCACGAGTACACCCACAAGAAGCAGACCGGTGGCTCGGGCCAGTTCGCCCGCGTGATCATCGCTCTGGCCCCGCTGGTCGATGCCGAGGACGGCGCGACCTACGAGTTCCAGAACAAGGTCACCGGTGGTCGCGTTCCGCGTGAGTACATCCCTTCGGTGGATGCCGGCATCCAGGACGCCATGCAGTACGGCGTGCTCGCGGGCTTCCCGTTGGTGAACGTGAGCGCCTCGCTGCTCGACGGCGCCTACCACGAGGTCGACTCCTCGGAAATGGCGTTCAAGATCGCGGGCGCCATGGCCCTCAAGGAAGCGGCCCGCAAGGCCGGTCCGGTGATCCTCGAGCCGCTCATGGCGGTGGAGGTCACCACGCCCGAGGACTACATGGGCGAAGTGATCGGCGACCTGAATTCCCGCCGTGGCCAGATCCAGGCCATGGAGGAGCGCAGTGGTGCCCGTGTCGTCAAGGCGCTGGTTCCGCTTTCGGAGATGTTCGGTTACATCGGTGACCTGCGGTCCAAGACCCAGGGCCGGGCGAACTTCTCCATGGTGTTCAATTCGTACGCAGAGGTTCCGGCCAATGTGTCGAAGGAGATCATCGCCAAGGCGACCGGAGAGTAATCAGCGCGCCCGGGTAACCGGGCACGGTGTGACCTCGATCGGTTTTCTGATCGACCCCCAGTTATTCAAACCTGCACTGCTGCAAAAAAGCACGCACTAACTAGTCCAGGAGGACCACAGTGGCGAAGGCGAAGTTCGAGCGGACGAAGCCCCACGTCAACATCGGCACCATCGGTCACGTCGACCATGGCAAGACCACGCTGACCGCGGCGATCACCAAGGTGCTGGCTGACACCTACCCGGACGTGAACGCTGCGTTCGCGTTCGACCAGATCGACAAGGCGCCGGAGGAGAAGGCTCGTGGTATCACGATCAACATCTCCCACGTCGAGTACCAGACCGAGAAGCGTCACTACGCCCACGTAGACGCCCCCGGCCACGCCGACTACATCAAGAACATGATCACCGGTGCCGCCCAGATGGACGGCGCGATCCTGGTCGTGGCCGCCACCGACGGCCCGATGCCCCAGACCCGTGAGCACGTGCTGCTCGCCCGTCAGGTCGGCGTGCCCTACATCCTGGTCGCGCTGAACAAGGCCGACATGGTCGACGACGACGAGATCCTCGAGCTGGTCGAGATGGAGGTCCGCGAGCTGCTGGCCTCGCAGGAGTTCGACGAGGATGCCCCCGTCGTGCGCGTCTCCGGCCTGAAGGCCCTCGAGGGCGACCCGAAGTGGGCCGCCTCGGTTCTCGAGCTCATGAACGCCGTCGACGAGTCGATCCCGGACCCGGTCCGTGAGACCGACAAGCCCTTCCTGATGCCGATCGAGGACGTCTTCACGATCACCGGTCGTGGCACCGTCGTCACCGGTCGCATCGAGCGCGGTGTGGTCAACGTGAACGAGGAAGTCGAGATCGTCGGCATCCGCGAGAAGTCGCAGAAGACCACCATCACCGGTGTCGAGATGTTCCGCAAGCTGCTGGACCAGGGCCAGGCGGGCGACAACGTCGGTCTGCTGGTTCGTGGTCTGAAGCGTGACGACGTCGAGCGTGGTCAGGTCGTCGTGAAGCCGGGCACCACCACCCCGCACACCGAGTTCGAGGGCCAGGCGTACATCCTGTCGAAGGACGAGGGCGGCCGCCACACCCCGTTCTTCAACAACTACCGCCCGCAGTTCTACTTCCGTACCACGGACGTGACCGGCGTCGTTACCCTCCCCGAGGGCACCGAGATGGTCATGCCCGGCGACAACACCGAGATGAGCGTCAAGCTGATCCAGCCGGTCGCCATGGACGAGGGCCTGCGTTTCGCGATCCGTGAGGGTGGCCGCACCGTCGGTGCCGGTCGCGTCACCAAGATCATCAAGTGATTTGATCCCCTGAATCACTGATCAGGGCCGTTCCCTTCGGGGAGCGGCCCTTTTCGCTTGTCCGGGGACGGTTTTCGCGCTGCGGGGCGGTTACTCGCGGGTGTGCTGCTCGCGCTCGGCGGCAGTGCGGGTATCGAATTTCGGCCGCCCCCGGTCATCGAGCCAATCGTGTACGGCGGTGCCCGCGACCATGCCGTCGCTACCCGGCAGCACGGTGTGCGGACGGCCGTCCTCGTAGGATTCGGCCATCCGCCGCGCCTGCTCCCGATGCTCGGGCAGCACCTCGGGCTCGGGGAGGGCGGTGGTTTCGGCGGGTGGGGCGGCCGGGCGCCCCGCGTTCGTCCCGCCTGCGGGGTCGATCGGCTCGGCGCCGTCTTCCGGTGCCGGTTCCGAATCTCTGTGCGCTGGTTCGTCGAATGCGGTCATGATGTCGGCCTGCCCGGATCCGCCCCGGGAAAACCGCTGCCGGGCGGGTGTTGCCCGACCGTGTCAATCGCGCCGAATTCGCTCGGGCCTTGGCAGACCGGCGGGCTAGTTCTCGGTGAGTTCGCGGTCCGCGCGCGGTGTTTCAGGGCGCCGGGACGGCGCTGAATTCCCCGGTTCCGGTCGCTCCGAGTAGTCGGCCGGAGTCGAAAGCGGCTGCGGCGTAGGGCAGTTCGGCAGCCCGGCCGCTGGCCAGGACGCGGACCGTTCCGGCGCCCGCGGCGGGTCTGCCGAGTGCGTCGATGCGGCGCAGGGTCTGGGCCGCGACGGCTTCGGCGCTGTCGAAGACCCGGATGCCGGCCGGTAGCGCGGCCAGGATGTCGTCCAGGACCAGGGGGTAGTGGGTGCAGCCCAGGACGATGCCCTCGGTGTCGGGCGGGGTGCGTTCGGCGGCGCCGGCGATGGCTTCGGCGATGGCGGGCAGGTCGCCGCGGTCGATCGCGTCGGCGAGGCCGTGGCAGGCGACGCCGGTGATGTCGGCGCTGCCGCCGAAGCGGGCGATCAGGTCGGCCTGGTAGGCGCTGGCGGTGGTGGCGGCGGTCGCCCAGACCGCGACCGTGCGGCAGGCGGCGGCGGCCGGCTTGATGGCGGGCACCGTGCCGATGACCGGAATTTCCGGGCCGACGGCGGCCCGCACCGGCTCCAGGGCCGAGACGCTCGCCGTATTGCACGGCAGCACAATGACTTCCGCGCCTTCACGCAGCGAGGTGCGCACGGTGTCGAGCACACGGTCGATGACCCACCGCTCGGGCTTGGGCCCCCACGGCGCACCGTCGGGATCCATTTGCAGCAGCAGGTCGATATCGGGCCGCAGCTTCCGCAACCACGCCCCGGTGGGCAGTAACCCCAGTCCGGAATCAATGAGCGCGACGATCACACCCGCAACGGTAGTGAACACCCCGCCCGATTCGCGAACCGTGGTCCCGTGACCCGCCACCCACCCGTCGTGACCTGGCCCGATATCGGTTCGGGCCGAAAGGCGAAGCCCGGTGATCCGGGTGCGGGCCGGTTCAGGAGACCGGCTGCGCGGCCTCGGCGAGCTGTCCGCGCATCTTCATGACCTTGCCGGTCATGCCGGCGCCGACCACCGCGACGAGCGTGCCCGCCCGGAACAGGTGGGCCAGGAACTTGCGTCCCTTGTCCTCCACGATCTGCACGTCGTCGGCGAGCGCGGGCACGCCCAGCACCTGGATCTTGGTGTCGTACTGGTCGCTCCACACGTAGGGAACACGCACGGCGGCAGGCGCTTCGGCGCCCAGCATGGCGGCGACGAGCAGCTGCGCCTGTTCCCCGGCGTTGGTCCAGTGCTCGACCCGCTTGGTGCGCCCGTCGTCCAGCAGCCAGGCCGCGACGTCGCCGGCGGCCCAGACGTCCGGGGTGGCGGTGCGCCCGGTCGCGTCGGTGCGGATCCCGCCGCCGTCGGCGGGATCCAGCAGGTCGATGCCGGAGTCGGCGAGCCATTCGGTGACCGGGGTCGAGCCCACGCCCACCACGACCAGGTCGGCGTCGATCTCGGTGCCGTCGGTCAGTCGCACCCCGCGCACGGTGTCGTCCGCGGTGAGCAGCTCGCTCACCCCGGCTCCGCAGCGCACGTCCACGCCCTCCTCGCGGTGCATCCGGGCCACGAGCTCCCCGATCCGCTCGCCCAGCGCGGCGTACAGGGGAGTGGGCTGCGGTTCGACGAGCACCGTCTCCACCCCTTGCGCCCGGAAGCTCGCCGCGAGTTCGCAGCCGATGAATCCGGCGCCGATGATGACCGCGCGCCGCGCGCTGCCCAGGTGCTCGCGGAGTCCGGCGGCGTCGTCGTGGCTGCGCAGCACATGAACCCCGCGCACGTCGGGGAAGCTCGGAATGCGCCGGGGCCGCAGGCCGGTGGCGATGACGAGCCGGTCGTAGCCGATCTCGGCGCCGTCGTCGAGCCGCACCCGTCGCGCCGCGGTGTCCACGCCGGTGGCGGTGACCCCGAGTCGCAGGTCGATGCCCTTTTCCTCGAAGAATTCGGCGGGCCGCAGCGCGGTGTCGTCGATCTCGCCGCGAATGAACTGTTTGGACAGCGGCGGCCGGTCGTACGGCGCGTGTTCTTCCGCGCCGATCAGGGTCACTCGCCCCTCGTAACCTGCGCGGCGCAGTTCTTCGGCGGTGCGGAGACCCGCCAGCCCGGCACCGACAATTAGAACGTGTTCTACCGACAACGACATAGGGCAACCTTAGTCGTTCGGCAGGTCCCGTGCCGCTGTGTCACGCGCCACATTCAACTAGCCGCTGAATCGTAGCCGAGACTTTATTGATCGGGCGGTCAGTCAGCGTAGAACGGAAATCAGAACATATTCTCAGCCCTAGGAGGCACCCATGTTCACCGAGAGCCGCGTTCAAGACGTTGTGGCTGTCGTACTCGGCGTCATCGCCGCGTTGTCACCCCTCTGGGTCGCTCATAGCGACAATGCACAGTGGTCCCTTATCGTTGGAGGCGTGCTCATCGCCCTGATCGGTCTGGGTCACGCCGCCAAGAAGGTCGGCGCCGCCGCCGACTACGCCTTGGTTCTGGTCGGCGCCCTGCTCTTCGTCTCGCCGTGGGTGCTGGACTTCGACTCCTACAGCGGCGCAACCTGGACCGCCTGGGTGGCCGGCGGCGTGACCGCCGTGCTCGCCCTGGTCGCGCTGCCCGCGGTGTCGGATCGACTGGGCGCGGTGACGCGCCGCTGATGCAGATGCACCGGCCCCAGGGAGCGGGGCGTCGCCGGAGTAAGAAAATCGACGGCGACGCCCGTCAGCTCATCCTGGACGCCGCGGAATCCCTTTTCGCGGCACAGGGTTTCGATGCGACCCCGACGGCCGCCATCGCGGCTGGGGCCGGTGTTCCCAAGGGACTCGTCTTCTACTACTTTCCGACCAAGGACGCGATTCTGTCGGCCCTGATGGCCGAGCGCGTGCCGCCGCATCCCATCGATGACATCGAATCCGTCGTCGCCCCCGGTGATCCGGCGAAGAGTCTGGTGAATCTCGATGCCGCGCTGAATCTGCGCGATCATCACTCCTCCGTCCTGCGGGTCATCATGTGGCGCGAGGCCGACACCCATCCCGATGTGCGAAAGCAATTGCGCCATATGCGCGATCAGTTGCTGGAGATCACCGCGCGCGTGCTGCAGGCCAGCGCGCCCGGCCCGGTGCGGCCCGGCACCCTGCGGGCCTGCGCCTCGGCGTGGGTGTCGGCGATGCTCGCCATCGCCAGCACCGATCGGCTGCGGACCCTGGACGGTCTGCAGAACGGTGACGAGATGCTCGATGTGGCCCAGGTGGTGGCCGCGGGCATGACCCAAATGGGCTGACGCAGGTCAGCCCTGCATTTCGGATCTGGGCGGCGTGTCTTCCACATTTCCGGGCGATCGCTAGCAGACTCGTGGGGTTCGTAATAGCTGAGTGTTCGCTATACGCCCTGGAGGACCGATGAAGGCTGGCCGAATACTCAGCGTGCTCGGTATCGCGAGCACGCTGATCCTGGGCTGCACCATCACCACGGCCGCAGCCGAACCCGCTTATCCCGCACCGGATCCCGATCCGTTCTACGCCGCACCGGCGAACATCGCGGACTACGAGCCCGGCGACGTGCTCGCGGTCCGCGCCATGCCGCCGCTCCCGCTGTTCCCCGCGACCACCTTCACCCTGGTCAAATTCCGTTCCACCAATTCCCAGGGCGGTCCGATCGCGGCCACCACCACGGTGCTGACTCCGCAGGAGCACCGTCCGGGTGGCCCGCTGCTGTCCTACCAGCACATCATCAACGGCTTGGGTGCGGAGTGCGCGGTCTCCCGGGTGCTGTTCACCGCGGATCCGAATCTCGCTGTGCGCGAGGCCCCGGTGCTCAACGTGGCGCTGCGGCGCGGCTGGTCGGTGGCGCTGCCGGATCATCTGGGCCCGCAATTCGCCTATGGCGCGGCACGTTTGGGCGGCCAGATCACCCTGGACGGGGTGCGCGCCGCCCAGCGCGTCGGCGAACTGGGCCTCGCGCAGAGCCCGGTGGTGATGGCCGGGTACTCCGGCGGCGGCATGGCAACCGCCTGGGCGGCCGCGCTGGCGCCGACCTACGCGCCGGAACTTGCGCTCGCCGGGGCGGCCTACGGCGGCGTCCCGATGAATCTGCTGACCATGGTGCGCGCGCTGGGCACCTCCTCCCATCCGGCCTTCGGCCTGGCCATGGCCGCGGCCATCGGGTTGGAGCGCGAGTACCCGGATCGACTGCCGCTGAGTACGCAATTGAACTCGCGCGGCCTGGCCCTGCGGGACGCCATGGCCAACGGCTGCACCAACGAGATCATGGCGCTCGGCGCGGGGAAGAGCGCGCCGGAGCTGGCGGCGAGCATGTCGCTGCTGGAGAGCCCGGACGCCTGGTCGGTGGTGGAGGCGAACAGCCTGCAGCTCTACGGCGGCGTGCCGGAAATACCGGTGTTCGAATGGCATTCGCCCACGGACCCCTTGATTCCGGTGGACGCCATCATCGACACCAATCGCCGGTATTGCGCCGCGGGTGCGCGATTGCAGATGGACCAGAACATCTCACCCGAACATCTCTCCGCCGCGGTGCTGGGTATGCCCGCCGCCCTGGCCTGGGTCGATGCCCGTTTCCGGGGTGAACCCGCGCCGTCGAATTGCCATTCGGTGTAAATGCCCCAATACCGTTGCTCATGAATCGCTTTCGCCTCGCCGCGGCCCGGTGTGACGGTCTGCACCGTGGCCGCGGGAAGGGGTGTGCCGCACCCGCCGAAGTGTGCGACCCGAGTCGCACGGCGGGGTGCGGAGCGGTAAGAATGGCGGCCATGGATGCCGAATTCACCACCGGTTTGGGCTCGTCCCTGAACTCGCGTCAGGACAGCTACCGTTTGACCAATCCGGAGACTTCGGGTCCGGGCTCCGCCTCGCACCCCGTGCTCACCGGTGACACCGGTGCGCACGCCACCCTCGGCCGTACCAGCCTCGATCAGCCCGAGCAGCCGTTGCAGTGGTCCGCGCCGCCGGTGCGCCGGAGTGTGCCAGAGGTATCGGAGGGCAGGCTCTCCGGTGGCAACGGGCTGCCCAATCGCACTGCCGGTGAGCTGGATTCCCGCTTCGAAGCGCCGGGCCGCACCACGTCGGACCACGGCTCCGGGTCCTACGGCACCACCTCGGAGCCCGCGTCCTACGGCGCCGCTCCGGAATCCGGCGGATACGGCGCCACCACCGGTTCTGCCTCGCTGCGAACAGGTTCGGCTTCGCTGCGCACCGGCTCCGAACCGCAGTCCGATCGCTATCGCATCACCGGCGATCCGGCCGTGAGCGGATATCGCCCGGGCACGGAACCGGAGGCGAACGGCTTCCACCCGACCCCCGGTTCGGGCCTCGAGGCCTATCGCCTCACCCCCGATCCGGAGGTGAGCCCCTACCGCACGACCGCTGAGCCGGAATCGAATTCGCGCTGGACGACCACCGATCCCGGCGTGAATTCCAATCGGACGACCGGCGACCCGGAAGTGAATCCGTATCGCACGACGGCCGATTCGGAGGTGAATTCGTACGGCACAACCGGTGAGCCCGCGGTGAGCCCGTACGGCACAACCGATGACTCCGGTCTCAATTCGTACCGTACAACCGGTGATCCGGCCGTGAATTCGCGCCGGACCACTACCGGCCCCGGCGTGAATTCGTATCGCACCACCGGTGAGCCGGGCGCGAGCTCGTATCGCGCCGAGACCGATTCGGAGGTGAGCTCGTACCGCACAACCGGTGAGCCGGGCGTGAATTCGTACCGGATAAACGGTGAGCCGGTGGCGAATCCGTACCGGTCCACATCCGACCCGGAGGTCAATTCCTATCGGCCGACATCGGATTCGGGTGCGAGCTCGTTCGGTACGACCGTCGAGCCCGATGTCAACGCGCACCGCACAACCGGCGAGCCGGTGGTGAATTCCTATCGGCCCACGTCTGATCCGGACGTCAACACCTTCCGGACAACATCCGAGCCGGACGTGAATTCGTACCGGACGACTTCCGAGCCCGATGCGAACTCGTACCGGACGACTGCCGACCCCGGCGTGAATTCCTATCGGACGACATCGGAGCCGGACGCCGGTGTGTTCGGGACAACGTCCGAGCCGGACGTGAATTCGTACCGGACGACTTCCGAACCCGATGCGAACCCGTATCGGACGACCGCCGACCCCGGCGTGAATTCCTATCGGACGACATCGGAGCCGGACGCCGGTGTGTTCGGGACAACGTCCGAACCGGACGTGAATTCCTACCGGACGACTCCCGAGCCCGATGCGAACCCGTACCGGACGACCGCCGACCCCGGCGTGAATTCCTACCGCACGACCTCCGAGCCGGACGCCGACGCCTATCGGGCGACCCCCGATGCGGGGGCGAATCCCTACCGCCCCACGCCGGATCAGGAAGTCGACACCTACCGCATCAAGCCGGATCCGGTGGCCAGGGCCTTCCGCACCACCACCGGTCCGGAACTCTCCGTGTCGCGCCCGGCGGCCGCGCCCGCGGTCAACGGCTTCCGGCTACCGTCGGATCCCGACGCGTCCGCGGCTCGCCCCGTATCGGAATTCGCCGCCGTGACGGTACAACCGGCCCCCGTGGTGAGCACCGGCCGCCGGGCCGCGCCCGAGACGGAAGCGCCCGCGCGCCTGCCCGAGCTCGCACCGGAGCCCGCGCCGGCGTCCACGTCGCGCCGTGCCGCGGCGGAGCCCGTGGTCACCCTCGCCCCCGTATCACTGCGTGCCGCTGCCCCCGATCCCGACGCCGCGCCGGCGTCGGGAGCGCGACGTGCGTTGCCGGACAGCGAGATCGACGCCACCCTGCTCGGCGCGTTGACCGATGTGGAAGTCACGCCCGCCGCCGCGCCGCGCCGCGCCGCCGTGGACTCCGAGGTCGCGCCCGCGACGTCACATCGTGCCGTGGATTCCGAGGTCGTATCCGACACCGCGTCGCGTCGTGCCGTGGATTCCGGGGCGGCATCCGGTGCGGTGTCGCGTCGTGCCGTGGATTCCGAGGCGGCATCCGGTGTGGCGTCGCGTCGTTCCGCCGCGGATGCGGAAGTCGCGCCCGCCGTGTCGTCCCGTCGGGCCGGTTCGGAGTCCGATGCCGTGCCCGCCGCCACTGTGCTTCGCGCCGTGGCCGGTTCGGAGGTGGAGTCCGCGGACGCGCCCGCCGCCGGGTCGCGCCGAGCGGCCCCCGCCACCGCGTCCCGCCGCGCCGCGCCGGAGCCCGAGGTCGCGGCGCCCGCCGGGTCGCGCCGCGCCGCTTCGGATTCCGAGACCACGCGCGTCGCCGGGTCGCGCCGTGCCGCCGCCGTATCCGCCGATGCGGCCGCACCCGCGTCCGATGGTCTCGCGTCGGAACCCGAAGCGGCCCGGACGATTCCGTCCCCGGCGGCGCGCTCGCGCGAGTTCCGCGCGGAGGACGCCCCGAATCTGGATCTGCACAGCATCATGCGCCTGCTCCTGGCCTCCCATGATCTGGACATCGCCGCGGACCAGGCCGAGGCCGGTGAGATCACGGTGGCCGAGCTCGCCGAGGTCGCGCGCCGGACCCGTTCGGCGGCAGTGGATCTGGTCGCGGCCTGGTACGGCGGACCCGATCACATGCGGCGGTTCGGCGAGGTGCTGTTACAGGCCGCGGCTGAAACCGCTCGCTAGTCGATCCGTCCGACGATCTGCTGACCCGCATCGAACTGTTCCTTTCGAACTCCGGTCAGCAGCAACCCGATTCGATTGTTCCGCCGTGCCCCCTGCCGGCAGAAGATGTCGATCGCCCGCACCGTGCTGTCGAAGCTGCCGCCGGGTCCGCTGACCCGCACGGTCTGCCCGGGCCGGAATTCCCCGCTGTCGATCGTGCCCGCGACGATGACGCCGCGTCCGGTCACCAGGAAGGCCGCAGCGACGGTCATTCGCGGACCCGCCGGGCCGCCGGGCATCCATTTCTCGGCCATCGCCGGATTCTCGCGCATGGAATACACCGGGGGAAAGCGTATTTCGGCGTGTGCGCGGCGGTCCGCGGACGCCGTGCCCGATTATGGTCCGGTGACGAAGCCCGAGTTGACGGCCGCGGCCGTGCAGGCGGAATTGGCCGCGGTCGCCGATCCCGGTGACGCCGTGCATTTGCAGCGCTTCTTCAAGACCGGGCCGGGGGAGTACGGCGCGGGTGACGAATTCATCGGCGTGCGCGTGCCGCAGACCCGCAAGGTGGCCAAACGTTTCGCCGAACTGCCGCTGGCGCAGATCGACCTTTTGCTGGACAGCCCGGTGCACGAGTATCGCCTCGCGGGTCTGGTGATTCTGAACGGCTGGATGGCACGGGCGGTCTCGCCCCGGCGTCGCGATATCGCGGCGCAGGAGCGAATCATGGAGTTGTATCTGGCCGCGGTGCGCCGGGGCCGGGTGAACAACTGGGATCTGGTGGACGCGTCGGCGGAATACACCCTGGGTCCGTGGTTCGCGGAACGTTCGCGCGATCCGCTTTTCCGATTGGCGGCGCGCGAGTCGCTGTGGGAGCGGCGGGTGGCGTTGCTGACCACGTTCCACTTCATCAAAGCCGGTGATCCGGCCACCACCGTCGAACTCTGCGAACTGCTGCTGCCCGATCGCCGCGATCTGATTCAGAAGGCGGTGGGGTGGATGCTGCGCGAGATCGGCAAGCGGGTCGATCAGGGGACGCTGCTGGCCTTCCTGGACGCCCACGCCGCCGATATGGGCCGTACTGCGCTGAGTTACGCCACCGAACATCTTTCTTCCGAGCAACGGCAGCACTACCGATCCCTGCGTTGACCTTGCTATAAGACGTGCTCCAGGGGGTGCGGCGAACGCGCCGCCCCCAGGTGTTCATCTTCCGTTAAGTTTACGTTCATTTGGCGCAATCATTCTGTGACTTGCCAAGAACAGACCGTGCGTCCGGTTATAGCCCGGATGACTCGACCTCCATGCGGAAATCCGCCGCGGGGCGAGGCGGTGTTCACCACACAAGTCAGCAGGTCATCCTTTGCGAAAACTGTTTCCCCTTGTCGTCCTGGCCGCGGTCGCCGCAGCCCCCGCCGTGACCGCGCACGCCGATGTCGCCGGCGTCCCGCAGGAACTGCAGCAGCCCGTCGAGCAGGCGCAGCAGTTCGCGCGCACGCTCCCGGAGCCGCAGCAGGACCAGGTGCAGCAGTTCGTCCGGACGCTGCCCGCGCCGTACAACGACCTGCTCCCGCCGGTGTTCGAGAACAACCTCGACGGCTGGATCAAGAACGCGCTGCACGTGATGGCCCAGCACGGCATCCCCGGCGACTACGACAGCATCCACCGCAACATCATTCGCGAGTCCGGCGGCAACCCGCAGGCCATCAACCTGTGGGATTCCAACGCGGCCATGGGCATCCCGTCCAAGGGGCTGCTCCAGGTGATCGATCCGACCTTCCAGGCGTACCACGTCGAGGGCACCTCCTGGGATATCTACGATCCGGTGGCCAATATCGCCGCCGCCTGCAACTACGCGGCGCACCGCTACGGCACCATCGCGAACGTCTTCGGCGCGTACTGATCCCGCAACGTCGATCGGCCGCCGCGACAATGTCGCGACGGCCGATTTCGGCATCCGGTGAACCGGTTCTAGAACTGGATCTTCAGGCGGTCGGTGACCGGCCGGGCCTGGCAGCCGAGAATGTAGCCGTTGGCGATGTCCTCGGGGTCCAGGATTTCGGCGTTCTCCATTTCGACCGAACCCTCCACGACGGTGCACGCGCACGAGCCGCATTCGCCCTCGAGGCAGGAGTACGGCACGTCGAGTCCCTTGGACAGCATGATGTCCACCAGGGTCTGGCTACGCGGCCAAGTCATTTCGTGGGTCTGCCCGTCGAGTTCGACCTCGACGGTCGCGGCGTCGGCCGCTTCCTCGTCGCTGATCTCGGTGGGCGCGACATCGGCGAACGGATCGCCGGACAGCGAATTGAAGACCTCGGCGTGCGTGCGATTGCGCGGTACCTCGAGCTGGGCGAGCGCGTCGTGCACCCGATCCATGAACGGCTTGGGTCCGCACATGAACGCTTCGTACGCGGCGTAGGGCGCGGTGAGGGTGGCCAGCGCCTCGACGGTCGGCAGGCCCTGCAGCGGTTCGAGCCAGTGCAGCACGAGCAGTCGCTGGGGGTGCTTGTCGGCGAGTTCGCGCAGCTCGGCGGCGAAGATGACCGATTCCAGATCGCGGTTGGCGTACACGACCACGATGCGGCCGTTCCCGCGCGCCAGTGCGGATTTGGCGATGGACATGATCGGGGTGATGCCCGAGCCCGCCGCGAACAGCAGCAGATCGGTGTCCAGGTTCTTGGGGGTGAAGACGCCGGACGGCGGCAGCACCTCGATCTCGGAGCCGGCGATCAGGTTGTCGCACACCCAGTTCGAGCCGTAGCCGTCGACGGTGCGCTTGACCGTCACCTTGAGCTTGTCGTCCACGTGCGGCGAACTGGCCAGCGAATAGCAGCGGGCCACCGATCCGGTGAGCTCGCTGGGAATGCGCAGGGTCAGGAATTGGCCCGGCTGGTAGCTGAAGCGCTCCCGCAGTTCCTCGGGAATGTCGAATACCAGCGAGCAGGCGTCGGCCGTCTCATTGATGACCGCGGAGACCCGCAGCACGGCTGACCGCGAGCTGTGCGGTACGTCGACGGTGGTCATAGTGTCCTCTCGAACCGACAAACTAGAACGTGTTCTAGTTTGACTATACGTGGCTGTCGCGCTGCCGGACAAGCTGAGCCTCGAGTCCGGCGATCAGCACGTCCATGGAGAAGTCGTAGGAGTATTTCCCACGCAGGTCGCCCATATGCTTCATGGCCCGTTCGACGGCTTCGGGCAGCACCCGATCCGCGAGGGCCCCGTGATCGCGCGGGTTCACCTTGCCGCGGCCGAACAGGTAGGTGTGGATGGTCGCATACGCGGACAGCACATTGCGCTCGTCGAATCCGGCGTCGAACAGGATTTCCATGACGGCCGCGATGAGATCGAGCTGTTTGCCCAGCATCTGTTCGATCAGCACATCGCCGAGACCCGGGTGCCTGCGCAATTTCTCGTCGATCTGGTCGATGAGGTCGCGCAGGCGCATTTGCCACCCGCCGAATTCCGGTGGGGGCTTGCGCACTCCGGTGAGCGCGGCGGTGGCCACCAGATCGAGTAGCTCGCGTTTGTCCGCGACGTAGTAATAGGGGGCCATGGGGGAGACACCGAGTTCGCGGGAGAGCCGTCGCATGGAGAGTTTCTCCACGCCGTCCTGTCGAACCACGCGCAACGCGGCTTCGACGATCTCCGATTCCGAGAGGGTGTTGCCGCCCCCGCCTGTCTGCATGCGCCCGACTCCCATACCACCTCGACCACCGTGGGCCCGGAATTTCGGACCCTGCCTGTTACCTGCCGCTTTTCCTGTTTTTCGCAGGTGCGCCAGCCATCCCGCAGTCTAGAGCGCCGCCCGGCGCGATGGTCCGGCCCCGGGAGAGCGCGATGAGGAAAACGGACTATCCGACGAGCGGCGGCGCGCCAATCATGATTGCCAAGTGTGTGCTGGCCTAGCATTCCTGGAATGCGCCATGATCGTCTTCCCGATGGTTTCGGGGTGCGGATCGATCCCAGGGTGCGCACTTACTCCGGTGGACGGTTCCTGGTCGGTGGCTCACCGACCCGAATGCTCCGCCTCGCACCGGAGGCTGCGGCCATGATCGGTGACGGGTACCTCGAGGTGACAGACCCTACGTCCGCTCGAGTTGCCAGACGTCTGCTCGATTCCGGGGTGGCGAATCCGCGTCCGCGCCTGCTGCCTTCGCTCGAGGACGTCACCGTCATCGTGCCCGTGCACAACGACCCGGAGGGACTCGCGCGCCTGCTCACGGCGCTGCGCGGGTACACCGTGATCGTGGTGGACGATGGTTCCGACAAGCCCGTGCGCATTCCGGCCAACCGTGCCCATCGCTGCCGGGTGACCGTGCTGCGGCGGGATCGCCGCCGCGGTTCGGCCGCCGCGCGCAACTTCGGATTGCGCTCGGCCGCCACCGAATTCGTGGCCTTCCTGGATCCGGACGTGGTACCGCGCACCGGGTGGCTGGAGGTCATGCTCGGGCACTTCAGCGATCCCAAGGTCGCCCTGGTGGCCCCGCGGATCCTGGCCATGGATCCCGATTCCACGCTCCTGGCCCGCTACGAGCACACCCGCGGTTCGGTGCACCGCGGCCGCCGCGAGTCCGCGGTGCAGGCGCACGGCGCGGTGCCGTACGTGCCGAGCACCGCGCTGCTGGTGCGCAGGCTGGCCCTGTTGTCCGAGGGCGGTTTCGATGAATCCATGGCCGCCGGAGGCGATATCGACCTCTGCTGGCGCCTGGACAGCGCGGGCTGGCGACTGCGGTACGAACCCGCCGCCCGTGTCGCGCACAGCAATCCGGTGTCCCTGCGAAAGTGGTTCGCTCACAAGGTGAACCATGGGACGGGGGTGGCTCCGCTGGGGCGGCGGCATGCGGGAATGGCCGCGCCGCTGTCGATTCCCATCTGGACCGCGGTGGCCGCGCTGCTGTTCGGGACGCTGACCCGCTGGGGCGTGCTCGGCGGGGCGGTGACCCTGGTCGCCACGCTGTTCCGACTACGCAGAGTGTTCGCGGACCTCGACAATCCGACGCGGGTGGCGGCCATATATATGGCGCGCGGTTTCTCCGGCGGGCTCTGGCGTCTGGCTTCCTCCCTGTGCCGGCACTATTGGCCGGTCACCCTGCTGGGCATGCTCTGCTCCCGGCGCATCCGCCATCTCGCGGTCACCATCGCGGTGGCCGACGGTCTGGCCGACTGGTTCATCCATCGCGAGTCCGGCAGTCTCGATCCCGCCCGCTACGTGGCCTGCAAAACCCTGGACGACGTCGCCTACGGAACCGGCCTGTGGTGGGGTGCGGCGCGTTTGCGCAGCGCCGCGGTCCTGCGACCCACCCTGCCGCCCAACTGAATTCCCACCCCGTACCCGCGCCCGGCCGGCCGTGCCGCCAGGCGCCGGACGCGGGTGCGGATCCCCGCCGCGCCGGGCGCGGCGGTCCCGGACAGCGCCCGTGCGCGTCCCTTCCCGAACCGCCCGCTAACGGCCCGTTCTCCCGGCCCGCGGCCCCGCGCCGCCCGCCCGGCCCGGGCGTGGAAATCCTCGCAGTGCCTGCGCTTACACCGTGAGGTGTGAGCTCGCCGGGCATACCCGACTTGGCGAGGGTCACATTTCGCGAGGCTCGGATCCGGGTGTGACCTGCGGGACAAACGAACGGCTTCGTACTTCGGTTCGGATCGCCGTCGGTACTCTTTGGTTCGGGAAAGAAAGGCAAATGGTTAGCAATCTCGCAGGTGGGAGCAGTCCGCAGCACGGCGCCGAGCCGGGCACTCAGTTGGGTGCGCTCGAGGCCTATGCCGCGCAAGCCCACGGATACCTCAGTGTGGGCGGCGACCAGCTCGGTCAGCTACCGGGTCTGTTGCGACCCATGGTGCTGGAGTCGTGGTTGCGCAGCCTGCGCGGCGGGGTCGATCCACTCGATGAAAACGACGGCCGCGGACTGCGCGGAGCCGATCTCGAACGCTATCGCGACGCGCATCCGATCGCGGCGGTCATGCCGCTGGTGGACAAGCTGCTGTTGCGCGATGCCACCAGCACGGGCCTGATCGTGGTGGTGGCCGATCAGTTCGGCCGGGTGCTCTCGGTGCACGGCAATCCGGATCGGGTGCAGGCGGCGTCCGAGGCCGGGGTGCGCGAGGGCAACGACCTCAGTGAGCGCCGGGTCGGCACCAATGCGGTCGGCCTGGTGGTGCGCACCGGTCGCGCGGCCTGGATTCACGGTCCCGAACACTTCCTGCATCGCATGCATCAGATCACCGGAGCCGCTGCGCCCGTACATGATCCGGACGGCAGGCTGGTCGGGGTGCTGATGATCGCCGGTGGCGTGCGGGTGGCGCGGCCGGAGATTCTGGCGCTGGTCAAGGCGGCGGCCACGGCCATGGAGATGGATCTGCTGCTGGCCGCGGTGCGGTCGGGGCAGGATCGCCGGGCCGGGGAAGCGCCGGTGCCCGAGCGTCTGGGGCTCGAGGTGCTGGGTCTGGGGCAGCCGCAATTGACGGTGGCCGGCGAGCGAGTTCCGCTGTCGCAGCGGCACGCCGAGATTCTGCTGCTGCTGGGCGAGCATCCCGAGGGCCTGTCCGCGGATCATCTGGCGTTGCTGCTCGACGACGCGGATCTGGACAACGCCACGATTCGCGCCGCGATGTCCCGGCTGCGCTCGGTGGTCGGTCCCAATGTCTTCGGTTCGCGCCCGTACCGGCTGCGGGTTCCGATCGCCACGGATGTGGAGGCGCTGCGTGCCGCGCTCGATTCCGGGGACGTGGACTCGGCGGTACGGCTGTACTCGGGCCCGGCGCTGCCGCGTTCGAACGCTCCGGGAGTTATAGACATTCGCGATGAATTGCGCGTGCGGTTGCGCACGGCCGTGCTGCGCTCGGGGGAGACCTCGGTGCTCAGCCGATGGACCGCGGGCGCCGAAGGGCGTGACGATGCTGCCGCGTGGGCGGCCTATCGGGCCACCGTGGACCGCGATTCACCTCTGTATGCCCAGATCGAGGCGAAGATTCGCGTGCTCGATCGCCGCCTGGGTGCGGATGCAACGCAGATGCAACGTTTCGACTCATAGTCTTCGCAATCGGAAGTGCCCTCGGTCACATGTTGGCCTTGTCATGTGGCTGCACCCACATTTATCGCGGTCTCCGCGTAATCTCCCCAACCAACTAGACGCTCGTCCAACTTTTTTCGGGGAAAAAGTTCCGTTTTATTCACGTACCGCCTAGTCTTCGCAATGCATGGACGGCAAGTGTGATGCAGGCGACAACGCGAGGTTCGCGGACGGTCGCGGTGCGCATCGCTCGGCGGTGAGTTGGAGGAGATCGGCAAGCAGTACACCCATGGTGTGAACGGCCATCGAGCCGTCGCATCCCGATCGTGGATCGCGGGGACCCCGATCGGTTCGAGCGCTAGTTGAAGCACGCGCGTACACGTCGTGGAAGACGTCGCGCATTCGTCGAATCACCCAGGAGCAGTGCGAATTTCGCGGCTTCGGGTATCGGATCCCTCGATACCCAAGGCCTATTTCGTGCTGCCCGGAAACCCGTTCGGCCGCATAGCGGGCAAGTCTGAAGAAGGAGGCTCTGGTGCAGGGTACGGAGTTGGGGAGTATCGGTCCGGACAACGCGTCGCGGCGCGATGCGACGGCCGCCGGCAGCGACCTGAACGTGGATGTCGCGCAACTCCCGCCGGGCGCCTCGGAGCCCTTCCCGCTCGGTCCCGCCCAGGTCGGACTCTGGTACGCGCAGCTGCTCGAACCCGACGTCCCGGTCAATATGGCCCAGTACGTCGACATCCAGGGTGACCTCGACGTCGACCTGCTCTTGCGCGTCGGCGACGAGGGCGTCGCGATCTGGCGCACCTCGCAGCTGCGTTTCGCCGAGGTCGACGGACAGCCCTGCCAGTACCTCGACCTCACCGCCGTCGACTCCCCGCAGGTCTACATGGATCTGCGCGGCGAAGCGGATCCCATCGCCACCGCACACGCGTGGATGCGCGCCGACCTGGTCCGCCCGCTGGATCTGCTGACCGATCAGCTGTTCGCGCCGACCCTGATCCACGTCGCCGACCAGCGGTACTTCTGGTACGTCCGCGCCCACCACATCGTCGGCGACGGCTACGCCGCCATGAGCGTCATGCAGTGGACCGCCAAGCGTTTCACCGCGCATCAGCTGGGCCTCGAGCCCGAGGTGGTCAAGGTCGGCACCCCGCAGGAGATCGTGGCGGGCGAACTCGCCTACCGCGAGAGCACCCGGTTCGCGGTCGACCGCGCCCACTGGGCCGAGCGCACCCGCGGCCTGGACGGCGCGACCACCCTGAACAGCCGCACGGCCCCGCGCAACGCGGGCAACCGCGTGTTCGGCGCCGCGCTGCCCGCGAAGCTGCAGGAGCGCATCGAAGAGGTTGGCGCGCAGAGTGATTCGGGTCTTCCGGTCGTCGTGCTCGCGGCGTTCGCGGCCTACCTGGGCCTGATGACCGGCAAGCCCGAAGTCGTGCTGAGCCTGCCGGTGACCGCGCGCACCACCGCGGTCATGCGCCGTTCGGTCGGCATGCTGTCCAACATCGTGCCGCTGCGCATCGGCCTCGGCGTCGAGGCCACCTGGGGCGATCTGCTGACCGCGACCCGGGTCGAGGTCTCGGGCGCGCTGCGGCATCAGCGCTACCGGCACGAGGACATTCGCCGCGACGCCGAGCACGAGGACCGCCCGGCCACCCGCGCGCTGTTCGGCCCGATGGTCAACATCATGCTGTTCCACAACCGCCTGGACTTCGGCGAGTTGAGCGGGCGGCTGCACATTATGTCGACCGGCCCCATCGAGGACATGAGCCTCAATGTCTTCTACGGCGACAACGACCGGGTCCACCTCGACTTCGAGGTGAATCCGAATCTGTACTCCGCCGGCGAGATCGCCCGGCATCACGCGCGATTCCTGCGCCTGCTCGAGCGCCTGGTCGAGACCGATCCGGCCACCCCGATCACGGCGCTGGACGTCAGCACCGAGCTGGAGCGCGACGTCGTGCTGCGGCTGTGGAACAGCACGGCCCGCCCGGTCCCGGCCGGCGCGACGCTGGTGTCGATGTTCGAGGACCAGGTCGCGCGTACCCCGGCGGCGCCCGCGCTGCGTTTCGCGAACGAGCCCGAGCGCGATCTCGACTACGCGGGTCTGGCCGCGCGCGTCAACAAGCTGGCCCGCCATATGATTTCGGCCGGCGTCGGTCCGGAAGACCGGGTCGCGCTCCATCTGCGCCGGTCCCCGGAGCTGGTCATCGCCATGTACGCGGTGCAGGCCGCGGGCGCGGCCTACGTGCCGCTGGATCCGGACAACCCGGCTGACCGCATCGCCCACATCCTCGACACCGCCGCTCCCGCACTGGTGCTGACCAGGACGGCCGATCGCCCGGCGGACGAGATCGCCGCGGTGTGCGTGGACGAACTCGACCTGGACGCCGTCTCCGGCGCGCCGATCGCCGCCGGTGAGCGGCGGTCCGCGCTGCGGCCGGAGAACACCGCCTACGTCATCTTCACCTCCGGTTCCACCGGCCGCCCCAAGGGCGTCGCCGTCACCCACGCCGCGATCGTGAATCGCCTGGTGTGGATGCAGAGCGCCTACGAACTGGGCGCCGCCGACGTCGTGCTGCAGAAGACGCCCGCGACCTTCGACGTCTCGGTGTGGGAGTTCTTCTGGCCCCTGCAGACCGGCGCGACCCTGGTGCTGGCGCAGCCGGACGGCCATCGCGATCCGGCCTATCTGCGCGCGGTCATCGCCGAGTACGGCGTGAGCGTGGCCCATTTCGTGCCCTCGATGCTGGACGCGTTCCTGGCCGGGCTCGCGGACGAGCACGTCGCGGGCCTGTCCGGCCTGCGGCACGTGTTCGCCTCGGGCGAGGCGCTGCCCGCCCGCACGGCCCAGCGCCTGCGCGCGGTGCTGGGCCGCGCCGGGTCCGCCGCCGCGCTGCACAATCTCTATGGCCCCACCGAAGCCGCGGTCGATGTCACCTTCCACGAGGTCACGGCCGCTGACACCGAGTTCGTGCCGATCGGCGCGCCGGTGTCCAATACCCGGCTGTACGTGCTCGACGCACGTTTGCGGCCGGTTCCCGTAGGGACTCCGGGTGAGCTGTATCTGTCGGGGGTTCAGCTCGCCCGGGGCTACGTGGGCAATGCCGGACTGACGGCCGAGCGTTTCGTCGCCGATCCGTTCGCGGGCGGCGAGGGACACGGTGGTCCCGGCGAGATGATGTACCGCACCGGCGATCTGGTGAGCTGGACCGAGGACGGCGAGCTGGAGTACCTGGGCCGCACCGATTTCCAGGTGAAGCTGCGCGGGCTGCGGATCGAGCTCGGCGAGATCGAATCGGTGCTGGCGGCGGTGCCCGGCGTGGAGCGCGCGGTGGTGCTGGTGCGCGAGGAGCAGTTGGTGGCCTACGTGGTCTCCGACCTCGAGATCCAGGAGACCCGCCTGCGCGCCGCGGTGGCCCGGGCGCTGCCCGCGTACATGGTGCCCGCCGCGTACATGGTGCTGAAGGCCCTGCCGGTCAACGCGTCCGGCAAGCTCGATCGCGCGGGCCTGCCCGCGCCGGTCCGGGTGGCCGCGAGCTACGAGGCCCCGGTCTCGGTGGTCGAGCAGGCCGTGGCCCGGGTGTTCGCCGAGACCCTCGGCGCCGAGCGGGTCGGTCGCACCGACGACTTCTTCGCCCTGGGCGGCAACAGCCTGAACGCGACCCAGGTGGCCGCGCGGCTCAACGCCGAACTGGGCTGCCGGCTGACCGTCCGCGAGATGTTCGCGGCGACCAACGTGGCCGAGCTGGGCGCGGTCATCGACGCGCAGTTCCTCGACGAGGACGCGAATGACACAGCGGCACTTCAGCTTACGGCGCGTCGTGGTGACGAGCGCCCGGAGAACATCCCGCTGTCTCCCGCGCAGCAGCGCATCTGGTTCCTGAACCACTTCGACACCTCGGCCGCGAACTACAACATGCCGTTCGTGGTGCGCCTGCGGGGCACGGCGGATCTGGCGGCCCTGCGCGCCGCGGTCGCCGATGTGCTGGCCCGGCACGAAACGCTGCGCACGCTGTTCCCGGTGGTCGCGGACGGTCAGGCCTGCCAGCGCGTGCTGCCGGTGGATCGGCTGCCCGAGCTGGTCGCGCACGAGGTGGTGACCGACGGCGCCGAACTCGACGCCGCGCTGTCCGCCATCGCCGCGCGCGGATTCGATCTCGAACACGAGATTCCTTTCCGTGCCCGCGTTTTTACAGTGCTTGACGCCGTCGCGGAGAGTGCCGCGACCGGCGATCCGGTCTCGGAGATCGAGGCCGCCGCCGCGTCCGGGCGCTACGCGCTGGCGATGGTGCTGCATCACGTTGCCGCGGACGGGCTTTCGCTGCCGATCCTGGCGCGCGATCTCATGCTGGCCTATGCGGCGCGCTCGGCCGGGCAGCAGCCGGGCTGGGCCGAACTGCCGGTGCAGTACGCCGATTACACACTGTGGCAGCGCGATCGCCTCGGCGACGCGGCCGACGCGACTTCGCTGCTGGCCACGCAGCTGGGCTTCTGGCGCACGGCGCTGGCGGGCGCGCCCGATCTGCTGGAGCTGCCGTCCGATCGCCCGCGCCCGGTGCTGGCCAGCGGCCGCGGCGGCAAGCGCTCGATCGAGCTGCCCGCGCAGCTGCACGCCCGCATCGTGGAAACGGCCCAGGCCGAGAGCGTTTCGACCTTCATGCTGGTGCACGCCGCACTGGCCGTCCTGCTGTCTCGTTTGTCCGGTGAGTCCGACATCGTGATCGGCACGCCGGTCGGCGGCCGCGGTGCGCGCGAACTCGACGACCTGATCGGCATGTTCGTCAATACGCTGCCGCTGCGCACCGAGATCGACGACAGCCTCGAGTTCCGCCAGCTGCTGCGGCGGGTGCGCGAGACCGATCTCGCCGCCTTCGCGCACGCGGATGTGCCCTTCGAGCAGCTCGTCGAAGCCCTGAATCCGGCCCGCTCGCAGTCGCGTCATCCGCTGTTCCAGGTGGCGTTGTCCTTCACCGCCTCGGGTGATATCAGTGTCGAACTGCCCGGATTGCTTGCCACGGCGGGTACGCTGGAGACGGGAGTGACCAAATTCGACCTGTCGGTCGCGGTCACCGAAAGCTTCGTCGGTGCCGGTCCCGGGGAAGGTCCGGCACCGACGGGGATCACCGCGGAGTTCGAATTCGCGGCAGATCTCTTCGACGCCTCCACAATTGACGTCTTTGCTGACCGTTTTGTCCAGTTGCTGACGGCCATCACCGCGGATCCGGCCACCATCGTGGCCGCTCTGCCGTTGCTGTCCGAGGTCGAATACGCCGATCTCACCGATCGTTCCGGCGGACCCGTGCAGACCGGTCGTGTCATTCCGGATCTGCTCGCGGCGGCCGTCGCCGCCAATCCGGACGGCATCGCCCTGGTCGACGGCCCGCGCGAGCTCACCTACCGCGAACTCGACGCGGCCTCGAATCGGCTGGCGCGCCTGCTGATCGGCCGCGGGGTCGGCCCGGGTGACCTGGTGTCCCTCGGCATGCCGCGGTCGCTGGAATCGGTGCTGGCCACCTGGGCCATCAGCAAGACCGGCGCGGGCTGGGCCCCGGTCGATCCGGCCTACCCCGCCGAGCGCGTCGCGCGCATGGTGGCCGACGCCGGCGCCGAGTACGGCCTGACGCTGTCGGCCGTTCGCGCCGGGCTGCCGGACTCGGTGTCCTGGCTGGCGCTGGACGACGAGCTGTTCCGCGCGGCGGTGGCGGCCTACGCCGACGACGCCGTCACCGATCGGGATCGGCTGCGCCCCTTGCGCACCGCCGATGTCGCCTACGTCATCTACACCTCCGGATCCAGCGGTGTGCCCAAAGGCGTGATGGTCACCCACGAGGGTGTGCCGTCCTTCGCCGCGGGCGAGGTCGAGCGCTTCCTGGTGCGGCGGTCGTCCCGCGTGCTGCACGTCGCCTCCCCGGCCTTCGACATCTCGGTCGGCGAACTCGCCATGGCCATCGAGGCCGCGGCCACCCTGGTGGTCGCGCCGCCCGAGGCGGTCATGGGCGCCGAGCTCACCGGCGTGCTGCGCACGCACCGGGTCACGCACGCGTTCATGACCCCGTCCGCCCTGGGCACCGTCGATCCGCTCGAGGCCCCGGACACCGCGGTCGTGGTGGTCGGCGGCGAGCCCTGCCCGCCGGAGCTGGCGCGGCGCTGGGCCGAGGCGGGACGATCCTTCGTCAACTGCTACGGACCGACCGAAACTACCTGTGTCACACAGGGTTCCGTGCCGCTGGCGGCAACGGACGAGCTGCACATCGGCCCGCCCTTCGCGGGCGTGTACGAGTGGGTGCTGGACGAGCGCCTGCGCCCGGTGCCGATCGGCATGGTCGGCGAGCTGTACGTGGGCGGTCCGCAGCTGGCCCGCGGCTACCGCGGCCAGGCCGCGCTGACCGCCGGCCGCTTCGTGGCCTGCCCCTGGGCCCCGGGCGAGCGCATGTACCGCACCGGCGATCTCATGCGCTGGACCCCGACCGGTTCCATGCAGTGCCTGGGCCGCAACGATTCTCAGGTCAAGCTCCGCGGCTACCGCATCGAGCTGGGCGAGATCGAATCGGTGCTGGCCGAGCACCCGCAGGTGCGCCGGGCGGTGGCGGTCAAGCACGCGCACGCCACCCGCGGCGATCAGCTGGTCGCCTACCTGGTCTCCGATGTCGCCGAACTGGACCTCACGGCGGTCAAGGCCGGGCTGACCGGACGGCTCGCGCCCTACATGGTGCCGTCCGCGTTCGTGGTGCTCGACGAGATCCCGTTCACCGTCAACGGCAAGCTGGACTACCGCTCCCTGCCCGAGCCGGTCTTCGAGAGCGCGGTCTACCGCCGCCCGGGCACCGTCACCGAAGAGCTGGTCGCGGGCGTTTTCGCGGAGCTGCTCGATGCCGAGCGGGTCGGCGCCGACGACGACTTCTTCACCCTGGGTGGCAGCTCGCTGCTGGCGGCCAAGGCCGCCGCGCGCCTGGGCACGGTGCTGAACACCACCGTCGGCGTGCGCGTGCTCTTCGAGGATTCCACCGTGGCCGGGCTGGCCGCGCGGGTGGACGCCGGTCTCGGTGAGGCCCAGCGCCCGGCGCTGATCGCGGGCGAGCGTCCCGAGCAGCTGCCCCTGTCGCCCGCGCAGCAGCGGATGTGGTTCATCAACCGCTTCGATCGCGAGTCCATCGCCTACAACCTGCCGATCGCGCTGCGCCTGACCGGCGCGCTGGACGCGGCCGCGCTGGCCGCCGCCTTCGGCGACGTACTGGCCCGGCACGAGACGCTGCGCACCTACTACCCCGAGACCGAGGCCGGCGCGGTGCAGGTGATCGCGCCGGTGGCGCAGACCTTCTCGGGTCTGCGCACCACCTCGCTCACCGAAGCCGAACTGGCCGTGCGGGTTCCGGAGATCCTGACCACCACCTTCGACGTCACCGCCGAGGTCCCGATCCGGGTCGAGCTGCTGCGCGTGCTGGACGAGGCGGGCGAGTTCACCGGTGAGCACGTGCTCGCCGGTGTGCTGCACCATATTTCGGCCGACGGCTCCTCGGTGGTGCCCTTCGTGCGCGATCTCATGGTGGCCTACGGCGCGCGCCTGGGCGGGAGCGAGCCCGCGTGGACCCCGCTCGCGGTCCAGTACGCCGATTACGCGCTGTGGCAGCACGCGCTGCTGGGCGCCGAGGACGACGCCGACTCGGTGGCCGCCCAGCAGCTCGCCTACTGGAAGCAGGCTCTGGCCGGACTGCCCGATCAGCTGGATCTGCCGGCCGATCACCCGCGTCCGGCGCGACAGACTCTGCGCGGCAAGCAGATTCATCTCGAACTCGACGCAGCACTGCACGCCCGCCTCGCCGAGGTCGGCCGCGGGCGGGGCGCGACCCTGTTCATGGTGGTGCACGCCGCGTTCAGCGCGCTGCTGGCCCGCCTGTCCGGCACCGAGGACATCGCGGTCGGCACCCCGATCGCGGGTCGTGGCGACAGCGCGCTGGACGACGTGATCGGCATGTTCGTCAACACCCTCGCGCTGCGCACCCGGGTGGCCCCGTCCGAGCCGTTCACCGAGCTGCTTGCCCGCGTCCGGACCGGTGACATCGCCGCGTTCGCCCACGCCGACGTGCCGTTCGAGCGCCTGGTCGAGGTGCTGAACCCGGTGCGCTCGCAGGCCCGGCATCCGCTGTTCCAGGTGGGCCTGTCCTTCCAGAACTACGAGCACGCCGAACTGCGCCTGCCCGATCTGACCGTGACCGAACTCGAATTCGAGAACCACATCGCGCAGTTCGATCTGCACCTGTTCGCCACCGATCGCTACGCGGCGGCCGGCGCGCCGGACGGGTTGGACCTGACCCTGGGCTACGCCACCGATCTGTTCACCGAGGGCACGGCGCGGCACATCGCCGCCGCGCTGGTCCGCGTGCTCGAAACCATCGCGGCCGCACCGGAAACCGTGGTCGGCGACATCGATCTGCTGGGCGCGGACCTGCGCGCCCGGGTGCTGGGGGAGTGGAACGACACCGCGCGCCCGCTCGCCCCGGCGACCCTGGCCGATCTGGTCGACGCGCAGGCGGCGAGCACCCCGGACGCGGTGGCGCTGCTGTCCGCCGACGGTGAGATCACGCTCGGCTACGCGGAATTCGACGCCCGGGTGAACCGTCTGGCCCGGCATCTGATCGCCGCGGGCGTCGGCCCGGAGACCGGCGTGGTGTTGGCCATGCGCCGCGGGATCGAGCTGGTGATCGCCATGTACGCGGTGGTCAAGGCGGGCGGCGCGTACGTGCCGATCGACCCCGATCACCCGGCCGACCGCATCGCCTACATCGTCGAAACCGCCGCCGCGGCTGTCGTTCTCACCACCGTCGCGGACGGCCTGCCGTTCACGGCCCAGGTCCCGGTGTTCGAGGTCGACGCCCTCGACCTGGCCGGGGTGTCCGCCGCGCCGGTGACCGACGCCGAGCGGGTGCGCCCGCTGCGCGAGCAGCATCCGGCCTACGTCATCTTCACCTCAGGCTCGACCGGCCGGCCCAAGGGCGTGACGATCCCGCACGCCGCCATCGTCAACCAATTGCACTGGCTGCGAGCGACTTTCGAGTTGAGCGCCGCCGACCGCGCGCTGCTGAAGACGCCCGCCACCTTCGACCTGTCGGTGTGGGAGTTCTGGTCGCCGCTGACCAGCGGCGGCAGCCTGGTGGTGACCGCCGCGGGCGACGAGCGCGATCCCGATCGCCTGCGCTCGATCATCGACGCGCACGGGGTCACCGTGCTGCACCCGGTCCCGTCGTTGCTAGGCATGCTGCTCGCGGGCGGCCCGCTGCCGTCCTCGGTGCGCGCGGTGCTGGCGATCGGCGAGGCCCTGCCCGCCGCGACCGCCGCCGATTTCCTGGACGGCGGGGCGGCCGCGCTCTACAACCTCTACGGCCCCACCGAGGCCGCGGTGTCGATCACCGCGTTCCCGGTGCGCGCCCGGCATCAGCAGGCCGTGCCGATCGGCACGCCCGCCTGGAACAGCCGGGTGTACGTGCTGGACGCGCGGCTCTCGCCGGTTCCGATCGGCGTTCCGGGCGAGCTGTACCTGGCCGGCGCGCAGCTGGCGCGCGGCTATCACGGCCGGCCGGGCCTGACCGCGGAGAGCTTCGTGGCCTCCCCGTACGGCCCGGGCCGCATGTACCGCACCGGCGACATCGTGCGCTGGCGAGCCGACGGCACCCTCGAGTACGTCGAGCGCGCCGACTTCCAGGTCAAGATCGGCGGCTTCCGCATCGAGCTCGGCGAGGTCGAGACGGCGCTGCGGCGGCAGCCCGGGGTGAGCGCGGCGGTTGCCGTGGCCCACAACGGAACCGCGGGTGCGCGCCTGGTCGCCTACGCGGCCGTTCCCGGTGTCGGCGATCCCGAGCGCGAAGCGCTGGCCGCGACCCTGCGGTCCGCGCTGGCAGCGGCGCTGCCCAAGTACATGGTCCCCGCCGCGGTCACCGTCCTGGACGCGCTGCCGCTGAACGTGAACGGCAAGGTCGACCGGGCCCGCCTGCCCGAGCCGGTCTTCGCGGCCGCGGTGTACCGCGAGCCGGTCACCGAGCTCGAGCGGCTGGTCGCCGCGGGCTTCGCCGAGGTCGTCGGCGGCGCCGCGGCGGAGCTGGTCGGTGTCGACACCGACTTCTTCGCCCTCGGCGGCAATTCGCTGATGGCGACCCGGCTGGCCGCCCGCCTGGGCTCGGATCTGGGTGTGCGCGTGCCGGTGTCGGCGCTCTTCGAGGCCCCCACGGTGGGTGAGCTGGCCACCTGGCTGGCCACCGCGGACCGCTCCGAGCTGCGCCCGGCGCTGACCCCGCGCACCGACTCCGGTCCCGCGCCGCTGTCGCTGGCCCAGCAGCGCATGTGGGTGCTCAACCGCCTGCATCCCGAGTCCGGCGCGTACAACGTCCCGGCCGCCATCCGCCTGACCGGCGCGCTGGACGTGCACGCGCTGGCCGCGGCGCTGCGGGATGTGCTGTCGCGGCACGAGATCCTGCGCACCCGCTACCCGGAGAAGGACGGCGAGCCGGTACAGCTGGTGCTCGGCATCGACGAGCTGAATGCCGACCTGGCCCCGATCCGGGTGTCCGAGACCGAGATTCAGCTGCGACTGATCGAGATCGCCACGGCCGGTTTCGATGTCACCGCCGCGCCGCCGCTGCGCATCCGCCTGTTCGAGCTGTCCCCGGCCGAGCACGTGCTGATCGTGGTGCTGCACCACATCAGCGCGGACGGCTACTCGGTGCTGCCGATGACCCGGGATCTGGTGCAGGCGTACGTGTCCCGGCTCGACAACCGGGCCCCGGGCTGGTCGCCGCTGGAGATCCAGTACGGCGATTTCGCCGCCTGGCAGCGCGCGGTGCTCGGCTCGGACACCGATCCCGAGAGCCTGCTGTCGCGGCAGCTGAACTTCTGGGTGGACGAGTTGTCCACCGCGCCCGCCCAACTCGATCTGCCCACCGATCGCCCGCGCCCCGCGCGCCGCGACATGCTGGGCGCCGAGTTCGACTTCCAGATCTCGGACGAGATCACCGCGCGGCTCGACGAGCTCGCGACCGCGCAGGGCGCCACCCTGTTCGGGGTCGTGCACTCCGCGTTCGCGGTGCTGCTGGCCAAGATCTCGGGCCAGCGCGACATCTCGATCGGCGTTCCGGTCGCGGGCCGCGGCGAGCGTGCGCTGGACGACCTGATCGGCATGTTCGTCAACACCGTGGTGCTGCGCACCGAGGTGGACGCCAAGCTCTCCTTCACCGACCTGCTGCGGCAGGTGCGGGACCGGGATCTGGCGGCGTTCGCGCAGGCAGACGTCCCGTTCGAGCGGGTGGTGGAGGCGGTGCTGGCCGCCAACGGCCGTCCGCGCTCCAGCGCGGTCAACCCGCTGTTCCAGGTGGCGCTGGCCTTCCAGAACATCGCGGCCGGCGCGGTCTCGCTGCCCGGGCTGGCGCTCGAGGCGATCGAGCCCGAACTCACCGAGGCCAAGTTCGATCTGCAGCTCACCGGTATGGAGCGGCGGAACGAACTGGGCCGGGTGATCGGCCTGGACATGCGGTTCGGCTACGCCACCGACATTTTCGACGCTGGCACGGTGCGCCTGCTGGCCCAGCGCCTGCTGCTGGTGCTGCGCGCGATCATCGCCGATCCGGCGGCGCCGGTGCGCGCCATCGACATCCGGACCGCCGCGGAGCGCGACCGCCGACCGGGCGCGCCGACCGCGGCCGCCGGAGCTGCTCGGCCGCAGCAAGTTTCGGACGATCGGCCGACCGCCGATCTGCCGACCCTGATCGCGGCGGCCGCCGCGATCGACCCCGATTCGATCGCGCTCACCCACGGCGATCACACCGTCACCTACCGGGCGCTGGCCGACAAGATCGGCCTCACCGCCCGGGCCATGGGTGCCGCGGCGAAACCGGAAGCACTGGTCAACGTCGCACTCGCCGGGCTGGTGCCCGGCATCCTCACCGCGCTCGGCGGTGCGGGTCTCGGTCAAGTCCTGGGCGACCTCGCAACACAGGCCCAGGCAGTGGTTCTTCGCTCGGAAAGCTCGTCGGAAGGAAACCTCTGATGCACTACGCAGAGTCGATCGCTACCAGCCGAACCGGCCGCACGGCCCTGCGAAGGGCCTACGGCGTCGGTGATCTGCCCACCCTGATTCCCCTGGTGGCCGAGCTGGACGCCGATCGGATCGCGCTGCGCTACGCCGAGCAGACCATCGCCTACGGCGCGCTCGCCGCCGAGGTCGCGATGCTGAGCGAAGCCATGGGCGGAGCGCTCGAGCCCGAGGCGCTGGTGCAGGTCGTGGTGTCCGGGCAGCTGCCCGCGCTGATGGACGGCCCCGAGGGTGAGCTGACCGCGGTGCTCGAGGCCCTGGTCGACGACGCCGTGCTGGCGGCCTCCGGGCTGCTCGAGCCCAAGCTGGCCCCGATCGAGACCCTGACCTCGAAGTTCCGGGCCCAGGTGCGGCGCACCCCGGACGCGGTGGCCATGGAGTTCGAGGGCGCCGAGCTCACCTACGCCGAATTCGCCGACCGGGTCACGGTATTGGCCCGGCACCTGCGTGAGCTGGGTGTCGGTCCGGACGTGCTGGTGGGCCTGGCCGCGCGCCGGTCCTTCGAGTTGCTGGTCGGCATGTACGCCATCCTCGAGGCGGGCGGGGCGTACCTGCCGCTGGATCCGGATCATCCGGCCGAGCGCATCGCCTACGTGCTCGAGGTCTCCGCGCCCGTGCTGGTGCTGACCACCACGGCCGACGGCGCCGGGCTCGACACCGCGGTGCCGGTCCTGCGCATCGACGAATTCGAGCGCACCGCGGGGGAATCGGCCTCGCGCGCCGCGCTGTCCCCGGTCGATGACGACGAGCTGACCCGGACCGGCGCGGACAATCTCGCGTGCGTGCTGTTCACCTCCGGCTCGACCGGCCGGCCCAAGGGCGTGGCGATCTCGCACCGCGCGATCCTGGCGCTGTTCCGTTCGCAGCAGCGCCGCCTGCAGCTCTCGGCCGCGGACGCCATGCTCTTCAAGACCCCGACCACCTTCGACGCCTCGGTGTGGGAGATCTTCTGGACCCTGCAGACCGGCGCGCGCCTGGTCATCGCGGTGCCGGACGGGCACCGCGACACCGCCTACCTGATCCGCACCATGCGCGAATCCCAGGTCACCGCCGCGTTCTTCCCGCCCTCGATGCTCTCGGTGCTGATCGCCGAGGCCGAGCAGGATCCCGAGGGCCTGTCCGATTCCCTGCGTTTCGTCTACGTCGGCGGCGAGGCCCTGCCGCCCGCCACCGCCGCCGGCTTCCGCGGCGTCAGCGGTGCGACCCTGTACAACATCTACGGCCCCACCGAGGCCACGGTTCTGGTCACCTCGCACGAGGTGACCGCGGTGGACGTGGACTCCGTCCCGCTCGGTCATCCGGGGGACGAGGTGGAGCTGCTGGTCCTGGACGAGGACCTGCGCCCGGTTCCGCACGGTGTGGTCGGCGAGCTCTACCTGGTCGGAATGCAGCTGGCGCGAGGCTATTTCGCGCGCCCCGGCCTGACCGCGGATCGTTTCGTGGCCAACCCCGAGGGCCCGGCCGGCGACCGCATGTACCGCACCGGCGATCTCGTGCGCTGGGTGCACGGCGTCGACGGCGGCGCGGACGAGCTGCAGTACCTGGGCCGCACCGATTTCCAGGTGAAGCTGCGCGGCCAGCGCATCGAGCTGGGCGAGGTGGAGTCGGCGCTGCTGCGCGACGACACGGTGGCCCAGGCCGCCGTGCTGCTGCACACCGGCGCCAACGGGGAGCAGTCCCTGGTCGGGTACGTGGTCCCCGCCCGCGGCGCGCTGATCGACAGCACGGCCGTGCTGTCCGGGGCCCGGGCGCACATTCCCGCCTACATGGTGCCGTCCGCGCTGGTCGTGCTGGCCGAGTTCCCGATCACCGTGCACGGCAAGCTGGATCGGCGCGCGCTGCCCGAACCGGTGTTCGCCGACGCGAGCACCGCCTACCGCGCGCCCTCGACCGAGGCCGAAGCCGCGGTGGCGGCCATCTTCGCCGACCTGCTCGACCGTGAGCAGGTCGGCGCGGACGACGATTTCTTCGCTCTCGGCGGCAATTCGCTCATCGCCACCCGCGCCATCGCCCGGATCCGCGACACCCTGGGCGCGGCGGTGGACGTGCGCGACTTCTTCGACCGCCCGACCGTGGCCGCGCTGGCCGCGGCCGCCGAGCTGAGCGCCGCCGCCGGTGCGCCGGCCGTGCCGCTGGTGGCCGGCCCGCGGCCCGCGGCGATTCCGCTCTCGCCCGCGCAGCAGCGCATGTGGTTCCTGAATCGCTTGGCGCACAACGAGTCCGAGGGCACCGCCGGGGGTTTCGACGCCGCCGCGGTCGACAACGTGGTGGCCGCGCTGCGGCTGCGCGGTGAACTCGACCTCGCGGCGCTGGCCGCGGCCGTCACCGATCTGGTGACCCGGCACGAGATCCTGCGCACCTACTACCCGCAGACCCCGGACGGGCCGGTCCAGGTGGTGCGCGCGGCCGCCGACTTCGACGCCGCCGCCGAACTCGACCTGATCCCCGCCGAGGTGACCGAGCAGGATCTGCCGCGGGAGGTCTACGCGGCCGCCGGGCGCGGTTTCGATGTGGCCGAAGGGGTTCCGCTGCGGCTGCGGCTGCTGCGCCTGGGCGTCGACGATCACGCACTGGTGCTCGTCGTGCACCACATCGCCGCCGACGGCTTCTCCCTGGGCCCGCTGGTGCGCGATCTGGTGCTGGCCTACGCCACCCGCCAGGCCGGCTTCGTCCCGGTCTGGGAGCCGCTGGCCGTGCAGTACGCCGACTACGCGCTGTGGCAGCGTGAGGTGCTCGGCGACGAGGCCGATCCGGAGTCGCTCGCCGCTCGTCAGCTCGCCTTCTGGACGAACGAGCTCGCGGAGCTGCCCGCTCAGCTCGACCTGCCCGCCGACCGGCCCCGCCCGGCCGATTCGAGCTACCGGGGCGCGACGTTCGAGGTCGAGCTCTCCGCCGAGCTCCGCGCCGCCGTCGACGCGGTCGCCGCCCGCGGCCAGGCCACCCCGTTCATGGTGCTGCACGCGGCGCTGGCGGCCCTGCTGGCCCGGCTGTCCGGCACCACCGACATCGCCATCGGCACCCCGGTCGCCGGTCGCGGCGAGGCCGCGCTGGACGATCTGATCGGCATGTTCGTCAACACCCTGGTGCTGCGCACCGAGGTGCGCGGTGACCGCTCCTTCGCCGAGCTGGTCGCCCATGCCCGCGAACGGGATCTGCGCGCCTTCTCCCATCGCGATGTGCCGTTCGAGCGCCTGGTCGAGGTGCTCAACCCGGTGCGCGCGCGCAACCGGCACCCGCTGTTCCAGGTGGCGCTGTTCATGCAGAACCAGGGCGTCACGACGCCCGAGTTGCCCGGCATGCGCGCCGAGCTGATCGACTTCGAACTCGCGTTCGCCAAGTTCGATCTGAACCTCAATGTGGTGGAACGCGATTCGGGCTACCGCGTCGAATTCACCTACGCCACGGATCTGTTCGACGAGCCGTCCGTGCGCGAGTTCGCGGCCAAGTTCGTGCGCCTGCTGAGCGCCGCCGTCGCCGACGCCGACCGCCCCGTCGGCGACATCGCGCTGCTGGACGGCAGCGAGCTGGACTACGTGCTGGAGAGCTGGAACGCCACCGGCGCCAAGGTCCCGGACACGCTGCTGCACGCCGGGTTCGACGCCCAGGCCCAGCGCACCCCCGACGCGGTCGCGCTGATCTCGGGGGAGCGGTCGTTCACCTACCGGGAGCTGTCCGAGCGGGCCAACCGCCTGGCCCGGCTGCTCGTGGCCCAGGGCGTCGGCCCGGAGTCGCTGGTGGTGCTGGCCATGGCGCGCTCGGTGGAGCTGGTCGTGGGCATGTACGCCGTGCTGCGCGCCGGAGCCGCCTACGTGCCGGTCGACCCGAGCCATCCCGCCGAGCGCATCGCCACCGTACTGACCACGGCCGCACCGGCACTGGTGCTCACCACCGCCGCCGACGGCTTCGAGACCGACGCCGCGCCGCTGCTGCGCCTGGACGATCTCGACCTGTCGGAACACTCGGCGGCCAAGCTGACCGATCGGGATCGCCGCGCGCCGCTGCACCCCGAGCATCCGGCGTACGTGCTGTTCACCTCCGGCTCCACCGGCACCCCCAAGGGCGTGGCCGTGAGCCACCGCGCCATCGCCAACCAGATGGCCTGGATGCAGGCCGAATACGGCATCTCACGCTCGGACGTGTACCTGCAGAAGACGCCGAGCACCTTCGACGTCTCGCTGTGGGGCTACTTCCTGCCGCTGCGGGTCGGCGCCGTCCTGGTGCTGGCCACCCCCGACGGTCATCGCGACGCCCGCTACCTCGCCGAGACCGTCGCCGCCCGGGGCGTCACGCTCACCGACTTCGTCCCCTCCATGCTCGCGGTGTTCACCGCGCACGCCGAGGCGAGCGAACTCGCTTCGCTGCGTGACGTCTTCGTCGCCGGCGAGGCTTTCCCGGTGGAGACCGTCACCGCGTGGCGCGCGCTCTCCGACGCGACCCTGCACAACCTGTACGGCCCGACCGAGGCCGCGGTCACCGTCACCTACCGCGAGGCCGACGAGCGCACCCCCGCGGTCCCCATGGGCGAGCCCGAGTGGAACACCCAGGTGTACGTGCTGGATTCGCGCCTGCGCCCCGCGCCGATCGGCGTGCCCGGTGAGCTCTACCTGGCGGGCGTGCAGCTCGCGCGCGGCTACTACCGCCGCGCCGACCTCACCTCGGATCGCTTCGTGGCCAACCCCTTCCACGCCGCGGGCGGGCGCATGTACCGCACCGGCGATCTGGTGAAGTGGACCGCCGACGGTGAGCTGGCCTACCTGGGCCGCATCGACTTCCAGATCAAGTTCCGCGGCCAGCGCATCGAGCTGGCCGAGATCGAGAGCGCCCTGCTGACCCAGCCCGAGGTCGGGCAGGCCGCCGTGCGGCTCATCACCGGCGACGCCGGGGATTACCTGGCGGGCTACGTGATTCGCGCCGAGGGTGGCGAACTCGACACCGCGGCCCTGCGCGAGCGGCTCACCCGCCTGCTGCCGTCCTACATGGTGCCGACCGTCGTGGTCGAGCTCGCCGAGTTCCCGATGGGCACCAGCGGCAAGCTCGATCGGGGCGCGCTGCCGGTTCCGGTGCTGGCCGCCAAGCGTTTCCGCGCGCCGGTCGACGCCGCCCAGCGCGTGGTCGCGCGGGTCTTCGGCGAGGTGCTCGGCCTGCCCCGGGTCGGCCTGGACGACGACTTCTTCGCACTCGGCGGCAGCTCGCTGCTGGCCACCCAGGTGACCGCTCGCGCGGGCGCCGAACTGGGCGTGCGGATTCCGGTCCGGGTGCTGTTCGAGGCGGGCACCGTGGCGGGCTTCGCCGCGGCCGCCGCGGTGCTGTCCGACGCCGCCCCGCGCCCGGCGCTGACCGCGCGCCCGCGCCCGGACCGGGTGCCGCTGTCCCCGGCCCAGCAGCGGCTGTGGTTCCTGAACCGTCTGGAGAACGAGCAGGACGGTCCCAGCCTCTACAACCTGCCCATGGTGCTGCGCCTGACCGGCGAGCTCGACGTCACCGCGCTGGAGCAGGCCGTGCTCGACGTCCTGGCCCGGCACGAGTCGCTGCGCACCAGCTTCCCGGCCGACGCCGAGGGCCCGTTCCAGCAGCTGCTGGACGCGGCCGAGGTCGGCCTGAGCCTGAGCCCGGTGCCGGTGCGCCCGGACCAGGTGACCGGCACGGTCACCGCGCTGGCCCAGGCCGCGTTCGACGTCACCACCGAATTGCCTTCGCGCATAGCGCTGCTGGTGCTCGACCACGGTGCGGACGCCCCGGCGGCCGACGAGTACGTGCTGGTGGTGGTCGTGCACCACATCACCGCGGACGCGCTGTCGCTGCGCCCGCTCGTCACCGACCTGATGATCGCCTATCACGCGCGGCTGACCGGCTCGGCTCCCGGCTGGGAGCCGCTGCCGGTGCAGTACGCGGACTACGCGCTGTGGCAGCGCGAGGTGCTCGGATCCGCGCGCACCCCCGGCGATCTCGCGCATCAGCAGCTCGGTTTCTGGCGGGACACGCTGGCCGGCGCCCCGGCCCGGCTCGCGCTGCCGACCGACCGACCGCGCCCGGCGCAGCCCCGGAACATCGGCGACGCCATCGATTTCGCGGTGCCCGCCGAGATCGCGACCGGTCTGCGCGCACTCGCCCGCGAGCAGGGCGTGACCCTGTTCATGGTGGTGCACGCCGCCTTCGCCGCCGCCCTGGCCCGGGTGAGCGGCACCGGCGACATCGTCATCGGCACCCCGGTCGGCGGTCGTGGCGAACGCGAATTGGACGGTCTCATCGGCATGTTCGTCAACACCGCGGTGCTGCGCACCCCGGTGGACGGCGCCGCCACCTTCGCCGAGTTCGTGCACGCGGTCCGCGACATCGACCTGGCGGCGTTCGCCAACACCGAGCTGCCGTTCGAGCAGATCGTCGACGAACTCGTCACCGACCGCACCACCGGCGCGCACCCGCTGTTCCAGGTCATGATCAGCTACGGCGACAACGGCAACACCGCCGTGGATCTGGAGCTGCCGGGCCTGACCGTGCGCCCGGTCCCGCTGACCGACCCGACCGCGAAGTTCGATCTGCAACTGGTGATCGAGGACGGCACCGACGGCGCCCTGGGCGGAGCTCTGCGCTTCGCCGCCGAGCTGTTCGATCCGGCCTCGATCGAGACGCTGCTGGCCCGCTGGCAGCGCGTGCTGGCGGCCGTGGCCGCCGACGCCTCGATCCGGCTCGGCGCCATCGACCTGTTCGACGCCGCCGAACGCGAACGCGTCCTGCACACCTGGAACGCCACCGCCGCCGAGGTGGACGCGGAGCAGACCCTGCTCGCGCTCTTCGAGGAGCGCGTGCGCACCGCGCCCGGCGCGGTCGCCCTCACCTTCGAGGGCGAGAGCCTGACCTACGCCGAGCTCGCCGGGCGCGTGCACCGGCTGGCCCGCTACCTGGTCGAGCAGGGCGTGGGCCCCGATGTGCCGGTGGCGCTGGGCATGCGCCGCTCGCTGGATCTGGTGATCGGCATGTACGCCGTGATCACCGCCGGCGGCGCGTACGTGCCGCTGGATCTGGATCACCCCATCGAGCGCACCCGCTACATCGTGGACACCGCCGCCCCCGTCTGCGTGCTCACCTCCGGCGCGGATCTGGAACCGCTGGGCGTGCGCCAGATTCGCATCGACGAGCTGACCGCCGACGCGGTGACCCTGGCCGGCTACGCCACCGCCCCGCTGACCGACGCCGATCGCCGCGCCGCCCTGCGCCCGTCGCACACCGCGTACATCATCTTCACCTCCGGCTCGACCGGACGCCCCAAGGGCGTGGCGGTCTCGCACGCGGCCATCGTGAACCGCCTGGCCTGGATGCAGGCCGAGTACGCCCTGACCCCCGCCGACGCCGTCCTGCAGAAGACCCCCGCCACCTTCGACGTGTCGGTCTGGGAGTTCTTCTGGCCCTTGCAGATCGGCGCCCGCCTGGTAATCGCCCGCCCCGAGGGCCACCGCGACCCCGCCTACCTGGCGACCACCATCGCCGACGAGCAGATCACGGTCGCCCACTTCGTCCCCTCGATGCTCGAGCTCTACGTAGCAGAACTCGAAACCCACGAGCCCTCTGTTCGCGGCGCGTCTCGTTCTGGACTGAGTGGAGCGGGGGAGCGAAGCGGAGGAGCGGAGGGAGGGAAGAACGAGACTTCGGGCGCCGCGAACCTGCCGGAGCGGAGCGGAGGCCAAAAGCTCAGTGCGGAGGGAGGGAAGAACGAGACTTCGGGCGCCGCGAACGCGCCGGAGCGAAGCGTAGGCCAAAGACTGAGCATGGTCTTCGCCTCCGGTGAGGCGCTGCCCGCTCCGCCCGCGCAGCGCCTGCGCGCGCTCACCGGTGCCGACGTGCACAACCTGTACGGCCCCACCGAGGCCGCGGTCGACGTCACCTACCACCGGGTGACCGACGCCGACACCCGCACCGTGCCGATCGGCCGCCCGGTCTTCAATACCCGTGTCTACGTGCTGGACTCGCAGCTGACGCCGGTTCCGGCGGGGGTGCCCGGCGAGCTCTACCTGGCCGGCGCGCAGCTGGCCGTGGGCTACGTCTCGCGTCCCGACCTGTCCGCGGATCGCTTCGTGGCCAACCCCTTCGGTGCGGGCGAGCGCATGTACCGCACCGGCGACCTGGTGAAGTGGACCGCCGACGGCGAGCTGGAGTACCTGGGCCGCACCGATTTCCAGGTCAAGCTGCGCGGTTTGCGCATCGAGCTCGGCGAGATCGAGGCCGCCCTGGCCGCGCACGAGTCCGTCGCGCAGGCGGCGGTGCTGGTCCGCACCGCCGAGCACACCGGTGAGCTGCTGGTCGGCTACCTGGTGCCCGCCGTGCCCGGCGCGAGCGTCGATACCGACGCCCTACGCGGGGAACTGTCCGAGCGACTACCGGCCTACATGGTGCCCGCGGTGTTCGTGGAGCTGGCGGCCATGCCGCTGTCCGCGAACGGCAAGCTGGATCGCCGGGCGCTGCCCGCCCCGACCTTCGCGACCGCCGAATTCGTCGATCCCACGGGGGATTCCGAACTGCTCGTGGCCTCGGTCATGGGCGAGCTGCTCGGCCTGGAGCGGGTCGGGGCGGGGGACGACTTCTTCGCCCGCGGCGGCAATTCGCTCATCGCCACCCAGCTGGTGTCCCGGCTGTCCCGGGCGACCGGCCTCGCGGTGCCGCTGAGCACCGTCTTCGACGCCTCCACCGTGCGCGACCTGGCCGCGCGCCTGCTCGCCCTGGCCGACGCCGGCGAGGTGAACGCCGCACTGCCGCCGGTGGTTCCGCAGCAGCGCGGGGACACCGTGCCGCTGTCGATCTCCCAGCAGCGCATGTGGTTCCTGAACCGCTTCGACACCGCGGGCGGCGGCTACAACCTGCCGTTCGCGCTGCGCCTGACCGGTTCGCTCAACATCGAGGCGCTGCGCGCCGCGGTCGGCGACCTGATCGACCGGCACGAGACCCTGCGCACCCTGTACCCCGAACAGGACGGCGTCGCCCGCCAGGTGGTGCTGCCCGCGGGCACCCGCCTGGTGGATCTCGAACCCCGCGAGGTCACCGCCGCCGAACTGCCGGTGCTCGCGGAAGGTCTGGCGCGCACCGTCTTCGACGTCACCGCCGAGGTGCCGCTGCGCGTGCGACTGCTGCGGGTGGCCGACGAGCCCGACACCTACGTGCTGCTGATCGTGGTGCACCACATCGCCGCCGACGGCTGGTCGCTGGCCCCGCTGACCCGGGATCTGGCGCACGCCTACGTGGCCCGTTGCGCGGGCAGCGGCCCCACCTGGCAGCCGCTGCCGGTGCAGTACGCCGATTACGCCATCTGGCAGCGCGAGGCCCTCGGCTCGCCGGAGGAGCTGAACTCGGTGCTCGCGCGCCAGGTGCGGTTCTGGACCCGGCAGCTCGCCGGCGCCCCGGACCTGCTGGCCCTGCCCACCGATCGCCCGCGCCCCGCCGTGCACTCCAACCGCGCGGACGCGCGCACCGCCGTGCTGGACGCCGAATTGCACGCCGCCGTGGTGGAATTCGCGGCCGCGCACCGGGTGACCCCGTTCATGGTGCTGCACACCGCGCTGGCCGTGCTGCTGTCTCGGGTGTCGGGTACCGAGGACATCGTGGTCGGCACCCCGGTCGCCGGTCGCGGTGATCAGGCGCTGGATGAGCTGGTCGGCATGTTCGTCAACACCCTGGCCCTGCGCACCGCGGTGCCCGCCGGGGCGCGGCTGTCCGAGGTGCTCGCGCAGGTGCGCGACGCCGACCTGGCCGCCTTCGATCACGCGGCGGTGCCGTTCGAAACCCTGGTGGATGCCCTGAATCCGGTGCGCTCGCAAGCGCATTCGCCGATCTACCAGGTCGGCTTCACCATGCAGAACCTGGCCCAGCCGGAGTTCCAGCTGCGCGGACTCGGCATCAAGAGCCTGGACGCGGGCGTGCTGCCCATCCAGTTCGATCAGGACTGGACCCTCAGCGATCACCACGTGGACGGCGTGCCCGCCGGGATCGACGTGCACCTGCACTACGCGACCGACCTCTTCGACTCCGAGACCATCACCGACTTCCTGGCCTGGTACGAGCGGGTCCTGCGCGCGCTCGTCGCCGACCCGCGCGTCACGGTGGGGGAGGTGCGACTGCTGTCGATGGCCGAGCGCGGCGGACTGCTGTCCGATCGCAACGCCACCGCGCGGGAGCTGCCCGAGGAGACCCTGGCCGAGCTGCTGGACCTGCGGGCCCGGGCGGACGGCGACGCGGTCGCCGTCTCGCTGGACGGTGCGTCCCTGACCTGGTCCGAACTCGCCGCCAAGTCGAATCGGCTGGCGCGCTGGCTGATTCGCGAGGGCATCGGCCCGGACGACATCGTCGGCATCACCGCCGAGCGCAGCCTGGACATGATGGTCGCGCTCTACGCCGTGGTCAACGCGGGCGCGGCCTACGTGCCGGTGGATCCGGCGCACCCGGCCGACCGCATCGCGCACGTGCTGACCACCTCGGACACCTGGCTCGTGCTCGCGGTCGGCGGGGCCACCGTGCCCGAGCTGTACGGGGTGTCCACGGTCGCGATCGCGGCCCTGGACACCGCCGAGTTCTCGGCCGAGCCCGTCGCCCCGAGCGAGCGGGTCGCCCGGCTGCGGCCGGACAACCTGGCGTACGTGCTGTTCACCTCGGGGTCGACCGGCCAGCCCAAGGGCGTCGGCACCAGCCACCGCGCCATCATGAACCAGCTGCGCTGGCTCGAGCACCGCTATCAGGTGACCGGCGCGGACCGGATCATGCAGCGCGCGCCGCTGGCCTTCGACGTCTCGGTGTGGGAGTGCTTCCTGCCCGCGCTGACCGGCGCGCCGCTGGCGCTGCTGAAGCCCGGCGGGCATCAGGATCTGGACTATCTGGCCGCGCGGATGCGCGAGCACGGGGTCACCATCGCCGAGCACGTGCCGTCGGTGCTGGCCGCGCTGGTGGCCGAGGGCCACGGCGACGCGCTGCGCTCGTTCCGGCATCTGCACACCGGCGGCGAGGCGCTGCCGGCCGAGCTGCTCGGCGCGCTGCGGGCGCAGGTCGGCGGCGCGGTGCACAACGCCTACGGCCCGACCGAGGCCGCCATCTCGGCGATCTATCACGAATTCACCGACGCCGACCCCGATTACGAGGTCGCCATCGGCCTGCCGAACTGGAACACCCGGGCCTACGTGCTGGACGCGCGCCTGCAGCCGGTGCCCACCGGCGTGATCGGCGAGCTGTACCTGGCCGGTGATCAGCTGGCCCGCGGCTACCAGGACCGCGGCGGGCTGACCTCCGAGCGCTTCATCGCGGATCCGTTCGGGGTGCCCGGCGCTCGCATGTACCGCACCGGCGACCTGGTGCGCTGGAACCGGGCCGGTGACCTGGTCTACTTGGGCCGCAACGACTTCCAGGTCAAGCTGCGCGGTCAGCGCATCGAGCTCGGTGAGATCGAGGCGGCGCTGCTGGCCGGCGGCGGGGTCGCCAACGCCGCGGTGCTGCTCGATCGCGACAGCGCCGGGACCGAATGCCTGATCGGCTACGTCTCGGGCACGGAGATCTCCGCGGAGGCGCTGCTGGCGCACGCCCGTTCCGCGCTGCCGGCCTACATGGTGCCCGCGCATCTGGTGGTGCTGGCGGACATGCCGCGCACCAGCGTCGGCAAGCTCGATCGCAAGGCGCTGCCCAAGGTCGAGTTCACCGCCGCCGCAACGGCTTACCGCGCACCCCGGGACGGCGCGGAGTCCATGCTGGCCGGGCTGATCGGCGAACTGGTCGGCGGTGCGCCCATCGGCGCGGACGACGATTTCTTCGATCGCGGCGGCAACTCGCTGCTGGCCATGCGGCTGGTGGCCCGGATCAACGCCGCCTTCGGACGTGACATCGGCGTCCGCGCGGTCTTCGAGGCCCCGACCGTGGCCGAGCTCGCGCGCTACGTCACCGGCGCGGCCGGTCGCACCCTGCCGCCGCTGCTGGCGGTGGAGCGCCCGGAGCGAATTCCGCTGTCCGCCGCCCAGACTCGCATCTGGCTGCTGAACCGTCTGGACCCGGCCTCGCCCGCGTACAACATCCCGTTCGCGGTGCGCCTGATCGGCGACCTCGACGAGGACGCGCTGCGCGCCGCGCTGGCCGACGTCATGGCCCGGCACGAAGTGCTGCGCACCATCTACCCGATGGACGCGGACGGCGAAGGCCACCAGGTGATCCTGCCGCCCGAGACCGTCATCGACCTGCCCGCCGAGACGGTCACCGGTTCGGTGGTCGAGCGGTTCTACGAGTTCGCCGCCACCGGGTTCGACGTCACCGCCGAACTGCCGCTGCGAGCCATGTTGCTGCGCGAATCGGACTCCAGCCACGTGCTGGTGGCCGTGCTGCATCACATCGCCGGCGACGGCGCCTCCACCGATCCGCTGCTGCGCGACGTGATCCTGGCCTACCTGTCCCGCGCCGCGGGCGCGGCGCCGGCCTGGGAGCCGCTGCCGGTCCAGTACGCGGACTACGCGCTGTGGCGTTCGCAGGTGCTGGACGAGGTCGGCCCGGCCGAACTGGAGTACTGGCGCGAGACCCTCACCGGCCTGCCGGACGAGCTGACCCTGCCCGTGGATCGGGTGCGCCCGCCGGCGCCGTCCTTCCGCGGCGCGGTCGTGCGCGGCCGGATCGGCGGCGGGGTGGGCGAGCGCGTGCGCGAGGTGGCCAAGCGGCATCACGCGACGCCGTTCATGGTGCTGCACGCGGCGCTGTCCACCCTGCTGGCCCGGCTCTCGGGCACCGACGACATCGCCATCGGCACCCCGGTGGTCGGGCGCGACGAGCCGGCGCTGGACGGCCTGGTCGGCATGTTCGTCAATACCCTTGCCCTGCGCACGAATCCGGCTCGGGACCGCACGTTCGCCGAGCTGCTCGCCGAGAGCCGCGCGGTGGACCTGGCCGCGTTCGCGCACGCCACCGTGCCGTTCGAGCAGGTGGTCACCGCGCTCGGGGTGACCGCCGATCAGTCCCGGCACCCGCTGTTCACGGTGACGCTGAACTACCTCGACCTGGACTCCGGCACGCACGCGGTCCCGGGCCTGGTGCTCGAGCCGGTCGAGTTCGACGACACCGTCGCGAAGTTCGACCTGACCTTCTCGGTCGGCGAGGAACTCGACGCCGACGGCAACCTGCTGATCGAGATCGTCTACGCCACCGATCTGTACGACGAGTCCACCGCCCGGGACCTGCTGCGCCGGTTCGCCCGGGTGCTCGGCACGGTCACCGCGGATCCGTCCCGCACCATCGGCAGCGTCGAGGTGCTGTCCGAGGGCGAGCAGGCCGCCATTCTGGCGCGCCGCGGCCCGGCGGCGCTGCCGCCGCGGAGCCTGGCCGAGATCCTGCACGCGGCGGTGGATCTGGATCCCGAGGCCACCGCGCTCATCTACCGGGGCGCGCACGTGAGCTACCGGGAGCTGGACGAGCGGTCCTCGCGCCTGGCCCGGCTGCTCATCGAATGCGGCGTCGGGGCCGAGGAATTCGTGGCGCTGTCGGTGCCGCGTTCGGTGGAATCGGTGGTGGCGCTGTTCGCGGTCGCCAAGACCGGCGCCGCCTTCCTGCCCGTGGATCCCACCTATCCGGCCGAGCGGATCGGCTTCATGCTGTCCGATTCCGGTGCGGCCGTTGGCATCACGCTGCGCGAGTACGTCGACCGGCTGCCGGGCGACACCTGGATCGTGCTGGACGACCCGATGATCGAGGAGCATCTGGCCGCGCTGTCCGGGTCCCGCCTGGACGCCGCGGAACTGGTCCGCCCGGTGCACACCGACAACGCCGCCTGGATGGTCTACACCTCCGGGTCGACGGGCCGGCCCAAGGGCGTGGTGGTCGGCAACGCGGGCATCATCGGTATCGCCGCGGTGCATCACTCGCATTCCCCGACCGACGCGAATTCCCGCGTGCTGCACCGCACCTCGCCCAGCTTCGACGCCAACATCCTGGAACTGCTGATGGCGCTCCCGGTCGGCGCGGCGCTGGTCGTCTCGCCGGTGGAGATCATCGGCGGCGCGGAGCTGCGCGAACTCATCGAATCCGAGGGCGTCACGCACGGCGTGTTCACCCCGGCGGTGATCAACACCCTGGATCCCGAGACCCTGGCGGGCATGCCGTACCTGATCGTCGGCGGCGAGGGCTTCGGCGCGGACCTGGTCGATCGCTGGGGCGGCACCCGCGAGCTCTACAACGGCTACGGCCCGACCGAGATCACCATCATCAGCCATCAGAGCTCCCCGCTGCGCCCCGGCGAACGCGTGGTGCTCGGCGATCTGGTCGACGGCCAGTCCGCGGTGGTGCTGGATCCGCGACTGCGCCCGGTGCCGGACGGTTCGGCCGGTGAGCTCTACCTGCGCGGACCCGGTCTGGCCCGCGGCTATCACGGCCGCGCGGCGCTGAGCGCGGACCGCTTCGTCGCCGACCCGTACGGCGAACCCGGCGGCCGGCTCTACCGCACCGGCGACCTGGTGCGCTGGGTTTCGCGCGCCGGCGAGATGACCATCGAATACCTGGGCCGCACCGACGACCAGGTCAAGGTGCGCGGGCTGCGGATCGAACTCGGCGAGATCGACTCCGCGCTGGTCGCGCACGAGGACGTCGACTTCGCGGTCACCATCGGTCACACCGGCCGCAGCGGCGACGTCTCGCTGGTCTCCTACGTGGTGCCCGCCGCGGGACGCGTGGTGGACCCGGAAGAGTTGCGCGCCTTCGCGGGCCGCTCGCTCATCTCCTACATGGTCCCGGCCGTGATCATGGTGATCGACGCCATCCCGCTCACCCCGATGGCGAAGCTGGATCGAAAGGCGCTGCCGGAGCCGGTGTTCCGCACGGCGGCCTTCCGCGCACCGGAGTCCGAGGTGGAAACGGCCGTGGCCGAGACCATCGCCGAACTGCTCGGCGCGGAGCGCGTCGGCCTCGACGACGACTTCTTCGCCCTCGGCGGCAATTCACTGAGCGCGGTCAAGCTCTCGGCTCGGCTCTCGGCCCGGCTCGGGGTCGAGGTGGCCATGCGCACGGTCTTCGAGCATCCGACGGTCGCCGCCCTGGCCGCCACCGTGGACGCCGAATCCGTCGCGCTGTGGGCGGTGCCGCCGCTGGTGCCCCGCACCGGCAACGACCCCGTCCCGCTGTCGCTCTCGCAGCAGCGCATGTGGTTCCTGAACCGCTTCGACGGCGATTCCTCGGCCTACAACATGCCGATGGCCATTCGGCTGACCGGCGCCCTGGACATTCCCGCGCTCGAGGCCGCCATGGCGGATCTCGTGTTGCGGCACGAGGTGCTGCGCACGGTGTACCCGCTCACCCACGCCGGGCCGGTGCAGGTCATCAAGCCCGCCGGTGAGGTGGATCTGCCCGCGCTCACCCCCGTCTCGGTCGCGCCCGACGAATTGTTCGGTGTCATCACCGAATTCGTCTCGGCCGGGTTCGACGTCACCACCACCGTGCCGATTCGGGGCCGCCTGTTCGCCCCCGCGGGCACGACGGACGAGTACGTGCTGGTCGTGGTCGTGCACCACATCGCGGGCGACGGCGCCTCCATGGCCCCGCTGGCCCGGGACGTCATGACCGCCTACGCCGCCCGGCAGTCCGGGCAGGAGCCGGGCTGGGCGCCGCTGGCCGTGCAGTACGCCGACTACGCGATCTGGCAGCGGGCCCGCCTGGGCACCGAGGACGATCCGCGCTCGCTGCTGGCGCGCCAGCTGAAGTTCTGGACCGCGGCCCTGGCCGGTCTGCCCGATCAGCTCGAACTGCCCGCCGACCGGCCCCGGCCGCCGGTGCTGTCCACCGCGGGCGGCTCGGTCGAGTTCGATCTCGACTCCGATCTGCACGATCGCCTGGTCAAGCTCGGGCGAGCCAATGGCGCAACGCTTTTCATGGTCATGCACGCCGCGTGGGCGTTGCTGCTGGCGCGCCTGTCCGGCACCTCCGACATCGCGGTCGGCACGCCGGTCGCGGGCCGGGGCGAGGACGCGCTCGACGATCTGGTCGGCATGTTCGTCAACACCCTGGTGCTGCGCACCCGGGTCGACACGGGCGCCGGGTTCACCGGGCTGCTGGCCGGGGTGCGCGAGGCCGACCTGGCCGCGCTCTCGAACGCGGACGTGCCCTTCGAGCGGCTGGTGGAGGCCCTGGATCCGGTCCGCTCCACCGCCCGGCACGCGCTGTTCCAGGTGGGCTTCTCGTTCAACAACACCGAGACGCCGGAACTGGAGCTGGCCGGATTGCGCATCGGCGCGGCCGATTTCGAGACCACCATCTCGCAGTTCGACCTGCACCTGGTGATCGTGGACCGGTACACCGCCGACGGCGCGCCGGACGGGCTCACCGCCCAGCTCACCTACTCGACCGCGCTGTACGACGAGAGCACCGCGGCCGCGATCGTGGGCAGGCTGCGCACCCTGCTCAATATCGCGGCGCTGACCCCGGAGCTGCCGGTCGGCGACTACGACCTGCTGGCCGTTCCCGAGCGCAAGCGAATCCTGCGCTCCTGGAACGACACCGCGCACGCGGTGGACGCCACGGCCACCCTGCCCGCGCTGCTGGCGCGAACGGTGGCGGCCGCACCCGCGCGCATCGCGCTGGTGGGCGACGGCGCGGGTTCCCGCACGGAGGTCACCTACGGCGAGCTCGACGGCCGGGTGAACCGCCTCGCGCGGCACCTCATCGCCATGGGCGTCGGCCCGGAGGTCCGGGTCGGCCTCGCCCTGCGGCGTTCGGTCGATCTGGTCGTGGCCATGTACGCGGTCGCGGTCGCGGGCGGGGTGTACCTGCCCATCGATCCGGATCAGCCCGCCGATCGCATCGAATACATCCTGGACACCGCCGATCCGGTGACGGTGCTGACCTCCGGCGACGATCTGCCGATCGACACCGCGCAGGTTCGCATCGATCTGCTGGACTCTTACGGTGAGCTGGCGGGCTACTCGGCGGCTCCGGTGTCGGACGCTGAGCGGCGCGCCCCGCTGCGGCCCGAGCACGCCGCGTACGTCATCTTCACCTCCGGCTCGACCGGCCGGCCCAAGGGCGTGACCGTCACGCACGCGGCCATCGCCAACCAGTTGCAGTGGAAGACGGCGGAATTCGGGCTCGGCGTGCAGGACGCCGTGCTGCTCAAGACCCCCGCCACCTTCGACCTGTCGGTCTGGGAGTTCTGGTCCGCCGCCGTCGCGGGCGGTCGCCTGATCATCGCGGCCCCCGACGGGCACCGCGATCCGGACTACCTCGGGGACCTCATGGTCCGGGAGAACGTCACCACCCTGCACGCCGTGCCGTCCATGCTGGACGCGCTGCTCATCGCCGGGACGGGCGGGGCGGCCGCGCCGTTGCGCCGCGTGCTCGCCATCGGCGAGGCGCTGCCCGCCGCGGTGGCCCAGCGCTTCCGGCGGGCACATCCCCGAGCGGCGCTGTTCAACCTGTACGGCCCGACCGAGGCCGCGGTCTCGATCACCAATCACCATGTGACCGGGGCGGATCGGGTGTCGGTGCCGATCGGCTCGCCGGAGTGGAACAGCCGGGTCTACGTGCTGGACGCGCGCTTGCGCCCGGTCCCGGCCGGGGTGTCCGGTGAGTTGTACCTGGCCGGTGCGCAGCTGGCGCGCGGTTACTTCGGCCGGGCCGACCTGACCTCGGATCGCTTCGTGGCCAACCCCTTCGAACCGGGGCAGCGCATGTACCGCACCGGCGACCTGGTGGCCTGGCGGACCGACGGCGAGCTGGAGTACCGGGGCCGCACCGACTTCCAGGTGAAGATCCGCGGTTTCCGCATCGAGCTCGGCGAGATCGAGGCGGCGCTGCTGGCACAGCCCGAGATCACCCGGGCCGCGGTGCTGGCCAAGTCGGACGGCGCGGCCGGATCCGATCGCCTGGTGGCGTACGTGGTCGGCGCGACCGAGCAGGACATCGAGCTCGATCCGGCCCGCGTCCGCGCGGCGCTGGCCGAGCGCCTGCCGTCGTACATGGTGCCGTCCGCGTTCGTGGTGCTCGAGGAACTGCCGCTCAACGCCAACGGCAAGCTGGACCGTCCCGCGCTGCCCGAGCCCGAATTCGCGCCCCGCGAATTCCGGGCCCCGGCCGCGGAGCTGGAGGTCGCGGTGTGCGCGGTCTTCGCCGAGGTGCTGGACCGGGATCCGGTCGGGCTCGACGACAACTTCTTCGAGCTCGGCGGCAACTCGCTGATCGCGGTGCGCCTGGCGGCCGAACTGGGCGCCGCCCTGGGACGCAAGATCCCGGTGGTGCTGCTGTTCACCGCTCCGACCCCGGCCGACATCGTCGCCGAATTGTCCAGGAGCACCGGAGATCTCGACGCCGGCGCGGCGTTCGAGGTGTTGTTGCCGCTGCGTCCGCAGGGCGCGGGCGCGCCGCTGTTCTGCATCCATCCGGTGGGCGGTGTCGCCTGGTCCTTCGCCGCGCTGGCCGCCGAGCTGGACGAGGACCGGCCCATCTACGGTCTGCAGTCCCCGACGCTGGGATCGGATGCGCCGCTGCCGGATTCGATCGAGAGCTGGGCCCGCCGGTACGTCGAGGAAATCCGCGCGGTCCAGCCCGAGGGCCCGTACCACCTGCTGGGCTGGTCGCTGGGCGGCGTGCTCGCGCACGCCATGGCGGTCCAGTTGCAGGAGCAGGGTCAGGAGGTCGCGACGCTGGCCATGCTGGACAGCTCGCTGGAAGCGGACGTGCAGGGGCCGGTGCGGCTGCCGGTCGCCGAACTGCTCGGCGGACTGCTCGGTGCGGACTCCGGTGCGGAGTCGGCCGAGCCGGACCCGGTGGCACTGGCCGAACGCCTGTCGGCGCTGCCGGAGCCGTTCGCCTCGGTCACCGCCGAGCGGGTGGAGCGCATCATCGACTCGGGTCTGGCCTCGCTGGGCCTGATCGGCGCCTACGAGCCCCGCAGCTTCAAGGGCAGCCTGCTCTACTTCGCCGCGGCCCTGGACGATCCGAGCGGCGCGCTCGGGGTCTCGGGCTGGCGCGACGTCATCGACGGCATCGTGCACAGCTACGCGGTCGAGGCCACGCACTGGCAGATGGCCTCGCCCGAGGCCCTGGCGCGCGTCGCCCGGGTGCTCAATGCCCTGCGCAGGCAGGTGGATCACCGGTAATTCCACAGTTCGAAGATTCAGGTGCGTCGAACTGACGCCTGATGTACATTCTGAAATGCATCGTTTTCACAGCTTGCTGTGTCGGTGAAGAAAGGCAGTTCGTTGAGCAATCCCTTCGATGATGAGAACGCTCAGTTCTATGTTTTGGTGAACGAGGAGGCCCAGCACTCGCTGTGGCCGGTCTTCGCCGCCATTCCGAGCGGATGGACCATCGCCTTCGGACCCGCACGGCGCGCGGACTCCCTGGAATACGTGGAGTCGCACTGGACCGACATGCGGCCGGCCTCGCTCGTCGAAGCGATGTCGGAATCCGAATAACAACGATTGAAAGGAGACGTCATGGAAGGCGTCGACATCACCGCCGTGCTGGCTCAGATCCTGACGTTCCTCGGAACGGGCTCGAAAATCGGGTACGACCCGAAGCTGGCCTGATCCAGTCCCCCTCTAGAACCTCTGTGCTGTAAAGGAATAACCACATGGACCTCGGAAGCGCCGGCTTCACCAGCCTCCTGCAGGCTATCGCCCACCTGATCAGCTCGGGCTCGGATCTGTCCGTCACCCCGGGCACCCCGCCCGTGACCCCGCCCGTCGTCTAGGCCTCGTCATGACCGGCAGTGCTGTAGACAATTTCCTCGGCGTACTGGCGAAGATGCTGGGTACCGGCTCTACGTTCGAGATCCCGCCGATCACCTTCCCCGCGAACTAGTCGTTCGCGCCGGTCCGATCCCGCGCTCGGGCCGAACCGTCGGGTCAAAGCTTCCAGCCGCCAGGGCATTCCGCCCTGGCGGCTAGGTTCGTTGGCGGGTGACGCCCCGATTTCCCTGGGTAACCGGACGATTCGGACATGGCAATGCGTCCGTCGCCGAAAATTGTTGCGGCGAATCGCCGCAACTCTCGGACAATGTGCAACTCGCCCAGCGCGCTTACTTAGGGGGCGAATGATTGGCAAATATATTGAAGTGGTAGTTGAGCTGTAACCACCGCGAAAGTGCTTGTAGGCGCTGCGGTGTATCTCTTCGCGCACTCGCTGGCCGTTAGCTACGAAGTGGGAAGGAAGAGCAGTGGGGATGAACAGCATGAGCCACGACGAAATGCTCGAGCCGAGCGCCGTAGGTCTGTACTGGGACCGCGACGGTGACATCTGGCAGCGCGAGGACGCCGGTTGGCGACTGATTCTGCAAAGCGGCGTTGCCGTGGACCCGATCTCACTCTGGGATTGGGATAATGGACATGTGTGCGATTACGCGCCCTTCACTCCCGTGTCGGTACTCGCGGCCACTTGAGTTTCCCGGATCGCGGCGCCGCCTGATCGGCTCGAGCCGATCAGGCGGGCGTCACCGCGGCCTCAGGCCCGCCGGCCCGGCACCGCGCCGAAGAGGGTGACCTCCATGAGCCGAATCACGCGCTCCTGCGGGCACACTCGCTGATCGTCGCCGAAGACCCGCCCCAGATCGACCACCAGGCCGAATCCGGCGTGCACCAGGATCCTGGCCTCGCCGTCGGACAGTTCGGGCCGGACCGCCACCAGCAGGCGCACCCATTCGGCCACGATGAGCCGCTGGACGTTGCGCAGCATGGTGCGCTCCTCGGCCGAGACGTGCCCGAACTCCGCGTAGTAGACGAAGGTCAGCTCGCGCTCGGCGAAGGAACCCGCGACGTAGAGGTCCACGAGTTTGGTCAGCGCCTCGGCGGGCCCGGCCGAGGAGGCCACCGCGGGGCCGATGGCGCCGGACACCCGATCGGCCGCGCGCCGGAACGCCGCGGCCAGCAGATCGCCCTTGCTGCGGTAGTAGCGGTACACCGCCGAGGCCGCGGACAGATCGGCCGCCGAGGCGATGTCCTCCACGCTCACATTCGGATAACCCCGCTGGTGGAAGAGCTCGACCGCCTTCTTCAGCAGCAGTTCGTGCTTGAACGACTGTGGAATCTCGGTCGCGCGCGGCGCGCTGGTGGTGATGCCGGGCGGCGGCAGTTCCGCGGTCACCAGGGACAGCGCCGTCGAATGCAGCAGCGCGCTCAGCGGTTTCACCGGCAGCGCGGCGTGATGATCCCCGATGCTGCTGACCACGCTGAAGACCGCGACCGCCCGGACCGCGCAGTCGGCGTCGTCGAGATCGGGCCGGATGTCGGCGATGAGCCCGCGCAGGGTGGCCAGCGCCGCGGCGAACTGCTCGGCCAGCGTCCGATGATCGGTCTCGTCGAGGTAGCGCTGTTCCCAGCGCACCAGCGTGACGGTGGCGCGGTTGCCGACGGTTTCGGCGATGACCCGGTCCAGTACGACGCTCAGGCGTTCGAGCGGGGTCAGCTCGCCGGTGTCCGGCGGCGGGGTGACCGAATCGACGGTGAGTTGCCCGAGCCGCAGCAACTCCTCGCGGAACAGCGCGTACTTGCTCGGATAGTGCCGATACAGCGCGGCGGAGGAGATCCCCAGGCGTGCGGCGATGTCCTCCATGCTGACCCCGTGATAGCCGAGCGAGCCGAAGGCGGCCGCCGAGGTGGCGGCGATCTGGGCACGCCGATTCTTCGGGCGGCGGCGAATAACGCGCTGCTCCTCGACATTCATATCGGCAATGGTAGTCACCAGGTCTTTTGCAGCCCTGCCGGGTTCGGCCCGGCGGCTCCGCCGTGGCCCGCTCGGCAGCGAAAGACCAAGGCGCTCACCCGAATCGAGCCGCCGGATTCGAGTATTCGCAGCGTTTCCTTCGCGGCCGGGCCCCCGGATCCCCTAGGCTGCCCAGAGATCCGAGCAGAGCAGAACGGAGCCGGCATGCGCACGGTCGATGTTGAGCGCACCCTCCGAGCCCCCCTGCCCGACGTTTTCGACTGGATGACCGACGCCACCAATTTCCAGCGCGTCCCGATGTGCCGCCGCGTCACCCTGGTCCGTCCCGGCAACACCAACGGTCACGGCGTCGGCGCGGTGCGTCTCATAGTCACCCCCCTCATCCGTCTCACCGAGGAGATAGTCGAGTACAACCCACCCGAACTCGTGCGCTACCGGCTCCTGAAATCGGTTCCGCCCCTGCGACATCAGGAAGGCTTCATCGCTTTCAAGGCCGTCCCGCACGGCACCCAGGTCCGCTGGTTCTCGACCTTCGAGATAGCGTCGCCGATCCTGCCCGGCCTCTGGACCGCGATGTTCCTGCCGGTCATCCGCACGGGCTTCCACATGGTCCTGCGCACGGCCGAGAGCGAACTCCGCGGTATCTGAGCCGGGCCGGCCGTGTGCGGCGGCACGGAGCGTTCCGGTGTTCTGCTTCAGCGCATTTCGCGGCGACGCGGGTGGACGCCGCCTATGGCCGCAGCGCGGCCGAGGCCATGCGGCGCAGGATCGGCCGCGCGCGGGTCGCCGGCGGCGCGCTGTGCGGGGTGGAGTTCATCAGGCCGAAGGTGGCGTGGGCCTGGACGCGTGCGGTCGCCTCGGGCAGATCGGGGTGCAGGTCGCGCAGAACGGCGACCCAGACCTCGACGTACTGGCGCTGGGTGCGGCGTACCTGGCGGCGCGCGCCCTCGGGCAGATTCTCGAGATCGCGATCCTGGATGCGGATCAGCTCGGGCTCCCCGAGGGTGAAGTCGAGGTGGAAGTCGATGAGGGCGTCCAGGGCCGCGGCGGGGGAGTCCGCTGCCGCCGACACCGCGCGGCCGCCCTCCAGCAGGCGCTGACTGATGCCGACCAGGAGTTCGACGAGCAGGGCCTCCTTGTTGGGGAAGTGCCGATAGACCGCCGGTCCGCTGATACCGGCCGCCGCGCCCAGATCGTCGAGCCGCATGCCGAGGAACCCGCGATCCGCGATCAGGCGGGCGCCCGCCTCCAGCAATTGCTGCCTGCGCTGTGCCTTGAGCTGTTCGCGACGCGTCGGGGCGACGGTATCGCTGCTGGTCACCGCTGCTCCCTTCGCCGGTCCTGGACAACTCAGTTAGTGAAGATTATCTTATTTTCGAGTTAGTGGGGATTAACCGAGCGTCAGGATCAACCCCGTGGAGAGGTACAGCGCATGACGGTCACCGAACAAGTGCGGACCGGTAATCGGGCCGCGCATCTCGCGCTGGTGCGAGAACTGCGGGAACGGCTGGCGGTCAGCGCGCTGGGCGGACCCGAGAAGTCCCGTGAACGCCACCTGGCCCGCGGCAAGCTGCTGCCCCGCCAGCGCGTGGACCAGCTGCTGGATCCGGGATCGCCCTTCCTGGAGCTCTCGCCGCTCGCGGCCAACGGTCTCTACGACGACGAATGCCCGGGTGCGGGCGTCATCGGCGGCATCGGCCGCGTCGCCGGGCGCGAATGCGTGATCATCGCCAACGACGCCACGGTCAAGGGCGGCACCTACTACCCGATGACGGTGAAGAAGCACCTGCGCGCGCAGGAGATCGCGCTGCAGAACAACCTGCCGTGCATCTACCTGGTCGACTCCGGCGGCGCGTTCCTGCCCCGCCAGGACGAGGTCTTCCCCGACCGCGAGCACTTCGGCCGCATCTTCTTCAACCAGGCGAACATGAGCGCCAAGGGCATCGCGCAGATCTCGGCGGTCATGGGTTCGTGCACCGCGGGCGGCGCGTACGTCCCGGCCATGAGCGACGAGACCGTCATCGTGCGAGATCAGGCCACCATCTTCCTGGGCGGCCCGCCGCTGGTGAAGGCCGCCACCGGCGAGGTCGTCACCGCGGAGGAACTCGGCGGCGGTGATCTGCACGCGCGCACCTCCGGCGTGGTCGACCATCTGGCGGACAGCGATCAGGACGCGCTGCGCATCGTGCGCAACATCATCGCCACCCTGGGCCCGAAGACCCCCGTGCCGTGGGACGTGGCGCCCACCGTGGATCCCATCGCACCCCAGGACGAGCTGTACGACGTCGTGCCGGTGGACCTGCGCACCCCGTACGACGTGCGCGAGGTCATCACCCGCGTGGTCGACGGCGGCGAATTCACCGAATTCAAAGCCGAATACGGCCGCACCCTGGTCACCGGCTTCGCGCGCATCCACGGCCATCCGGTCGGCATCGTCGCCAACAACGGCGTGCTGTTCGCCGAATCCGCCATGAAGGGCGCGCATTTCATCGAACTGTGCGACCAGCGCAAGATCCCGCTGCTGTTCCTGCAGAACATCACCGGCTTCATGGTCGGCCGCGACTACGAGGCCGGCGGCATCGCCAAGCACGGCGCGAAGATGGTCACCGCCGTCGCGTGCGCGCGTGTGCCGAAGCTGACCGTGGTCATCGGCGGCTCCTACGGAGCGGGCAACTACTCCATGTGCGGGCGCGCGTATTCCCCGCGCTTCCTGTGGATGTGGCCCAACGCCCGCATCTCGGTGATGGGCGGCGAGCAGGCCGCCTCCGTGCTGGCCACCGTGCGCGGCGACCAGCTCGACGGCAACGGAAAGCCCTGGTCGGAGGCGGATCAGGAGGCCTTCAAGGCCCCCATCCGCGATCAGTACGAGGCACAGGGCAATCCCTACTACTCCACCGCGCGCCTCTGGGACGACGGCGTCATCGACCCCGCGGATACCAGAACCATTGTCGGCCTGGCGCTTTCGGCGTGTGCACAAGCACCGCTGGAAGACGTCTCCTACGGCGTCTTCCGGATGTGATCGAGATGATGAACAAAGCCCATCCCGTCGGGTTCGACACGGTGCTGGTCGCCAATCGCGGCGAGATCGCGGTCCGCGTCATTCGCACGCTGCGCACCATGGGAATTCGCTCGGTCGCGGTGTACAGCGACGCCGACGCCGATGCCCGCCACGTGCACGAGGCCGACGTGGCCGTGCGCCTGGGCCCGGCCGCGGCCCGCGAGTCGTACCTGGACATCGCCAAGGTCGTCGACGCCGCCGTGCGCTCGGGCGCACAGGGCGTGCACCCCGGATACGGCTTCCTGTCCGAGAATTCGGCCTTCGCGGCCGCGCTGGACGAGGCGGGCATCGCCTTCCTCGGGCCGCCCGCGCGCGCCATCGAGGTCATGGGCGACAAGATCGCCGCCAAGAACGCGGTCGCGGCCTACGGCGTGCCGGTGGTGCCGGGTATCGCCCGCCCGGGCCTGACGGACGACGAATTGATCGCCGCCGCAACCGATATCGGCTACCCGGTGCTGGTCAAGCCGTCCGCGGGCGGTGGCGGCAAGGGTATGCGCCGCGTCGACGACCCCGCCCTGCTCCCGGACGCGCTGATCAGCGCCCGCCGCGAAGCCGGGGCGGCCTTCGGTGACGACACCCTGTTCCTGGAGCGATTCGTCAACCGCCCCAGGCATATCGAGGTGCAGATCCTGGCCGACGAGTTCGGCCACGTGCTGCACCTGGGCGAACGCGAATGCAGTCTGCAGCGCCGCCACCAGAAGGTGATCGAGGAGGCCCCGTCCCCGCTGCTGGACGCCGAGACCCGGGCCCGCATCGGAGCGGCCGCCTGCAATACCGCGCGCAGCGTGGACTACGTGGGCGCGGGCACCGTCGAATTCATCGTCTCCGCCGACAATCCCGGTGAGTTCTTCTTCATGGAGATGAACACCCGCCTGCAGGTGGAGCACCCGGTCACCGAACTCGTCACCGGCGTGGACCTGGTGGAATGCCAGGTTCGGATCGCCGCCGGGCAGAAGCTGTCCGTGCAGCAGTCCGACATCCGCCTCACCGGCCACGCCGTCGAGGCGCGGGTGTACGCCGAGGATCCGGGCCGCGGCTTCCTGCCCACCGGCGGCACCGTGCTGGACCTGTCCGAACCCGAAGGCGATGGCGTCCGGGTGGATTCGGGCCTGCGCGTGGGCACGGTGGTCGGCACCGATTACGACCCCATGCTTTCCAAGGTCATCGCGTACGCCCCCGATCGCACCCGGGCGCTGGCGAAACTCGATACCGCGCTGCGGAATACCCGAATCATGGGTGTTCGCGCCAATATCGACTTCCTGCGCTTCCTGATCGCCGACCCCGATGTCCGCGCCGGACATCTGGACACCGGTCTCCTGGACCGCCGCGCGGGCGACTTCACGCCCGCCCCGGTCACCGACGAGCAGTTCATCGCCGCGGCCGTCCGGCTGTGGCTGCGGCGCTGGCCGAGCACCCCGGGCGACCTGTGGGCGACCCCGACCGGCTGGCGGGTCGGCGCACCCGCGCCCACCACCTTCCGGCTGGTCGGCGGCGATCGCACCGAACACGTGCACCTCACCGGCGCCCCCGGCGACGCGCAGGTGTGGCTGGAGGACGGTGCGAAGCGTTCCCTCACCGCCACCTCGACGGACGGCGAGGTGATCCTCACCCTGGACGGTCTGCGCACCCGGGTCGGCGTCGCCGCGCTGGACGAACAGCTCTGGGTCGCCGACGCCACCGGCGTCGCGCTGCTGCGCGAGGTCGCCGAGGCCGATATCCGCAGTGCCGGCGCGCATGTGGGCGATGCCGAGATCACCAGCCCCATGCCCGGATCGGTCATCGCCACCCCGGTCGCCACCGGTGACGAGGTCGCGGCCGGAACCGCCGTCGTCGTGGTCGAAGCCATGAAGATGGAGCACGCGCTCACCGCCCCGGTCGCGGGGCGCGTCGAACTTCTCGTCGCACCGGGTGCGCAGGTCCGCCTGGATCAGCCGCTCGCCCGCATCATCACCGCCGAAAACCAGGAGCACACGCCCTCATGACCGACTTCCTGTCCACCGGCACGCTGCCGGACGAGTACCGCGAACTGGCCCTCACCGTGCGCGATTTCGCCAACCAGGTGGTGGCGCCGGTCGCCGCGAAGCACGATGCCGAGCACAGCTTCCCGTACGAAGTGATCGCGGGCATGGCGGACATGGGCCTGTTCGGCCTGCCGTTCCCGGAGGAATTCGGCGGCATGGGCGGCGACTACTTCGCCCTGTGCCTGGCGCTCGAGGAACTCGGCAAGGTCGACCAGAGCGTGGCCATCACCCTGGAAGCCGGTGTCTCACTGGGCGCCATGCCGATCTACCGCTTCGGCAACGAGAAGCAGCAGCGGGAATGGCTGCCGCAGTTGACCTCCGGTCGCGCCCTGGCCGCTTTCGGCCTGACCGAGCCCGGCGCGGGCAGCGACGCGGGCGGCACCCGCACCACCGCGGTGCTGGACGGCGACACCTGGGTCATCAACGGCAGCAAGCAGTTCATCACCAACTCCGGCACCGACATCACCCGCCTGGTGACCGTCACCGCCGTCACCGGAACCACCGACGGCAAGAAGCAGATCTCCACCATCCTGGTCCCCACGGACACACCGGGATTCGTCGCCGAGCCCGCCTACAACAAGGTTGGCTGGAACGCCTCGGACACCCATCCGCTGAGCTTCACCGACGTCCGGGTACCCGCGGAGAACCTACTCGGCGAGCAGGGGCGCGGCTACGCCAACTTCCTGCGGATCCTGGACGAGGGCCGCATCGCCATCGCCGCGCTCTCGGTCGGCGCGGCCCAGGGCTGCGTGGACGAGAGCGTCAAGTACGCGAAGGAGCGCGAGGCGTTCGGCCGGCCGATCGGCAGCAACCAGGCCATCGCCTTCAAGATCGCCCGCATGGAGGTGCGCGCCCATATGGCCCGCACCGCCTACTACGACGCGGCCGCACTCATGCTCTCGGGCAAGCCGTTCAAGAAGCAGGCGTCCATCGCCAAACTCGTCGCCAGCGAAGCCGCCATGGACAACGCCCGCGACGCCACCCAGATCTTCGGCGGCTACGGTTTCATGAACGACTACGCTGTGGCGCGGCACTATCGCGACAGCAAGATCCTGGAAATCGGTGAGGGCACCACGGAGGTGCAGTTGATGCTGATCGGGCGGGAGCTGGGCCTGTGACCGACAACGGGACCCGGCGGCGAGTCGTGCAGCGCGGATTGTGGTTCGAGGAATTCGAACTCGGCGTGGTGTACGAGCACCGGCCCGGGCGCACCATCACCGAGGCGGACAACGTCCTGTTCACCACGCTGACCATGAACACCCAGGCGCTGCATCTGGACGCGGCCTTCGCCGAGACCCAGGAGCCGTTCAACCAGCGCCTGGTGAACTCGATGTTCACGCTCTCGACCCTGGTCGGACTCTCCGTCGCGCAGCTCACCCAGGGCACCATCGTCGCCAATCTCGGATTCTCCGACATCGCATTCCCGAAGCCGCTGTTCCACGGTGACACGCTGTACGCGGAAACCGAGATCGCGGACCTGCGGGAGTCCAAGAGCAGGCCCGGGGAGGGCATCGTGACATTCGCGCACACCGGACGCAATCAACACGGGGACGTGGTGGCTACCGCCCATCGCAAGACGCTCGTGCGAAAGCGGCCGGCATGAGCTGGGACATGCCGGGACCGGCGTGGCTGTTCTGTCCCGCCGACCGGCCCGAGCGCTACGGCAAGGCCCTGGCCGCGGCCGATGTGGTGATCATCGACCTGGAGGACGGGGTCGCCGACATCGACAAGGCGGCCGCCCGCACCGCGCTCATCGAGCACCCGCAGGACCCCGAACGTACCGTTGTCCGGGTGAACGCGGCGGGCACGCTCGAGCACATGCTCGACCTGGATGCGCTGGCGCGCACCGACTATCGGCGCATCATGCTGCCCAAATGCGAATCGGCCGAACAGATCACCCAACTCGGGGACCACGAGGTCATCGCGCTGATCGAATCCCCGCTGGGAGCCATGGCGGTGGGACGAGCGCTCATGGCGCGCAACGCCATCGGCGTGATGTGGGGCGCGGAGGATCTCATCGCGGCGCTGGGCGGCAACGCATCGCGGCACGCGGACGGGAGCTACCGGGATGTGTGCCGGCACGTGCGCTCGCAATCGCTGCTGGCGGCCAAGGCGTACGGCAAACTCGCGCTCGATTCGGTGTACCTGGACATCCCGGATCTGGACGGGCTGGCAGCGGAAGCACAGGACGCGATCGCCATCGGTTTCGATGCCAAGGTCGCCATTCATCCGAGTCAGATACCGGTCATCCGCCGCGCGTACGCGCCCGCGCCCGCCGAGGTCGACTGGGCGCGCAGGCTACTGGCGGAAGTGCCGAATCAGCCCGGGGTCTTCACCTTCGAAGGCCGCATGGTGGACATGCCGGTCATCCGGCAGGCCGAGCGGATCGTGCAGCGGGCGCAGACCGCCGAATCCGCGTCGTAGGCAGCGCAGCGTAGGAGGATTGACGGTGGAACCACAGTGGGTGCCGAGCACGGCGGATATCGCCGGTGCGCGGGTCACCGATTTCGCGGATTTCGTGCGGCGGCGAACCGGGGTACAGGCGCCGGACTATCGATCGCTGTGGCAGTGGTCGGTCGCCGATCTGCCCGGTTTCTGGGGTGCGCTCTGGGACTACTTCGACGTCGGCGAGCGCGGGGACGAAGTGCTCGAATCGGCGGAAATGCCCGGCGCGCGGTGGTTTCCGGGCACCGAGCTGAACTACGCCGATCACGTGCTGCGCCGGGCGCGCACCGATCGCCCGGCCATCCTCGGAGTGGACGAGGACGGCAGCGTCACCGAACTGTCCTGGGCCGACATGATCGGTGCGACAGCGGCTTTCGCGGCGGTATTGCGTGCGCACGACGTGGCGGCCGGGGATCGCGTCGCGGGCTATCTGCCGAACATCCCGGAAGCGGTCATCGCGTTCCTCGCCACCGCGAGCATCGGTGCGGTGTGGAGCGCGTGCGGGCAGGACTACTCCGCCCAGGCCGCGCTGGATCGGCTCGGGCAGCTGGAACCGAAGGTGCTGATCACCGCGGACGGGTATCGATTCGGCGGGAAGACGCACGACAAGACCGCCGACATCGCGGCGCTGCGCGCGGGATTGCCGTCCCTGGCCGCCACGGTGGTGGTGTCGCGGTTCGGCGGAAACGTGCCGGATGCGCTGTCCTGGGCGGACATCGAGCGCGCGGGGGATTCGGCGACGCTGGTCGCCGAACCCGTCGCCTTCGATCATCCGCTGTGGGTGCTGTTCTCCTCCGGCACCACCGGCAAGCCCAAGGGCATCGTGCACGGGCACGGCGGAGTCGTGCTCGAGCATCTGAAAGCGGTTGCGCTGCAGTCGGATATCGGTCCGGACGATACGTTCTTCTGGTACACCAGCCCGAGCTGGATGATGTGGAACTTCCAGGTCGCCGGACTGCTGGTGGGCGCGACCATCGTCTGCTACGACGGCAGTCCGTCGGCGCCCACCCCGGATGCGCTGTGGGCCATCGCGTCTCGCGTGGGAGCGACCGTCGTCGGCACCAGCCCCGGCTACGTGCTGGCGTGCGCCAAGGCCGGATCGGTGCCCCGCGCTGATCATGATCTGTCCGCGCTGCGCCTGGTCGGCATCACCGGATCATCGCTGCCGCCGTCCTCGTCACTGTGGTTGCGCGACAATGTCGGTGACCGCGTGCCGGTGGCCTCGATCAGCGGTGGCACCGACGTGGTGTCGGCCTTCATCGGTGGCGTACGCACCGTTCCGGTGTGGCCCGGTGAACTCTCCGCGCCGTATCTCGGTGTAGCCCTGGAGGCTTGGGACGAATCCGGCAAACCGGTGCACGGGGAGGTCGGGGAACTGGTGATCACCGCGCCCATGCCGTCCATGCCGGTGGCATTCTGGGACGACGCGGACGGATCCCGCTACCGCGACGCGTATTTCGACATGTACCCCGGCGTCTGGCGGCACGGCGACTGGATCACGCTCACCGAGCACGAGAGCGTCATCGTGCACGGCCGCTCGGATTCCACGCTGAACCGGCACGGCATTCGCATGGGCAGTGCCGACATCTACCAGGCGGTGGAACGACTGCCCGAAATCGCCGAAGCCTTGGTCATCGGCGCGGAACAGCCCGACGGCGGCTACTGGATGCCGCTGTTCGTAACCCTGGCTCCCGGTGCGGAATTCACCGACGAGCTGAAATCTCGCATCAATGCCGCCATTCGCACCGAGGTCTCGCCCCGGCACGTGCCCGATCACATTCTCGAGGCACCGGGCATCCCGCACACGCGCACGGGCAAGAAGCTCGAGGTACCGATCAAGAAGATCTTCCAGGGTGCGGATCCGGCGAAGGTGGTAGCGCCCACCGCGGTGGACGCTCCCGAACTCCTCGACTGGTACGCCACGCTGCGCCCGCCGGCGAAGTAGCCGCCGCGGACTCAGTGCGTACCGGGTAACCGGCGGCGGCCGGTGCAGACCTCCGAGGCCAAATCCTCGTAGCCCACGGCCAATTCGGCGAGGTTCTCCCAGACTATGGCGAGATCCTTGCCGGTGGCGTGTGCCAGTGCGGCATAGGCGCTGGCGGTCAATTGCGCCAGGCGATCGATGACGGCCCCCATGGTTTCGGTGTGCACCCTGGCCGCGCCGTGCGAGGGCGGTAATTGCGCCGTCACCCAGCAGTCGATGACGCGCACCAAATCGGTTCGCATCAGCTCCAATTCGGCTAGATGCTCCGGAAGCGCGGCTAATCGCCGTTCGTGGATCTCGGTGAGATCGTGGGCAGCGCGTAGCACCGGGTGGCCGGGGGAGTGGGTGCCTCGGCAGGCGCGAAGCACCTGGGTCTTGCTCGGAAGTGTGTCCGTCATTGTGACGACTCCTCTACCGCGAACTGCGAATTCCGAAAAGACTAACCAGTGGATGTGACGGGAACATGACCTGTTTTCCAACAGGGGGAGGTTGTTGTGGTGAGGACGAACCGGCGATTAACACCCCCGAAATCCACCGCTCGATGACGCCCGCGGTTCGACCCCGGCCTGCTTCGCCGCCAGGCGGCAGGAGCGACGAAACCCCCAGGTGTACCGGGGGTTTCGGTGTCTTCCGGCATGTGAACGATTATGGTCGTCCGTATCCCTCAGAGGGTGAATTCGCCGCCTTCGACACCGGAGATGAACGCGTTCCATTCGCCCGGGGTGAAGACCAGCGCCGGGCCGCCGGGGTTCTTGCTGTCACGTACGCCCACTCTTCCGCCGGAAAGGCGTGCCACCTCGACGCACTCTCCAGAAGGCTGGCTGAAGCTGCTCTTCTTCCAGACGGCGGTGTTCAGTTCATCGTTCACGGTCGTACTCCTTTGCAATCCGCGTGAGCAGGCTCTGGCTTTCCTGGGGGGTTTTGCATGCCTGACGGATGGTTTCGTACGTCAGGTCATAGAAATCGAGGTCGGCCTTCTTCTCCAGGTAGATGCCGCCCCGCACGTTCTCCAGGAACACGGTCCGCTGTTCGGGGCGTTCGAGGATCACGAAAGGTGGGACGGCGACTCCGCTGGGGAACCCCGCTTCGAATGGGAGGACCCGCAAGCAGATGTTGGGGTGAAGGCCGGTCATCTCGGTGAGGTGCCGAAGTTGCGCGGCCATCGTGTCCGGCCCGCCGACGACGTGATGCAGGGCAGCCTGGCCGATGACGACATCGAACTCGATGGGGTTGGCTCGGGTCAGGATTCGCTTGCGGCCGGCCTTGATCTGAACGCGCTTCTCCCAGTCGTCCGGGTCGGCGCTCGGGCGTTCTTTGCGCAGGAGTGCCAGCACGTAGCTGGAAGTCTGGAGCAGTCCGGGGATCAGGTTGGGCTGGAAGGAGGTGAGCTTGTGCGACATCGATTCCAAGCCCATGTACACATCGAACTCGGCGGGGATGAGACCTCCGTACGGGTGCCACCACCAGTCGGCGCTCGCGGCTTGCGTGGCGAGCCCCACGGCGGCGGCCGTGCTGTGAGCATCCATGCCGTACGTCCTGCAGATCTCCAAGATGTCGTTCTCTTTCGGGTTGGCCTTGCCACCCTTCTCCAGCGTGTGTAGGGCGGTCTTCTTGATGCCCCGGATGCTGTTCGCCGCTTCCTCCAGGCTCAGCCCCTGATCCTCGCGCCACCTCCGTAAGAGACGACCAAGTTCCCTCAGGGGCAGACTCTTTCCCTCGCTGGCCATCCTACGTCCCCTCCATTTCGGAACGTTTCGCGTTCTGATTCGGAACGCCAAACATTCCGAATCAGAACGATCGTGCCATGAAATCGGAACGCGTCCTGGGCTTTCGGAAATTCTGTTTCAGAATTTCCGATTTATGCCGTGATCAGGGGTGATGCCGGTGTTGCATGAGAGTGCGCCCAGTCCAACGGATCACCACCCGGGCGGACAGCTCGAGGCGAATCTGTGAGACCTGGGCACCTCCACCCTCGTCGCGCATCTGGGAGGACGCGATAGCGATGATTACCGGCACTGGACTACTCAAATGTGAAGATCCCGGCTCGCTCTCGCTGGCCGCGGCTACGAAACTGATTGGGCTGCATCAGGATTGCGGTGACTCCTGCATGGTGGCGCTGCGTGCTCGGCAGGCGCTCGGAACGAATGTGCTCAGCGCCCGAGTGGGCGGTGCCGAATGACGCGGCCGTTCACGCTGATCCGGGGCGGCGGGACCTCGTCGCTGCGCGTGGTCGAAACGGTGGTGGAACTACCCGCCCGCGAGACCGCCGTGGCGGTCATCCACGAGGCGTTCGTCGCCCTCGACGTGGACGCGTCGGAGGAGTGGCTCGACCATGTGCGGCGCAGTAGGGGCCTTCACTGGCGCTCCGGCATGACGAAACCGACCGCCAGGGACTTGATCCTGATCGACGAGGACACCGAATGCCCGGTCGACCACATCATCGAGGACATCGATGAGAGCCCGGTCGACGTGGTGCTCGTGTCCGCGCTGTCGGATCTCTGCGGTGGCCTGACAAGGCTGCGCGAGTACGTCGATGTTCTGGTCGCGACCGGGATCCGGTACCCGCGCCACCAGCCCGTCGCCCCCCAACGGCCCGCGCTGAGGGTGGTGGACTGACGTATCTCGATGACAGCCACAGCCCCGGCGCGTACAACGTCGGCTGCGTGACCGGCGACCTTCGCCCGGTCGAGCAGCGCGACGGCTCCGGCCGGTCGTAGATCGGCGGAGGTGTCGTTACCCCGGGCCGGGTCGGTGTCATCACCGTGCTCGGATCTGGCCGGAGCCGTCCGTCGGGGTACCCGTACAGCTGCGCCGAGTTCGGTGACCAGCCGCCTTGTGCGGCCATGGTTTTGGCGTCGTGTCCGGCGCGGCGAGCTTCGCTGGCGAGTCCGGCGCGCAGGCTGTGTCCGGTCAGGTACGTGTTCACCTACGCGGTCGCGGCGGCGCGGATGACGATCTCCCCGCAGTGTGGGGAAACATGCGGGCGGCGCCGAGGTTGCCGTTCCGGTCGATGGGCCGGAACAGCGGGCCGGGGTCCTCGGCGGTGCCGGAGGTGTCGAGCCAGTCATGGACCGCGCGCACGGGGCAGGTGGCGGGGTGGGAGCTGCGGACCACCGCGGCGTGGCGGGGCCGGTCTTGCTGTACCGAACGTGCACGGTGAGGCCCTCGGCGTGCTCGGTGATGTCGGCGACGTCCAGGGCAGCCAGGTCCGAGCGGCGCGCAGCGATGGTAAAACCGACCAGGACGATGGCGCAGTCGCGGTGTCCGGCGAGGGTGACGGGCATGGCGTTGCAGACTTGGCGGAGTTGAGCGAGGTTGATCGCGGCGGCTTTACCTCGGCCGCAGGTCTGGCTGGTCTCGGCCAGGCGGACCCGGTACGTGTCCACAGTGACGGGCGACGTGCGACGGCGACGGCGTCGAGCAGGTCGAGCCGGGCGGCCAGGTCGGCGGGTACGAGCACGCTGGGCGGTGCCGGAACGAGATCGGCGGTCACGAATTCCCTTCCTAGAGAAGGGTCGACCGATTCGAGGCTCTCGCAGTCCGGCACGCAGACGGGCAGTGCGCGCGGTCAGCGATATCCCTGCGGTGCTGCGGGAGGTGAGTTGTGCTGGGGTGCGGGTGTTCTTGCGTTCTGCCCGAACGTGACCGGAGGGCGCGGTGCGCGCCTCCGTTGGCATGGGCGTGGACATCGTTGTGCGCCAACCGAGTTGGCCTGACGCGAGCAGAGCCTTTACCGGTATTCGCGCAGCTCGAGAGGGGTTTTAGTGAGCCGGAACGACGTGATATTCGCTGTAGGTTTGCCAATCGCTCCTTTTGTGACTTGAGTCGCATTTGTCCGGGGTTGTGCATGAGGCTGCCTGGGACTTCACGGATGCGAATCCCACGTTTGTTAGTCGCAACATGTCGTGTCGTGTGTATCTGTCGGACACTAGATGTAGTGTCTATTCATCGGGTCACACCCGAAGGCGATAGTGGTTTCGAAAGGATTCGGTCGCGCCTATGGCTCACGCCACTGGTCCCGGTGCATTCCCGGGCATTCGCGCCTAGCGCCAGTTCGGACGCTGGTAGCAGTCCTTCGGTCGGGGCGCCGGGGGATATCGCGGTAGCGGGTAGCTCGGCTATTGCGAGGTGTTCTCACCGCACCGGCGTCACGGTTCGGAACCCGCGCCCCTCCCGGTACGGGAGGAAGAAGCGTTCACTCCCGTTCGCGGGGCATATCAGTTCATCTCCTGCGATGCGCCACGGTGGCGCTGTTCGCGCAGGTCAACGAAAGGAGTCGCGATGCCGGCGAGCAAGCGACGGCACCACCCCAAAGGCCCACACGACACGTGGAAAACGGGCCAACGAGTTCCCGAGGATGGGGACTACGTGGATCAGCATGGGTGCCGAACGACCCATGAGCAGTACCGCGCGTTCCCGCCGTGTTACTGGCGGAAACGCGAGGTCGCCTACCGGCGCCTGATCACCAGCGGTGAGAAGGCGTGACCTGCTGAGAGGTGGTCCAGCCTCTGGAGAGATGTGGTTGGGAAGCCGCTCTCCAGAGGCCCCATCTTGCCATCGATTCGGCGTGTGCGCTGACATCGGGGCCGCAACCAGACGCGGGAACGCCGTGTGAGTGGGGCGGCCGCGGCACGGGCGGTGGTGGGTGCGGGGCTGTCGCACGGTGGCTTGACCTGCGCGTTAGATGGCGTGCTGTTCGCAACAGTTCTGTGTCCGTTGCACTGAATCTCTGGATTTGTCCGTACATTGCCCGTACATTGAGGACATCCATTGATGGATGAGCCAACAACTCATCCCCGCCGATCACCACGACAATGTCTCGCCAAGCTTCACCCCAGCTCACCGGGCGGTCGTCAGAACTCCATGTGAGGTCACGCGATGAGCACCACCAAGTCAGGACGATTCGAGATCAGACTGGCCGAAGAAGGACGCAATCAGATCGAGGCGGCGGCAGGAGCCGTCGGCGAAACTCTCTCTGACTTCGTCCGCAATGCGGCCATCCAACGCGCCGACAGAGTGCTGGCGCTATCGAGCCGCACCCTCATGGCACCCGAGCAGTTCGACGCCATGCTGAACTCGCTCGATGTTCCGGACCCCGCCCCCGCCCTCGCCAAGGCGGTGGCCCAACCCCGTAGGTACACACGCAAGTGACGATGTACTCGACCGGCCTCACCGCCGACCACGATCTGTCGCAATTCGATTGCGGCAAAGATGTATTGAACAAATGGCTACAGACCAGAGCTCTCTCGGCCGACAAAGGGATGACCAGCAAGACCTACGTGTGGGCGTTCGACGAGGATCCCGCGGTAAAGGCGTACTACGCCATCGCCCCGACGTTGGTCGACCGCGCCAAAGACGGCATCTCCTCCAGTATGGCCGCGGGGTTCTGGTCTGTTCCCGCGTTCCTGCTCGCCAAGTTCGCGCTCGACAAATCCCTGCAAGGGCAAGGCCTGGGCACCGAGCTGCTCGTCGACGCGGTGTCCAAGATGATGGGCGCCGCGCAGGCCTCGGGCGGCCGACTGATCGTGGTGGACGCGATCGATGACGATGCGTTCAGTTTCTACGAGCGGCACGACTTCATCCCGGTTGAGCTCACCCCTGGGCGTCTGGTCATGAAGATGTCGACCGCGCTGGCCACCTTCGGCGTGGGCTGAGCCCCCGCGGTCGGCCGGCCCGAACCCATCCCGCCTTCCCCGGGCGAAAACACAAGTCGCGCACTATAACTGCGATCCTCAGAGGCAGGAATGTCCCCGAAGGGCAAGCGGCGAGGCAGCCGTACCAGCACGACACCCCGGCCGTACAAGGTCCCGCCTGGTGTGGAATACAACGAGTTCGTCGGCGCGGTGGGCCCCGCCGACGGTAACGAGGTCACCGAGCTGCACGTGCGCTACGGGGTCCGGAACGATCGGTATGTCGATTGGTCGATCGCGCTGAACATCCGGATCGGCACGCTCGCGGATTACCTGGCATCGGGGGGAAAGCCCCTGCACCGGCGCCGATACCAGCGGATCGAACTCGTGAATTCCACGGTCCGCCGCAGCCACTTCAACCCGGCCAACCCAGACCAGCCGCCAGTGGTCGAGACGCTCCATCGCCTGGCACGCGGGCAGTACCAGGACGCCGATGGCTGCTATCACCAGGCGATGTACGAGCTCAGTCGTTGTTTCGAGGATCAGTACGCGGCCATGAACATTCGCCCGGACAGAAACACACAGGCGACGTTCGGCTTCGCGAACCACAACCGCAAACCGGAATTCCGCGCCCGGTACCACTGGCTCGCCAACACCATCGTGTCGCTGGAGTCCGACAATGTCGAAGAGGCGCTCATGGAGCGTGGTGGCGCGTACTTCCCGGGTCTTGATCGGACCGCGGCGGTCTGGTTCGCCGACCGGTCACGCTTGAATTTCATCAAGGCTCCCCGCAGCACCGTGTCCCCGGCATCCGGTGAGGACGTGATCCGTGCAGGCGCGGCTCAACGGGTCACCATGGGCATGGCCTGCGACATGGTCAACCTGCAACAGGACTGGGCCGACCTTCTTCTCGCTTAGCCGGCGACCCAGCCCGATATTCGGAACGCTTCGACCCGGGCCGTTCGACCACGCGGGGTTGGTTCACACCGGCCGCCTCTCACCTCCGTGGACACGGTTGTCGCGGCGGAACGCGAGGCCGGTAGTCGACGCGCCGGGGTCGGGCGCGTCGGCCCAGCACGACGCGTCGGTACCGGTCCTTCTGCGCGGCCAGCGATTTCGCGATGGGTTAGGCGACCTCGAGGACCCGTTCGTCCAGGGCGCGCTCGCGGAGCGCGGCGAGAGTGCGGGCGAGAATGGGGGAGACCTGCATCTGGGAGACGTTGAGGGCTTTGCCGACCTGGACCGGGTCGTCGTGGTCGACGCCGCAGCCGCCGTATCGCTGGGCGATGTGCTCACCGAGAGGCAGCGCGATCTTGTCGGATCCGGACAGGGTGCGGTCGAAGCGCAGGCCGCGCCACGACGGGTGGCGTAGATCGGCGGACAGGCGTACCGGTGGAGTGCACGTCTACCGCGGAGCTCGCGATCGCGGCAGAGCGCGCTGGCGTGCGCCGAGCCGCGTGATCAGCAGCATGTGCGGACGTTTCGCGGCCGAGTTTGCGCGTAGCCGGTTCCGAGAGCGGGCGCGGCGGCGGTTCGGTGCGGAATAGGCTGCGGCGGTGGGTTTTTCCGAGGTCTTGCGGCAGCGGCGAATGGCTTGGAACTACACCCACGAGCTGCTGAGCGCAGATGTCATCGATCGGGTGGTAAGTGCGGCACTGCGCGCTCCTTCAGCTGGGTTCTCGCAGGGATCGGCGTTTCTCGTGCTCACCCTCGAGTCAGACCGTGAGCGGTTCTGGAAGTTCGCCCCACACGCGTACCGAGCGAACCCGGCGATCCAGAACGCGCCAATGATCATCGTGCCGATGTCGAACAAGAACATCTATCTCGATCGATATGCCGAGGAGGACAAGGAGTGGACCGATCGGGACGAGGCGTGCTGGCCGGCGCCGTACTGGCATATCGATACCGGGATGGCCGCGTTCGCGATGCTGTTAACTGCAGTCGACGGACTCGGAGCGTGTTTCCTCGTGATCATGCCCCGCGACCTCGACCGATTTCGGGCCGAGTTCGGGGTGCCCGCGGACTACCATCCGATCGGCGCGATCACCGTTGGATATCGAGCCGAGGGACAACCTTCGGCCCGCTTGGATCACCGCTGCCGGAAGGCGGCCGATGTGGTTCACGACGGCTTCGATGCCAGGCGAGGTCCTGATCGAATCGCTCCAGCGGTGTACGTCGCAAATCCGAGCAGGGGATGTACATGAAGTCAGCTTGACTGCATCAGCACGAGATAGGCACGAATCGACAGTGCTCCGCGCTGGCAGGTTCGGTCAGCGCGCCAGCGTTGACCGAACCGGAACGCGCGGTAGCGGCATTTCAGTGCGTTCCAACCAACACCCCTGACTGTCCACCCGTATTCACACGGACCGCAGAGCATCATGGAAGGTCGCGCCCCATTGCACCGGTCATGGGTTGCCGACACCCAATCGGTTGAACTGCGCCGACCCTCGTCAGAGCAAAGTCACTTCGACTGCACTGTGGCATCTCAAATCGAACATACCTGCCAGCGGTGGAGCAGAGACTCCACCGAACATTTTAGCCGCGTCGGCGGTCAGTCGATAAAGTCCGGCGAAGATACGACACGGATCTGGCGAACTATCTGAAAGCAAGTCGCAAGTACATCGAATACTCCATAGACTTTTGCTACCATATCAATATATGGGATTCCAGCAGGATTTTCACTGCTGACAATCAGTCCGCGTCGCAAATCATGCCTTGCTGTTGCATGCCCTATGTCGTTGCGAGTCTTGTTGCTTAACAGGCTTGCCCAGCCTTCCCAGCCCGGTACGGCCGAGATGTAATGCAGCTTATCCGCGTTCGCCATCTTCTCGAAAGAATCAATTCCGGTTGGATTATTTTTCCGGCTCAAGCCTGCGGGAACGTCGATGCCAAAAAGTTCGGGATCTCCACGCTTTATGACATTCTGCACGGCAACCAGGTACCGCAAGAATTTGCAGGCAATCTCAAAGCCTTGCTGATAGAGATCGCGCAAAATGTCGAATTCATCCCTGAATAATCGAAGATCAGCGAGGGCCTCGCGATTTCCATCGGGAATTACTCTGCCCAGTACGCCCATTGTCCAGCATTCGAAGCGCTGAACGAAGTGGTCAGTAACGTCGAGTAGTGATCGTTGGAGTGCGCTGATCCGTCCTGATTCTGATTCCGCCACTGCGAAGGCCCGGTAGCGATCATTCTGTATCGCTGCCATGTGTTTTCGGAGAAATCTCCTCATGAAGATGGATGAGGCTTCATGGTGGTCATCGATCATATTGGCCAAAGCCGTGCCGACCGCATGGTGTGCCACAGAGGCGCGCTCATGAGTAGTCTCGCCTCGCGTCCACTCGTCTCCGAAAAACTCCTCGGCGATCTTGTTGAACCTTACCCAATCGCCCTCCAGATAGTATTCGTATAGGCGTCGGGCCTGTGGCCATAGATTTTCGGCCGCGTAATTTCCCCGCGACAGGCACATCATGAGATCTTGGATTCGATCATTTCCAGCAAGCATTAGTAGAGTCAGCGATGGGCCGGATCCGAGACCGTCAAACGTAACCGATTGATAACGACTCGGCACGTTAGGGTCAACAGTCACTACCATCTCGTGGTTTGCATCGTCGGCGAGTTGTGTGGCCTCGAACTCAACCTTGAAAGTGTCCAAAGCCTCGCCATGTGATCGGCCACGGATTGGAAGTTTGCAGGCCGGACACGGGACATAGAATCGTGTCATCTTGGTGGGCGCGATGCCCAACCTCACCACGAATGTCACATTGCATCCGGGACACACGATCGAGCACCGGGATATCACGCAGTAACTGTACGCCGAAGGCGGTGCAGGCACACCCGAATAAACTGGCGTGATAGTGCCGATCGGAACTGCCGTTCGAAGCGAGCAGCGCAGCGTTCGATGGAGACCCCTCGTTGGCATGAGCGGATGTTCGACAGACGCGCTGACATTCAGGGTTCGCCAGCCAACGACCGACGCCCATCCGGTGAGCGTGGGGCACGTTGACGCGCCGGCTTTCATCCCCTCGCGGTGGCAGCGGCAGGCAGTGGCGCGGCCGACGCCGAACCCGGCGCCTCGTTCCTACCGACTCCCACGAGCCGAAATCTCCCGAATCCCGGCCAGCATCTCCCCGAACTCCCCGTCCTCGTGCGGCTCCGCCGGCACGTCCAGCGCGATCCCATGACACCGATCCCCGTACCAGGAATCCAGCACCGCGGGCAGTTCCCCGTACGTCCCCTGCGGCACCAGCGTCGCCACCATGTCGTCGGTCAGCAACCCCGGCAGCGCGCCCCACTCCTTGGCCGCCGCACCGGCCGAGAGCTGGTCGGCGATGTCGCCCAGCCCGAGCCGGTCCAGCGTGCCCCGGTAGGCGGGCGTCGAGTACAGGAAGGCGAGTTCGGAGCGGCGCTCGTGCCGTAGCGCCGTCAGGGCCGCTTCGTCGCGGCCGGTGATCACCTTGGGCACCACGACAATTCGCGGTCCGCCGTCGGCGCGTCCCGCGCGCACGACGCCAGTGCCGAGGGTCGGCAGCACATGGTTCTCCAGGGAGAGCGGATGCGACCCGGTCGGGTGCGCGACGAAACCGTCGGCCAGTGCCCCGGCGAGCTCGCACATGCGGCGGTTCACCGCGCCCATATAGATGGGCGGCACCGGGACATCGAGCGGTCCCGGGTTGAAAAACGGTTGTAGACGGTTGAATTCGTAGTGGCTGCCGTGGTGGTCCAGGGGCGTTCCGTGCTGGAACGCCGCGAAGATCGCGCGCAGCGCGGTGACGTAGTCGCCGAGCTGAGCCACCGGGTCGGTCCACGGGGTGGAGAAGCGGCCGACGATGTTGCCGCGCACCTGGGATGCCACCCCCAACTGGAACCGGCCGCCGGAGAACCCGGCCAGGTCCCAGGCCGCCAAAGCGGTCACCATCGGGCTGCGGGGAAAGGCCACGACCATCGACGTGCGGATGGTCAGGCGGGTGCTGTGTTCCACGGCCAGCGCGCAGACGGCGAACGGGTCGTGGATCGTCTCGGAGACGTGGACGGTATCGAAGCCGAGCGCCTCGATGCGGCGGATCCGGGCGGCCACCTGTGACAGCGGGGTGTCCGCGGGCAGCGACGTCACAACTTCCACGGCGAGCCTTTTCGTTCTCGTGCTCGCCGGGGGCGGCAAGCGGGTGCTTGCCGATAGTCGCACGCCGGTTATGCGGCGATTGTCGCGGTACTCCCGAGGGTCAGCACGCCGTCGACCATCCGGTGCACGGTGTCCATCCGGTGCAGGTGGGCGCGGTCGTGGGTCACCAGCAGAGTCGCGGCGTTGTGTTCGCGGACGATGCGCACGATCAGCTCGATGATCGCCGCGCCCCGCTCCTGGTCCAGGGCGCTGGTGGGTTCGTCGATCACCAGCAGGGCGGGCTCGTTCATGAGGGCGCGGGCGATGTTCACGCGCTGGCGCTGACCGCCGGACAGCTGCGCGGGGCGCTTGTTCTCGTGGCCGGACAGACCCACCGCGTCGAGCAGCTCGCGGGCGTGCGCCCGGGTCGCGCGGCGGCGGGCGGGCGAGACCAGCAGGGACTGGCCGAGGTGGGCCATGGCTTCGAGCTGTTCCAGGGCGGTGAGGGCGGGAATCAGGTTCGACTGCTGGAACACGATCCCGATCGTGTTGCGGCGCATGGCTGTTGCCGCTCGGCGTGACAGCGAGGCCAGGTCGACCGGGCCGCCGTCGGTGTCCAGCTCGATGCGGCCCGAGTCGGGGCGGACCAGGGTCGACACCGCCGCCAGCAGTGTGGATTTACCGGATCCGGAGGGGCCGGTGATGGCGGCTATCTCGCCGCCGCCCACCCGCAGATTCACCTTGTCGAGCGCGGTCACGCGCTCGTTGCCGTCGGGGAAGGTGAGGGTCAGGTCGGTGACGGTCAGGGTGTTGGTCATGGCGAATCTCCTGGGGGACAAGGCTTGTCAGCGGGCCTGGTTCAGGGCGGTGAGCGGGTCGGTGGTGGCCAGGAAGCGCAGGGCGAACGCCGCGCCGAGCAGACCGAGCAGGACCAGGGCCGTCGCGGGGAGCAGCGTGGTGCTCAGCGTGAGGGTGAAAGGCATTGCGTCGCCGATGAACACGCCCGCCAGCACCGTGCCGCCCAAACCCGCTCCCACACCGGCCACCAGGACCACCAGAGCCTGGCCCAGCGCATCGCGGACCAGCGAACCGGTGGTCGCGCCGAGCGCCTTCAGGGTCGCGACGTCGGGCATGCGCTGCACCGTCCACACCGTGAAGAACGCGCCGATGACCAGTGCCGAGATCGCGAACAACATGACCGTCATCAGGGTGAGCGAACCGTTCTCGGCCTGGTAGGAGCTCATGGCGGACAGCGAATCCGCGGCGGAGGTATCGGTGGTGCGCGCCTTCGCGTTCACCGCCGCCATGTCGCCGACCCCGGAGACCGCCAGCACCGTCGCCGCCCCGGACCGCGGGTTGAGCGCCTGCCAGTCGGACAGCGTCATCCACACCACCGGCGTGTGCGCGTACCAGTCGTCGCCGGTCACGCCCTGCACGATGAAATTGCCGCTGCCCAGCCCCACGGTGTCGCCGGCCACGGCGTCCAGGTCCTTGGCGGCCGCGCTGCTGAGGATCACCCGGCCGGGTTCGGTTGCCGTGCGATTGCCGAAAGGCGTTCCTTCGACGCCGAACAGCGCCACCTGGGTGGCCCCGGCCCCGTCCGCGGTGGCGCGGGCACGGCTGATGCCCACGGGATCCACCGTGCCGCCCGCCTCCTGCCACACGCGCACCTGGTCCGGGCCGAGGCTGGAGGCGTCGAAGGACGGGCCGGAACCGGTGTCGGCGAAGACCACCGACTCGGCGGTCAGCGACTCCACCGCCGAGATGTTCTGGTGCGCGAGCCCGGCGGTGAGCCCGCTCAAGAAGGTGACGAGCAGCGCGACCAGGGTCACCACCAGGGTGATGAGCAGAAAACGGCCGCGGGCGGCCCGCAGATCTCGGAGTGCGACGAACATGACTCCAGCCTGTCGCGGCGGCGGCCGGAAACCATCGCGCCGCCGGAGGAATCCGGGGGCTGCCATCGGTGGGTCGGCGTTTCCTACTTTCGATGGATGCCGCCCGAGTTGCCCGGCATAAGCTGGTCGGCGTGCACCGTTCGCCCCTGACCCCCGTCTTCTCCGGCCTCCAGGTCGGCCTGCACGTGCTGGTGGTCGCCCTGACGGCGGTGGTGGTCGGGCGGGCGTTCGTGGCCGATTCGCACCCCTACGCGGTGCTGGTGCTCGCGGGCGCGTTCCTGGGCGTGTACTTCACCGGCGGGCTGTTCCGGCGACGGCTCACCGCGGCCCGGGTGTGGCTGCTCGCGCTGACCGTCATGTGGCTCGGACTGGTGATCGTCGAACCCATCGCGGTGTACCTGGTCTTCGGGCTGTTCTTCCTGTATCTGCATCTGCTGCCGCGTAATTGGGGTCTGCTCGCGGTGCTGGCGGCGACGGTGCTCTCGGTGTTCGGGTTCGCCTGGCACCGGGGCTGGTCGATGGGCGGGGTGATCGGGCCGCTGCTGGGCGCCCTGGTGGCCGTGGCCATCGGGCTCGGATACGAGGCGCTGTTCCGCGAGGCCGCCGAACGGCAGCGGCTCATCGACGAATTGCTGGCCACCCGAAACACTTTGGCCGAGCAGGAGCGCACGGCGGGCAAGATGGCCGAGCGCGAACGCCTGGCACAGGAGATCCACGACACCGTGGCCCAGGGGCTGAGCAGCATTCAGTTGCTGTTGCACGCGGTCGAGCGCGCCGCCCCGGATCATCCGGCGCTGGAGAAGATTCGGCTGGCCCGCGAGACGGCCGCCGACAGTCTCGTCGAAACCCGCCAGCTCATCGCCGAACTCACCCCGGCCGCGCTGGAGGGGCAGTCGCTCGCGAGTGCGCTCACCCGGATCACCCAGCGCGCCGCCGCCCCCGGCCTGGACGCGCAGGTCCTGGTGGAGGGTGAACCCCACGCGCTGCCCATGTCCGTGGAGGCCGCGCTGGTGCGCATCACCCAGAGCGCGGTGTCGAACGTGGTGCGGCACGCGGGAGCACGGCGGATGCGGGTCACCCTGACCTACGCCGGGGACGCGGTGCACCTGGACGTGGTGGACGATGGGGTGGGCATCGCACCGGCGGTGCTCGCGCAATCGCCCTCGGGCAGTTTCGGTCTCACCGCCATGCGCAGCCGGGTGGAACAGCAGGGCGGCACCATGAACGTGGAGTCCGAACCCGGCCACACCGCGGTCACCGTGTCGTTCCCCGTGGAGGAGCCATGATTCGCATTCTGCTCGCCGACGATCACGCCATCGTGCGCGCGGGCCTGCGCGCGCTGCTGGATTCCGGTGTGGCCGAAAGTGATTCCGGCGCGGACATCGAGGTGGTGGGGGAGGCGGCGACCGCCGAGGACGCGGTGGCGTTCTGCGCGACCACCGGCGTGGACCTGGTGCTGATGGATCTGCGCTTCGGGCCGGGCAGCTCGGGCGCCGACGCCACCGCCGCGCTACGCGAATTGCCTTCGCCCCCCAATGTTCTGGTGGTCACCAACTACGACACCGACGCCGACATCCTCGGCGCGATCGAGGCGGGCGCGTGCGGCTACATCCTCAAGGACACCCCGCCCGCGGAACTGCTGGCCGCGGTCCGCTCGGCCGCGGCGGGCGAGAGCGTGCTGTCGCCGTCGGTCGCTTCGCGGCTGATGACCCGGGTCCGCAAGCCGGACACGACCCTGAGCCCGCGCGAGATCGAGGTGCTGCGGCTGGTGGCCGACGGGCATTCCAACCGGGAGATCGGCCGCCGGCTGTTCCTGAGCGAGACCACGGTCAAATCCCATCTCGTGCACATCTACGCCAAGCTCGGGGTGAAATCCCGGACCTCGGCGGTGGCCCGGGCGCGCGAACGCGGCGCGATCTGAGCGGACCCCGCCTGGTTCATCCGGTTCGCGAGGGTCGCGGCCTACGGTGTTCCCATGGCCTCACTCTCTGATCCGACAGTGCGCGCATTCCTCGAAGAAGGCACCCGGACCGGCAAGGTCGCGTTCGTCGCGGCGGACGGCCGGCCGCTGGTCACCCCGATCTGGTTCGTCCTGGAGGACGACGCCGTCGTCTTCAACACCGGCGCGAACACCGCCAAGGGCAAGGCCATCGCGCGGGATCCCCGCCTGTGCCTGGTGGTGGACCTGGAGACGCCGCCGTACGCCTTCGTGCAGGTGCAGGGGGTCGCGGAGATTTCCGAGGACCTGGACGATCTGGTGGCAACGGCCACCCGCATCGGCGCGCGGTACATGGGCGCCGATCGCGGCGCGGAATTCGGCAGGCGCAACGGCGTGCCCGGTGAGCTGGTGGTGCGGTTGCGGCCGGACAAGGTGCAGGCGCACTTCGACGTCTCGGCCTGACCTGCCAGACTCCCCGGTATGACTGTGCACTTCATCGGGGCCGGACCGGGCGCGGCCGATCTGCTGACCGTGCGCGCGGTGAACCTGCTGCGGTCCGCCCCGGTGTGCCTGTACGCGGGGACCTACCTCGACCCCGAGGTGCTCGCGCACTGCGCGCCCGGGGCCGAGCTCATCGATACCCAGGGCCTGGATCTGGATCAGATCATCGCGCACTGCGTGCGGGCGCACGCCGAGGGCAAGGACGTGGCCCGGTTGTGCTCGGGCGATCCGTCCGTCTATTCGGCGCTCTCGGAGCAGAAGGCCCGGCTGGACGCGGCGGGCATCCCGTGGGACGTCACCCCCGGCGTTCCGGCCTACGCGGCCGCGGCGGCCATCCTCGGGGCGGAGTTGACCGTGCCCGAGCAGGTGCAATCGGTGGTCCTGACCCGCACGCACGCGCGGTCGACGGCGATGCCCGAGACCGAGGCGCTGGCGAACTTCGCGCGCACCCGCGCCACCCTGATATTGCATCTGGCTATAACCCGTGTTCGCGCGCTGGCGGCCGAGTTGGCGGCCGAGTACGGCGCGCACTGTCCGGTGGCCGTGGTCTACCGGGCCAGCCAGCCCGAGCAGCTCGTGCTGCGCGGCACCCTGGCCGATATCGCCGATCGCGTGGAGGCGGCCGAATTGCGCCAGGCGGCAGTGATTCTGGTGGGCCCGGCGCTGGCCGAAAGTGTCGATTGCGCTCAGTCGCATCTCTACGACCCGAGCCGCGACAGGACGCATATCACTCGCTGAGACCACGAAATGCGGCGATAGCGCAGGGCTATGGCCCTTCGTGGTTGCGTGGGCGCGCCGGACGGTAGATTGGTTCGGGTGTTCAGCAGCAGGACTAGGAAAACGGCGTGGCGATGGCCGGTGGGTACGGGCTCGCCGCTGTAACAAGATCGGCTGCCTGAAGAGATAGCCCAAAGTACATCTTTGTCTGATTGTTACGTGAAGTGAGCCTCGAGCATCGGACGCCACGCTGGTCGGTGTGGCGTCCTGTTGGGGTTTTCGGTGGGGAGCGCTGCGTGGTGTTCCGGAAACGAGGTTTGGGTTGGACCGGCTAGATTTCGGCGGCAACGACGAAGCTGGCAGCGAAATCGCGCCGGGATCGGGCGAGGCTTTCCCGCTGTCGCCCGCTCAGCTGGGCATCTGGTACGCCCAGCACCTCGACCCGCAGGTGCCGATCAATATCGCGCAGTTCGTCGAACTGCGCGGCGAGATCGACGTCCCGCTGCTCGAAGCCGCCATGGTCGAAGCCTCCCTCGAGGTCGGTTCCGGCTTCCTGCGCATCGTCGAACGGGACGGCGAGCCGCTGCAGGTCGTCGATCCCAGCCTGGATCGCACCATTCATCGCGCCGACTTCCGGTCCGAAGCGGATCCGCGTGCGGCCGCCCTGGCCTGGATGCGCGCCGATTACAGCCGTCCGATGGACATCACCGCCGATCGCCTGATTCGCGGCGCGGTGCTGCATGTGGGCGAGGACCTCTACTACTGGTACGCCCGCGTCCACCACATCGTGCTCGACGGCTTCGGCGCCATGACCTACATGAACCGGGTCGCCGAGGTCTACACCGCCCGTTTCCACGGCACCGAACTCGCGCCCAGCAAGGCCACCGACCTGAGCACGCTGGTCGAGCAGGAGTTCGCCTACCGCGACAGCACCCGTTTCCAGGGCGACAAGCAGTACTGGACCGAGCGCGTCGCCGGTCTGGAGGACGGCACCAGTCTGTCCGGGCGCTCCGCCCCGCCGGCGGCCATCAACGGCATCGCCACGGCCGCGCTCACCGACGATCAGACCGCCCTGCTGGACGACGCGGTCGCGCGGCACGAGAACTCGCCCGCCGGTCTGCTGATCGCGGGCTTCGCGGCGTACCTGGCGCAGTGGACCGGGTCCGAGGACGTCATCCTCAGCCTGCCGGTGACCGCGCGCACCACCGCCGCCATGCGCCGCTCCGGCGGCGCGGTGTCGAACATCGTGCCGCTGCGCCTGCGCGTGGGCTACGGCACCACGGTGAGCGAACTGCTCAAGGCCGTCACCGTCGAGGTGTCCGGCGCGCTGCGCCATCAGCGCTACCGGCACGAGGACATTCGCCGCGACAGCGCGGGCGAGGGCGTGGTGACCCGGGAGTTCTTCGGTCCCTGGGTCAACATCATGATGTTCCACAACGAGGTGACCCTCGGTGACGTGACCGGTGAGCTGAGCGTGCTCTCCACCGGCTCCATCGAGGATCTCGGCGTCAACCTGTACCAGTCCCGGGGTGGCGCGCGGAACCACATCGACTTCGAGACCAACCCCAACCTGTACTCCGAATCCGAGACGGCGCAGCATCATTCGCGCTTCCTCGAGTTCTTCGACCGCTTCCTCGAGGCGGGCGCCGAGCAGCCGGTGTGGGGTCTGCCCATCACCACCGCCGCCGAGCGCACCCGCAGCCTGCTGGAGTGGAACGAGTCCGGCCACGAGGTCCCGGACACCACGCTGCCCGCGCTGCTGGACGCCCAGATCCCGCTGACGCCGGACAATATCGCCCTCGAGTTCGAGGGCGAGACGCTGACCTACGCCGAGTTCGGCGCGCGCGTCAACCGGCTGGCCCGCTTCCTGATCGCCGACGGCGTCGGCCCGGAATCGCTTGTCGCACTGGGCATGCGGCGCTCGCTCGACCTGGTGATCGGCATGCACGCGGTGCTGCGCGCCGGTGGCGCGTACGTCCCGATCGATCCGGATCACCCGGCCGATCGCACCGCCTACATCCTCGAGTCCGCGGCACCGGTCTGCGTGCTGACCACCGCGCGCGACGAGCTCGAACTGCCGGAGTCCGTGCGGCGCTTGGAGATCGACACCCTCGATGTGTCGGACCACCCCGACGCCCCGGTGACCGACGCGGATCGCCTGGCCCCCCTGCGGCCGTTCAACACCGCGTACGTCATCTACACCTCGGGTTCGACCGGCCGCCCCAAGGGCGTCGCGGTCACCCACCACGCCATCGTCAATCAAGAACTGTGGATGCTCGACGAGTACGGGCTCACCGCGGACGATGTGTACCTGCAGAAGACCGCCACCACCTTCGACGTCTCGCTGTGGGGTTACTTCCTGCCGCTCATGGTGGGCGCGAAGCTGATCATCGCCACGCCGGACGGGCATCGCGACCCGCTGTACGTGGCCGAGACCATCCACCGGCACGGGGTCACCGTCACCGACTTCGTGCCGTCCATGCTGACGGTCTTCGTCGCGCACGCCACCGCGGCCCAATGCGCCACGCTGAAGAGCGTTTTCGTCATCGGCGAGGCGCTGCCGCCCGAGACCGGCGCGAGCTTCCGCGCCATCAGCGGCGCGGGTCTGCACAACCTGTACGGCCCGACCGAGGCCGCGGTCTCGGTGACCTACTGGGAGAACACCGCCGCCGACACCGTCACGGTGCCCATCGGCGTGCCCGAATGGAATGTCGAAGTCTACGTGCTGGATTCGCGGCTGCGCCCGGCCGCGATCGGCGCGGCCGGCGAGCTGTACCTGGGCGGGCGGCAGCTCGCGCGCGGGTACAAGGGCCGCCCGGATCTGACCTCGGATCGGTTCGTGGCGAACCCGCTGTCCGATGGCGGCGAGCGCATGTACCGCACCGGCGACCTGGTGCGCTGGACCATCGCGAGTGACGAGTCCGGCACGTTCGGCGCGCTGGAGTACATCGGCCGCACCGACTTCCAGGTGAAGTTCCGCGGTCAGCGCATCGAGCTCGGCGAGATCGAGACCGATCTGCTCGCGCATCCGACCGTGAGTCAGGCCGCGGTGCTGGTCATGGACACCGCCACCGGTCAGCAGCTGGTGGCCTACGTGGTTCCGGTGCCGGGCCAGAGCATCGATCCGGCCGCGCTGACCCGCTTCGCGGCGGAGAAGCTGCCGACCTACATGGTCCCGGCCTCGATCATGGTGCTGGAAGCCTTCCCGCTCAACACCTCCGGCAAGCTGGACCGCAAGGGCCTGCCCGAGCCGGTGTTCAGCGCGGACGCCGCCGGTTACCGCGCCCCGCGCACCGCCGCCGAGGAGATCGTGGCGGGCGTGTTCGCCGACGTGCTCGGGCACGACCGGGTCGGCGTGGACGACAACTTCTTCGATCTGGGCGGCAACTCGCTGGTCGCCACCCAGGTGGTGGCCCGTGTCTCGGCCGCGTTCAGCACCCGGATCGGCGTGCGCGCGCTGTTCGAGACCCCGACCGTGGCCGGGCTGGCCGCGCGGGTGGAAGCCGAAGGCCCGTCCGATATTTCGGCGCGGCCGCCGCTGGTGGCCCAGCAGCGCCCGGCGCGGGTGCCGCTGTCGCTGGCGCAGCAGCGCCTGTGGTTCATCAACCAGTTCGATCCCACCTCGCCCACCTACAACCTGCCGTTCGTGGTGAGTCTGCGCGGCCGGGTCGATCTGCCCGCGCTGACCGCCGCGCTCATGGACGTGGTCGAGCGCCAGGAGGCCCTGCGCACCATCTTCCCCGAGTCCGGTGACGGCGGCTTCCAGCAGCTGGTGCCCGCCGACGAGGTGGACCTCGGCATCGCCGTGCGCACCATCGCCGCCGACGAATTGCCCGGCGTGCTCACCGAATTCGCGGCCACCGGCTTCGACGTGACCACCGAGCTGCCCATCCGGGTGCGCGTGTACGAGATCGCGAACGACGGCTCGGACCCCGAGTACGCCGTCGCCTTCGTCGTGCATCACATCGCCGCGGACGGCGTGTCGTTCGGGCCGCTGGCGCGCGACATGATCGCCGCCTACCTGGCCCGCGTCGGCGGGGTCGAGCCCGGCTGGGCGCCGCTGGCGGTCCAGTACCAGGACTACAGCATCTGGCAGCGCGAGCTGCTCGGCGCGGAGTCCGATCCCGAGTCCATGGCCGCGCGCCAGATCGCCTACTGGCGTTCGACTCTCGCCGGTCTGCCCGATCAGCTCGACCTGCCCTCGGATCGGCCGCGCCCGGCCGAACCGAGTTTCGGCGGCGGCCGGGTGCGCTTCGACATCGACGCGGAGCTGCACCGCTCGCTCACCGACCTGGCGCGCGCCCAGGGCGTCAGCCTGTTCATGGTCATGCACGCCGCCATCGCGGTGCTGCTGGCCCGGTCCAGCGGCACCGGCGACATCGCCGTGGGCACCCCGATCGCCGGTCGCGGCGAGCAGGCGCTGGACGACCTGATCGGCATGTTCGTCAACACCCTCGTGCTGCGGTCGGAGGTGGACGGCGGCGAGCGGTTCAGCGACTTCCTCGCGCGCACCCGCGAGTCGGACCTGTCCGCGTTCGCGCACGCCGACGTGCCGTTCGAGCGCCTGGTCGAGGTGCTCAACCCGGCGCGCTCGCAGGCGCGCCATCCGCTGTTCCAGGTGATGCTCTCCTTCCAGGAGATGTCGCACGCCACGGTCGAGCTGCCGGAGCTGGCGGTCACCGCCGAAGAGCTCGAAGTCGACATCGCCAAGTTCGATCTGCAGTGGACGCTCACCGAAAGGCGCGGCGGCGCGGGCGAACCGCAGGGCATCGAGGCGGTGGCGCAGTACGCCACCGACCTGTTCGACGAAGCCACCATCGTCACCTTCACCACCCGGCTGCGGCGCATCCTGGAGACGGTCACCGCCGCCCCCGACAGCCTCATCGGCGATATCGACCTGCTCGAATCCGCCGAACGCGCGCTGGTCACCGGCGAATGGACCTCCGCGGGACCCGATGTCGCGCGCGAATCCACGCTGCTGGAGCTGTTCGACGCCACCGTGCGCACCCATCGCGATCGCACCGCGGTCGTCTTCGAGGGCGAGCGCCTGACCTACGCCGAACTCGACGAGCGCGCTAATCAGCTGGCGCGCGCGCTGATCGGCGCGGGCGTGCGGCCCGACACCCTGGTCGCGGTGGCGCTGCCGCGCTCGACCGAACTGGTCGTCGCCCTGCTCGCCGTGCTCAAGGCCGGCGGCGGCTATCTGCCGGTCGATCCGACCTACCCGGCCGAGCGCATCGAGTTCATGCTCTCGGACGCCGAGCCGATCTGCGTCGTCAGCACCCTGCGGCACGAGATGTCGCTGCCCGCGGCGGTTCCCGTGCTCGCGGTGGACGATCCCGAACTGGCACTGGTGGATTCGGCTCCGATCTCGGACGCCGAGCGCCCGGTCGCGCTGCGCCCGGAGAACATCGCCTACGTCATCTACACCTCGGGCTCGACCGGCCGTCCCAAGGGCGTGCTGATCCCGCACCGGAACGTGGTGCGGCTGTTCGACAACACCGACGCCTGGTTCGATTTCGACGAGAACGACGTGTGGACCATGTTCCACTCGTACGCCTTCGACTTCTCGGTCTGGGAACTCTGGGGCCCGCTGCTGTACGGCGGCACCCTGGTCGTGGTCGACTACTTCACCTCGCGGTCCCCGGAGCAGTTCCTGGAACTGCTGCAGGAGGAGCGGGTCACGGTCCTGAACCAGACCCCGTCCGCGTTCTACCAGCTGGCGGAGATGGATCGCGCCGGGCGCGGCACCGCCCCGCTGGCACTGCGCTATGTCGTGTACGGCGGTGAGGCGCTGGAACTCCGGCGTCTGAACGAGTGGTACACGCGGCATCCCGACGACGCGCCGCGCCTGATCAACATGTACGGCATCACCGAGACCACGGTGCATGTCACGTACCGCCCGCTCGATCGCGCCGCGGTCGCCGCGGCCAACGGCAGCCTCATCGGCCAGGCGATCCCGGGCCTGCGGGTGTACCTGCTGGACCGCCGCCTGCGGCCGGTGCCGGTGGGCGTGCCGGGCGAGATCTACGTCGCCGGTGAGCAATTGGCGCGCGGCTACCTGGGTCGGGCGGACCTGTCCGCGGGCCGGTTCGTCGCGAGCCCGTTCGGGGATCCCGGCGCGCGGCTGTACCGCTCGGGCGACGTCGCCAAGTGGAGCGCCGACGGCGACCTGGTGTACCTGGGCCGTGCCGACGATCAGGTCAAGGTGCGCGGCTTCCGCATCGAGCTCGGCGAGATCGAGGCGGCGGTGCTGGCGCACCCGCAGGTCAGCCAGGCCGCGGTCATCGTGCGGCCGGACGACCGGCTCGGCGATCAGATCGTGGCCTACCTGGTGCCCGCGGTCGGCGTCATGGACCTGGACGCGGTCAAGGCCGGACTGCAGCGCAATCTCCCGCCGTACATGGTGCCCTCGGCCTTCGTGCTGCTGCGTGAGATCCCGCTGACCCCCAACGGCAAGCTCGATCGCCGCGCCCTGCCCGCGCCCACCTTCGAGGTGCGCGAATTCCAGGCTCCGGCAACGCCGATCGAGGAGATCGTCGCCCAGATCTTCGCCGAGGTGCTCGATCTCGGGCCCGGCGCCCGGGTCGGCGCGCACGACGACTTCTTCGAGCTCGGCGGCAACTCGCTGATCGCCACGCAGGTGGCGGCCCGCCTGGGCACCGCGCTGGACACCAAGGTGCCGGTGCGCATGCTGTTCGAGGCGTCCGGGGTGGCCGCGCTGGCCGCCCGGGTGGAGTCGCAGGTCGGCGCGGGCGCGCGCAAGGCGCTGGTGGCCCGCGAACGGCCCGCCGACATCCCGCTTTCCCTTGCGCAGCAGCGCATGTGGTTCCTGAACCGGTTCGACACCGCTTCCGCGGTGAACAACATCCCGGTCGCCATCCGGCTGTCCGGTGATCTGGACGTCGCGGCCCTGCAGGTCGCGGTCATCGACGTCATCGACCGGCACGAGTCGCTGCGGACGGTCTTCCCCGAGACCCCGTACGGCCCGGTGCAGCAGGTCCTGGACGCCGCCCAGATCGTGCCCGACCTGACCCCGGTGCTGGTCACCGAGGACAATCTGGTCGATCACCTGGTCGAGCTGGCCACCATGGCCTTCGACGTGACCGGCGAAGTGCCGATGCACGCGGCGCTGTTCGAGATCAGCGAGACCGAGTACATCCTCGGCATGGTGGTGCACCACATCAGCGCCGACGGCTGGTCCATGGGCCCGCTGGCCCGCGACGTCATGGTCGCCTACGCTGCGCGCACCTCGTGGGAGGCCCCGGCCTGGTCCGAACTGCCGGTGCAGTACGCGGACTACTCGCTGTGGCAGCGCGAGGTGCTGGGTTCGGAGGACGATCCGGATTCGCTGATCGCCAAGCAGATTCGCTACTGGGCCGACACCCTGGCGGCGCTGCCGGACGAGCTGGTGCTGCCCTCGGATCGCCCGCGCCCGGCGGTGGCGAGCTACCGCGGCGGCACCTACCCGTTCGCCATCTCGGCGCAGACCCAGCAGCACCTGGTGGAGCTGGGCCGCCGGCACAACGCCTCGCTGTTCATGGTGTTGCACAGCGCCCTCGCGGTGCTGCTGGCCCGGTTGTCCGGGACGCAGGACATCGTCATCGGCACGCCGGTGCACGGCCGCGGTGAGGCCGCGCTGGACGACCTGGTCGGCATGTTCGTCAACACCCTGGTGCTGCGCACCGAGGTGGAGTCGGGCCGGACCTTCGCCGATCTGCTGGCCCAGGCCCGCGACACCGACCTGCACGCCTTCGCGCACGCGGACGTGCCGTTCGAGCGCCTGGTCGAGGTGCTGAACCCGGCCCGCTCGCAGTCGCGGCATCCGCTGTTCCAGGTCATGCTGACCTTCCAGAACACCCGCCAGGCCAGCCTGGAACTGCCCGGGCTCTCGGTCAACGGCGTGGACTACGACGCCGAACTGGCCAAGTTCGATCTGCAGCTGACCCTGCAGGAAGCGCAGGGCCCGGACGGCGAGAACGCGGGCATGTCCGCCGAGTTCTCCTACGCGCGTGACCTTTTCGACGAGGACACCATCGCGGCCTTCGCGCGGCGGCTGGATCTGATCCTGGCCGCCGTGGTGGCCGATCCGGAACGGCCGCTCGGCGACATCGATCTGCTCGCCGACGATGAGCGCGAACAGGTGCTCGCGGGCTGGAACGACACCGCGTACGACCTCGCCCGCGCGCTGCCGGTCGGCATGCGACCGGAGGCCGCGACGCTGGTGTCGTTGTTCCAGGAACAGGCGCTGAGCAGCCCGGATTCGATCGCCGTCGAATTCGAGGGGACAGCTCTGTCCTACGCCGAGTTCGCCGCGCGGGTGCACCGGCTGGCGCGCAAGCTCATCGCGTCCGGCGTCGGCCCGGAATCGCCGGTGGCCCTTGCCATCCGGCGCTCGACCGACCTGGTCGTGGCCATGTACGCCGTGCTCGAGGCCGGCGGCGCGTACGTGCCGCTGGATCCCGATCAGCCGGACGAGCGCATCGATTACGTGCTGGACACCGCCCGCCCGGCCGCGATCCTGACCACCGGCCGGGACGATTTCGTGACGGGGCGCAACGTGCCCGTGCTCGAGATCGACACGCTGAACCTGGACGGGTACTCGGCCGCTCCGGTCACCGATGCCGAACGCGGACAGGCGATCTCGCCGGAGAACACCGCGTACGTCATCTTCACCTCCGGCTCCACCGGCCGCCCCAAGGGCGTCGCGGTCGAGCACCGCGCCATCGTGAACCGCCTGCTGTGGATGCAGCACGAGTACCCGATCGACGCGAGCGACGCCGTCCTGCAGAAGACCCCGGCCACCTTCGACGTGTCGGTGTGGGAGTTCTTCTGGCCCCTGCAGACCGGCGCGCGCCTGGTCGTGGCCAAGCCGGACGGCCACCGCGATCCGGCCTACCTCGCACACCTCATCGCCGAGGCCGGAATCACCACCGCCCACTTCGTGCCGTCCATGCTCGCGGTCTTCACCGCGGCCCTCGAAGGGCAATCTCTCGATGGGCAATCCCGCGATGGGCAATCCCCGCCTGTTCGCGGCGCGTCTCGTTCTGGACTGAGTGGAGCGGGGGAGCGAAGCGGAGGAGCGGAGGGAGGGAAGAACGAGACCTCCAGCGCCGCGAACCCGCCGGAGCGAAGCGGAGGCCAAGAACTCCGTCTCCGCCAAGTTTTTGCATCGGGTGAAGCGTTGCCCGCGCCGACCGCGCAGAAGCTGCGCGAGCTGACCGGTGCGCGCCTGCACAACCTCTACGGCCCCACCGAGGCCGCGGTCGACGTCACGTACCACGAGGTCGTGGACGCCGACGCCGTCGCGGTGCCGATCGGCCGGCCCGTCTGGAACACCCGGACCTACGTCCTCGACGCGCGCCTGAACCCGGTCGCCCCGGGTATCGCGGGTGAGCTCTATCTGGCGGGCGATCAGCTCGCCCGGGGCTACCTGGGCCGCCCGGACCTGTCCGCCGATCGCTTCGTGGCCGACCCGTTCGGCGACTCGGGTTCGCGCATGTACCGCACCGGCGACCTCGTCACCTGGACCGCGGCCGGTGAGCTGAACTACCTGGGCCGCACCGACTTCCAGGTGAAGCTGCGCGGTCTGCGCATCGAGCTCGGCGAGATCGAGGCCGCGCTGCTGGCCGAACCCGGTGTCGCCCAGTCCGTGGTGGTGGTGCGGACCGACGCGCACGCCGGCGATCAGCTGGTGGGCTACGTGGTTCCCGACGCGGAGTCCGTCGTCGACGCCGACGCGGTCAAGGCCGCGCTGGGCCGGTCGCTGCCGGCCTACATGGTGCCCGCGGCCCTGGTCGTGCTGGACGCCTTCCCGGTCAACGCCTCGGGCAAGCTGGACCGCCGGGCCTTGCCCGCGCCGGTCTTCGAGACCAAGCGCTTCCGCGCGCCCTCCACGCCCATCGAGGAGATCGTCGCGCAGATCTTCGCCGATCTGCTCGGCGCCGACCGCATCGGCGTGGACGACGACTTCTTCGAGCTCGGTGGCAACTCCCTGGTCGCGACGCAGGTCGTGGCCCGGCTCTCGGGTGCGCTGAAGGCCGAGATCGGCGTGCGCGCGCTGTTCGAGGCCCCGACCGTGGCGGCCCTGGCCGCGCGGGTCGAGTCGCACGCCGGAACCGGTGTGCGCCAGGCGCTCACCGCCCGCACCCGCCCCGAGTACCCGCCGCTATCGCTCGCCCAGCAGCGCATGTGGTTCCTGAACCGCTTCGACACCGATTCGGCCGCGAACAACATCCCGGCGGCCGTGCGGCTCTCGGGCGCACTGGATCTGGACGCGATGCGGGCCGCGGTCGCGGACGTGGTCGCGCGGCACGAGTCGCTGCGCACGATCTACCCCTCGCACGAGGGCCGCGCGTACCAGCGGGTGCTGCCCACCGCCCGCGCGGTGCCGCAGCTCGACGTGACCGAAGTGGCCGCCGCCGAACTGCTCACCGCGGTACGGGGTTTCGCCGGGCGCGGATTCGACGTGACGGCGGAACCGCCGGTGCGTGTGCGCGCTTTCCGGACCGCCGCCGACGAGCACGTGCTCGTGCTGGTCGCCCATCACATCGCCGCCGACGGCTTCTCGATGAACCCGCTGGTGCGCGATCTCATGACCGCCTACGTGGCGCGCAGCGGCGGCGAGGCGCCCGGCTGGGCCGAATTGCCGGTGCAGTACGCCGATTACGCGCTGTGGCAGCGCGAAACCCTGGGCGCGGAGGACGATCCGCGTTCGCTGAGCACCGAACAGCTCGACTACTGGCGCGAGACCCTGGCCGGGCTGCCGGACGAACTGCGCCTGTCCGTCCGGCCGCGCCCGGCGGTGGCCACCTACGCCGCGGGCACGCACCGGTTCCAGGTGCCCGGCGAGCTCATCGGCGGGCTGACGCGGGTCGCGCAGCAGCACGGCACCACGCTGTTCATGGTGGTGCACAGCGCTTTCGCGGCGCTGCTGGCGCGCTCCAGCGGCACCGACGACATCGCCGTCGGCATCCCGGTGGCCGGTCGTGGCGAGCAGGCGCTCGACGACCTGGTCGGCATGTTCGTCAACACCCTGGTGCTGCGTTCGCCGGTGGACACCGCCGCGAGCTTCGCCGATCTGCTCGGCACGGTGCGCGAGCGCGACCTGCAGGCGTTCGCGCATGCCGATCTGCCGTTCGAGCGCCTGGTCGAGGTGCTCAACCCGGCCCGTTCGCAGGCGCGCCATCCGCTGTTCCAGGTCATGCTCTCCTTCCAGAACCTGGGCCGGACCGCGCTGGAACTGCCGGGCCTGCGGGTCGCCGAACTCGAGATCGACCAGCAGACGGCCAAGTTCGATCTGCAACTGACGCTGAGCGAGGTCGCCGACGCCGCGGCGGACCGTGCGCCCGCCGCCGGTGACGCCGCCGCCATGGAGGCCGAACTCGTCTACGCCACCGACCTTTTCGACGCCGCGTTCGCGGATGCGTTCGCGCAGCGTTTCGTGCGCATGCTGACCGCGGTGGTGGCCGATCCGGCCGTGCGCGTCGGCGATGTGGAACTGCTGCTGGATCACGAGCGCCAGCGGGTCCTGCACGGCTGGAACGACACCGCGTTCGAGCTGGACGCCGCGCTGCCGGACGTCGCCGAGGGTGCGGCCCAGACCCTGGTCGCGCTGTTCGAGGCGCAGGTCGCGCAGACCCCCGAGGCGACCGCGGTCACCTTCGAGGGGACGAGTCTGTCCTACGCCGAGTTCGCCGCCCGGGTGCGCAAACTCGCGCGCCGGCTCATCGCCGCGGGCGTCGGCCCGGAAACCTATGTGGCGCTGGGCATGCGCCGTTCGATCGATCTGGTGGCGGGCATGTACGCCGTCGCGGTCGCCGGCGGCGCGTACGTGCCGCTGGATCCGGATCATCCGGCCGAGCGCACGCAGTACATCCTGGACACCGCCCGCCCGGTGTGCGTGCTGACCTCCGGAGCGGACCTGGAAGGCATCGCGGCACAGCAGGTTCGCATCGACGAGCTGGATCTGTCCGGCTTCGCCGACACCCCGCTGAGCGACGCCGAGCGCCGGACCCCGCTGCGCCCGGGCAACACCGCCTACGTCATCTTCACCTCGGGTTCGACCGGCCGCCCCAAGGGTGTGGCCGTTTCGCACGCCGCGATCGTCAACCGCCTGGTGTGGATGCACGCGCAGTACGGGCTGGCCGGCCACGACGTGGTGCTGCAGAAGACCCCGGCCACCTTCGACGTGTCGGTGTGGGAGTTCTTCTGGCCGCTGCAGGTCGGCGCCCGCCTGGTGATCGCCAAGCCGGACGGCCACCGCGATCCCGCCTACCTGCTGGGCGTCATCGACGAAGAGGGCATCACCACCGCCCACTTCGTGCCGTCGATGCTCGCCGTCTTCGTCGCGGCCCTGGACCCGGCGCAGCGGGGCGGAGGCAAGAACTCCAACCTGCTCAACGTGTTCGCCTCCGGTGAAGGGCTGCCCGCCACCACCGCGCAGCAGTTGCGCGCGCTGACCGGTGCGCGCCTGCACAACCTGTACGGCCCGACCGAGGCCGCGGTCGACGTCACCTTCCACGAGGTCGTCGACGCCGACACGGTGAGCGTGCCGATCGGCGCCCCGGTCTTCAATACCCAGGTGTACGTGCTGGATTCGCGGTTGCGGCCGGTTCCGGTGGGTGTCGCGGGTGAGCTCTACCTGGCGGGTGATCAGCTCGCGACGGCCTATGTGGCGCGCCCGGACATCACCGCGGATCGCTTCGTGGCCAACCCCTTCGCGGCGAACCAGCGCATGTACCGCACCGGCGACCTGGTGGTGTGGACCGGTACCGGGGAACTGGAGTACCTGGGCCGCACCGACTTCCAGGTGAAGCTGCGCGGTCTGCGCATCGAGCTCGGCGAGATCGAGGCCGCCCTGGCGGCGCTGCCCGCGGTCGCCCAGTCGGTGGTCGTGGTGCGAGCCGACGAGCGCACCGGCGATCAGCTGGTGGCCTACCTGGTGCCCGCCGACGGCGCGATCGACACCGAGAGCGTCAAGAACGAACTGTCGCAGCGGCTTCCGGCCTACATGGTGCCCGCCGCCTACGTGGTGCTGGACGCCTTCCCGCTCAACGCCTCGGGCAAGCTGGATCGCAAGGCGCTGCCCGCCCCGGCCTTCGCGGCCAAGGTGTACCGCGCCCCGGTGACGCCGGTGGAGCAGACCGTGGCGGGCGTGTTCGCCGACGTGCTCGGCGGCGAGCGCGTGGGCCTGGACGACGATTTCTTCGAGCTCGGCGGCAACTCGCTCGTGGCCACCCAGGTGATCTCGCGACTGTCCGCCGCGCTGGACGCCGACATCCCGCTGCGCGCGCTGTTCGAGACCGCCACGGTGGCCGGGCTGGCGGCGCAGCTGGAGTCGCGCGTCGGCACCGGCAGCCGGGCGCCGCTGGTGCCGCAGGAGCGGCCCGCGGCCACCACCCTGCCCACCGGGGAGACGGTGGCGCTGGCGCCGCTGTCGCCGGCGCAGCAGCGCATGTGGTTCCTCAACCGGTTCGACAACCGGACCGCGGTGAACAACATCCCGGTGGCGCTGAAGCTGACCGGCGCCATCGACCTCGACGCGCTCGGGGCGGCCGTCGGCGACGTGCTGGCCCGGCACGAGGCACTGCGCACGGTGTATCCCGAGGTCGCCGGCGACGGCTTCCAGCGGGTGCTCGATCCCGCCGAACTCGACTTCCAGGTGCGGTCCGAGACGGTCACCGCGAGCGAATTGGCCTCGCGCATCACCGAACTCGCCACCGTGTACTTCGACGTCACCCGCGAGCTGCCCTTCCGCGCGACGGTGCTGAGCCTGAATCCCGGCGAGCACGTGCTGGTGCTGGTGCTGCACCACATCAGCGCGGACGGCTTCTCGCTGCGGCCGCTGCTGCGCGACGTGGTGGGGGCGTATCTCGCCCGTGGCGGCGGGCAGGCGCCGGACTGGGCGCCGCTGCCGGTGCAGTACGCCGATTACGCGCTGTGGCAGCGCACGGTGCTCGGCGTCGAGAGCGACCCGGAATCCATCGCGGCCCAGCAGGTGTCCTACTGGTCCGAGCAGCTGCGCGATCTGCCCGAGCAGATCGAACTGCCCGCGGACCGCCCGCGTCCCGAGGTCGCCAGCAACGCCGGCGGCACCTACGAGTTCGCGGTCGACGCCGAACTGCACCGGGCGCTGACCGCGCTCGCGCGCGAACACGACGTCACGCTGTTCATGGTGCTGCACGCCGCGCTGGCGACGTGGTCCGCGCGCCTGTCCCGTTCGATCGACGTCGCGGTCGGCACGCCCATCGCGGGGCGCGGTGAGCGCGCGCTGGACGACCTCGTCGGCATGTTCGTCAACACCCTGGTGCTGCGCACCCCGGTGTTGCCGGACAACACCTTCCGGGAATTGCTCGCCGAGGTGCGGCGCACCGACCTGGCCGCCTTCGCGCACGCGGACGTGCCGTTCGAGCGGCTGGTCGACGTGCTGAGCCCGGTGCGCTCGCAGGCGCACCATCCGCTGTTCCAGGTCGCGCTGACCTTCGAGGCGGCGTCCGCGGCGGGCCGCGAATTCGGCGCCGCCAAGGACTCGATCGCCCTCGAACTGCCCGAACTCGTGGTCGAGCCGGTCGAATTCGACGCAGGCACCGCGAAGTTCGACGTACAGCTGACCGTGGGGGAGCGGGCCGACGGTTCGCTCGGCCTGTCCTGGAATTACGCCACCGATCTGTTCGATCCCGAGACCGTGGCCTCGTTCGCCGAGCGCCTCGTCCGGATCCTGCACGCGGTCACCGAGGATCCGGCCGTCCTGCTCGGCGACATCGATCTGCTCGGGGAGAGCGAGCGCCTGGACGTCTCCGAGCGCTGGGTCTCGGCGGGCGCGGACATCGTCGCGCTGGCCGACGCCGCGCGCCTGACGGCCGCGGCCACCACCGGCGCGGTCACCCGCAGCATCGCCGAGAGCGTGTTCGGCTCGGACACCGGTCTTTTCGCCGATCCGGTCGGTGCGCTGACCGGTCCGTTCGCGGCGTCCGAGGCGACCCTGTCCGGACTCTTCGATCGGGCCGTGGCCGCGCATCCGCAGCGGATCGCCGTGCGCTTCGGCGCGGACGAGCTGACCTACTCCGATCTGGACCGGCGCGCGAATGTGGTCGCGCGCAGGCTGATCGAGGACGGTGCGGGCCCGGAGTCGCTGGTCGCGGTGCTGCTGCCGCGCTCGCTGGACCTGGTCGTCGCGCTGCTCGCGGTCATCAAGACCGGTGCGGGCTACGTGCCGGTCGATCCGAGCTACCCGGCCGATCGCATCGCCTTCGTGCTCGAGGACGCCCGGCCCACCAGCGTGGTGCTCGATTCCACCGTGCAGGTGCGGGTGCCGGCCGGACTGCCCACCGTGCTGCTGGACGGCTACGGCGTGGAAGCCGGCGACATCGAGGACGCCGAGGACGGGCCGATCACCGACGCCGATCGGATCGCCCCGCTGCACCCCGATCACGTCGCGTACGTGATCTACACCTCGGGTTCCACCGGCCGCCCCAAGGGCGTCGCGGTGGCGCACCGGAACGTGGTGCGGCTCATGGCCAACACCGATCGGGAGTTCGGTTTCGGACCGGACGACGTGTGGACGCTGTTCCACTCCTACGCCTTCGACTTCTCGGTCTGGGAGCTGTGGGGACCGCTGCTGTACGGCGGCACCCTCGTGGTCGTCGACTACTACGTCTCGCGCTCGCCGGAGCAGTTCCTGGAACTGCTGCGCCGCGAACGGGTCACCGTGCTCAACCAGACGCCGTCGGCGTTCTACCAGCTGGCCGAGGCCGATCGCATCGCGGGCGGCGGAACCGGCCCGGACGCGCTGGCGCTGCGCTACGTGATCTTCGGCGGCGAGGCCCTCGAACTGCGCCGGCTCTCGGATTGGGTTGCCCGGCACGGTGACTCCACCCCGTACCTGGTGAACATGTACGGCATCACCGAGACCACGGTGCACGTCTCGCACCGTGTGCTCGACGCCGACACCATCGCCGCCGCCACCGGCAGCGTGGTCGGCCGCGCCATCGCCGGCCTGCGGGTGTACGTGCTCGACGAGCGCCTGCATCCGGTGCCGGTGGGCGTCGCGGGCGAGATGTACGTCGCCGGTGCGCAATTGGCGCGCGGCTACCTGGGCCGCCCGGACCTGACCGCGGCCCGGTTCGTGGCCGCTCCCTTCGGTACCGACGGCAGCCGCCTCTACCGCTCGGGCGACGTCGCGCGCTGGAACCGCTTCGGTGAGCTCGAATACCTCGGGCGCGCGGACGATCAGGTCAAGGTGCGCGGTTTCCGCATCGAGCTCGGCGAGATCGAGGCCGCCGTCCTGGCGCAGGCGGGCGTGGCCCAGGCCGCGGTCATCGTGCGCGAGGATCAGCCGGGCGATCAGCGCATCGTGGCGTACGTGGTGCCCGAGACCGGCGAAACCGTCTCCGAGACCTGGCTGCTCGCGGTGCGCGACGGTGCGGGGGAGCGACTGCCCTCCTACATGGTGCCCGCCGCGGTGGTCACCCTCGACGCCATTCCGCTGACCGTCAACGGCAAGCTCGATCGCCGTGCCCTGCCCGCCCCGGCGGTGCAGGCGCGCGCGTTCCGCGCGCCGGAGACCCCGACGCAGGAGACGGTCGCCGCCGTCTTCGCGGAGGTCCTGGACCTGCCGCGGGTCGGCCTGGACGACGACTTCTTCGACCTGGGCGGCAACTCGCTCATCGCCACCCGGGTGGTCTCGCGCATCGGCGCGGCTCTGGACACCACGGTCGCGGTGCGCACGCTCTTCGAGGCGACCACGGTCGAATCCCTCGCCGCGCGTATCGAATCGCACGCCGACGGCGCGTCGCGCGCCAAGCTCGTGGCGCGCCCGCGCGTGCCCGGCGCGCCCGCGCCGCTGTCGTTCGCGCAGCAGCGCATGTGGTTCCTGAACCAGTACGACACCTCCTCGGCGGCCTACAACCTGCCGCTGGCGATTCGCCTCACCGGCGAACTCGACACCGCCGCACTGGAACTGGCCGTCGCCGATGTCGTGCGCAGGCACGAGTCGCTGCGCACCCGCTACCCCGAGCACGGCGGCACGCCGATGCAGGTGGTCGTGCCCGCCGAGCAGATCGCCCTGGATCTGCGCCCGGTCACGGTCGCCCCGGCGGCGCTGATCGACACGGTGACCGCCTTCGCCACCGTCGGATTCGATGTGGCGGACCAGGTTCCGCTGCGTGCCCGGCTGTTCCGGGTGGGCGCGCCCGCCGCCGAGGGCGAGCCCGAGGCCGGTGGCCGCGAGCACGTCCTGGTGGTCGTGGTGCACCACATCGCCGGTGACGGCTTCTCCATGGCCCCGCTGTCCCGCGACGTGATGGTGGCCTACTCCGCGCGCACCCAGGGTGCGGTGCCCGGCTGGGCTCCGCTCGCGGTGCAATACGCCGACTTCGCCGTCTGGCAGCGCGAAGTGCTCGGCTCGGAGGAGGATTCGGGCTCGATCATGGCCCGCCAGGTCGGGTACTGGCAGCGGGTGCTGGCCGGCGCGCCGGAGGAGCTGGCGCTCCCGACCGATCGCCCGCGGCCCGCGGTGGCCACCCACCGCGGCGCGACCGTGCAGCGGGCGCTGAGCCCCGAGCTGATCGGCGCGCTGGAGGAACTCGCCCGCGGGCGCGGCTCCTCGCTGTTCATGGTCATGCACTCCGCGCTGGCGGTGCTGCTGGCCCGGCTGTCGGGCGGTGACGACATCTCGGTCGGCACCCCGGTCGCCGGCCGCGGCGAGGCCGCGCTGGACGACCTGGTCGGCATGTTCGTCAACACCCTGGTGCTGCGCACCGGGATCGATCCGGCGGAGTCGTTCTCCGACCTGCTCGATCGCGCCCGGCACGCCGACCTGGACGCCTTCGGCAACGCCGACGTGCCGTTCGAGCGGCTGGTCGAACTGCTGGCCCCCGAGCGGTCGCAGGCGCGCAATCCGCTGTTCCAGGTCATGCTGGCCTTCCAGAACCTGGATCGCGCCGCCCTCGAGCTGCCGGGCCTGAGCGTCGCCGCGCTCGACCTGGACGAGAACATCTCCCGGTTCGATCTGCAATTCACGCTGTCCGAACAGGATTCGGGCATGGCGCTGGCGCTGACCTACGCCGCCGACCTGTTCGACGCGGACACCGCCGCCGGTTTCGCGCAGCGCTGGCTGCGGGTGCTCGAGGCCGTCGCCGCGAACCCGGAGATCCCGGTCGGCGCGATCGACATCCTCGATCGGGACGAGCGCGCCGATCTGGTCGCGCGGCACGGGCTGCCCGCGATCCCGGCCGCCACCCTGCCCGACCTGCTGGCCGCGGCCGTGGCGCGCGATCCGCGCGGAACCGCCGTCCGCTTCCAGGGGACGGGTCTGTCCTACGCCGAGCTTGACGCTCGCTCGAATCGCCTGGCGCGCTTGCTCATCGACCGCGGCATCGGCACCGAGAACCTGGTCGCCATCGCGGTGCCCCGCTCGGACGATTCGTACTTCGCCGAATGGGCCGTCACCAAGACCGGCGCGGCGTTCGTGCCGGTCGACCCGAACTACCCGGCCGACCGCATCGCGCACATGGTCACCGACTCGGGTTCCCCGGTCGGCCTGACCGTCGCGTCCGTGCGCGCGGATCTGCCCGATTCGGTGGAATGGCTGGTCCTGGAGGATCTGGACCTCGACGGCGTCGCCGCCGAAGCGATTTCCGACGCGGACCGGGTGCGCCCGCTGCGCCCGGAGCATCCGGCGTACGTCATCTACACCTCCGGCTCCACCGGCCTGCCCAAGGGCGTGGTGGTCACGCACGCCGGTCTTGCCAACTTCAGCGTCGAGCAGGCCGAGCGCTACGGGCTCGATTCCTCCTCGCGCGCACTGCATTTCGCATCGCCGTCGTTCGACGCGTCGATTCTCGAGTTCCTGCTGGCGATCGGCGCGGGCGGCACGCTCGTCGTCGTCCCGCCGGGCGTGTACGGCGGTGACGAGCTCTCGGAGCTGATCCGCTCCGAAGGCGTCACGCACGCGTTCATCACCCCGGCCGCACTGGCGACCTTCGATCCCACCGGCCTGGACTCGCTGCGGGTGCTGGTCGCCGGCGGCGAGGCCGTCCCGGCGGATCTGGTCGCCAAGTGGGCGGTCCCGCTGGCGGACGGCACGATTCGCGCCTTCCACAACGGGTACGGCCCGACCGAGACCACGATCATGACCAACATCAGCGACGCGCTGGTGGCGGGTGATCTGGTCACCATCGGCGGTCCCACCCGCGGCATGCAGTCGCTGATCCTGGACAACCGGCTGCGCCCGGTTCCGGTCGGCGTCGCGGGCGAGCTCTACATCTCCGGCATCCAGCTGGCGCGCGGCTACCACGCCCGCCCGGCCCTGACCGCTGACCGCTTCGTCGCCAACCCGGCCGTGCCGGGCGCGCGCATGTACCGCACCGGTGACGTGGTCCGCTGGACCCGCACCGGCGAGGTCGAGTACGTGGGCCGCTCGGACTTCCAGGTCAAGGTGCGCGGTTTCCGCATCGAACTCGGCGAGATCGACGCGGCGCTGGCCGCGCACGAGAGCGTGGACTTCGCGGTCACCGTCGGCCACAAGAACGCCGCCGGCGCGACCTCGCTGGTGTCGTATGTCGTTGCCGCGCCGGGACAGTCGATCGACATCGCCGCGGTCACCGCGTTCGTGGAGCAGCGCCTGCCCGCCTACATGGTGCCGTCCGCGGTCATGGTCATCGACCGGGTGCCGCTGACCCCGGTCGGCAAGCTGGATCGCAGGGCGCTGCCCGAACCGGTCTTCGCCACCGAGGTCGTCTTCCGGGCGTCGCGGAACGCGCTGGAGCACACCATCTCCGAGGTGTTCGCCGAGGTGCTGGGACTGGAGCGGGTCGGCATCGACGACTCCTTCTTCGCGCTGGGCGGCGATTCCATCGTCTCGATCCAGCTGGTGTCGCGGGCGAAGGCGCGCGGGGTGGTCTTCAGCCCGCGCGACGTGTTCGAACAGCGCACCGTCGCCGGGCTGGCCGCCGTCGCCGAAACCGCGGACGCCCAGGGTGATTCGGCGCCGAAGCTGCTCGAACTGCCCGGCGGGGGCGTCGGCGTCATGCCGCTCACCCCGGTGGTGCGGTTCATGGTCGAGCGCCCCGGCGCGTTCGGGCGCTTCAACCAGACCATGGCCCTGGAGCTGCCGGTCGGCATCGACCGCGCGGGCATCGCCGCCACCGTCGGCGCGGTCATCGACCGCCACGACATGCTGCGGGCGCGCCTGCGCCGGGTGCCGGGCGCGGACTGGATCGTGGAGACGGCCGCGGCCGGGGCCGTCGATGTGGACGCGCTCATCGACCGCACCGAGTTCGACGCCGCCGCGAGCGACGCCGAACTGGTCGAGATCGCCTCCGCCGCACTCGATGCCACCCTCGACCGGCTCGACCCCACCGCGGGTGTGGTGATCCGGTTCGTGTGGCTGGTCCCGAGCGACGGCTCGCGCGCGGGCCGCCTGATCGTGGCCGCGCACCACCTGGTCGTGGACGGCGTCACCTGGCGCATCCTGGTGCCCGATTTCGTCACCGCCTGGGGACAGCTGGCCGCCGGGCAGTCGCCCGAGCTGGTCGCGCCCGAGACCAGCATGCGCACCTGGGCGCACGCGCTCGAACGCGAGGCCGCCACCGAATCGCGGGTGGCCGAACTCGAGTTCTGGCGCGGCGTCGTCGACGGTCCGGATCCGCTGCTCACCGCGCGGCCGCTGGACCCTGCGGTCGACGTCACCGCGGTGCTGGACAAGCACCGGGTCGAGCTGTCCGCCGAGGTCACCAGGTCGCTGCTGACCACCGTGCCCGCGCTGTTCCACGGCGGCGTCAACGACGGTCTGCTGACCGCGCTGGCGCTGGCCGTCGCGAAGTGGCGCTCCGGCCGGGGCGTCGCCGCGGGGGACGACTCCGCGCTCATCCGGCTGGAAGGCCACGGCCGTGAGGAAGAGGTCGTGCCCGGCGCGGACCTGTCCCGCACCGTCGGCTGGTTCACCGCCATCTTCCCGGTCCGCTTCGAGCTGTCGCGGATCGACGTGGACGCCGCGCTGGCCGGCGGCCCGGCCATGGGCCACGCCATCAAGGCGATCAAGGAGCAGCTGCTCGCGGTGCCGGACAAGGGCATCGGCTACGGCCTGCTGCGCTACCTGAACCAGGCCACCGCCGATCAGCTGCCGGCGCGGCTGCCCGGCCAGGTCAGCTTCAACTACCTGGGCCGGGTCAACACCGCCGAGGTGCCCGAGGCGCTGCGCGGCTTCGGCTGGATCCCGGCCGCCGAGCTGGCCGATCTGGGCGGCGCGTACGACGCCGACATGCCGGCCATGGCCCCGCTCGACATCAACGCCATCGTGGTCGGCGATCACCTGACCGCCAATATCGGCTACCCGAGCACGCTGCTGGACGCGGCCGACGTCGCCGAGTTCGGCGCGCTGTGGGTCGCCGCGCTGGAAGCCGTTGCGCGGCATGCGGAATCGGCGCAGGCCGGTGGGCATACGCCGTCCGACTTCGGGCTGGTGCGCATCACCCAGCGCGACATCGACGGCTGGGAACAGCGTTTCGGCGTCATCGACCAGGTGTGGCCGCTGTCGGCGCTGCAGTCGGGTCTGCTCTTCCACGCCCAGCTGGCGGCCACCTCGGTGGACGTCTACACCGCGCAGGTGGTGCTGACCCTGACCGGGCGCGTGGACGCGGACCGCCTGCGCGCGGCCGCGCAGGCGCTGCTGGACCGGCACGAGATCCTGCGCACCGCCTACGTTTCCGACGCCGCCGGTGTGCCGGTGCAGGTCGTGCTGGACAAGGTGCACGCGGCCTGGGCACAGCACGATCGCACCGAGACCGGGTACGCCGGTGACATTCTCGAGGCCGATCGCGTGCGGCGTTTCGACCTCACCGAACCGCCGCTGATCCGCTTCACCCTGGTGCAGACCGCCGCCGACGAGTGGCAGCTGGCGGTGGCGAACCACCACATCCTGCTCGACGGCTGGTCCATGCCGCTGCTCATGCAGGACCTGCTGGTGCTGTACGCCACGCATGCCGACGCCGCGGTGCTGCCGCCCGTGCGCTCCTACCGCTACTTCCTGGAATGGGTTGCGCAGCAGGACCGTACGGCTTCCCTCGACGCCTGGAAGCACTCCCTGCGCGGGGTCTCCGAGCCGACCCTGCTCACCCGGCCCGACGCCGGGCGGGAGATCACCGCGCTGTCCGGCGAGTACTTCTTCGAGCTGGACGAGACCGCCACCGCACGCCTGACCGCGCTGGCCGCGGACATCGGCGTCACCCCGAACACCGTGCTCCAGGTCGCCTGGGGCCTGCTGCTCGGCCGGCTCACCGGCCGCGAGGACGTCCTGTTCGGCACCACCGTCTCCGGCCGTCCCGCCCAGCTCACGGGCGTGGAATCCATGGTGGGCCTGTTCATCAACACCGTGCCGGTGCGGGTCGCCTTCGATCCGTCCGAATCGGCGCGCGCGCTGCTCACGCGCACCCAGGGCGAGCAGGCCGACCTGCTGGACCACCACTACGTCGGCCTGGCCGACATCCAGTCGGCGGCGCGCATCGGCGGGCTGTTCGACACCCTGGTGGTGTTCGAGTCCTATCCGGTCGACGCCGAGGGGATCCGGGCGCAGGCCGCCGACATCGACGGCATGGGGGTCACCAACCTCGAGGCCGCCGACGCCACCCACTACCCGCTGACGCTCATCGCCCAGCTGGACACCCGCCTGCGCGTGCGCGCGGGCTACCTGCGGGACCTGTTCGACGAGGCCACCGTGCGCCGCATCGCGGATCGCCTGATCCGGGTGCTCACCGCCATCACCGCGAATCCGGCCGCCGCGGTGGGCGACATCGAGCTGCTCGACATCTTCGAGCGCGAGCAGGTGGTGTCCGAATGGAACGACACCGCCTACGACGTGGACACCGTGCTGGCCGTGCTCACCGGCGGCGGGACGGCCGAGGACGACGCCGAGGGCGGCGTGCGCGCCGCCTCCGGTGATACCGCGGCCACCCTGGTCGCGCTGTTCGAGGCGCAGGCCGAGCGGACCCCGGACGCGACCGCGCTCGTCTTCGAGGGGACGAGTCTGTCCTACGGCGAGCTGGCCGGGCGGGTGCACCGCCTGGCACGCTGGCTCATCGAGCGCGGCGTCGGCGCGGAATCCTTTGTCGCGCTGGGCATGCGCCGCTCCATCGACCTGGTCGTGGGCATGTACGCGGTGTCGGCCGCCGGTGCGGCCTACGTGCCGCTCGACCCCGACCACCCGGCCGAGCGCACCGAATACATCCTGGCCACCGCCGACCCGGTGACCGTGCTGACCGCGGGCGAGGATCTGCCGGTGGACACCGCGCAGGTCCGCATCGATCTGCTTGATCTGGCCGGGTACTCGGCCGCGCCGCTCACCGACGCGGATCGCCTCGCGCCGCTGCGGGCTTCGAACACCGCCTACGTCATCTTCACCTCGGGTTCGACCGGCCGCCCCAAGGGCGTTGCCGTGCCGCACGCGGCCATCGTGAACCGCCTGGTGTGGATGCAGTCCGAATACGGGCTCGCCGCCGACGACGTCGTGCTGCAGAAGACCCCGGCGACCTTCGACGTGTCGGTGTGGGAGTTCTTCTGGCCCTTGCAGATCGGCGCGACGCTGGTCATCGCCAAGCCGGACGGCCATCGCGACCCGGCGTACCTGGCCGACCTCATCGCCCGGGCCGGGGTGACGGTCACCCACTTCGTGCCGTCCATGCTCGCGGTCTTCGTGGCCGAGCCCGCCGCCGTGCGCTGCGAGAGCCTGCGCCTGGTGTTCGCCTCCGGTGAGGCCCTGTCCCCCAAGCCCGCCCAGCGCCTGCGCGAGATCACCGGCGCCGAGCTGCACAACCTGTACGGCCCCACCGAGGCCGCGGTCGACGTCACCTACCACCGGGTCGACGTGGCCGACATCGACACCGTGCCGATCGGCCGCCCGGTGTTCAACACCCAGGTGTACGTGCTGGATTCGCGGTTGCGGCCGGTTCCGGTGGGTGTCGCGGGTGAGCTCTACCTGGCGGGTGATCAGCTCGCGACGGCCTATGTGGCGCGCCCGGACATCACCGCGGATCGCTTCGTGGCCAACCCCTTCGGGTCCGGCGACCGCATGTACCGCACCGGCGACCTGGTCATGTGGACCGGCGGCGGCGAGATCGAGTACCTGGGCCGCACCGACTTCCAGGTGAAGCTGCGCGGTCTGCGCATCGAGCTCGGCGAGATCGAATCCGCGCTCACCGCACTGGATTCGATCGCTCAATCCGTGGTCGTGGTGCGCGGCGACGTGCACACCGGCGACCAGCTGGTCGCCTACGTCATCGCGGCCGCCGGCCGCGCCGTGGACGTGGAAGCCGTGCGCGCGGAGCTGGCAGATCGCCTGCCCGCGTACATGGTGCCGTCCATCCTGCTGGTGCTGGAGGAGTTCCCGCTCAACGCCTCGGGCAAGCTGGACCGCAAGGCGCTGCCCGCGCCGGTGTTCGAGGCCGCGGTCTTCCGCGCCCCGGTCACGCCGGTCGAACAGATCGTGGCGGGCATCTTCGAGGAGATCCTCGGCCTCGAGCGCGTCGGCCTGGACGACGATTTCTTCGCGCTCGGCGGCAACTCGCTGATCGCCACCCAGGTCGCGGCCCGCCTGTCGGCGGCGCTGGACACCGAACTGGGCGTGCGCGAGATCTTCGAGGCGTCCTCGGTCGCGGCGCTGGCCGCGCGCGCCGAGGTGCACTCGGGTTCGGGCCGCAGGCAGGCCCTGGTGGCGCGCGAGCGTCCCGAGCGACTGCCGCTCTCGCTGGCGCAGCAGCGCATGTGGTTCCTGAACCGCTTCGACACCGAGTCGGCCGTGGAGAACATCCCGGCCGCGGTGCGGCTGTCGGGTCTGGTGGATCGCCAGGCGCTGCAGATCGCGGTCGCCGACGTGCTGGCGCGCCACGAGTCCCTGCGCACCCGTTACCCCGAGATCGACGGCGTCGCGTACCAGGAGATCGTTCCCACCGGACAGGTCATCCCGGACCTGACCCCGGTCGAGGTGGCCGACGCCGACATGCCGCGCGCCCTCTCGGAATTCCTGCTGCGCGGTTTCGACGTCACCGCCGAGGTGCCGTTCCGCGCCCGCCTGTTCGAGGTCAGCCCGACCGAGCACATCCTCGCGCTGGTGGTGCACCACATCTCCGCCGACGGCGTGTCGATGGGCCCGCTGACCCGCGATGTCATGACCGCCTACGGCGCGCGCGTCGAGGGCGGCGAGCCGGGCTGGCAGCCGCTCGCGGTCCAGTACGCGGACTACGCCCTGTGGCAGCGCGAAGTGCTCGGCGACGAGGCCGACGCGGAATCGGTTATCGCCCAGCAGATCTCGTACTGGGGCGAGACCCTGCGCGGGCTGCCCGAGCAGCTGGATCTGCCGTCCGATCGCCCGCGCCCGGCGGCCGCCAGCGGTCGCGGCGCGACGCACGTGTTCACCATCGACGCCGAAACCCACGGCAAGCTGGCCGAATTGGCCCGCTCGCGGGGCGCGACGCTGTTCATGGTCGCGCACGCCGCGCTGGCCGCGCTGCTCTCGCGCCTGTCCGGCGAGGCCGACATCGCCATCGGCACCCCGGTCGCCGGCCGCGGTGAACGCGCCCTGGACGACCTGATCGGCATGTTCGTCAACACCCTGGTGCTGCGCACGCCGGTCGACACCGGCGCGGACTTCACCGCGCTGCTGGAGTCGGTGCGCGCCACCGACATCGGGGCCTTCGGGCACGCCGACCTGCCGTTCGAGCGCCTGGTCGAGATCCTCAACCCGGCTCGCGCGCAGAACCGCCACCCGCTGTTCCAGGTCATGCTGGCATTCCAGAACCACGCCGCGGCCGTGCTGGAACTGCCCGGCCTCACCGTCAGCGGCGTCGATCTGCCGCTGGACACCGCCAAGTTCGACCTGCAACTGGTGCTCACCGAACAGGCTGCCGCACAAGATGTCTCGGGTAACGGCGCGGCCGCCCCGACCGGACTGACCGCCGAACTCATCTACGCCACCGACCTGTTCGACGCCGCCACCATGGAGCTGTTCGGCGAGCGCTTCGGACTGCTGCTGCGGTCCATCGCGGACCGGCCCGAGCTCGCCATCGGCGACATCGAGCTGCTGGAGCAGGCCGAGCGCGGCCGGATCCTGGTGGACTGGAACGACACCGGGCACACGCTGCACGCGGGTGCGAGCCGGGACGGCGGCGACGCCTACACCCTGACCTCGGGCTTCGTGGCGCAGGCCGCGGCGACCCCGGACGCGACGGCCGTCGTGTTCGAGGGGACGAGTCTGTCCTACGGCGAGTTCGCCGAGCGGGTCAACAAGCTGGCCCGCCGCCTGATCGCGGCCGGGGTCGGACCGGAATCGCTGGTGGCCCTGGGCATCCGGCGTTCGCTGGATCTCGTGGTGGCGATGTACGCGGTGCTCGAGGCCGGTGGCGCGTACGTGCCGCTGGACCCCGACCATCCGGCCGAGCGCATCGGGCACGTGCTCGACACCGCCCAGCCGGTCGCCGTACTGTCCACCAGCCGTGACGATTTCGACGCCGGTGATCGTGCCGTGCTGGAGATCGACGTCGAGGACCTGTCCGGCTACCCGGGCACGCCCATCGCGAGCGCCGAACGACTGGGACCGGTGCGGTCGTCCAACACCGCGTATGTCATCTTCACCTCGGGCTCGACCGGTCGCCCGAAGGGCGTCGCGGTCACGCACGCGGCCATCGACAATCAGATCGAGTGGATGCTGGCCGAGTACCCGATGGGTGCTGCGGACGTGTACTTCCAGAAGACCGCGACCACGTTCGACGTGTCGCTGTGGGGCTACTTCATGCCGCTGCGCGTCGGGTCGACCCTGGTGGTCGCCACGCACGACGGGCATCGCGACCCCGCGTACATCGCGGACGTCATCGCCGCGCAGGGCGTGACGGTCACCGACTTCGTGCCGTCCATGCTCACGGTGTTCGCCGCGCACACCCCCGCGGGTTCGCTGCCGACGCTGCGCGACGTGTTCGTCATCGGCGAGGCGCTGCCGCCGGAGACCGCGGCTGCCGTCCGTGAACTCGGCGACATCGCGGTGCACAACCTGTACGGTCCGACCGAGGCCGCGGTGTCGATCACCTACTGGCAGGTGACCGCCGCCGACACCCGGACCGCGCCGATCGGTATTCCGCAGTGGAACAGCCGTGTCTACGTACTGGATTCGCGTTTGCGGCCCACCCCGGTGGGTGTCGCGGGTGAGCTGTACCTGGCGGGCGATCAGCTGGCGCGCGGCTATGTCGCCCGCCCGGATCTGTCCTCGGATCGCTTCGTGGCCAACCCCTTCGAGCCGGGGCAGCGTATGTACCGCACCGGTGACCTGGTGGTGTGGCGCGAGCCGGCCGGGGAGTCGCAGCGGCTGGAGTACATCGGCCGCACCGATTTCCAGGTGAAGTTCCGCGGTCAGCGCATCGAGCTCGGCGAGATCGAGACCGCGCTGCTGGCGCAGCCTTCGGTCAGCCAGGCCGCGGTGCTGGTGGTGCCCACCCCGACCGGCGATCAGCTGGTGGCCTACACGGTGCCCGCGCCGGGATACGAGATCGAGCCGCGCGAGCTGCTCGCCCAGGCCGGGCAGTCGCTGCCCGTCTACATGATTCCGGCCGCCGTGGTGGCCCTGGACGCCTTCCCGCTCAACACCAGCGGCAAGCTGGATCGCAAGGCGCTGCCCGAACCGGTCTTCGAGGCGCGCGAATTCCGCGCGCCGTCCACCCCGGCCGAATCGGCGGTCGCCGCGGTCTTCGCCGAGGTTCTCGGACTGGAGCAGCCCGTCGGCGCGGACGACGACTTCTTCGAGCTCGGCGGCAACTCGCTCATCGCCACCCAGGTCGTGGCCCGCCTCGGCGCGGCCCTGGACACCCGGGTGCCGGTCCGCGCGCTCTTCGACGCCCCGACCGTCGCGGCCCTGGCCGCCCGCGTCGCGGTGCAGGCGGGCACCGGCGCGCGCCGGGAACTCGTGGCCCAGCAGCGCCCGGACGAGATTCCGCTGTCGCTGGCGCAGCAGCGCATGTGGTTCCTGAACCGCTTCGACACCGCTTCCGCGGTGAACAACATCCCGCTCGCGGTCCGCCTCACCGGCGAACTCGACGTGGCGGCGCTGCGGGCCGCGGTCGGCGACGTGCTCGAACGGCACGAGGTGCTGCGCACCTACTACCCGGAGAACGCCGAAGGCCGTGGCGTGCAGGTGGTGCTGCCCGCCGACCAGGTCGCCGTGGACTCCGCGCCCGTGGACGTCACCGAGGCCGAGCTGCGGGACCGGGTCGCCGAACTGGTGCTCACCGGCTTCGACGTGACCGTGACCGCGCCGGTGCGCGCGGGGCTGTTCCGCGTCTCCGATGCCGAGCAGCCCACGTACGTCCTGGTTTTCGTGGTGCACCACATCTCCGGTGACGGCTGGTCGGTGCGCCCGCTGGCACGCGACGTCATGCTCGCCTACGCCTCGCGCGCCAATGGCGCCGTGCCGCAGTGGGCTCCGCTGCCGGTGCAGTACGCGGACTTCGCGCTGTGGCAGCGCGAGACGCTCGGCTCGGAGGACGACGCGGACTCGCTGATCGCCCAGCAGGTGGGCTACTGGTCCCGCACCCTGGCCGGGCTGCCCGATCAGATCGATCTGCCCGCCGACCGGCAGCGCCCGGCCGTGGCCTCCAATCGCGGTGGCGTGCACGAGTTCACGATCGACGCCGATCTGCTCGACGGCCTGAACACCCTGGCGCGCGAGCACGGCGCGAGCCTGTTCATGGTCGTGCACGCGGCCTTCGCCGCGGTGCTGGCCCGGCTCTCGGGCGGCGACGACATCGCCATCGGCACCGCCGTGGCCGGCCGCGGCGAGCAGGTGCTGGACGACGCCATCGGCATGTTCGTCAACACCCTGGTGCTGCGCACCCCGGTGGACGCCGGCGCCAAGTTCACCGAACTGCTGGCCACCACCAAGGACATCGACCTGGCCGCCTTCGGCCACGCCGACCTGCCGTTCGAGCGCCTGGTCGAGATCCTCAACCCGGCGCGCTCGCAGGCCCGCCACCCGCTGTTCCAGGTCATGCTCTCGTTCCAGAACACCGGCGCGGCCACCTTCACCCTGCCGGGCCTGGAAGTGGCCGGGGTGCCGCTGGACGTGGTCACCGCCAAGTTCGATCTGCACCTCGAGCTGACCGAACGCGTCGGCGCGGACGGTCGCAGCGCGGGCATGACGGCCGAATTCGCCTACGCGACCGACATGTTCGACACCGCCACCATCGCGGGCTTCGCGGGCAACATGCTGCGCGTGCTGCACGCGGTGGTCGCCGATCCGGCCGCGCTCGTCGGCGACATCGACATCCTGGACGACCTGGAACGCCGCCGCGTGCTGCGCTCCTGGAACAACACCGAATACGACGTCACCCGCGTCGCGCTGGCCGGGCGCAAGTCCGACGCCGACGTCACCCTGGCCTCGATGTTCGCGACCCAGGCGATCCAGACCCCGGGCGCGACCGCCCTGGTCTTCGAGGGCGAGACGCTGACCTACGGCGAGTTCGCCGCGCGCGTCAACCGCCTTGCCCGCTACCTCATCGCGGCCGGGGTCGGCCCGGACACGCTGGTGGCACTGGGCATGCGACGCTCGCTGGACCTGGTGATCGGCATGTACGCCGTCATCGCCGCCGGCGGCGCGTACGTGCCGCTGGATCCGGACCATCCGGAGGAGCGCAACCGCTACGTCCTGGACATCGCCCAGCCGGTGTGCGTGCTCACCACCACCCGCGACGGCGTCGAAGCCGGCGTGCGGACCCTGCGCATCGACACCCTCGAGCTGGACGCCTTCTCGCCCGCGCCGATCACCGACGCCGAGCGCGTGGCGCCGCTGCTCGCGGGCAACGTCGCCTACGTCATCTTCACCTCCGGCTCGACCGGCCGCCCCAAGGGCGTCGCGGTCAGCCACGAGGCGATCGTCAACCGCCTGGTGTGGATGCAGACCGAATACGGTCTGTTCGACGACGACGTGGTGCTGCAGAAGACCCCCGCGACGTTCGACGTCTCGGTGTGGGAGTTCTTCTGGCCCTTGCAGATCGGCGCGACGCTCGTCATCGCCAAGCCGGACGGGCATCGCGACCCGGCGTACCTGGCCGGGCTCATCGTCGATCACGAGGTCACCACGGCACACTTCGTGCCGTCGATGATGTCGGTCTTCGTCGCGGAAGAGCGTGCGGCGGAATGCGTCTCGCTCCGCAACGTCTTCGCCTCGGGCGAAGCGCTGCCCGCGCCCACCGCGCACAAGCTCCTGGAGCTGACCGGCGCGCAGCTGCACAACCTGTACGGCCCCACCGAGGCCGCGGTCGACGTCACCTACCACGAGGTCACCCCGGCCGACACCGCGTCCGTGCCGATCGGCCGCCCGGTCTTCAACACCCGCGTCTACGTGCTGGATGCACGACTGCACCCGGTCGCCCCCGGTGTCGCGGGTGAGCTCTACCTCGCGGGCGTGCAGCTGGCGCGCGGCTACGTCGCGCGCCCGGATCTGACCGCGGACCGCTTCGTGGCCGATCCCTTCCACGGCGGCCGGCGCATGTACCGCACCGGCGACCTCGTGAAGTGGACCGGCGCGGGCGAGCTGGAATACCTGGGCCGCACCGACTTCCAGGTGAAGCTGCGTGGTCTGCGCATCGAACTCGGCGAGATCGAGGCCGCGCTCACCGCGGTCGCGTCCATCGCCCAGTCGGTGGTCGTGGTGCGCTCGGACGATCGCCTCGGCGATCAGCTCGTCGGCTACCTCGTTCCGGCCGCCGGGCACACCGTCGACCTGGACGCCGTGCGCGCCGAGCTGCAGGACGGGCTGCCGGGCTACATGGTGCCGGCCGCCTACGTGATCCTGGAGTCCTTCCCGCTCAACGCCTCCGGCAAGCTGGATCGCAAGCAACTGCCCGCACCGGTCTTCGAGACCAAGGTCTTCCGCGCGCCCACCACCCCGATCGAGGAGATCGTGGCGGGCACCTTCGCCGACGTGCTCGGCGTCGGCCGGGTCGGCGTCGACGACGACTTCTTCGAACTCGGCGGCAACTCGCTCATCGCCACCCAGGTCACCGCCCGCCTCGGCGCGGCGCTGGACATCCACCTGGCCGTGCGCGATCTGTTCGAGGCCTCCACGGTCTCGGCGCTGGCCACCCGGGTCGAGCGGCACGCCGGCTCCGGCCGCGCCCGCCCGCGCCTGGTCGCCGGCGAGCGCCCGGCGCAGGTGCCGCTGTCCCCGGCGCAGCAGCGCTACTGGTTCCTGAACCAGTTCGACACCAGCACCTCCGCGGTCGACAACATCCCGCTGGCCGTACGCCTCACCGGCGCACTCGATCTCAACGCGCTCGAGCAGGCGCTCGGCGACGTGATCGGCCGCCACGAGGTGCTGCGGACCATCTACCCGCGCACCGCGGACGGGCCGCACCAGGTCATCCTGCCCGCCTCGCAGACCGATCTCATGCTGGTCCCGGAGGGCGTGCGCGAGGGCGATCTGCTGGGCAAGGTCATCGAGTTCGCCATGACCACCTTCGACGTCACCGTCGAGGTGCCGCTGGCGGTGAAGCTGTTCCGCATCACCGACAGCGACGTCGAACAGCACGTGCTGGCCTTCACCGTGCACCACGTCTCGGCCGACGGCTCCTCCATGGGACCGATGTCGCGCGACGTGATGGCGGCCTACGTGGCCCGCGCCAACGGCGATGTGCCGCAGTGGGTTCCGCTGCCGGTGCAGTACGCGGACTACGCGCTGTGGCAGCGCGCGGTCCTGGGCTCGGAAGAGGACCCGGAATCGCTGGCCGCGCAGCAGGTCGCGTACTGGACGCGCGCGCTGGCCGGACTGCCGGACCAGCTCGAGCTGCCGACCGATCGCCCGCACCCGCCCGCCCAGTCCTTCGTGGGCAAGGCGCTGCGCTTCGACATCGACGCCGAGCGCCACGCCGGGCTGCACGAACTCGCGCGCGCCAACAACGCGTCGCTGTTCATGGTCGTGCACGCCGCGCTCGCGGTACTGCTGGCCCGCCTGTCCGGCACCGACGACATCGCGGTCGGCACCCCGATCGCGGGCCGCGGCGAACGCGAACTCGACGACCTCATCGGCATGTTCGTGAACACCCTGGTGTTCCGTACCCGGGTCGACTCGGCCGCAACCTTCGCCGGGATGCTGGCCGAGGTCCGCGAACGCGACCTGGAAGCCTTCGCCAACGCCGACGTGCCGTTCGAGCGCCTGGTCGAGGTGCTCAACCCGGTGCGCTCCACCGCGCGCAATCCGCTGTTCCAGGTCGGCCTGTCCTTCCAGAACCTGGCCGAGAGCGCGTTCGAGCTGCCGGGTCTGCACGTGGCCGCGGTGCAGTTCGAATCCCAGCTGGCCAAGACCGGCCTGCACGTGACGCTCTACGACCGGTACACCGACAGCGGGGCGCCCGCCGAGATCCTCACCGAATTCGGTTACGCCACTGACATCTTCGACGAGAGCACGATTCGCGCCTTCGCCGATCGCTTCATCCGCATCCTGGACGCGGTGCTGGCGAACGCCGACGTCACCATCGGCGAGATCGACCTGCTGGGCGAGAGCGACAGTCAGCGGATCCTGGAGCGCTGGAACGACACCGGGCGCGATCTGAACCCGGTGTTCCCGGGCGCGGAGACCGCCACCCTGGTCTCGCTGCTGGACGCGACCGTGGCCGCCGATCGCAAGGCCGTGGCCCTGGTGGCCGACACCGCCGACGGGGTCGCGGAGAACATCACCTACGCCGAGCTCGACGCCCGGGTCAACCGCCTGGCGCGCGAGCTCATCGCGCGCGGAATCGGCGCGGAAGACCGTGTGGCCCTTGCCATCCGGCGTTCGGCCGATCTGGTCGTCGCCATGTACGCCGTCGCCAAGGCCGGTGCGGCGTACGTGCCGATCGATCCCGATCAGCCCGCCGAGCGCACCAACTACATTCTCGAAACCGCCGCTCCCGCCTGTGTATTGAGCACCGGCCGAGACGCCTACGAGATCACCGGTGACGGCGCCGAGGCGCTGGCGGACGTGGCCGTGCTGCGCATCGACGAACTCGATCTGTCCGCCCGGTCGGACAAGCCGATCACGGCCGGCGAGCGCGTGCGCGAGCTGACCGCGGCGAACACCGCCTACGTCATCTTCACCTCCGGCTCCACCGGGCGGCCCAAGGGCGTCGCCCTGCCCCACGGCGCGGTGGTGAACCAGTTGCTGTGGAAGAGTTCGGAATTCGGGCTCGACGCGGCCGACGCGGTGCTGCTCAAGACCGCCGCCACCTTCGACCTCTCGGTCTGGGAGTTCTGGTCGGCCGTCGCGTGCGGCGGCCGCCTGGTCATCGCGCTGCCCGACGGGCACAAGGATCCGGCGTACCTGAACGAGCTCATGGCGCGCGAATGGGTCACGACCCTGCACGTGGTGCCGTCCATGCTCGACGCGCTGGTCACCGCGGGTCTGCCGGACTCGCTGTGGCGCATCCTGGCCATCGGCGAGGCCCTGCCCGGGCCGCTGGCCCAGCGGGTGCTGCGCGAGAGCCCGCGCACCGAGCTGTTCAACCTGTACGGCCCCACCGAGGCCGCGGTCTCGATCACCAACCACCGGGTGAGCGCCGCGGACGAGATCTCGGTCCCCATCGGCGCACCCGAGGCGAACAGCCGGGTGTACGTGCTGGACGCGCGACTGCGCCCGGTGCCGGTCGGGGTGTCCGGTGAGCTGTACCTGGCCGGTGCGCAGCTGGCGCGCGGCTACTTCGGTCGTCCCGACCTGACCGCGGATCGCTTCGTGGCCAACCCGTTCGGCGACGGCGAGCGCATGTACCGCACCGGCGACCTGGTCGCCTGGAACGCGAACGGCGAACTCGACTACCGGGGCCGCACCGACTTCCAGGTGAAGATCCGCGGCTTCCGCATCGAGCTGGGCGACATCGAGTCCGCGCTGCTGCGCCAGGACTCCGTCGTCTCGGCCGCCGTTGTCGCGCACCAGGATCCGGTGCTCGGTGATCGCCTGGTCGCCTACGTCGTCGGCGCGGCCGGCACGATCGACAAGCAGGCGCTGCAGTCGGCGCTGCTGGCCGAACTGCCGTCCTACATGGTGCCCGCGGTCTACATGCCGCTGGAGTCGTTGCCGCTCAACGCCAACGGCAAGCTCGACCGCAAGGCGCTGCCCGAGCCCACCTTCGAGAAGGCGGTCTTCCGCGCGCCCGTCACCCCGATCGAGCAGATCGTGGCGGGCGTGTTCACCGACGTGCTGCACCTCGAGGGCGGCCGCCTCGGCCTGGACGACGACTTCTTCGCCTGGGGCGGCAACTCGCTGCTGGCGACGCAGGTCGCCGCCCGCCTGGGCGAGGCTCTCAACACCCGGGTGCCGGTGCGCCTGATGTTCGAGGCTTCCACCGTGGCGGCGCTGGCCGCGCGGGTGGAGCACGACGCCGGGGCCGGGGGCCGCAAGGCGCTCGCCGCCGGACCGCGCCCGGAGCACATCCCGCTCTCGCTCGCGCAGCAGCGCATGTGGTTCCTGAACCGCTTCGACAACCAGTCCGCGGCCTACAACGTGCCGGTCGCGGTGCGCCTGACCGGTGACCTGAACGTGGACGCGCTGCGCGCGGCCATCGCCGATGTCGTTGCCCGCCACGAGATCCTGCGCACGGTGTACCCGCAGACCGAGGACGGCGCGGTGCAGGTCATCCTGCCCGCGGCACAGGCCGTGCCCGAGCTCGAGGTGCGCACCGTCAGCGGCGCCGACGCGCCCGCCGCGGTGCTGGCACTGACCTCGACCAGCTTCGACGTCACCACCGAGGTGCCGCTGCGGGTGGCGCTGTTCCGGATCGCGGACACCGAGACCCCGGAATACGTACTCGCGCTGGTGATTCACCACATCTCCGGCGACGGCTCCTCGGTCGGCCCGCTGACCCGCGACCTGATGACCGCCTACGCCACCCGCGCCATGGGTGAGACGCCGGGCTGGGCGCCGCTCGCGGTGCAGTACGCCGACTACTCCATCTGGCAGCGCGAACTGCTCGGCGACGAGAGCGATCCCGAGTCGCTGGCCACCAAGCAGGTCAACTACTGGCGCAACGCGCTGGCCGAGCTGCCCGATCAGCTGGATCTGCCCGCCGACCGCCCGCGCCCGGCCGTGCAGTCCTTCACCGGTGGCCGGGTCGGCTGGAGCATCGACGCCGAAACCCACCGCGCGCTCATCGATCTGGCGCGCGCGGAGGGCGCGACGCTGTTCATGGTCGTGCACACCGCGCTCGCGGTGCTGCTGGCCCGCCTCTCCGGCACCGACGACATCGCCATCGGCACCCCGATGGCCGGTCGCGGTGAGGCCGCGCTGGACGACATGATCGGCATGTTCGTCAACACCCTGGTCTTCCGCACCCGGGTGGACTCCGGCGAGCCGTTCGCCGCCCTGCTGGCCCGCCAGCGCGAGACCGACATCGCGGCCTTCGCCAATGCCGACGTGCCGTTCGAGCGCCTGGTCGAGGTGCTCAACCCGGTGCGCTCGACCGCCCGGCATCCGCTGTTCCAGGTGGGTCTGTCGTTCCAGAACCTGGCCCAGTCCAGCCTGGAACTGCCCGGCCTGACCGTGTCCGGGCTGGATATCGACACCGACATCTCGCAGTTCGACCTGCACCTGATCGCGACCGACCGGTACGCGGACGGGGGCGCGGCGGCCGGCATCACCGGCTTCTTCACCTACGCCACCGACCTGTTCGAGCGCGAGACCGTGCAGGGCTTCGTGGACCGGTTCACCCGGCTCATCGGCGAGATCATCGCCGCGCCGCGCATCCCGGTCGGCGACATCGAGCTGCTCGCCGCCGACGAGCGGGCCGAACTGCTCGGCGATCGCAACGCCACCGCGCATCGCACCGATCGTTCCGCGACGCTGGCCTCGATGCTCGACGCCACCGTGGCCGCCATCCCGACCGCGGTCGCGCTGATCGGCCCGGACGGCGAGGTGCTCACCTACGCCGAGCTCGGCCGCCGGGTCAATCGCCTGGCGCGGCACCTGATCTCGATCGGGGTCGGTCCCGAGGCCCGGGTCGCGCTGGCGCTGCGGCGCTCGGTCGATCTCGTCGTGGCCATGTACGCGGTCTCGGCCGCGGGCGGCGCCTACGTGCCGGTCGATCCCGACCAGCCGGCCGAGCGCACCGACTACATTCTCGAGACCGCGGCGCCGGTGTGCGTGCTCACCAACGCCGAGGCGCGCTTCGGCACCGAGGCCGCACCGCTGGTGCGCCTGGATCAGCTGTCACTGGAAGCCCTCGCGGGTGAGGCGATCGGCGATCGGGAGCGGGTCGCGCCGCTGCTGCCGTCGAACTCCGCGTACGTGATCTTCACGTCCGGCTCGACCGGCCGCCCGAAGGGCGTGGCGCTGCCGCACGCCGCGATCGTCAACCAGTTGCAGTGGAAGACCGCGGAATTCGGCCTCGGCGCCGACGACGCGGTGCTGCTCAAGACCGCCGCCACCTTCGACCTCTCGGTCTGGGAGTTCTGGTCGGCCGCGGTCTCGGGCGGTCGCCTGGTCATCGCCGCGCCGGACGGTCATCGCGATCCGGTGTACCTGGCCGAGCTGATGGACCGCGAGCAGGTCACCACCCTGCACGTGGTGCCGTCCATGCTCGACGCGCTGCTGACCGCCGCCGAGAACGGTGGCGCGCTGACGAGTTCGCTGCGCCGCGTGCTCGCCATCGGTGAAGCCCTGCCCGCCTCGGTGGCGCAGCGCTTCCGCACCGCCAACCCGGCGGCCCGGCTGTTCAACCTCTACGGCCCGACCGAGGCGGCGGTGTCCATCACCAGCCACCTGGTCACCGACGCCGATCGCGGCTCGGTGTCCATCGGCCTGCCGGAGTGGAACAGCGAGGTCTACGTGCTGGACTCGCGCCTGCGCCCGGTTCCGGCCGGGGTCGAGGGCGAGCTGTACCTGGCCGGTGCGCAGCTGGCGCGCGGCTACTTCGGTCGTCCCGACCTGACCGCGGATCGCTTCGTGGCCAACCCGTTCGGCGACGGCGAGCGCATGTACCGCACCGGCGACCTGGTCGCCTGGGCGGGCAACGGCGAGCTGGAGTACCGGGGCCGCACCGACTTCCAGGTGAAGATCCGCGGTTTCCGCATCGAGCTCGGCGAGATCGAGTCCGCGCTACTGGATCTGGCCGAGGTCGCGCAGGTCGCGGTGCTGGCCAAGTCCGATCAGCGCACCGGCGACCGCCTGGTCGCCTACCTGGTCCCGTCCGATCGGGACGCGGGAATCGATGTCGCACAGGTCAAGTCGGTGCTCGCGGCCGCGCTGCCGTCGTACATGGTGCCCTCGGCCTTCGTGGTGCTGGACGCCCTGCCGCTGAACGTGAACGGCAAGCTGGACCGGAAGGCCCTGCCCGAGCCCGAGTTCGAGACCACCGCCTTCCGCGCGCCGGCCACCCCGATCGAGGAGATCGTGGCCGGGGTGTTCGCCGAGGTGCTCGGCGTGGACGACACCGAGCGCGTCGGCGCGGACGACGACTTCTTCGCCCTCGGCGGCAACTCGCTGCTGGCGACGCAGGTCGCGGCCCGCCTCGGCGCGGCCCTGGACACCCGGGTGCCGGTGCGCACCCTGTTCGAGGCGTCCTCGGTGGCCGGGCTGGCCGCCAAGGTCGAGCTGTTCGCGGGTGCGGGGGACCGGCAGGCGCTCACCGCGCAGCCGCGTCCGGCCACGGTGCCGCTCTCGCTCGCGCAGCAGCGCATGTGGTTCCTGAACCAGTTCGACACCGCGTCCGCGGCCTACAACATCCCGGTCGCGGTGCGCCTCACCGGCGAACTCGACGTGTCCGCGCTGCAGCAGGCCGTGGCCGACGTGATCGGCCGCCACGAGACCCTGCGGACGGTGTACCCGCAGGTCGACGGCGCTGCCGCGCAGGTGATCGTGCCCGCCGCACAGGTGATTCCGGACCTGACGCCGGTCGTGGTCGACCCCGCGCAGGTGCGGGACCGCATCGCCGAGATCATCTCGGCCGGCTTCGACGTGACCGCCGTCGCGCCCGTGCGCGCCCGGTTGTTCCGCGTCGAGACCCCGGCCGCCCCGGTCGAGGAACCGCGCGGCATGGAAGCCGCCATGCTGGACGCGGCCGACGCCTTCGAGATGGCGACCCGGCGCGCGGTCGGCGACCAGGCCGCCGCGGCGGTGCTGGGCGCGGGCCGCGGCCGGGCGCCCGAGCGGCCCCCGGTCGAGCACGTGCTGGTCATCGTGGCGCACCACATCAGCGCGGACGGCTGGTCCATGGGCCCGCTGACCCGCGACGTGATGATCGCCTACGCCGCGCGCGCGGCCGGCGTCGCCCCGGGCTGGGCGCCGCTGCCGGTGCAGTACGCGGACTACTCGCTCTGGCAGCGCCAGGTGCTCGGTTCGGAACAGGATGCGGCCAGCCTCATCTCGGCCCAGGCCGAGTACTGGCGGACCGCGCTGGACGGCCTGCCCGACGAGCTGAATCTGCCCTCGGATCGGCCGCGCCCCACCGCGCAGTCCTTCCACGGCGGCAAGGTGCGCTTCCCGATCGGGACCGCACTGCACCGCGGGCTGCAGCGCATCGCCCGCGAGCAGAACGCGACCATGTTCATGGTCGTGCACACCGCGCTCGCGGTGTTCCTGGCCCGGCTGTCCGGGACCGAGGACATCGCCATCGGCACCCCGATCGCGGGCCGCGGCGAAGCCGAACTCGACGACGTGATCGGCATGTTCGTCAACACCCTGGTGCTGCGCACCGCGGTGGACGCGGACCTGACCTTCGCCCAGCTGGTCGCCCGGGCCAAGGACGCCGACCTGGCGGCTTTCGCCCACGCGGACATTCCGTTCGAGCGGCTGGTCGAGATCATCAACCCGGAGCGCTCCACCGCGCGCCACCCGCTGTTCCAGGTCGTGCTCTCGTTCGAGAATCTGCCCGACAGCACCTTCGAGCTGCCCGGATTGCGGGTCGCCGCGGTCGAATTCGAGAACGACACCGCGAAATTCGACCTGTCGCTGACCATTGCCGAAGCGGGCCCGGACACCGGCATGTACGCCGAATTCGCGTACGCCCGTGACCTGTTCGACGAGCGCACGGTGGTGCAGTTCGCGCAGCGCTTCACCAGGCTGCTGGAGCAGATCACCACGCAGGCGCAGACGCCGGTCGGCGATCTGGGGCTGCTGGCCGCCGCCGAGCGGACCGCACTGCTCGGCCGCACCGGCGCGCCCGCGCTCGCGCCGATGACGCTGCCGGAGATCATGGCCGCCGCCGTGGCCGCCAATCCGGTCGGCGAGGCCGTGGTCTTCGACGGCATGGTGCTGGGCTACGCCGAGCTGGACGCGGCGTCCTCGCGCCTGGCCCGCATGCTCATCGAGCGCGGCGCCGGACCGGACGTGCGGGTGGCCGTTGCCATTCCGCGCTCGTTCGAATCGGTGCTCGCGGTGTGGGCCGTGGCCAAGTCGGGCGCGGCCTTCGTACCGGTCGACCCGGCCTACCCGGCCGATCGCATCGCGCACATGGTCTCGGATTCCGGCGCGGTGCTCGGCCTGACCGTGAACGCCGAGATCGACGCGCTGCCGCCGGTCGCGAGCCTGGCCGGCTGGATCGCCCTCGACGACGCGCTGACCATCGCCGAGATCGAATCGCATTCGCCCGCGGCGGTGTCCGACGACGAACGCTGGTCGGCCATTCGCCCGGCGACCGCCGCGTACGTCATCTACACCTCGGGTTCGACGGGCCTGCCCAAGGGCGTCGTCGTCACCCACTCGGGTCTGGCGAACTTCAGCCGCGAGCAGGTCGAGCGCTACCGTCTCGACAGCTCGTCGCGCGCACTGCATTTCGCTTCGCCGTCGTTCGACGCCTCCATCCTCGAGCTGCTGCTGGCGCTCGGGGCGGGCGGCACGCTGGTCGTGGTGCCCCCGGGCACCTACGGCGGCGACGAACTGGGCGGGCTGATCTCCGACGAGCGCGTCACGGTCGGCCTCATCACCCCGTCCGTGCTGGCCTCCCTCGAACCGGCGCAGCTGGCGAGCATGGAGGTCATCATCGCCGGTGGCGAGGCGGTGTCCGCGGATCTCGTGGCCAAGTGGTCGGTCAACCCGTCCGGGCCGCGTCGCTTCCACAACGCCTACGGCCCGACCGAGGCCACCATCGCCACCAACATCTCCGGTGCGCTCGTGCCCGGCGACACCGTCGTCATCGGCGGGCCGGTGCGCGGCATGCGGGCCCTGGTGCTGGACTCGCGCCTGCACCCGGTGCCCGAGGGCGTGGCCGGTGAGTTGTACGTCGCCGGACCGCAATTGGCGCGCGGCTACCACGCCCGCCCGGGCCTGACCGCCGAGCGTTTCGTCGCCGATCCGTACGGCGAGCCCGGCGAGCGGCTCTACCGCACCGGCGACGTGGTGCGCTGGCAGCGCGACGCCGACGACAACGCCGTCGTGGAATACGTGGGCCGCAACGACTTCCAGGTCAAGGTGCGCGGCTTCCGCATCGAACTCGGCGAGATCGACGCCGCGCTCACCGCGCACGAGAGCGTGGACTTCGCCGTCACGGTCGGGCACAAGACCGAGGTGGGCACGACGATCCTGGCGGCCTACGTGCTGCCGGTCGCGAACGCCGTCATCGACATCGCCGCGCTCACCGAGCACGCCGCCGCGCGACTGCCCGAGTACATGGTGCCGACCGCGATCACCGTGCTGGACCGGATCCCGCTGACCCCGGCGGGCAAGCTGGACCGGCGCGCACTGCCGGCCCCGGTGCTGGCGCCGCGCGAATTCCGCGCTCCCGTCAGCGATGTCGAGGCACTCATCGCCGAGGTCTTCGCCGAGGTGCTCGGGGTGGATCAGGTCGGCGTGGACGATTCGTTCTTCGCCCTGGGCGGCGACTCGATCCTGTCCATCCAGCTGGTGTCGCGGGCCAAGGCGCGCGGCATCCTGTTCAGCCCGCGCGAGGTCTTCGAGAAGCGCAGCGTGGCAGGGCTGGCCGAGATCGCCGTGCTCGGCGGGGACGGTGAGCAGGAACGTCTGGCCGAACTGCCCGGCGGGGGAGTCGGCGACATTCCGCTGACCCCGATCATGACCGCGATTCTGTCGAGTGGCTCTGCCTACCAGCGCTTCTCGCAGTCCATGGCGCTGCGCCTGCCCGACGGCATCGACCGGTCGACGCTGGTCGGCACCCTGGCCGCGGTCTTCGATCACCACGACATGCTGCGTTCGCGCCTGCGTGGAAACGCAACGGACGGCTGGGAATTCGAGGCGCTGGCACGTGGCGGCGTCGACGTGGACGCCCTGGTGCATCGCGTCGAGGTGGCCGCTGACATCTCCGAAGAGGAGCTGTCGCGGGTCGCGAGCTCCGAACTCGACGGCGCGCTGGGCCGGCTCGATCCCGCGAACGCCTCGATGATGCAGTTCGTGTGGTTCGCCTTCGGCGGCGGCCGGGCGGATGTGCTGTTGATCGCCGCGCACCACTTCGTGGTCGACGGCGTCTCCTGGCGCATCCTGATCCCGGACTTCGCGGTGGCGTGGTCGCAGCTGGCCTTCGGGCAGCCGATCGCCCTGCCGGCCAACGGCACCTCCATGCGCCGCTGGGCGCACGCGCTGCTGGACGCGGCCGTGGCTCCCGAACGCGTCGCGGAACTGCCCTTCTGGCAGGGCGTGGTCGACACCGTCGATCCGCTGCTGGGCGCGCGCGCCTTCGATCCGGAGGTGGACACCTTCGCCACGGTCGAGCGCGTGGAGGTCAGCGTGCCCGCGGCGGTTACCGACGCGGTGCTCACCTCGATCCCGGGCCGCTTCCGCGGCGGCGTGAACGACGGTCTGCTCTCGGCGCTGGCCATGGCGGTCGCGCGCTGGCGGGCCGACGGCAACCCCGCCGCGCTCATCAAGCTCGAGGGTCACGGCCGCGAAGAGGACGTCGTTCCCGGTTCGGATCTCTCGCGCACGGTCGGCTGGTTCACCAGCGCCTACCCGGTGCGCCTGGATCTGGCCGGAGCCGATCTCGACGACGCCTTCGCCGGCGGAGAAGCCTTGGGCGATATCGTCAAATCGGTCAAGGAGCAGCTGCTCGCGGTGCCGGACAAGGGTGTCGGCTTCGGTCTGCTGCGCTACCTGAACGGCGAGACCGCCGGGCAGTTGCGCAGCGTCGGGCAGATCAGCTTCAACTACCTGGGGCGCGTCTCCAGCGGTGAAGTCCCCGAACAGCTCGCGCAGCTGGGCTGGGCGCCGTCCGGTGATCTCGGGCAGCTGGACGCGGACATGGACCTGGACATGCCCGCCAACGCCACGCTGGACATCAACGCCATCGTCACCGACGGCGCGGACGGCCCGCAGCTGGGCGCGGCCTTCTCCTTCCCGACCGGGCTGCTCAGCCGCGAGCGGGTACAGGAGTTCGCCGATCTGTTCGTGGCGGCGCTGACCGCGCTGGCCACGCACGCCGAACGGCCGGACGCGGGCGGGTACACCCCGTCGGACATGGCGCTGGTCAAGGTCACCCAGACCGACATCGCAGGCTGGGAGCGGGCGTACCCGGCGCTCACCGATGTGTGGCCGCTCTCGCCGCTGCAGTCGGGTCTGCTGTTCCAGGCCATGCTCGCGCAGAGCCGCGGGGTGCTGGACGTCTACACCATGCAGGCCATGCTGGATCTGAACGGCACGGTGGACACCGAGCGGCTGCACGCGGCCGCGCAGGCCATCGTTGACCGGTACCCGAGCCTGCGGACCGCGTTCGTCACCGACGCGGACGGGCAGGCGCACCAGATCGCGCTGGACGGCGCGGTCGCGCCGTGGTCCGAGGTCGATCTCACCGATCTGCCGGAGACGGAACGGATTCCGCGCCTCAAGGAGCTCATGGCGCAGGACCGGGCGAACCACTTCGACCTGTCCGCAGCCCCGCTCATGCGATTCACGTTGTTCCGCACCGGATCCGAGGCGTGGCACCTGGCCATCACCACCCACCACATCCTGGTGGACGGCTGGTCCATGCCGCTGCTCATGCGCGATCTGCTCATGCTGTACGCGGTGCGCGGGGACGTCTCGGCGCTGCCGCGCGTGGTCTCCTACCGGAACTACCTGGCCTGGCTGGCCGGGCGGGATCGGCAGGAATCGTTGCGGGCGTGGACCCGTGCGCTGGCGGGGGTCTCCGAACCCACCCAGCTCGCGCCCGCGGGCAAGGCCGACGAGCAGTACGAGATCGGGCGGCACGTGCTCGACATCGACGCCGAACGCACCCGTCAGCTCGCCAAGCGCGCGGGTGAACTGAGCGTCACGGTGAACACGCTGGTGCAGACCGCGTGGGCCATCCTGGTCGGGCGGCTCACCGGCCGCGGCGACGTGGTGTTCGGCGCGACCGTCTCCGGTCGTCCCGCCGAACTGCCGGGCGTGGAATCCATCGTGGGTCTGTTCATCAACACGGTGCCCGTGCGCATCCGGATCGACGACCGGCTCTCCATCGAGGGACTGCTCGAACGGGTGCAGCGCGAACAGGCCGACCTGCTGGAGCACCACCACATCGGGCTCACCGACATCCAGCGATTGGCCGGGGCCGGAGCGGAATTCGACACCCTGGTGGTGTTCGAGTCCTACCCGGTGGACAAGGACGCCATCGCGGCGGCCAGCTCCATCGACGGCATGACGGTTGCGGGCGTCGGCATGAACGACGACACCCACTACCCGATGACCCTGGCCGTCATGGCGGGCGAGGCCATCGAGATCGTGATGCGCTATCTGGATTCGCGGTTCAGCGCCGACGAGGTCGCCATCCTCGCCGCGCGCCTGAACCGGGTGCTGGACGCGCTGCTCGGCGATCCGACCGCGCTGGTCGGCGGCATCGACATCCTCGATGCCACCGAGCGCGCCCGCATCCTGGCCGACAGCGCGGTCACCGCGAACGATTCCGCCGCCGAACCGGCGCGCGTGGGCGCTCGCACGGTGGCCAACGTGCTGGCCGAGGTGGTGGAAGAGGATCCGCAGGCCCCGGCGCTGCTCGCGGGTGGTCAGGAACTGGCCTACCACGTGCTGGACCGGCGTTCGTCCCAGCTCGCGCGGTTGCTCATCGACCGCGGCGCGGGCCCCGGCGACATCGTCGCCGTCGCCCTGCCGCGCTCGGTGGACGCCGTGGTCGCGGTCTGGGCGATCCAGAAGGCCGGTGCGGCAACGCTGTTCGCCGAGGGCCTGTCCTTCGGCGACATCCTCGCCGCCGGAGCCGCTTTCGGCATCGCCCAGGATCCGGCCGCCAGCTCCATCCGCTGGCTGGTCCCCGCCGATCCCAAGGTGCAGGCGGACCTGGCCGCCCGCCCCGCCCACCCGGTCACCTACACCGACCGGATCCGCCCCCTGACCGAAACCGACGCGGCCTTCGTCTTCCAGTCCGCCGGCAACACCTGGGCCACCCTCACCCAGGCCGAGGCTCTCGACCGCGCGGCGACCCTGCGCACCGAGAACGAGATCGACTACGAGTCGACGACCTACACCACCGCGACCGCCGGCCCCGCCGCGATCGCCGAGTTCCTGACGTCGGCGACCGCCGGCGCCCTCTCGGTCCTGCCCACCGGCGACCTCGCCGCGGATCTCGAGGAAGGCGAGGTGACCCACTGGTTCACCGCCCCGGGCGAGCCGGCCACCGAGGCAGGCGAGGACATCCGCGTCATCCCCACCCCCTGACCCACGGGTGGCGATCACCTCGGTGATCGCCACCGGCGGACCTATACGGTTGCGGGGGTGGCGGTTTCGGTGAAGGCGGGGATGGTTGCCGTTTCGGCCATGGCGCGGGCGCCCGCGTCGTTCAGGTGCATGCCGTCGCCGCTGTCGTAGTCGGGGCGGATGAAGCCGGGGCGGGCCGGATCCTCCACCGCCGCGGCCACGTCGAAGACGGCGTCGAACAGGGGGGAATCGCGGAGCCAGGCGTTGACCTCGGTGCGGACCGGCAGGCCGTCGGCGACGGTCAGGCCGGGGTAGATCGCGCCGGCGAAGGGGCCGATCGTGTTCACGTAGATCGGCAGGCCCGCCGCGTGGGACCGGCGCGCCAATTCGGTGTAGCCGGCGATCAATTCGGCCGCGGTCGCCGCGCCCGCCAGGATCAGGTCGTTGATGCCGAAGTTGACCCAGACCGCGGCCACGCCGGGCACCGCGAGCACGTCGCGGTCGAAACGGGTCAGGCCGCGCTCGCCGATCTGATCGCTCAGCAGCCGGCTGCCGGAGATGCCCTGGTTCACCGCCCAGCCGCGGGTCAGGCGGGCGTTGAGCACATCCACCGAGCGGCGGTTGGCCCCGTGCGTGGAACCCACGCCCTCGAACCAGGAATCGCCGAACGCGACCAGGACCGGCGTCGCCGCCGCGGTGAAAACGTCCACGCCGGTGAGGAAGTAGCGCGAGGTGGTCTCCTCGGCGCCGGGCAGCGCGCCCGCGCCGGTGTGGTCACCGGCGACGACCCAGCCGGACTCACCCGGCAGCTGGGAGAAGGCCGCGGGTCCGGTCGGCTCCGGGAAGTACAGGCTCAGGGCGACGTCCATGCCCGCGGTCACGGCCAGATCGACAGGGTCGCTGACGATTTCGCCGCCCGCCGGAATCCGGGCCGCGGTCGCACCGCCGAACCGGAGCACGTGCTCGTCGGCGCTCACGATCGCCTCCCCATTCTCGCGCGGCGCCACGCGCGCCGCGCCGATCACCAATTCGGTTGCGGCGTAACGATTGCTCAGGCGCACCCGCAGTCGCGAGCCGCCACCGGCCAGGCGCACCACCTGGCGCAGCGTCTCCCCGGCGAATTCGCGCGATTCCGCCAGCCGAATCTCCTCGGCGGGGTTCACCAGCGGGGTGCGGAAGCCGGCGATCCAGTCCTGTGTGCTCATCGAAACCTCATTTAGTTGCAGTGCGGAATATTGCTTGAGCAACAACATACCCGGAATGTTCCTCATGTCAACTATCCGCAGTGAAACTTCTTGGTCTAGGCTGACTCGTGTGGACCCCCAGCAACTCTTCGACGACCCCAGGCTGACCGCGGCCGGCCTGCTCTTCGAGGCGCACGCCGGCCTGGTGGCCCGGCTCGAGCCCAGCTATCGCGACAGCGGACTCTCGAGCCTGGACCTCAATGCCCTGATGCGCCTGACCCGTTCGCCCGGCCGCAGGCTCCGCATGACGGATCTGGCGGGGCAGACGCGCCTGTCCACCAGCGGTGTCACCCGCCTGGTGGACAGGCTGGAACGCAACGGATTCGTCCGCCGGGAAGCGGACCCGACCGACCGGCGCAGCTCCTACGCCGTCCTGACCGAGGCTGGCGCGGCGAGCGTCGCCCAGGCCCTGCCCGCCTACCTGGACGGCGTCGACACCTGGCTCACCGGCCTGCTCGACCCCGCCCAGCTGACGGCCCTGCTCGACGCGCTGCGCGTCATCCGCGACGCCACCAACCCCGACGCCACCCGGATCACCGGCTAGCCGTCAGCTCGCCCGCCTCGCGCCACGAATTGCGTTCCGCTGTGAAGGCTTTCGACTGACCGGCCCGGAAATCGGCGATGGACCCGGCGTTGTCGGCCAGGAACCGGCGATAGTCGGCGAGCCGGAACTCGCCGTCCTGGGCCAGCAGCTCACCGCGCCCGGCCGCCACGTCGGCGCGCAGATCCAGCAGCTCGTCCGCGCTCACCGGATACCAGCTGATCCGGTCGAAATACCGGAGCAGCCAGGGATCTTCACCGACGCCGGTGGACCGGTGATTCCACACCTGGGTCGTGCGGCCCACGAACTGGTAGCCGCCGGGACCCTCCATCCCGTAGATGCACAGGTACGCGCCGCCGATGCCGACCGCGTTCTCCGGGGTCCAGGTGCGGGCCGGGTTGTACTTGGTGGTGACCAGGCGGTGCCGCGGATCGGTGGGGGTGGCCACCGGCGCGCCCAGGTACACATCGCCCAGGCCCAGCACGAGGTACTCGGCCGCGAAGACGGTGTCGAAGACCTCGTCGACGGTGGCCAGACCGTTTGCGCGCCGGATGAATTCGATGTTCCACGGGCACCACGGCGCGTCGGCGCGCACGCCGTGCATGTAGCGCGTGATGGCCTCGCGGGTGGAGGGGTCGTCCCAGGACAGCGGCAGCCGCACGGTCCGGCTGGGCACCACCAGCTCGTCCGCGGCGGGCAGTTCGTCCTCCACCTCGGCCAGCAGGTCGAGCAGCTTGCGGGTCGGCAGCCGATCGGGATCGGTGCGCACCTGGAGCGAACGGATACCCGGGGTGAGTTCGGTGACGCCCGGCTCCGAGCGCGCCAGCATGGCCTGGTGCAGCGCGTGCACGCGGGCACGCAGCTCCAGATCCAGTGTCATGTCGCCGTATTCGACCAGCAGGCCGTCGTTTCCTGCCCGCCGGTAGGTGACCGCGGGCGCGTCACCGTCCGAGCCGTCGCGGCGGGCCAGCACCCCGTCGTCGCCGTCACCACCGGCGGACAGCACGATCGGCCAGGCAGCCCGCCGTTCGGCGCCCAGCTCGCGCAGCGAGGCCGCCCGCTCCGCGCGCACCGGCACGAAGCGCACCTTGTCGCCCGGGGTGAGCTGGCCGAGCTTCCAGCGGTCGGCCGCCACCACCGTGACCGGGCAGACGAACCCGCCCAGGCTCGGGCCGTCCGGGCCGAGCAGAATCGGGGTGTCGCCCGTGAAGTCCAGCGCGCCTATGGAATACGCCGTGTCGTGAATGTTCGAGGGGTGCATGCCCGCCTCGCCCCCGTCGGGCCGCGCCCACTGCGGTTTCGGCCCGATGAGCCGCACGCCGGTCCGATCGGAGTTGAAGTGCACCTCGTAGTCGGTGCCGATGATGGTGTCGAAGTCGTTGCGGGTGAAGAACTCCGGCGCACCGTGCGGTCCCTCGGTGACCGCCAGCTCCCAGCGGCGGGTGAGCACCGGCTGATCGTCGCCGGGCACCCCGGCGGTCACCCTGCCCGGCGCGCCCAGCGCGAACTCGTCCTGCGCCAGCAGCGCCCGGCCGTTGCCGCCGCCGAACTTGCCCAGGGTGAAAGTCGAACGGCTGCCGAGGTATTCGGGCACCTCGATGCCGCCCGCGACGAGTACGTAGCACCGCATGCCCGGCCCGCGCACCGCGCCGATCTCCAGCACGCCGCCCGCGGGCACCGGGACGCTGCGCCACTGCCGCACGGGCCGCCCGTTCACCGTGACGGGTACCGGCGCGCCGGTGACGCAGACGTGGGTGGGCTCGTCGAACCGCAGCGCCGGACCGCTGAGCACGCATTCGAGCCCGGCCGCGCCCTCGGGGTTGCCCAGCGCCCGGTTGCCGAGCCGGAACGACAGATCGTCCATCGGACCCGACGGCGGTACGCCCACGTGCCAGTAGCCCACGCGGCCGGGCCAGTCCTGCACGGTGGTCTGCGCGCCGGGGCGCACCACGTGCAGGGTGGGCGCGGCCGCCCGTGCGGTGTTGTGGTCGCCGTCGGCGGGCTCGGTCGAGTGCGGGGTGGTCGCCGCCGCGCCGCCGCTCAGCGTGGCGGTCATCGGGTCACCACCATGCGCACCGGCGTGGGGTCGAAACCGTTGCAGGGGTTGTTGATCTGCGGGCAGTTCGACACCAGGACCAGGGTGTCGATCTCCGCGCGCAGGGTGATGGTCTTGCCCGGCGCGGACAGTCCGTCCACGATGCCCAGGGTGCCGTCGGCCTCGACCGGGACGTTCATGAACCAGTTGATGTTGGAGACCAGATCCCGTTTGCCCAGGCCCCACTTCATGGCTTCGAACAGGAAGTTCTCCACGCAGGCGTGCTGGTGCCGGGTGTGGTGGCCGTAGCGCAGGGTGTTGGACTCCTGCGAGCACGCGCCGGCCACGGTGTCGTGGTTGCCGACCTCGTCGGCGATCACGGTCATGAGCGCAGCGCCGGAATCGGTGCGCAGCACGCTGCCGGTGCTCAGGAAGATGTTGCGCTGGGCGGTGACGGTGGCCTGGGCGCTGTAGCGCTCGGTGTGGTCGGCGGCCGAGTACAGCAGGCAGTCCACGGCCTGGTTGCCGTGCAGGTCGATGATCTCGAGCTGCTCACCGGCGCGCACGACCGTGGACCACGGCGCGCTGGCGGGGACGACCTCGTCCAGGACGACGGTGCGGGCTGCGGTGATCATGCGTGGGCCTCCAGAGTGCGGGCGTGCCAGTCCTGTTCGGTGTTCTCCACCGCGCGCAGGTATTCCGGATCGGTGTTGGGCGTAAGGGCGGCATCGGCGGGCGCGGCCCAGGCCACCAGATCGAGATCGGTGGTCGGCGCGGGATCGAGCGGATGTTCGGCATTGGCCACGAGCAGGGTGACGGGCAGGTGCACGAGCAGTTCGACCGCCGCCCCCGCGCCCGCGCCGCCGGTGGGGGTGAGCCCGCCGTCCGGTTCGACCCGCACACCGCGGAAGAACGAGACCGAGGGGCCGATGTCGCGGGGTTCGAGGCCCTGCTTGACCCCGGCCATCCGCAGTTGCCGGCGCGCGAGGTCCGAAGGGCCGCACAGGGTGTCGTGGTGTCCGGAGGTATCGGTCAACAGGGTGGCCAGCACCCGCCCCTGATCCGAGAGCAGGGGATGACCCGCCCCCAGGTACGCCTGCCACGGCACCTTCACGGTGTCGGCGACATTGAGCCGCTCCCAGGGAGATTCGGCGCGCAGGAGCAGCAGGTGCGCGCAGGCCGACCCCGCCGGGTCGGACAGGCGCACCCGGGTGCCCCGGGCGAGCACGACATTCGCGTAGCCACCCGACGGAATCCGCTGGGCGAGAGTGATGCTCGCGGGATCGATCCCCGCGGGCAGCTCCGGCCCGGTGTGGGTCGCGGCCGCTGCCTGCGACCGGGCATGCGCCCGGGCGCTCGTGGTGTCCGCGGTGTTCGTCGTCATGGGTACTCCTTCCCTGCGCCGCTCACCGGTGAGCGGCGGCCGGATGTGATTGCGCGATGTCGTACTCGGCCCGGGGGCCGGGATCAGGCCGGCTCGACGGCGGGTTCCACTGCGGGCGTGCGGGTTTCGGCGACAGCGGGGCGGGTCGTCACGGTGCGGTACACCACCGCGCCGATGGCCACCGAGAGCAGCACGAACAGCGTTGCGGCCCAGAGCATCCACCAGCCGCCGCCCTGCGGGGTGTAGATCTCCGGACGCGGCCAGGCCAGGTTGACCGCCATGGCCAGACCCCAGGCGACCGCGGCGATGTTCACCGGAATTCCCCAGCGCCCCAGGCTGAACAGCGGGGTGCCGTCGGCGTCGGTGCGCTCGAAGCCGTGCGTGCCCTTGATCCGGCGGATCAGCAGCGGCACGGTCACCAGCGCGTACGCCAGGTAGATCATGACGATGCAGACGCTGGCCAGGGTCGCGAAGATGGCCGGGTTCCCGAGATTGACCACCAGCAGCGCGATGCCGAGCACGCCGATGACCACCGCGGGCAGCACCGGGGTGCCGTAGCGCGGATGCACCGCGGCCAGCTGGGTCGCGAAGGGGAGCTTGCCGTCGCGGGCCATGGAGAACAGCAGCCGCGATCCGGCCGTCTGGATCGCCAGGGTGCACACGATGACGGCCACCGCGACACAGCCCAGCACGACCTTGCCCGCCGGGGTTCCGAGCTTGGCGGTGATGACGTAGCCCAGGCCCTCGGCGCCGAGCGCGCCGTCGGTCAGGCTGGGCGCGGCCATGAGCGCGCCGAGCAGGATCAGCCCGCCGCCCAGCGCGGAGGCGGTCAGCGCGCTGAGAATGGTGCGCGGCGCGACCTGGCGCGGATTCTTGGTCTCCTCGGAAAGCTCACCGGCGGAATTGAATCCGACCATGACGTAGGCGGCCATCAGCCCCGAGACCAGGAAGGCGGCCCAGTACGGCCCGGGCGCGGCGGTGTCGGTCTGCAGCACCACGGCGGGCCCGCGCTCGGCGTGGGTGAAGAACAGCGCGATCACCGCGGCGACGCCGACGATCTCGATCGTCACGCCGATGGAATTGATCTTCGACATGAGATCGATGCCGATGACGTTGATGGTCGTGGTGAACGCCAGCAGCACGCTGCCCAGCAGCACCGCGTTCATCGCCCCGTCCGCCGAGGTCAGCGCCGTCTCGGTGCCGATGAGCTGGAAGCCGTCCCAGATCGAGGGCAGCACCACCTGCAGCGCGATGGCGGCCGCGGCGGCGGTGACGATCTGCGCGATCACCATCATCCAGCCGGCGAACCAGCCCACCGCCTCGCCGCCGAGGCGGCGGGCCCACTGGTAGATGGCGCCCGAGATCGGGTAGCGCGCAGCCAGTTCGGCGAAGTTCAGGGCGACCAGCAGCTGGCCCAGGAACACCAGCGGCCAGGTCCAGAAGAAGGCGGCCCCGCCGAAGGAGTAACCGAGGCCGAAGAATTGGAAGATCGTGGTCAGGATGGAGACGAAGGAGAAGCCGGCCGCGAAGGACGCGAAGCGGCCCAGCTTGCGGTGCAGGACGGGTTCGTAGCCGAAGCTGGCGAGGTCGGCGCCGTCGGCGGCGGTGCTCGACGGGTGGTCGGGGGTGCGGGACTCGGCGGAGGCAACCATCGGCGGATCTTTCGCAGCGGTGAATATCTATCGAGTGAAAGTTTTCCTACCGCGATCGCTCATCCGATGACGTGGATGTATCTGTCACGTCTCCCGGCGTAACTTCTGCATTGCGGGTATTTCTATCGAGTGACAGGAAACTCACGACGGGCCCGGACGGGCCGCGAGGCGGGTACGCGCCGCATCGTCGGCCCGGCCGGGTAGGACAGAATGAGGGCGTGACCCAAGTCGGACCCGGACGTCCAAGGCTCGAACCCCGCCGCCGGGCGGGACAGACGCCGCGCGCCGAAATCCTGGACGCCGCCGCCGAACTCTTCACCGCCAACGGCTACGGCAGCACCTCCACCCGCGGCATCGCCGACGCGGTGGGCATCCGCCAGGCGTCGCTGTACCACCACTTCGCCTCCAAGGACGACATCCTGGACGCGCTGCTGGCCGAAACCATCGCCGGGCCACTGGAATTGGCCGAACGCCTGGCCGCCGCGGCCACGGACCCGGCGGTGCGGCTCTACGCACTGGCCCTGTTCGACGTTCGCCAACTGTGCAGCGCCCGCTGGAATCTGGGCGCGCTGTACCTGCTGCCGGAACTGCGCAGCGAACGCTTCGCCGCCTTCCGGGAACGCCGCGACGAGCTCCGGCGGCACTACGAATCGCTCGCCGCCGCCGTCATCGCCGCGGCCGGGGACACGGCCGTCCCGGGCGCGGAACTGCTGCCCTTCCGGCTGGTCGAATCGGTCATCAATATGCGCTCGGACGAGGGGGAGTCACCCGAGTACGCCGAGCGGCTCATTCCCGACGCCGTGCTCCGGCTACTGGGGTGGAACGGCGACCTGGCCGAAATCCGGGTCGCCGCAACCGAATCGCTCGGCTAGCCGGGCAGGCCCCTCAGGACTTGCCCTTGGACGTGCCCCACTTCAGTTCCCAGCGGTAGGTCTGGTCCACCGCGAGCTTGCCCCAGAAACGGTGACCGTCCGGCGGGCGCACGAACACGCCCTCGCGCCGCACCACCAGTTCGCCGTCGATGTTCTCGATCAGCGCCAGCACCATCTCGCGGGAGTCGTCGACGCAGCCGCTGACCTCCATCTCGATCGGCGGAGAGTTGCGCGGGTACAGCGTGGCGGTGGCGTGCACGCCCCGGAAGTCCTGCGCGCCCTCGTACAGCGAGGCGAAGACCAGGATGCGGCGGAACCGCGCGGTGTGATCGAGATTGATGGACAGGTTCTCGCCGCCCGCGCTCGCGCCGCTGCGGTCGTCCTGGTCCAGCTCGATGAACGGGGCGCGGTGCAGATTGCCCATGGTGTCCAGCGGGCTGATGCAGCCCTTGGTCCCGTCGGTCAGCTCCCAGAAGCAGCACAGGTCCAGATCCAGACCGCCGTTGCCGCCGCGCTTGCGCCCGAACAGCCCGCTGCTCGCCCCGGGCACCGACCAGTTCAGGTTGACCCGCATGATGCCGCCGGTCGCACCGGATTTGGTCAGCGAGATCGCCGGCGCTTCCTTGGTCAGCGAGATCTTGCCCAGGTTCACCGGCGCGGGCTGCGGCTGCGGCGGAACCGGCGGCTGCGGGTAACCCTGTTGCGGTGCTGCGTGATTCGGCTGCATCGGCGGCGCGGGCTGGGCCTGCGCCGGCCCCGGATCGTCGACGGTGATGCCGAAATCGGTTGCCAGCCCGGCCAATCCGGCGGAATAGCCCTGCCCGACCGCGCGGAACTTCCACGCGCCCTGGCGGCGGTACAGCTCGCCCAGTACGAAGGCGGTCTCGGACGAGGCGTCGGCGGAGTCGAACCGCGCGATCTCCGCGCCGCCGGCGGCGTCGACCAGGCGCACGTGCAGACCGCGCAACTGCGCGAAGGTGCCGCCGTCGGACGAGGCGGCGATGACGATGGTCTCGATCTGCGGCTCGACTCGCGAGAGATCGACCGAGAGCGCGTCGACTGTCTGCGGTCCCTGGCGCTTGCCCTCGTAACGCACCGCGCCCGAGGCGTGCGCCGGCTGGTTGTAGAACACGAAATCGGCATCGGAGCGCACCCGGCCCCCGGCCAGCAGGAGTGCCGACGCATCGGCGTCCGGAACGCCGGGACCCCCCTCCCAACCCAGTTCGACACGCACCGCGTTCGCGGCCACCGGAACGTTGGAACCCTTCATCATCGACACGGGCTCCAACGTATCCGATTCGGACACCGGCTGTCCCCCTCCCGGAACCGTCCGCGGTCGGCGTTCGAGCCCGGGTCGGGGCGGCGTTTCGCGATCGTGCGGGTCTCTGGCAAACCGGCGGCGGGCGGCGGCCGAGCAGCCTCCTCACGCCGCGGCGAACGACTCGTTCGATTCGAAAAATGGTCCGGAACAGCCGAATCGCCTGCAACTCGTTGCCCGGCCGTGACCTTGGACTACCGACCGGCCGCCGCCAACTACACTGAGCGACAGTCATACGGCATATCGATAGCTACCTACTGGGATCAGTCCTTGGGCAAGGGCCCCACTGCGGCGGGAGCGAGAGATGACGGAAGCACGACGCGCGGACCTCGACGAGCCGGAATGGAATTCCGGCAGGAAATGGATCACGCTCGCGGTATTGGCGCTCGGCCTGTCCATGGTGGTGCTCGACGGCACCATCGTCACGGTCTCGCTGCCGGTCATCATCGCGGACCTCAATCTGAGTTTCACTCAGGCGCAATGGATCACGAGCATCTACGCGGTGGTGCTGGCCGCCCTGCTCATCACCGCGGGCAGGCTCGGCGACCGGCTCGGGCGGCGCGCGGTCTTCGCCGTCGGCGTGCTGATCTTCCTCGCGGGCAGCGTGCTGGCCGCCTCGGCCACCGCCGCCTGGCCGCTCATCCTGGGCCGCATCGTGCAGGGCATCGGTGCCGCGGCGGTCATGCCGGGCACCCTCGCCACCATGAACGCGCTCTTCCGCGGGCGCGACCGGATCATCGCCTTCGCCATCTGGGGTTCGGTCATCGCGGGGGTCGCGGCCATCGGCCCGCTGGTCGGCGGCTGGCTGACCACGAACTACACCTGGCCCTGGATCTTCCTGGTCAACATCCCGCTCGGCGCGCTCGTGCTCATCGGCCTCGTGCTCTTCGTGCCCGAAACCAAGATGAAGCACAGTGCGCCCGGCCTCGACATCGACGGCTTCCTCCTGAGCGCGGCCGGGTTCGCCCTCATCGTGTTCGCCCTCATCGAGGGGCAGACCTACGGCTGGTGGAAGCCGCTGCGCGACTTCCCGCTCGCCGGATTCACCTGGTCGGCCACCGCGCCCATCTCCCCGGTCCCGATCCTGCTCGCGCTCGGCGCGCTGGCGCTGTTCCTGTTCATCAAATGGGAGCTGCACCGCAATCTCATCGGGCGTTCGGCGCTGCTGGACCCGCATCTGTTCCGTATTCCGAGCTTCCGCTGGGGCAACATCACCGCCTTCGCGGTCGCGCTCGGCGAATTCGGCCTGCTGTTCGTGCTGCCGCTGTTCATGGTGAACGTGCTCGGATTGTCCACGCTCGGTGCGGGTTACGTGCTCGCCGCGATGGCGGCCGGCGCGTTCCTGTCGGCCGGCGTCGCCGAGGGCCTGGTGCGCAAGGTCGGCGCGGTGCGGGTGGTGCAGATCGGCCTGGCCCTGGAGGCGGTGTCCATCGCGGTGGCCGCGATCTGCGTGACGCCGCACATCTCCCCGGTGTGGCTGGCGGTCATCCTGGTCGGCTACGGGCTCGGGCTCGGTATGGCCTCGGCGCAGCTCACCGGGACCGTGCTCGGCGATGTGCCCGCCGAGTACTCGGGGCAGGGCTCGGCGACCCAGAGCACCGTGCGCCAGCTCGGCTCGGCCTTCGGCGTCGCGGTCGTCGGCGCGCTGTTGTCGGTGGCGCTGGGCCACGATCTGCCGCGCCGCCTCGACGACGTGACCGAGCTGCCCGCCGCGGCCGCCGACACCGTCGCGACCGCCACCCGCGAGTCCGCGGGCGGGGCCATCGAGGGCGTGCGCGAGCACGGCGGCGCACCCGCGGTGCTGGACGCGCTGGAACAGGGCTTCACCGACGCCACCCGCACCACGCTGCTGGCCGCGGCCATCTTCCTGGCCCTCGGCCTGGCCGCGGCCACCAAGATTCCGCACCGGGCGACCGCCGCCGAGACGGTCGGTACCCCGTCCGGCCTCGAAAAGACCACGACGGCGGGCGAATCCGACTGATCCCGCGAGCCCGGTGAGACTCAGGGATCGATGAGATCCAGCCCGCGCAGCCGCTCGAAGACCAGCAGCGACCCCGGAGCGACGTGCGGCATGGCGGCGTACTCGCCGAGCGTGAAGTAGCGCAGCTCGGCGATCTCGCCCGACGCCCGCGGGTCCGCGCTCAACTCGCCGAGGTAGCACGTCATGTGCAGCCGGGTGCCCGGCGCGTGGCCGTACGCCTCGGCCTCGAAGACCCCGAGTTCGCGGACCGCCAGGGTCCGCACCCCGAGTTCCTCGCGGACCTCGCGGTGCAGGGCCGACTCCGGCGTCTCGCCCGGATCGATCTTGCCGCCCGCCATGTAGAAGACTTCTTTGCCCGTGGACCTGGCCTGCAACAGCCGACGGTCCCGGATGTACGCCAGTGCCGCTGTGCGAATCACGGCGTCCACCCTAGCCATCGGACCGCGGGGGTCAGCGGGTCGGCGGGGCGATCCGCCAGTGCTGCTGCAGCGCCTGCGCGATCTCGGGCAGCAGGGTCACCGGAATCCGCTTGTTCCGCAGCAGTTCCCGGATCTCGTTGACCTGCTCGCGCTTGCGCATGTCGTAGGCGTTGGCGACCGGGCGCACCACCGGCGGGATCGAGAGCAGCACCAGTTCGCCGTGCTCCTCGGAGCCGCCGTTGAGATCCAGGGCCAGGGACCAGCGGCCCTTCTCGTCGAGTGCGAACCGCCCCGCCACCACGCGGTCCCAGTCGATGCCCAGCGCGCCCCACGGGGTGCGCTGCACGATCGCCTGATCACTGAGCACCAGCCCGTCCCGGCCGAAGAGCAGGAACAGCACCGTGAGCCCCGCGGCGACGCCGAGCAGCAGACCGGTGAACACCCGGTTCCAGCCGAAGACCCCCGTCACGATCAGCGTGACGGCGACGGTCACCGCCACCGCCGCGACCCCGTAGGCCGCGGCCCGCCGCCCGGGCACCACGCCCGCCCGCACCATCGTCATAGCGCCCCAACCCTAGACATGCTCGCCCTCCGCGATCGACCGGTCGTCACCGTACCGGCAGCGGCCGCGGCGTTCCAGCGGTCCCGGCGCCCGATCCGCTATTTCTGCTGTCGCAGCAACTCCAGAATCGTCTCGGTGTTGCGGCGCGCCAGGGTCGCCTCCCGGTAGGTGGCCAGGACATAGGAGATCAGCGCACCGCGCCGAGCGCGATTGGGCGAGTCGGGCTTCTGATCCGGGTCGTCCTTGCCGTCGAGCAGGTCGACGGGATTGACATACCCGTCCCAGACCGTCTCGTTCCAGATGTCGGCCAGCCCCGCACGAGTCCAGAACTGACCGTCCTTGATGTTGTAGAACACCTTCTGGAACACCGTGCGCACGGCGTGCGGCACGCCGACCTGGTTGTGGATCTCGCTGAGCTGCCGGTCGGACATATCCCCGCCACCTTCGTCGATGATGTTCCGTACATCCCGGCGGAACGCATCCATGTCGATGCCCGCGGGATCGATCTTGCCTTCGCTGCTGTACTCCTTGTGCCCGACCACATCGCCCCCGCCGAGCCGGCGCACGATCGCCGCGCAGCCCCGCCGGTAGGCGTCCAATTGCACCGGCGTCCAATCCGATCCGTCGCCCCGGGAGACGGCCTCGATGCCGATCGTGTGCCAATTGGCGTTGTCGGTGGGCCAGCCCGGCCAGCGGCCGCGCCCGGCATGCCAGCAGACGCCGGCCGCGATCACCCGATACAGACCGTCACGCTCCAGCACCAGTTGGGCGAGCGGGCCGGGTAGATCGGGACGGCCGTCCTGCACGATGCGCCAATCATTGGCGCCGCCGCCGGCCGTATGATGGCACAGGACACCGCGGATGTCACGGAAGTCGCCGTGCCCGCGTTCTTTCCACCCGTCGTGTTCGAGGACTCGCAAGCCCGCGGCCCGCAATACATCGGCCAGCCAGACGGGATCGCCGCTCCACCCCATGATTTCCCCCGCTCGTCCGGACTCAGCGCGGTATCAGCGGCAGGACAGCCGGTGCGGTCTCGGATGAGCCCGCGAATCGCGGTGAGTATCGATCGACAGGAGTTCGTTCACGCGGCCGGTCGCGGATCGGTCCGCACCCAGAGTGGGTGCGGACCGGCGTGTCGGCGGCTTGGTGCGGGACGGTCCGGTGTCAGGACTCCAGCGCCACGGCGGCTTCCGCGGTGTAGACCAGGAACGTCAGGCTCTCCTGGAAGTACAGCTGGACCGTGTCGGCGTCGTGCGAGAGATAGCCGATGGACAGGTCCTGCCCGATCTGCAGATCGAAGTCGCCGCCGCGGGTGGACAGCACGAACGCGCCGTCGATCGCCGGGGCCCAGATGATGTCGCCGTCGATGAGGCGTTCGATATGGGTGCGGATCGGATGCCCGTGGTCCGAGGTCTCACTGACCGCGGTGTACAGATCGGCGGACAGCAGCACCGAGTACGGACCGTCCACACCGGCCAGCCGCAGCTTGGACAGCGCCTGGGCGACGGCCTCGGGGGTCAGCCGCTCATCGACCGGCAGCTTGACCGGTTCGCACACGCTCGAGGATCGCACCCCGGTGATGCCCGCTGCCGGGAAGCCCTCGAAGATGGCGCGATCCTCGGCGAAGGCGATCTTCTTCGCCGCCTCCTTGACCGCGTCCAGGTCGGTGTCCTTCGCGCCGCGTTCGACGTTGTCGAGCTCGGAGCGGTTCAGCACGAACGGCACCCGCAGTTCGACCAGCGGGAGCACCACGCGCTGCCTGGCCTGGATGCCCTCCCCGGGGGACGTGATCGGCGCGGTGCGCCCGACCGTGACCGCGGAGTAGTCGTCGCCGTGCGGTCCCGACAGATCGACCACGCGCCGACCGGCGATGTGCCGCTTGAAGGTTCGGCTCGCCTCCTCTTCGATCGCCGCCCAGGCGGCGGAGGTGATCGGAGCGAGTTCGCGGTGGAGGTTGTTCATGCCTTAGCTCCTTTTCAACGTGCCGATGCCCAGGGATCCGTTACCCGAAGGAACAACACCATCGGTTGCCGAGGATTCCCGGATCTCCTCAACGGTTGTACTACCCATTTGTCCCGCTTCCATGGACCCGGGAGCGTCCGGCAGGGCGTCGAAGAACCCCGCGGGCGGGGTGAAGAAGTTCGTGCCGGTCACGGCCTCGGAGAAATCGAGTATGCGGTCGTACGCCGCGTCCTCGGTCCCGAGGAACATGCGGGTCAACATGTCCTCGGTCACGCTCGGGGAGGCCGCGTAGGCGATGTAATAGGTGCCGAACTCGCCGTCCTTGACGCTGCCGAACGGCATGTTGGCGCGCACGATGGTGCCGACATCGTCCTGATCGTTCACCGCCACATGGGAATCGGCGGGCTTCTCGTCGTCGGAGAGCTCGAAGTCCGACATCTTGTGGCGGCCGATGACCTTCTCCTGCTCATCGGTGCTCAGCGCGTTCCACTCGCCCATGGTGTGCAGGTACTTCTGCACGATCACATAACTGCCACCGGCGAACTCGGGATCCTCGTCGCCGATGAGCGCGGCCGAGACGGCCAGCTGCCCCTCGGGATTCTCGGTGCCGTCCACGAAACCGAGCAGATCGCGCTGCTCGAAATAGCGGAAGCCCAGGGTCTGATCGACGATGGTCCCCGCGCCGGCCAGGCGGTCACCCAGCGCCATCGCCAATTCGAAACAGGCGTACTGGGTTTCGGCCTTGATGTGGAACAGCAGGTCGCCGGGCGTGGCCGGGGCCCGGTGCTTCGCGCCGACGTAGCCCGGAAACTCGTGTAGTTCAGCGGGTTTGGGCCCGGAGAAGAGCCGATCCCAGGCCGTCGGGCCGATACTGGTGATACACGCCAGGTCGGCCCCGGGGATGCGGAATCCCACGGATCGGCGCAGACCGGGCAGATCTGCGAGCAGGTCCCGCACGACCGCCTCGCCGCCCTCGTCGATGGTGACGACGAGAAATATGGCGGCGGGCGACAGCGGGTTGAGGATCGGCTGCGGCTCACCCATGCACTCCAGCCTAGAGGCCCGGCGGAGTGCGCCTACCAACCGGTAGCGGCGTGGCCGCTATTTTGCGACGGTCAGCAGGAAGGCCACGTCCTCCACGGCCTTCACACTGTGCCGCGCATCGGGGATGACCAGCAGGTCCCCGGCCGATCCCTTCCATTCGTTGGTGCCGCTGATCAGCGCCAGCACGCCGCTGATCACAACCATCGTGGCCTCGCCCGGGTTCTCGTGCTCGGCCAGGGTCTGACCCGCCGCCATGGCGATCACGGTCTGGCGCAGGCTGTGCGCGTGCCCGCCGTAGATGGTCTGCGAGCTGCGCCCGCTGGATGCCGTCGCCGCCAGCTTGAGCTGCTGACGGGCGACCGCGGTCAGCGATTTCTTGTCCATGGACTGCCTTTCGCCGGAGTATCCGTGAGTATGCCGGACACGTGTCGGCCGATCGGCGGTTTCGGGCGTTCGTTGCGGGAATTGGTGCACGCGGGATGCGCGCGTTACACGAGGGCCCGCCCATAACGGCGGATGCGATAGCGCAGACCCGCCGCGGACTCGCGCCACGCGTCCTGTTCGGCGTGCCAGTGCGGGTCGATGGCGGGGGCCCAGCAGTCGCCGTCGATGTCGGCGTCGACCTCGGTGATCACCAGTTCTGTCGCGAAAGGCATTGCCGCGCGGTAGATCTCGCCGCCGCCCATGACCCACACCGGGTCGTCTCCGGCCAGCTCGAGCGCCTGCTCCACCGAGCCCGCCCGCTCCGCGCCTTCGGCCGACCAGTCGGCCTGCCGCGTCACGACGATGTTGCGGCGGCCCGCCAGGGGGCGGAACCGCTCGGGCAGCGAATCCCAGGTGCGCCGGCCCATCACGACCGGGTGCCCCCAGGTGACCTCCTTGAAGTGCGCCATGTCCTCGGGCAGCCGCCACGGAATGGCGTTGTCCAGGCCGATGACCCCGTCCGGGGTCTGCGCCCAGATCAGCCCGACGGTCCGCGTGCGCACCGTGCTCACACCGCCACCGGCGCCTTGATCGCCGGATGATGCTGATAATCCAGGATTTCGACGTCCTCGTACGCGTAGTCGAACAACGACGGCGCGGGCCGCAGCGCCAGTGTCGGGAACGGATACGGCGTGCGGGTCAGCTGTTCGCGCACCTGATCCACGTGATTGTCGTAGATGTGCACGTCGCCGCCGGTCCACACGAAGTCGCCGACCTCGAGCTCGCACTGCTGCGCCACCATGTGGGTCAGCAGCGCGTAGCTCGCGATATTGAACGGCACGCCCAGGAACAGGTCCGCGCTGCGCTGGTACAGCTGGCAGGAGAGCTTGCCGTCGGCCACGTAGAACTGGAAGAAGGCGTGGCACGGGGCCAGCGCCATGCGATCGAGCTCGGACACGTTCCAGGCCGAGACGATGATGCGCCGCGAATCCGGATCCGTGCGCAGGGTCTGCAACACCTGGGCGATCTGATCGATATGGGTTCCGTCCGGGCGCGGCCAGGACCGCCACTGCACGCCGTAGACCGGGCCCAGATCGCCGTTGGCGTCGGCCCACTCGTCCCAGATCGTGACCCCGTGCTCGTGCAGCCAGGCCACGTTCGAATCACCGCGCAGGAACCAGAGCAGTTCGTAGACAATCGATTTCAGATGCACCTTTTTGGTGGTGATCAGCGGGAAGCCCTGCGACAGGTCATAGCGCAGTTGGTGCCCGAAGATACTGCGGGTGCCGGTACCGGTCCGGTCGGCCTTGGGCGTACCGGACTCGAGGACGAGCCGCAGCAGATCCTCGTATTGGGTGTCGCCTGCGGCCGTGCTCCGGGGGTCTCGAGAGGCGCTGTTCACGCCTGGCAAGCTTACGCACCGTGCGGAAGCTCTATGTGATCGGAATCGGCGCCGGTAATCCAGACCAGGTGACGGTGCAGGCCGTCAAGGCCATACGCCGGGCCACCACGTTCTTCGTCATCGGCAAGGGCGCGGAGAAACAGGAATTGGTCGACGTGCGCGCCGGCATCCTGGCCGAGTACGCCGAGCAGCCGCACCGGGTGGTGGAGATCCCGGATCCCCCGCGCGATCGCAGCGTGCCCGGGGCGCACGCCGACGACGCCTACCGGGGCGCGGTCACCGACTGGCACGAGGCCCGCGCCGAGCGCCTGGAGGCCGCGTTCGCCGAGGCGGACGACATCGGGGCCATCCTGGTCTGGGGTGATCCCTCGCTCTACGACAGCACCCTGCGGATCGTCGAACGCGTCCTCGAGCGCGAGGTCGTGCACTTCGACTTCGAGGTCATCCCCGGCATCACCAGCGTGCAGGCGCTGGCCGCCGCGCATCGCATGGTGCTGCACGAGATCGGCGAGCCCATGCACGTGACCACCGGCCGCCGCCTGCGCGAAGAGGGGCTGCCCGCCGGGCAGTCCACGCTGGTCATGCTGGACGCGGACTGCTCGTTCACCCAGATTCCGGGCGAGGACATCTACATCTGGTGGGGCGCGTACCTCGGCATGCCCGACGAGGTGATCATCGAGGGCCCGCTGCGCATCGTGGAACAGCGGATCGTGCGCCGCCGGGCCGCCCTGCGCGAGGCCAAGGGCTGGATCATGGACACCTACCTGCTGCGCTACCAGTAGCGGACCAGGCCGGCTCGGGCGTGGCGGCTCCCACGCGCGGTGCGCCCGACCGGACCGCCCGAACAGTCGGGTCGACGGGGACTGCCCGAACGACCGGACCGCCGGAGGAAGCGGACCAGCGGGGCGGGTCCGCGGGCTGGAGGGTGGTCGGTCCGGCGCGGCTCCACACGCGCGGAGTGGCAGGCTGTAACGGTCCGAATTTCCGACTGCGCGGAGGCCACTTCATGAGCGAGCGAGCACAGCCGCCGGCGCGCATCGCGCGGGGCCGGCGCGGGCGGGCGGTGGTGGACGATCTGCCGTTCACCCTCGATCGCGCGGACGCCGCACCGCTGGCGGTGCAGGTGGCCGACGGGCTGCGCGGGGCCGCCGCGGCCGGCGCGCTGCGCAGCGGGGACCGGCTGCCCTCGTCCCGCGAGCTGGCGGCGCGCCTGGGCGTGAGCCGGACCGTGGTCACCGCCGCCTACGACCAGTTGCACGCCGAGGGCTGGATCGGCGGACAGCACGGGTCCGGGACCTATCTGACCGCCGCGCCCGAACCGGTGGGGGAGCACTCCGCGGCGGGCGAACGGGCGAATCCGCTGGCGGGACTGCTGGATCTGGGCGCGGGCGCGCCCAGCATCGAGACCCTGGACCGGGCGGCGTGGCGGCGCGCCTGGCGCGCGGCCTCGGACCGCACGCCGCTGATCCGGCGCGATCGAGCGGGCGAGCCCGAGTACCGGGCGGCCGTCGCCGAACATCTGCTCCGTCATCGCGGACTCGGCGCGGGCAGCGGTTCGGTGGTGCTGTCCACCGCCGGAACCAGTTCCGCCGTACAGGAAATCGCCGCCGCGTGCCTGCGCCCGGGCGATGTGGTCGCGATCGAGGATCCCGGCTACGTCCGGGCGGTGGGAGCCCTGCGGGCCGCGGGCATGCGGCTGGTTCCGGTGCCGGTGGACGAGCGGGGGCTGCGGGTCGATCTGCTACCGGACGACACCAGAGCGGTGTATTGCACACCCGCGCACCAGTTTCCGCTCGGCGCGCGGATGCCCGCCGTGCGCCGCGTCGAACTCGTCGAATTCGCCCGCCGGCGGGGCGCATTGGTCCTCGAGGACGACTACGACGGCGAACTCCGGTACGACACAACGCCGTTGCCGCTGCTGGCCACGCTCGCCCCCGACGTGGTCGTGCACCTGGGCACCACCAGCAAGATACTGACACCGACCCTGGGCATCGGCTGGCTGGTCGCCGCGCCCGCCGTGGCCGCGGCCGTGCTGGCGCACCGCGAGGCCACCGGGACCAGCCCCGCCCCCGCCGGGCAGCAGGTCGTCGCCGAACTGGCGCGCAACGGCGATCTGGCCCGGCACCTGCGCCGCCTGCGCCGGGAGATGCCGGTGCGCCGGTCCCTGGTCATCGAGGAACTGCGGGCCTTCGGACTGGCGGCGCGCGGCGACGACGCCGGGTCCCATCTCGTGGTGCTGCTCGACTCCCAGGACCAGGAGGACCGGGCGCTGGACGCGGCCCGGGCGCGCGGGGTCTACCTCGACGGACTGGGCCGCCATCACCTCGGGCCGCGACACACCTTCGGCATCGCGCTCGGTTATGCGGCGCTGTCCGGGGCGGAACTGCCGGTGGCGGTCCGCCTGGCCGGGGCCGCGCTGGCCGAAGTCGTACAGTGGTCCGGGTAAGCCAGGCGGACCACCCTACGACTACCGAAGTGGGTACGAGAGCATGAGCGAACAGGACATCCTCGCGCGGATCAAGGGCCTCGTCGACAAGGAACACGAGCTGCGCGCCGCCACCGGGCAGGGCGAGATCGACCCGGAGACCGAACGCCGTCAGCTCGCCGAACTCGAGGTCATGCTGGACCAGTGCTGGGATCTGCTGCGCCAGCGCCGCGCCCGCATCGACCAGGGCCGCAACCCCGACGAGGCGCAGGCGAGCTCGGTGCGCCAGGTCGAGGGCTACCTGCAGTAGATGGCCGTTCCGCTCTGCCGGCCCGGCGGAGCTCGTGGCTACCATCGATGGACGGCGGCGGCCGTGCGCGCACGCGCGGCCGAGCCGCCGTCACGACCGGCACGACGCGGTGCCGGCGGAGCGAGTGGGTAGGCACATGGTGGCAACGACAGACATCACGACCGCCGACGGCGCCGTCCGGGGCCTGTGGGGCAAGCGGGTTTCGCGCTGGCGGTCCATTCCCTTCGCCGCGCCGCCCGTCGGCGAGCTGCGGTTCCGCGCGCCCCAGCCGGTGCAGCCCTGGACCGGGGTGCGCGACGCGACCCACTTCGGGTTCGCGGCCATGCAGCATCGGCGCGGCGCGCAGATCGGGCCGCGGCAGCAGCAGCCGACCGGCGAGGACTGCCTGACGCTGAACGTCACCGCGCCGAACAAACCCGCCGCCACCGCGCGCCCGGTGATGGTGTTCATCCACGGCGGCGGTTACCTGCTGGGCACCTCGGCGCTGCGGCTCTACTCCGGCAGCCGGCTGGCGCTGCTCGGCGACGTGATCGTGGTGTCGGTCAACTACCGGCTCGGTGCGTTCGGCTACGTGGACTTCAGCGAATACTCCACGCCTGCACACCGATTCGACAACAACCTGGGCCTGCGCGACCAGGTTGCGGCGCTGGAGTGGGTGCGCGACAACATCGCGGCCTTCGGGGGCGACCCGGGCAACGTCACGATCTTCGGTGAATCGGCCGGTGCGCACGCGGTGCTCGCGCTCATGGCCACCCCGGCGGCGGCCGGACTGTTCCACCGCGCCATCTCCCAGAGCCCGCCCGCGGACTGGGGACCGTCGCAGGCCGACGCCGCGCTGTTCGCCCGCCGCTGCGTCGAGCAGCTCGGCGCGGGTGCGGGCGACGGCGCGCAGGCGCTGCTCACCGCGACCCCGAACCGGATTCGCAGCGCGGTGGATCACGCCGTCAGCGCGGTCATGCGCGATCAGCCCGGGCTGTTCCCGGTCGCGCCGCAGGTGGACGGCGACTACCTGCCGCTGCCGATCATCGATGCCTTCGCCGGCGGGAGCGCGCACCGTGTGCCGCTCATCATCGGCACGAACCGGGACGAGGGCACGCTGTTCTCCCGCTTCGACGACACCCTGCCCACCACGCCCGAGCGCATGCGCCGCCTGCTGCGGCAGGTGGGCGGCGACGCCGAGACCCGGGTGCTCGGGGCCTACCCGGGCTTTCCCAAGCCGAGGGTGGCCGTGCGCGCCGGCGGCGACTTCACGTTCTGGCGACCGTCGGTGGAGGTCATGTCCGGGCACAGCCGATACGCGCCCACCTACGCCTACCGCTACGACTTCGCCCCGCGCGCACTGCAACTCGCGGGCTTCGGGGCGACGCACGCGCTGGACCTGATCCCCGTCTTCGGTGCGACGGCCACGCCGTTCGGGCGGGCGCTGTCCGCGGCGGGCGGGCAGCGGGCGTTCAACTCGGTGTCCGAGCAGTTCCAGCGGAACTGGCTGTCCTTCGCGCGCACCGGAGCCCCGCTGGCGGCCTGGCCCGCCTACACCGAGGACGAGCGGGCAACCATGATCATCGACTCGCCGCAGCGGGTGGAGTTCGATCCGGAGCGGGCAAAACGCCTGGCCTGGCAGGGTATTCGGGTTCCCGCGCTGGCGTGAGCGCAGGTTCCGGCGGTCACTCGCCCGGGCTGACGACCGGCCCGCGGCGGGCTGTTCCGGGGGCCGGTCCCGTATGCCGCTCCGGGCAGATCACTTGAGCAGCCGGGACATTCGCCGGTCGGCCAGGATCTTGCCGCCGGTCTGGCAGGTCGCGCAGTACTGAAAGGACTTGTCCGCGAACGCGACCTCGCGCACGATGTCGCCGCACACCGGGCACGGCAGCCCGGTCCGCCCGTGCACCTGCATGCCGGACCGCTTCTCGCCCTTGAGCCGGGCCGCGTCCTGCCCGACCGACCGGGCGATGGCGTCGGTCAGGATCGCCCGCATGGCCGCGAACAGCCGGGCCACCTGTTCGGCGTCGAGGCCGGAGGCGGTGGCGAAGGGCGAGAGCTTGGCGGTGTGCAGTATCTCGTCGGAGTAGGCGTTGCCGATCCCGGCCAGCACGGTCTGATCGGTCAGCGCGTTCTTGATCCGCTGCGAGGTGCCCCGCAGCAGTTCGGCGAACTCGGGCTCGGTCACCGCCATGGCGTCGGGTCCGAGCCGGGCGATGCCCGCCACCTCCTGCGGATCGCGCACCACCCACACGGCCAGCCGCTTCTTGGTCCCGGCCTCGGTCAGGTCGAACGCGGGCGTCGCGCCCTCGGGGGTGAACAGGTGCACGCGCAGGGCCAGCGGCCCCTTGCCGGGCTTGGGCGGGGTCTGGCTGGGTTCGTCGATCCACCGCAGCCACCCGCCCCGCGACAGATGCGTGATCAGCCAAATCCCGTCGCAGTCCAGCCCGACGTGCTTGCCCCAATGCCCCGCCCCGGTGACGTCGCGCCCCGACAGCGCGGTGATCGGCGGATCGAATGTCTTGAGCACGCTCAGCGCGGCGACATCCACCCGCCCGACCACCGCTCCCGTCGCATGGGCGCTCAAGAACTGCTCGAGCGCCACAATCTCCGGCAATTCAGGCACCCCCGCAGCCTACCGATCGGTACCGACAGCCGCCGAGTACACGCGCGGGGCAGGTCGCCGATTACCCGTGGGCACGGTCACGTGACGGTGGTGTCGGAGTGTGCTCGGTTCGTGGATTATCTGCCGTGGAAAATCGTGGGGGAGCGGCGTGGAAGTAGCCGGGGGAAGGCTTCGGACGTGCGATGCCGGCCCGCCATCGCGGTCGTGAATTCTGAACCGGCATTTGCCCATACGGTTCGGCTGACGCGTAATCGGGTCGCGTGCACCGAGTTTCGTCGGGTCGGTTTGCCCGATGGAAGCGGCCGGATTGTTCCGTCCGGCAACCGGGAGCGAGCAGCGTCGATGGGCCCGGGGGGTGCCCAGTTTTCGGCCTCCGGAAATGGGGTCGAAAGGGTCTGAATGACGATATCTGAAATATGAGAATTCGAGATCTACTTCGCATGTGAAGATTTTGCATAGTGATGCTATGTCAAGGCTCGATGGCGAAAAAGTACGAGCACTCGGTTCATGCTTGTAGGAGAAGCTGTGCGACCCGGATTATTCTGAGATCGTGGGGACGCTGAAAGCGCCATCAATCCTCGTTAGCCGCAGTTATTTTCGGAACCGTATTCGCTTCGTCGTATTTGCCGGAATCCTTGATCGGGTTCGGCAGCGAACCGAGGCTGTGTGTCGTGGCCATGATGAATCGTCGGGCCACGGAGCGGAGATCATCAAGTCGAATTGCGAAGCAATTCACAGAATGATGTCACTTCAACGCCGAATTCGGCGGATCCGCTCCGATTGCCGTCTCGACGCCGCAAACCACCCCCGGCGCGTGCTCGCGACCGCTGCGACCCGGGCTGCCCGCCCGTAACGGGTGCCGGGGCCGAAACCGATTCGGGGCCGGATCGGCGCGGCGATACTCGTTGTATGCCTTTGCCTTTGACGCCGCTCCGGATGGATTCACCGCTGCTGCGGCGGTTGGTCGGGCAGTTGGCCGGGCTGGCGCAGGACGCGGTGTCGGGGGCGGTGGCCGAGGTGGGGGTGTATCGGCAGCTGTCGGCGGAGTTGGCGGGGCCGGAGCTGAATGCCACTGCGCTGTCGCATCTTCTGACGTTTCTGGCGGTGGCCGAGCAGGGGCGTGAAGCGGGGCCGGGGGATCTGGCGGCCATCATGGTGTCGGCGGGGCGGCGGGCCGAGGAACGGATACCGCTGTCGGATGTGCTCGACGCGTATCTGACCGGAGCCCGGGTGGTGTGGCAGGCCGTCATCGCGGCGGCCGGGCCGCAGGACCGTGCGGACGTGGATTCCTTTGTGGCGCATCTGCTGGCGTTCCTGCACCGGACCACGGTGGCCATCACCGCCACCTACGTCCGCGTGCACGCCACCGTCTCCAGTGTGGAGCGGGACGCGCGCCACGCGCTGTGCACCGCGTTGCTGGCCGGCCAGGATGCCGGAAACCTCGCGGCCCAGGCCGAATTCGCGCTGGTGCGCTCCTACTCGGTGGTGACGCTGACGGTCGCCGGGGTGCCGAGCCGGCCCGGCAACACCGGGGAATTGGCGTCCGCGCGGCGCCGGGTGCGGCAGGCGCACGATCTGGTCGAGCGGCGGCACGGCGGTGAGCACCGGCTGGTCGCCTTCGACGGGCACAGCGGCGTGCTGCTGCTGCCCGCGGCGGATTCGGTGTCGCCGGAGGCGCTGGTGCGGGATCTGGCCGCGGCGTTCGCGCTGCCGGTGACCGCGGCGCTCGCGCCCGCCGCGGAGGTCGAGGCCATTCCGGCCGCCTTCGAATTGGCCCGGGAAATCTACGAATTGGCACGGGCGCTGGACCGGCCCGCCGGGCTCTACCGACTATCGGATCTCATGGTGGAGTACCAGATCACCCGCCCCGGGCCCGCGCGGGACGCCCTGGAAGCGGTGCTCGGGCCGCTGCGTGAACACCCCCATCTGCTCGAGACCCTGCGCGTCAACATGCGCTACGGACTGGATCGGCAGGCGGCGGCGAAAGCGCTGGGCCTGCACGCGAATACGTACTCCTACCGACTGCGCCGGATAGCGGAGGTCACCGGTCTCGACGCCACCGACGCCGCGGACGCGCGGGTGCTGGCCTCGGCGATGCTGGCGTCCTCGACGCGCCGGAATCCACAGGGGCGCAACACCGCTGAGCCCCGCAGCTGACCGAACCGGCCAACCGGGTTGGCCCGGCCCCTTCGTTGCAGGTGAAAGGGGCCGGGCCGGGCCGCTTGGGCGAAACGGCCCGGAGCGGAAGTGATTCCGCCCGGCATTCGAGACGATCGTGCCGGGTGATAACCGGGACACGAGCGCGGCGGTAGCGATCCGACTCCGCCGCCGAACGCCTGTCCGGAACTGTAATCGGGCCGTGCTGGTCAGATCCCTCGGTTCGTCTCACCTGAGACTCAACGTCAGCGGGAATGACACCGGATGTCCGTGGTTTCCCAGGGTTTGCCGGCGACCTCGCAAGTTAGCTGGCCGCTACGGCCCGGCGAACCGCCAATTCCGCACGGCCGCTCACGATCACGGCGTAGCCGAGAAAGGCCGCACCCCCGGCGCGCACCGCGCCGATGAGTACGCAGCGCACCAGGTCGTAATGGCTCGCGACGGACGCCGGATCCGTCGCGCCCGCGATGCCGCCGGCGACCGCGGCCAGGGCCAGCCCGGACAGCACCCAACCGCGATGCCGCGCAACCGGCGCCGGTCGGGCACGGCGGATCCGGCGCGCGGCGAACCAGGCCAGGATGATCAGTCCCGTGAGCGAGGACAGGTAGCCGATCACGTTGTAGACGCGATGTGGTCCGATCACCGATTCGCGCAGCGGTTCCCAGTGGCGCACCGCCGCGCCGTCGGTGTGCGTGAAGGTGTCCCACGCCAGATGCGTTGCGGCGCCGACGATCAGGGCCGCGATCACCCGCCACCAGCCGGGCCTGGCCGGGAAGGCCACGGCCCGGCCGAGCAGCGCGGGCACGGGCAGGCACAGGATCCGGCCCAGGACCAGCAGGACCGCGCCGAGCGCCAGGGTCAGCGGCAGTCCGCGTGCCTCGTGGGTGAGAGCGCCGTCTATTCCGATGGGCGCGTAGTACCCGGCGTCGGGCGCGAGACTGCCCGCGATCAGCGCGGGCAGCCACAGGCGGCCGCGCAGCGGCAGGACCGCCGCCGGGTGGGCCAGGGTGAACGGCACGGACTTCCTCCCCGAGTGGTCTGTGAATCGGGCGGGGAATTGGCTATTTGGTGAGGCCATTCTTCGCGCGATGCTGGTCCCATGACCGAGCAAGTGACACGGGTGCCATTGTCGCCCACCCCGCGCAGCAGCCTGACCCGCTCCAGGGAGCGGGGGCGGACCGACCGCGCGGAGCTGGACGCCGTGCTGGACGCGGGCCTGCTGTGCCACCTGGGAGTGGTGCTCGGCGGCAGTCCGGTCGTGATTCCGACCATCTACGGCCGGTCCGGGGACACGCTGTACCTGCACGGCTCGACGGGGGCCGGGAACATGCGAGCCGCGCTGACCGGGCCGGTGTCGGTCTCGGTCACGCTGGTGGACGGGCTCGTCTACGCGCGCTCGGCCATGCACTTCTCCATGAACTACCGCTCGGCCGTCATCCACGCGCGGCCGGTCGAGGTCACCGATTATCAGGAACGGATGGCGGCGTTGCGGGTGATCGTGGAGCACGCCGCGCCCGGCGCCTGGGACGGGGTGCGCCCGCCGAGCAAGAAGGAGATGGCCGCGACCATGGTGCTGGCCCTGGACCTCACCGAGGCGTCGGTGAAGGTTCGCACCGGCGGTCCCCGGGACGACGCGGCCGACATCGAGAACGGCGGGGTGTGGGCGGGCGTGCTGCCGCTGCGTCAGGTCTGGGAGCCACCCAGCTCGGCGGATGATCTGGAGCCGGGAATCGAGGTGCCCGGCCACGTGCTGGCCCGGGTGACGCGGAGTGCGGCCGCCGTGTGAACGGCGCGCCGGCTACCAGCCGGTCGCGTCCAGGCCGAGGCCGGACAGCACCCCGGTCGCGAGCGCGGACAGCGCCGAATTGTCCGGCACCGCATCGGGATCCAGACTCACCAGCGACAGCGTGTAGCCATCCGCGATCCGGGTCAAGTAGCCCGAGAGCCGGGTGCGCGGCAACCGATCGGCCCGCAGTCCGGGGTGGATGGCGCGAGCCGCCACCCCGGTGCACGGGTGCGCGCCGAGGAACAGCAGCGAGTCCGGCAGGGTTCCGATGTTGGAGCACAGGATGTCTCGTTCGCCCGCGCCCGCGGCGAGCCGGTGCGCCCAGCGATCGGGCAGGACCTGGAGCAGTTCCTCGGGAATGCCGCCCGGACTGCTCATCCGGTGTTCGTACGCGGCCCTCGCCCGATGGCGGATCGAGGCCGGGGTGTCGGCGGGCGTGATCGCGATCTCGGTCATGGCCATGTCGTTGTCGACCCGGGGTTCGTCCCGGGTGTCCACCGGCAGGCTGGCGGCGATGGTATCCGGCTCGAAACCGCTGTCCCACAGCATTGTCGCGACCACGTACACGAACAGGCTGTTCGCGGTGCCGTCCTGGGCGACCGCCACCCGATTCCACTCGCGAGCCGGAATCTGCAGTGCCGCGGACGCTGTCACGCCGCCGGCGCGTATCCGGGGCGCCGGGCGCGGCGCCGGAGCAGGCGGGCGTGCGGGGATCCCGCGCCGCAGCGCGCGGGCGGTCCCGCCGATGACGGTGCGCCACTGCCGCCGGGCGTCGGCCCAATCCGAATGGCCCGCCGCCGGATCCGCCAGGGGAGTGCCGGTCAGCGCGTGATCGATGGCCAGGGTCAGCGCCCGGCCGTCGGCCAGGCTGTGCGAGCAGGTCAGCGCGGCGACGCTGCCGCCGCCCTGCAGATTCACGCTCGACAGCCGCCACCCGGGGCTGAATTCCGGATCCAGGTCCGTGCCCTGGCCATCGGCCCAATCCAGCAGGGCGGCAGCGGGAATCGCGGCCTCGGTCAGGGCGAGCGGATGCGTCTGCGCGTTCGGCTGCCAGCGCGGGCGCGCGCCGGGGACGCGGCCGCGCACCACGCGCCGCCCGAGCGGGCCGGTGCGCAGCGCCTCGTGCACCCGGATCAGCAGTGCGGCGTCGATCGGATCGGCGGTACGCCACAGGCCCTGCAGGGCGATCGGGGTGCCCATGCCCCGGTGCGCCCGCAGGAAGATCTCGTCCACCACGCTCAGCCGATTCATCGCTGCGCAGCGTACCGGGGCGCGCCGACGTGTTCGAGCCGCCGGATCAGCGCGGGAGTGCGTGCTTCAGCTCGGTTGCCCGTGCCGTCCCGAACCGGCCGCGAAGCGGGCCGCGCCGTCGAGCGCGCCGTCCAGCAGGGCGCGCACGCCGTGCTGGAATTCGTTCGCGACCGCGGCGGGTTCGTCCAGCCCCTCCTGCTCCAGGGCAGACATGCGATCCGAGCGCAGGCAGGTCTGCGGGAGCGCGGCCAGTTGTGCCGCGAGTTCCTCTGCGGCGGAGCGGGATTCGCCGACCGGGACGACCCGGTTGACCAGGCCCATCTGCAGCGCCTCGGTCGCGTCGACCGCGCGGCCGGTGAGAATCAGGTCCATGGCGCGCCCGGCGCCGATGATCCGAGGCAGGCGCACCGTGCCGCCGTCGATGAGCGGGACGCCCCAGCGGCGGCAGAAGACGCCGAAAGTGCTGTCCTGCTCCGCGATTCGCATATCGGCCCAGATCGCGAGTTCGAGGCCGCCCGCCACCGCGTAGCCCGAGACCGCGGCGATGACGGGTTTGGACAGGCGCATGCGGGTCGGGCCCATCGGCCCGTCGCCCTCCGGGGTGGCCTGGTTGGAGCGCTCGGTGCCCAGGCCCTTGAGGTCGGCGCCCGCGCAGAACGTGCCGCCGTCGCCCCAGAGCACGGCGACCGCGGCGTCCGGGTCGGCGTCGAACTCGCGGAAGGCCGCGGCCAGGGCGGCGGCGGTGGGGCCGTCCACCGCGTTGCGGGCCTCGGGGCGATGCAGGATCACGGTGGTCACGGGGCCATTGCGTTCGACTCGTACGCTCACCGGGCCGACCATACGCCGTAAATCAGGCCTTGCGTCAAGAAATGAATCAATGGTTCACTTCTTGTGTGGCCTACCGCAGAACTCCCGCTGTCCAGGCCCGCCTCGACGCCCAGGCCGCGTCGATCGTGCGGGCCGCCATGACCGTGCTGTCCCGCGACGGCTACGCCGGACTGTCGGTCGCCGCGGTGGCCGCCGAGGCCGGGGTCGCCACCGGCACGGTCTACAAGAGCTTCAGCGGCAAGGCCGAACTGGTGACGGCGGTCTTCCGCGAGGTGGTCACCCGCGAGGTCGCGGCGGTCGCCGTGGCGGGCGGCGCCGAACCCGCCGAACCGACCGCCGCGGGCGTCTTCGCCCGCGACCGGGTCACCGCGGCCGTCGAGACCTTCGCCGGACGCGCCCTCAAGAACCCCCGGCTGGCCTACGTGCTGCTGGCCGAACCGGTGGACGCCGCCGTCGACGCCGAACGCCTGCGCTTCCGGCGGGCTTTCGCCGAGACCTTCGAATCCGCCATCGCCGCCGGTGTCGCCACCGGGCAACTCCCGCCGCAGGACGCGCGCACCAGCGCCACCGCCCTGGTCGGCGCGATCGGCGAGGTGCTGGTCGGACCGCTGGCCGAAGAACTCGAGAGCGAGTCGGTGGTGCCCGAACTCGTCGCCTTCGCTTTGCGCGCACTCGGCGTCCCCGGCCGGTGACCGCATGGAATTGGAACAAGGAGTCCCGCATGCCGACGCATGAAGTGTTCAATCAGGTCCCGAACCTGGTGCCGTTCGACAACTCTCGCAATCCCGCTCTGCTGGAGGGCCTGCACCGCGAGGGCGCGGGCTGGGCCGAGAGCGAAGTGCGCACCCTGGGCGCGCTCGCCGGTGGTGCGCGGGCGCAGGAGTGGGGCAGGCTGGCCAACGACCATCCGCCGGTGCTGCGGACCCACGATCGCTACGGCCACCGCATCGACGAGGTCGAATTCCACCCGCACTGGCACGATTTGATGCGGGTCGCGGTCGAGCACGGGCTGCACGGCTCCCCGTGGCAGGACCCGCGTCCCGGCGCGCACGTGGCGCGCGCGGCCAAGTTCTACACCTGGGGCATCGCCGACGCGGGCCACATGTGCCCGATCTCCATGACCTACGCGGTGATTCCCGCACTGCGGCACAATCCCGAACTGGCCGCGACGTTCGAACCGCTGCTAGCCTCGCGCGTGTACGACTACGGGCTGCGCGATCCCGCGTCCAAAGCCGGTCTGATCGCGGGCATGTCGATGACCGAGAAGCAGGGCGGCTCCGACGTGCGGGCCAACACCACCGTGGCCACGCCGCAGGCCGACGGCACCTACCGGGTCGTGGGCCACAAATGGTTCACCTCCGCGCCCATGTCGGACATGTTCCTGACCCTGGCCCAGGCGCCCGGCGGTCTGTCCTGTTTCCTGCTGCCGCGTGTGCTGCCGGACGGGTCGCTCAATGCCCTTCGCCTGCAACGTCTCAAGGACAAGCTCGGCAACAAGTCCAACGCCTCCTCGGAGATCGAGTACGAGAACGCGGTGGGCTGGCTGGTCGGCGCGGAGGGCGCGGGCGTGAAGACCATCATCGAGATGGTCAATATGACTCGCCTGGACTGCGTCATCGGCTCGGCCACCGGCATGCGCGCCGGCCTGGTGCACGCTGTGCACCACGCCCGGCATCGAAAGGCGTTCGGGGCCAACCTGATCGACCAGCCCGCCATGCGCAACGTGCTGGCCGACCTGGTGATCGAATCAGATGCCGCGACCACCGTCATGATGCGCCTGGCCGGTGCGACCGACCGGGCCGCGACCGATCCGGCGGAGGCGAATCTGCGCCGCATCGCCCTGGCGGTCACCAAGTACTGGGTGTGCAAGCGCGCACCCGTGCACGCCGCCGAGGCCCTGGAATGCCTGGGCGGCAACGGATATGTCGAGGAATCGGGCATGCCGCGGCTGTACCGCGAGGCTCCGCTCATGTCTATCTGGGAGGGGTCGGGGAACGTGGCGGCCCTGGACGCGCTGCGCGCCATGGGGCGCCAGCCCGAGACCGTCGAGGCGTACTTCAACGAGGTGTCGCTGGCGCGCGGCGCGAACGCGCACCTGGACAACGCCATCGACCGCATCGGCAAGGAACTCACCGATCTGGCCGATATCGAGTTCCGCGCCCGGCGCGTGGTCGAGCTGATGGCGCTGGTGCTGCAGGGCGCGCAGCTGGTGCGGCACGGACACCAGGCTGTCGCGGATGCCTTCTGCGCCACGCGGTTCGGCGGCGACTGGGGTATCGCGTTCGGCACCCTGCCCGCGGGGGTCGACACCGGCGCGATTCTCGAACGCGCCTTCGTCGACTGAGATCGGGCCCGCGCCGTGGATCAACCCATGGGCGGCAGGCCCTCGGCCGCGAGGGTTTCCCGCAGCACGCGAATGGCCTTGGGTCCCACACCGTGCAGTGCCAGCAGCTCCTTCTCCGATACGCCGGAGAACTGTTCGAGGCGGGTGTAGCCGGCCAGTGCGAAGGCGCTGGTCGCCGGGTTGCCGATCCCGCGCGGCAGATTCGAGTCGGTCATCAGCGCAGCTTAGCCCGATCGACTGGCAGGCCAATCTGTAACGTGTTCTACTTCTGGGGTATTCGCACGCGAACCGCAGGGGGTTGACGTTGAGCGCCGTACAGGGCCCATTGGCGGGCATTCGGGTCGTCGAGATCGCGAGCATCGGACCCGGCCCGCACGCCGGCATGCTGCTCGCCGACCTCGGTGCGGACGTGGTGCGGGTCCAGCGCCGCGGCGACCGTTCCGGGCTGGGGCCCATGCGGGCGCAACTGCGCGGGCGCACGCTGGTCGAGGCCGACTTCAAGAATCCGCAGGACGTGGCGGACGTGCTCGATCTGCTCGATCGCGCCGACGTCCTGATCGAGGGCTTCCGCCCGGGCGTGGCCGAACGGCTCGGTCTGGGACCCGATGTGGTGACCGACCGTAATCCGCGCCTGGTGTACGGCCGGATGACCGGCTGGGGTCAGCAGGGGCCGCGCGCGCAGCAGGCCGGGCACGACATCAACTACATCGGGCTCACCGGCGTGCTCAACGGCATCGGGCGCAAGGGTGAGCGGCCCGTCCCGCCCATCAATCTGCTGGGCGACTACGGCGGCGGCTCGGTCTTCCTGGTGGTCGGCATCCTGTCGGCGTTGCTCGAGCGTCAGCGCTCGGGCCGGGGGCAGGTGGTCGACGCGGCGATGGTCGACGGCGTACTGGCCCTGGCGCATTCGATCTGGAGTCTGCACCAGGGCGGCCACTGGTCGCAGGAGCGCGGAACCAACCTGCTGGACACCGGAATGGCCTGGTACGACACCTACCGGACCGCCGACGACCGGCACCTCGCCGTGGGCGCCTTCGAGCCGCAGTTCTACGCCGAACTGCTGCGGGTGCTCGAACTGGACCCGGAATCGCTGCCGCCGCAGATGGATCCGGACGGGCAGGAGGAGTTGCGCAAGGTCTTCACCGAGAAGTTCGCGAGCCGGACCCAGGCGCAGTGGTGCGAACTGTTCGACGGCGTCGACGCCTGCGTCACCCCCGTGCGCACCTTCACCGAGGCCGCCGCGGACCCGCATCTCGCCGCCCGCGGCACCCTGCTCGACCTGGACGGCATGACCCAGCCCGCCCCCGCCCCGCGCTTCTCCCGGACCCCGCCCCCGGTCCCCGCGCCCGCGCCCACGGCGATGACCGCGCTCGGCGAGGTGTGGCGGTAGGACGGGTGGGATGCCGACCCCGGTGGCGCGCTTCATATTCCGGGGTGGGCCGCCCCGGTGCGATCCAGGACACGCTTCCCAGCCGGGCACTGCGGTAATAGCGTTGACGCATGCCTCGTACAACGACGTACAGCCAGTGGATCGCACTCCCGCCGCAGCGGCTCTGGGCGGTGCTCGGCGACCCGGCCCGCTGGCCCGAATGGAATCCGGCCGTCACCTCGGTGCGGATGCACGCCGCCCCGGGCGTCGGGGTGACCGGTGACTACCTGCCGCGGGGGCGCGCGACCGAGGCGATACACGGGCGGTTCGCGAAGCCCTTCACGCTCGCGACCTTCGTGCCGGATCGCGATATCACCATCGAGCAGCCCGAACCCGCCGGCGTCATGCGGCTGCGCTGGACGCTGACCCCGCGGGACGGCGGCACCGAGCTGCGCCAGCGGCTCACCTTCACCGGACTCACCGCGCCGATCGCCCGCAAAGTGGTCGGCGAACTGCTCCAGGCCGACGCGCACACCGGCTTCGCGCGGCTGGCGCGGCTGGCCGGGCTCGAACCGGCCGCCGACGCGCTCACCGTCGTGATCGCCGGTGGCACCGGCGCATTGGGCCGAAGCCTGGCCGCCGATCTCACCTGCCGGGGGCAGCGGGTTCGCATCCTGACCCGCCGCGCGAACCCGGAACTGCCGTACGAGCAGTACGAATGGGACGGCCGCACGGTCGGTGAATGGGTTGCCGCGCTGCGGAATTCGGGACCGACCGCCGTGGTCAACCTGGCGGGCAAGCTCGTCGACGTGCGGCCCACCCCGCGCAATATCGCCGAACTGCGCGACAGCCGTGTCGATTCCACCCGGGCGCTGGTGACCGCGGCCAAGGGTCTCGATCGGCCGATCGACCACTGGGTGCAGGCGAGCACCACTGCGATCTGGTCCGACGCGGGCGAAATCCGCTGCACCGAAACGACCCCGCTGCCGCAGCCGGGCCTGCCGCAGATGACCGGCGTCGCCGAACCGTGGGAGCGGGCCTTCGAGGGGGCCAACGCCGCGCACTCGACCATCCTGCGCACCTCGATTGTCCTGGATCCCGACGCGCCCGCGCTGCGCATGCTGGTCCGGCTGGCCACGCTCGGCCTGGGCGGCAGCGTCGGCTCGGGACGGCAGTGGTTCAGCTGGATCCATCGCGACGACTGGCTCGCGATCGTGCGTGCCGCCCTGGGCCTGGACCCCCGGGTGACCCTCCCCGGCGGAATCGTGGTGGCCGCCACCGACTTCCCGGTCCGCAACCGGGAACTCATGACCACCCTGCGCCGCCAGGTTCGCCGCCCCTGGTCCCCGCCCACCCCCGCCCCGGCGCTGACCCTCGGCGCGGTGTTCCTGCGCAGCGATCCCGCCCTCGGCCTCACCGGCCGCCACGCCACCTCGGAGGTCCTGCGACAGGCCGGATTCCGCTTCCGCTTCCCAACCCTCGACGAGGCACTCACCGACCTGCTGCCGACCCGCTCGACACGGTGACCCGGCGCGCCGATTCCGCCACGGCCGCCGCGCCGCCGGTCGGCCCCGGTCCGCAACGTCGCCGGTCCGCCGCCCCTCCACGTCCCCACCCGGTAACGGACTCACCTCCGGCCATAGCCTCGGCGCACCCTCGTTAGACGGCGTCACGGAATGTTGTGCCGACCGTCGTCAGTAATAGTGCTCGCAGCGGTCGGTGCAAAACTGTTCTGTGCCTAAGTGATACAGATGATGTGGGCATGGTCTCGACGTGGTGCATGGTCGCCGAGTGGTTCTCGGTCGCCGCGCCGAGAGCGTCGTCGGCGACTGTGCCCGCTTCGTGCGGGGCGCAAATCGTCCGCTCCCGGCGGAACGGATTATGTGTCAGTGCAATTCGAGGCGGGCCAGGTCCTTGCGGCCGGCCACGCCCAGTTTGCGGAACGAGCGGGACAGGTGGTGGCCGACCGTTTTCGGGCTCACGTACAGGAGTGCGGCGATCTCCCGGTTGGTCGCGCCGGCGGCCGCCAGGCGGGCCACCTGGAGCTCCTGCGGGGTGAGTTGCGCGGTTGGGTCGGGTTGCGGGGCGGGGAGCGTGCCGACCCCGGCGGCGCGCAGTTCGTTGCGGGTTCGCGTGGTCCAGGGGTCCGCGCCCAGGCGTTCGAAAGTCCTTAGGGCGTCCTGTAATTCGGCTCGGGCCTCGGTTGTGCGGCGCTCGCGGCGCAGCCACTCCCCGTAGAGCAGGCCGGTGCGAGCACGGTCGAAGGGGCGGCACTGGGCGGCGTGCGACTCCAGCGCCCGAGCGAACGCGGCGGGGTCGTCGTCCAGGAGCGCGGTGGCGCGCAGGAGCAGTGCTTCGGCCCAGGGCGTTTCGAGGGCCTCGGCCCACAGTCGCAGTTCCGCGAGCGGTTGGACGGCGCGCTCCCGCTGATCCAGGCGCACCGCCGCTTCCACTCGGTCCGCGAGCACGGGCAGCCACTGCGCGTGGCGGGCGGTCGGAATCGCGCCCAGGGCCTCCATGCGGTCCAGCGCCCGGGCGTAGTGGCCCGCACCCATATCCGCCAAGGCGCGCGCCCAGTCGACATGCGCGCGGTGGAACGGACTGAATTCGCCGCCCGCGGCTCCCCGCGCAGCCCCCGCCGGGCCGTCGACGGCCATGCCGCGCACCGCGGCCAGCAGCGCCAAGTTGGAATCGGCATGCACGATGCGGACCGGCTGACCGATGTGCTGGGCGATCCGCCTGCCCTCGGTGGTGAGCAGCTCCGCCTCCCGGAAGTGCCCGAGCATGAATTCGACAGTGCCCTGCCACAATTCGGCCAGAGCCAGCCAGCCGAGCAGGCCCCGCACCCGGCAGCCCTCGGCGAGGTCGGCCAGAATCTCCCGGGTGGTGTCGAGATCGCCGACGATCAGGGTCTGCGTCGCGAGCACGAACCGGACCTGTGGCGAATGATGCCGAACATCCTGCGGCGCGGCCGCATTGCCGCGGATCAGGCGGATACCCGCCGCCAGATCCGCGCCGTAGAGCGCGAGGATGCCGTCGTAGTACCGCAGGAATCGATCGCGATCCGGGCTCGGCGCGAGACCTGCCAGCACCGTGCGCGAATCCCGAAACGCGTCGAGATCACCCAGAAACCAAGCCATTCGGCCCGCGTCGAACAGCATCGCCGCCGCCAGCGCCGGATCCATGGCCGCCGCCTCCGTCGCGCCGGCGTGCAGCAGCCGGTGCGCGATCACCGGGGAGCCGTGCTCGAACTCGATGTGCGCCAGTACTCCCGCCAGCCGGGCCCGATGCGCCGGGCTGCGCGTCGACTCCCGGGCCTGCCGGGCCAGCAGGCACGCGCGGGTGAATTGTCCAGCGTCGGCGGCATTCTCGACCGCGTGCACCAGGCGGCGCGTCCGCTGCGCCGGATCCGGGGTGAGCCGGGCCGCCCGCTCCCACGCGGTCGCCGCCGCGCCGTGGCCGGTCCGCCCGCGAGCACTCTCGGCGGTGACCTCCAGAGCCGCCGCGACGGTTTCGTCCGGTCCGGTCGCGGCGGCGGCGCGATGCCAGACCGCCCGCTCGGGTTCCGCCGCCAACGCGACCGCCAGCGCGCCGTGCACGGTGACCCGCTCGGCGGCCGTGGCCGAGCGGTAGGCCGCCGCACGGATCAGCGGATGCCGGAAGCGCACCGAACGAGCGGTGACCGCCAGCATTCCCGTTCCTTCGGCCGCCGCCAGAGCATTTGCGCCCGAACCGAGTTCACGCAGTGTCCCGAGGATCACCCCGAGATCGCCACCGTGCTCGGCGGCCGCCACCACCAGCGCGAAGCGGGTGCTCTCCGGCAATCGCGCGATCTGACCGCCGAAGCCGGACTGCAGCCTTTCGGACAACGCCATCGGACCCACCGGCGGTGACTCGGTGTTCATGCCGGGCAATTCCAGCAGGGCCAGCGGATTGCCGGCCGATTCGGCGATCACACGCTCGCGAATTTCCAGGGCCAGATCAGGATTTCGCGCCGCGAGCAGGGCTCGGGCCGCGTCGGCGTCCAGCGGAGGCAGCGTCAGCACCGGGACACCCGGGGCCTCGAATTCCGGCCGTCCCGCGAAAAGCATGACGACACCGTCGCTTCCGAGCCGCCGCGCGGCGAACAGCAGCGCGTCCACGGACGGCCGGTCCACCCACTGGGCATCATCGACCGAGCACAGTACGGGCCCCCGGACCGCCGCCTCGGCCAGCAACGACAGCACCGCGAGCCCGACCAGAAATCGCTCCGGCGGATCCGCCGGATCCGAACTCAGCGCCGAACTCAGCGCCGTCCGCTGCGGGGCGGGCAACACCGAAATGTGCTCCCGCACCGGCTCCAGCAGCCGCCGCAATCCGGAGAACGCGATCTCACCTCCGCTCTGCACGCCGGTGACCCGCAGCACCCGCCACCGCACGGCACGCACCGGCGCGGATTCCGATCCCGGTGCAGCCGAGAAGGATTCGCCCGTGCGGACCCAGATCGCGGTCTGTGCCAACAGCGCGGACTTGCCCTCACCCGCGCCCGCGATCACCGCCAGCGCCCCGCTGCGCCCCTCCGCGCCCGCCACCAGCAGGCCCCGGATCACACGCTCCGCATCACTCCGTCCGTACAGCATCGAGTCCACCTCCGGGTAGGAACCGGGCACGCGGGCCCGGACGGCATTCGTCCAACGAATGGAAGTCCGAAGCGCCCGCGTCCCATACCCGCAAGTCGCGACGGAACCGAACACAAATCCAGGACCGGGCGGGGACGGGCGTGATTCCGTACCGCACCGGGAATCCACCGCTGGACACCGGGGCGCAGATTCGATCCGGGGCGCGCTGCCGAAGACCACGCCCGCGAGCAGCGGTACGAAGACCAGCGGGAGTGCGGCGGTCACGGAGCGGTGACCACCACACGCGCCGGGTCGAGGATCCGGTCCGCCCGCGGACGGCGCGCATGCCCCGGTACATGACTCGGTACTCAGGCCAGGGACAGCCGGGCGAGTTCGACGCGGTTGCTCACACCCAGCTTGGGGAAGGCTCGGTACAGGTGGTGACCGACCGTCTTGGGGCTGAGGAACAGCTGGGCCGCGATCTCCTTGTTCGTCGCTCCGGCGGCGGCCAGCCGGGTCACCTGCAACTCCTGGGGAGTGAGCAGCGCGGCGAGATCGTCACCGCGTTCCGGGGCCGCGTCCGCGCCGGCGGCGCGCAATTCGACGCGGGCGTGCTCGGCCCACGGGGCCGCGCCCAGCTGCTCGAACGTGTGCAACGCGGCGCGCAGGTGGGTGCGGGCCTCCTGCATGCGGCGCTCGCGGCGCAGCCATTCGCCGTAGAGCAGCGCGGTGCGCGCGTGGTCGTACCGGCGATCGGCCTCGGCGTGCAGTTTCAGGGCGCGGTCGAAGCTCGCACCGTTGCCCGCCACCAGCGATTGGCAGCGCAGCAGCAGCCCTTCGGCCCAGGGGGTATCCAAAGCGGCTGCCCAGTCCTCGATTTCGGCCAGCGCACGGTCCGCTCGTTCGGGGCGGCGCGCCCGGACGGCGGCCTCGATCAGATCGGCGAGCAGGTCGATCCAGTGCCCGCGGGCCCGGGCGGGCCCGTGGTACAGCGCCTCGAAGCGCGCCAGCGACCGGTCGTGCCTGCCCAGGCCGAGATCCAGCAGTGCCAGCGCCCATTCGCAGTGCGTGACGTCGAGGACGTTGACATCCCCGGGGGCACTGCGCAGATTCCGCTCCGCGAGCTCCCGGCAGCGGTCCTGCTCACCACGCCGGGCCGCGAGCATCGCCAGGATCGACTCGGCCCCGGCGACCCGTGCGGGTTGCCCGATATCGGTGGCGATGCGCAGGGCGGCCGTGGCGGTCGATTCGGCATCGCGCAGCCTGCCCATGATGAGCTCGGCGTTGGCGAGAGTGCAGGCCACGAACGGAAACCAGCCGATCATCCCGCGCTCGCGCACCAGTGCGATCAGCTCGCGGAGGTTCTCGTGGGCACGGTCCATGTCGCCGATGAGCGCGGACTGCAGCGCGAAAGGCAAACGCAGAGAAATCATCTCGATCGGCACCGTGCCGCCGAAGGCGACATTCTCGCGGATCAGCCCGATGCCGAGCCGCAGCTCACCGGTGAGCAGCGCGACCCCGCCGCGCAGGGCCGATCGCGGGGTGCGGACGGTGTCGGCAGGGAGAGCCGACAGCCGATCGTGCGCATCGTGAACGCCCGCGATATCACCCGCGTTCCAAGCGATTCGGCCCGCCTCCACCAGATGCCAGGCCGCGCGCTCCGGGTCGATCGTCGCAACCTGGTCCGCGGCCTCGAGGGTGAGCTGATGCGCACGGCGCAGCGAGCCGAACTCGAACTCGATCAGCGCCCGGACCGCGAGCACCCGGGCCCGCTGCACGGCGTCGAGCGGCGCGTGCGCGGCGGCCTCGGCCACGCGTAGCGCGCGGTCGGTGTGCCCCGCCTCCATGGCGGTCTCCGCCGCGAGCGTCAACCGGCGGGCCCGGTCCACCGGATCCGGGGTCAGCTGTGCCGCCCGTTCCAGCGCCGCCGCCGCCGACGCGTGCCCGATGCGCTCGCGGGCTCGTTCGGCCGCCGATTCCAGTGCGGCGGCCACGGTTTCGTCCGGTCCGGTGCCGGCCGCGGCCAGATGCCAGGCGCTGCGCGCGAGGTCCGGCGCCAGCGCCGCGGCCAGGGCGGCGTGCACGGCGAGCCGATCGGTGAAACCCGCGCCGTGATAGGCGGCCGAGCGCTGCAGGGGATGGCGGAAGCGTGCGGACCGCCCGGAGACGGTGACCATCCCCGACCGCTCGGCGGCGGCCAGCGCCGCCGCGCCGAATCCCAAAGTCGCCAAGGCACGCAACACCACCTCGAGCTCGCCGGTCTCCTCCGCGGCCACGACCAGCAGTGCCGCCCGGGCCTCGGCGGTCTGCTCCGCGATCTGCCGCTCGTACCCGGACCGCAGACGCTGGGGCAGCGGCAACGGGCCGGCGGAATCCATATCCATCGCCGGGAATTCCACGAGCGCCAGTGGGTTTCCGGCCGCCTCGCGCAGCACCCGGGCGCGCCGCTCCGCCGCGAGCCCGGGCCAGCGTTCGGTCAGCAGCTCGGCCGCCGCCGGTGGATCCAGCGGCCCCAGCCGTAGTTCCGGCAGCGGGCCGAGATCGATGCCCGAGCGCGCGCCGACGATCATGACCACGCCCTCGGACCCGAGTCGACGTGCCACGAAACGCAATACGTCCGCCGACGGCCGGTCCAGCCACTGGGCGTCGTCGATCAGGCACAGCACCGATCCGTCCGCCGACAGTTCGGCCAGCAGCGTCAGCGTGGCGATGCCGACGAGGAAGCGGTCCGCGCCGTCCGGGACGCACAGGCCGAGGGCGCCCGCCAGCGCACGACGCTGCGGTTCGGGCAGTGCGTCCAGCCGATCCAGGGCGGCGCCGAGCAGCAGATGCAAACCCGCGAAGGGCAATTCGGATTCGCTCTCCACCCCGGCGCAGCGCAGCACGCGCCATCCGGCGGCCTGCCGCGCGGTGTGGTCCAGCAGCGCGGACTTGCCCGTGCCGGCGTCGGCGGTGATGACGAGCGCGCCGCTGTGTCCCTGCTCGGCGGCCGCGAGCAGCGTTCGTATCTGCCGCACTTCGGGGGAACGACCGTACAGCACATGCGACAACCTATGCACCGCGGCGGAATTCGGCAAAGTTTTGCGAACATTCGTATTCGCAAAACTTCGCGAGCCGGTACGCCGAGCTCGGGGTTGTCGAAACGCGGGCGTCGAACATCACAGGCCCGGCCGATCGCGCGGGATCGGCCGGGCCTGTGATCGTCGGCGCGGTGCGCCGAGGTCAGTGCGCGCGCTCGGCGCGGTACCAGCGAATCAGCGCGTCGGTCGAGGAATCCGACTGCGGTGCGGGCTCTTCCGCGCTCGTCAACAGCGGTTCCACGGCCAGGGCCTGCGCCTTGCCGAGCTCCACGCCCCACTGATCGAAGCTGTCGATGCCCCAGACCGCGCCCTCCACGAACACCTGGTGCTCGTACAGCGCGATGAGCTGCCCGAGCACCGAAGGCGTGAGCTGCGGGGCCAGGACGGTGGTCGAGGGCCGGTTGCCGGGCATGACCTTGTGCGGCACCAGATTCGGCGGCGTGCCCTCGGCCGCGATCTCCTCGGCCGTCTTGCCGAACGCCAGCACCTTGGTCTGGGCGATCAGGTTGCTGAACAGGATGTCGTGCATGCTGCCGGTGCCGTCTAGGGTGGGCAGATCGTCGGTGGGCCGGGCGAATCCGATGAAATCCGCCGGCACCAGATGCGTACCCTGATGCAGCAGTTGATAGAACGCGTGCTGGCCGTTGGTTCCCGGCTCGCCCCAGAAGATCTCGCCGGTGCCGCTGGTGACCGGGGTTCCGTCCAGGTGGACGGACTTGCCGTTGGACTCCATGGTCAACTGCTGCAGATAGGCCGGAAACCGGGCCAGGTCATTGGAATAGGGCAGCACCGCGCGCGACTGCGCGCCGAAGAAGTTCGTGTACCAGATCCCGAGCAGCCCGAGCAGCACCGGCGCGTTCTCGCTCAGCGGCGCGGTCGCGAAATGCTCGTCCACGCGGTGCATGCCGTCCAGGAACTCGGCGAAGCGCTCCTTGCCGATGACCGTCATGACCGACAACCCGATGGCGGAATCGACCGAGTAGCGGCCGCCGACCCAGTCCCAGAAGCCGAACATGTTGGCGGTGTCGATGCCGAACTCGGCCACCCGCTGGGCGTGGGTGGAGACCGCGACGAAATGCTTTGCCACCGCCTCCTCACCGAGCGCGGCCACCAGCCAGCGCCGGGCCGCGGTGGCATTGGTCAGGGTCTCCAGCGTGGAGAAGGTCTTGGACGCGACGATGAACAGCGTGGTCGCCGGATCCAGCCCCGCCAGCTTCGAAACCAGGTCCGCCGGATCGACATTGGAGACGAAGCGCGCCGAGATGCCCGCGTCGGCATAGTGGCGCAGGGCCAGGTAGACCATGGCCGGGCCCAGATCCGAGCCGCCGATGCCGATGTTCACCACCGTGGCGATGCGCTCGCCGGTCGCGCCGCGCCACCGCCCCGAACGCACCGCGTCGGTGAATTCGCCCATGCGCCCGAGGACTTCGTGCACCTGCGCGCCGGCGTTCTCGCCGTCGATCTCGATGTCCTGCCCGGCGGGCACGCGCAGCGCCACGTGGCCGACGGCGCGGTCCTCCGAGACGTTGATGTGCTCGCCCGCGAACATGGCGTCCCGGTGCGCGGCCACCCCGGCCGTCTCGGCCAATTCGACCAGCAGATCCAGGGTCTCGCGCGTGACGCGGTGTTTGGAGTAGTCGATGCGCAGGTCGGCCACCTGCACGGTCAGCTCGCGACCGCGCTCGGGATCCTCGGCGAAGATGTCCCTGAGGTGACGGGCCGCGATGGACGCATGATGATCGTGCAGTTTCCGCCAGGCCGCCGATGCGGCGATGTCGCTGCTCACGTCCGCCGAGATTACAACCCGCCACTGCTACGCGCAGGTAACCCTGGACGAAGCGCGGCCGCGGCGACGTGCGGAACCCGGGGGCGGGCGCGGGACGCACGGGGGTGCGAAGTCGTCCGGGGCCTCCCATCAGCGGTGCGGGCGCGCCTAGGCTGGTTCGCATGGTGTCGACGCGCGAACTACTCGAATCCATTCCGACCGGGCTCTGGATAGGGGGATCCGTGCCGGCCACCGGGGGCGGCACCTTCCCGGTGCGCGACCCCGCCACCGGCGACACCCTGGTCGAGATCGCCGACGCCACGCCCGAGGACGCGACCCGCGCGCTCGACGCGGCCGTCGCGGTCCAGGCCGAGTGGGCCGCCACCCCCGCTCGCGACCGCGGGGAGATCCTGCGCGCGGTGTTCGAGGCCATCACCGCCCGCGCGGAGGATTTCGCGCTGCTGATGACCCTCGAAATGGGCAAGGCACTGCCCGAGAGCCGCAACGAGGTCCGCTACGGCGCGGAGTTCTTCCGCTGGTTCAGCGAAGAGGCCACCCGGGTGCACGGCCGGTACCAGTCCGCGCCCGGCGGCGTCGGGCGCATTCTCGTGCACAAGCAGCCGGTCGGACCCTGCCTGGCCATCACACCCTGGAACTTCCCGCTCGCCATGGGCACCCGCAAGATCGGCCCGGCGCTGGCGGCCGGCTGCACGATGATCGTCAAGCCGGCGGGGGAGACCCCGCTCACCATGCTGCTGCTGGCGCAGCTGTGTGCCGAGGCCGGGCTGCCCGCGGGCGTGCTGTCGGTCATCACGACCAGTCGTTCCGGTGCCGTCACCGCGCCGCTGCTGAACGATCCGCGCCTGCGCAAGCTCACCTTCACCGGGTCCACCCCGGTCGGTAAGAAGCTCGTGGAGCAGTCCGCGCACGGTCTGCTGCGCACCTCGATGGAACTCGGCGGCAACGCGCCCTTCGTGGTGTTCGACGACGCCGACATCGACGCCGCGGTCAAGAACGCGGTACTGGCCAAGCTGCGCAACGGCGGTGAGGCCTGCACCGCCGCCAATCGCTTCCACGTGCAGAACTCCGTGCGCGCGGAGTTCACCCGAAAGCTGGTGGCGGCCATGGCCGAATACCGGCTCGGGCCGGGCACCGACCCGGACACCACCCTGGGCCCGCTCATCAACGAGGAACAACTGGAGACCGTCACCGAACTGGTGGACGACGCCGTAGCCGCCGGCGCCCGAGTCGAATTGGGCGGCAAGGCGCCCGGCGGTCCCGGCTGGTTCTACCCCGCTACCGTGCTCACCGACCTACCGCCGCAGGCTCGCATCCTGCGCGAGGAGGTCTTCGGCCCGGTCGCCCCGATCGTCGGGTTCGACACCGAGGAAGAGGGTCTGGCGGCCGCGAACAACACCGAATTCGGCCTGGTCGCATACGTTTTCACCCAGAATCTGGACCGGGCGCTGCGCATCGCGGAGGGGCTGGAGACCGGCATGGTCGGGGTGAACCGCGGCGTGATCTCCGATCCGGCCGCGCCCTTCGGCGGGGTCAAGGAGTCCGGCTTCGGTCGTGAGGGCGGTTTCGAAGGCATCGAGGAGTACCTGAACACCAAGTACATCGCCCTGCCCTGAGCGGGGGTGATCCACCCGGAAATGAAGAACCGCCCCGGGGTAAGACACCCGGGGCGGCCTCTGGAAAGCGTTACCCGTTCGCACGAGCGCCGCGTGGTCTGTGCGGTAACCGTCGTCCGGCACCGAACGTTGTATCGGTTCCCGCCCTACCGCGCGTTACCACCCATCGAAAAAAAGTCGCCGACGTGTGATTCGGCTACCGCCCGCCCCCGCCCCGAAGTTCGCGGCCCGCCCGGTTCTGGACTGAGTGGAGCGGGGGAGCGAAGCGGAGGAGCGGAGGGAGGGAAGAACCGGGCCAAAGGGGCCGCGAACCCGCCGTAGCGGAGCGGAGGCAGATATTGCGGAGGCAGAAAATTCAGTGGCCCAGGCGGCCGCGGCCGAGGCGGAGCAGGAGCATGGCCAGGGTGTGGCCCTCCTGGCCCAGCTCGCTGAAGCGCTCGAGAACTTTCATTTCGCGCGAGTGCACCAGCTTGGGCCCGCCGTTGGCCATGCGGGTGCGGCCGATGATGCGCGAGACTTCGGTGCGGCGTTTGATGGCGGCCAGGATCTCGGCGTCGAGTTTGTCGATTTCCTTGCGCAGCTTGTCGATCTCCGCCTCGGAGGGCAGGGTCCCGGTCGCCTCGAGGTCCTCGGGCAACGCCGCAGCGGGCAGGACGGACTCCGCCCCGGTAGCAGGCTCGGATTGTCCCGTCGTCGAGATGCTCATACTTCACTCCTCGTGGTCCAGAACGTCGATCGGTGGGCGGCCCCGACCCGTTACCGATCGGTCCTACAACCAAAAACTCAGACTTGTGGGCCTCTATTGTCCCCCCGGCGGCGGGCTCAGTCGCGGGCTGTCACCTGGGCGCCGGTCATTGGCCAGTCTGCCATGTGCCAGGTACAAACCAAAACAGGTTCATTTGTGAATCTGCTGAGTGTTTGTGGGGTTTGTGGGGCTGCCCACCACACCCCGCGTAGCGGGTGGACCGGCACTTATCGGACACCTCGGACGCCGGGCTGTTCACCTGTCGGTGCCCGCCGGTAGCGTGGATGGGCGATGAAGACGACGGTGGCACAGGACGAGCAGAAGACCGAGCAGTTGCTCGAAGGGCTGAACCCACAACAGCGCGCCGCGGTGACGCACACCGGCTCCCCGTTGCTGATCGTGGCGGGCGCCGGATCCGGAAAAACGGCCGTTCTGACCCGCCGCATCGCCTATCTGCTCGCCGGCGGCGCGCGGCCCGGCGAAATCCTGGCGATCACCTTCACCAACAAGGCCGCCGCCGAGATGCGCGAACGCGTCGGCGGGCTCGTCGGCCCGCGCGCGGCCGGCATGTGGGTGTCCACCTTCCACTCCAGCTGCGTCCGCATCCTGCGCACCCAGGCCGGGTTGGTCGGCGGGCTCAACTCCAACTTCTCGATCTACGACGCCGACGACTCGCGGCGGCTGCTCGCCATGGTCAGCCGCGATTTCGAGATCGACGCCAAGAAGTACACGCCGCGCCTGCTGGCCACCGCCATCTCCAACCTCAAGAACGAGCTCATCGACCCGGACCGGGCCGAGGCCGACGCCGCGACCGACGACACCGAGCTGCCCAAACTCGTCGCCCGCGTCTACGGCGAGTACCAGCGCCGGCTGCGCGCGGCCAACGCCCTGGACTTCGACGATCTCATCGGCGAGACGGTCACCCTGCTGCAGCGGCACCCGCAGGTGGCCGAGTACTACCGGCGGCGCTTCCGGCACATCATGGTCGACGAGTACCAGGACACCAACCACGCGCAGTACGTGCTGGTGCGCGAGCTGGTCGGGTACCACCTGCCCAAGGACTCCGAGGACCGCGTACCGCCCAGCGAGCTGGTGGTGGTGGGTGACGCGGATCAGTCCATCTACGCCTTCCGCGGCGCGACCATCCGCAATATCGAGGAGTTCGAGCGCGATTTCCCCGATGCGGAAACCATTCTGCTGGAACAGAACTACCGCTCCACCCAGCACATCCTGACCGCCGCCAACGCGGTGATCGCGCGCAACGAGAACCGGCGCGAGAAGAAGCTGTGGACCGATCAGGGCGACGGCGACCTGATCGTCGGATACGTCGCGGACAACGAGCACGACGAGGCCTCGTTCGTGGCCCGCGAGATCGACCGGCTGGTCGACTCCGGCGACGCCAACTACAACGACGTCGCGGTCTTCTACCGCACCAACAACAACTCCCGCGCGCTGGAAGAGATCTTCATCCGCATGGGGCTGCCCTACAAGGTCGTCGGCGGCGTGCGGTTCTACGAGCGCAAGGAGGTCCGCGACATCGTGGCCTACCTGCGCGTGCTGGAGAACCCGGACGACGCGGTGAGCCTGCGCCGCGTCCTCAACACGCCCCGCCGCGGCATCGGCGACCGCGCCGAGGCCTGCGTGGCCGTGCACGCCGAGCAGCGCGGCATCGGTTTCGCCCAGGCCCTGCGCGACGCCGCGGACAACAAGGTGGCCCTGCTCAACACCCGTGCCCAGCGCGCGATCGCGGGCTTCCTGGATCTGCTGGACGAGATTCGCGCCGCGGGCGTGCAGGAGAACCTCGACTTCCCCGACGTCGGCAATGTCGTGCAGGCCGTGCTCGACCGCACCGGATACCGCGCCGAACTCGAGGCGTCCGACGATCCGCAGGACGGCGCGCGGCTGGACAACCTGCACGAATTGGTCAGCGTCGCCCGCGAATTCAGCTCCGAGGCGCGCAACAGTGTCGAAGCCTCCATCGCCGAGGGCATCATCCTCGAACCCGCCGAGGGCGAACCGGAACCGGGCTCGCTGGCCGCGTTCCTGGAACGGGTCTCCCTCGTCGCGGACAGCGATCAGATCCCGGACGAGGGCACCGGCGTGGTCACCATGATGACCCTGCACACCGCCAAGGGCCTGGAGTTCCCGGTCGTCTTCGTGACCGGCTGGGAGGACGGCCAGTTCCCGCACATGCGCGCCCTGGGCGACCCCGCCGAACTCGCCGAGGAACGCCGCCTGGCGTACGTCGGCATCACCCGCGCCCGCCAGCGCCTGTACCTCTCGCGCGCGGTCATCCGCTCGGGCTGGGGTCAGCCCGTCTCGAACCCGCAATCCCGCTTCCTGGACGAGATTCCGCAGCACCTCATGGACTGGCAGCGCCTCGAGCCCACCGCCGCGCAGTCCCGCGGCCTGCGCCGCCGCGAGGAGAGCTCGGGCTTCGACCGCGACTGGACCAGCCGGGAGAACTGGAACGAGCCCCGCCCCGGCATCCGCGGCGATCGCCGACCGTCCCCGTCGAGCACGCCCGCGGGCAAGCGCAACAACACCGGCCTGGTGCTGGCCGTCGGCGACCGCGTCACCGACGACAAGTACGGCATGGGCAAGGTGGTCGCCGCCGAAGGCTTCGGCTCCCTGGCCACGGTGACGATCGACTTCGGCACCTCCGGCAAGGTCCGCCTGATCCCCCAGTACAGCCGCACGATCACCAAGCTCTGACCGGTCCGGCTCCCCGAACACGAGAATCGCCCACCCGATCGGATCGGGTGGGCGATTCTCGCAGTGCTCTTGTTCCTCAGTCCCTCTGGACGCCGAGCGAGATGCCGCGGGAGGCGAGCCAGGGGAGGGGGTCGATCTTGTCGGAGCCGTTGAGCCAGACCTCGAAGTGGCAGTGCGGGCCGGTGGAGAACCCGCGATTGCCGATCGTGGCGATCTGATCGCCGGCCATGACGCGCTGGCCCTGGGAGACGGTGGCGGTGTCGATGTGGCCGTAGATGGTCACGGTGCCGTCGTCGTGCAGGAGGCGGACCCACATGCCGAAACCCGAAGCGGGACCGGCCTCGAGGACCGTGCCGTCGGCCACCGCGTAGAGCGGGGTGCCGATCGGGGCGGCCACGTCGACGCCGGTGTGCTGCACACCCCAGCGGCTGCCGAAGCCGGAGGTGTAATTGCCCGCCGCGAAGAACTTGGCGAAGATCGGGCGCAGCTTGGCGGCCTCGGCCTCGGCCAGATCCGCGGCGTACTGCGCACCCTTGGCGAGAATGTCGTTGAACTGATTCAGGTCGGCGGGCGATCCGGCGCCGAGCACCTGGGGGGAACCGCTGGCGGCCTCGATCACGCCGCCGTCCAGGGTCTCGTTGGAGGAGACCTCCCGAACCTGCGCGGCCGCTTGGTAATCCACGGTGTCGGCGACGGGGGTGGTCACCGACTCCATGCCGGCCTGACCCGCGGCCACGACCGCACCGGCGGCCACGGCCACCACGGCGGCACGGCCCTTGAGCGCGGCGGGCGGGGCGGGCAGGCGATGCGCGCCGGCCGCGCGGCGGCGGCCACCGGCGCGGGTGGGCCGGGCAGCGGCGGAATCATCCTCGGACTCTTGCTGATCGACGCGCGCGCCGTCACCGGAGAATTCGAGGCGGGCACCGGAGGCGGTGCGGAAGCTGTAGACCGGGCGGTGTTCACCGGAGGGGGCCGGGTCGGCGTCGTCCCAAGTGCCGTGTCCCTGTGCGCCCCAGTCATTCGCGTCGGGGGCGTTCCAGCCGTCGGCGGTCGCACCGCCGTGCCAGTCGGAATTCTGCTCGTCCCAGGCGGGCTGCTCGGCGGCGCCGGAGTTCCACGCGGACTGCTCGTTCCACGCCGCGGCGTTCTCCCAGCGCGGCTGCGCGTTCCAATCGGACTGGGCGGCCTGCCAATCGGGCTGTGGCTGCCGAGCGGCGGCCTCGCCCCAACTCTCGGCGGCGTTCCAGGCGTCGGCGCCCGCGTTCCAGTCGTTCGCACCGGCGTTCCAGTCTCCGGCGGGGGCGGCCCAGGACTCCCTGGATCCCCAATCACCGTGCGAGACCTGCGTGTTCGCGGGCTGCGGAGCTTCGAAGGCGTTGTCGCTGTCGTCGCGGTATCGATGGCCGTGTTTGGCCCGATGTCGCGTGGCGAAGGAATCGGCGCTCATCGGCGCTGGTCCGGGATGTGCCGCGATGCTGACGGAGTGCCTGCGGAGCGGAGCTCTACCTGCGGAGCGTTGTGCTTCGTCAAGCCTGCCGTCCTCCTGTCGTGACCGGGTTGTGACATCGACCGCATCGACGGTAACGAAACGATTGCGGGTCAGCAAGCGATGGACATGGTTCGACGCACCGGTGTGACATTCATCACTCTAGAGGCCGGAATTTCCTCACTGTGCTCGGGGTAACCCAGTGAGCCATCGTCACTACGTTTTGTAGTAGCCGATACCGGTCTCCGGGATTCGCGGGTCCTACCTGGCGGACCGTCAACAAGCTACCGGCGAGTAGCAATTTCGTGCGGTTTTGCGGGAGCGGAGACAGCACCGTGACCTGCGCCACTTAGGCTGTATGCGGCTGATTTCGGCTCCGTTCGACTGATTAGAGTCCGACCCGACCCACTGGCCTCGAGCGATCTGCAAGCAGTCGCTAGGGCCGACCGCGGGACGCCAACACAGACGTTGTCACCACAACGCAGACGAGACGGTGAGTACATGGATCTCTTCGAATATCAGGCGAAGGAACTCTTCGTGAAGCACGGAGTGCCTTCGTCGGAGGGCCGCGTCGCGGACACGGCCGAGGAAGCGCGTGCGATCGCCGAAGAAATCGGCAAGCCGGTCATGATCAAGTCCCAGGTCAAGGTCGGCGGCCGCGGCAAGGCCGGTGGCGTGAAGTACGCCGCCACCGCCGACGACGCGTTCACTCACGCGACCAACATCCTGGGCCTGGACATCAAGGGTCACATCACCAAGAAGGTCCTGGTCGCCGAGGCCAAGGACATCGCGGAGGAGTACTACATCTCCTTCCTGCTCGATCGTTCCAACCGCAGCTACCTGGCCATGTGCTCGGTCGAGGGCGGCATGGAGATCGAAGAGGTCGCGGCCAACACCCCCGATCGTCTGGCCAAGGTCGCCGTCGACGCCGTCAAGGGTGTCGACCTGGCCTTCGCCCGTTCCATCGCCGAGCAGGGCCACCTGCCCGCCGACGTGCTCGACGCCGCGGCCGTGACCATCCAGAAGCTGTGGGAGGTCTTCATCGGTGAAGACGCCACCCTGGTCGAGGTCAACCCGCTGGTGCGCACCCCCGACAACGAGATCCTGGCCCTGGACGGCAAGGTCACCCTCGACGAGAACGCCGAGTTCCGCCACGCGGACCACGCGGCCTTCGCCGACATCGAGGCCACCGACCCGCTCGAGCTCAAGGCCAAGGAGAACGACCTCAACTACGTCAAGCTCGACGGTGAGGTCGGCATCATCGGCAACGGCGCCGGTCTGGTCATGTCGACCCTGGACGTGGTCGCGTACGCCGGTGAGAACCACAACGGCGTGAAGCCGGCCAACTTCCTCGACATCGGTGGCGGCGCCTCGGCTGCCGTCATGGCCGCCGGTCTCGACGTCATCCTGGGCGACGCCCAGGTCAAGTCCGTGTTCGTGAACGTCTTCGGCGGCATCACCGCCTGTGACGCGGTCGCGAACGGCATCGTGGGCGCGCTGGAGACCCTGGGCGCCGAGGCCAACAAGCCGCTGGTCGTCCGTCTCGACGGCAACAAGGTCGAGGAGGGTCGCAAGATCCTCGCCGACTTCAACCACCCCCTGGTCACCCTCGCCCAGACCATGGACGAAGGCGCCGACAAGGCCGCCGAGCTGGCTGCGGCCAAGTAAGGACACGAACCAACATGTCTATCTTCCTGAACAAGGACAACAAGGTCATCGTCCAGGGCATCACCGGCGGCGAGGGCACCAAGCACACCGCGCTGATGCTGAAGGCGGGCACCAACGTCGTCGGCGGCGTCAACGCCCGCAAGGCCGGCACCACCGTGTCGCACGTGGACAAGGACGGCAACGCCGTCGAGCTGCCGGTCTTCGCGACCGTCGCCGAGGCCATGGAGAAGACCGGGGCCGACACCTCGATCGCCTTCGTGCCGCCCGCCTTCTCCAAGGACGCCATCATCGAGGCCATCGACGCGGAGATCCCGCTGCTCGTGGTCATCACCGAGGGCATCCCCGTGCAGGACTCCGCGTACGCGTGGGCCTACAACGTGGAGAAGGGCACCAAGACCCGCATCATCGGCCCGAACTGCCCCGGCATCATCACCCCGGGTGAGTCGCTGGTCGGCATCACCCCGGCCACCATCGCGGGCAAGGGCCCGATCGGCCTGGTCTCCAAGTCCGGCACCCTGACCTACCAGATGATGTTCGAGCTGCGGGACTTCGGTTTCTCCACCGCCATCGGCATCGGCGGCGACCCGGTCATCGGCACCACCCACATCGACGCCATCGAGGCGTTCGAGAAGGATCCCGAGACCAAGCTCATCGTCATGATCGGCGAGATCGGCGGCGACGCCGAAGAGCGTGCGGCGGCCTACATCCAGGCCAACGTCACCAAGCCGGTCGTCGGCTACGTCGCGGGCTTCACCGCTCCCGAGGGCAAGACCATGGGCCACGCCGGCGCCATCGTCTCCGACGGCGCGGGCACCGCGCAGGGCAAGAAGGAGGCCCTCGAGGCCGCCGGCGTCAAGGTCGGCAAGACGCCGTCCGAGACCGCCGCCCTGGCGCGCGAAATCCTGGAGAAGGCTTCCATCACCGCCTGATCCCCGGATCGCACGAAGGCCGCCTTCCCCGTACGGGGAAGGCGGCCTTCGCCGTTCGGGCGGGCCGGGTTCGCCGCGGAAAATTCGGATATTGCGGGCGGGCCGCGCGGCACTACGTGATGACCCTCGTCGTCGAGTGCAGTAGCGTCGGTAGGAGTTCGTGAACGACTCGATAGGAGCGACGACATGTCATACCCGACCGGGGGCTCGGGATACAACGGGCCCGCGCCGACGCCTTCCAACGCACCCGGCTACGGCTCGCAGCCCACGGGCGGTCCCGCAGCAGGGTCGAGTACGACGGCGGCTTCGGCCAAGGGCCTGCCTTTCTTCCTGACCGTGGGCGTCATCGCCCTCGGCGCCATCAACTTCCTGCTCGGCCTGCTGGATTTCGCGAAGGTGGACAAGTCCGCTCTCGCCGACTCCAGTGAGAACGACGCCTTCGGTGGCGGTCTGCTCAGCGCCGGCGGCTCGGCGCCGGTGGCGCTGCTGCTGCTGGCCGCGGTCATCGCCGGATTCTCGTTGCTGCCCAAGCAGACCAAGCAGACCGGCATCGTCGCCGCCGTGTCGGTGACCGGTTTCCTGACGCTGCTGTTCCAGGTGTTCACGCTGTCGAGCTTCCTGGATCCGGCCGGCGCCGCCTGGGCACTGCTCGTGCTGGCGCTGGTGCAGGCGGCCGTGGCCGTGCTCGCGCTGCTCTTCGAGCTCGGCGTGATCAAGCCGCCGGCCCCGAAACCGGCTGCGCCGCAGGGCTTCGGCGGTCAGCCCGGCTTCGGTCAGGGTGGCGGCTACGGTCAGCAGGGTTACGGTCAGCAGCCGGGCCAGCAGAGCTACGGCCAGCAGCCGGGTCAGCAGTTCGGCCAGCCCGCCCAGCAGGGTCAGCAGCCGGGCTACGGCACCGGCCCGCAGTACCAGCAGCAGGGGTACAGCCAGCAGCCCGCCGGATACGGCACCGGTTCGCAGCCGACCTACGGGCAGCCGCCGGCCTACGGCCAGCAGCCGGGTCAGCAGAGCTACGGCCAGCCGGGCCAGCAGTTCGGCCAGCCCGCGGGCAGCGCCGACGCCACCCAGCACTTCGGCGGCGCGAATCCCCGTCCGGCGCAGCCCTTCGGCGGCGAGCAGAACGCCGATCCGGCCGCGGACGCCACCCGCGCGTTCCGCCCGGGCCAGGACGACAAGTAGTCCGCTGGGAATTAGTACGCACAACGGCCCCCGGGGAAACCCGGGGGCCGTTGCCGTTTCGGCCAGGGGGAGTCTCGCGATGCGATTCCCGCGCCCGTCGGGCCGATCAGGAGTCGCGTCGCCCGGGCTGATCGGACGCAACCCGATGGAAGTGTCCGGCCGGGTGGACGAGGGCTGCACGTGGCCGACCCGAACAGGGCGTCGACGAGACCGGGGCGCAGCCCGCGCGCGGCGTGTCCGGCTTGTTCGTGATCCGGGTTGGTTGTCGCCGGTCAGGCCCCGGCCGGGCGGGCGTGACCCGGGCCGTCGGGGCGGGTGGCGCCGGGGCGCGGGGGACCGTGTGTGGGGACTCGCCGGGGGCGAACCACTCGGCGCGCCTGAGTGTTCAGCGTGTCCGAAGCTGCCACGCTGGTTTTCCATGAGTGCTCCGAGAACTACCCTGGCTCGGGTGACCGATGAGGATGTGCGGGCTGTGCCGCGTGGTTCGGTCCGGCCGGGTGGGGGTTTCGGGGGCGGGTTCGGCTCGCTGACCCCGGAACGGGCCAGGGTGCTGTTGATCGTCGCGACCCGCGCCTCGAGCGTGACGCTGCTGATCATCTTCGGGCTGGTGTTCGGGACGCTGGCGGCCGCGGGCAGCGGCTACTCGGGGGCCTCGGGCGCCATCGCCGCGAGCTGGCTCGCGGTGCATCAGGTTCCCCTGACGATCGGCAAGACCGCGATCGGGCTGTGGCCGCTGCTGCCGACCGGATTCCTGCTGTGGCTGGCCGCGCGCGACTGCGCGAGCGCCGCCGAGCAGTACGCCGGTTCGGACGATCGCGACGAGAATCGGTGTACCCCGGTCGATCTGGCCTGGATCGCCGGCGCCGCTGTCGGCGGGCCGCTACTGATCACCGCGATCTGCCTGGCGGTGGCCGACGACGCGGCGGCCGTGGTGCCGCTGCAACCGCCGAACACCCTGTCCGCCTTCGGCTGGGTGATCGGCCTGCACCTGCTGGCCGTGCTGTTCGGGGTGGGCGCGCGGCACTGGCGCGATTTCGCGGAGTTGGCCCCGATTCCGGTGCCGCCCTGGGTGGTTCCGGGCGTGCTCGCGGGCTTCCGCGCGGCGTGGCGGCTGGCGGCGGTGGCGGGGGTGATCGCGCTGGTCTCGTTCCTCGTGCACTTCTCCTCGATCGGCGACACCTACGCCACGGCCGGAAACTTCGTGGGCGTACTGGGTTTGACGCTGTTGTCGCTGGCGTATCTGCCCAACGCGATCATCGACACGGTCAGCGTGCTGCTGGGCGGTCAGCTCACCATCGGCCCGGGTTCACTGAGCCTGTTCGGCATCGAAGGTGCGCCGGTTCCGGCGGTGCCGCTGGCCGCGGCCGTGCCGACGGGGCCGGCGGCGGGCTGGTGGTTCGCACTGCTGCTGGCCCCGGCGGCGGTCGCCGTGCTGTGCGGCGTGGATTGTGCTCGCACCAGCGATGATCGGGCCGCCGCGCCCTGGGCCACGCTCACCGCGGCAGGGGTAGTCGCGGCGCTGTTCACCCTGGTGGCGCTGCCCGCGGGCGGCGAGCTGGGTACCTTCGGCCGGCTCGGGCCGAGTACCGGAGTGTCGGCGGCGCTGGCTCTGGCCTGGTTCGCGGCCGGCGGCTACCTGGGACTGTTCGGCGCGCGCTGGTTCGCGGTCCCGGCGGCGAGCGCGGTGGCCGCGGCGGTCTACGACGACTACGACACGGCCGAGTACGACGACGCCGAGTACGAGGACGACTACTACGACGAGTCCGAGTCCGAGTACGACGACGAGGACGACCGGTACGACGACGGCGAGTACTACGACGACGAGTACTACGACGACTACGGGACCGGGCGCGACACCGACGAGATCGACGGCGAACTGGTCGACGAACCGCTCGCGCTCGATATCGAACCCGAGGCCGAATCCGAGGAGAACGCCGACATCGTCGACGCGGAAGTGGTAGAGGGAGACCTGCCGGACAAGTCGTAGGTGGGCGGTCGTTAGGCTCTGGGGTGGCGGTCCCGCCCCCGCCGTCTCCATTTCCACCCCCGACACAGGGAGTAGTGCGCTGAGTTCCACGCCCGCCCAGCTGCTACCGCCGTCCGCGCCCGCGACCGTCGTCGTGCTCGCCTCCGGCACCGGCTCGCTATTGCGTTCACTGCTCGAAGCGACGCGGGAGCCGGGCTATCCGGCCCGGATCGTCGCCGTCGGCGTGGATCGCGACTGCGCCGCAGCCGCGCACGCCGAGGAATTCGACGTCTCCTCGTTCATGGTCGAGCCGGGTGATTTCGAGAATCGCGCGCAGTGGGATCAGGCGCTGACCGAGATCGTCGACGCCTTCCAGCCGGACCTCGTGGTCTCCGCCGGATTCATGCGGATCCTGGGACCGGCCTTCCTGGCGCGTTTCGGCGGCCGCGTCCTGAACACCCACCCCGCGCTGCTGCCCGCCTTCCCGGGCGCGCACGGGGTGCGGGACGCACTGGCCTACGGGGTGCGGGTCACCGGTTCCACCGTGCACCTGGTCGATGCCGGGGTCGACACCGGGCCGATTCTCGCGCAGGAGCCCGTGCCGGTGCTGCCCTCCGACGACGAGGGCTCCCTGCACGAACGCATCAAGATCGTGGAGCGGCGGCTGCTGGCGGAGGTCGTCGCCGCCGTCGCGAACCGAGGCATTGTCTCCGATGGACGAAAGGCAGTTATCCCAGATGAGGTTCTCCGGTGAGTGAGCGCAAGCCCATCAAGCGGGCGCTCGTGAGCGTCTACGACAAGACCGGCCTGATCGAGCTGGCCACCGGTCTGCACCAGGCCGGCGTGGAGCTGGTCTCGACCGGTTCGACCGCGGGCAAGATCGCCGAAGCCGGCATCCCGGTCACCAAGGTGGAAGACCTGACCGGTTTTCCGGAGACCCTGGACGGGCGGGTCAAGACCCTGCACCCGCGCGTGCACGCCGGCATCCTGGCCGACACCCGCAAGAACGAGCACGTCGATCAGCTCGTCGAGCTCGGCGTCGAGGCGTTCCAGCTCGTCGTGGTGAACCTGTACCCGTTCACCCAGACCGTGGCCGCGGGCGCGAGCATCGACGAGAGCGTCGAGCAGATCGACATCGGCGGGCCGTCCATGGTGCGCGCCGCCGCCAAGAACCACCCGTCGGTCGCCGTGGTGGTGGACACCGCCGCGTACGACCGCGTGCTGAAGGCGGTGCAGGACGGCGGTTTCACCTTCGCCGAGCGAACCGCGCTGGCGGCCAAGGCTTTCCAGCACACCGCGTCCTACGACGTGGCGGTGGCCAGCTGGATGACCAGCGTGGCCGCGCCGTCCGCGGCCGCCGAGGATTCCGAAGCCGAAGCGCCGCAGCGCTTCCCGGAGTGGATCGGCGCGACCTGGATTCGGGACGACGTGCTGCGCTACGGCGAGAACCCGCATCAGGGCGCGGCGGTCTACGGCGCCGAGGCGGGTCCGGCCGGCCTGGCGCAGGCCACGCAGTTGCACGGCAAGGAAATGTCGTTCAACAACTACACCGACGCCGATGCGGCCTGGCGCGCCGCCTTCGATTTCGAGGCGCCCGCCGTCGCGGTCATCAAGCACGCCAACCCCTGTGGCATCGCGGTCGGCGCGGATATCGCCGAGGCGCACCGCCGGGCGCACGCCACCGATCCGGTGAGCGCGTACGGCGGCGTGATCGCGGCCAACCGCGAGGTGAGCGTGGAGATGGCCGAACAGGTCGCCGAGATCTTCACCGAGGTCATCGTGGCCCCGGCCTACGCGCCCGGCGCGGTGGAAGTGTTGCAGCGCAAGAAGAACGTGCGCGTGCTGGTCGCTGTCCCGCCGCAGCGGCAGGGCCCGGAACTGCGCCCGATCAGCGGCGGCGTGCTGCTGCAGGAGCGCGACGTGCTCGACGCCGAGGGCGACGACCCGGCCAACTGGACCCTCGCGGCCGGCGCGCCCGCCGATGCGGCGACCCTGGCCGACCTCGAATTCGCCTGGCGCGCTTGCCGCGCGGTGAAGTCCAACGCCATCCTGCTGGCGAACGACGGCGCGGCCGTCGGCGTGGGCATGGGACAGGTCAATCGTGTCGACTCGTGCAAGCTGGCGGTCGACCGGGCGGGGGAGCGGGCCGCGGGCTCGGTCGCCGCGTCCGACGCGTTCTTCCCCTTCTCCGACGGCCCGGAGATCCTGGTCGCGGCGGGCGTGCGCGCGATCGTGCAGCCGGGCGGTTCGATTCGCGACAGCGACACCGTCGAACTGTGCAGGGCGGCCGGAGTGACCCTCTACCTGACGGGTGCACGGCACTTCGCGCACTGAGTATTCCGGTTCCGGGCCGCGCGTGCGCGTTGCGGCCCGGGGCCATTCGAGGCCGGTTGCGATTCGTCATGGCGATTCGCAACCGGCTCTTCGTTTTTCGGGGCCCGGTGCGGTCCGGTCGCTGTAATTACTTGACGCTGAGGACGGTTCGATCGCCCAGCGGGGACTTCAGCTCCAGGTCGAGGCTGCCGAACACCATGATCATGGTGCACATCTTGCCGACGGCGTCGGGGCGGGTGCCCGAACGCAAAGCCACAGTGACTGTTTTGTCGGTTTCGGTGACGGTGGCGTCCACCCCGTAGCACTCGGGGGCGCCGGTCTGGAAGTTGACCGAGATCTTGTTGCCGTCCAAGCGGGTCCAGCTGTCGAACTCCAGGGGATGCGGGTTCACGATGGCCGGGTCGGCGGTGAACGGCCGGCCGATCTGGCCGGGCGTGGCCTCGACCGGAGTGCCGAGCCCCGCACTCGTGGTGACGCCGGACTGCGGACTGTCGTCGGAGCTTTCGGTGTTCCCGCAGGCCGCGACGCCGAGGCAGAGCAGCCCGGCGGCGGCGGAGGCGAGGAGGCGGCGTCCCCAATTCCCGTACATGAGCGCCAGCCTAACGGTCCGACCGGTCGGGGCGGATGTGACCGGGTGGCGAATATCCAGCGACAGTGAGCCAAATTATCCGATGACTCGGCGCGTATTCTCTGCGCGGTTCGTCGGGATAGCAGTAGCCTCGATGGCAGATGTGCGAATGCACTTACGCGCCATCGACTTATCTCATGATCTCCTCCTCCCGAAAGGACATGCCGTGGGCGACGCATTGAAGGTTGGCGAAGAACTTGGTCTCGGTCAGTCGCTCAAGGGCGGCGCATACTCGCTGACCCTGCAAGAAGACGGCAACCTGGTGCTGACGGAGCCGGACGGCAACGTCGTCTGGGCCACGGGCACCAACGGCAAGGGCGTCAAGCGCGCGGCGCTGCAGGCCGATGGCAACTTCGTGCTCTACAAGGACGACGGCGCCGAGTGGTCCACCGAGACCAACGGCAAGTCCGTGGATCGCCTCGTGGTGCAGCCCGACCGCAACGTCGTGCTCTACGGCGCCGACGGCGCCGTCTGGTCCACCGGCACCAACACCGACAACCCCATCGTGGTCGAAGAGGAGACGGTCGCCGCCGCGGTCGACACCCCGCCGCCGGCCGAGGCCCCGCCCGCCGCCCGCACCCACACCGTCGCCCCCGGCGAGACCCTGTGGGCCATCGCGGAGCAGTACTACGGCGACGGCAACCGCTACGGCGACATCGCCGCAGCCAGCGGCATCGACAACCCGGACCTCATCAACCCCGGCCAGGTCCTGACCATCCCGTAAGGCGCACGCCCCACGGATTTCCCGACGGCCCCGGTGCTCTCGCACCGGGGCCGTTTCGTGCTCGGGGTGCGCCGCCGGTTCAGTCGCACGCGGCCGGTCCCGTTCTGCGCTCGGGGCGCGCCACCACTCCCGTCGCGCACTCGCGGTGCGTACGCGGTCCCGTCACGCGCTGTGCGCGAGCGGTCCCACTCGCGGTGCGTCACAGCCACATCCGCGCCCGGCACCGGCGCCCCGAATCGGGGCGCCATCCCATCTCTACTACATACACAGCGCCCCTGATGCGAATGCATCAGGGGCGCTTGGTCTTTCCCTCCAGGGGACGAGCCGGTACTACCGGCTCGTGAACGGCAGCAATGCCATCTCGCGTGCGTTCTTCACCGCGATGGCGACCTGGCGCTGCTGCTGCGGGGTCAGGCCCGTCACGCGGCGGCTGCGGATTTTGCCGCGGTCGGAGATGAACGTGCGGAGCAGGTTCACGTCCTTGTAGTCGACGTATTCCACGCCGGCGGCGATGAGGGGATTCTTCTTGGGCTTGCGGCCCTGTTCGGCGCGAACCTTCTTCGAGGGTGCTCGCTTCACTGCCATGTCAGCGGTTCCTTCTCACGAGATCTTCGGTTTACCAGCTCGATTTGCGTACACCGGGCAGTTCACCCCGGTGAGCCATCTCTCGCACCCGAATCCGCGAGAGACCGAACTTCCGAAGGTGACCACGCGGGCGACCGTCCGCGGCGTCCCGATTGCGCAAGCGTACCGGACTGGCATCGCGCGGCAGCCGCCCCAGGGCGGACTGCGCGGCCGCCTTCTCCTGCGGGGAGAAGGACGGCTTGCGGATGATCTCCTTGAGCTCCGCGCGCCGCTCGGCGTAGCGCGCGACGATCTCTTTGCGCACTTCGTTTTTCATGATCTTCGACTTCTTGGCCATGTCAGCGGCCCTCGCGGAAGTCGACGTGCCTGCGCACGACGGGGTCGTATTTGCGCAGTGTCAGGCGATCCGGGTCGTTGCGCTTGTTCTTGCGGGTGACGTAGGTGTACCCGGTTCCGGCCGTGGAGACGAGTTTGACGATGGGCCGGAGTTCGGTCGATTTCGATGCCATCTGGTTTCCTGTCAGATCTTCTGGCCTGCGGCGCGCAGCCGGGCCACGACCGCTTCGATGCCGTCGCGGTCGATGGTTTTGATGCCCTTGGCGGAGAGGGTCAGCGTGACGCGCCGGCCCTCGCTGGGCAGGAAGTAGGTCTTGCGCTGGATGTTGGGATCCCAGCGCCGGTTGGTTCGCACGTGTGAGTGCGAGACGGACTTGCCGAAGCCCGGCTTACGCCCGGTGACCTGGCAGATGGCCGACATGGTCGCTCCCTTCGCGTCATACTGCCCCGGTTCTACATGCAGATGACAATCGTTTTCGACAACGGGTTTATTCCAATGTACGCTGAGCCCTCGGTAAATGAAAATCGTTGTCGAAAGGGGTACGGCGGTGTCCGATACCGGAGCCAGCGGCGGCCAGCCCGCCCAGTCCGAGCGCGAGGGCCGCACGCCCGTGCTCGTGATCGCGGGGCTGCCCGGCCGCGCCGCGGACGGCGTGCACAGGGCCGCCCGGGCGCTGGGCGCCGAGCCCGGCACCATCGTGGTCCGCCACGACCTGAGCGAACTGCACGAGGGCGTGGTGCGCCGTATCGTCCGGCTGAACGGTCGCGAGGACGTCTCGGTGCTCGAACTCGCGCACGGCTGCGTCTCGTGCACGCTGCGCAAGGACCTGCTGCCGTACCTGTGCCTGCTCGCCGCCCGCGACTCGGTGCGCCGCATCGTGCTGGCGCTGGATCCGGCCTTCGAGGCCGAGGCGGTGTGCCAGGCCATCCGGCACGTCGTGGTCAGTGACGTGGTGGGCCGGGTCGACGGCCCGGCCGGGCGCAGCGTGCGCATCGAATCGGTGCTCACCTGCCTGGACGCGGCTGACTGGCTCGCCGACGCCACCGGTGACGACACCCTGGCCGAACGCGGCCACGCCACCGCCGACGACGATCGCACCGTGGCTCAGCTCGCGGTCGGCCAGGTCGAATTCGCCGATGCCCTACTGGCATTCGACGGCGGGGTGGATCCGGCGGACCGGCTGCGCACGGCCGCGGTGCTGGCCCGCCTGGCTCCGCTGGCGCCGGTGCGGTGGCTGCCCGAACCCGCCGCGCTGGACGCGCGGGAATCGTCGGGCATGCTGCGCGCCGACGCGCTCTACGGTCTGCTGGACCGGGTTCCGGCCACCGCGCGCCGCGGTCACGCCTTCGATCCGCACGCCGCGCTGCTGCGCGGTGAGCCGCCGCTGGAACCGGACTGCGGGGTGGAGCTGCTCGAGTTCGGCACCGATCGGCCCTTCCACCCCGAACGCCTGCACACGGCCATCGACGTCCTGCTCGAGGGCGTGGTGAGCGCACGCGGGCGGGTCTGGCTCGCGACCCAGCCGGACGAGGTGGTCTGGCTGGAGTCCGCGGGTGGCGGCCTGCGGGTGGGCGGCGCCGGAAAGTGGCTGGCCGCCATGACTTCCGAGGAGATCGAACAGGTCGATCCCGAGCGTCGCATCATGGCCTCGATGCGCTGGCACGAGCATTTCGGCGACCGGCACACCGCGCTGGTGATCCTGGTGCACGAGGCCGAGGCCGAGGAGATCCGGCACGCCCTGCACTGGGCGCTGGTCGACGAGGACGAGCTGCGGCAGGTGCGCTTCGCGCCGGAACGGGTGGCCGCCTGGGCGGACCCGTTCGGAGATCAGCACGAGGAGCCGTGCGACACAACCAGATCCACGCCGGTCTCCGGCGACGGCGGTTCCCGCCAGAACGAAAGGTGAAGTGATGAAAGCAGGAATCCATCCCGACTACCACCCGGTGGTCTTCGAGGACTCGGGCACCGGAAAGCGTTTCATCACGCGTTCCACCGTCACCTCGGATCGCACCGTGGAATGGGAAGACGGACAGACCTATCCGCTGATCGTGGTCGACGTGACCTCCGATTCGCACCCGTTCTGGACCGGCGCGCAGCGCCTGCTCGACACCGCGGGCCGGGTCGAGAAGTTCGAGCGCCGTTACGGCAAGCGGGTGCGCGGCGGCGACACCGGTAAGGAGAGCTGACATGGCGGTTCCGAAGCGGCGGATGTCGCGATCCAATACCCGCAGCCGGCGCTCGCAGTGGAAGGCCACCCCGCCGGATCTGGTGCCGGTCACCGTTGCCGGTGTGGTGCACCGGGTTCCGCGCCGTTTGGTGCGCGCGGTGACGCTCGGCCTGGTGAACCCCGCCGATCTCTGAGCCGGGCACGCCGCGGATGCGCCCGGCGGACTTTGTCCGAGAGGATCTAAAAAGTCTTCTCAAAGTTGTGAATCCGTGCTCTTGCGACGGTATTCTCATGGCCGAGGGCGGGTTCTTCTGGTGACAGAAGAACCCGCTCATCGCCACTTTCGGGGGAGTTCGCACACGGCGGTCGCCGTAGAAATGCCGGCAAAGAAGTCAATTCGACTGACAATTACCGGCATCCGCCCGGCACTCAGTCGATCTGGCCGGGAGTGGCCGAAATTCGATCCTTCGAATCGCCGTTTTGTCTGTTCGGTCCGCTTTGCGGACCGTCGCCCCAGCCCGGCAGCGGCAGATCCGGCAGCAACTGCTCCAGTCTGGCCAATTGTTCGGCCACCACGGTCGCCGGCCCTTCCAGGAGGGAGAACGGGAACGGCCAGTGATGCCCGGACATCCGCTCCACCTCCTCGGAGAGTTCGGCGGTGGTGGCCTCCAGTTCACTGATCTCGGTGCGCAATTCGTCGATCCGGGTGAGCGCCGCGGCCAGGGCGTCGACCACCGTGCGGTGATTGCCCTGCGGGTCGTCGCCCAATTGCGGCCAGCCCGCCAGTCCGGGCCCGCGCAACTGGGTCTGGATGTCGCGCAGAATTTGGTCCTGTTCGGGCGTCAAGTCCTGTTCCTCCTGTTCGAAATCCCACTGACCGAAGTCGATTCGGTCGGTCTCGTTCACATCGCACTGCACGCCGTTGACGTAGACCTGCTCCCCGGTCTGCAACAGCTGCGCCCGCGGCTCGCGATTGCTCCCCGACCAGGCCACCGTCTGCCAGGCCCAATCGGCGACCCCGGCGTCCAGGGCCCGCGTCACCGGCCAATACCCGCCGTAGATACCGACATTCGCGCCGCCGAGCACGGTCGCGGCGCCTTCGAGATAGGCGTTGATGGCCCCCTGCTGCTGCGGGGTCGCATCGAAATCGGCGGAGAAGTAGATGGGCCGGTCCGGTCGGCCGCCGCAGCGCAGCACCTGCGCCAGGGCGGTGCGCGCGTCGGTGACGCCCGCGCCGTAGCCGTCCAGCATGCGCGCCGCGGTGGTCTCCCAGTTCGAGACGATCGAGACACCGTGCGCGCGTAGGTCTTCGGCCTCGGCCGGGGTGAGCAGCTTGCCCGGCAGCGACGGCCCGCCGCTGGAGAGATAGCGGACGACGAAGTCGAACCCGGCCGCGCGAATGGCGCTCGCGCCGGGCCGACCCGCGGCGTAATCCAGCCCGAAACGCATGACACTCATCGTAATTCGGGGGGCGCGCCGACGATACGGCAATCCCGAAGTCCGTCCGGAACGCGACGCTCGTCCCGTCGGCGCCGGCCACCCGGTCCGCGCCGCATTCCCGCCGCGTTCGGCGGCCCGGACACGGGTCGGGCCGGGTCGCTGCCCGCGACCCGGCCCGGAAGTTGTTGTGCGCCGCGATGAATCAGTGCGGCAGCACGCTGCGCGGTCCCGACTGGCTCGAGGCCACGGCCAGCGACGGGCTGTGCGCGAGATCCGGATCCACGGTCGCGGACTGCTGCCGGGCCTCACGCCGGTCCGGCGCGACCAGGATCGCGGTGATCGGAATGGCCAGCGACAGTGAGCCGATGATGAAGAACGGCACGAAGAAGTTGAACAGCTCGTCGCCCGGCGGCGGTACGGCCGCCGGGTCCAGATGCGCGGTCACTCCGGTCAGCCCGGCGTAGTGCATGCCGGTCACCATGATCGCGTAGGCCAGAGACCCGGCCATCAGCACCGGCACCGACTGCGCCCACAGCATGAACCACAGCAGCAGCCCGGACATCAGCGCGGCGATGACGTACACCGCGATGATCGACACCAGCCCGCGATCGATGGTGCCGCGCACCCGGATGGCCGACAGCAGCAGCAGGTGCACGGTCCCGAGCCCGGCGGCCATGACCAGCGCACCGAGCGTGATCCGCCACCAGCTCAGGGTCTTGCCCGCGATCACCAGCGCCGCGAACACCACGAAGCCGGACAGCGCCGAGAACAGCGTGGTCAGGGTGGTGTCGTAGCGGATCTGACCGCCCTTGACCTCGAACCCGAGCATGGAGACGAACACCGACAGCGCCACGCCGACGCCGCCGATGGAGCTGGCCGCGACGAACAGCCACACCAGGCGGAACCGCGCCGTCACCGACTTGGTGGACTGGCGAATACACGCCAGGCCACAGGCGGCACCGGCGACCGACACGATCAGTGTCAGGCCGATCACCCAGTAGCCCATAGAGAAATAGATCACCCTGAACCCCTGCTTTCGTATCTCTCCGCGCGCTGATCGCTAGCCGCGGCGAGCAGTTTCGCGTTGCGCCGCCATCAGACGTTCGATGGCGTACTCGGTGACGGCGGCCAGTGATCGCCGGACCTCGCCCGGGTCGCGGGCGTCGATGTCGACGATCGGAACGCCTTCGCGGACGCTGAGCGCCTCGCGCAGTTCGGCGACCGGGAAACGGGGGGCGTCCGGGAAGCGGTTCACCGCGATGAGGAAGGGCAGCGATTTGGCTTCGAAGAAGTCGACCGCCGCGAAGCTGTCCTCGATCCGGCGGGTGTCGACCAGCACCACGGCGCCGATGGCGCCCTTGATGAGGTCGTCCCACATGAACCAGAAGCGGCGCTGCCCGGGCGTGCCGAACAGGTAGAGCACCAGATTGCCGGGCAGGATGATGCGCCCGAAATCCATGGCCACGGTGGTGGTTTCCTTGCCGGGCGTGGCGGCGAGGTCGTCCACCCCGTCCGACACGGCGGTCACCATGGCCTCGGTGCGAAGGGGCACGATCTCCGAGACCGCGCCGACGAATGTGGTTTTGCCCGCGCCGAAACCGCCCGCGACCACGATCTTGGTCGACGCGACGGTCCGGAACTCCTCGCCCGGACGGGGCGGATACTGCTGCGCTACACCCGGGTTCGCGCCCGGAAACTGTGGTCCGCCATTGGGGTACTGGGGCGCACCGCCGTTGTAGCTCCCGCCGTCAAAGGGCGCGGAGTCCATGCAGGGTCCTCTCCATCAAAGATCGGCGCTCGTCGTAGGTCGCCTGGTCGCTCAGAGTCGAATGCACGCGGAGGGTCCCGGCGACGACGAGATCGCCGATCACGACCCGGATCATGCCCAGTGGCCGCTGCAGGTGCGCCGCGATCTCGGCGACCGAGAGCCGGGCCGTGCCCAACCGCAGGATCTCGGTTCGAATGTCACCGGCGGGCCAATCGAAATGGGCTGTGAAGGACAGTGTTTCCACGACCGCCTCGAGCGGCAGATCCACTGCCGGTTCGGTGCGGCCGGAGGTCAATGCGTACGGGCGGACACGGCTGGTGGGCCGAGCGCCGCCGCCCCCGTTTGAAATTGTCATGGTCGACCCATCACGCAGTGCGGGCCGTGGCCTGCACCACGGATCCGACCCGGTCCACCAGCAGTGCCATCTCGTAGCCGATGCGGCCGATGTCGTGCTGCTTGTTGGCCAGTACCGCGAGATGCGAGCCGTTGCCGACGCTCATGACGAGCAGGTAGCCGCGCTGCATCTCGACGATGGACTGCATGACCTTGCCGCCGTCGAACAGCTGCGCCGCACCCGCGGACAGGCTGGCCAGACCGGCGGTGACGGCCGCGAGCTGCTCGCCGCGATCGGAGGGCAGATGCGGGCTGGTCGCCTGCAGCAGACCGTCGGCCGAGACCAGCACGGCGTGCGAGACGCCCGGCACCTCTCGGGTGAAGCGGGTGACCAGCCAGTTCAGATTCTCATCGGTCTGGGTGCGCTGGGTGTCGGTCATGCATGCCCTCCGTCGTTGTACTGCGAGTCGGCTCGCCCGGAGCGGACGCCGCTGAGATGCCTGGTCAGGCTGTTGCGGATCTCGTCGGGGTTACGCGCGCCGCCCTCGTCCTCCTGCGCCGCGGCGCCGGGCACCAGCTGTGCGCCGGGCCGCCGGATCGGCAGACCACCCTGGGTCTTGGAGCTGCTGGTGGGGTTCGCGGCCTCTTCCGCCGCGGCCCAGCCGGCGTCGGCGTTGGATGACCATTCGGTGCTCATCGGGGACTGCCCGCCCGCAGCGGGCTCGACCAGCCACTCCGAGACCATCCGCTGGTAGATCGGACTGCCGCCGCCGTTGCCCCCACCGGCACTACCGATGGGCTTGCGGTCCGCCGCTGGGTTGCCCGCGGTGAGAGTGCCGCCGGGGTTCGCGACCGTGTTCGCACCATTGCCACCTGCTCCGACGCTGTTCGCGCCATTGCCGTTGGATCCGTTGCTCTTGCCGTTGGCGCCGTTCGCATTGGCGCCGTTGCCAATACCCGCGCCGTTCTTGCCGTTGGCGTCGGCTCCCGCGGGAGCGGGCTCGGGCGCATTGCCGAAACCGCTGTAATCACTGGAGAAGAAGCCGCCGTCGTTGTCCGCGGGACCGCTGCCGCTGCCGCCGCCGAAACCGCCGCCTGCGCCACCGAAACCGCCGGTACCGCCGCCGCCGAAGCCGCCGGGTGCACCGAAACCGCTGCCGCCGGCGGAGACCGGCTGTACCGGTTCGGGCCGCTGCGGCGCCTCGGGCGCGGGTGCCTCACCCCAGAAATCGACCTGCCGGGCCTGCGGCGCCACCGGTTCGGGCCGCTGGGCGGCGAAGGCGTCGGAGAAGCTGTCCTGGGACGGCTCGGCCGGGTAGCCACCGCCGAACACCGGCTGTTCACCGGTGTCGAGGCCGGGCGTGCGGCGCTGCGGCAGACCGGTACTGGTCACCCCGAAGCGCGCGGGCGGATCGGCCGGCGGATTCGGGACCGGCGTGAGCCGCGGCGGGGTGATGACCGGCTGCGGCGCCGAGATCGGCGCGAACGGCGTGGCCGGGGCCAGTGGCGGCACCGGGGTCAGCGCCGCCGGAGCGGAGGCCATGACCAGCGGCGCGCCGTGCTGCGGCGCGACCGGCAGCGCGGCGGTCACCGGGAACTGCCCGGTGTCGCTGCCGTTGTTGCGCTCGGGCGCGGGCGAGACCAGGGTGCCCGGCAGGTGCACGCTGGCGGTGATGCCCGGCTGCTGCACCATGGCCGAGGTCCGGCGCAGGCTCACGGTGATGTTGTGGCGCTTGGCCAGTCGGCCGACCACGAACAGGCCCATGCGGCGTGCGGTCTCGACGTTGACCTCGCCGCCGGAGGCGAGGCGATCGTTGATGGACTGCAGGTCTTCGGCATTCATGCCCAGGCCGCGGTCGGTGATCTCGATGAGGTAGCCCCCGTCCACGGCGCGTGCCACCGAGACCGCCACGGGCGTGGACGGCGGCGAATACCGCAGTGCGTTGTCGATGAGCTCGGCCAGCAGATGTTCGATGTCGACCGCGGGTTCGCCCGCGACGATGCCGTCGGGCACGGTGCCGATCTCGACGCGCTGGTAGTCCTCCACCTGCGAGACCGAGGACCACAGCATGTCCGAGAGCGGAACCGGCGCGAGGTGGCCGCGGCGCAGCGCCGTTCCGGCCAGCACCAGCAGGTTGTCACCGTTGCGGCGCATGCGCGTCGCGAGGTGGTCGAGGCGGAACAGGCTCTGCAGCCGTTCGGAGTCGTCCTCGTCGCGCTCGAGTTCCTCGATCAGGCTGAGCTGCTGCTCCACCAGCGATTGGCTACGCCGCGAGAGGGTTTCGAACATGTTGCCGATCTGCAGTCGCAGCCGGGCCTGTTCGGCGGCCAGGTGCAGCGCCTGGGTGTGGATGTCGTCGACGGCTCGGGCGAGCTGGCCGATCTCCTCGGTGGTGTGCACGTCGACCGGGGTGATCTCGGGGATCGCGCCGCCCGAGCGCACGACGTCGAGCTCGGCGGGCAGGTCGATGTGCGCGACCTGCAGGGCGTCCCGGCGCAGGCGGCGCACGGGGACGACCAGGGTGCGCGCCACGACCAGCGCGAGCGCCAGGCCCGCGAGCAGCATCCCGATGACGACGGATGTATCACGCAGCACCGTGTTGCGGGCTTCGGTGGTGAGCTCGGCGAGCTTGTTGGTCAGCGCGGCCTCGATGGCCTCGCTCTCCAGCCGGTAGGCCTCGATGCTGGTGGCGATGGAGGCCTGCATGGGCGGCAGACTCGCCGGGTCCGGCGCGCCGGACGCGAGGATGCCGATGCGCGCGCCCGCGGCGTCCTTGAGCGTGGCGTAGTTCTGCGCCTCGGTCGGCAGGATGCCCTTGTACACCTCGATCATGGTGATCTCGGCGCCGATCGCGGTGAGCAGCCGGATCTTCATCGCCGGGTTGGTGTCGATCGTGGGGTCGATCAGCAGGGTGCGCTCCTGCGTGAGCAGGCGGGTCGAGGTCATGACCGTACCCAGCTGCAGGAACAGCTGCTGCACTCGCAGATCGCTGAGCGACTGCGAATTGGTCAGCGCGCCCTGGATCTTGGCGGACACCGCCGAAGCCTGCTCGGCGACGGTCGCGACCGAGCCGTTGCGCAGACTGTTGCGCATGGTCTTGCCGATCGCGATGGCCTCGTTCATCCCCTGGATGACGTCGGCCTCGACCTTGGACGCGCGCAGCAGCGTCTCGAGATCGGCAACCGTCTGATCGAATTTCATCGTCGCGGTGTCCAGCGCCGCGTCGCGGTCGGGGTTGCCCCAACCGGAGATTGCGGAAATCGCGAGTTCCTGTGTGGCGCTCTCGTACCTGATTGTGGGGCCCATGACGGCGGCCTGTTCGGAACCGGCGCTCAGGTTGTTGATCGTCTGCAGCTCCGAGTTGATGCGCAGGACCGCGAAGGTCGACGCGAGCAACACCGGGAGCACCAGGACGATGCCGACCTTGCGTGTGACGGGCCAGTTGGACAGGCTGAATTGCCAGGACCGGGGTGTCGCTTCCATCCCGCTTCCGTCGCCTCCGCTTTCAAGAGTTGACCCCGGGTCTTATGCGGTTGTACGGCGTTGGGGCCTGAACCCGCGCAGAACCAACTAGAGGTCTTTTTGTACGGCCTGCAACATACCGCGTGAGCTGGGTAACGGCAATTCGAGCAACTCGTTGTACATGACTCCGAATGCAGCCGCGCGCAACGTCTTTCGCATATCGAAATGAGCGGGTAGGGTGGCCGCGCGTAAGCTGTTTCTAAAAATCGCTGGTCACCCGCTCGGGTCGTCCGGCGTGTCGAAGGCGGCCTTCTCAGTCGCCTCTCAGTCGCTGTGGGCAGACTGGAGCCCATGCGCATTCTGGTAGTCGACGACGACCGCGCGGTCCGGGAATCGCTGCGTCGTTCATTGACCTTCAACGGCTACACCGTCGAGCTCGCCGTCGACGGGCTCGACGCCCTCGAGAAGACCGCCAGTCAGCGCCCCGACGCTCTGGTCCTGGACGTGATGATGCCGCGGATGGACGGCCTCGAGGTGTGCCGCCGGCTCCGCAGCACCGGCGACGATCTGCCGATTCTGGTACTCACAGCACGGGATTCGGTCTCCGAGCGCGTCGCGGGCCTGGACGCCGGAGCCGACGACTATCTGCCCAAGCCGTTCGCGCTCGAGGAATTGCTCGCCCGTTTGCGCGCGCTGCTGCGCCGCACCACGGTCGACAATTCCGAGGCCTCGGAGATGATGAGCTTCGCGGATCTGTCCCTGGATCCGGTGACGCGCGAAGTGTTGCGCGGCGATCGGCAGATCAGCCTGACGCGCACCGAATTCTCGCTCCTGGAAATGCTGATGGCCAATCCGCGCCGCGTGCTCACCCGCAGTCGCATTCTGGAAGAGGTGTGGGGCTACGACTTTCCGACCTCCGGCAACGCGCTCGAGGTGTACATCGGCTATCTGCGCCGCAAGACCGAGGCCGAAGGTGAGCCACGACTCATCCACACCGTGCGCGGCGTCGGGTACGTGCTGCGCGAGACCCCGCCGTAGGAGCCGGATCCGTGGCTAGATCAGTGCCGCGGCGGCCCGTGGTCGCCGGACTCGCGCAACGGCCGGACGCCGACATGCGCCCACCGACCCCGCTCACGCGGTCGGTGTCGCTGCGCTGGCGGGTGACCCTGCTGGCCGCGTCCGTCGTGGCCGTGGCCGTCGCCTTCACCTCCATCGCCGCCTACGCGATGGTGGCCCGTTCGCTGTACGCGGATGTGGATTCGCAGCTGCGCGCCCGCGCGTCGCTGATGATCGACAACAACTTCGACAGCCTCGGCTTCCAGTCGATCGTGCTGGCGGGCCTCTACTCCAGCGACGTCGGCGTGGCGCTGATCTTCCCGGACCTGTCGCCGTACGTGCCGCCGCAGACCACCAATCCGCCCGTGGGCAGCCAGGAATTGGCGGTCGCGCGCGGGGAGATCGGCTTCTCGCTGCGCACCGTCGACAACCAGCGCGTGCTGGCCCGGCGCACGCATTCCGGTTCTACTCTGGTGGTCTCGCAGCGCCTGCAGCCCACCCGCGAGGTGCTGGACCGGCTGGCGTGGCTGCTGTTCGTGGTCGGCGGCTGCGGCGTCATGCTGGCCGCCGCGGCCGGAACAGCCGTGGGCCGCACCGGATTGCGGCCCATCGCCCGGCTCACCGCGGCCACCGAACGGGTGGCCCGCACCGACGACCTGACACCCATTCCGGTGACCGGTGACGACGAACTCGCCAGGCTCACCGAGAGTTTCAACACCATGCTGCGCGCGCTGGCCGAATCCCGGGAGCGGCAGCGGCGGCTGGTGGCCGACGCGGGCCACGAACTCAAGACCCCGCTCACCTCGCTGCGCACCAACATGGAACTGCTCATCGCCTCCTCCCGGCCCGGCGCCCCGCGCATCCCGGACGAGGACATGGCCGAACTGCGCTCGGACGTCATGGCGCAGATCGAGGAGTTGTCCACCCTGGTGGGCGATCTGGTGGATCTGGCGCGCGAGGACGCCCCCGACACCGTCTACGAGCAGGTCGACATCGGTGAGGTGGTCGAGCGGGCGCTGGAACGGGCCCGGCGGCGGCGCAGCGGCATCGAATTCGACGCCCAGCTGCGGCCCTGGTTCGTCTACGGCCACGAGGCCGGACTCGAACGCGCCATCCTCAACGTGCTCGACAACGCCGCCAAATGGAGCCCGGCCGGCAGCAGCGTGCAGGTGGCCATGCGCGAGAACGGCCGCGGCCTGCTCGAGCTCACCGTGGACGACGCCGGTTCCGGCATCCCGCCCAACGAGCGCGAACTGGTCTTCGAGCGCTTCTATCGCACCACCGCCTCGCGGTCCATGCCCGGCTCCGGCCTGGGCCTGGCCATCGTGAAGCAGGTGGTCACCAAGCACGGCGGCACCATCACCATCGACTCGTCCGAACGCGGCGGCGCTCTGATCCGTATCGTGCTACCCGGAGAAAGCGCACCGTTCGTGGGTACCGAAACCTAGCTCGCCGGCCGCGCGACCGGGTCTGCCCGGCGGCGCGACCGGCATCTTCCGGAAAGCTCCGGAAAGCTCCGGAAAAAGCAAGCACGGTCTCAGTCCGCTCTCAGTCGTCACCGCCACGCTTGGCTACGAGACTCGAGGAGAAACGAGAAACATGACCGAGGATTCGCAGGACCCGCGGGGCACCGAGCCCACCTCCGGCGCGGACGCCGTGCCGAACTCCGGCGCGCAGGCCGTGCCGAACCCCGGCGCGCCGGGCGCGCACGATCCCGCCGGGCCGGCCGCGCCGCAGCCCGATCGGGCCGGTTTCGGCGGACAGGCGTCCTCGGCTCACGGCGGCGCCCCGGCGCCCGGTTCGGCCGAACCCGCCGGATCCGTTCCACCGCGCGACCCCTACGCCCGCCCCGTCGAGGGCGGGCACGACCGCCCGCAGCCGGGATACGCACCCGGCGGCCCCGCGGCCCCCGGCTACGCCGGGCATGGCTTCGGCGGCCCCGGAACCGGGCCGGGACAGCACGGCGGCACAGTCGGCCAGCCGGGAGGCGTTGCGGGACATACCGGTTCGTTCGCGGCCTACCCGAACGCGCCGCACGGCGCGCAGCCCTACACCGGCGCCGGATACGCGGCGGCCGCGAACGGCCCTGCCACCGAACAACTTCCGGCCGGCGGCTACGGCCCGGCGTATGCGGCGTCGGGGGCCGGATACGGTCCGGCCGGATCGCACACCGAGCCGATGTTCGGCGGCCCCGGCGGCCCGATCGGCCCCGGCGGTCCCGGACAGCCCGGCGGGTATCCGGGCGGCCCGGCTCCCAAGCGGTCCGCGCGCACCGGCCTGGTGGCGGGCGCGGTCGCGCTGGCCCTGTTCAGCGGCGGCATCGGCGGTGCGGTCGGCGCGCTGGCCACCCGCTCGGACGACGGCGGCACCACGATCACCAATGCGCTGGACGCCCCGCGTCAGGTCAACGAGGTGGCCAATGCCCCGGCCGGTTCGGTCCAGGCGGTGGCGCAGAAAGTGCTGCCCAGCGTGGTCATGATCCGCGTCCAGGGCAATCAGGCCGAGGGCGAGGGCTCGGGCGTGGTCCTGTCCACCGACGGCAAGATCCTCACCAACAACCACGTGGTCAGTGGTGCGGGCCCGAACGCGCGCATGGAGGTCGCCTTCAGCGACGGCAGCACCGCGCCCGCGACGCTCATCGGCGCGGACCCGGTCTCGGATCTGGCGGTCATCAAGGTGACGGACAAGAAGGGCCTGGTGCCCATCGAATTGGGCGCGTCGTCGAACCTGCAGGTCGGACAGTCCGTGGTGGCGATCGGCTCGCCGCTGGGCCTGGCGGGCACGGTGACCACCGGTATCGTCTCCGCGCTCAACCGGCCGGTATCCACCAGCGGTGAGGCCAACTCGCAGGGCGCGGTCATCAACGCCGTGCAGACCGACGCGGCCATCAACCCCGGCAACTCCGGTGGCGCGCTGGTCGACATGAACGGCAAGCTGATCGGCATCAACACCGCCATCGCCACCCTGGGCGTCTCGGAGTCCGCGGGCGGCCAGAGTGGTTCCATCGGACTCGGATTCGCCATTCCGGTGGATCAGGCGCGGCGGGTGGCCGACGAGCTGATCAAGAACGGCCGCGCGACCTACGCCCAGATCGGCGTGAAGGTGCGTGGACAGGACGACGTCAACGGCGCACGGGTGCTCGAGGTGACCCCCGACGGCCCGGCGGCCAAGGCGGGTCTGCCCAACGGGGCCATCGTCACCAAACTCGATGACCAGGTGATCGATTCGGGCAACGCGCTCATCGCGGCGGTGCGGTCGCACCGGCCCGGCGACAAGGTCAAGGTGACGTACACCGACGAGCAGGGCAACAACCAGAAGACAGTGGAGCTCACCCTCGGCGAAGCAGCTGCGGAGGGCGGCCGATGATGCGACGTACAGACAACAAGAAATCCACCCCCGCGATCCGGGTGACACCCGACGGCGGCTGGGAGGTGTTGTCCGGCAATGGCGCAGTGCTCGATCGGGTGGCGGTGCTCGAGGGTGCGGCCCTGCTCGAAGGTGAGATGAACAAGACCGCGGCGATGTCCGTCCGGGGCGCTACGGTGAGCAGCATGGAAATCGATGCCGCTGTTGCGGGCCGTGCTCTTGTCGTGGTCGTCGACGACCGAACCGCACACGGCGGAGTGGATTCGCTGGGTCCGCTGGTGACCGAACTACTCACCGAGGCCGGGTTTCTGGTGGACGCCTCGGTCTCGGTGCAGGCCGACGAGGTCGACATCCGCAATGCGCTCAACACGGCCGTCATCGGCGGCGTCGACCTGGTGATCTCCGTCGGCGGCACGGGCATGTCGCCGCGCGATGTGACCCCGGAGGCAACCGAGGAGGTGCTGGATCGGGTGCTGCCCGGTATCAGCGAGGCGCTGCGCGCCTCGGGCCTGTCCTCGGGCTCGCTGGACGCGGGTCTCTCGCGCGGGCTGGCCGGTGTGTCGGGCAGCACGCTGGTGGTGAACCTGCCGGGCTCGCGGGCCGCGATCCGCGACGGCATGGCGACCCTGGGCCCGCTGGCGAGCCGGGTCATCGATGAGCTCTCCGGTCTGGCGGAATGAGTTCGACGCCCGACAGCAATTCCGACGAACCCCGTCCGGCCGCGCGCCGGGCGGGGTCTCGCCGTCTGACGGCCGCCGATCGCGAGAAGCTGGCTCGCGTTTTCGGTGACGCCTTGCCCGCGACCACCAATGACGAACGCGCGCCGGAGCCCGAATCCGGTTCCTCCGGTGACGATTGGCTGCGCTCGCAGGTACCCCCGCACCACGGGTAATTCATTTTTCGCATAACTCCGGGAATTGGAGTTGGAGAGCACTGCGCGACCGTGCTCACTCGCGAGCGACCGCACTCATAATTCCTCGTCCGACGCTCGGCGGGCTCGAATCACGGTGTCCGTGATTCATTCCGTATTCGCATTAATCGGTGCTGTTGCCACTCGATTGCTGTTGTGGCTATCGTCCCCGGCAATTTGAGAAAGTCGCTTGTCCAACAGGTTTTCTCCGACTGCTCGAGTTTTGCCTGGTTCGCCGTGTGCGCGGGCGGCCGGCTACATCGTCGGTCGCCGGGTCGACATCGGCGGCGGCGCCGACGGTGCGGGTGGCGCCGAGGTCGGCAGCCGGCAAGCTCTCGGGCGCGCCCGCGTCGACGGCGGCAACCCTGACGTCGGACCCGGGGCGGGACAGGGTCTTCCGCCTGCTCGATCGGGAAGCCGCACCGCGGTCACCCGCTGGGGGGCAGCCCTTCGGCCTCGGCTGATTCGTCCCGGCAAGCGGAACCCGAAGAGGCTCGGCGCGATTAGCGCCGGGCCTCTTTTGCTATTCATAGCCTTCCCGACATATGTGCGGGAAGGCCTGCATGTTGCACCGGATCCTCTTCTCTCACACCTCAAAGGCCAGAGCGGTGATGTAAAGTGCCCTGCGTCGCATCACATTAAGAATTTGTTAGCAGTAACACAGCGGCAACAATGTGGCGACAAACTTACCTGGGTTCGCGAGGACCCAATTCAGCCTCGGTGGTCGAGGCTGACGCTAGAAACCTGATGAGGGGAAGTATGAGCGAGAACCGGACCAACGGTCTTCGTCGCGGTGCCCGTATTGCGGGTGCAGGCGCGGCGGCGGCCGTGGCCATGGGACTTTTTTCCACTGGCGCCGCAAATGCCGATACCTTCGTACCGTTGCCGGACGGTCAGAAGGTCGCTCCGAGTGGAGCTGTCACCATCACCCGTACGGGCGAGCGCGCCATCATTTCGCCGTCGCTGTCCGCCAATGGCGCGGGCCGCGTCGTGTGGGTCAGCGGCAATGCGACCGCTGAAGTCACCGTCACTCCCGAAGGCGAAGTCGGCCCGAACAATGGACCCGCCAACGGGAATGGGTCCAACAACTCTTCCACCCACGGCGCGTCGCAGCTGAGCACCGGCTACATCGTCGGCTGCCAGGTCAGCATCGGCGAGGATGCCATCTCCGCGGGCGTGTCCGCCGGCGTCTCGCTGAGCGACGGCTCCATCGGTGGGTCCATCGGCATCAACCTCGGCCCGGGTGAAGTCAAGTTCGTGCAGATCGATTACAAGGACATCCTCAAGGCGGGCACCTACTCCGTCGAGTACCAGGATGCCGAGATCGGTATCGAAGGTTGCGCGGGTTACGCCCAGGCGCGGGCGTACACCGTCGTCGAGGTCATCGGCGACCACTACTCGAAGACCACCCTCTACGGTCAGCCGTTCAGCCTCGGCTGATAGTGGTCCTCCCCGCCAAATACTTTCTCGCGCAAGCGAACTCATACCCTGAGGGAAAAAGAGCATGAACCTCCGTAAGACCGTGGCACGGATGGCCGCGACCGGCGCTGTCGCGACCGCCGCCCTGGGCCTGTTCTCCACCGGCGCCGCCAACGCCGATACCTTCGTTCCGCTGCCGGGCGGCGAAATCGTCAAGACCCTGTCCGACGGCACCGTCGTCACCGTGAAGCTGGTCGGCGAGTCCGCCAACATCTCCGGTTCGATGGGCGCCACCCCCGTCCACCGCAACGCCTGGGTGTCGGCCTCGGCGCAGGTCGAGATCTCCGGCAATAACACCGATGTCGGCGGCAAGATCTTCCCCGGCTACCAGGTCGGTTGCCAGGTCAACATCGCCGGCGGCGGCGTGAGCGGCGACGCGTCGGCCGGTGTCACCTGGGAAGACGGCAGCCCGAGCGCGTCCGGTGGCGGCGGCGGCAACCTGACCCTGGGCCCCGGCCAGGCGAAGTCCTTCTACATCCTGGACATCGAAGAGGCCGACGACTTCGGTTCCGAGGCGCACAAGGTCCGCAACAAGTTCAGCGGTTCGAACGGTTCGGTCACCTGGGCCGACTCGACCATCGGCCTCAGCGGTTGCGGTGGCTACGCCCAGGCGCGTGCCTTCGTGAGCGTCGAGATCGAGACCGAGAACGTGGTCACCTGGATCACCCTGTGGGGCCAGCCTTTCAGCCTCGGCTGATCGGTCACCTCTGATCCGCGTTTTCATCAGCTGAACGGGCCCGGCGCATTTCGCGCCGGGCCCGTTCGCCGTCTCTATCCGGAATTCGAGAATGCTTGCCGGCGATCAGCTTTCGTGCCGGCCGCCGCCGGGGCCGTTCGCGCGATCCTCGGCGAGCAGATCCCGAATCTGATGCAGCAGATCGATTTCGGTGAGTGCGTCATCGGCATTGCCCCAGCGTGCCTTGGCCCGGGTGGCCGGAACCACCAGCACGAAGTACAACAGCGTCGCGATGATCAGGAAGTTGAGCCCCGCGGTGATGATGGGGCCGATCGCCACGAAGGTCGCCGGTTTGTCGGCGATCAATTGGAATCCGAGCCCGATGGGGTTGTTACCGCCGAACATCGCCAGCAGCGGATTGATCACGCCCTCGCTGAATGCGGTGACGATGGCGACGAATGCGGTGCCGAGCACCACCGCCACCGCCAGGTCGACGACATTGCCGCGTAGCAGAAACTCCTTGAAACCCTTGAGCATTGCCGAAAACTCCTCTGCGTGATGGGCGCGTGCGGCGGCCCGGTTAGCGAGTGTCGGACGGCTGGTCCGGGTGATGCGGGATGGGGTATTGCGGTATCGGAATGCTAGTTCACCCGGGGTCCGCGACCCCGGAAGCGAAGCGCCCAGGCGGGTCAGCGCACGACCACGGTGAGGGCGGTGCGCAGTGAGGCCGCGGCGATGACGGTGGCGTGCCGGGCGTCCAGGGCCACCAGCACCAGCGGCTCGTCACGCCCGCGCGCGCTCGGCCCGCCCCCGGCGGATCCGCCGGACACGAGCACGACCGCGGCGTCGGACGCCAGCAGCCGGGCGGGGCGGCCCGCGCCGCCGGTGTCCGCGGCGGCCACCACGTCGACCCGGTCGCCCGGGCGCAGTACCTCGGCAACGCCGTTGTCCGCCAAACGAATCGGAACGATGCGAGCATCGGGGGAACGGGCGGCCACCGTGGCCAGCCGGGGGCCGAGCACGCGCAGTTCGGTGAGAATCTCACCCGTCGTGACGCCGCCGCCGAGCGTGGATCCCACGAGCGCGCCCGGGTCGCGCAGCGTCCCCGCCGGCAGTCCGGCCGAATCGCGTGGCGCCCGCACCACGTCGTCCGCGCCGAGCACGTGGCCCGGCGGCAGTTCGCGGGCCGCGACCACGACCTCGGTGTGCCGCCCGCCGGGATCGGCCCGCAGGGCGAGTGCCGCGGCGAGCGCGAACAGTGCCGCCGCCGCGATCCGGCGGATCAGCACCCCGTCCGCCCACAGGGGGAGCCCGAGCTCGCCCGGCCATCCCGCGCGCAATCGATGCATGGCGAAAAGCCTAGGGGCGCCGGTGGTTACGGCCGCTCGTCCGAGGGCGTGCTGTGGATAACCGGGAGCCTGTGGACAACCTGTCCCGGAACCAGAAATCCCCGGCCGTCAGGGGCCGGGGATTCGGGAGAGCGCGGTACGGTTCAGGCCGCGGAAGTGCTCGACGGGGTGCTGGGGGCGGCGGCGGTGCTCGCCGGGGCGCTGGGGGCGCTCGCCGTGCTCGAGCCGCCGTCGGTGCTGGTCGAGGGCTTGGCGGGCTCGCTCGACGTGCTGCCGTTGCGGCTGTCGGTGCGGTAGAAGCCGCTGCCCTTGAAGACGATGCCGACCGAGTTGAAGAGCTTGCGCAGCTTTCCGTTGCAGCGATCGCAAGTGGTCAGCGCGTCATCGGAGAAAGACTGCACGATGTCGAACTTGTTGTCGCACTCGGTACACGCATACGAGTAAGTTGGCATCGCAAATCCTCCACGGTCTCCGTCGGTCCAGCACTCTACAGACGACAGTGCCAACACTGCCAATCGGGTGTCAATTCCCGCCCGTGTCGCCCAGCCGCCGCAGCCCGCCGAACGGCGTGAGCGCCCAGCCCATGCGATGGTCGTGCGCCTCTTCCGGCAGTTCGGCGACCACCTCGTCGTCGCGCACCACGGCCACGAGTCGCACGTCGGCCCGGCACGCGCCGAGGCTCCGATCGTAGTAACCGGCTCCCCGCCCCAGCCGCACCCCGCGCCGGTCCACCGCCACCGCGGGCACGAGCACGACCCGCGCCAGTCCGATCGCGTCCGGGATTCGGTCACCATTCGGCTCGCGCAACCCGAAGCGCCCCCGGACCAGCCCCGCCGCCCCGGTGTATTCGGCCCACTCCAATGCCCCGGGATCCCCGGTGACCGGCAACAACACTCGCGCCCCGCCCGCTCGCAGCGCGTCCAGCATCGCCGCCGACCCCGGCTCGCCGCCCACCGGAACGTACGCGCAGATCCACGGGTCATCGGACCCCGCGCTGTTCCCGGCGATGGTGCCGCCGGCCGGCGCCGGTGGGATGGACGTGCTCGTCGATGTATTCCGGGCCGAGTCCCGGGGATCGGCTGCGCTCGGTGCCGCGACCGGCCCACTCGCGCCTCGGCATGCCAGCTCGAGCACCGCACCCATGCTCGCCGCGAGCCCGGCGGCCTCCCGATCCCGCTCGTCCGCCGCCACCCGCGCTCGCCGTCCGAGGATCTCCGCCCGCCACTCCTTCTTTCCCCACGCCCGCGCATCCACGCCCCCACGATAGGTGCGTGAACGAGGCGGTCGTCAACGTCTCGGCCACGGAAGGCGTGTTCGGCCGCGCGCAACGGCACCCCCTGCACCCGCTACACGCCACCGCCCGCCAGACGTGTCCGTGGCGGACACCGGCTGGGCGCACGCACCCCGGATGTCACCCGTCTCGTGTGTGGAGGGGTGGTGCCGTGTCCGGCGGTGCGACGGCTGGGAACGTGCCGCTGCCGCGGATACCGGTCCGGGCGTTCACGCGCCGGGGTGTTGCGAAGTGGGTCGTGTCCGGCGGACCGCGTGCTGAGACCTGCGCCACTGCTTCGGAACTCGGCGGCCTTCACGTTCCCGGGGTGGCATCGGGGCAGGTCGTGGCGTCGAGTGTTCGTGCGTCGGCGTGAGTTCGGAGGCGGCCGGCGCGGATCGGCGGCGGGATCCTCGGCATTCGGTCAATTGACGCGGCTCCGGACGGCCGGGCATCCGCGGTGCGGATGGTGCCGAATCCCTGTCGACGGGCCGCGGCTGAAATCGGCTGGGAGAGAGCTTTTTCCGTGCGCCGCGTGTGGGGTGTTCGCGTGTTTCGGTGGGGTTGTCGGCCGCGGTGGCGGGCCGGGTCGCGATGCCGTGCCGATTCGGTCGTCCGGTGGGCGACAGAGGCCTTTCTCGTATCTCGACTGTGTCATTTTGCACGGTTTGTGTCATCGTCCAGCGGTTATCGCATGACAAAGGCGTTCGGTGGGCTCGGTTGCTCCGGGACCCTTAGGCTCTCGTGGATATCGGGACGGTTCGTGGCCGCCCCGGTGGGTGAGACGGATGGATAGGGTGAGTTCATGACGGCTATTGGCAGCGGGGCACCGGCGTGCTTCCGCACCGCGGTGGTGCCCGCGGCGGGGCTCGGTACGCGATTCCTGCCGGCGACCAAGACGGTGCCCAAGGAGCTGCTCCCCGTGGTGGACACCCCGGGCATCGAATTGGTCGCCGCGGAGGCCGCCGATTCCGGCGCGAGCCGGCTGGTGATCGTGACCTCGCCCGGAAAAGACGGCGTGGTAGCGCATTTCGTCGAGGATCTGGTGCTGGAGGGCACGCTCGAGGAGCGCGGCAAGTTCCACCTGCTCGAGAAGGTGCGCAAGGCCCCGGGCCTGCTGGACGTGACCTCGGTCGTGCAGGAGGAGCCGCTCGGCCTGGGTCACGCGGTGGCGCAGGCGGAATCGGCCCTGGACGCGGACGAGAGCGCGCTGGCCGTGCTGCTCCCCGATGATCTGGTGCTGCCCAGCGGCGTGCTGACGGTCATGGCCCGGGTGCGCGAGACCTACGGCGGTTCGGTGCTGTGCGCCATCGATGTGCCCAAAGACCAGGTCAGCGCGTACGGCGTCTTCGACGTCGAGCAGTTGCCCGGCTCGCCCGCCGATGTCCTCAAGGTCAACGGCATGGTGGAGAAGCCGGCCCTGGACGAGGCGCCCTCGACCTACGCGGCCGCCGGCCGATACCTGTTGGACCGGGCCATCTTCGACGCGCTGCGCCGGATCACCCCCGGCGCGGGCGGCGAACTGCAGCTGACCGACGCCATCGCGCTGCTGATCGCGGAGGGTCATCCCGTTCACGTCGTGGTGCACCGTGGGTCGCGGCACGATCTGGGCAACCCGGGCGGTTATCTTCGTGCAGCGGTCGATTTCGCTTTGGAACGAGAGGAATACGGTCCGGCGCTGCGCGAGTGGCTCGAGCATCGGCTCGGACCGGGCTGGAATCCGCAGCTCACCTCGTACGAGTGACAGCAGCCGGGACGGTGTGGGCAGTGCGCGATACCAGGGAAGGGCGGCATGCGCTCGGTTGAGGATCAGCAGATCAAGGTGACCGCGGCGGCTGTCGCGCCGCGGCCCGTCCGGGTCGCGATCTCGGAGGCCCAGGGCCTGCTGTGCGCCGAGGACGTGGTCACCGAGCGTCCGCTGCCCGGGTTCGATCAGGCCGCCATCGACGGTTACGCCGTACGCAGCGTGGATGTCGCCGCCGCGGGCGCGGATATCCGCGGTGAGGACGGCGAGGCCGTCGATCTGATGCTCCCCGTGGTGGGCGAGGTCGCGGCCGGTTCGCGCCAGCCCATTCGGCTGCAACCGCGCCAGACCGTGCGCGTGGACACCGGCGCCCCGCTGCCGACCCTCGCCGACGCGGTGCTGCCGCTCGATTTCACCGACGGCGGCCGCGCCAAGGTGAAGGTCTACGAGCCGGTGCGCTCGGGTGATTACGTGCGCCGCATCGGCGACGATGTGCAGCCCGGCGATCTCGCGGTGCGCGCGGGCACGATCATCGGCCCGGCCCAGGTGGGTCTGCTCGCGGCGGTCGGGCGGGACAAGGTGCTGGTGCATCCGCGCCCGAGACTGTCGGTGCTCTCGGTCGGCGGCGAACTGGTCGACATCGATCGCACGCCGGGTCCCGGTCAGGTCTACGACGTGAATTCCTACGCGCTGGCCGCCGCCGCGCGGGACGCGGGCGCCGATGTGAATCGGGTCGGCATCGTCAGCGGCGATGCCAAGCGGTTGCGCGACGTGGTGGAAGGGCAGCTGGTTCGCTCGGAGGTCGTGGTGATCGCGGGCGCGGTCGGCGGCTGGGCCTCGGAGCAGGTGCGCGAGGCCCTGGAGGGCCTGGGGGAGTTGGAGATCACGAGGGTGGCCATGCACCCGGGGTCGGTGCAGGGTTTCGGCCTGCTCGGCCGCGACGAGGTGCCTACCTTCCTGCTGCCGTCCAATCCCGTTGGCGCGCTTGTGGTTTTCGAGGTCATGGTGCGGCCGTTGATCCGCATCGCGCTGGGCCGCCGCCAGCCCATGCGGCGGGTGGTCCGGGCGCGCACGATTCTGCCGATCGCCTCCATTCCCGGTCGCCGGGGCTATCTGCGCGCGCAGCTCATGCGCGACGAGCAGACCGGCGACTATCTGGTGCAGCCGCTGGGCGGTCCCAACGGCGCGTCCTCGCATCTGCTGGCCACGATGGCCGAGGCCAACAGCCTCATCGTGATCGACCCGGATGTGACCGAGGTGCGCACCGGTGACGAGGTTCGGGTCGCTTTCCTCGCGCAGCGAGGCTGAGGCGTGGACATGAATGTCTTCCGGGCCACCCAGCATCCGGGCTGGCCGGCGCATCTGGGCCCGGTGCGGGTGGCGGCGGGCCAGGTGACGCTGCGGCCCATCCGGTTACGCGATGCCGCGGCGTGGTCGCGGATCCGCACCCGTGATCGCGCGTATCTGGAGCAGTGGGAGCCGACCGGGCGCGGGGCGTGGGAGGCGCGCAATCACGCCGGGAACTGGCCGTCGCTGTGGTCGAGCCTGAAGGCGGAAGCCCGGCGCGGGGCCATGATTCCGCTCGTCATCGAGGTGAACGGCACGTTCAGCGGGCAGTTGACGATCGGCAACATCGTGCGCGGGGCGTTGCGTTCGGCCTGGATCGGTTACTGGGTCGCCAAGGACGTGAGCGGTCAGGGGGTGGCGACCGCCGCGCTGGCGCTGGGGCTCGATCACTGTTTCAGCGAGGTGGGCCTGCACCGGGTGGAGGCGACCGTGCGGCCGGAAAACCTTGCCAGCCAGGCGGTATTGCGCAATGTGGGCTTCCGTCAGGAGGGTCTGCTCGAGCGCTACCTGGATGTGGACGGGGGCTGGCGCGACCATTTGCTGGTGGCGATGACCGTGGAGGAAGTCTCGGGCACGGTGGTGGACAGGCTGATTCGCGCGGGGCGGGTCGCGCAGCAGTAAGTCCGGGGCGCTCCGGCGGGGAAAGCGCGGCCGTGCGCCGGTCGCTCGGGCGTAGCTCGCGGATCCGTACGGCCACTAACTTGTGTGACTACTGTGGCAGGTGTTGACGGCGCGCCTGCGGGCCATTCCTGAGGTGTCGAATTAGCCTACGGACGTCGGTGGTGCGCCTTTGTATCGCCGATAGGTGCCACGGTGCACGTCGAAGGGAAAATGGGCCAGGCGGGGACGGAGGTGAGCGCATGCCGAATTCGATCTTGTGGATCGGGCTGGTCGTGCTCTGGATTTTCGTCGTTTTCCCCATGCTGACCTCCCGGCATCCGCGCATTCGCCAGCACACCGACGCCGCGCTCTCGACGCGGGTGCTGCATCGCGGGGATGCCAAGCCCCTCGCCAGAAAAGGTCCGGCCACCGGGCACGAGACCGACCCGGACTACGTGCCGGTTCGCAGGAAGCATCACCACAGCGATGATCCGGAGGATCGGATGACCAGATCGGACGACAGCACCACAGCTGGATCGGACGACGAGGATTTCGACACCGACCGTGAACGTGACTCCGCGAAAGCGCCTTCGGCGACCGCGGTGACCGAGCCGAGTGGCGATGCCGCCGAAACGGCCGCATCCGAGCAGGATCCGGCAGACAATGACCTCGACGTCGCGGACCAGGAGCACCCGCGCGCCGAAAACGAGCACGAGACAGCGGAATCCGAGGACGTGGCCGCCGAATTCGACGACCGGGACGAGTACGCGGGCGAACGCGCGTCCGAGACGTCCGACGAGTCCGGCTACGACGACGCGGAGCCCAGGCCCCGCGGCCGGGCCGACACCATGCGCACCCGGGACGAGACGGCGCGTTCGCGGGTCCCCGCACTGCGTGACGAGGATCTGGATCGGGAAGCCGACGAATCCGATTCCGAGGACTCGGATTTCGTGCCCTCGCGGCGCGGGCGCGGCGGCTACGACCCCGAGGCCGACGCGATCGCCCGCGCCGCCCGCTACACCTTCCGCCAGCGCGCGGTGCTCGGCCTGCTGCTCACAACCCTGGCCCTGGCCGCGGCCGGCGTGGCCGTGTCCTCCGGCCTGTGGGGCCTCGCTGGTCTGTCCGGCGCGGTGCTCGTGGCCTACCTGGCCTACCTGCGCCGCCAGGTGCGGATCGAAGAGGACATCCGCCGCCGCCGCATGTCCCGCCTCGGTGGCCGCACCCGCGACCACGACGAGGAGGAGGAGTTCGACCGCGAGCCCGAACGCCCCCGCCCCGACCGCGATACGACCCGCAGCCAGCTCCGCCGCGCGGTCCTGGTGGAACCCGACGACGAGGACCCCGTCTTCGAGAACCTGGAGCTCTTCGACGCCGCGACGGCCCGCGCGGTCCGCGCCCGCGCCTCCGGCAACCGCGTCCGCCACGCGGCGGTAGGCGAGTAACCGAACGTTTCCGCCCGGCCCCGGTTGGCACGCCAACCGGGGCCGGCTGCGCATCCGGGCCGTTTCCCCAACCCGCAATGCCGGTGCGCCCAACCGGATGCCGGTGCGCCCAACTGGACTTGCCCGCCCAACCGGACTTGCCCGCCCAACTGGACTTGCCTGCCCAGCTGACCTTGCACGCGCAAACGGCTTGCATGTAGCCGGGCATGTGCACCCAAACGGACTTGTATGCCCGGCAGGCCCTTCGCATCCGTCAATGCCCTGTGCGCCCTTCCCTCAGCGCCGCCCCGCCTGCCCGACACGGTCCGGCTCCCACTCGGGGTCGAAGATCTCCCGCTGTTGCACCGCGGAGAGCAGCAGCCCGCTGAACCTGCGCCGAGATATGCCTGTGCGGATGGATGGGAGCGTGCACGCCGATTGCGCGACGGACGGTCGAACATCCCCGGCACGGCGGCTAGCTCTCCCAGGCACAAGCGTCCGATTGGTCACTACAGCCGCGAATCCAAATGCCGCCGGAACCACCGCCACAACGCGTACGAGTGCGGGGCCTGCGGCGCCGGAGGTGCGCCCACACAGGTGTGAGTGCTGTACCTACAGTCACTCGTCCGGCTCTGGGCGAGGCTAAGAGGCCCAACCCAGCCGCCGGTTACCGCCTCGCTGCCGAATCCGAGTCGGTTCATCCAACTATGTTGGGCTGCAACGAATCTCAGCGACATGCACTGACGAGAATGTGTAGCATTGCAAAACTCATGAAACATACAGTGGCACAAAAGGATTCGCTACAATCGACACCGGATGCTGAGTCCTGAGGCGAGCGGGCAGCAACCCAGGCCGTCGACGCGACCGCGCTGCAGTGGAGGTCCGATCGTCGAGCGGTTGCCGATACACGCGGCGGGAGTTCCGCGCGCGTCGGGCACGAGAGTGTGCCGGCCGTGGCCTGGGCCGCGCGGCGGCGGGAATCCGTCTGCGGTGCTCAATCGGTGCGATCCGATCGGTGATAGCAGCTGGGTCTGTGGCGCTCGGTCGCGCCGGGGGCCGGGCGGCCATGGGGGTGTGCGGGCCGGTCGGATATGGGTGAGGGCCCGGCCGTGGCCGAGCCCTCGGGAGTGTGGGGGAACCGCTAGTTGGGTGGCGCGGCGGGGTCGGCGGGGGCGCGGTCGGAGGCGGGGATCTGTTGCTCTATCAGTTCGGCCAGGCCGCGGAGTTTGGCGGCGAAGTCGCGGGCGGCCAGGGGGTCGCGGCTCGAACCCTTGACCAGGCGGCGGGTCAGGACCGCCAGGCGGGTCTCGGCGGTGCTGAAGACGTTCGGGTTGCGGGGCGGCAGGCCACTCAGGTCGCCGCGGAGCCACGCCTGCAGGCGTTCGACGGCCTCGGTCTCGTCGTAGTGGGCGGGCAGCACGGCGAGGGCTTCGCGGAGCTTGTTGGCGGTGACCTTCACGTCGGCCGCGAGGGTGGTGTAAACGGTGACCGCCGCGTCCTCGCCGTGCGCGACGGCGATGGGCAGCAGCTCCCGGATCTGGCCCTCGTTGATGGACGGCGCCACCGGGTGCAGCCGCGCCGCCAGCGGCCACGCGCGGATCAGCTTGTGCGCGTAAGACCGCTGCATGTCCCAGCGCTTCTCGACGTAGTCGTCGAAATTGGCGTGGTCGGCCCGGTAGAGCCGTCCGTCCCGCACGATCTGCAGCGCCCGCCCGGCGGTCCAGAACGCCACCCGCAACGCGTCGATGGAGCTCTCGCACGCTTCGAGCTGTGCGAGCTCGCCGCTGCTGAGCGGACCGTCCCCGGCCTCGGGTAGCTCCATGCTGAGCACGCTCCCCGCACCGGCCGCACCGGCCGCGCCGGTCGCATCGGCCGTACCGCCCGCGTCGGCCGCATCGACCGCACGGTTCGCGGGCATACGGCCGCGTGATTCACCGCCGCCCGCGCCCTCGCCCGTCGACCGGACGGGTGCGACCGTGCCACCGTAGGTCTCGGCCGCCGTCGGTTGCCCGCCCACCTGCTCGGCCGGCTTGCCACCCGTGGCCGTGGCGGGACCGACCACGATATCGGCGGGCGTGGCCGGACCGACCACGATGTCGGCGCCCGTGGTGTTTCCGGCCGGCTTTCCCAGGGAATCCGCGACCCGCGTCGCGACCTTGGCGGCCTTGGTGCCCGAGAGCGTGGTATTCGCCGGCGGCGTCGTCGCGGGCCGCGCGGCTGTGGAAGTCACCGGGGCGGGCGGCGCGGTGGGCGTGGCCGGGGCGGTGACCGGCTTCCGTGGGACGACCACCGGGGTTCCCGCGGCGGCGGTCCTGCCGGTCCGGCTCTCCAGGGCCGGTTGTGCGCCGGTCCCGGTCGCGGCATCCGGGTCGATCTTCGGGGCCGGTATGCGGGGCTTGATCACCGCCGTGCGCGAATGCGGCGCGGCGGCGCGGGATTTCGCGGCCACCGCGGCCTGCACGGCCTTCGCCGTCTTCGTGGCGCTGGTTTCCGTCGCGCGGGTGGCGGCCGGATCGACCGGGCGGGCCGGGATCGGTTCCATCGGGTGGACGGGCCCGTTCATGCCGCGCCATTGCGCGTCGCGCAGCGGGGACACCGGCGGGGTGTGCTCGGCCTCGTCCGCGAGCGGATTGCGCGCGGGGACGGCGATTCCGCCGCCGATGGTGTTCTTGCGTCGCTGCGGTGGCATCAGGCGGAAACCTCCAGTGCGGTCCGGGTGTTCAGGTCGTCGGTCAGGTACGGCGCGATGAGCTCGTCGCCCACCTGCCGGTATTCGCCGAGATCGGCGAGCGGGTTCTCCGCGCCGTCGCCGACCTCGCCGTCGGCGGCCTCGCGGTACCACTTCCACGCGCTCACACAGGATTCGAAGACGTCGTAGCCCGCGCCTTCGAGATTGCCGCGCTGCGTCCGGTACTCGGTGGAGACGTTCACCCCGTTCTTCATGGTCACCGGAACCTTGGTCATCAGCACCCGCACCCGAATGGCCCGGTCGTTGCCCGCCGCGGCCTCCTCCGCGGCCTTGTAGGTGCTGGGCACGCGCTTGACCTCGGAGGGACTCACGCTGGTGATCAGCACCAGTTCGTCGGTCTCGGGCACCGCGGCCTTGAAGATCTCCGCCGATTCCCCGCCGGCGTCCACGATGATTACGTCGTATTTGGCCGCGTTGTCGGTGATGCAGTCATCGACGTGCCGCGACGGAAAGGCGATGAGCTCGAAGGGAACCGAGATGTTCTCCTTCCGCAGCCGCCGATACCAGGAGTACCCGGTCTGGCTGAGCGGGTCCGCGTCGATCACCAGCACCCGCAGTTCGTACACCGTCGCGAAATAGGCGGCCAGAAAGAAGGCCGAGGTGGTCTTGCCGACGCCGCCCTTGAGATTTCCCAGGGTTACCACGAGGGGCTCGGGAAGGGCGGGCCGCACAATGGATTCGGTCATGAAAGATCCTCCGGTCCAATGGGGAGGGCATGTGTGTACAACGGTCGCACCGTGCGCGTTTCAGTCTCACACGCTGGTGTTTCGGAGTCGCGGAACGCGCCCGCGATTCGCCGAATCGGCATGCGAAAATTACTGTGTCCAATTGGATACAGTTTTCGACGCTACGATTCCGTTGAAATCCAGCCGACCGCTGCCGCGCGATTCACGAACTCCGCGTACGGAACACCGCTGGCGCCCGACCACAGGTGCTGCGCCATGATGGGCAGCCGCGCACGCACCGGTGCGATCAATTCTCCGGGCGTCATCGCGTCGGGGTCATCGCACCACAGGAACACCATGGACCCCCGCAACAATGGCAGATCCGAGTCGGGCAGGCGCTGACCGTTGACGAAAAGCCCGGGGTCCCAGGCATACAGCAATTCCGGCGGCGCGTTGAGCGCGGCGGACGGCCCGCCCGAGGCGAAGTACGTGGGCGTGAACGCCGCGTTGAGAATCGGGTGCCCGGCGGCGGTGAGCTGCGCGGGCGTGCGGCCCCCGGGCAGCCACGGCAGCCCGCCGGCGCTCGACGACCAGTACTGCATGACGATGCCGGGGCGGGGCGCGAGCACGCTCGCGTGGTCGAACCCGTCGTTCCAGGCCCGAGCGGTCTTGCCGAAGGATTCGACGATGCCGGTGGCCCAGTTGGCGAAGGCGACGATCACGTCGCCGGCCGCCGCGCCGGGACCGATGGCGCGCGTGGCGTATTCGCTCAATTGCGGATAGCGGCTGTAGTCGGCGACGTACTCGTCGCAGCCGATGTGCCAGTACCGCCCGGGGAACATCGGCACGAATTCGCGCAGGATGTCCTCGATCAGCCGGTAGGCGTCCGGGTTGGTCAGGTCGACGCGCCCGCCGACGCCGCCGCCGATGACGCTGTCCGCAATGGCGTCCTGCGGTCCGGTGCGCTGCGGCCGCAAGACCAGATCCTGGTGCTCGGCGAGAATGGCGTTCATATGGCTGGGCATATCGATTTCCGGCACGATCTCGATGCCGTAGGAATCCGCGTAGTCCACGATGTCGGCAATGTCGGCGGCGGTGTAGTGCTGCGGCGAGGTGATTTCCGGATGCACCCGGCTGGCGAGCCGGAACCCCTGGGTGTCCGAGAGGTGCAGCTGCACCATATTCATGCGCAGATAGGCGGCGTCGCGAATGCGGGCCTTCACCCAGTCGACGGAGAAGAATTCGCGCCCGGTGTCGAGCATGAGGCCGCGTTCGGCATACCGCGGCCAATCCTGCGCGATACCACCGGGAATGGCGGTGTGCCGGCGCAGCCACTGCAGAACGGTCTGGGCTCCGTGTAGTACGCCGAGTCGATCGCGGGCGGTGACGTCCAGCTGCTCGCCGGCCGAAATCCGATAGGACTCCGCGGCTTCGGGTGCGTCGTCCGCGACGCGCAGCACGATATCGCCGGTCCGGGCGCCGCCGCTCACGACGGGTACGACGCGCCCGGCCCGGGCGAGATCCGCCGAGAGCAGCAGCGCGGCCTCGGACAGTTCGCCCGCGGCGACAATGCGCGACTCCGCACTCAGCGCGAATCCCGTTCCGCCCGGCGTCCATTCTCGAATGCTCGGCACCGTGATCGAAAGTTGTTGTGCCGCGACAGGATTCGCTGCCGCACTCGGTATCGCCCAGGATATCGCGGTCGCCGCGGCAACCAGGATCGCGAAATATCCACCGCGTTTGCCCGCCCCGCGAATTTGCCCGCCGACCGTTGCCGAACCACCGAACACGCTGATCCCTTTCGGTACGGAGTCGCGACCGGCACAAATTACCAGGACGATGGCAGACTGATGCTGCGTCAGCCGATATTCCACTCCAATCCCACTCCATCCGGAACGATTTCGAGGTGCGAAATGACCACATGGCAATCAATGGCCATGGCCGTTGCGACGCTCGCCTTCGCGGGCGTTTCCGTGGCCGCCGCGCCCGCCCAGGCCGCGCCGGTCTGCGCCGGCGCGGGGCAGCCCACCTTCACCGTGGCGAACGTGGGCGGCGCGCTCGAGGGGCTGACGGTCGATGCCCGCGGCCGCGCCTTCACCACCGATCTGACGACCGGCCGGGTCTTCCGCATCGACGCCCCGGGCGCACCCGCGGTGCCGATCGCCACGGTCCCCAGCGGTGGCGCGGGCGCGCTGGCCTGGACCCCGGACGGGCGGTTGCTCGTCGGCTACGGCGCGGACGCGCGCGTGGTGGCCGGTGACAGCCTGCGGCACGCCGGCATCGTGACGGTCGATCCCGACACCGGTGCGACCGCCCCCTATGCCTCGGGCCTGAGCGCAGCCAACGGCATGGACGTCTCCCGCGACGGAATCGTCTACGCCACCAATGATTTCGCCACCCTGGTGGGCCGGGTGTACCCGGATGGCGTCGTGCAGCCGGATTGGGCCGTACTCCCCAGCGCCAACGGCGCGGTGCTGAGCAGCGACGACGAGTTCCTCTACGTCTCGCGGACTTTCGCCGCTCCCGGGGTGAGCCGGATCCCGGTCGCCGCGCCCTGGGCCCCGCAGTCGCTGCTGGATCTGGGCGGCGCCGACTATTTCGCCGCGCCGGACGGCCTGACCCTGGACGTCGCGGATCGCCCCGTGGTGCCGCTCAATCCGTCCGGCCAGGTGGTGCGGATCGACGCACCCGGGCAGTTCTGCGTGCTCGGCACCGGCGGAGCGCTGACCAGCGTGGTGAGTTACGGCCGTGGCGACCAAGGGTTCTCGGCCGGGCGGCTGTTCGGCGCGACTTTCACCGGGGTGATCTACGAGATTCCCGGCGGGTTCGATCCCGGCGCCCGGACCGCGACCCCGTAAACATTCGTGCCTCGGGCCGGGGATTCGATTTCCGGCCCGGCGTATGTTCGGGAGAGCTCGAACGCTACTTTGCATTCGCAACCGGGCCTATCGCGTAATGCGCACGAAAAGCGGATAACACCAGGTTAATACGAGTGTAAAGGTGACGGTACGGTTCAGCCCCCTACGCGCGGGGCTTCGCTGTGTTGCAATAGGAGAGGCGGTTGCGACGAGCTTTTCCGACGGGCTCCCCCTGGGCGCGTGCCGGCTGCGGCGAGTGTCTCCGCCACCGGCCGCAACCGATGAAGGAGGTGTCCCGATGCCCGGAGGACGACTCACGCCGGACGACCGTCGGCGTATCGCAACAGGTTTGACGCAGGGGCTCGGCTACGCGGAGATCGCACGCAGGCTCGGCCGCCCCACCTCCACGATCAGCCGCGAGGTGACCCGCAACGGCGGGCCCGGCCACTATCGCGCCGACCTGGCGCACGCCGCCACCGTGGTTCGCTCCCGGCGCCGGGTCATCCGGCCCAAGCCGATCGAAAAGCTCACCGGGGCCGATGAATACGGCCGCGATCCCGACGTCGTCGCGGATTTCCGCGATCGCTTCGCGGAATTGTTCGTCCGCTCGGGCATCCCCAAAATGGCGGCGGCCGTGCTCGCCTGCCTGTACGCGGCCGATTCCGGCAGTGTCACCGCCGGTGAGCTGGTGCGCCGGCTGCGGGTGAGCCCGGCGACCATCTCCGCCGCGGTCGGCGACCTCGAAGGCCGCGAACTCATCCGCCGCGAACGTGACGTGGGCACCCGTCGCGACCGCTACTTCATCGACGAATCCGCCTGGTATCGAGCCACTCTCGCCGGGGTGCGAGCCAATGAGCAGCTCGCCGCCACCGCCCGCGCCGGGGCGGGCACGCTCGGCACGGAGACGCCGGCCGGGGCCAGGCTGCTCGGCATGGGGGAGTACCTGGAGAAAGTCGGGCTGGACGTCACCCGCGCGGCCGATCGCTGGCGGGCTGAACTCACCCGCTGATTCGCGCGTATGTCCTGCTGGAGCGTCGGCCGATACCCCTTCCTTTCGGCCGGCGCTCCACTGTCGTTCGGTGTCCCATAGACATACATACGGTATGTATGTAAAAGTTGATCGGTACCGACCGCATTGGAGACGAACCATGGCAACCAGTACATCCCTCGGACCCGCACGCGAAGTGGACCTGCCCGGAGGCCGCGTCCGCTACCACGACACCGGTGACGGGCCGCCCGTCGTATTCGTGCACGGCCTATTGGTCAACGCCGATCTGTGGCGCAAGATCGTGCCCGACATCGCCGCGGCCGGCCACCGCTGCCTGACCCCGGACTGGCCCTTCGGCGCACACGAGATTCCGCTGCCCGCAGCCGATCTCACCCCGGCCGGGATCGCCGATCTGATCGCCGCCTTCCTCGAAGCGCTCGACCTCACCGATGTGACGATCGTGGCCAACGACACCGGCGGCGCCATCACCCAGATTCTGCTGACCCGGGATCGCTCCCGGATCGGCCGGGTGGTGCTGGCCGCCGTGGACAGCTACGGCAACTTCCCGCCGCAGCCGTTCAAGATCCTGCCCTATCTCGCCCGGGTGCCCGGGTCGATTCGCCCGCTCACCGAGGCGCTGCGCTGGCGGGCGCTGCATCGGCTGCCCTTGGTACTGGGCTGGGTGGCCAAGCGGCCGGTGCCGCCCGAGATCGGCGATTCCTACCTGCTGCCCAGCCGCCGGTCCGCGGACATCCGCCGGGACCTGCGGCGCGTGCTCCGGACGCTGAACAAGAGCTACACCCTGGCCGCGGCCGCCGAATTCGCCGAGGTGAAGGTCCCGGTGCTGCTGGTCTGGGCGCGCGAGGACAAGCTCTTCCCGCTCGCCGACGCCGAACATCTGGTCCGTGACCTGCCCGATGCCACCCTCACGGTGATCGACGACTCCTACACCTTCCTGCCCGAGGATCAGCCCGAGTTGCTCACCAGGTCGATCCTGGAGTTCACTCGGCTGCATGCCACGCCGTAGCCAGGAGGATCGCTCGCGCGCCACCCGGGCCGCGCTCGAGGAGGCCGGACGCCGGCTCTTCATCGAGCGCGGCTTCGCGGGCACCTCCGGCGCGGATCTGGTGGCGGCCGCGGGCGTCACCCGCGGCGCGCTGCACCACCACTACGGCGACAAGCGCGGGCTGTTCCTGGCCGTGCTGGAGCAGATCGAGGCCGAGGCCATGGCCGAGATCGAAACCGCCATGGCCGCGGGCGATCCCGCGGATGTGATGGGCGGCATGGCCGTGGGCGTCGGCCTGTTCATGGAGATCTGCACCCGGCCCGCCATGGTGCGGATCGCGCTCATCGACGCCCCGACGGTGCTCGGCTGGCAGGCGTGGCGCGAGTTCGAGAACGCGCACGGGCTGGGCCTGATCACCACGCAGCTCGAACGCGCCCGCGCGGCCGGGCTGATCGGCGACGTCCCCGTCCAGGTCCTGGCGCAACTGCTGCTCAGCGCGCTGAGCGAGGCGTCGCTGATCGTCGCGCACGCGGCGGATCCCGACACCGCGCGGGCACAGGCCCAGCACTCGATCATGCTCTTGATCGCCGGCATCCTGCGCCCCTGAGCGCGGTCGAATCAGGTCGTCGCGTGCCGTCGCAGGAATTCGTGCGCGGCAGTGAACACCGCGTCCGGCGCTTCCAACTGCGGCCAGTGGCCGATGTTCTCGAGGCTCACCACGTCCGGGTCCGGAATCACCTCGCGATAGCGCGCGGCCATGTGCGCACCCGAATTGGGATCCACCGGCCCGTTGATCAGCCGCAGCGGGGCCGGCGTCCGCAACAGCGCCCCGACCCAGCGCTCCCGGAACTGCTTGCGCTCCTCGATGAATCGGCCCACCAGGTGTGAGACGAAGCGCCCGCGGTTGTGGAACAGCACCTCCAGCAGCACCCGCATCTCGTCGTCGGTGGGCTTGGTGTCCGGGCCGAACATCTCGCGGGTGGCCGCGGACACGACGGAATCGGTCATGAGCGGCCCGAGAACGTACCCGAGCGGCGAGGTCAGCAGTCGCTGCACCAGGCGGGGCCGGTAGACCTCGATGAACAGCCCGCCGTTGAGGAAGACGACCGCGTCGATCCCGGCCGCCGGGACCCCGTCGTTCCGGCGGGCCAGGAGTTCCTGCGCCACACTGACTCCCAGATCGTGGGCCAGCATCAGGGTGTGTTCCACCCCCAGATGCGCGAGCAGCGCGTCGTGCATGTCGGCGTGGTCCAGGACGCTGTACCCGTGCCGGACGGGCTTGTCGGAGAAGCCCATTCCCAGCATGTCCGGCGCGATCACGTCGTAGTGCGCGGTCAGTTCGGGCCAGATGCGGTGCCAGTCATAGGAGTTGTACGGGTATCCGTGCACCAGCAGCAGGGTGGGGCCGCTGCCCTCCCGGATGTAGAAGATCCGGTTGCCGCCGTGCTCGAAATACTCGCCGCGCTCGATCCAGTCCACGAGTTCGGGTCTCATACGATCTCCTGCCGCACTGCGAAGCCATCGGACGTTCCGATCCTGCCCGACTCGATGCGGTCACCGCGAGCGCGGGGCGTCGTGAGCGTGCTCGCCCCCGATTTTCAATCAGTGATTGAACCGTCGATTGAAACGTGTTCTACTGGGCGGGTGGTCCGAGTGAACGATGATCTGTCGACGCGGCAGAAACTGCTGGCCGTCGCCGAGCGGCTGCTGCTGGAATCCGGGTACGACGCGGTGTCGGTGCGGGCGGTGAATGCCGCGGCGGGTATGAATCCGGCCTCGGTGCACTACCACTTCGGCTCCAAGGAGGCGCTGGTCGCGGCGCTGCTGGAGGATCGGCTCGCGCCGATCTGGCGGCAGCAGCTCGACGCGGTGAGCGAGCGCCGGGCGCAGGGCTGGATGCCCGCGATCACCGAGCTGGTGGACGTGGTGGTGGACCCGCTGGCCGAACTCGCCGACGACCCGGTCGGCAGGCTGCGCCTGCACCTGCTGGCCCGCGTCGTGCTGGGCGGTCGCGAACAGGCGTGGAGCGCCGAATGGTTCGCGCTCGAACCGTGGGCCGATCTGCTCTGCGCCATCCGGCCCGAGCTGTCCCCGCGCGCGGCCGCGGCCCGCTGGGGGCTGGCCTTCACCCTGGTCCTGGAGTACTTCGGCGACCCGCTCTCGGCCGCGCCGCGCACCCGTCAGGTCCCCGTGGACTCCCTGAAAACCTTTGTAGTGGCAGGACTTACGCACTGATGACCGAGATCTTCGCACCGGCCCGGCTGGGCCCGGTGCTGCTGCCCAACCGCATCATCAAGGCCGCGACCTTCGAGGGCGCGACCCCGCGCGCACTGGTCACCCCCGAACTCATCGACTTCCACGTCCGGCACGCGCGCGGTGGGGTGGGGATGACCACGGTCGCCTACTGCGCGGTCCTGCCCGAGGGCCGCACCGACCGGCACCAGATCTACATGCGACCCGAAGCCGTTGCGGGCCTTCGGGAATTGACCGACGCGGTGCACAACGCCGGAGCCGCGGTATCCGCCCAGCTCGGCCACGCCGGGCCGGTGGCCAACGCCGCGTCCAATAGGCTGCCCGCGTACGCACCGCATCGAATTCCGAGTCCGCTGGGCATGCGAATGATGCGCCGCGCCAGTGCGTCCGATCTGCAACGCGTGGTCACCGCGCACGCGGACGCGGCGCGGCTGGCGATCGAGTCCGGATTCGACGCGGTGGAAATACATTTCGGGCACAACTATCTGGTGAGTTCGTTCCTGAGCCCGCGTTTGAATCGCCGCCGCGACGAATACGGCGGCTCCGTGCGCAATCGCGCCCGGCTGGCGCTGGATATCGCACGCGCGGTGCGTGATTCGGTCGGCGATGCCATCGCGGTCACCGCCAAACTCGGCATGGACGACGGCGTGCCCGGCGGTTTCGCCATCGACGACGCCGTGCAGGTGGCGCAATGGCTGGAGGCCGACGGCAGCGTCGATGCCCTGGAATTGACCGCGGGCAGCTCCCTGCTCAATCCCATGTACATCTTCACCGGCGAGGCGCCGCGCCGGGAATTCGCGGCCGCCTTCCCGCCGCCCATGAGCTGGGGGTTGCGCCTGGCCGGCCGGCAGTTCTTGCGCGAGTATCCCTTTCGGGAGGCGTACCTGCTGGATCGGGCCCGGCGCGTGCGCGCGGAGACGAAACTCCCGCTCATCCTGCTCGGCGGCATCACCCGCCGCGAGACCATCGAACAGGCGCTCGGCGAGGGCTTCTCGTTCGTGGCCATGGCCCGCGCGCTGTTGCGCGAACCCGATCTGCCCAACCGCCTGCGCGCCGAACCGGGCACCGCCTCCCTGTGCATTCACTGCAACAAATGCATGCCCACCATCTACTCGGGGACCCATTGTTTTCTGGCCGCGACGCCGGGGTGAGAACGACACCCCGGGAATCCCGGTTATCGGCGACGGCCGATAACGCGACATAGACTGCTCCACCGGCGGGGTGCTGCTCGAATCCGAATTCGGTTAGTGACGCTGGGAGAATTGCATGGCGCGACGGCGTATTTGGGCTGCTCTCTCCGTATCGATCGCCTGTCTGGCTGGAACGCTCCTCGGTGTCCCGGCCGCGGCGCAACCGCCGGTCGACGATTCACCGGGTTCGCGGCTCGTGCTCGGTGCGGCCCATCTCCCGCCGATGCAGGCGCTGTTGCAGATCTCCCGGCAGCTCTTTCCCGAGGGCGGTCCCTACCTGCCCTGGACCTATCAGCTGCCGCCGGCGCCGATTCCGCACACGCCCGCGCACGGCGTCTGCCCGAGCGGCTCGGATCAGTGCATCGACGACACGATCGCCGAGATGGAAGCCCGTGCCGCGGTCATGCGCCGGGAATGCGACGACAACGCGCCGCTGCTGCTGAGTTATTTGCACACGACCAAGGGGGAGCGGGAAATCGCCAGGGCCAGTGGCGGTTTCCAGTATCCGGCCCATGTGAACGATTGGTCCACCAGCTACGCGCACCACTATTTCGACGCCATCGACAATTACTACCGCAACGGCCGGCCCGACCTGGTTCCCGAATCCTGGCGGCAGAACTTCCGCGCCTCGGATGACCACTCCCTCACCGTGTTCGGCAACGTGGCCGCCGCCTACAACGCGCACATCACCCACGATCTGCCCATCGTGATCGCCGAAATGGGCGTCACCGCCCCCGACGGCGCGTCCTACAAACCCGACCACGAGAAGATCAACGCGCTGCTCGCGGCGGCCGAACAGGGCACCGTCCAGGAACTGGCCGTCCTCTACGGCGCGGCGGATCCCGCGATGGCGGCGCCCTACGAGACCGAGCCCCTGACCGCCGTGGCGTTCGGCCAGGTGATCCAGATCTGGCGCGAATACGCCTGGCGCGGAGCCGAACAGCTGCTGCTGGCCCCGACCCCGGCGGCGAAACAGGAGGTGGAGAACCAGATAGACGCCCTCTCCAACCTGCTCGGCGACATCATCCTGCGCCTGTTCGCCCGCACCGACCCGGCTCCGCATCACTCGCACTGCCCGGCGTCCTGAGCCGGTGTCCGTCGATCTCGTAACCGCCCGCCTGGCCAGCCGGGCGGGCGGGAGATCGGGAGCGGGGATAGATTGGCTCGTTCAGTATTCCTATGCGAAAGGGGTCACTCCCATGTCGATCGCCGCCAACAAGGTCGTATCCATCGAGTACACCCTGACCGATGACGAGGGTGAGGTCATCGACACGTCCGTCGGCGACGCGCCCCTGGAGTACCTGCACGGGGCGGAGAACATCGTGCCCGGACTCGAGCGCGCGCTCGAGGGCAAGGCCAGCGGCGACGAGGTCAAGGTCGTCGTCGAGCCGGAGGACGGCTACGGCGAGTACCTGGCCGAGCTGGTGAGCACCGTGGACCGCAGCGCCATCGAGGGCGTGGACGAGATCGAGGTGGGCATGGAGCTGGCCGCCGAATCGCCCGACGGTGAGATGGAGATCCTCACCGTGCGCGAGGTGGCCGGTGACGAGGTGACCCTCGACGCCAACCACCCGCTGGCCGGGCAGCGCCTGACCTTCGAGGTCCGCGTGGTCGACATTCGCGATGCCAGCGCGGACGAGCTCGCCCACGGCCACCCGCACGGTGACGACGACCACCACCACTGATCGGCTCGGCCGACCTGCCGCGCCGATCGCGTGGCGCGGGTCGGCTCCGCTGCCCCGCGCCGGCCGCGACCGCCTCGCGGGCGTAGTCGGCGACATCGACGGGTTCGCGCCCGAGTAGGTCGCGGACCGTGCCGATGACCCCGGAATTCCGCCCGCCCAGCAGGTCGCGGCGATGACGTGCACGAGCGTCTCGGCGTCAGAGCGGCCCGAAGAAGCCGACGACCCGGGCGATCCGCCCCGCGGCGTCGACCTCGATGAAGTCGATGCCGGTCGGCAGCCGGTTACCGTCGGCCTCGACCACCCGCCACTCGAATCGAGCGACCCCGTGATGCCCGTCGATCCGGCTGGTCCGGATGACGATCGCCCCCGGCCGCTGCGTCAGCACCGAATCGATGTGCGCCAGCAGCTCTTCGGCCCCCGCCGCGTGCACCAGCGGGTCGGTGTACGTCGCCCCCTCGCCCCACACCCGCGCCAGGATCTCGCGCCGCCGCGCCGGGTCGGGATCGCTCCACGCCGTGCAGTAGGTGTCCACCAGCTGTTCGAGAGTTGAAGAGGGCTCGGTCATGTCGACATCCTCGGGCTCGCAGGTACGTCCGAATTCTCCCACCACCGCCCGGTCCGAATCGCGTTCCGGTTTCCGGGTCCTCGATGGCGCGCGCGAATTCCTCAGGCGGGGAACAGGATTTTGGTGAGCAGATCGGTCAGGGTCGTCCGCTCGGCGGGGGTCAGGGCGGCGAAGGTCTCGTCCAGGAAACCGGGGATCTCGCGCTCGGCGGCGGCCAGGGCGCGACGACCGGGGTCGGTGAGCGTCACCGCGTAGGCGCGGCGGTCGGCGGGATCGCGTTCGCGGCGAACGTATCCGGATTTCTCGAGGTCGTCGGCGATGCCGACCATGACGCTGCGGTCGATGCGCAGTTCGGCGCTCAGGGCCTGCTGGGAAGAAGGGCCGACGGCGGCGAGCATCTTCAGCACCAGGTGCTGGCCCACCCCCAGTTCGGTATGCGCGGCGGCGGCTTCGGCCGCCCGCGCCACCAGCGCCGAGGCGCGGCACAGTGCGATATCCGGTCGTTCCGCCGCGAGTTCGGGGAGGTACGGGGACTGTGCGCGCGGATCGGTCCTGGCCATGGGCGCATTCTAACGCAATCATCTGTGTGCAGATCATTTGACGGCAGATGATCGCCGCCCTATGGTCATATCGTCTTGGTGCAGATGATTTGTGAGCAGACGAAATTGAGGCATGCGATGTCGTTGAACCTGTCCGCCGATGAGGTCCTGTCCACCACCCGGGCCGTGCGCCGCCGCCTCGACCTCACGCGGCCCGTGCCACGGGCGCTGATCGAGGAGTGCGTCGACCTCGCGACGCAGGCGCCCACCGGGCGCAATCGCCAGCGGTGGCACTTCCTGGTCGTCACCGATCGCGATCAGCGCGCGGCGGTGGCCGACATCTACCGCAGGGCGGTGCATCTCGCGGAGGGGATGCCCCTGACCTCCCGCGACGTGTATCGCATGAACGCGCACGGATCCTGGCCCCGGATCGCCGAAGGGGTGGACCACCTGTACCGGCACATCCATCGGGTACCCGCCATCGTGATCCCCGCGGTCGAGGGCCGCACCGACCGGACCTCGGTGACCGAACAGGCCGGGACCTGGGGTTCCATCCTGCCCGCGGTCTGGAGCTTCATGCTCGCCGCGCGCGCCCGCGGCCTCGGCACCGTGTGGACCACCGCGCAGGCGCCGCTGGAGCGGGAACTGGCCGGGGTTCTCGGGGTCGACCACGACCGGGTCATGCTCGCCGCGTTCATCCCGCTGGCGTACACCGTCGGCACCGATTTTCGCCCGGCGCAACGTGTTTCCCGGGACGAGGTGCTGCACTGGAACACCTGGTGAGCCGAACGCGCGGCCGTGCGCTGCCGCTCGCACCGAGCCCCGAAACCAACAATGCCCCCGACCGGAATCCGGTGGGAGCATCGCTGTCACGGCACTTCGGGGGTGGAGCCGGTGGTTATCGAGCGGTGCGAGTGTGCCTTACGCGCAGCAGCGCGAAGCCCAGTGGCAACTCGTCACAGGTGGTGATTTCCAGGCCGACCGCGCCCAGCAGTTCCCGGAACTGCGTGGTGGTGCGTTCGCGCCCGCCGACATTGCAGAGCATGTGCAGATCCCAGGCCGGCGTCAACGACCGTGAATCATCTTCGGGGAGCAGCCTTTCGATGATGTACAGCTGCGCGTCCGCGGTCATGGCGGCGGCGCAGCGGCGCAGGATCGCATCGCATTCGGCATCGGCCCAGTCGTGCAGCACCCGCGAGAGCAGGTAGATATCGCTCCCGGAAGGCACGGCCGTACCGAAGAAGTCGCCCGCGACCAGCTCGCACCGGCCCGCGACATCCGCCCGTTCGAAGGTGACGCGAGCGCGGTCCAGTGTGCTCTCGCGTTCGAAGAGCACACCGCGCAGTTCGGGATTCACCGAGAGCACCCGCGCCAGCAGCTCACCGTTGCCGCCGCCCACGTCGACCACCGTGTGCGCCGCGGCGGTATCGATGAGATGCCCGACCCGTCCGAAGATCGCCGCACTGGCCGCCATCGCGCTGTCGAACAGCGCCGCCCGCTTCGGATCCGCGGCGAAGTACTCGAAATGGTGCCTGCCGAAATGCTCGTCGAACGCGGTGTTCCCGGTGCGCACCGCGAAGTCGAGCGCCCCGAACGATTCGTAGAAGGCTCCGCCGTACAACCGGGCCAGCGCGTGCAGCGAATGTTCCCGTTCATTCGCCAGCAGCGCCCCGGTGTCGGTGAGCGCGAACCCCGGCCCGGCGGGCTCGACGACCTCCAGATCGTGCAGGTATCGCAGTAGACGACCGAGCGCGTCGGAATCGGTGCCGGTCAGGGTGGCCAGCTCGGCGACGGGGAGCCCCGGTGCGACGGCGAGCCGGTCGGCGATGCCGAGTTCGGCGGTGACCGCCAGCGCCTGGGTGGTCCACGCCCCGGTCAGCAGGCGCAGCAGGCGATGGCCCGATTCCTGGGTCTCGCCCAGATGCGTGCCCAGCACCTCCGGATGGTGGCCCGCCACATGCAGTTCCAGCCGCCGGTAGGACAGCGCTCGCCCGCTCGTACACGCGAAGTAGAGAATCGTCGCGTCCTCGTGCGGGTTGTAACCGCCGCCGTCCGAGCGCATCTTGCCGCGACCGGTCAGCACGGCCCGCAGGCCGTTGAGGGTGATGTCGTCGATCTCGCCGGTGGCGAGCGCGAGATGCGATTCGGCGGAGTCGGCCCGCTCGGCCGCCGCGATCTGATCGTGCTCGCCCATGAGCACGAAAACCTCTATCTCACAATCATTTCCGTCCGCAGCCGGAATGTCCGCCCGGACGATGCGGACGGGCAACCGGTCGTCCCGGACGCCGTGCCGCACGGCTAGTCTGCGCCGTACGACGGTGCTGGGTCCGTCGGCGACGGGGACGAGGCCGTGCGCGGTGAACAACTTGTCGAGTTCCCCCGCGTCTTCGGGGAATACCAGGACCGCCGTATGCGCGAATGTGCAATGCCCCGCCACCGCCGCGTGTTCGGCCGCGGTCAGTTCGGGCAACATCTCGGCCAGTACCGCGGCGGTGTCATGGGTTCTGACGAATCGCACAGCCGCGCCGAAGCGTTCGCTGTCGATCGAATCCATCCGGGACGGTACTGCCAGCGAACGGGTCACGCATCCTCCTGTGTCAAATGCCGACGTAGTTCTCCGCGAAGAAGTCCTGATGTGTTCTCGAGCCGGCCAGGCTGTGCAACCGGGCACGCTGTAGCTCGCGTTCGAAACCGGGATTGGGTCCGGTGGGCGGGTGCAGCAGCCCGATCATCCAGTGCGAGAACTCGTGCGCCCGCCGGATACGCGGTACGCAGTCGTCCGAATAGCGTTGCAGCGCCGAATCATCGGCGGACCGCAACGCCGCGGTGAGCGCCCGGGCCAGGGTCTGCGCACCGAGAATCGCGAGATTGGCGCCCTTGGCGGCGGACGGGCTGATCGAGGAGGCCGCGTCGCCCACCAGGAACAGTCGCCCCTGCTGAATCGGATCGAGGATCTCCGATCGCAGCCGGACCAGCCCGCGTTCGATGATCGGCCCCTCGCGCAGGGCCCCGTAGCGCTCGGCGCCCAGCCGGGCGGCCAGCGACTCCCAGATGCGTTGCTCACTCCACTGATTCGGCTCCTCGTTCGATGCGCACTGCAGGTAGTAGCGGGTGATGCCGGGGCTGCGCGGCATCTGCCCGGCGAAGCCGTCGGGGTGCACGCCGTAGATGACGGTGTCGCTGGTCGGGGGCGCCTCGGCCAGCAGTGCCAGCCAGGTGATGCCGTACTCGCAGGTGGACCGGGGCGTGGTGATGGTCGCGCGGGCCAGGCCGCGCGCGCCGTCGCAACCCGCGAGGTAGCTTGCGGTGAAATGGAGTTCGCCGCCGTCGGTCGTGCGCGCTCGCACGCGCGGCCGATCCCCGCGATGGTCGAGAATCTGCTCCGCGGTCGTGTCGCAACGCAGTTCTCCACCGCGTCGCAGATATTCTGCTACCAGATCGGTGACAAGCTGCTGTTGCGGATACACCGTGTGCACTTCCCGCCGTCCGAGTTGCCCGTAGGACAGCTCGAAACGATCGGTGGTGCTGCGGAATTCGCAGGTCTCATGGGTGCGCCCGCGCGCCCGCAGGCCGGCGTCGAGGCCGTGGGCGCTCAGCACCGCGACGCTGCCGGGGGCCAGGAATCCGGCACGCGCACGCTGCTCGATGTGCGCGCGACCGCCGCGCTCCAGGATCACCGTGGTGATTCCGGCGGCCTGCAGGATATTGCCGAGTACCAGACCGGCCGGCCCTGCTCCGAGGATGAGGACCTCGGTGGTGTGATCGCTCCGCCCCACAGACATGGGATCGGAGCCTAGATCAACTCGGGCCCTTGGACCGTGCTGCGTGGTGCCGCGTGTCGCGGCGTGATTCCAGCCTTCTACCTGCACGGAATCCCGACCGAGCGGTTCGTATCGTGTGTCGGCGCGGCCGTTCTCGAATGGCGGCGGCCCCATCGCAATACACTTCGAGTGTTCTCGTTCGTTCAGGCAGACGCCGTGTCTCGACCCTCTCGAGAGGGGTAACGACCGAAATGATCATTGCCAGATTCACCGCCGCGCTCGCGGCCGTCATCACGCTCACCGGGGGACTGCTCACCGCGGGCTCCGATACCGCCGCGGCGTACGGGCCCGCCTCGTGCGATCTCGCGGATCCGTTGCGGCCCACCGCCGAACTGTTCGGCACCTGGAACACCGCCACGATCACCGATCCCGCCGACCCGCGGCTGAACGACCCCCTGACCCAGTTCGAGCTCGAGGTGAACCTCACCGCGGCAATGGAACTCGGCCTGACGGTGCACTCCGAACCCGTCGACGGCGTCTTCTGGTCCCAGGATTCGCAGCGGATCACCTACGAGCCGGCCCGCCGCTTCGAGCTGGCCTGCACCGGCCGCGACAACCTCTGCTGGATCGCCGACGATCTGAAGGTGCGGTACCGGCAGGAAGCGGTGCTCGGGATCGAGTTCCTGCCCGCCGATCACGAACGCGCGGACGGCTTCCTGGTCCGGGTGCCCGGCGTCGACCTCGCCCGTTTCCACGACGCGCTGCTCGCCGATCCGGTGGCGCGCGACCGCCTCGGCGGCGGTTCCCTGACCGAGGACGGCACGCTGATCCTGGTCGCCGATCGCGCCGATCTCGATGTTGCGCGGACTTTCGTGGAAAGCATGGGCGCGCACTGGGATTCGAACTCGGTGCGCTACGGCGACCGCCAGCTCGTCACGGGCTACTGCTTCCCCGGCGTCTATTTCTGATCGGCCTTCCGGCGCACCATCTCGCCGATCCAGCTGGGCGCGAACGGTGAGGTGCACCCCGGTGCGGTCGGGTAGTCCTTCAGCACTTCGAGCCGCTCACCGATGTCCACGGCTCGCGCGCGCAGTTCCGGGCTCTCGATCCCGATCTGCGCCAGACAGTGATTCATGGCCCACTGCAGGCGTTCCGGCGCGTCCTTCATCTCGGCCTCGATGACATCGAGCAGTCCGGGCAGATCCAGTCCCGCGGGCCGCTTCGCCACCCGCTCGACCGTCAGCGCCCACCCCGCGCTCGCCACCACCGGGTCCGGATCGGCCAGCCACGCCACCCGCAATTCCTCCGCGTGCGGGCTCTTCTGCACCACGTAGCTCACCAGCCACCCGTGCACCTTCGGCGTCCGCGCCGCGCGCAGCATGACGTCGAGCTCGTCGCGGTCGAAGGCCTTGGGCCGGCAGATCAGGATGCTCAACAGCCGCGCCGCGCCGTCCCCGGTGTCCCAGAGTTGCCGCGCCAGGTCCGGCTGGGTCTTCAGGCGCTTGGCGACCGCCCGCAGCTTGGTCAGGTTCACCCCGTGATCGTCACCGTGGCGCTCGTTGACGGCCCGGACCTTCGGCTCGTCCATCGCCCGCAGTTCGGCCACGACCTCGGCCACCGTCACCTCTGGCATCCCGGCCTCCTGTTCCTCGACGTACGACCGGGTCCAGCCTACGAACCCACCCGTGTGACCTGCGCGCCCCGGTGTTCGCGGACTCGCGGCGGTTCCGGGCTGAACATTCGCGGGCGGCTGGATAGAGTGGGGCGGTTTGATCTTTGATTAGGAGAAGCGCGCCCATGGGATTCCGGCCTCGCCGATTGCTGTCGCGTCCTGAAGTCGTTGCGGCGCTGTCGTTCTCCGGTGTGCTCACCCTGGGCGTCGCGCTGGTCCCGGCCGCGCCAGCCCTCGCGGCGCCGACCCGGCCGTGGGCCGCCCCGCCGGTGAACGAGTGCGGGGAGACGGGATTCGACCCGCTCGCCCGGCAGCCGCAGCCCGGATCGGTGACGCCGCAACCGGATATCAAGATCCCGGTACCGGTGCCGCAGCTGGTCCCCGTGCAGATTCCCGGCCCGAAGCCGGACGCCACCCGCATCGACCCGGTGGCCCTGCCGTCCGACCCGTGCGCGAACCCGTGCCCGGAGGTCCGGTCCGACGCGCCCGCGAATCCGGCCACGGATCCCGGCAGCGGGAGCGGGGCGAGCCTGCCGCGGGTGGAGATTCAACCCGATCCCGAGCCGATCCCGATTCCGGTCCCGGGCGGGGAGGGCCCCGAGCCGCAGGAACCGCCTGCCGCGGCCCGGCAGCCCGACGCCCCCGCGCCCGCCGCCGCTCCGGTGGCCGCGCCACAGCTGGACTCGGTGCGGCTGGTCAATCAGGTGACCGGGCACGGGTCGCCCAATCGCACCGATATGCGCTGGTCGGTCGACGGCACCGATCTCGGACTGATGTGGGAGACCAGGCCCGGCCAGGTCGCGGTCGTCTTCGGCGACACCTTCGGCAGGGGCTGGAAACCGATCGGCGCGGGCACCGATCAGCAGGACTGGCGCAGCAACGTCATCGGTTACAGCAGCAACCCGGACCTGTCCGCCGGCCTGATCCTGGACGATTTCGTCCAGGACAGCAGCTGCCACGCGACCGAGATCCTGGACAGCCGCAAGATCAAGAACTTCGAGCACACCACCATTCCCACCTCCGGGTTCGCCGTCGGCGACCGCCAGTACCTGACGTACATGTCGATCAATCGCTGGAGCAAGATCCCTGGCATGTGGTGGACCAACCACGGCGGCATCGCGTGGTCCGACGACAACGGCCGCACCTGGACGAAATCCCAATGGGCGCGCTGGGACAACCTGTTCGGCGCGGGCCGCTTCCAGGTCGCGACGATGGTCCCGCACGGCGATTACGTCTACATGTTCGGCACGCCCAACGGCCGATTCGGCACGATCGGCCTCGGCCGCGTCCCCGCGACGCAGGTCCTGAACAAATCCGCCTACCAGTACTGGATCGACGGCACCTGGGTGGCGGCCGACGGCGCGAACGAGTTCCGCGCCACCCCACTGGTTTCCGGCACCGCCAGTGAGCTCTCGATCCGCTACGACCGCGAATCCGACCGATGGCAGATGGTCTACCTGGACTCGGCCACCCAGTCGATAGTTTTGCGCACCGCCGCCGAACCCCAGGGCGCCTGGTCACCCCCCACCACGCTGCTGACGACCGAGGACTATCCCACCGCCTACGGTGGCTTCCTGCACCCCTGGTCGACCGCGAAGGACCTCTACTTCACGATGTCCGCCTGGAACAGCTACAACGTCTACCTGATGCACGCGACGCTGAAGTGACCCGCGGCGGCCGGTTCGACGGCCGCGGGTCGCTCAGTGGGAATCGTTGGTGTGCACAGCTTTTCGGATCAGGTACAGCAGGGCTCCGACGGTTACCACCGCCGCGCCGGTCAGGACCGCGGGGGTGGGGAGGGTGCAGGACAGGGTCAGACAGCCCAGGAGGCCGAGCGCGGGAAGCGCTCGGGGCGGGCGGTTTTCGGCGGGGGTGAGGGTCCAGGCCGCGGCGTTGGCTATCGCGTAGTAGAGAAGGACGCCGAAGGACGAGAAGCCGATCGCGGTGCGGAGATCGGCGGTCGCGGCGGTCGCGGCGACCAGCAGGCCGATCGCCAGTTCGGCGCGGTGGGGGACCCCGAAGCGGGGGTGGACGGCCGACAGGGCGTGGGGGAGGAAGCGGTCCCGCGCCATGGCCAGGGTCGTGCGGGAGACGCCGAGGAGCAGAGCCAGTAGGGTGCCGAGGGCGGCGACCACCGCGCCGGCGCGGACCACGGGTGCGAGCCACGATGCGCCGGCGGCGTGGACGACCTCGGTCAGCGGGGCGGTCGCGGTGGCCAGGCCCTGCGGGCCGAGAACGCTCAGCGCGGCGACGACGACGGTCGTGTACACCAGCAAAGTGATGCCCAGCGCGAGGGGAATCGCGCGCGGGATCGTGCGGGCCGGGTCGCGCACCTCCTCGCCGAGGGTGGCGATGCGGGCGTAGCCCGCGAAGGCGAAGAACAGCAGGCCCGCCGCCTGCAGCACACCCAGGACGGTCAGATCGGAGTCGGTCTCCAGGCGGTCGGCGTGCGCGGCACCGGAGGCGAACACCGCGACGACCACCGCCGCGAGCACCGCCAGCACGACCGCCACGATGATCCGGGTCGCCAGCGCCGACTTCTCGACCCCGCGATAGTTCACCGCCGTCAGCGCGACCACCGCCGCGACCGCGATCACGTGCGCGTGCTCCGGCCAGGCGTACGCGCCCACCGTCAAAGCCATTGCGGCACAGGACGCGGTCTTGCCGACCACGAAACACCAGCCGGCCAGGAAGCCCCAGAACTCGCCGAGCCGCTCCCGTCCGTACACGTACGCCCCGCCCGACACCGGATACCGGGCCGCCAGCCGCGCCGACGAGGTCGCGTTGCAGTACGCCACCACCGCCGCGATCCCGAGCCCGAGCAGCACCCCCGACCCCGCGGCCCGCGCCGCCGGCCCCAGCGCGGCGAAGATCCCCGCCCCGATCATCGACCCGAGTCCGATCACGACCGCGTCGGTCAACCCCAACCGGCGGCGCAGTTCGCCGCTCGCGGGCGTCGGTGCAGTACTGGGCGCCATGCCAAGAGTCTCGCCGAAACCGGCAGCTCGCGCGCCCCGAGCGACCCTCCGGCCGGTGCCGCCGTCGTGGGCCCGGTCGGCGGATGCCGCTGCGGCGCCGGCGGGCCCGGGTCCGCCGCGCCCCGGTCGATCATTCGCCGAGGTCGAATCGGATTCCGGCGCGGAGCATGGTGGTGGCGGGCAGCCCGATCAGGTCGCGGAAGGTCTCGCTGAAGTGGGAGGGGGTTGCGAAGCCCGCGTCGATCGCGGAGCGGGTGAGGTCGGTGCCGGTTATCGCGTCGCGAATGGTGCGGGACATGCGAACCCAGCGCTGGTAACCGCGGAACGTGGTGCCGTACTGCTCGGCGAACAGCCGCAGGAAGTGCGTGGTGGACAGGCCGAGGCCGGCGGCGACCCGATCGGCGCGGAACGTGCGGGCGGGGTGGGCGCGAATCGCGTTCGCCACCGCCTCGATTCGCGGATCGGCGGGCCGGGCCTCGCCCGTGATCGCCAGCCGGTAGATCCGATCCGGATCGGGGCGCTCGGCGGCGCACAGCCGGATCAGCTCCCGCTCGCGGCGGTGGTGCAGGCCGAAAGGGCCTGCCGTGCGGTTCATCTCGTCCGTGATGGCCGGAATACCGGCGGGCTCCACGAACAGTGCGAGAATCCAGCCCGCGGTGGCCACGATGCGATGGGGCGTGCGCGCCGGGGCGAACGAGCTGCGCGTGCGAATCACCCCGTGCGCGCCGGTGTGCAGTTCCAGTGGCGCGTCCAGCCCGACGCTCAGCATCGCGACCGCGGGCGCATGCCGGTCGACCCCGAGATCCGGTCCTACGTATCCGATATGCCCGGGTCGCATCCATGCCACCGGCGTTCGCGCCGGGCTAACCGGTTCGATCCGCACTTCCGCCAGGGTAGCGCCACCGCGCCCCGCCGCGGCGACGCACGGGCATCTGCCCCGCGTCCGAGCAAAACGCCCACGCGGCGTGGCCCGAGGTCCGATAGTCGAGATGCCACTACCAACGCTTTGCCACCTGATGATCCGCACGGCGGGAGAAGCACGATGACAAGCCTTGATAACGCAGTGACCGGTGAGATCGCCCCCGCCGCGGGCGCGGCCGCGGATGCGCTCGGCGAGATTCCGCCCGGAATCCTGAACGGGCCGAGCGGGCTCGGCACCCAGCTCGCCCGTCGATTCTCACCACGGCCCCCGGATGCCGAAACCGAACCCGCCACCGCCGCAACCGCTTCCGGCGACCACTGCGCACCCGGCGCACAACGCCTGGGCGAGAGCGCCTTTCACATCCCGCTGCGCCGCCCCACCGCCGATATCGAACCGTATCGGCTGGTCGAATGGGGCGACGGCTCCGGCCCCCCGCTGTACTGCGCACCGGTGGCCCGCGTCGACGATCGCCTCGCCGCAGAGGTCGACGATCGCCTCGCCGCCTGGGCGGCGTCGATCGGCTGCACCGAGGACGAGGTCGGCAAGCTGCGCCGGACCGGATACGGCCGCCTGGTCACGCTGACCCACACCGATTCCGAGGATCCGGACCGCCTGCTCGTCGCCGCGCAGATGAACACCGCGTGGTGGATGGCCGACGACTACTATGCCGACGATTCGGCCCTGGGCGCGGAACCGACCCGGCTCCCGCAGCGCCTCACCCTGGCCATGGCGGCCCTGGATCCGGTCCCGGACGCCGGCGAGTTCAGCACGCCCCTGAACGAGGTGCTGCGCGAGGACAAGGTGCTGCGCGCCTTCGGTTCCGCGGTCTCGCACCTGCGCAGGCACGCCACCCCCGACCAGGTGCAGCGCGCCTGCTACGCCACCTTCTCGATGTTCGTGTCCTGGACCGCCTACGCCGCGTGGCGGCACACCGGCCAATCACCCACGGCCTGGGAGTATCTCGCCGCCCGTCAGCACGACAGCTTCTACACCTCGATGACCCTCATCGACCCCGTCGCGGGCTACGAACTCCCGGCCAACCTCTTCTACGACGACCGCGTCCGCCGCGCCGCGTTCCAGGCCGGGACGATCGCGGTCCTGGTCAACGACCTGCTGTCGGTGAAGAAGGACGCCGCCGACGAGAACCCCGTCTGCAACATGGTGCTCCAGATAGCCGCCGACCGCGCCTGCTCGGTGGCGACCGCCGTGGAGATCACCGTGGAGCTGCACAACAGGATGGTCCGCGAGTTCGAGGCCGGACACCTTGCCCTGCGCGCGATTCCGTCCCCGGAACTGCAGCTGTTCCTGCACGGCGTCCGCAATTGGATGGGCGGATCCTTCGAGTGGCACAACACGAATCCCCGGTATCGCTGAGGCGGGGCGGCGACGGAAACCCTTCGTCCGCACCGGATTCCAGTGCGGACAAGGGGAAGCCCGGGCCTGTCGAACAGGGCGAACCTGTGGCGCTGCCGAATCTCTTAATCCCCGTGCGTCATTCGCCGTTCAGATAGGTCACCAGCTCCCGGGGCAGCCCGTGCGTATCGTGCAGATACCGGTAGTCATCCTCGGTCAGCTGTTCGCCGAAGCGACTGTGGGACAGTACTTTTCGCCCTCGCCGCAACAGCAGCTCGAACCCGCGCTCCTCCTTCAGCAGCAGGGTGCGAACATCGTCCGGCCGCATCGACTGCCCGAAATGATCCAGGGTGCCGCCGATCAGCTCCACGGGCAGATCGGACAGCGTGCGCGTGGGATCGTCCCGCCACAGCGTGGTCAAGGTGCGGCGCAGCAGTCGCCGCAGAATATGACCGCGCCGGGTGGGGGAGGGAACGACCCCGTCGCCGAGAATGACGATGCTGGAGCGCACATGGTCCGAGAGCACCCGCACCGACCGCTCGTCCAGCGTGTCCCAGAGTCGTGGCAGCGTGCGCACCCACGGCCGGAACAGGTCGATCCCGTAGACGGAATCGCTGTGCCCCAGCACCCGGACCAGGCGTTCCAACCCCAGCCCGGTGTCGACCCCGGGCCGCTCCAGCGGCTCCAGACTCCCGTCGGAATGCCGGACGTAGCGCATCATGACGTGATTCCAGACCTCCAGCCAGCGGTCGTCGGTGGTCGGTGTCCCGCACGGCGTTCCCGCGCCGGTCCAGACGAAGAACTCCGAATCGGGGCCGCACAACCCGGTCGGCCCCGACCACCAGTTCTCCCGCGTGGTCGGCTCCACCGGCAGGCCGAGTTCGCCCCAGGTGTCCCAGGATTCGTGATCGGGCCCGACCTCGTCGTCACCGCCGAACACGGTCACGTGCATCCGCCCGGGATCGATGCCGAAGCCGTCGCGCAGCAGTTCCAGCCCCCAGCGCAGGCTCCGCGAGCCGTCGTAGTCGCCCAGCGACCAGGAACCGAGCATCTCGAACACGGTCAGATGGGTGTCGTCGCCGACCTCGTCGAGATCGGTGGTGCGCAGGCACCGTTGCAGATTGGTGAGCCGCCGGCCCAGCGGATGCGGACGGCCGCGCAGGTACGGGGTCAGCGGATGCATGCCCGAGGTGGTGAACAGCACCGGATCACCCGGCGGCGGCACCAGCGAATCGCCCGGTGTGAACCGGTGCCCGCGGTCGCGGAAGAAGTCGAGAAAGGTCCGGACGGTTTGATCGGTCGTGATCACGGTTGCTCCATCGAGGTGAGGACGACCGGAAACGACCCGAATACCAGGTACGGCAGGCACACCGACAGCGGACCGTTTCCGGTCGCGCGGCGGGGAGAATCAGGTCAGGCAGCGGCGACCGGCGAGCTGGAAGCTCGTGCGGCCGCGACAGCGCTGCGTTGATTGACCTGCATGGCCCCACCGTAGCAACGACCGCGCGGGTGGGACGACCGAATTTCGGCGGGGTCGCTCAGCGGATGGGACGGGTGGTGGCGTTGGGGTCCTGCCAGTGGCCCAGGTCGAAGTAGAGCGTGGTCATGGTGTCCCACATGGACGACCACGGCTGCTTCGGGCCGCTGCACTTCCAGACCGCGATCATGCGGTCGATGCCCGGGATGCCCATGGGATCGTCGTGTTCGGCCACGCGCTCGACCCGATCGAACCGCGAGCGCAGATCGGCCTCGGCGGTATTGAGCCCGAAGTAGATCACGGTGGTGGCCGAGTCCGGCGGCGGGCCGAAGAAGCCGAAACCCCGGCTGGGACTGTAGACATCGGGCAGGTTGTGCTTGCCGCCGAACTCCTCGACGGCTCCGGCCTGCCAGTAGCCCTGCGAGACGATGACCGCGTCTTCCTTCTCCTGCGGCGTCAGCGTCTCGTACCCGTCGGCGACGGTGTCGACCAGCGTCGTCCAGTTGGTGGTGCCGAACAGGCCGGACCGCACGCCCAGGTCGATGGCGTCCTCGGTCTGGGTGCGCCACGAGGGCGACAGCGGCAGCATGGTGAGCGCCAGGACGTAGGTCAGCGCGGAGAACACGACGATCGGAACCAGCAGCATGTTCATCCACCGCCTGCGGTCGAACTGCCACAGGGTGACCGCGCCGATCGCGAACATGGCCGGGAAGAAACCGGTCGGGTAGTACGGCCGCCCGTGCGTGGCGATCACGAAGGTGGTCATGATCACCAGCGCCACCACGACGAAGCGGTACGGGCGCAGCGATTCCTGCTTCCACACGCCCCAGAACGCGAAGCCGATCAGCACCGAGCCGAGCATGCCGGCCAGTGCCAGCCACTGCGGCATGAAGCCCAGCGGACCGAAGCCCGTGGCGTCCTGCTCCGCGCCGATGATCTTGCCCATCGCCAGCTGCGGCCAGTTGTTCTGCGACTGCCAGTAGAGGATCGGCACCAGCGACAGGGCCAGGATGCCGGTCGCCACCCACAGCGCGGGGCGGCGCAGGATCTCGCGCGGACCGCACAGGATGACGCCCAGGCCCAGGCAACCCCAGACCAGCGGGACCATCCACTTGACCTGCATGTCCAGCGCGGCCACCAGGCCCGCGGCCACGATCAGCCAGTCCTGCCGGACGCGCACCCAGCGCACGAAGAGCCAGGTGATCACGGCGGTGAGGGTGGCGTCGAAGGAGAACGTGCTCAGCGCGACCTGGGTGGTGATCAGGCTGGTGGTCGCGTAGGTGAAGGCCGCGGCGAGCTGGATCCGGCGATCGGCCCGCAGCTCGTAGGCGATCAGCGCCGAGACGACGATCGCGCCGACGCACATCACCACCGCGGGAAAGCGCAGTGCGATCGTCGATCCCGGTGCGGCCAGGTCGGCGAGCCAGGCGAAGAACGGCACCACGACGCCCTGATCGGCGTAGGTGTAGTCGAGCCTGCGCCCGGCCGAGAGGAAGTAGAGCTCGTCGCCGAAGAACTCGTAGCGGCCCGCTGTCACGGTCAGCACCACCGCGGAGAGCGTCGCGACGAGCGCGACTTCGCGCCAGGCGAACCGCGGATGGGGAGCCGGAATTGCTTCCGGCTCGGTATGAACCGCAAGTACGGCTGTCATGTACTTCCCCTTGCAACTTTCCGATCGACGCGCTCGACGTCACCTTGCGCAGGTGGCGTCACCCTCTGTTCGCTGGTGAACCGATTCCTCCCGGCAGCGAACAATGTGAGCGCTGGGCGCTCGCGGTCCTGTCGGATTGCGCAGTTTTGCGAAACGTTAGTGCTTATCACTAGAGTGCGCAAATGCTCTGGCGATAGCGGCAATAGCGGATTGCTTTCAATTGGTAGCGTAGGTCAGGCTTGCCAATGTGACCCGGGTCATGAGTGGCGCGTGAGATGAATGCCTCTGCTAAATTCCGCCCTGATCAGCAATGATTTGGCAATAGTGGGGCGCGGTGTGGTAGCGGCTCGAACTCGGCTGGTGGGCGTGCTGAACCGGGGGCGGTGGTGTGGTGAAGAACGCACTCGGACGCCCGCATGCCTGTTCCACAGCAACCGCTCCAAGATTCAAGCCCCGGAAACCGGGAATCCCCCTACTCGCCAGTATCTATTCACTTCCGGGAATTGCGCATGCCGCTTCGGCACGGCGCTCCGGAAGTCGCCGTGCTCGTTCCGTGATCTGCAAGGTTTCACCCTGAGCCCATGGTTTTGGGGGCTTGCCCATTCAATTGCCACGCAAATGCGGGCATCACCGAATTGGTGACGGTCTTAGCTTCAACCGGTCACTCGGAGTGCGAACGGAAGTGGACGGCGCACTTCGCCGGTCCGAACGTACACCCGCTCCTCGATCACGCCCCCCACCGGCCGATACGATGACCGATTCATTCCCCCTATCCGCCTCTCACAGTAGCCGAGCCCGTGCGCGCGGGCGGCACTCGCCCGGGGTCGTGGCGCTCGCCCGCCCCGGGGTCACCGCGCGGCCGGGGTGCGCGGGAACGATTGCGCCGCCTCGGCATTGGGATCGCCGCCTGCTCTGGGGCCGGGATCGCTCCGCGTGAACGGGTTCCGCTCGATTCCGTCAGTCGCCGGCGAGCCAATGGGACACGACGCGATCGGACGTCGCGGGGCGGTCTCCCGCGCGGGGCGCGGTCGGGGGCGGGATCAGGTTGTTGCCCTTGCCCGGACGGCGGTGTTGAACGGCGGTGTCGAACCGAATCGCGCACCGCACAGGTCCTCCCGATTCGACCAGAGGCAGGCTGCGGCGAAAACAGTTGTGTTCTAACTGATTTCATTTGGGCCTCGGCGGAACAGTGTGCCGCACCGTCCTGTTCCCCGGGTATGACTCTCGGAATCGCACTCGCCGCCACCGACGCGGACAACTATGTGGATGCCATCGTGGCCCGTGCCCGGACGGTGCACGAACTCGGCGTCGGCGCCGTCTGGTTCGGGCAGCGCATGGACTACGACTCGCCGTTGCTGGCCGCTGTCACCGGCCGGGAGGTGCCCGGGCTGCAGGTTGGCACCTCGGCCATTCCGGTCACCGGCCGCCACCCGCTGATCGTCTCCGCGCAGGCCCAGACCGCGCAGGCCGCCACCCACGGGCGGTATCACCTGGGACTGGCCGTGGGATCGACGCTGGTGTCCGGCGCCTTCGGCGTCCCGTTCGACCGTCCCATCGCTGTGCTGCGAGAATTCCTGACCGCGCTGACCGGCCTGCTCGGCAACGAGCCGGCCGGGTTCACGGGTGAATTCCTCACCGCCACACCCGCTCTGCCGACCGCCGTGCCCGGAGCCGAGTCGCGGACGCCCGTGCTGGTGGCCGCCATGGGTCCGCAGGCGCTGCGGGTCACCGGTGAACTGGCCGACGGGATCCTGCCGTATCTCGCCGGGCCGCGGACCCTGGCCGAGCACATCGTCCCGGCGCTCACCCGGGCAGCTGCCAAGCCGCAGCGTGTGGTCGCCTTCGTCCCGGCCGTGGTCACCGCCGATCCCGAGGCGCTCCGGGCCGCCGCGGTGGGCAAACTCGCGTTCTACGAAGGGATTCCGTCCTATCGCCGGGTCATCGACCTCGAGGGCGCCGACCGTGCGGTCGATCTCGCGCTCATCGGTGACGAGGAGGCCGTCGCGGCGGGGATCCAGCGCTACTACGACGCCGGAGCCACCGAAGTGGTGCTCACCAGCACCGACCTCGGTACACCCGAGGACGAACTGCGCACCTGGGCGCTGGCCGGCCGGCTCGCCGCCGACCGCGTGCCCGCCGCCTAGCTCGTCCGCCGCTGCCCTGCCGAATCGCGGTCGCCCGGCCCGTTCTCGCCGCCGTGTCACACTTGCCGGCCGTACGTCGTCAACCCTGTGAAGCCGAGAACGGCACCGGTCGACACGAGACAGGACAGAGCAATGGGTATCGAGGATCTGCGGGGACTGATTCGCGGCGGCGTGCTGCTGCCGGGCGACGCGGGGTTCGACGAGGCGGCGCGGCCGTGGAACGTCGCTGTGACACAGCCGGTGTCGGCCGTGGTGAACGTATCGGACGCGCAGGACGCGGCCGAGGCCGTGCGGTACGCCGCCGGCGCGGGGCGGCAGGTGGTGACGCAGACGACCGGGCACGGCGCGACCGGCGGGATCGAGGACGCGATCCTGCTGCGCACCGCCGCCCTGAACAACATCGAGATCGACGCCGAGCGCCGGGTGGCGCGCGTCGGCGCGGGCGTGCAGTGGGGCGCGGTGCAGACCGCCGCGGCCGCGCACGGCCTGACCGGACTGGCCGGCAGCAACCCGGTGGTCGGCGTGCCCGGGTACACCCTCGGCGGCGGCTTCGGCTGGTTCGCCCGCAAGTACGGCTGGGCCTCGAACGCGGTGCGCGCCTTCGGCATCGCCGACGCCTCCGGCGCGCGCACCCGGGTCACCGCGGATTCCGATCCGGACCTGTTCTGGGCACTGCGTGGCGGCGGCGGCGATTTCGCGGTCGTCACCGACCTCGAGTTCGAGCTGTTCCCGCTGCCGCGGCTGTACGGCGGCCGGGTGATGTGGTCCGCCGACCGCACCGCCGCGGCGTTCGACCTGTTCGCCGAACTCACCGCGGACGCGCCCGCCGAACTCTCGGTGTGGTTGCAGCGCTACCAGATTCCCGGGGCCGCGCCCACGGTGGCGCTGGACTTCGCCTACCTCGGCGACGCCGCCGAAGGCCGCGAACTGACGAAGCGGCTCGACAGCATCGACGGTGTGATCGCCGATACCCGGGGCGCCCTCACCCCGGCCGAGATCGGCCGAATCACCGCCGAGCCAACCGATCCCAGCCCTTCGCTCTCGCGCGGCGAGCTGCTCACCGACCTCGGCGACGCGGTGGTCAAAACCCTGATCGAAGCGCCGACGGCCCCGCTGCTCAACATCCAGCTCCGCGCCCTCGGCGGCGCCCTCACCACCGCGAGCCCCCACGACGGCGCACGCGGCCCCGTCACCGAGCCCTACGCCCTCTACCTCCTGGGCCTGGGCCTGCCGCACCTGCTCGACGACATCCGCACCCGCTTCACCGAAATCACCGACGCCCTGTCCGACCACATCACCGGCTCGAAGCCCTACACCTTCCTGGCCCCCGGCGAGTCCGCCTCCGCCGCCTTCGGTCCCGAGACCCTGACCCGCCTCCGCGAGATCAAGCAGGCTCGCGATCCCCACAACGTGGTCCGCGCCAACTTCCCGATCAACGACTGAACAGCGCCGGTTCGTGCAAGCCGCCCCGCCCTGAAACTTTCGGGTCGGGGCGGCTTTTCGGCTGGAAAAGGTGAGCAGGCTGCGCCTGCCGGCGATCCGAGGCTCGGCATCGATGCCACTCAGGTCGGCGGGGGAAGTCCGCGCGGACTCTCTGGGCATCGATGCGCCGCACCTTGGCCGGGGAAGTCCGCGCGGACTCTCTCGGCATCGGTGCGCCGCACGCTGGCCGGAAAAGTACACACGGACTCGCTACGGTGCCGGTATCGCGCTGGGCGGCCGTCGTTCCCGCGGGCGGTCCGCTCAGGCTCGCCGCAGTGCCAGCACCGGGATGGTACGAATCCCCGCGGTCTTCTCCTCGTACCCCGCGAATCCCGGGTAGCGCCCGGCCTGCACGGCGTAGATCCGGTCCCGCTCCGCCCCCGTGATCTCGGTGACGGTGACCGGGTACCGCTCGGTCCCGACCTCGACCTCCCCGGTCCCCGCGGTGGTGAGGTTGTAGTACCAGTCCGGGTTGGTGGGCGCTCCCGCCTTGGATGCGAAGACGTAGATGACGGCCTCGTCGTCCGCGTCGGCCAGATACATCATGGGGCTCACCAGTTCTCGCCCGGTCTTGCGCCCCCGGTTGTGGACCAGCACCATCGGCGCCCCCTCGAAAGGCCCCCCGACCCGGCCCTGGTTCTCCCGGAATTCGGCAATGATTTCGCTGTTCCAGTCACGAGGCTCACTCATGGCACGGATTCTTCCGGCGCGGCCGGGCACGGGCACGGATCCGCACGTCGTGGGAGGTCGGCACGCGTGTCCCGGGTCGGCCGCCGCCCGCCGGATCAAGACCGCAGGCGGCCCCCACGGCGATTATGTCCCCGCGTACTTCCTCGATCGGCCCCGTGATCCAACCGTCCCGCGTGCTCCGAACCCTCGACATAGCTCCTGACCTCCCGCCGAGGCGTTCCTGCAACCCGGCCGCGGTGCTGCTCGCCAACCGGCCCCCCAATCGAGTTCAGCGGAGATAGAGCATCGCTCGACAACGCCACGAGCTTGGGGTCGCATGGCTCGAGTGGTTCGATGCCGAACCGTTGGAGTATCAGCCGGCCGAGGGCGGCGCGGTGGTGGGCGCCTCCGGCGGCGTTCGGTGCCGCCGTGCTGTCGCACCCTGAAAGTCTTGTCGTACAACAGGTTCGGTGGCACGCGTGCCGCAGCCGCGTGCTGAGGTTCGGGAACGCGGCAGGATGTCGGATGCCGCCCCACTCGATCGAAGTCCCCGGGGCGATGCCCGGGGACCGATCGAGCAGTACTACTGGGTGTTGGCCGTGCAAGCCGACTTCGCGAGCTGGGGGATGCTGAAGGCGCCCATGAAGCCGGTGTCGGGGCCGAGGGCGGTTACGGCGTTGCGTTCGGCGTCGGCGCGGGTCGGGCCCACCGCCCAGATCGAGGGGTGGCCCTTGTAGCGGGCGATGGCGGCGCACTCGTTCACGAAGGTCAGGACAACCTTGCAGTTCGAGGAACCGCATTCGTTCAGTGCGGTGGCCGACGCGGAATCGGGGTCGGTGGCGACGCCCCAGCCGTAGCCGACCATCTGGCCGGTGGGGCCGTCGATCACCGCGGCCAGGGCGCCGAAGGAGTCACCCTCCGCGTGGGCGGTGCCGGCAACCGCGGTGGTGGTGGCGAAAGCAGCGAGGACGGCGGCGCCCACGGCGATCTTGCGTGCGAAAGACATTCTGACAACTCCCCAAATCGAATTCGTACCCGGCGATCATGCACGATGTGATCGGAGTCTCAAAATCGCGAGTTCCGCTGAGGCTCAATGTCTTTGAGTTCGGGCCTGCCGAGCGTGTGCGCCGGGGCCCCGACCTACGCCGCCGCCGCTCGCGCGGAGGTTCTTCGAGCGGGTCATCCGTCGGCGGGCGGGCTCGTCGCCCGGCCCGGGTGGAACGGGAAAAGCCCGCGGTCTCCGGGAGACCACGGGCTTTCCGATGCTGTGGAGCTAAGGGGAATCGAACCCCTGACCTTCTCGATGCGAACGAGACGCGCTACCAACTGCGCTATAGCCCCAGCCGCTCGCCGTTTCCGGCTTGCGATGGAAGACTTTAGCAGGTCGGTTGGCCGGTCAACGAATCGGCTGGTTACGGGGGGTTTCTCGGGTTGGAGAACGGGTGGGGGCGACGGGTGGAATCGGCGAGCGTGGCGGGGTCGGCCGGGTTCGGTGGAGAGGTGTCGATGCCGGCGGGACGGGAGTGAGGGTGGGGGAGGTGGCCGGCCGTGTGAGTGGGGTGGATCCGATCGGAGGTTGGGAAAGCTCGGGAACGTGCCTGCGGTGGGAGGGTGCGCGGTTTCGGTGGGTGGGGAAGGTTGGGAACCGGTCCGCGGGGTGACAGCGTGGGTTTCCGAATTCGGTGGTGGCGGGGAGGGGGCGGGGACGCGCGCGTGGGGGTGCGAAGTTGGTGAGGGCGTGAAATTCGGCGGGTGCCGTCGGTATTTTCGAGGGGAGTGCGCGGGGGTGGGGATGGAGGTTGTGGATAAGTGTGGAGAGTTTCCCGATGGCGGGGTGGGAATGGTTCGGGCCCAGGTGATTCCGGACGCTATTGGGGATGAATGGAAACTGGTCGGTCTGGGAACGGGGGTGGGTTCGGTTGGGGGAGAGATCGATTGCCGTGAGGGGGGAGCGGAAGGGGCGTGGGTGTCCGGTCCGTGAGGAGTCGAATTCGTTCGGGGCGTATAGAACTGCCGTACCGGGGCGGGGGTGAAGCCTGCATCGCGGGGCACGCGGATTGCAAGTGTGCGCGGGGCGCTCGGGGATATCTCGACGGAGGTGAAAGTGAAATAGCCGAATTTCAGGGGCTTGGCGCGCGAGAGGTTATGTGCTGGTTCGGGAGACGGTGCGGATCAGTGCGCGACGGGTTCGGTGTACGACTCCAGAACGCGCAGGAATAGGTCCAGGCGATAGGCGCGTAGCTCGGCGCTGTCCGGCTCCAGCAGACATTGCACCAGCGTGCCGTCGTGCACCGCGATCAGGGCGCGGCCCAGGGCGGGCGGATCGGTGACACGACGGCCGGCGCGCTCCAGCAGCGTGCTGACCACCGGCGTCAGGGCCGCGCTGATGGCGGCCTCGCGGGCGACCATCAACCGGCGCAGCGGCGGGGTTCGCAGCGCGTGCGCGGTGAACTCGGAGGTGATGCGAAACCACTTGTCGTCCACCGGAACCGCGTCGAGCACGTGTTCCATCACCGCGCGCGGGTCGGTCACCGCCAGGTCCGCGTCCAGCACCGCGCGCACCTGGTCCAGCATGGCCGCCGAACGCTGCTCCCACATGGCCAGGAACAGCTCCTCGAGGGAGGTGAAGTTGGAGTAGAACGCGCCCCGGGTGAATCCGGCGCGCTCGCAGATCTGCTCGACCGTGCATCGGCCGAGCCCGTCGTCGGCGAACGCGTCGAAGGCCGCGTCCAGCAGGCGCTGACGGGTCTGCGATCGCCGCCGCTTCGTCGGCGCTGTGGTCTCCGCGCCCCCCGGCGCACTATCGGCCCTGCTCACGACCGCATCGTACCGGTGCGCCACGCCCGGCGAATGCGCGCCGGAGCTCAGCGCGTCAAGGCCGGGCCGAGACACCCGCGCGCGGCCCGGGCCGATGAACCGCGCGCGGCTAGCGCCGAGCACCCGCACGCCCACCGCCACCCGCGTCCCGCGCCGCGCCGAGCACCTGCTCGAGCATCGCGGGCGTGAGCCGCCCGGTGAAGGTGTTCTGCTGGCTCGGGTGATAGCAGCCGAACAGCTGCACCGGCGCCCGATCCGGCCGCGACCCGACCAGTTCGTACCGCACACCGTGCCCGAAGCGCGGCTTGGGTTTCGGTACCGCCCAGCCGGATTCGGCCAGCGCGGGCAGCAGCGCCTGCCAGCCCCAGCCGCCCAGCACGACGATCGACCGCAGCGTCGGCGCGAGCAGGCCCAGTTCGGTGACCAGCCAGTGCCGGCAGTTGTCGCGTTCGTCCGGCGTGGGCTTGTTGTCCGGTGGCGCGCAGTGCACGGGCGCGGTGACCCTGGTGTCGATGAGCCGCAGCCCGTCCCCGGGCCGGACGCTGGTGGGCTGATTGCTCATTCCCTCCGCGTACATGGCCGCGATCAGCACGTCGCCCGCGCGATCCCCGGTGAACATCCGCCCGGTTCGATTGCCGCCGTGCGCCGCCGGCGCCAGCCCCACCACCAGTACTCGGGCGTCGTCCGGGCCCAGCCCCGGAACGGGCTTCCCCCAGTAGTTCTCGTCGCGGAACGCCGCGCGTTTGTCCCGCGCCACCTGCTCCCGCCACGCGACCAGACGCGGGCAGGCACGACACGCCGTGAGCCGGTCGTCCAGCTCGGCAATTGTGCGGCACACGAGAGTGACTCAAGCACATCCCCGTTCCGACCGGGCCGCAGCCCTCCGGCGTGGCGAAGATGGATACTGTGAGCCGGTAGCGGAGGGTTTGCGACGGGAAGGACGCGGGTCGGATGGCGGATATCGGCGAGCTGGGCAACGCCGTCAGCGAGGCCCAGTCGATCGGAAACCTCCTGGGCGTGTTCGCATTCGGGGTGTCGGGCGCGCTGCTGGCGGTGCGCCGCAACTTCGACGTGGTCGGCATCCTGGTCCTGGCCATGTGCACCGCCACCGGCGGCGGCATCCTGCGCGATCTCATCATCGGCAAGACCCCGCCCTCGGCCTTCGTGCACCTGAGCTACGGCGCCACCGCGCTGCTGGCCGCGGTCGTCATCTTCTTCTGGCATCCGCCGCGCCGGCTGATCCGCGTGCCCCTGCTCGTCACCGACGCCGTCGGCCTCGGCCTGTTCTGCGTGACCGGAACCGTCACCGCCTACGAGGCCGGGCTCTCGGCCACCGCCTCCGCGGCCCTGGGCGTGGTCACCGCGGTCGGCGGCGGTGTGATCCGGGACGTGCTCGCCGGGGTCACCCCCAGCGTCCTGAGCGACGGCGAGCTGTACGCGGTACCCGCGCTGCTCGGCTCGGTCGCGGCCGCGCTGCTGCTGCACTACGGCCAATACACGTTCTTGACAGGTGGTTTGGCGGGAGTGGGTGCGGTGACCCTGCGCCTGCTGGCATTGTGGCGGCACTGGCGCGCACCGCTGGCCCGCCCGCATCGCCGTCGCGAGGCGGCGTGAGCGGGGCGGTCGTGTCTCCCGAGTACCCCGAACATGGTTGATAGCATGGCGAAGGTTGGCCGCCGGGCTGTGCATCACACCCAGAGAGAGTTCCTACCAATGCGGTTTGAGATCGTCGAACGCGACGAGATGTGGGTCGCCGGACTGCCGGTGCGCAGCCCCAAACGGGCCCTCGGCGAACTGCGTGATCACGATCTCGAGGTGGCCTGGGCCGCGGTCCTGCATCAGGAGCTGGGCGGCCCGCTGGCCTCGGCGTACATCGACTACGCGGCCGATCTGAACACCTACAACACCCAGATCGTCGGCTACCAGTGCGAGTCGTTCGACGAGGTCACCCGCGGTCACATCGTGGCCAGGCTGCCGCGCGGCACCTACGCTCGCTTCTCCTCGGTCGGCAGTTTCCCGCAGGTGATGACGGATCTGTGGACGCAGATCGCCTTCGCCGAGGAACACAAGTACATCCGGCGCACCCACACGGGTGATTTCGAGACGTACCCGCACGCCTACAAGATCGAGCTGTACCTGGCGGTGGAGCCCTCGTGACCTACTCGATCGTTGTCCGGCCCGGTGGCGTGTACGGCGGGCTCGTGGTGCCGCGGGTACGCCCGTCGTTCAAGGTCAGCAACAGCGACCTCATCGAATTCCTGCGCGACCGGTTGCGCGATCGTGATGGTGATCCTCGTCCCCTCGCGACCGTCTACGTGCCCGATCCGGCCGGGAATTACAACGTTGTCGTCGCCTACGAGTACCGCACTCCCGATGACGCGCCCGCGGGCGATGTACTGATCCGGGTGCCCAAGGGCGTGTACGCCCGATTCCAGCCCAACGGCGACTACCACGACCCCGCCGAAGACGTATGGGCCCAGGTAGACGACGCGACGGCGTCCGCGGAGATCACCCGTGCCTACCGCGAGGAGATCGAGATCTGGTCCGGCCCCGCCGAGTTGGAGCTCTTCATCTCGATCCTGATCTGATTGCTGATTGTTAGCCAATTGAGAACCAACCGGTCTTGTCATTGGGTTACATGACTGATAGCAATGGTTTGACCAGGGGTGATTTCTAGACGTCCATTCGGGTTTCGGGAGATTTGCCGGACGCCTGGACAATTTCTTGCGGCTGGCGGATACTCCCTAGGTGCCTGTACCGGGTGCGGTTGATACATGACCGTATCGGTCGGGGGCTCGGGAGTAGCGCGGGGGCCCGCGCAGCAACGGAGTAGGGAACTGTATGGCTGTGGAAGTAGTCGCAGTCGTCCCGTCGGATTTGGGCGATGAGGACTTGCTGCGATTCCAGGATGCGTCGTCGGGGTGCACCTTCTGGATAGGTACACCGCACGCGCATCCCGGCCTGTGGCGCCGGAACATGGCGGGTGCGCTGCGCGCTTACCGGCGGTACGGAGTCGAAGCCGCGCTCGATTACGACAAAACTGCCGATGGTCGTTCCAGCGCACTCTTCGTCACGGCAATCGACGCTTTCGGAGAAGTGGTCGCGGGCTTGCGAGTTCAGGGCCCTTACACCCATGTGGACGAGGTCAACGCACTTTCCGCCTGGTCCGGACATCCCGGAGAAACCGCACTGCGTAAACGGGTTGCCGATCGGATACCGCAGGGTGTCGTCGAGGTGAAAGCTGTGTGGGCCGATCGGTCTCTGGACCGCATCCAGCGCCGCTCGCTCGGCGCCGCCCTGGACCGGTGCGTTGTGCACGTCACCAACCTGCTGGACGCTCGGTACGGCTTCGTCACAGCCGGCGAGCACGCCGCGTCGGGTTATCGCACCAGCGGGGCGCGTTCGGACTGGTGGATTCCGGCGGTACCGTTCCCCGACCAGCGTTATCGGACTATTCCACTGTGGTGGGACATGGAGTCCTACCGGTCAGTAGCTGACGAGTCGCAGCTCGCCCTGATCGATGCGGAACACATAGCCCTTTCGGCCGGTGGTGACCAACTGACGGCCGATCTGTCCGGTATCGGAGGAACCGCCTAGATATGAATCCCGACAATGCCGCGGTTGCGTCCTATCGACCGCAGTTTTTCGATGAATCCGATGCGCGAGATGCGCGCCGGCTGGCCGAATTACGGGCCGACGCCACAATCGAATTCACGGATTTACGGGATTCGCTCGGCAAGGAATTCGCGGAATTGGTCGCGCCGCCCGAATTGTCGGAAGGACCGGAAGCGGATCGGTGGGTTTTCTACCCCTGGCGCAATTCGGTTGTCGGACTACCCGGGCCGGAATTGCTACGAACGGTTCGATTGGATCGAAACCGCAACAAACTGACGCGAGTCGAACAACAAGAACTCGTGAAACAGACAATTGGAGTCGTCGGCCAGAGCGTCGGACACGCCATTGCGCACACGCTCGCCATGGAAGGTAGCTGCGGCCGAATCAAGCTGGCCGACTTCGACACCATCGAGCTCGCGAACCTGAACCGAATTCCCGGTTCCCTCTTCGATATCGGCGTCAACAAAGCCGTGGTCACCGCGCGCAGGATTGCTGAGATCGATCCCTACCTGCCGGTCGAGGTCTTCACCGACGGTCTGACCGACGCGAACGTCGACGCCTTCTTCGAGGGCCTCACCATCGTGGTCGAGGAGTGCGACTCCCTCGATATCAAGCTCGCTGTCCGCGAAGCCGCACGGCGCTATGAGATTCCGCTGTTGATGGAGACCAGCGACCGCGGCCTGCTCGATATCGAGCGCTTCGACCTCGAGCCCACGCGCGAACCCTTTCACGGTCTGCTCGGCGGCGTCGGCCGGGCGGATCTGCGCGGCCTCAGCACCCGCGACAAGGCCCCGTACGTGGTGCGCATTCTCGACGCCTTCGGACTCTCCGACCGATTCGCCGCCAGCCTGGTCGAAATCGACCAAACCCTGGACAGCTGGCCGCAACTCGCGGGCGACGTGCAGCTCGGCGGCGCGACCGTGGCCGCGGCCGTCCGCCGGCTCGGGCTCGGCGGCGCGCTGCCCTCGGGCCGCACCCGGGTCGACCTGAGCACCAGCCTCGACGCCATCGCCGAGCCCGAACCCGTCACCGAGCTGGTCTGGCCCGCACAGGACGTCCGGGCGGTGCCCCAGACCGACGTGGACGCCGTGCTGGCCTGCGCGCAGCTCGCGCCCTCCGGCGGCAACGTGCAGCCCTGGAAGCTGCGCCGCGAGCCCGCCGCGGTCGTCATCGAACTCGATCCCGCCCGGTCCTCGGGCATGGACATCGGTTATCGCGGCAGCGCGGTCGCGGTCGGCGCGGCGCTGTACAACGCGCGGGCCGCCGCGGCCGCGCGCGGCCTGCTCGGCGAATCGGAACTGCGGGCCGGCGCCCCCGGCCGGCACAGCATCGATCGCGCGCCGCTGACCGCGGTCCTGCACTTCAGCGATTGGAGCGAACCGGAGCTGGCCCGCGCCTACCCGGATCTGCTCACCCGCGTGACCAATCGGCGCCTGGGCACGGGCGAGCCCGCCGACCCGGGCGTGCTGCATCAGCTGGCCACCACCGCCGCCAAGGCCGAGGGCGGGCTGCGCTGGATCGCCGATCCCGGCGACCTGGAGACCGCCGCGATCCTGCTGGCCGCCTCCGACCAGTACCGCTACCTCACCCCGGTCCTGCACGCGGAGATGTTCTCCGAGCTACGCTGGCCGGCCGACGACCTGCGCACGGGTCTGGACCTGCGCACCATGGAGTTGGCCCCGGACGAATTCGCCAAGCTCGACATAGCGCGCCGCGCCGATGTGATGGATCGAATTCGGGAGTGGAACGGCGGTGTCGCGCTGGGCGAGCCGACCCTCGATCGGGTGCGCTCGGCCTCGGCCCTGGCGGCGGTCACCTTCCCCACACCATCCCTGGGTGATCCGGCCGAATTGATCGCCTACGCCCGTGCCGGGGAGACCCTGCAGCGGGTCTGGATCGAGGCGCAGCGGCACGGCCTGACCGTGCAGCCGATGTCGCCGGTGTTCCTGTTCGCCCGACGAACCGAGGATCTACGCACGGTTTCCCCGGACTTCGCCGATACACTAACGTCACTTCAAGGCCGTTTCCTGGACCTGTTGGGAGTGCCCGAGCACGAGACCGTGGCGTTGGTACTTCGCCTGAGCTATGCGGCGGAGGTCACGGCCCGGAGCCGGCGGCTCCCGATACCGGGTGCGGAAAGCCGCTGATGGGATCGGAGACAAGGTGCCTCGGCAGACGCTCGACTCACTGGTAACCCAGGTTGCCTCCGAGTTGATGGGTGTCGACGCCACCACGATGGTGGCGGCGAGTGAGCGGGTGCTGTCCTGGCTTGTCACTCATTTCGATGTCGACTTCAGCTATCTACGGCACACCGATCGGGAGCGCCGTGCCTCCATACTGATCGCGGAGTGGCCGCGACGCGCCGTGAACATCGACCCGGATCCGCTGCGCGTCACCTACTTCGAGAGCGCGGACTCGGTCTTCGCCCGGCTCGAGCACGCCACCGAGCCGCTCATCGTGCGGCCCATTCCCGAGCACGCGGACTACCAGCAGACCATCCACCTGTCCTCCGGCATTCCGGAGGTGTCGATGGCCGCGGTGCCGCTGGTCTCGCGGGACGAGTCGACCGGGGTGCTCGGCTTCGTCAAAGAGGGCGACCGCGAGTGGAGCACGCGAGAACTCAATGTGCTCAAGGCGATTGCCGCGCTGTTCGCGCAGCTGCAGGCGCGCGTGGTGGCCGAGGAGCGGCTGCGCTATATAGCCATGCACGATGATCTGACCGGGCTGGCCAATCGCCGGGCGCTGCTCGAGCACATGGAGGACAGGCTGCGCGCGGGCAGTCCCGGGCCGGTGGCCGCGTTCTTCCTGGATCTGGATCGGCTCAAGGCGCTCAACGACTTCCTGGGCCACACCGCGGGCGACAATTTCATCCGCACCCTGGCCACCCGGCTGCGCGATCACCTCGATCGCGGTGACATGATCGCGCGCCTGGGCGGCGACGAATTCGTCATCGTCCCGGCCAAGCCGATGGACGCGGTCGCCGCCGATCTCGAGGCCACCCGCATCCAGCAGCTCATCGCGCGCCGGGTCACCGTGGGCGGGGAGACCGTCAGCCGCGGCGCGAGTGTCGGTGTGGCGGTGGGTATTCCGGGTGAGACCACGGTCGCCGACGTGCTGCGCCGGGCCGATCACGCGCTGCTGTCGGCCAAGTCCAGCGGCGGCAACGGGGTCGCGGTCTTCACCGACGCCATGCGCGCGCAGTTCGAACTCCAGGACGATGTGGAGCTGAACCTGCGCGGTGCGGTCTCGGACGGCTCACTGCTGCTGCACTATCAGCCGGAAGTGGATCTGCGCACGGGCCGGGTCGTGGCCCTGGAGGCGCTGGTGCGCTGGCAGCACCCCACCCGCGGACTGCTCCCGCCGGGCGCGTTCGTCGGCGTCGCGGAGGCCACCAACCTCGCGGGTGAGCTGGGGCGCTGGGTGATTCGGTCGGCGTGCGAGCAGTTCGCGCAGTGGCGCAAGCGCGGGCTGGCCTCGAACGTCGTCATCCGCATCAACGTGTCGCCGGTGCAGTTGGTGAGCCTGGACTTCGTGGAGACCATGGAGGGCATCCTGCGCCGCTACGGCATCGACGGCAGTTCGGTCTGCCTGGAGATCACCGAGCACGTGGTGGTGCAGGATCTGGCGCGCACCCAGGTCACCCTGCGCGGGCTCAAGCGCATGGGCGTGCAGATCGCCATCGACGACTTCGGCACGGGGTATTCCTCGCTGTCGCATCTCAAAGCGCTGCCGGTGGACGCGGTCAAGATCGACCGTGGTTTCGTGCAGCGGCTCGGCGCCAGCGCCGACGATCTGGCCATCGTCAAATCCATTGTGGGACTGGCCGGTTCCTTCGGGCTCGGGGTGGTCGGCGAAGGGGTGGAGACCACGGTCGCCGCCCGGACCCTGGTGGCGCTGGGATGCTATCGGGCACAGGGCTTCCTGATCGCGCGGCCGATGCCGGCCGATGAGGTGGCCGAGCATCTGGCGGCCGGCCGGATCGCGCTGGACCTGGATCTTCCGGGCGCCGGGCGTCCCGGCGCGCCCTAGAAATTGGGGGCGGGCTCTGGGCGTCGATGCTCGCGGGAGCGCGCTACCGCGTAGTAGCGTGCGGGGAATAACAGGGGCAATCCATCGAGGGATGTGGGAACCGGCGTGCGTGATCGAAGCTTCAGCGGCAAGAAGACTCTGATTACCGGGGCCGCCAGCGGCATCGGTCGTGCCACGGCCACCGCGGCGGCGAGCCGGGGGGCGCGCCTGGTGCTCACGGACGTGAACGCCGAGGGGCTGGACTCGACCGTGGCCCTCATCCGCGCGCAGGGCGGCATCGTGGATTACGCGCAGGCCCTGGACGTCAGCGACTACGACGCGGTCACCGCTTTCGCCGGGCAGGTGCGCGAGCGGGTCGGCGATTCGATGGACGTGGTCATGAACGTCGCGGGCGTCTCGGTCTGGGGGACCGTGGAGAACCTCGAGCACAAGCACTGGAAGCGCATGGTGGACGTCAACCTCATGGGCCCCATCCACGTGATCGAGAATTTCGTGCCGCCGATGGTCGCGGCCGGGCGGGGCGGGTCGCTGGTCAACGTGTCCTCCGCGGCCGGGCTGCTGGCGCTGCCCTGGCACGCGGCCTACAGCGCGAGCAAGTTCGGCCTGCGCGGGGTCTCGGACGTGCTGCGGTTCGATCTGGAGCGGCACGACATCTCCGTGCACCTGGTGGTGCCGGGCGCGGTGGACACCCCGCTGGTGCACAGCGTCGACATCGTCGGCGTCGACCGGGAGGACCCGCGAATTCAGGCGTGGATCAGCCGTTTTCGCCGGCACGCGAAATCGCCGGAGGACGTGGCCAAGTCGATTCTGCGCGGGGTCGAGAAGAACCGCTACCTGGTGCACACCCAGTTCGACATCCGGTTCGGCTACTGGTGGGCGCGCAAGTTCGCCTGGCCCTACGAGTTCGCCATGCGCAAGGCCAACGGCCTGTTCACGACGTTTCTGCCAAGGGGCTGACGCAGCCGGTCGAGGTGTCGACGCACGGCTCGGCGGCCTGCGGCTCGGTGACGTGCACGTCCAGCACACGCGCGCCCGGGCCGTCGTCGCCCATGTGGTCGTGCGCGTTGACGATCTTGCAGGTGCCCAGGGACAGGCAGCCGCAGCCGATGCAGCCGGTGAGACTGTCGCGCAAGCGAATCAGCTGCTCGATGCGCTCGTCGAGATCGGTGCGCCAGGCGGTGGACAGCGCCTCCCAGTCGCGGCGGGTGGGGGTGCGGCCGTCGGGCAGCCGGTCCAGCGCGCCGCGGATTTCGCCGAGCGGAATTCCGACACGCTGTGAGATGCGGATGAAGGCCAGCCGGCGCAGGGTTTCCCGGGGGTAGCGGCGCTGGTTGCCACTGGTTCGGCGGGCTGTGATCAAACCCTCACGTTCGTAGAAATGCAAGGCGGACACCGCAACTCCGGCGCGTTGTGCCAGCTGGCCCGGTGTCAACTCCTTCGCCTGCCACGGGGTGGTCTGCATAGCTGAAGGTTACTCGAGGTTTTTCCCGGCGTCGAATTGCATGCCATCTCTGTCCCGGGCAACTACCGTCAGATCATGGGAATCAAGGCTGCGCCCCCGGCGCGACCGCTTTCCGTGACCTCGGAGGTCGGCGCACTGCATACGGTGCTCCTGCATCGACCCGGCGACGAGTTGCGCCGTCTCACCCCGCGCAACAACGATCAGCTGCTCTTCGACGCCATCCCGTGGGTGGAGCGGGCGCAGCAGGAGCACGACACCTTCGCCGAGGTGTTGCGCGGTCGTGGCGTGGAGGTGTTGCTGCTGGCCGATCTGCTGACCCAGACCATCGGGGTCAGCGGCGCCGCGCGCATCCAGGGCATCTCCGGTGCGGTGGACGCGCGCCGGCTCGGCCACGCCCTGGCCGACGAGCTGGCCGCCTATCTGCGCACCGTGCCCGCGCCGGAGCTGGCGCAGATCCTGATGTCCGGGATGACCTTCGACGAGCTGCCGTTCGGGAACACCGCCTCGCTGGTGCGGCGCATGCACCACGGGCACGACTTCGTCATCGATCCGCTGCCCAACCTGCTGTTCACCCGCGACTCCTCGTTCTGGGTCGGGCGGCGGGTGGCGATCACATCGCTCGCCCTGCCCGCGCGGGCGCGCGAGACCTCGCTGACCGATCTCATCTACGCCTTCCATCCCCGCTTCCTCGGCGTGCGCCGGGCCTACGAATCGCACACCGCGCCCATCGAGGGCGGCGACGTGCTGCTGCTGGCCAAGGGCGTGGTCGCGGTGGGGGTGGGCGAGCGCACCACCCCGGCGGGCGCGGAAGCGCTGGCGCGCAGCCTGTTCGAGGACGATCTGGCCCACACCGTGCTGGTGGTGCCGATCGCCCAGACCCGGGCCACCATGCATCTGGACACCGTCTGCACCATGGTCGACGTGGACGCGGTGGTCATGTACCCGGCGGTGCAGGATTCCCTGTGCGCGTTCACCATTCGCAAGGAGGCGGACGGGACGGTGACCATGCTGGGCCCGGATCCGTTCCTGCCCGCCGCCGCCGAGGCCATGGGGATCGAGAAGCTGCGCGTCATCGACACCGGCCTCGACGGGGTCACCGCCGAGCGCGAACAATGGGACGACGGCAACAACACCCTCGCCCTGGCGCCGGGCGTGGTGATCGCCTACGAACGCAACGAGATGACCAATGCGCGCCTGGTCGACGCCGGCATCGAGGTGCTGCCCATTCCGGGATCCGAACTGGGCTCGGGCCGGGGCGGACCACGGTGCCTGTCCTGCCCGCTGTCGCGTGACGAGGTGTGAGAAGACATGCTCGACATACCGGTCGACCACCATTCGACGGTTCCGCCGTACGAGCAACTGCGCCAGGGCATCGTGGCCCGGGTGCGTTCCGGGGAGCTGGCGGCGGGAACCAAGATACCGACGGTGCGCGCACTGGCCGCGCATCTGAAGCTGGCCCCCAACACGGTGGCTCGCGCCTATCGGGAGCTGGAACAGGACGGGGTGCTCGAAACCCGGGGCAGGCTGGGCTCTTTCATCGCGTCCTCGGGTGACCCGACCCGCGATGTGGCCGGGCGCGCGGCGACCGAGTACGTCGCGGTCATCCGCCGCCTCGGTCTCGACGACGAGGCCGCGGTGCGGTATCTGCGTGCGGCGCTGGGGGAGAGCCGGGGCTAGCGCCAGCTGTCCAGCCAGAGCCGGTCGTGCCAGTCCGCCGGGGTGATCGGCATACCGGTGAGGATCGGCCACAGCCAGATGAAGTTGGCGATCACCAGCGCCAGATAGATGCACACCAGCAGCAGGCCCAGGCCCTGGCGTTCGCTGGGCGGGGTGAACTGCTGCCAGTGCGGCGAGCCGGACAGCCTGCGGCCGCGGGGCGGGGCGTGCCCGAGGATGTCGCCCAGGGCCAGGGCCACACCCATCACCAGGAAGGGCGCGAGCGGCAGCGCGTAGAAGAAGTACATCTGCCGGTCCAGGGTCAGGAACCAGGGCAGCAGTCCCGCGCCGTAGCCGACCAGGACGGCCGCGTAGCGCCAGTCGCGGCGCACGATGCTGCGCCACAGCGCCCAGGCGAGCATGGGCAGCGCCAGCCACCACAGCGCGGGCGTGCCGATCAGCATGACGGCCTTCACGCATTGCGATGCGTCGCAACCGGTCACGTTGGTGTCGGCGTAGTAGTAGAGCATGGGGCGCAGGCCCATCGGCCAGGTCCACGGCTTGGATTCCCACGGGTGGTGGTTGCCCGCGGAGTTGGTGAGCTCCTTGTGGAAGGTCAGGACCTCGCCGCCGTAGAACCACAGCGAGCGCAGGGCGGCGGGCACCCAGGAGAACATGCCGTCGTTGCCGACGCGCACCCCGACCGCGTACCGGTCGTAGCCGGTCTCGTTGGCGAACCAGGCCCAGAAGGTCATGAGGTAGACCGCGATCGGCACGATGGCCAGGGCGTAGAAGGCCGGTCCGAGATCGCGGACCGCGGTGCCGGCCCAGGGGCGCCGGACCCGGTACCCGCGGCGCGCGGACAGGTCGAAGGCCAGGCTCAGGGCGGCGAAGGCGACCACGAAGTAGATGCCGGACCATTTGGTGCCGCAGGCGAGCCCGAGCAGGACGCCCGCGCCGAATCGCCACCAGCGCACGCCGAATCGCGGTCCGTACTCGCTGTCGTCCAGGCGGCCCTCGGCGGCGACCAGGGCCATGCGCGCGCGTATCTCGTCGCGGTCGACGATGAGGCAGCCGAAGGCCGCCACCACGAACAGCGTCTGGAAGATGTCGAGCATGCCCAGGCGGGAGGAGACGAAGGTGACCCCGTCGACGATGAGCAGGATGCCCGCGAACGCCCCGATCAGGGTGGAGCGGGTCATGCGCCGGGTTATGCGAATCACCAAGAGCACCAGGATGGTTCCGCAGATCGCGGCGGTGAAGCGCCAGCCCCAGCCGTTGTAGCCGAAGATGGCCTCGCCGATGGCGATCATCTGCTTGCCCACCGGCGGGTGCACGACCAGCCCGTAGCCGGGATTGTCCTCGGTGCCGCCGCCGGTCAGGACCTGCCAGCCCTGCGGGGCGTAGTGCTTCTCGTCGAAGACCGGGGTCTTGGCGTCGGTGGGGTAGCCCAGCATGATGAAGCGGGTCAGCGCGGCCACCGTGGTCAGCACGATCGTGACGACCCAGCCGCGTGCCCAGTCGGTGGGCCCGTATTCGGCTGACGGTCGTAGTGGCGCGGGACTCGACAACGCCACCCCCGCCTCACTCGCTGGCGGTCGCGCCTCGGTCACCTGGGTCACGCCCCCGATGTTATGCGGTCACCGCCCGGCCGGTCGCGCCCCGGTGAGTCCGGCGGCGCGCCCGCACGGGCGGTTCGCCATCCCGCCGGGCTCGCGTCGACCCGGGTCGCCGGAGATGCCGCTGGTTCGGCGGGTTCGTAGTCGGCCGGCGCTCGCCGGGTACGTGCCACCCGCACGCCGCGCTGGGCACGGTGATGCGGGAACTGCCCCGCGCCGGGCGGTTCGCCGCACGCCGACGGTCGATCGCCGCGGTGGCGCACGGCCGCCCGGGCGGTGCGGCGGCCCGCCGTATGCTGGGCGGGCGCCGGGATTCGGGCGCTGCCCGCCGCCGTTCGCTCGGCGGCCGGAACCACGACGAACGGGAGTGCGATGAGTGCGGAGCCGATCCGAGCCGGACGGCTGGTGCTCGCCGCCACGCCCATGGGCGACATCGGTGACGCCTCGCAGCGGCTGCGGGACGCGCTGGGGTCGGCGGAGATCGTCGCCGCCGAGGACACCCGCCGGACCCGGTCGCTGGCCAAGGCGCTCGAGGTGGAGATCACCGGGCGGGTGGTCAGCTTCTACGACCATGTCGAGACCGCGCGCATCCCGATGCTGCTCGAGGAGATCGAGTCGGGCCGCACGGTGCTGCTGGTGACCGACGCGGGCATGCCGTCGGTGAGCGATCCCGGCTACCGCATGGTCGCGGCCTGCGTGGAACGCGACCTGCCGATCACCTGCCTGCCCGGCCCGTCGGCGGTGACCACCGCGCTGGCGCTGTCCGGGCTGCCGGTGGAGCGCTTCTGCTTCGACGGTTTCGCCCCGCGCAAGTCCGGCCAGCGCAAGGAGTGGCTGCGCACCCTGGCGACGGAGTCCCGCGCCTGCGCCTTCTTCGAGGCCCCGCACCGCCTGGCCGACTGCCTGGCCGACGCGGTGGAGGTGCTCGGCCCCGACCGCCGCGGCGCGGTCTGCCGCGAGCTCACCAAGACCTACGAGGAGGTCGTGCGCGGCACCCTGGCCGAGCTGGCGGGCTGGGCGGTCGAGGGCGCGCGCGGCGAGATCACCGTGGTACTCGAAGGCGCACAACCGGTTTCGATAGACCCGGCCGACCTGGTGGAACGGGTGGAGGCCCTGGCCGCCGCCGGCCTGCGCCTGAAGGACGCCTGCGCCGAGGTGTCCCAGAACACGGGCACCGCCCGCAAGGCGCTGTACGACGCGGTACTCGCCGCTCGCGCCGCGGAGTAGCCACGCGCCCAGCTCACGAGTGATCGGCGCGAGCCACCCCGGCCCGCTTCGCCGGGCCATTCATCGTGCCCGATGAGAGAGCCGCTGCCCCACGCCCCGCCGCCGCCCCCGGCAATTGCCGGTCTTCTTCTCGTCGCCCGCCGCCGGAAGCGGCTCTGTTTCCTGTTGGGCGTGAGCGGGTTCGCGCCCGGCCGGTTCGGACCTGGGCCGGCGGGGAGTCGGTGACGTTCGGGCGGGCCACGCGAGCTCAGCGTTTGCGAGCGCGGGCCTGTTTGGTCAGTTCGGTGATCCGGTCGGGGCGTTTCGCGCCGTTCAACTCGGCCACGAGTTCGTCCGGGCACAGCTCGTAGAGGTCGCCCCACCAGCGGCGAATCTTGTTGTCCCGGATGCGGTATCCGCCGGAGACGCCGCGCGGGACGAAGCGGCGAGCGATCAGACGGCCCTGGACTCTTCGGTTTTCACGAGCGGTTGTACCTCCGTGCTGCGGGGGCCGGGGCGGAACGGGGTCCACCAGTTGGCCGGTCCCATCAGCTTCACCAGCGCGGGGACCAGGAGCATGCGGACCAGGGTCGCGTCGATGACCAGGGCGATCACCATGCCGAGGCCGAGGAACCGCATGGGGGTCAGCGGGGAGATCGTGAACGCGCCGGTGATCAGCACCAGAAGTGTTGCGGCGGCGGTGATCACGCGGGCCGTCTGGACCGTGCCGACGCGTACCGCTTCCTCGGTGTCCGCACCGGCGTCGTGCGCCTCCACCATGCGTGAGAGCAGGAAGACCTCGTAGTCGGTGGAGAGGCCGAAGACCACCGCGATGATCAGCACCAGCATCCCCGCCGAGAGTGGCCCTGGACTGACGCGTAGCGCATCTGCCAGGTGGCCCTGATCGAATATCCAGGTCAGCACGCCGAAAGTGGCCGCGAGACTGAGGAAGGCCATGAGCACCGCCTTGACCGGCAGCACCACCGAGCGGAAGGCCAGCGCCAGCATCAGCAGCGTCACGCTCACCATGACCACCAGCATCAGCGGGAGCTTGGAGAGCACGGCGGTGACGCTGTCCGCGGTCACCGCGCTTTCGCCGCCGACCTGCAGTTCCGTGCCGTCGAGGCGAATCTCCCGGATGGATTTCACGATGTCCTGCGCGGCGGGGGAGCGGTCGGGTGCGGCCAGCGCGGTGTGGATGATGGCCGCGTCCTCGCGGGTGCCCAGCGACAGTGCCTGGCGCACACCGGGAACCGCGCTCAGCTCGCGCAGGGCGGCACTGATGTGCGCGGGAGTGGGTGTCCCGCCGCCGGTTTCGCGCAGCAGCACGGTCGCACCGCTGTTCGCGGCGGGAAAGTTCGCCGCCAATTCCTCCACCGCGACGCGGGTTTCGTTGCCCGCGGGCAGCGCGGTGTGGTCGATGTCGCCCAGGCGCACGCTGGTCAGCGGCGCGGCCAGCACGAGCAGCAGCGCGCCCACGGCGATGGCGACGGTGCCGGGACGGCGCATGACGGCGGTGACGACCCGGCCCCAGAAGCGCTGCGCGCGCGCCTCGGCGTGCTCGAAAGCGTCCGCGCGCCAGCTCCATTTGCCCACGCGCGGGCCGAGCAGCACCAGGATGGCGGGCAGCACGGTCAGCGAGAGCAGCGCGGCCAGGGCGACCGCCGCCATGGCCCCGAAGCCGAGTGAGCGCAGCACCGCCTGCGGGAAGACGAAGGTGCCGGCGAACGCGCACATGAGCAGCAGCGCCGAGAACAGCACGGTGCGCCCGGCGGTGGTAAGTGTGCGGGTGAGCGCCTCGGGCACGGTGCGCCCCGCCGCCAGTTCCTCGCGGAAGCGACTGACCACGAAAAGCCCGTAGTCGATGGCCAATCCGAGCCCGAGCAGCGACACCACGTTCATGGCGAAGATGCTGACCTCGGTGAATCGGGCGATGAGCCCCACCGCGCCGAGCGCGCCGATGACGGCCAGCGTGCCGACCAGCACCGGCAGCAGCGCGGCCACCACCCCGCCGAAGACCAGCACCAGCACGATGGCGGTGAGCGGAATCGAAATGGATTCGGCGATCACGAGATCGCGGCGCGACTGGTTGCTGATGGTGTCCGCGAGCGCGCTGTAGCCGGTCAGCTGCGTCTCGACGCCCGGTACCCGAAGGTGTTCCGCGATATCGGGATACACCGCGATGCGCCGGTTGTCGTCGCCGGCCGCGAACACCGCGGCCACCGCCTGCCGCCCGTCGGGCGAGCGCAGGTACTGCTGCCGCGTGCTGTTCCAGTAGGTTTCGACCGGGCGATCCAGCAGTGCCGGATCGATGCGCTGCACCGACTCGAGCACGCGCGGGCCGATGTCGGCCAGCGTCTGCCCCTCCGGCGCGGTGTAGATGGCGAGGATGTCCGGATTCTGCGGTCCGAGCTGCTCTGTCACCCAGCGATCGACCTCGCTGGATTCGCTTGCCGGATCGCTGAATCCGGCCGCACTGACCTTGTCGGCCAGCCCGGTCGCGAAGAGCCCGCACGCGAGCGCGAACAGTATCGCCGCCGCAAGAACAGTCTTCGGCCACGAAACAACCAGCCGCGCCCAGGTGTTCATCGGTTCACAACTCCGTTTCGGTGGTGCCGAGATTCGTGGCCGCTCGAAGCACCCGGCGGATTCCGGTCATCGCCCGGCGGTCCCCGTCGCGTCGGTCCCAGGGGCGACGGTCCGGGATTGCGCCGAATCCGCCGGTGTCAGTTCGCTTTCCAGGGTGCGCACGATCCGGTCCAGCAGTGCGTCCAGCCGATCCGGGATACCGCGCCCGCTGCGCACCGAGACCGTCAGCTCGGTGCGGCCGCCGCCCTCGGTCAGTCCCATGAGAATCGGCATGGCCACGCTGTGCTGGGGCAGCACCCGGACCGAGGTGGGTGCGAAACCCGGCACCGCCAGGGCTTCGAGGTCGTAGCGGCCCATGTGGGAGACGGTGGCCGAGGCCAGGTTCCGGCCCAGCCGCGCGCCCACCCAGTTGAGCGAGCGGGCCAGTGCCCGGCCCGCCGCGGGCGGGAGCTTGGTCAGCCCGGTGTTGTCCATCTGGTTGAGTTCGCGGCCCTCGGCGAGGCCCGCGCGCTTCTCGGCGTTGAGCTGCTTCCAGTCCGTGCCGGGCCGCGCGTCCAGGAACAGCGGCAGCGCCAGATTGCCGGTGGACCGCAGCGCCGGATCGTGCCGCCGCAGATCGACCGGAATCATGATGCGCGAGAGCGGTCCGCCTTCGTCCGCGAGAATGGCCGCGACCCGCATGAGCGCACCCGGACCCGCGGCGTGAATGGTCCGGTGCCGCAACAGGTGCCGGTGCTCGCCCGCGTCCTGGCGGCCGCGCCCGAGGGCGGATCCGAAGCGCGGCACCATGAGCGCGGGCTTCCCCGGAGCGCCCACCTTCGCGACGAGTTCGGCATCGGCCACGGGATCGGCCGCGCCGACGGGCTCCTGCCCGCGCAGCACGCGCAGGATGTCGGTGGCCCACATGACCATGCCCATGCCGTCCATGACCCCGTGGAACACGCGGAACACGATGGTCACCGGATCGGCGGTCAGCAGCAGCACCTCGGTGGTGGACTCCGGCGTCGGCCCGATCGGGCTGGTGAGCACGGGATCCGCCTCGAGAGCCGGGAACCGCAGCGCGTGGTGCACCTCGCGCACGGTTGGCGCGACCCCGCTGTCCACCCAGTACGAGCCGTCACGCACCAGTCGCGCACCGGGATTGGCCGCTGACGCGATGGCGACCGCGCGCCGCAGCCGTTCGGCGTCGAGGCTGCCCTCGCCCTCGATGGCCAACTGCATCAGGAACGGCGGCGCGAGGTCCCGCATGGGGAAATAGATGAGTTCGGTGGGAGAGATGGGCCGGCGGAAGGTGCTCATAACTGCCTCTGCTGCGCGCGGACCGCCGGCGTGCTTACCGTAGGTCCTTGGTCAATTCGGTAACGCCGCCCTGGGTTTCGAGCCAGGCCAGGAATTCGGTGAGCCCGGTCGCACGGTCGATGACCGCCCGGTACTCGAAATCCGCTGCGGCGGCGCCGGTGTCGTAGGTGGCGGTGCGGGTCATGAGCGCCACCACGTAGCGGGACAGCGGCGGCGACCAGCGGGTGGCGACGTAGGGAATCCGCCAGACGGTGTCGATGACGGCGACCGCGGCGTTCAGCACCTTGGGGTTGGGCTGCCGGCTGGGTCGTTCGTACCCCAGGCCCTCGGCGACCTCGCCCAGGAAGCCCCACACGTCGGTCTGCTCGGCATCGGCGATGAAATACGCCTTGCCGCCGACCTTTTCCGAGCTCGCCGCCTTGACCGCGGCGTCGGCGATGTTGTCGACGTGGCACAGCGAGGCCAGCACCTGCTTGCCGTACGACAGATCCGGCAGCGAGCCGGTTGCCGCCCGGCTCAGCAGCCGCACGATCGGCCCGGACCGGTCGCCCGCGCCCCAGATGGCCCGGGGCCGCAGCGCGCAGGTGGTGAAACCCGGTGCGTCGGCGGCCAGTACCGCGCGTTCGGCGGCGGCCTTGGTCTCGGAGTACAGGTTCAGATACCGGTGCGGGTAGGGCACCGATTCGTCGATGTTCACCTGGTCGCCGCCGTCGCGATCCATGAGCGCGCTGGGGCTGGAGATGAACACGAAACGGCCGGCGCCGTTGCGGCGCGCGGCGGCCAGCAATTGCTCGGTGGCCGTGAGGTTCTCGGCCACGAACTGGGCGCGGGTGCCGCGCTCGTCGACGCGGGCCGCGCTGTGGAAGACCGCGTCCACGCCGCGGGTGGCGCGATCCAGCGATGCCGGATCGGTGAGATCGCCGGTGACGATCTCCACCCGATCGATGACAGCGTCCAGATCGCGCAGGTTGCTGGTGGGCCGCGCCAGGATCGCCACCCGGTAGTCGCCCTCGGCGAGCAGGCGGCGCACGATGGCGCCGCCCAGGAAGCCGGACGCGCCGGTGACCAGTGCCTTCTTGGTGCTCATCGGGCGGCCCCCTGCGTTTTCCACCAGGTGAGCCCGAAGATCTGGGTCAGCACCGCGGTCTGGACCGGGGAGCGACCGGTGCCCGCGCTCGCGCGCAGGGCAGCCGGAATCTGGGCCGCGTGCACCACGATGCTGAGGAAGGCGTCGATCCAGAAGATCGCCCGCAGGAACCGGTTGGCCGGCGCGCTGCCGGTGAGAGCGGCCAGCACCCCGGCGGCCAGATACAGCCAGCCCAGGATCGGAATCGCCCGCAGTACGGTCACCTTCATCGTGCCCTGTCCTCTCCGAGCTGCTCGGTTGCCCAGACGGCCAGCTGCTCGCGGCCGATCTTGGCATTGTGACGGATGTCCACGGGGAACTTCGGATGGAAAAGGAAGTGCCGCACGGGTGCGGTGACCTCGAATTCGGCTGCGCGATCGCGCAGTTCGGCGGTCAGGCTCAGCGGGTTCGCGCCGGCCTCGACCTCCACGCACAGCACGGGCTGCTGGTCGCCGCGCGGGCCGACGCCGACCAGCGCGGTCCTGGCCACCCCGGGCAGGGTGTTGAAGACCTGTTCGACCTGCACGCTGAACATGGGGCCGCCGGCGGTGTGCACGCGCTGACTCTTGCGCCCGCAGAACCAGATCCGGCCCTCGTCGTCGATCCACGCGAGATCACCGGTGCGGTGCCAGACCACGCCGTCCTCGCGGATCTTGCCCGCGCGATTGGCTTCGCGCGGCCAGTAGTAGCGGGTGCTCACGTTCGGGCCCGCGACCACGAGTTCGCCGATGCCGCGGGTCGCGATCAGTTCGTCCGCGCGGGCCTGTGCGTCGGACCAGTCCGGCAGCGGATCATCGGTGATGGCGACCAGCCGGGCGCGCACGTTCTCCGCGGGACGCCCGATGCAGGTGCCCTCGCCGCGATGGGCGCGTTCCACCAGACCGCCGAGCAGTTCCCGGGATTCGATGGTCGACATGGGCAGGGCCTCGGTCGAACCGTAGCCCGCGTGCACCTGGGCATCGGGCTCGAGCACCTCGCGCAGGCCGGCGATGCACCAGTCCGGGACGGGTGCGCCGCCGGAGTAGATGCTGTGCAGCGTGGGGATCTTCACCCCGGCCGATTCCAGATGCCGCAGCAGCGGAATGAGCACGGCGGGGGAGGCGAACATGGTCCGCACCCCGAACCGGTTGATCGCGTCCACCACGTGCGCCGGGTCGGTGGAGCCGACCTGGCTCGGAATCAGCGGCGGCAGTACGCATCTCGAGCCCAGCAGCATGTCCAGGATGCCGACCAGGGGCAGGGTGATGAGCGAGGTGCCGGGGGCGACGCGCTCGCGGGCGGCGTCGACCTGATCGACCATGGCCGAGAGGTTCCCGTGCGTCATCTCCACGGCCTTGGCCGGTCCGGTGCTGCCGGTGGTGAAGGCGATGAGCAGCAGCTCGTCCGCGGGCGCGGGGGTGCGCTGGACCACGGTGTAGGCGGTGGGCAGCGAGGCCGAGCCGCGCTCCCATTCGGCGCGCGCGCCGGCCACCCTGGCGCGCAGGGACCGAACACGTGCCCGGGCCGCGCCGCCGCGGCCGGACTCGGCCGCCGGGGCGGCCCCCGCCGCCACGGCCGCGGGTCCGCCCCAGCTCTGCAGTGTCTCCCCACCCCAGAACCAGCGCGGCCCCACCGTGATCGGGACGCGAATCCCGCGGAAGTACTTGCGGAACAGCACGCGCGCGGCATGCGCCTGCGGAATCCCGATGAACGCCTCGGCGTCGGCCGCGCGCAGGCAGTTGAGCATCTTGCGCAGTCCCATGCCCGGATCGATGACGACCGGGACCGCGCCGATCTTCAAGAGCCCGAACATGATCGCGTACAGCTCGGGGCTCGGCAGGACCAGCACGATGGTGCGAGTGCCCCGGCCCACCCCGGCGGCGACGAGGTGCGCCGCGATGGAGTCGGACCACTCGTCCAGTTCGCGATAGGTCAGGTGGCGGTACTCCGGAAGTCCGGAGGCCGCCGTGCCCGCCGGGAAGATCACGACTTCCCGGTCGGGCTCCGCGGCCGCGACCGCGCGGAAGCGGTCGATGGCCTGCCAGTAGGTAGCGGTCGTCACGCCGCGGCTCCGACGACGGCCGGCAGTCGGTAGAGCACCGCCGCGGCCGAGGGGCCCGCGCCGGCGGCGACGAACAGCACGTGGGTGAACGCGCCGAGCGAATCCTGCTGTGCCGCCAGGTCGTACGCGAGGGTCAGGGCCGCGGTGTGCGGGTCGCCCTGCGACAGATCCGGGAGCAGCACCGCGTTGGGGGCGATGCCCAGCTCGGCCGCCAGCCGCTCGCCGAAACCGGCGGTCGGGGTGGAGGCGATGAGCGCGGTGCGGGCCTGATCCGGCTCGCCGTCCGAGAGCGCCAGCCGCGCCGCGTCGGCGGCCACGGTCAGCAGCCGGTCCTCGGCGTCGGGTTCGCGCACCACGGTCATGAGGTCGCGGCCCCGGGTACCCATCGTGGCCACATCCACGTAGGACTCGATGACGGGTGTGCCCGCGCCCGAGACGGTGTGCACCCGGCCGAAGCCCTCGGGCTCGTCGGTGCGCTCCAGCAACAGCGCGGCACCGGTGGTGGCGTACGGGAATTCGGCGTCCGCCGCGCCCCGCTTGGTGGAGGGATGGGTGTCGCCCGAGACCACGAGAACGTGCTCGGCGCTACCGGTTTCCAGAATCGACTGGGCCACCTGCACCGCATTGAGCGATCCGACGCCGGCGTTCATGAGATCGAAGGAGAACGAACGCGGATCGTTCTTCTCGTAGTCGAGCCCGATTCCGGCGGCCTTCTGAATCAGCGCGGACACAGCGGGTTCCACGGTATTGGAGTCCCGGAAGATGCCGGCGTTGATGAGCACGCCGACCTGATCGGGGCGTACCCCGGCCCGCTCCATGGACTGGCGCGCGGCCTGCCCGCTGAGCTCCACGATGCTGAAAGTGTCTCCGGCCCGGCTGGTTCCGGTGGATTTGATGCGCACGCCCATGTCAGACCTTCAGGGATGAAATCGTGGTGGACAGGAAGCCCCCGACGACGCCGGAGGCGGCGGGGACCATCAGGATCTTGGAGCCGGCCGGGATGGCCTCCTGGCTCAGCTGATCGTGGAGCACGATGAAGTGCGAAGTGGTGGAGGTGTTTCCGTACTTCTCGATCACGTTCAGGTCCGGCGGCATGGGGCTGCCGAACTCGCGCTCGGCGATGGCGTTCATGAAGGGAATCGCGCCCGCGCCGAACTGGTGATGGATCATGTAGTCGAAGTTCTCCTCGGCGAAGGTGTTGCCCTGCTGCTCGAGGTGGTTGCGCTGCGAATCGGTCCACAGCAGGAAGCGCGACTCGTTGTGCATCTTGCGGTTATCGGTGTAGAGCGCGACGCCCTGCGACTTCTCGCTCGGCATGCCCAGGCACAGGTGCGAGAACTCCGAGGCGGTCATCAACTCGATGTAGTGGATCTTGTCGTTGTCGTCGACGGCTTCGTCCAGTACCACGGCCGCGCCCGAATCGCCCACCGTGAGTGACGCGAATTGCAGATCGTATTTCTCGGTGATTTCGGTGACAGCGGTTTCCGCGATGGGGGTGATGGCCTCGCCACTCACCACCATTCCGCGGCGCACAGCACCGGAGCGAATCATGCGATCCAGAATGTAGGTGCCGGTCATCATTCCCGCGCACGCATTCGAGAGATCGAACGAAATAGTGTCTTCGCGAGCGCCGAGTTCGCGCGCGATGGAACCGGCGAAGGACGGCTCCATATACATCTTGGTGCCGTCCTTGCTGCGCGTGATCGAGGTCGAGATGATCACGTCCAGGTCGGTGGCGGCATACTGTGACCTGGAAAGACAGTCCTGCGCCGCGTTCATCGCGAGCGTGAAGGAGTCTTCGGTGTTCTCCGGGCTGGTGTCGCGGAATCGTCGTTCCTGAACGCCCGTGATTCTTTCGAGATCGAATGGAGGGGCCTGCTTCAATTGCGCGACCAGCTCTTCTGTGGTGACGCGTTTCGACGGCAGATAAGCGCCGATCGACTCGAATCGAGAATGCGGCACAGGGACTCCTGAAAGTGCGAAGAAAAGCAATCTGAATCGGTGACGGATTGAGGCTACCCGACGGTAATGACGCGAGCGACCGCTCCGTTTGCCGGATGCTGTCTGGGACACCGACCTCGTCGACCATCTGCGCCGGTGAGAACATAGATACCGAATGGTTCGCTGTGAGGGACTTCACCTGATCACCCGTCCGACGAAAAATGTAACTGACAGTTACATCTATGTCGTAACGAAACTGTCTGAGCGGCACTGGATTTCGAATGTCGGCTCCGGTTAGGTTGGGCGCATGCACTTTGCGAAGGCCCTCGTGAGCGGGGTGGTCACCGCTCAATCGATAGCGCTGCTGACCCTCGGGGCGAATGGAATCGCCACTGCCGCAAACGAAGTCGGAGGCTGTGCGGTCCGCTCCGCGTCCACCGTCGCGAGCGGCTTCGGCGTCCTGGAGAACCTGGCCTTCGACGGGACCGGCGGTCTGCTGCTCTCGGAGACCTCGTTCGGCGGCGCCGGCGGCGGGCTGGTTCGCCTGACGCCGGACGGTAGCCGCGTCACCGTGGCCCCCGTCGAAACGCCGGGTGGCCTGGTGGTGTCCGGCGGCACCGCGTACGTGAACACCGGGAATACCTTCGCCAGCGGCGTCTCGGACACCCCCGACGGCGCGATCGTCGCCGTCGATCTGGCCACCGGCGCCGTTCACACGGCCGTCACCGGCCTGCGCATGCCCAACGGCCTGGCGCAGCTACCGGACGGCGGCTTCGTGGTGAGCCGGGACGTGGGCGGGGCGACCACCCTCACCCGGGTGGCCGCCGACGGTTCCGGTGCGCACACCCTCGCGCCGGAGCTGACCTCCACCAACGGCCTGGCCTACGATCCGGGCCGCCGAAAGCTGTTCGTCTCCACGACGTTCGACGCGGCCACCGTCATCGCCGCGGTGGACCTCGAGCATCCCGACGCCGCCCCGGCGCGCATCACCCTGCCCGGTTTCGGGCCGCTGAACTCGGCGGACGACCTGACGGTCGGCCCGGACGGCGCGGTCTACGTGGCGCTCAACACCGCGGGCACGGTGGTCCGCGTGGATCCGGAGGCCGGGACCTACTGCACCATCGCGCGGGACCTGCCGTTCGTCACCTCGGTGCGCTTCGGCGCCGGACCCGGCTGGGATCCGAAGTCGTTGTACGCCACCGGCTTCCTGGGGGCGGTGACCCGCCTGGCGCCCTGAGCGCGCACCGGCAACGCGCGCGCACCATGCCGAGAACGGCGGCCCCGCATCCGGAATCCGGATGCGGGGCCGCCGTCATGAATTTCTCGTTAAGCCCTGGGCTCCACGTACTTCGGGAACACGACCTCCGGCTCGGGCAGGGCCAGGCCCGGGGTCAGCGGGGTGGCGACGGCGGCGAAATCGCGATCGGTCTGGCCCAGCAGATCCAGGATCCGGCCGGCGGCGGCCGGAATCACCGGCTGCACCAGCAGGGTCACGATGCGCAGCACCTCCATCGTCACGTAGAGGATGGTGCCCTCGCGCGCGATGTCCTCGGGGGTACCCGATTTCGCCAGCGTCCACGGGGCCTGCGCGGAGAAGTAGCGGTTGGTCTCACCGAGGGTCAGCCACAGGTGCTCCAGGCCCAGATGGATGAGCTGCTGGTCGAATTCGGCGCGCACCTTCTCCGGCATGCCGTTGGCGCGCTCCAGCAGCGCCTTGTCCTCGTCGGTGAAATCGCCGGGCGCCGGGACCACGCCGCCGAAATCGCGCAGCACCATCTTCAGGCAGCGCTGGGCGAGGTTGCCGTACTCGTTGGCCAGGTCGGTGTTGATGCGGCTCACGATGCCCTCGTGGCTGTACGAGCCGTCCTGCCCGTAGGAGATCTCGCGCAGCAGGAAGAAACGCACGGCGTCCAGGCCGTAGGTGTCCACCAGTTCCATCGGGTCGACCACGTTGCCCGTCGACTTCGACATCTTCTCGCCCTTGTTGTACAGGAACCCGTGCGCGAAAATGCGCTTGGGCAGCGCGATTTCGGCCGACATCAGGAACGCGGGCCAGTAGATGGCGTGGAAGCGCGTGATGTCCTTGCCGATGATGTGCACGTCCGCGGGCCAGAACTTCCGGAAACGCTCGGACTCGACGTCCGGGAAGCCCGCGCCGGTGAGGTAGTTGGTGAGCGCGTCCATCCACACGTACATCACGTGCGCCGGATCGCCGGGCACCGGAACGCCCCAGTCGAAGGTGGTGCGCGAGATGGACAGATCCTTCAGGCCCGACTTCACGTACGAGACGATCTCGTTGCGGCGGGTCGCGGGCGCGAGGAACTCGGGGTCCTTCTCGAACAGCTCGAGCAGCCGGTCCTGGTACTTGGACAGCCGGAAGAAGTAGTTCGACTCCTCGGTCCACTCGACCGGGGTCCGGGTCTCGGTGGACACGCGCGTGCCGTCGTCGAGGACGGTGGTCTCGTCCTCGGCGTAGAACGCCTCGTCGCGCACGGAGTACCAGCCGGCGTAGGTGTCGAGGTAGATGTCGCCGTTGGCGGCGATCTTCTCCCAGAGCGCGATGGACGCGGCGTGGTGATCGGCGTCGGTGGTGCGAATGAACCGGTCGTAGGAGACGTCGAGGGCCTTGTCCAGGCGTTCGAAGACGTCGGAGTTGCGCGCGGCGTACTCCTGCTCCGGAACGCCGGCGGCCTTCGCGGCCTGCTGCACCTTCTGCCCGTGCTCGTCGGTGCCGGTCATGAAGAACACATCGAAACCGTCCAGCCGCTTGAAGCGGGCCAGGGCATCGGTGGAGATGTATTCGTAGGCGTGACCCATGTGCGGTGCACCGTTCGGGTACGCAATGGCCGTGGTCACGTAGAAGGCGGGGCGGTCGGATGCACTCATGGTGGTGACTACTCTAATCTGCGTGCCTTCAGCCACTCGCGTGAATATCCCCGTCGCAGGTGTCGACCATGCGTAACACCCGACCGGCCCCCGAACCGCCGCAGCCGCTGTTCCCGCTCATCGACGCGCATACGCATTTGGACGCGTGCGGTGCGACCGACGCGGAATCGGTTGCCGCGATTGTGGATCGGGCCGAAGCCGCGGGTGTGCGCGAAGTGGTGACCATCGCCGACGATCTCGACGCCGCGCGCTTCGCGGTCCGGGCGGCGAATTGGGACAGGCGGGTATACGCGGCCGTCGCGCTGCATCCGACCCGGGCGAACGCGCTGGACGAGGCGGCCAAGGCCGAGCTCGAAGCCCTGGCCGCCGACCCGCGGGTGGTCGCGGTGGGGGAGACCGGGCTCGATTACTACTGGCCGGGCAAGCTCGACGGGTGCGCGGATGTCGAGACGCAGGTCGAGGGTTTCCGCTGGCACATCGATCTCGCCAAGCGGCTGGGCAAACCGCTCATGATCCACAATCGCGAAGCCGATCATGATTTGCTCACCGTGCTGCTGGACGAGGGCGCGCCGGAGACGGTGATCTTCCACTGCTTCTCCTCCGACGCCAATATGGCCATGGCGTGCGTGGACGAGGGGTACGTGCTGAGTTTCTCCGGCACGGTGAGTTTCAAGAACGCCCACGAATTGCGGGAAGCGGCGAAAGTCGTTCCGGACGACCAGATTCTGGTGGAAACGGACGCGCCCTTTCTGACCCCGCATCCGTTCCGCGGCGCACCGAACGAGTCGTACATGCTGCCGTACACCGTGCGCGCGCTCGCGGAGATCCGCGAACAGGATCCGTTGACGCTGGCCAAGATCACGACCGCCAATGCGAGGCGGGTTTACGGCATCTGACCGCCCGATTCGCGAGGTGTGGCGTCGCTCACTATGATTGGGCCGCGCCGTGACCCACCTGCGGCGCTATACGACTTCGTAATATTCGCAACCGCGGGTCGCCCCGTTTCCATTGTCAATTTCCGATGCCCTCGTTATCGTACTGTGACCATGCCGAGACTATCGATGAAGCCACTGACGAAGATCAATTCGTCGCGATCGCCGCTGCTGTACGGCGCTATCGCGGCGATGCTCGTCACGCTCATCGTCGGTGCGGGCGTGGCGATCGTGAACAAGAAGACGGTCACCGTGGTGGTCGACGGGCTGACCATCACCCAGCACACCATGTACGGCGACGTGCGCGGCGTGCTCAAGGACGCGGGCTACGGGATCGGCGGTCGTGACGACGTATCCCCTTCCGCCGGTGCGAAAGTCAGCGACGGCGGGACCATCACGCTGAATCGCGCGCGCGAGGTCGCCATGATCGTGGACGGCCGGCCGTCCAAGGCGTGGACCACCGCGCTCACCGTGGCCGAGGCCATCGTGAAGCTGAATCTGCCGGGCGACGTGTACACCTCGCCCGCGCGGCCGTCGCCGCTGCCGCTCGAGGGCGCGTCGCTGCTGATCACCAATCCGCGCACGGTGGAACTGGCCGACAACGGCGGCGCACCCGGTCTCGTGCGCCTGGCCGCGCCGACGGTCGGGAAGCTGCTCGAGGAGCAGGGCCGTCCGCTCGCGAATCAGGATTCGGTCGTGCCGGGCGCGGACACCGCGCTCACCGACGGCATGAAGATCGTCGTCACCCGCAAGTACGTCGAAAAGCGCACCGAGCGCTTGCCTTTGGAGCCCGAAGAGAACGTCATCGAGGATCCCTCGCTCAACCAGAGCCGAACGGTCGTGGAGAACCCGGGCGTACCCGGCACCCAGGACGTGACTTTCGCGGTCTCGATCGTGAACGGCCATGAGGCGGCCAAGGATCCGGTGACCCACACCGTCATCGTCGCCGCCGCGCCCAAGACCGTCCGCAAGGGCACCAAGCCCGGCACCGAGGTCCCCGAGGTCCGGGACGGGCACACCTGGGACGCCCTGGCCAAGTGCGAGTCCAACGGCAACTGGGCGATCAACACCGGCAACGGCTACTACGGCGGCATCCAGTTCGACGCCAGCACCTGGGCCCGCCAGGGCGGCCTCCGCTATGCCCCTCGCGCCGACCTCGCGACCCGCGAGGAACAGATCGCGATCGCCGAGGTCACCCGCGCCCGTCAGGGCTGGGGCGCGTGGCCGGCCTGCACCAGCCGCCTCGGCATCAGCTGAACGGGGTTCGGGGGCCGCGCCCCCCGAACCCGTTCCCTCGCAGGGGTTGTAAGGGCGGGCCCTTACATCAGTGCCCCACCGTCCACGCGGATCTCCGTGCCGGTGATGTAGCGGCCGTCATCGGACGCCACCATCGCCACCGCGCCCGCCACATCCTCGGGCTTGCCGAGCATGCCGCCTTCGATCCAGCCGGGGAGGCGGGCGAGCAGGCTCCAGTCGGCGTCGGCGGGCAGGTCCAGGCCCGCGGTCAGGCCGGTGCCGATTCCGCCGGGCACGATGTTCACCGCGCGCAGACCCTGTTTCACGTATTCCAGGGCGATGGCGTGGGTGAATGCGTTCACCCCGGCCTTGGAGGCGGCGTAGGCCGACATGTACGGCACCGAGCCGAACGCCGAGGTGGAGGAGAAGTTCACCACCACGCCGCGCTGGGTCTCGATGAGGTGCGGCAGGGCCTGCTGGGTCACCAGGAAGGTGCCGGTGAGATTCACCGTGAGCACCTTGTTCCAGACGTCCAGCGGCAGTTCGTGGGTGTGCCCGGCGCGCATGATGCCCGCCGCGTTCACCAGAACGTCCAGGCCGCCGAGGAATTCGACGGCCGCGCTCACGGTGGCGCTCACCGACTCCGGATCCGCGACGTCCAGGGTCAGGGTGTGCAGCCGCGCGCGCTGCTCCTCGGTGGCGGCCTCGATGGTGGTCTTCAGGCCCTCGTCGTTGATGTCCGCGGCGACCAGCTGTGCTCCCTCGGAGAGCAGGCGCAGGGCGATGCCCTGGCCGATGCCCGAACCGGCTCCGGTGACGAGTACTCGACGTCCGTCGTATCTACGCAACATGACGGGAAATTAGAACAAGTTTCACTTGGCGTCAATGGCGGGCGGTACCGATGACCGGTCGATTTGTCCCGAATTCGCGCGCGGTCGCCGATCATAGAGTTCTCTTAATCGCGTTATTCGTTTCGATGGCTAAGCTTTCCGGCGCGCGACACACGCGAGAGGGCCATCTGATGGAGGTTTCATGCGGTTGTTCGATTGGCGTACCCGAGTTGTCACCGCCGCGGTGGTGGTGGCGAGCGGCCTGCTCGCCCTGCCGATGGCCCCGGCACAGGCGGCCGACAGCGGCACGCTGATCGATGTCACCGCACAGGCTCCCGGCTGGCGCGGGCTCGCGCACGGCTACGCGGTGAACTACTGGACCGAACGCTCCAACGGCGCTCCCGTGCAGGCCAGCGGCGCGCTCATCCTGCCCGACGGCCCCGCCCCCGAGGGCGGCTGGCCGATCATGGCCTACGACCACGGCACCTCGGGTCTCGGCCCCAACTGCGGCGGCCAGAGCGACACGACCCGGGTCAAGCGCGCCAAGGAAGATCAGTTCCTGCAGTACCTGGTGTCCAAGGGCTTCGCCGTCGTCGCACCGGATTACCTGGGGCTCGGCGGTTTCGAGACCGGCCCGCACCCCTATCTCGAACTGCGCAGCGAGGCGACCGCCACCATCGATCTGGTGCAGGCCGCCCGCGCGGCGCGGCCCGAACTCTCGCGCACCTGGTCGGTGATCGGGTTCTCGCAGGGCGGGCACGCGGCGCTCGGCGCGGCGCACCTGCAGTCCACGCGCGCACCGGAATTGGACTTCCGCGGCACCATCGCCGTTGATCCCGCCTCGGATGTGGAGAAGTTCGTCCCGCTCGCTGGACCGTACGTGCCGGACATCCCGGGGGACAACGGCAACGCCGTGGACACCTTCATCGTCAGCATGCTCGTCGGCCTGCGCGAGACCCGGCCGGACCTGGATCTGGACAGCTACCTCACCCCGCGCGGGCGCGAGGTCTTCGACCAGGCGGGCAGCCTCTGCTTCATGGACATCATGAAGATCACCAACGGCCTCTCCATCGGCGATCTGCTGAACCGCCCGCTCACCGACCCGCGCTTCCGCGCGGCCATCACCGACTACATGGCGGTGCCGGTGAACGGCTACGACGAGCCGATCCTGCTGCTGCTCAACCTCACCGACGTCACCGTGCCGTCCCCGCTGCACGTCGCCCTCGCCGGCCAGTTCGCCGCCAACGGCGTCGACTTCACCACCGTGACCGGCACCGGCAGCCACACCGAACTCAATCCGCCGATGTGGGCCGCGATCGACGCCTTCATCGCCCGCGTGCTCGCCACCCCGACCCAAGCCTGACGCGCGGGATGACCCGCCGCGGCCGGTGCAGCGACCGGCCGCGCGCGACCACGGATTGTCGCGGTCCCGCACCGCCGCGACGGCCGGGCAGCGTCCCGGCCGTTCCCGCGCCGGGGTGTCGGGGCGGTGACCGGGGGCAGGTTGATAGGTTTCCCAGGGTGTCCGAACCAGAGAACGCCGGTCGAGGAGAAGCCGCCCTGCTGGGGCCCGCCGAAGTGCGGGTGCTCGCGGAGCGATTCGGGGTGCGCCCGACCAAGCAGCTCGGACAGAACTTCGTGCACGACGCAAACACCGTGCGGCGCATCGTCGCGGCGGGCAGCGTCGGCCGCGACGACGTGGTGCTCGAGGTCGGCCCCGGCCTCGGCTCGCTGACCCTGGGCCTGCTCGACGCGGCCGACCGGGTCATCGCCGTGGAGATCGACCCGAACCTGGCCGAGCATCTGCCGCAGACCGTGAAGGACCGCGCGCCGACCCTGGCCGACCGGCTCACCGTCGTGCAGGCCGACGCGCTGCGGGTTCAGGCCGCCGACCTGCCCGCCGCCCCCACCGCCCTGGTCGCGAACCTGCCCTACAACGTCGCGGTGCCGGTGCTGCTGCACCTGCTCGCCGAATTGCCCAGCATCCGAACCACCCTCGTCATGGTGCAGCTCGAGGTCGCGGACCGGCTCGCCGCGGTACCCGGCGGCCGTATCTACGGCGTGCCGAGCGTGAAAGCCGGATTCTTCGGCACCGTGAAGCGCGCGGGAACCGTTGGCCGCCAGATCTTCTGGCCGGTCCCGCAGGTCGAATCCGGTCTGGTGCGCATCGACCGCTACACCGAATCCCCCTGGCCCATGGACGAATCCCATCGCAAACGCGTCTACGAGGTCGTCGACGCCGCCTTCGCCCAGCGCCGCAAAACCCTGCGCGCCGCCCTGGCCGGCTGGGCCGGTTCCCCGGTCGAGGCCGAAAGGCGGCTGGTGGCAGCGGGAATCGCGCCGACGGCCCGCGGCGAGACCCTGGACACCGCGGCCTTCGTCCGCCTGGCCCAGCAGGCTCCCACGGAGTGACGCTCGGGCGATCGCGCAATCGCGCGCTCGCCGTGGCGTTCCGGCGGACAAACCGGCCGGGGAAGTACCTGTCGTACCGCCCCGGCGGCGCGGGCGGATGGCCCGCGCGACATGTCAGACGGTGACCTTCAGGCTGTCGATGGTGGCCGGGTCGATGCCCGGACCGTCGGCGCGGGCGGTGAAGGTGGACTGCACCAGGTATTCGTAGGTGCCCACGGCCACCAGCACGTAGCGGGTGTGCACCCACAGGGTGAGCGTCTCGACCGCGTAGGTGCCGGAGACCGAAGCCGACGGATACCCCTGGTAGTCACCGATTTCCGCGCCCGTCTCCTGCCACTGCGGCAGCTGGCGGGCATCGGAGAAGGAGCATTCGAGCAGTTCGGCGGCGTTGACCGGCTTGGAGAGCCGGCCCAGCAGCAGCACCGCGTTGTCGGCCCAGCCGTCCTCCGGCGGCAGCGTCCACACCCCGTACGCGCCCGGGAACATGGCGGTGTCGACGGTGAGCCAGTCCTCGGGCACCGAGATCGAAATCTCCGGCGCCCCGGCCTCTCCCACCGCCACCGGGGTGATCTGAACATCCCCGCCGACCAAATACTCGGCAATCGTCGTCACGAAACGCGCTCCTCGGCATCACGGGCGAGGCGGTCCCCACCGCGGTCGCAGCCATTGAACACCAGCACACCCGCGGGTGACCAGCCACCCGCGTAATCCGGTCGCCCCGCCGGCCGCTCGCGCCGGAACCGCGCGGCCGCCGCTCGACGGCATCGAGATCCGCCCATCGCGTGGGTCGCCGCCCGATGACCCCGGTGGCGGTGCGCCCTACCGACTCTCGTGCCGTGCTTGCGGTCAGCCGCTCCGCTCGGCCGGCCCCTCCCGGGAGCGCGCCCGCGTGCGCTCGGGCGGGCGCATGCGAAAGGGCCGTTCGGATCATCCGATCCGAACGGCCCCGTGCGGTAGGCGATCTCGGCCGCCGCCCAACCGGGCTCAGCCCTTGAAGCGGCGCAGCCGCAGACTGTTGCTGACCACGAACACGCTGGACAGCGCCATGGCGGCGCCGGCGAGCATGGGATTCAGCAGGCCCGCCGCGGCCAGCGGAATCGCCGCCACGTTGTAGCCGAAGGCCCAGAACAGGTTGCCCTTGATCGTGCGCAGGGTGGCCCGGGACAGCTTGATGGCGGTGGGCACCGACCGCAGATCGTCGCGCACCAGCGTGAGATCGGCGGCCTGGATGGCCACGTCGGTGCCGGTGCCCATGGCCAGGCCCAGATCGGCCTGGGCCAGCGCGGCTGCGTCGTTGACGCCGTCGCCGACCATGGCGACCACCTTGCCCTGCTCCTGCAACCGCTTGACCACGTCGAGCTTGTCGCTGGGCAGCACCTCGGCGATGACCTCGTCGATGCCGACCTGGTCGGCGACCGTCCGCGCGGTCGCGGCGTTGTCGCCGGTCAGCAGGACCGGGGTGAGCCCGAGCTCCCGCATCTCCGAGATCGCCTGCGCGCTGGTGGGTTTGACGGCGTCGGCGATGACGAGCACGCCGCGCGCCGTTCCGTCCCACGCCACCACGATGGCGGTCTTGCCCTGCTGTTCGGCCTCGGTCTTGGCCGCGGCCAGGTCGTCCGGGAGCGCGATGGACCAGTCCGCGAGCAACTCGGTGCGCCCGATGACGACCGCGCGCTCACCGACCAGACCCTGCACGCCCTTGCCGCCGTGGCTGACGAACTGCTCGACCGGTTCGAGCGTGAGCCCGCGCTCGGCCGCACCGCTCACCACGGCCTTGGCCACCGGGTGTTCGGAGCCGTGCTCCACCGCGGCCGCGACCGCCAGCAGTTCCGCCGCGTCCACGCCGCCGGCCGTGATCTCCCGATCCAGCGACATGCGCCCGGTGGTGACGGTGCCGGTCTTGTCCAGCACCACGGTGTCGATGCGCCGCGTCGACTCCAGCACCTGCGGGCCCTTGATCAGAATCCCCAGCTGCGCACCGCGACCCGTGCCGACCAGCAGCGCGGTCGGGGTGGCCAGGCCCAGGGCGCACGGGCAGGCGATGATCAGCACCGCCACCGCCGCGCCGAACGCCGTCGAGACCGCCGCTCCGGTGCCGAGCCAGAAACCCAGGGCGGCAACGGAAATCCCGATGACGATGGGCACGAACACCCCGGCCACCCGATCGGCGAGCCGCTGCACCGGGGCCTTGCCGTTCTGCGCGTCCTCCACCAGCGACGCCATCTGCGCCAACTGGGTGTCGGAGCCGACCCGGGTGGCGCGCACGGTCAGCAGACCGCCCGCGTTCACCGTCGCGCCCACGACCTGATCGCCGGGCCCGACCTCGACCGGCACCGATTCGCCGGTAAGCATGCTCATATCGAGCGCCGAACTGCCGTGCACGACAACGCCGTCGGTGGCCACCTTCTCGCCCGGGCGCACCCGGAACTCGGCGCCGACGCGGAGTTCGCCGACCGGGATGCGGACCTCGACGCCGTCGCGCAGCACCGCCACATCCTTGGCGCCGAGTTCGAGCAGCGCCCGCAACGCCGAGCCGGCCTTCTCCTTGGATCTGGTCTCGAAGTAGCGGCCCGCCAGGATCGCGGTGATCAGCGTCGCCGCGACCTCGAAGTACAGCGCCGAGGACGAGTCGCCGCGCGCGATGGTCAGGCTGAAGGGGTGCTTCATGCCCGCCATGCCGGCGTCGCCGAAGAACAGCGCGTACACCGACCACCCGAAGGCGGCCGCGGTGCCCAGCGAGATGAGCGTATCCATGGTCGCCGCACCGTGTTTGGCGTTGACCCAGGCCGCGCGGTGGAACTGCGCCCCGCCCCACACCACGATGGGCGCGGTCAGGGTCAGCGAAAGCCACTGCCAATTGGTGAATTGCAGCGCCGGGATCATGGCCATGGCGACCACGGGAACGGCCAGCGCCAGGCTCACCAGTAGCCGATGACGCAGCTGCTGGGTCGCGCTCGGCGCCGAGTCACCCTCCGGGGTAACCGTTTTCACCGGTTCAGGGCTGTGGACCGCGGCGGTGTAGCCGGTGTCCTCGACCTTGGCGATGAGGTCGCCGGCGGTCACCGAATCCGGGAAGCTGACCTTCGCCTTCTCGGTGGCGTAGTTGACCGTCGCGGTGACGCCGTCGATTCTGTTGAGCTTCTTCTCGATTCGGGACGCGCAGGAGGCGCAGGTCATGCCACCGATCTCGAGTTCGATCGACCGTGCCGGTGCCGGTGCGCTCATCAGTGACCTCCTCCGTGTTGCGCGGGCCCACCCGTGGTGGATGCGGCCGGTGCCGTCTCATCGGTGAACTCGGCGGTGTGCACCGAGCCGTTGTGCGAGAAATCCAGGTACAGACGGTATTTCCCGTCGCTGGGCGCCTGGGCGTGGAACGACACGTCCGGTCCCGGCGGGGTCTTGCCGACCTCGCCCTGCGGATGCACGTGCAGGTAGGCGAGATCGCTCGCTCGCAGCGCGACCAGGTGCGCGTACGCGCCCAGGTACGGCTGCAGATCGGTGACCGGCTTGCCGTCGCGGCTGATGGCGAACTTCAGTTCGCTGCCCGCGGTCGTCAGATCACCGGTGAGGGTGACCCGGTAGCCGTCGACCGTCGCGGTCTTGGATACGGGCGGCAGCGGCACCGCTGCCGCGTCCCCGGCGACGTTCACGGTCCGGCTCAGCACGAGCTCGCCGGGACCGCCGGCGGGGGAGAAGTCGGCGAAGACCCGGTAGGCGCCCGGCTCGGCCCACTTCCAGTCCAGGGACCAGGTGCCGTCGCCGGCGAGTTTCGGGTGTACGTGCCGGTACTGGGTGGCGTCCGAGCGCACCACGATCAGATGCAGTTTCTGCTCGTGCAGCGTGTCGAACTCGGTCACCGTGCCCTGCGGCCCGTCGACCCGGAAGCTCAGCGCGCCCGGCTGATTCGGGGTGGTGGGCGCGGCGATTTCGCTCAGCGTGTAGCCGGATTCGCTCTGCCGCAACCCGTTCGCCGCGTCGCTCTCGCCGGAGCCGGACCCGGTCGGATCGCCGACCAGGGCGCCGATGCCGAGCGCCGCGCCGAACAGGACGACCAGTCCGGCGCCGAAGGCCGCGAACTTGAGGCGATCGTTCATTTAGACCGCCACCTCGTAGCCCGCTTCGTCGACGGCCGCCACGATGTCGGCGTCGGCGACCGGCGCGGCCGACTCGACCTGTACCCGGCCACTGGCCAGGTCGACATCGACGCTGGTCACACCATCGATCTTGCCGATCTCCTTCTTGACCGACCCGACGCAGTGGCCGCAGGTCATGCCGGTGACGGTGTAGGTGCTGGTGGCCATGATTCGACTCCTCGGCTCGCGCTTCATACGGTGTGGGGGTATCCCCGACACCGAAAACATACCCCCCATGGGTACCTGGCGCAAGTGCCTCGAGGCCGCGGTCTCAGCCCCCGGCGGCCGGCTCGTCCCAGGCCCGCAGGGCCAACTCGGCCACGGTCAGCAGTTCCGCGCGGTCCGCGCCGTCGCGCGCGGACTGGGACATGCCCTGCATGACCGTGCCGACATAGCGTGCCAGCGCGGCCGCGTTCGTCTGCGCGGGGAGTGTCCCGGCCGCCATGTCGGCGCGAATGCGCTGCTCGAAGGCGTCGACGTTGGCGTTGCGCATGCGCTCGAGCCGGGCGGCGACCTCGGCGTTGGTCGTGTTGATCCCGGCGCTGATCACCATGCATCCGCCCGGCTGTCCCGGGATCGTGTATTCGATCGCGGCCTCGCGCAGGGTCCGGGCGACCGCGGCCCGGGCCGTCGGCTCCTCGGCCAGGGCGCGCGCGGCGAACCCGCCGTAGCGCGCGCCGTACGCGGTGACCGTCTCGTCGAAGAGTTGTTTCTTGTCGCCGAACGCGGCGTACAGGCTCGGCGCGCCGATGCCGAGCTCGCCGGTGAGGTCGCTGATCGAGGTGGCCTCGTACCCCTGCCGCCAGAAAAGGCGTAAAGCCTTGTCCAGGGCGGCATCTCGATCGAAGGAGCGGGGGCGTCCCCGGGTGGGCGGTGCCATGGAAACTATTCTATAGCGCTCACTAAATAATGTGCTACGGTCCCTTTCTGTAACGATCGATAGAGAAAGGGATGGGGCGACATGAGCGCACTCACCGGCAAGACGGCACTGGTCACCGGCGGCGGACGCGGCATCGGCCGGGCCATCGCGTTGCGCCTCGGCCGCGACGGCGCCCGCGTGGCGGTGCACTACAACAGCAACGCCGACGCGGCCAAGGACACCGTCGCGGCCATCGAGGCGGCCGGGGGCACGGCCTTCGCCATCGCGACCCCGCTCGGGGTGCCCGGCGACGCGCACGCGCTGTGGACCGCCTTCGACGCGCACGCCGACGGGCTCGACATCCTGGTCAACAACGCGGGCACCGACGGCATCCGCGAACCCATCGGCGGCACCGACGAGCAATCCTTCGACCGGGTATTCGCCGTCAACACCAAATCGCCGTTCTTCGTCACCAAGCTCGGCCTGGACCGGCTGCGGGACCGTGGGCGCATCGTCAACGTTTCCACCGGCCTGACCAGGGGCGCACACCTGCCCGAACTGATCGCCTACACCATGACCAAGGCCGCCATCGACGCGCTGACCGGCACGCTGGCCAAGCAACTCGGCGCGCGCGGCATCACCGTCAACGCCGTCGCGCCCGGCGCGGTCGACACCGATATGAACGCCGGCTGGCTGCGAACCCCCGAGGGCCACGCCGCCACCGCCGCGCGCTCGCCGCTCAACCGGGTGGCCCAGCCCGCCGAAATCGCCGATATCGTCGGCTTTCTCGCCTCGCACGACGCGCGCTGGGTGACCGGGCAGTGGATAGACGCCACCGGCGGCGCACTCCTGTGACGGCGCAGCGACATTCGGGTGCGGAGTTCGTCGGAGCCCCGACGTCCCGGTGAACTTCGGTGAACTCCGCACCCTGCGCGCACCCGGACCCGGTTTCCCCGATTAGGCTGAGAGTGTGCTGTCTGTCGTTCCCCGTCCCGTCGTCGTGCGCGCGCCCTCGAAGGTGAATCTGCACCTCGGGGTGGGCGACCTCCGTCCCGACGGATACCACGACCTCACCACGGTCTTCCAAGCTCTTTCGCTCAGTGACGATCTGGAGATCGCCCCGGCCCCCGCCCTCGCGGTGACGGTGAGCGGCGAAGGCGCCGACCAGGTGCCCACCGATCAGGGCAACCTGGTGTGGAAGGCCGCCGTGCGACTGGCCGATCTGGGCGAACGCGCGCCGCTGGTGGAAATGGCCATCGCCAAAGGCATTCCGGTCGCGGGCGGCATGGCCGGCGGCAGCGCCGACGCCGCCGCCGCGCTGCTCGGGCTGAACGAGCTCTGGGAGCTCGGCCTGGTCCGCACCGAATTATTCGACATCGCAGCCGAACTCGGCAGCGACGTGCCCTTCGCCCTGCACGGCGGCACCGCGCTGGGCCGCGGCCGCGGTGAGGAACTGCTACCGGTGCTGTGCCGCAATACCTTCCACTGGGTGCTGGCGCTGGCCAAGGGCGGGCTCTCCACCCCGGCGGTCTTCCACGAGCTCGATCGCCTGCGCGCGGCCGGTGATCCGCCCCGCCTGGACAGCCCGCAGGCGCTGCTGCAGGCGCTGGCCTCGGGCGATCCGCGCCAGCTCGCCCCGCTCCTCGGCAACGACCTGCAGGCCGCGGCGCTCTCGCTGAAGCCCGAACTCCGGCGGACCCTGCGCGCGGGCGTGTCCGCGGGCGCGCTGGCCGGCATCGTGTCCGGGTCCGGCCCCACCTGCGCCTTCCTGTGCGAGAACGAGGAGGCCGCCGTGGAGGTTGCCGCCGAACTCTCCGGCGCGGGTGTGTGCCGTAGCGTGCGCACCGCGTACGGCCCGGTTCCCGGCGCCCGCATTCTCAGCGGCTCCCTGAACGCACCCGGGCGCTGAACCTCACTGCCGGACAGCCCGCGAGGCCGAACCGATAGGGTTGGGGCAGGCAAGCGGCCCCGTGATCCGGCGACAACCGATCTCGTGAGGTCGGGGTAACTCGCCGGGTACGCCCCAGAATGGTCAACGCGCTTGACCGCCGGCACGCATGCAGGAAAATCGACGGCTCTCACCCGTGCGCAGAAGTGGCGGGGAGGCGGAGGAGTGTCATGTCCAACCTCATCAACCTGGAACAGGTCTCGAAGAGCTTCGGGATCACCCCGCTGCTGGACAACGTCTCGCTCGGGGTGCACGCCGGGGAACGGATCGGGGTGGTGGGCCTCAACGGCGGCGGCAAGACGACGCTGCTGGAGGTGCTGACCGGGCTCGAGGAGCCGGACAGCGGACGAGTCAGCCGGGTCGGCGGCCTCCGCATCGCCGTGGTCACCCAGCGCGGGGTGCTGCCCGAGGGCGCGACCGTCGGCGAGGTGGTGCTGGCGGGTCTGGCCCAGGATCAGATGACCGACGGCGTCGCCGAGCACGAGTGGGCCTCGAACACCCGCATCCGGTCCGTGGTCGAAGGCATCGGCATCGCGGATCTGGGCATGGACACGCTGGTCTCGAACCTCTCCGGCGGCGAGCGACGCCGCACCGCCCTGGCCGCGGCACTGGTTCGCGACCTGGATCTGCTGGTGCTGGACGAGCCCACCAACCACCTCGACGTCGAGGGCGTGCAGTGGCTGGCCGAGCACCTGGTGGCCCGCCGCAGCGCGCTGGTGGTCGTGACCCACGATCGCTGGTTCCTGGACACCGTGGCCACCCGCACCTGGGAGGTGCAGGGCGGCAGGGTCGAGACCTACGAGGGCGGCTACAACGACTGGATCTTCGCCCGCGCCGAGCGCACCCGCCAGGCCGACGCCAGCGAGGCCCGCCGCCAGAACCTGGCGCGCAAGGAACTGGCCTGGCTGCGCCGCGGCGCCCCGGCCCGGACCTCCAAGCCGCGCTACCGCATCGAGGCCGCCGAGGCGCTGATCGCCAATGTGCCCGCGCCGCGCGACAAGGTCGAGCTGGCCTCGTTCGCGCGGAAGCGCCTGGGCCGCGTGGTGATCGAACTCGAGGACGCCACCCTGGCCACGCCCGACGGCCGGGAACTGGTGCAGGACTTGACCTGGCGGCTCGCCCCGGGCGAGCGCGTGGGTCTGGTCGGGGTCAACGGCTCCGGCAAGACGACGCTGCTGCGCGCGCTGGCGGGGGAGCAGCCGCTGAAGAACGGCAAGCGCATTCAGGGCCAGACGGTCAAGATCGGCTGGCTGCGCCAGGAACTCGACGACCTGCCGCTGGATATGCGCGCGCTGGAAGCGGTTCAGGACGTCGCCATGCGAACCATGCTCGGCGACAAGGAGATCACCGCCAGCCAGCTCGCCGAGCGGCTCGGCTTCAGTCCCGCCAAGCAGCGCACGCCGGTCGGTGACCTGTCCGGTGGCGAACGCCGCCGCCTGCAACTGACGCGCATCCTGATGGCCGAGCCCAACGTGCTGCTGCTGGACGAGCCGACCAACGATCTGGACATCGACACCCTGCAGCAGCTCGAGGATCTGCTCGACGGCTGGCCCGGCACCATGGTCGTCATCTCGCACGACCGCTACCTGGTCGAGCGCGTCTGCGACACCACCTGGGCGCTGTTCGGCGACGGCAAGCTCACCAATCTGCCGGGCGGCATCACCGAGTATCTGACGAAGCGCGCCGCGATGGCCGCCGCCAAGTCGGGCGTCTCCGCCGGCACGGCCGCCGCGAGTTCCGGTGCGTCCGGCACGGATTCGGCGACCTACCGCGCCGCCCGCAAGGAGCTCTCCAAGCTGGAGCGGTCCATCGCCAAGCTCGACGAACGCGAGGGCAAGCTGCACACCGCGCTCGCCGACGCCGCCACCGACCCGGACAAGCTGATCAGCCTCGGCACCGAGCTGAAGCAGGTGCAGGCCGAGAAGGAAGCGGCCGAAGAGCGCTGGATGGAATTGGCCGAACTGGCCGAGAGCTGAGGCGGGCCGGGGCCGACACCCGGCCGCGGTCGGTACCCCGCAACGCCGAACGCCGCCCTGCCGGGGGCGGCGTTCGCTGCGTTCGAGAAGGCTGGTCAGCCGTGCTGTTCCAGCGCGGTCCGATCCAGGGCCGGAACCGGCAGGCAGGTGCGCACGAAGCCCGCGCCGAACGAGGTCAGTTCGATCGTCCGGTACAGCACCTTGGTGCCGAATCCGGCGCGCTTGAGCATTTTCCGGACCTCGGGCAGCGCTTCGAGCAGCTGATACCGATTGGGATTGCCGAGCGGTTCGCGCGCGATGTCGATCAGCCCGAGCCGGTCGAGATTGGTCAGGTACTCCTGCACCCGGTTGGGGTAGCGCAGCGCGGCGTCGTCGCCCAGGAGATTGAATTCGCCGCCGGATCCGGTGCGGCCGGTGCGGACCACCAGGATCGGCTGCGGGCCGTCGAGATAGAGGAATCGAATGATGCGGGCCTCGTCGGGGGCCAGCTCGCCCAGGATCCGGGCGTAGGCGGGGTGGTGGCGGGACTCGTCCTCGGCGTGGAAATCGGCCGAGCGTCTGAGCAATTCGGCGCCGCGGGCGCGCAGGACGGTGGCGGGGGCGATCTCGGGAGTGATCTCGGCGGCTCGAGGCACGGGCACCCCGAGCGCCTGTCTGACCGAATGTCTCACCTGCGCATGGGCTTCGGAGAGGATGTCGCGCGGCGGCTGACCGGCGATGCTGCCGCGCAGCACGACCGAGGTGACCCCGAGCGCGGTGCTCAGGCCCCACGCACCGGCCTCCACCGCGGCGGTAACCGCCACGCGCACCACGCCCGTCGCGGTGCGCACCGGTCCGGCAGCGGGCTCGCGCGCCGGCACCGGTACCGGCAGCGGCGCGTTCCGGCGCACCAGCAGCTCGGTGGAGGTATCCGCGGGTTCCGCGTCGCCCGAGTCGGATTCGGTCATATCCATGTGGTAGCCACTCCTGTTCCGAAGATCAGGAGGTGAGCGTAACCGGCGAGCAGCCCCAGCGCGCCGCCATGGACAAACAAGAGCCATTCATCTTGTTTGATGGCCGATCGCAGCATGTCGACGAACTCCGGCGGGGCCAGCGCCGACATTTGTTTGGCGATGTAGTCCTGGACCTGTTTGCCCTGCTGCACATTGAACGCCGGGTCCGCGAAGGCGATGGGCGCGATGTTCATCGCCTCGGAGGTGAAGCTGTCCTGCAGCGAGTCGTATTCGCGACTGCCCAGCATGAACTTGACCGCACCGCGCGCGGGGCCGAGCGCCCGGTCCGCGGCCGGTTTGAGGGTGTCCTGCAGCATCTGCATCGTGCGGTCCGAGCGCGGGCCGTTGAGCAGTTCGTCGCCGATGTTCGCGACGGTCATGACCTGGCTGGCGACCATCTCCGCGTAGCCCTCGGTGATCTCGGGCTGCCGCTTGATGAGCAGGCCCTGCCGCCACGGGCACCACCACTTCGGATACGCGGGAGCGAAGATCATGTTGATGCCGACCCAGTTGACCACCCAGCCGATGACGATGCCGCCGACCGGCAGCACCACCAGGGCCGACCAGCCGGTCCAGTGCAGGACGCCGACCAGCAGCAGGCCCATGGGCGCGCCGAAGTAGAAGCCGAAGTTCTGCATGAAGCGCAGTTCCTTGGCCCCCAGCACCTGGAAAAGGCTGTTGAGGAGTTGCGGCCGCGCTTGGAAGTAGCGAATGACCATCTGCTTGACGTCCAGCAGTTGATCGATGTTGTTGCCGAGTTCGTCGGTGAGTTCGCGCAGAATATCGGGCAACTGTTCGCGAACTCGGTTGTGGACCATGTCCCGAATACCGCTCGGGAGGTTGTACCAGAGTTGCGGATGTTCGCGCCGCAGGATGTCCTCTACGATGTCGCGAATCTGAGTTTCCGCTATTTCAGTCAAGTGTTCAGCAAGCTTGTCGGGTTCGAGTTCGCGATAGAAATCCGCGACACTCCCGAGTTTCGCCAAACCTTTATCAACGGCAATGCTCGCCATCTTGTCCGCGCGGGACGGGACGATCCCCTGCCAACCCATCCGCCCGTCGTACTGCAGCAACGGCAGCACCTGAATCCGCTTGGGCAGGTAGGGAAACAGCGCCGCCAACCCCGGCAGCCGGAACCCGTGAAACCGGATCGGCTTGAACAGCATGAGCACGCCGGTCCAGTTGGTGATGTACCCGATGACCCCTGTGAACAACGGAATCGTGAGCAGTTCCAACAATATTGTCGGGTGCACTCCGAAGACACTCTCTAACAAGTTCACCCTCCTGCCGACCCGCACCCGGAACCGCCGCCGGCGTACGCACCCCTCGGCGCCTCGGACCTTACTGTGAATTCAGGAAGCGAGTCCAGCGTGGCGCTGTCTGAGTCGGAGATCTCGGTCACACTGGGCTGTCCCGATGTCCCTGTACTTCGGCGTGGGCACAACAATGGCGGGAGCCACATCCATATCCTCTGCGGTACGGGGGTGTCAGGGGTCATGCTCAGCGCGTGTAGCCGTCCTCGCACCGGGTAGCCTTCGGGTGGCTTGTCCGGGTCAAGATTGTCCGGTTCGAGGTGCTCGGGGGTCGGGCGGCGGCAATAATCTGTGGACGGTTAGTTCACCTGGCGATATTCGGAGATGGACGTGGCAGACGATAGGACCGGCCAGGACGTGGTCCGCCCGGGTTCGCGCGCCGTGGAACGCAGCTCGGATGTGGAGCAGCGGCAGATCAGCAATGAGGCGCGCCTCATCCGAGGGGCCTTCCGGGCCGCCGGGCTCGCGGTCGGCACCGCCGTGCGCGGGACCGAGTGGGCGGTCGGCACCAGTGTCGAGATCACCAAGCAATTGACTCAGGCGGCGCTGGACGGCGATTCGTCGGCCGATATCGCCGAGCGCACGGGGGCGGCGCTGCGTTCGATCGCCAGAAGCGCGCTCGGGGTCACCGAGGGTTCGGTCCGCGAGATCGTCAGCTACGTGCCGACCCCGGTCGGCGGGCCGAGCCATCCTCAGCCCACCCTGAACGGGAGCAACGGCCTGGTCCGCTCGGCATCGGGCGCGGACCTGCGCCGGCGCGGCGACGCGCTGCTCGCGCGCTCGGCCGACGTGTACTTCACCGAGGACGTGCACCCGGCCTACGACCGGATCCTGGATCAGCTCGCCCCGGACGAAGCGCGCATCCTGCGTTTCATGGCCCTGAACGGCCCGCAGCCCTCGGTGGACGTCCGCACCAACCGGCCGCTGGGCATCGGCTCGGAGCTGGTGCAGGGCGATCTGACCTCGGTGCCGGAGCAGGCGGGCGTGCGTTACCCCGATCGCGCCCGGCACTATTTGATCAACCTCAGCCGGCTCGGGCTCACCGCGACCTCCGACGATCCGGTGTTGCTCTCGCGCTACATGGTGCTCGAGGTGCAGCCGGTGGTGGAGTCCGCGCTCAAGAAGGCCGGCCGAGTTCCCAAGATCGTGCGAAAGAGCTTGCGCCTCACCGAGTTCGGCGAGGATTTCTGCACCACCTGCTTCACCATCAACAGCTGAGGGCGCTCGCGCCCCGGCGCGATCCGGGGCGCGAGCGTGCGCGGCTTATAGCAATACGGTACAAATCTGCGCTAAATGGGGCGGTATCGCACATCCCTGATGGGATTGTGGGAGGCATGGATTCCGATGCGGTTGCCGCGATCAGCCGGCTGAAGTTCCGGTATCTGCGTGCCCTGGACACGAAATCGTGGGAGGAGTTCGCCGACACCATGATTCCGGAGGCGACCGCGACCTACAGCGAGTACCTCCAATTCGAATCGCGCGACGCGTTCCTGGCTTTCATGCGCAACACCCTGGGCCCGCACGTGATCACCGAACACCGCTGCGACCACCCGGAAATCGATATCGCCGGCGACAAGGCCACGGGCACCTGGTACCTCGCCGACACGGTCCTGATCCCCGGCCACAACATGCTGCTGCGCGGGGCGGCCTTCTACACCGACCAGTACGTCAAGTGCGATGACGGCAAATGGCGGATCGCCCACACCGGCTACGAGCGCACCTACGAGGTGGTCCTGTCCCTCTCGGACCTCCCGAGCCTGCGCCTGACCTCGAGCCGCTGGGGCCTGATCGCCCGCGACCCCGCCGACGCGCCCCGCACCGACCCCGAATCCACCGGCACGATGGGCTGATTCGCGGGGTGTGCGCCCCGGCTCAGTCGGTGCCGGCGACCAGGTGCTCGAGGGTGAGCTTCGGGAACTCCTTGAGGATGTACTGCAACCGCCACTTGTCGCTGAACAGCGCCAGGATCGCACCGTCGGTGCGGGTGAAGACCTCGACCCCGCGCTGGCGATCGAGCTCGGCGGCCGACTCGGCGTCGGTGCGCCGCGCCAGGCCGTAGGGGAGGCCGTCGAGCTGGGTCTCGACGTTGAACTCGCTCTTCATGCGGGCCGTCACGACCTCGAACTGCATGGGTCCGACCGCCGCGAGCACGGGCGAGGCGTCGCCGCGCATGTCGTTGCGCAGCACCTGCACCACGCCCTCGGAGTCGAGCTGGTCGATGGCCTTGCGGAACTGCTTGTACTTGCCCGCGCTCTGGGCGCGCAGGGTCGCGAAATGCTCGGGCGCGAAGGACGGGATCGGCGGGAACTCCACCTTCTTGTCCACGAACAGCGTGTGCCCGGGCGCCAGGGCGGTGGCGTTGACCAGGCCGACCACGTCGCCCGGGTACGCGGTGTCGACGGTCGTGCGCTCGCGGCCGAAGACGGTGAGCGCGTACTTGGTGGCGAAGGGCCGCCCGGTCTGCGCGTGCGTCACGACCATGCCGCGCTCGAACTCGCCGGACACGATGCGCATGAACGCGAGCCGGTCGCGGTGCGCGGTGTCCATGCCGGCCTGCACCTTGAAGATGACGGCGCTGAACGGGTCGGTGATGTTGCGCGGTTCGCCCTTGACGTCGACGCGCGCGGCGGGCGCGGGAGCGAGCTCGATGAGCGTCTCGAGGATCTGGCGCACACCGAAATTCAGCATGGCCGAGCCGTAGATGACCGGTGAGGTGTGCCCGGCCAGGAACAGTTCCTGATCGTGGTCCTGCCCGGCGGCCGAGAGCAGTTCGCTCTCCTCGACCGCGGTCTCCCACACGTCGCCCTCGCGTTCGGCGGCCTGCTCGGGGGTGTAGCGCTCCTCGGGCGCGATGGTCGCGCCGCCCGCGGTGCGGGTGAAGTGGATGTATTCGGTCGGCGCGCCCTCGGCCCCGCGCCGCAGCAGCCCGCGGAAATCGCCGGCGATGCCGACCGGCAGGAACAGCGGGGTGGGGGTCAGGCCGATGCGATCGGTGATCTCGTCGAGCAGTTCCAGGGGCGCCTGGCCCGGCCGGTCCCACTTGTTGATGACGGTGATGACCGGGATTCCGCGGTCGCGGGCGACCTGAAAGAGCTTGAGCGTCTGCGGTTCCAGGCCCTTGGCGGCGTCGATGAGCATGACCGCGGCGTCGACCGCGGTGAGCACCCGGTAGGTGTCCTCGGAGAAGTCGGAGTGACCGGGGGTGTCGACCAGGTTGATGACGCAGTCGCCGTATTCGAACTGCAGCGCGGTGGAGCTGACGGAGATGCCGCGCGCCTTCTCCATTTCCATCCAGTCCGACACGGTGGACTTGCGCCCCGCCTTGCCGTGGATGGCGCCCGCCTCGGAGATGACCTTCGCGTGCAGCGCCAGCGCCTCGGTCAGCGTGGACTTACCCGCGTCCGGATGGGAGATCACCGCGAAGGTGCGCCGCCGGGCCACCTCGTCGGCCACTCGCCCCGAATTGGGGGTGGTCGCGCTGGCAGTCGGGGAACTCACGGGAAACTCCTTCGCAGACGGCAACCGAACCAGGGTACGCGACACGCTCCCCACCCCCACCAGCCGGTTCCCCGGTCGCACGCGGTCGATGGACGGGGTCGCGTGGCCGCCGCACCCGACCCCGCACGATATCGACCGGTCGCGCGACCGGCATCTCGATTCGCGGTGGCGGGCAGTGGTTCGTGAGCGGCGCTCAGGGGGTGCCGAGATGCCTGGTCACGGCCTGCGTGACCAGCGCGGACGGGTCGGCGCCGGGCGCCACCGCCTCGAGGCTGCGGGTGGCGACGACGGTGGCGATGCCGTGGAAGTGGGTCCACAGGCTCAGCGCGAGTTCGTTGACCTGCGCCCGGGAGCGGCCGGGCGCGGATTCGCCGACCAGGTCGCGCCAGCGGTGGAACATCGGGAGGGTCACGGTGGCCCGGAGGTTGCCGCCCGCGCCCTCGAGGAGGTCGTGCCGGAACATGAGCGCGAACATCTCCGGACGCCGCGCGGCGAAACCCACATATTCCAGGCCGGAGTCGGCGACGCGCGCCCGGGCCGATTCGCCCTGTACCGCAGCGAGTCTCGTGCCCAGTTCGATGTATCCGCGCGACGCGATAGCCGCCAGCAGCGCGTTGTGGGTCGGGAAGTAGCGCCGGGGCGCGCCATGGGACACCCCGGCTTCGCGGGCGATCGCGCGCAATCCCAGTTGCGCGGCGCCGGTTTCCTCCAGCATCGCGACCCCGGCTGTCACGAGTCGTTCCCGCAGCGGCTCGACCACAGTCATGCCCTCATCCTCCCGTGTCGCCGAACACGTTCGCGCAGGGGCCTATACGGGTGTTTCGCCGCTGTCGGCCACCCGGCGCGTTTCGCGGTAGACACTGTCTACACCCTCGTGTAGACAGTGTAGACAGTGTCTACGAACGATTTCGGGGAGGCGTATATATGTGGTACTGGTTGTTGAAAAACGTGCTGGTGGGTCCGGTGCTCCGGATCATGGGCCGGCCGAAAGTCGAAGGGCTGCACAATATTCCGGCCGAGGGTCCGGTGATCATCGCGGCCAATCACCTGGCCGTGGTCGATTCGCTGTACCTGGCGCTGATCCTGCCCCGGCGCATCACCTTCATCGCCAAACAGGAGTACTTCACCACCGGCGGCTGGCGCGGCCGGGTGAACAGGTGGGTCATGAACGCCACCGGGCAGGTGCCGGTCGACCGCTCCGGCGGCGCGGCGGGCGGGGATTCGCTGGCCGCCGCGGTCGGGATTCTGGAATCCGGCGGCATCTGGGGCATCCACCCCGAGGGCACCCGCTCCCCGGACGGCCGCATCTACCGCGGCCGCACCGGCGTGATCCGCGTGGCCATGCGGACCGGAGCGCCGGTCGTTCCGGTCGTGCTCTCGGGCACCGATAGGGTGAATCCGCGCAACCGGCGGTTCCTGCGGCCGGCGAAGGTGCGGATCGCCATCGGGCGTCCCCGCTACTTCGTTCCGGCCGATCGGCACGGGGTGCGCCGCGCGACCGACGAGCTCATGGCGGATCTGGTGCGCCGCTCGGGCCGGCCCTATGTGGACTGCTACGCGGCGACCTTCGCCGAACGCGCCGCGGCGGCATAGCTCGAGGTAGGGGCGGTGTAAAGCGGTTCCGAGCGCGTGTTAGAGTCTTCGGGTTGTCTCGGCGAGGGTGCGACACCCCCAAATGTCCACCGTGATCGACGCGGCTCGGCTTATTCGGCCGTCCATGTTGGTCTTCGCCCGACGAGCAGACCAAAATTCGCGCCAGGGCGGCAAGATCCCCTGGCCAGCACGCTGACATCAGCCCGGACGAGCCCGTAGGAGTAGACAGTCATGTCCGACGCCAACCTTCTCGAAACCACCGTACGCACCGAGTTCGGTAAGGGTGCCGCGCGTCGTACCCGCCGCGACGGCAACGTTCCCGCCGTGCTGTACGGCCACAACGAGGAGCCGCAGCACCTCTCGATCAACGCCCGTGAGTTCTCCGCCATCCTGCGTGAGCACGGCACCAACGCGATCCTGAACCTGAACATCGGCGGCAAGAAGCAGCTGGCGATGACCAAGTCCGTTGTCGTGCACCCGATCCGTCGGTACATCGAGCACGCCGACCTGCTGATCATCCGTCGTGGCGAGCGCGTCACCGCCGATGTGCACGTCGCCGTCGTCGGCGAGGCCGCCTCCGGCACCCTGGTCACCCAGGACGCCACCGTGCTGTCCATCGAGGCCGACGCCCTGAAGCTGCCCGAGTCCATCGAGGTCTCGATCGAGGGCGCCGAGCCCGGCACCCAGATCCTGGCCGGCGCCATCGAGCTGCCCGAGGGCGTCACCCTCGCCGGTGACCCGGAGGCCCTGATCGTCAACGTCATCGCCGCCCCGGCCTCCGCGCAGGAGACCGAAGAGGCCGCCGCTGCCGCCGAGGAAGCCGCCGCCGCCGAGGAAGCCGCCGAGTAATTCGGCCCCTCGCAACGGTTTTCGATGACCGAGGCACACGCCGGGCCCGCGCTCGTGGTCGGACTGGGTAATCCCGGAACCGAATACGAGCGCACCCGGCACAATGTCGGTTTCCTGGTCGCCGATGTGCTCGCGGAGCGCGTGGGCGGCCGTTTCACCGTGCACAAGAAGTCCGGTGCGGATCTACTGGAAGCTCGTCTCGACGGGCGCAAGGTATTGATCGCCAAACCGCGCAGCTATATGAATCTGTCCGGGCGGCCCGTGGCCGCGCTGGCCAAATTCTTCTCGGTGCCCGCCACCGAGGTCATCGCCGTCCATGACGAACTGGATCTGCCGTTCGGCGTGATCCGGCTCAAGCAGGGTGGCGGCGAAGGTGGTCACAACGGACTGCGCTCGATGTCGCAGGCTCTGACCACCAAGGACTATCTGCGGGTTCGTTTCGGAATCGGACGGCCCCCGGGCCGCCAGGATCCGGCGGACTTCGTGCTGAAACCCTTTTCCGCCGCGGAGCGCAAGGAGGTTCCGGTGATCGTGGAACAGGCCGCGGACGCCGTGGAGACACTGCTGCGGGTCGGTCTGGTCGACGCCCAGAATCGGCTGCACTGAGCCGCAACGGCAGACGAGACAGCGTGCCCCCGTTCGATTTTCGGACGGGGGCACGTTCGCGTCCGGGGCCCGTTCAGCCCAGCTGCTGGATGGTGGCCGAGCGGCGCAGCTTGCCCGAGGAGGTCTTGGGCAGCGCGCCGGGCCCGAGAATGGTGACGCTGCGCGGGCGCACGCCCACCTCGGAGAACACCGCGTGCACGATGTCGTGTTCGATGCGCTTGACCTCGTCCGGATTCTGATGGTCGTTGCTCTCGGCGACGACCGCGAAACTCTCGCGTTTCTGGCCCGCGTCCAGGCGCACCGCGACCGCGTTGCCGGGGCGAACGCCCTTGACGCGCAAGGCCGCCCGTTCGATATCGGTCGGGAAGATGTTGCGCCCGCCCATGATGATGACGTCCTTGATGCGCCCGCACACCACGACCAGGCCGTCGTCGGTGAAATACCCGATGTCCCCGGTGTCGAGCCAGCCCTGCGCGTCGAGCGCCGGGGTGAAGCCGTCGACGGTGACGTAGCCGGAAGTCACGGCGGGGCCGCGCAATTCGATGACGCCGACGCTGCGCACCGGGAGCGGCTGCCGGTCGGCGTCGACCACCCGGCCCTCGAGATTGTCGACCAGGTAGCCCAGGGTGGGCAGGCGGCGCAGATTGCCGTAGTGGTGTTCGGGATGGCGGACCGGCACCGCCTTGCCTATGGCCTCGAGCAGGTCGGCGTCGACGATGTCGAGCACCTGGCCCAGGCCCGGATCCGGAATCGACACCGCGAGCGTGGTTTCGGCCATGCCGTAGACCGGGGTGAGCGCCATGGGGTTGAGCCCGAAGCGTTGTCCGGCGGTGGCCAGGGCGACCATGGTGTCGGCGTCCACCGGCTCCGCGCCGTTCCACATGTAGCGCACGCTGCTCAGGTCGAAGGCGTTGTCCTCGGCGTTGCGTAATCTGCGCGCGAGCAGGGAGTACGCGAAATTCGGTGCGGCGGTGACGGTGCCGCGGTATTTCGAGATGAGCTCGGCCCAGAGAATGGGCCGCAGCAGGAAGTCCATCGGGGTCACGCACACCACTTCGGCGCCGAATTGCATCGGCACGCTGAGGAATCCGACCATGCCCATGTCATGGAACAGCGGCAGCCAGCTGATCATGACGTCGTCGTCGAGCTGGAACTTCACGCGATCGAACATCGCGTAGGCGTTGACGAAGAAGTTGCCGTGCGTGATCCGCACCGCCTTGGGCGAGCCGGTGGAGCCGGAGGTCAACTGCTGCAGCGCGATATCGGCCTCGCCGGTCGGCAGCGGGTCGATATCCCGGCCGCCGCGCAGGGTGTCGATGGTGACGACGGCGATGCCCCGCTCGGCGAGCAGGGGCGCGGCGGCCTCGAAGGGCGCGCCCAGGATGACCGCCCGCGCCTCGATCATGCGCAGCACGGTTTCGGTGTCCCGGGCCCAGACCTGCAGGTCCGTGCGCGGGGTCGGCTGATGCAGCATGGTGATCGACGCGCCCCGCATCCACACGGCCTGACAGGCCGGCGCGATGTCCACCGGCATCCCGGCCAGCACCCCCACCGCGTCCCCGTGCCCGATCCCCGCGTCGGCGAGCCCACCCGCCATAACTCTGGCGATCCGGTGTATTTCTCCCCAGCTCTGCCGCAGCGGCGCGTCCGGCTCCCCGGTCACCAACCCGTGCCCGGATGTGCGAGCGGTTGCATACATTTCGTCGGTGAAGCGGCTCACGATCGACTCCTCAAACGCTGGCCAACATGTCAACTATCCCGGCCCCCGCACCGCCCTGTCGACCGTTTGAAGTTTTCCGCCGCACCGTGCGCCGCCGGCCCCGTGCGGTGCGTCAGGGCAGGGCGGCCACCGCGTGGCGGAAGCGGTCGAGATCCTCGAAGCTGACGAAAGCGTGCGGAGAAGCTCGGACCACGGCGGGTAGCGCGCGGTCGGTCATGTCGAGCAGGGTCGAGGAGCGGTGGCTGACGGTCACCGTGATGGATTCGGTGGCGAGGCGGTCGCGGATGGCCACCGGATCGAGGCCGTCGACGGTGAACGAGACGATGCCCGCGTGCTGGGTGCCGCGATCGCGGACGGTGACCCGGGGGATTTCGGCCAGGGTTTTGCGCAGGTAGGCGGCGCGTTCGGCGATGGCCGCGTACACCTCGGCGGGGCCGTTCTCGAGCAGATAGCGCACCGCCGCGCCCAGGCCGAGGCGGGCCGCGACATCGCATTCCCAGAACTCGAAGCGGGCGGCGCCGGCGGCGAGGGTGTAGTCGCCCGGTGCGGTCCAGGCGGCGCTGTGCAGATCCAGGCGCTCGGGTTCCATGGTCGCGGCCAGGCCGGGGCGCACGTAGAGGAAGCCGGTGCCGCGCGGGCCGCGTAGCCATTTGCGGCCGGTGGCAGAGAGGGCGTCGACGCCGAGTTCGGCGACGTCCAGGGGGAGCTGTCCGGCGGATTGGCAGGCGTCGAGCAGAACCAGCGCACCGGCCCGGCGGGCGATGCGGGCGGCTTCGGCGACCGGGTTTACCAGTCCGCCGTTGGTCGGAACATGAACCAGGGACACCAGTTTCACGCGCTCGTCGATCATCGCCGTCAGGGCGTCGAGATCGAGCTGCCCGCTGCTGTCGCTGGGCACGGCCTCCACGACCGCTCCGCTGCGCCGGGCGCGCTGCAGGGCCGCGATGGCGTTGCTGGCGTAGTCCGCGCCCGAGATGAGAATGCGGTCGCCCGCCCGCAGCGGTACCGAGTAGAAGAAGTCGGTCCAGGATCGGCTGGCGCTGTCGCTGAGCGCGATGCTGCCGGGATCGGCGTTGATCAGGGTCCCGATGGCCGTCTTGACCGCCGCCAGATCGTCGAGCCGCTCGTTGGCCGCGCGGTAGCCGCCGATCTCGGCCTCGCGCCGCAGATGGTCGATCGCGGTGTCCACCACGATCCGCGGCGGCAGCGAGGAGCCGGCGCTGTCGAGGAAAACCTGGCCTTCGCAACCCGGGGTATCGGCCCGCAAGCGGGAGATGTTCACCATGTAATCGACCATATCGGTTGGTGTGTTCTCCATTTCGTCAGATTTCTTGTCGGAATGGGTCGCTATTCTGGTTGGGGTCGCCGTGCGTCCGGTCGGCGGCGGTTCGGGTGAGTGGAGGTTGGTATGGCGATCACGACGTCTCCTGCCGGTTTGCCACGAGTTGCCGGGCCACCGGCCCCGGCGGGCGCCGAGCACACCGGCCGGGTGGCGCGGGCCCCCGGGAGCGAGTTCTCCTCCAGAGCCGCGGCCGAGGCTTACGTCGGCAAGGTCTGTTTCAAGCAGGGCCCACCCGCGCTGATCGGCGCCGAACTCGAGTGGCTCACCGCGATCGGGGAGCGTTCGCCGTCCGCCCCGCGTCCGGAGTTGACCGTGCTCGCCGACGCACTCGGGCCCTATGCGCCACAGTCGATTTCCCCCGCGTCACCGGCCCTTCCGCTGCCGGGCGGGAGCCGGGTCACCATCGAACCCGGCGGTCAGATAGAACTCTCCAGTGCCCCGTTCGGCGCCGCGGCCGAACTGTGTGAGCGCTTGCGGGCCGATGCGGCCCACCTCCGGGACCTGCTGTCGACCCGGGACATCCACCCCTTCGCCCTCTCGGCCGACGCCCATCGCCCGCCCGAGCGGCTGCTCCAGCTGCCCCGCTACTGCGCCATGGAGAAGAGTTTCGCGGGCATCGGCCCGTTCGGCGCGCTGATGATGTGCAACACCGCCGCCGCCCAGGTCAGTGTGGACGCCGGTACCGATCCGGCCGACATCTCCGCCCGCTGGACCGCCCTGTACGCCATGGGCCCCGCCCTGCTCGCGGCCTTCGCCTGCTCCCCGGCCCTGCACGGTGCGCCACCGGGGGAGTGGGCCTCCCAGCGCATGCGCGCCTGGCTCCGCCTGGACAATCAGCGCACGCGCCCGCCCGTCCACCACTGGCCGGACCCCATCACCGGCTACGCCCGCTGGGCCCTGGACGTACCGCTGCTGTGCGTACGCCCGGCCCCCGCCTCGAACCACCCGGCCGCCGCCGTGGGGAACGGACACGCGGATTCGGCCGCCCGGAACGCGTCGCGCTCGAACGGCTCGCGCCCGGGCGCCGCGTCGGCGTCGAACGGCTCGCATCCGGGTGGCAGGGGAGCTTCGAACGGCACGAACGGTGTGAACGGGCCGGATTCCGCCGGACGCGGCGCCGTCGTCCCCTCGACCGGCCCCGCCGTGGCGGACTGGTCGGCCCCGCCCGGCGCGACCTTCGCCGACTGGCTGTGCGGCGCTCTCGACGAGGAGATCGGCCGCCGTCCCGACCGCTCCGACCTCGACTACCACCTGACCACCCTGTTCCCCCTGGTCCGGGCCTCGGGCCACCTGGAGGTCCGCTATCTCGACGCCCAGCCCGGCGACACCTGGACCACCCCGGTCCACGTCTTCGACGCGCTGCTCTCCACCCCAGAGGTCGTCCGGGAAGCCACCACCCTCGTCGCCCCCACCGCCGACCTGTGGTCCGAGGCCGCCCGCCACGGCCTCGCCGACCCCGAAATCCGCACCACCGCAACGGCCCTGCTGGAACTGGCCGCCGCGCACGCCCCCACCCCCACGGCCGCAACGGAATTGGCCGCGGCGGCCGCCCGCTGCGCCCGAGGTATCGGCCCCACGGAAGGGCACGGACCCGAGGCCGGACGATGAGCCGGCCCCGGCCCGACGCCCGTGCCGTCGAGCGGCGTCATGCGCCGGCGACCGGTCCCGCCGCGGTGCCGGACCGGCTTCCGATCCACCGTCCGCAGCCGCGGAAGGTGGTGCGACGGGCACGATGCGCCGCCGGAGTTCGCCAGGGACGCACTGCTATTCGAGCAGCGCAGCCCGCCGGTGGGCCGCATCGGCCCGAGCTCGGTTCGTGCGCGGACCACGGCGTTCGTTCGGGCGGGACCGAACCCGTCGCCGCCGCGCGATGCGATGCGCCGGCGGTGACGTCGCGCCCCCGGAATCCCGCGGCGGCGCACCGGCCGCCGCGCACAGTCGTCGAATTCGGAGTTCTCTCATGAGTATTCACTTGCCCGGCACGGATCGGTCGGAGACCGAGCGGCTGCGGGGGCGGATCGCCGAGACCCTCGAGCGGGCGCGAGCCCGGACGGTGGGGCTGGTCGAGTGCGTGGACGAGGCGGAGCTGGTGGCGCAGCACTCGCGGATCATGAGCCCGCTGGTGTGGGATCTGGCGCATATCGGGAACCAGGAAGAGCTGTGGCTGGTGCGTGATGTCGGTGGGCGCGAACCGGTTCGGGCCGACATCGACGAGCTGTACGACGCGTTCAAGCACGCCCGCGCCAACCGGCCAGCGCTGCCGCTGCTGAACCCGCGCGAGGCCAGGGACTACGTGGGCACCGTGCGGGACAAGGTGTGGGATGTGCTCGAGCGCAGTCCGTTACGCGGTGACGCCCTCGTCTCGGGCGGCTTCGCCTTCGGGATGATCGCCCAGCACGAGCAGCAGCACGACGAGACCATGCTGGCCACCCATCAGCTGCGGGCGGGGGAGGCGGTGCTGACCGCGCCCGCGCCGCCGGCGGTGAGCGCGCCGCTGCACGGTGAGATCGTGGTCCCGGCCGGGGAATTCACCATGGGCACCGATGACGACCCCTGGGCGCTGGACAACGAGCGCCCCGCCCACCCGGTGCACGTGCCCGGCTACGCCATCGACATCGCACCGGTCACCAACGCGCGGTATCTCGAGTTCATGGCGGACGGCGGCTACGACCGCCACGAACTCTGGTCCGAGGCGGGCTGGGCGCATCGCGTCGAGGCCGGGCTGGCGTCCCCGCAGTTCTGGCAGCGCGACGGCGGCGGGCAGTGGTGGCGAAGGGTTTTCGGGGAGATGCGCCCGCTGCGCCCGCACCAGCCGGTGCTGCACGTCTGCTATTTCGAGGCCGAGGCATTCGCGACCTGGGCGGGCAAGCGCCTGCCCACCGAGGCCGAATGGGAGAAGGCCGCGCGCTTCGACCCGGCAACCGGCCGCTCGCGCCGATACCCCTGGGGTGACACCGATCCCACCGAGCACACCGCGAATCTGGGCCAGCGCCACCTGGAACCGGCCGACGCGGGCGCGTACCCCGCCGGCGCCTCGGCCCTGGGCGTGCACCAGCTGGTCGGCGACGTCTGGGAATGGACCTCCTCCGGCTTCACCCCCTACCCCGGCTTCCGCGCCTTCCCCTACCGCGAGTACTCCGAGGTCTTCTTCGGCGGCGACTACCGCATCCTGCGCGGCGGCTCCTTCGGCGCCGACCAGGTCGCCGCCCGCGGCACCTTCCGCAACTGGGACCACCCCATCCGCCGCCAGATCTTCTCCGGCTTCCGCCTGGCCCGCGACCTCACCCCCGGGGAAAACTGATGCCCCGCCCGGCTCACCCCGACCTGTCGATTCCGTTGCGTGGCACATCGTCTCGGACTCGATGGTCCCGGCGCGCCGGCAATGACGCGCTGCGCCCGCGCCCGGGCTTGCGGCCGGGCGCCGGCGGCTCACCGCCGTGCGAGCGAGGCACCGCGCGCACCGGTGCACTCGAGGGTCGCGAGATCGTTCGCGAGGTGCGCTGATGTGCCGTCACCTCGCCTACCTCGGCCCGCCGGTTCCGGTGGCCGACCCGATCATCCGGGGTCCGCACTCGCTGCGCACGCAGTCGTGGGCGCCGCGGGAGATGCGGGGCGGGGGCACCATCAACGCGGACGGATTCGGGGTGGCGTGGTGGACGCCGGTCCTGCGGACTCCGCCGAACCGGGGACCCGGTGTCGCATGGCACGGCGGGAGCGCGATCGGGTCCGAGTCGACGGGGATCGTCGTCAGCGAATCGGAATCCGAAGTACGGGGCCGAAGTTCGGGCTCCGCGGCGACCGTGCGCACTGGGGAGCCGCCCTCCGCCCCCCGGGGAGCGGGTTCGCTCGGGGTCACGCGCTACCGGAACGCCGCCCCCATCTGGAGCGATCCGGCGGTGGACGAGGTGCTGCCGCAGCTGTTTTCGGGTGCGGTGGTGGCGGCGGTGCGGTCGGCTACGGCGGGACTTCCGGTCGAGCGGGCCGCCTGTGCGCCGTTCACGCGGGGGCGGTGGGCATTCAGCCACAACGGCGCGATTCCGGACTGGCGCCGGGCGCTGACCGCGGTGGCGACGGAGTTCGGCGTATCCGGACTGCTGGAAGCCGAAGCGCTGACCGACTCGGCGGTGCTGTGGGTGATCCTGCACGCGCTGCTGGAACGTGCGGACCCGGAAACCGCGCTGCGGCAGGTGGTTCGGGCCGTGCTGCGGGAAGCGCCGGGCGCGCGGTTGAATCTGCTGCTCTGCGACGGGGAGACGGTGTGGGCGACCACGCGGTATCACTCGCTGGCCGTGCTGGCGGACGGGGATTCGGTGGTGGTGGCCTCCGAGCCCTACGACGACGATCCGCGCTGGCAGCCGATCGCGGATGGGCAATTGGTGGTGGCGCGCGCGGGGCGAAGCACCTCGGCGGCGCTGGATATCGAGATCGAAAGGGCACCTTCATGACTGCTGCGACGCTGGAGATCCATCTAACCGACGACGACCTGACCGCGGCACTGCGGTCCGATGTCCGCCAGGGGCTGACCGCGAGCCCGAAATGGCTGCCGCCCAAATGGTTCTACGACGCACGCGGCAGCGAGCTGTTCGAGCGGATCACCGAGCTGCCGGAGTACTACCCCACGCGCACCGAACGCGCCCTGTTGGAAAGCGTCGTCGGCGAGATCGCCGCCGTCGCCCAGGCCGAGGTTCTGGTCGAGCTGGGCGCGGGTTCGGCGGCCAAGACGCGCCTGCTGCTGGACGCGCTCACCACCGGCGGCCCGCTCAAGACCTATGTGCCCCAGGATGTCTCGGTGTCGGCCCTGCGCGCCTCCGCCGACGAGGTCGCCGCCGAGTTCCCGGGTCTGGCCGTGCACGGCGTGGTCAGCGATTTCACCGCCACCCTGGACAATCTCCCGCGCGGCGGCCGGCGCATGATCGCCTTCCTGGGCGGCACGATCGGCAACCTGGTGCCCGCCGAGCGCGCGCAGTTCCTGTCCGGCGTGCACGATGTGCTCGAACCGGGCGAGCGCCTGCTGCTCGGCGCGGGGCTGGTCATCGATCCCGCGATCCTGGTGCCCGCCTACGACGACGCCGCGGGCGTCACCGCCGAGTTCAATCGCAATGTGCTGCACGTGCTCAACTCCCGCCTGGCCGCGAATTTCGCGCCCGAGAAGTTCGCGCACGTCGCCCTGTGGGACGAGGAGAACGAGTGGATCGAGATGCGCTTGGAGGCCACCGAGGCCATGTCGGTCACCATCGCCGATCTGGACCTGACGGTCGACTTCGCCGAAGGTGAGCGCCTGCGCACCGAGATCTCCGCCAAGTTCCGGCCCGCCGGGCTCGAGAAGGAGCTGGCCGCAGCGGGTTTCGGCACCGAGCGGGTGTGGACGGATCCGCGGGACCGCTTCGCCCTGGTCCTCGCCGAACGTCGCTAGCAAACCGGCAAATCCGGCAGTGGCGGTGCGGCGCGCGCCCTAGGATCGAAGGCAGTGAAGCCGTGGGAGATTTTCGGCCTCTGTCTCGGAGTGGCCGCGTTCTGCATCGCCCTGCCGCTGTTGCTCGGCTGGAGCCGGGATCGCCTGTGGCTGGCGGGCGGTCTGCTCCTGCTCACAGGCGCGCTCGCACTGCTGGTGCTGCCGCTCCCGCACCCGGCCGGATACGTGGACTGCGGTTCGCTCGTGCATCCCCGCAACGCGTGGACGGGCCCGGCGATCTGTTCCGACGGTTCGGACTGCACCGCACCGGATTTCGGCCCCCAGTGCGCCCGGAACCGCACCGAACGGATTCAGGCCACCACCCTCATCGCCGTGAGCGCACTGGGGGTGACGGTGCTCTGCGGCCGCCGGGTGCTGCGCGAATGGCACCGATCGGTCGGTCCGGCTGACTGACCCCGGTGTGAACTACTTCTGCGCGGTGACCGCTGCCAGCCACTCGACCACGGGCCGCAGCTCTTCCCATGCCGATCGCACCCGGGTCGCCGCCTCGGGCCCGGTGAGCCACTCCGGCGCCCCGTACGAGCGGCTCACCACCAGCGTCTTGTGCCGCAGCAGCTCGATTCGCGGGTGATCGATGGCGAAACCCTTGGGCTTGGTCTTGAGCCGATCCCCGCCGACCGTGTATCCCGCCGAGACCAGTTGCGCGAGCAGCTTTTCCAGCTCGGTCCCGCGCACCTCGTCGTCGACGGCGGCGCGCAGCGCGGCGAGCTGCGCGGGCTCGGTCGCGTACTGCCCGCCCGCCACGAACAGTCCGGAGGCGTCGATCTGCACGTACCAGCCGTTGGACGGAGCCGCGTGCACGACCGCGCCCTGACTGGTCTTGTACGGCGTCTTGTCCCGCGCGAACCGCACGTCCCGGTACGGCCGGAAGATCTTGCCCGTCCCGAAGCCGGGTTCCAGTTCGGCGATCAGCGCCTGCATGGGCGCGCGCACCGAGGCCTCCCAGACCGGCTTGTTCGCGGTCCAGAAGGCTTTGGAGTTGTCGGCCTCTAGGTCTTCGTAGAAGTCCAGGCCGGTGAGCGGGAATCCGGTGAAGGGCACCGGACCAGGTTAATTGTCCGTCGGTACCAGCCCGTCGCTGCCCAGCACGATGAAGGCGAAGATCAGGCCGAGCACCATGCAGACACCGCCGGCGATGGCCGCCCACCTGCCGAGCTTCTCGCCCTTGCTGTTGCCGACCAGGCCCAGCACGATGGCCGCGATGCCGAATCCGAACGGGCAGAACAACAGTGCGATCGCGGCGCAGACGAACCCGATGATCGAGAAGACCTGGGTCCCGGTGTGCGGCGGCGGTGCGCCGAACGGCTGATAGGGCTGGCCGGGCTGTTGCGGGTACCCGGGGTACCCGCCCTGCGGCGCGTACGGCTGGCCCGGCTGCTGCGGATACCCCGGATATCCGGGCTGCCCGCCCTGCGCCTGCCCGCCCATCGGCGGATAGTTGTACACCCCGCCCGACGGATACTGATCGCCCTGCGGATACGGCGCACCCTGCGGATACGGCGCACCTTGCGGAGGGTACTGCCCGCCCTGCGGATAGGGCTCGGGCGCACCCTGCGGGTACTGCCCGCCCTGCGGATCCGGATATCCCGGCGGCGGATACTGTCCCGGCGCACCTGTCGGATACGGCTCCGGCGCACCCTGCGGGTACGGCGTGGCGGCCGGTTCCTGCCCCGCGGGCGGCGGGGTCGCGGCCTGCTCCGGCGTCTCGGCCTTCTCCTTCTTCAAGAAGTCTCCGGATCCGGACTGCGGTTCGTTCGGCGGTGTACTCATGCAGCGCCCTCCTATGTAGTGGTGTGAACGCTCTTCATGGGTATCACCCGGCGGGTCCCGGCGCGCAACATCCCGCTCTGCTCGCCGCCCCCGGATGATCGGCTCAGTCGTCGGGCTCGTCGACGATCTCCATGGCCGCGACCTCCGCGGGCCGGTCGTCCTCGGAACGGGTCTCCTCGCGCCGGCGGCGGCGGGTCCATTCCTGGTCGAGCTCGGCCTCGATCCCGAGGCGGCCGGTGTCGTCGTTCTCGCGATTGCGGATGATCAGATCCTCGGGCGGGTCGGCGATATAGCGCTCGTACTCGCGGACTTCGTCGGCCTGGTCGTCGTCGCCCAGGTCGTAGTCGAGGTTTTCGACATCGTCGGTGTCGAGTACCTCGTCCATGAGCTGGTCGTCGTCATCGTTGCGCCGCTCGTCCATCCGGCACCGCCTCTCCTCCGCGCTCCCGTACCAAACCGCTGACTCCGTTCACGCTACCGCCGCCGCCGGGTGGCTTCACCCATTGCCGTCCTTTCACAGCAGCGCGCCCCCGCCGGAATCGGCGGGGGCGCGCTGGTGAGGATGCGTTGCGGTACTACGCCGAACCGTTGAAAAGTCCGGTGACCGAACCGTTCTCGAAGACCTCGCGAATGGTCTGCGCCAGCAGCGGCGCGATCGAGAGCACGGTCAGGGTCGGGAACTTCTTGTCCTCGTCGATGGGCAGCGTGTTGGTGACCACGACCTCCTTGGCCCCGCAGTTGGCCAGACGCTCGGCGGCCGGGTGCGACAGGATGCCGTGGGTGGCGGCGATGACCACGTCGCCCGCGCCTGCGGCCTTGAGCACCTTGACCGCGCCGGCGATGGTGCCGCCGGTGTCGATCATGTCGTCGATCAGGATGCAGGTGCGGCCCTCGACCTCACCGACCACGCGGTTGGAGACGGTCTGGTTGGGCACCAGCGGGTCGCGGGTCTTGTGGATGAACGCCATGGGCGCGTCCGCGAGCGAGTTCGCCCACTTCTCGGCGACCTTCACCCGGCCGGCGTCGGGGGAGACGACGGTGATGTTGGACAGGTCGTAGTTGTTGCGCACGTGCTCGGCCAGCTGGACCTGCGCGTGCATGTGATCGACCGGGCCGTCGAAGAAGCCCTGGATCTGATCGGTGTGCAGATCGATGGTGATGATGCGATCCACGCCGGCGGTCTTGAGCAGGTCGGCGATCAGGCGGGCCGAGATGGGCTCGCGACCGCGGTGCTTCTTGTCCTGGCGGGCGTAGGGGTAGAACGGCAGCACCGAGGTGATGCGCTTGGCCGAACCGCGCTTGAGGGCGTCGATCATGATCAGGTGTTCCATGACCCACTGGTTCAGCGGGGCCGGGAAGCTCTGCAGCACGAAGGCGTCGGAGCCGCGAACCGATTCCTCGAACCGGACGAAGGTCTCGCCGTTCGCGAAGTCGCGGGCGGTCTGCGGGGTGACGTGGACGTTGAGTTCCTTGGCCACCGCCTCGGCGAGCTCGGGATGAGCGCGTCCCGAGAACAGCATCAGATTCTTGTGGTTATCGGTAGAGAACGCGGTCACGGACGTTCGCCATCCTTTTGCTCGTCGGGATCCTCATCGGCCGCGATGGCCTTTGCGGCCGCATCGGCGGCAGCGGTGCCGGGCCGGTTGCGCTGCACCCAGCCCTCGATATTGCGCTGCGCTCCGCCGGACACCGCGAGAGCCCCCGGTGGAACATTTCTACGCAGCACAGTACCCGCTGCGGAATATGCCCCGTCACCCACGGTGAGCGGGGCGACGAACATGGTGTCGCTGCCCGTGCGCACATGGGAGCCGACCACGGTGTGGTGTTTGTTGACCCCGTCGTAGTTGACGAAAACGCTCGACGCGCCAATATTGCTGTGCTCGCCGATGGTCGCGTCGCCGACGTAGGTCAGGTGCGGGACCTTGGAGTGCGCGCCGATCGTGGCGTTCTTGGTCTCGACGAAAGCGCCGAGTTTGCCCGCGTCGCCGACCGAGGTGCCCGGGCGCAGGTAGGTGAACGGCCCGACCGTGGCGCCCGGTCCGATGCTCGACTTCTCGCCGTGCGTGCGCACGACCTTCGCGCCCGCGCCGACCACCACGTCGGTGAGCGTGGAGTCCGGTCCGATCTCGGCGTCCTCGCCGATGCTGGTGTCGCCCAACAGCTGTACGCCCGGGCGGATGACGGCGTCGCGCCCGATGGTCACGCTGCCGTCGATCCAGGTCGTCGCCGGATCGATGATGGTGACCCCGGCGCGCATGTGCCGTTCCACGATGTAGCGGTTGAGCGTGGCGGCCGCGCCGGCCAGCTGCACCCGGTCGTTGACGCCGGTTACCTTGGCGGAGTCCAGAAGTCGGGCGCCGTGCACCGGATGGCCCGCCTCGCGCGCGAGCTTGAGCACGTCGGTCAGGTACAGCTCGTAGCGCGCGTTGGCGGTGTCGATGCGGGTGATCATCACCCGCAGCACCGCCGCGTCGAAGACGTAGACGCCGGAATTGACCTCGGTGATGGCGGCCTGTTCCGGGGTGGCGTCGGCGTGCTCGACGATTTCCAGCAGCTGGCCGTCGGCGTTGCGCACGATGCGGCCGTAGCCGTTCGGGTCCTCGGGCGCGAAGGTCAGCACCGTGACCGCCGAACCCTCGGAGTAGCTGCGGTGCTCGTCGAGCAGCGCGTGCAGGGTGTGCCCGTCGAGCAGCGGCACGTCGGCGTAGGTGACCAGCACGTCGCCGGTGAAGTCGTCGGGCAGGGCCGTCAGTGCGCACTGCACCGCGTGCCCGGTGCCGCGCTGTTCTTCCTGTACCGCCAGAACGATCTGGCGGCCGAGCTCCGCTCCCACCTTGCCCACCGCGTCGCCGACCTGTTCGCGGTCGTGGCCGATCACGGTGATGAGGTACGTCGGGTCGATCTCGTTCGCCGCATGCAGCGCGTGCGCGAGCATGCTGCGGCCGGCCATCGGGTGCAACACCTTGGGGGTCTTGGACCGCATTCGGGTTCCGGCTCCGGCGGCGAGAACGACGACGGCGGTCTGCTGTGGCATGGATCTCCCTCGGCTGCGCGTCATCGTGCTGAGTGCTTGTTTTGCGCTGGGCCACAGTTGTGCTGCGTCAGCGATGTGCGGGGCCAACCATAATGACCCCGTTCGCGAGCTCCGCCGCCAGGACTCGAACCTGAACTAACTGAACCAAAATCAGTGGTGCTGCCATTACACTACGGCGGATTGCACACCGGCGGACCGTACGGTACGCCGCTCTGCGTTTGTTAGTGGCATGCGCGTGTAGATACTCGCACATGGGACCGCCTAGTCGAAACTTTTCCCGGCTCCGCCTGTCCGAAACTCGGGCGGACCCGCTCCGACGGCGGTTCCGGCGGTCGGTGCGGGTGGCGCGCCGAGTGGTGCACCGCTGTTCCGGGGGCTCGGCGTCGCGAGTCGCCGTCGAGCTGCCCCGGGTGCGTGAGATCGGTTGCCCCGGCACGGGATGCGGGGCGACGGGGTGGGTTCGGCGGCCTTGCGAGCAGGCTCGATGAGGGCGGTCTGGGACAGTGCCGGGTTCATCTGAAAGAGTTGTCCGAGGTTCGTACGGCATACAGGGAGGCGGAGACGATGGCTTCGGGTGAGGCGAGCCGGGTGTCGCGTCCACGCATGACCGGGACACAGCGACGGCAGCAGCTGATCGAGATCGGGCGGGCGCTGTTCGCCGAGCGGGGGTACGACGCGGCCTCGATCGAGGAGATCGCGCAGCGGGCGCAGGTCTCCAAACCCGTGGTGTACGAACACTTCGGGGGCAAGGAAGGGTTGTACGCGGTCGTCGTGGATCGCGAGATGTCCACGCTGCTCGATATGTTGACGGCGTCGCTCACCCAGAACCGTTCGCGGGTGCGTCTGGAACAGGTGGCGCTGGCGTTGCTCACCTATATGGAGGAGCGCACCGACGGCTTCCGTATCCTGATGCGTGATCAGCCCGCGTCGGCGGCGGAGGGTACGTACTCCTCGCTGCTGAACGAGGCAGTTAATCAGGTGGCGCACATACTCGCCGGGGATTTCGAGCGCCGGGGATTCGATACCAGTTTGGCGGTGCTCTACGCGCAAGCGCTGGTGGGCATGGTCGCGACCGCTGCGACCTGGTGGCTGGACGAGCGGCAACCGTCCAAGGAAGTGGTCGCCGCGCACCTGGTGAATCTGTGCTGGAACGGTCTCACGCATCTGGAAGCGAATCCTGAGCTGGCATCGGAATGGCCCAGCGGCACCGGTATATGAGACCTATCGGTCTGAGAAGGTCCGCCGAATAGGGGCGGAACTGGACAGTTAACCAGTGAATTGCGAAGGAGGACGGGTCGAATGCTCGAATCGACTGGCATACGGCAGCCGGGTGGTACGGTTCACCCATCCTTCGAGTGCTGTTCGAACTGTGATGTCGGTCAACTTCGGGATGTCGGTCTACTTCAGGATGGCTGGTTTGATGACAGGCGGATCTGATGGCTAGGCAAGCGCGTGCGGAGATCACTCGCGATTCCGTGCTCGCTGGCGCTGCCGATGTCTTTTTGCGGCTGGGCTATGCGAACGCGAGTCTGTCGGAGATCATCGCCCAGTCCAATGTGACCAAGGGCGCCTTGTACTTTCACTTCGGCTCGAAGGAAGAGCTAGCTCGCGCGGTTGTCGATCAGGGCAACGAGCGCCTCGTCAGCGCGTGCCAGGGATTCTTCGATCCCAGAGTGCCCGCACTCGAGGCGTGCATCGGAATCACCTACGTGGTCGCGGATCTGACCATGAACGATCCGATGGTCGGCGCCATGCTCAAGCTGACGCACCAGATCGGCGACTACCGCGGCGCGACGGGCGACAACATCGCCAAGACGTGGGGCGAGACCCATCGCCTGCTCGCCGAGCGCGCCATCGCCCAGGGGGATCTCGAACCCGAGCTCGACCCGGAGACCATCGGCCTGCTGCTGCAGGAGATGACCACCGGCGTGCACATCGTCGCGGTCAGCACCGAGTCCATCGACCAGATGGCCACGCGGATGGAACGCGCCTGGTACTTCCTGCTGCCCTCGATCGTCCCGGACGAGAAGGTCGCCTACTTCCGCGAGTTCGCGGCCCGGCGCCTGCGCCGCTACGTCGTCTGAGGGGTTTGCCCGGGGCACGTCCGGTGGCGAGGATCGGCGGGTGGATGGGGCTTGGGGTGGGGCTTATAGACTCGTCTGGCCTTCCCCTTACCCGCTGATCCGCGTCAGGAGTCTGCCTCATGTCGACCCATCGTCCACCACTGGCGGGACTGGCCGCGGTGGCCGGTGGCGACACCGCGTTGCAGCAGGTCAAGAAGCTGATCGGGCGGGATTCGGCGATGCTGGTCGCGCCCTCGGCGGTGCGGCCGTTCGTCGCGGCCACCATCGCGGGGGAGCGCCCGCTGGTGGTGGTGACCGCCACCGGGCGCGAGGCCGACGACCTGACCGGCGAGCTCACCGAGATGCTCGGCGACAGCGTCGCGCTGTTCCCCTCCTGGGAGACCCTGCCGCACGAGCGGCTGTCCCCGGGCGCCGACACCGTGGGCCGCCGCCTGCAGGTGCTGCGCCGGCTCGCCCACCCCGAGGATCCCGGGCACGACGAGCCGCTGCGCGTGGTGGTGACCACCGTGCGCTCGCTCATGCAGCCCATGGCGCGCGGGCTCGGGCAGATCGACCCCATCACCCTGCGCGTCGGTGCGGAAGCGGACTTCGATCAATTGCTCACGCGGCTGGTGGAATTCGCCTACGAACGCGTCGACATGGTCGGCAAGCGCGGTGAGTTCGCGGTGCGCGGCGGCATTCTCGATCTCTTCCCGCCCACCGCGGATCATCCGGTGCGCGTGGAGTTCTGGGGCGACGAGGTCAGCGAGCTGCGCGCCTTCTCGGTCTCGGATCAGCGCTCGCTGCACGAGGTTCCGATCGAACTCGTGGTCGCCCAGCCGTGCCGCGAACTGCTGCTCACCGAGGAACTGCGGCTGCGCGCGGCGGAGGTGGCCGCCGAGAACCCGGCGGACGCCGCCCTGCTGGAGATGCTCGAGAAGCTCGCCCAGGGCATCGCCGTGGACGGCATGGAAGCGCTGTTGCCGGTGCTGCAGCCGGGCGACCTGGAGTTGCTCACCGACGCCCTGCCCGCCGATACCCATGTGCTGCTGTGTGATCCGGAGAAGGTGCGCACCCGCGCCGCCGATCTGGTGCGCACCGGCCAGGAGTTCCTGGAGGCGTCCTGGACCGCGGCCTCCTTCGGTGGCGCCGCCCCGCTGGGCGCGCACGGACTGGACCTGGCCGCTTCGGGCTACCGGGATCTGGACGAGGTGCACGCCAATGCCGAACGGCGGCAACTGCCCTGGTGGACGCTGAGCCCGCTGATCGCCGACGATCCGCGGGAGATCGTGCTGCCGGTGCAGCCCGCGCCGGCGGCGCGCGGCTCCGAGGAACTGATCGCCACCGTCTTCGCCTCGCTGCGCGCGCACGTGCTGACCGGCGGCCGCGCGGTCATCGTGGTCGCGGGACACGGTACGGCGCAACGCATTCTGGAACGACTGGCCGACGCCGAGGTACCCGCCGCCGCCCTGGAGGCGGGCGCGGAACCGGTGCGCGGGCTGGTCGGGGTGCTGTGCGGCTCGCTGCACGACGGCATCGTTTTCGACGATGCCGGTCTGGTGGTCATCGCCGAATCGGATCTGAGCGGCAATCGCGTCACCGCCGCGGGCGACGGCAAGAAGCTGCCCGCCCGCCGCCGCAACCAGGTCGATCCGCTGGCGCTGAGCGCCGGCGACATGGTGGTCCACGATCAGCACGGCATCGGCCGCTTCGTGGAGATGATCGAGCGCACCATCGGCGGCGCGCGCCGGGAATACCTGGTCATCGAGTACGCGCCCGGCAAGCGCGGCCAGCCGGGCGACCGCCTGTTCGTGCCCATGGACTCCCTCGATCAGCTCTCCCGCTACGTCGGCGGCGAGCTGCCGAGCCTGTCCAAGCTGGGTGGTTCGGACTGGCAGAACACCAAACGCAAGGCGCGCAAGGCCGTTCGCGAGATCGCGACCGAGCTGGTGCAGCTCTACGCCGCCCGCCAGGCCGCGCCGGGTCATGCCTTCGGACCGGACACCCCGTGGCAGGTCGAGATGGAGGACGCCTTCGCCTTCACCGAGACCATCGACCAGCTCACCGCCATCGCCGAGGTGAAATCCGATATGGAGAAGGCGGTCCCGATGGACCGCGTCATCTGCGGCGACGTCGGATACGGCAAGACCGAGATCGCGGTGCGCGCGGCGTTCAAGGCGGTGCAGGACGGCAAGCAGGTCGCGGTGCTGGTGCCGACGACGCTGCTGGCGCAACAGCATCTGCAGACCTTCACCGAGCGCCTCACCGGCTTCCCGGTCACCGTGAAGGGCCTGTCGCGCTTCACCGACCCGGCCGAATCCCGGGCGATCATGGAGGGCATGACCACCGGCGAGGTCGACATCGTCATCGGCACGCACCGGCTGCTGCAGACCGGTGTGCGCTGGAAAGACCTGGGCCTGACCATCATCGACGAGGAACAGCGCTTCGGCGTCGAGCACAAGGAGCACATCAAGGCGCTGCGCACGCACGTGGACATGCTCACCATGTCCGCGACTCCGATCCCGCGCACCCTGGAGATGAGCCTGGCGGGCATCCGCGAGATGTCCACCATCCTCACCCCGCCGGAGGAGCGGCACCCGGTGCTCACCTATGTCGGCGCGTACAACGACAAGCAGGTCGCCGCCGCCATCCGGCGCGAGCTGCTGCGCGACGGCCAGGTCTTCTACGTGCACAATCGGGTGTCCTCGATCGACAAGGCCGCCAAGCGGATTCGGGATCTGGTGCCCGAGGCGCGGGTGGTGGTCGCGCACGGCCAGATGAACGAGGACATGCTGGAGAAGACCGTGCAGGGCTTCTGGGAGCGCGAGTACGACGTCCTGGTCTCCACCACGATCATCGAGACCGGCCTGGACATCTCCAACGCCAACACCCTGATCGTGGAACGCGCCGACGCCCTGGGTCTTTCGCAGCTGCACCAGCTGCGAGGCCGTGTCGGCCGCAGTCGCGAGCGCGGCTACGCCTACTTCCTGTACCCGCCGGAGAAGCCGCTCACCGAGACCGCCTACGACCGCCTCGCCACCATTTCGCAGAACTCGGATCTGGGCGCGGGCATGGCGGTCGCCATGAAGGACCTCGAGATTCGCGGCGCGGGCAACGTGCTCGGCGCGGAGCAGTCCGGGCACGTCGCCGGGGTCGGCTTCGACCTCTACGTGCGCCTGGTGGGCGAGGCGGTGGAGGCGTACCGCGCCGCCGCCGACGGCAGGCCCATCACCGTGGACGAGGAAGCCAAGGAGGTGCGCATCGATCTGCCGGTGGACGCGCACATCCCGCCGGACTACATCGCCTCGGATCGCCTGCGCCTGGAGGGCTACCGCAAACTCGCGGCCGCGCAGGATGATTCGGCCCTGGACGCGGTGGTCGAGGAACTCGTCGATCGCTACGGCCCGCTGCCGGTGGAGGTCGGGCGCCTGGTCTCGGTCGCCAAACTGCGGCTGCTGGCGCGTGAGTACAACATCGCCGAGATCGGCGTCACCGGAACGACTCTCAAGGTCTCGCCGCTGCACCTGCCCGATTCCAAGCAGTTGCGGCTCAAGCGGCTGTACCCGAACGCGACCTACCGCCCCACCACCGGCATCGTGCAGTTGCCGCTGCCCCGGGTCGAGGACAGCGTCGGCGCGTCCCGGGTCCGTGACGTGCAGGTGCTGCAGTTCGTCGCGGATCTGCTGCTGGCACTGGACGGTAAGGCCCCGGGCGCGGTCGACGTGCGCAGCACGCCCGCGGCGGCCGCCACGCGATGAACGCACCCGAAACCGATGCGGCCCGCATGACGCACGCGCTGGCCGAGGCCGTCGAGGTGATGGATCGGCTGTGGAACTTCGGCGGCTGGGAGGTGACCCAGACCCACGATTCGCTGCGTCCCTATCTGCTCGAGGAGACCTACGAACTGCTGGACGCGATCCAGGACGCCGACGCCGCGACGATTCGCGAGGAACTCGGCGACCTGCTGCTGCAGGTCCTGTTCCACTCCCGGATAGCCGAAGCCGCGGGCGAATTCACCGTCGCCGAGGTGGCGGCGGCCCTGGTCGCGAAACTGACGAACCGCAGCCCCCACCTGGCCGCCGGCGACATCGATCCCGGCGCGAGCAGGGCCGAGAAGATCGCCGCCCAGGAATCGGCCTGGGAGGAGCGCAAGACCGCCGAGAAGTCCCGGCGCTCCTGCCTCGACGGCATCGCCATGGCCCAGCCCGCCCTGGCCCTGGCCGAGAAGGTGCGCTCCCGCAGCGCCCGGGCCGGCCTGCCCGACGCCCTGGTCCCGCCGGACCTGCGCAGCATCGAGCTGGGCGGCCCCGACAGCGCCGAGGAGCGCCTGCGCAAATCCACCCGCGCCTTCGCCGCCCGCATCCGCGCCGCCGAGGACGCCGCCGAATCGGCCCGCGGCCAACGTCTCCCACTCGATGCCGAGGCGTGGCTGCGCTACTGGCCCGCGGTCTGAAATGGGCGCTTGTCCGGTTGTGTCGATGCGCGGGGCCGCCGTGACGCCGGGCGATTCGTCCACTCCGACCGCTATGCTTGCGCTGATCAGGGTTCAGAGGAGGACCAATGCGGGGGCGTAGTGTCGCCATAGGCCTGACGGTGTTGTTCGCGGTCACCGGGTGCAGCAATGTCGTGAGCGGGACACCCGCACCGGATCCGGTGGTGGTGAAGATGCCGAAGCTGACGCCGGACAAGATTCCGGACGTGATGCTCTCGACCGACGAGGTGGGCAAGATCGTCGCGGCCACCAATCTGACGCAGAAGTTCGAGAACACCGTGCCGACGGTCCCGAACTTCACGTACCAGCCGTCCGAGTGCGCCTCGATGCTCTACACGGCCAACTCCGATACCTACGGCGACAAGTGGACCGGGTTCCGGCTGCGGTCGCTGCAGGAGCCCGGCGACAGCTACCAGCACGCCATCTACGAAACCGTGACCACCTTCAAGAACTTCATGGTCGCCGAGCAGATGGTCACCCAGTACCGGGATGTGCTGGCCGAGTGCAAGGGCCGGCAGGTCACCAGCACGCCCAAGGACGGCAAGGACAAGCCGAGCACCCTGAAGGTCACCGAGGTCGAGCACAGCAGCGATCCGTCGGCGTTCTCGGTGGACTGGACGCTGTCCTCGAGCGGCAGCGACTGGGTCTGCTCGGACACCATGCGCACCCAGGGCAACGCCCTGATCGAGGTGTCGAGCTGCTCCTACGCCGACGCCCGCACCTCGGCCGTCATCGCCGACCGCATCGCCACCAAGATTCGCCAGCTGAACTGACGGCCGAATCGCCCGCGCTGCGAACGGGTTCGCCCGCGGCGCGAATGAAACCACCTGCGGCACAAACGAAAGCGCTGCCCGGCCGGATGACGTCCGGCCGAGCAGCGCTCGTCATCGCGCGGCGATGATCAGACGTTGACCCCGTAGTCGCGGGCGATGCCCCCGAGCCCCGACGCGTAGCCCTGGCCGATGGCCCGGAACTTCCACTCGGGTCCGTGCCGGTAGAGCTCACCGAAGACCATGGCGGTCTCGGTGGACGCGTCCTCGGTCAGATCGAAGCGGGCCAGCTCGGCGCCGTTCGCCGCGTCGACGACGCGAATGTAGGCGTTGCGCACCTGGCCGAACGACTGCCGCCGATTGTCGGCGTCGTGAATCGATACCGGGAAAAAGATATTGGTGATCGTCGGCGGCGTACCGGCCAGATCGACATTGATCACCTCGTCGTCCCCGTCGCCGGCGCCGGTGAGGTTGTCACCGGTGTGCTCGACACTGCCCTCGGGCGAACGCAGGTTGTTGTAGAACACGAAATGCGCATCCGAGAGCACGCGCATATTCGAGCCACAGATCAGCGCGCTCGCATCCAGGTCGTAGTCCGCACCCGTGGTGGTGCGCACATCCCAGCCGAGGCAAACCGAGACCTTGGTCAAGTTCGGGGCCTGCTTGGACAGCGAAACATTTCCGCCCTTGGCCAAACTGACGCTCACATCTATCCTTCCCCGCGGTGCCTTCACACCGCATCCCTCCTGATTATGGTCGAAAGAAAGACCCATTGTGCGCGTTCAATTCGGCAGCGCACCCCGGCCGGGAGTTCAGCGCCGGAAATGTCCGAATTTAGGCACACAATGGGCCCGTCTCGCGACCTCAGTTACGCTCTGTCGCCATCGCTTTCAGCGTCGCGACGCGGCGCTCCAGATAGCGCAACTCGGTGGGATCGAGCACCGTGCGCTGGATGCCGGAGGCCACCGTGAAGGCGGACTGGCGATGATCATCGATGGTGTCCACGTCGATGGCGATCGCCACGTAGTCCTCGGCTCCGGGCAGCGGATCGGCGACCACGCTCGCTCGTCCGCTCGCGCACAGCGCCACGTTGCCGCCGCCGAGGATCAGCAGCGCCACCGCCGGCCGCGCGCGCAGGCGGGCCAGTGACCCGCGATCGGACTTGAGACTGAGCAGGATTCGTCTGTCCCCCGCGCGCACCGGCCAGGAGACCGGAATAGCGTGCGGGGCGGGATCCGTTGTGACCAGAACCGCAATGGTGTCGAGTGGCCAGTCGGGAAGGGTGTCGAGTTGGGGATGTTCCGCAGGAACCTCTACTGTAGAGGGCTCCTGACGCTCCCGCGCTTCGGCTACCATAGCGTCACCTCACGATCGGGTACCAACACAGCGGGCTGGACTGTGTTGCCATGAAGTGTATGCCGTTGCCGCAGTGGCGCGCTGGGGTCCGAGTAGCGTGCCCGGCCCCGGGCCGTTATCCCAAATGTCGGTTACAGCTGTGAAAACACCTTCGGACCTGCGCGGTAATGGATTGACGCGGGACCCCGATCGGTTGCATCATTCGTTACAGTTCCTCGTCCGTTCGAGGTCCCGCGAGTAACCGGCCGATGACCGCCCGGTGAAGCCCGTCCGCCCCTGTCCGGCGTCGACGAACGCACCCTGTTTTCCACCCCGTGACGCCCCAGGCGTCCGACCCAGAGTGAGGTGACTGCGAATGATCTTCCGGCCGTACCTGCGACGACCGTGGATATCACCGCGCACCGCTCTGCCCGCTCCGTTCTTCTGACTCCGCCGGGGGTTTCGTGGCTCGCGCCGACACCGCATTGCGCCGGGTCGGCGCCGGGTCGCGCGGGGTGTGGTGTCCACGACGTGAGGTGCAAGCGCGAGAGAGCGGAGATGGTGATGGTGGATATGGGTTCGGGTCAGCCGGACATGGTGGGGCGTGCGAGCGCCGCGAACGCGGCGGTCTCGGCGGCGGTGATCGACGACCTGCGCTACCTGCGCGGGGAGATGGCGCTGGCGGAAATGCCGTACCTGCTGGTGCGCGACGCCGCGCACCGGCTGGTGCTCGCCGTCGACAGCGCGCATCGCGCGGCGTTGCGGCGGGTGCTCGGGGCGGCCATGGTGGCCGGATTCACCTGTAACGAGAAGCAGCACAACGTGTTCAAACTCGGGCGCGATCTGGACCCCGCCCATCACGTCGAGATCGAGGTGTGGGAGTACCACGGCGACACCGTGGAGTGCCCGCGCCCGAACGCGCTGACCCGCGCGGTGTTCGACCTCGCGGACGTCGAGGTGTCCACCGTCCTGCTGTACGACGCGAGCTGGCCCACGCTGACCGGCATGTTCACCCCGCATCCCACGGACGTGGGCTTCGACATCGACATCGTGTACTCCTGGGTCGACGGCTCCGACCCCGAATTCCGTGCTCGCCGTGCGGGAATGATGGCGCAGGTGGTCGTGGGCGAGGGCGACGAGACCGACGCCCGCATCCGCCAGATCGACGAACTGCGCTACGCGCTGCGCTCGGTGCACAAGAACGCGCCCTGGATCCGGCGCATCTTCATCGCCACCGATTCCCGGGTGCCGGACTGGCTCGCGGACGATCCGCAGGTCACCATTGTGCGCGCCATCGACCACTTCCCCGACGTGAGCGGTCTGCCGATCTTCAATTCCCATGCGGTGGAATCGCAGTTGCAGCACATCGACGGGCTGTCCGAGCACTTCCTGTACTCCAACGACGACATGTTCTTCGCCCGGCCGGTGCGACCGTCCATGTTCTTCACCCCGGCCGGCATCAGCCGCTACATCGAGGCGGGCACCCGCATCGGCCCCGGTGCGAACAACGAGCGCCGCAGCGGTTTCGAGAACGCGGCCCGGATGAACCGGCAACTGCTGACCCGGCACTTCGGCAACGTCATCACCCGGCACCTGGAGCACACCCCGGTCCCGTTGCGGCGCAGCGTGTTGCACGAGATGGAGCGGGTGTTCCCGGAGGACTTCGCGCGCACCCGGGCCAGCCGCTTCCGCGCGGCCACCGACATCTCGGTGACCAACTCGCTCTACCACTACTACGCGCTGCTCACCGGGCGCGCGGTGCCGCAGGAGTCGGGCAAGATGCGCTACGTGGACACCACGTCGTACACCGGCCTGGCCCTGCTCGAGGGGCTGGAGCGCCGGCGCAACGTGGACTTCTTCTGCCTCAACGACGGCAGCTTCCCCGAGGTGCCCGAGGCCGAGCGGGTGCGCGCGGTCTCGCAGTTCCTGGAGACGTACTTCCCCGAGCCCGCGCCCTGGGAGAAGCCCGACACCACGAGCGTGATCGCCTTCGAATCCGGGGCAGCCTGAAAGACATTCGCGGCGGCCCCGCCCGAAATTGGTGGGGCCGAACGCATCCGGTCGATCGGGAAGCAGGGTCCGGCGGATCGGGCCGTATGCGTCCCGCCGGTGGGCCGAATCCAGCCGTCGCACGATGGATTCGGCCGCGCCGCGGTCAGAGCACCGATTCCCCGTCGGATTCGGTGGCACTGTCCCGCCGCCGCATGACGTGCGGAATGCGCGCCGCCGGCGGAATCACGATGCCCGCCTCGGCCAGTCGGTCGGCGGCCTGCTCGGGTGTCGCGGGCTCGCCGACCGTGGCTCCGGCCCCGATCGGCACCACCGAATGCACCACGGTGTCCGGGTACACGTGCACGTAGTTGAACGCCTGCGCCCCGTCTCGCCCGCGCAGACCGCCGGTTTGCACCGACAGATCCTGGCTGTAGCAGGTCGCCGACGCCACCGAGACCGGAATCCCGGCGAACGAGGCGCTGGTCGAGAAGTGCAGGTGCCCGGCCAGAATCGCGCGCACGTCGGTGCCGTCCAGGACGTCGGCGAGTCGGCGCTGGTCGCGCAGCTCCACCGTGACCGCCAGATCGATCACGCACGGGATGGGCGGGTGATGCATGGCCAGGATGGTGCCGAACGGGGCCGGTTCGGCCAATACCTCGCGCAGCCAATCCAATTGGGCGATGGTGATTTCGCCGTAGTGGTGCCCGGGCACCGAGGTGTCCAGGGCGATGACGCGCAGCCCGTCGAACATGTGCACGCTGTCCAGCGGTGCGTCCGAGGCCTTTTCGCCGAGCAGCTGCTCACGCAGTGTCGCGCGGTGATCGTGGTTGCCCGCCACCCAGACGATCGGGGCCCCGATGCGCCGGGCGACCGGCTCGACCGCCTCGCGCAGGCGCAGGTAGGCCCCGGGCTCGCCGCGATCGGTGAGGTCGCCGGTGAAGACGATGGCGGTGGGCGTGATGCGACTCGCCTCGGCCTGGGCCAGGAGCGCGCGGAGCCGGGCTTCGGCGTCGACGGCGCCGTACAGGTCACCGTCGGCGATCAGATGGGTGTCGCTGATGTGGAACAGAACATGGTCTGCCCTCGGGTATTCGGCGACTCTCGAGATGTACACGGACATCCTCCCCGGCAGTGTGGGTGCCTCGGCTTGCCGTTTCCGTCCGTCAGAATAGCGAAGCCTTTTCTTTCAGCGTGCCTGCGTCCAGTGACGGCACGCTTGCGAGAAGGTGAGATTTGGATGTCGGCTCAAAGCCCGAGGCTACCCGCCAGCACCCGCGGAGTCTGCTGCTCACGTGCGTGCAGCAGAGCGAAGTAGCGGCGCAGCATCAGCACAGCGGTGGTGGCGAGCCCCGCGGTCAGCCCCCACCAGACCCCCGCCGCGCCCAGACCCGCCGGGAAGGCGAGCAGCAGCGCCGTGGGCAATCCCACACCCCAGTAGCCGACGAGCGAGAGCCGGAACCCCGCCGTGGTGTCCTTCAGCCCGCGCAGCAGTCCGACCGCCACGTTCTGTGCCGCGTCGAACAGCTGCAGCACGATGGCGATGAGCAACAGCCCGTGCGCCACGGCGACCGTGGTCGCGTCGGTGTCGTCCAGGAAGGGCAGCAGCACCAGATTCGGCGCGGCGACATAGGCCACGCCGGTGACGGCGGCGACCACCGCGACGTAGCGCAGCGCCAGCCAGGCCACCGCGCGCGCGTGCGGATACTCCTCGCGCGCAACGGCCTTGCTGACCAGGATGGACGCGCCGTGCGAGAGTCCGATCGCGACCTGGAACACGATGTAGACGACCTGGTAGACCACGTTGTGCGCGGCCAGCGCCGCCGCGCCGAGACTGCCCATGACCAGCGCGAGCACCGAGAACATCCCGGCCTCGGAACCGTAGGTCAGCGCGATGGGCGTGCCCAGGCGCAGTTCGGCGCGCACCGTGGCCCAGTGCACCGGCCACATGCGCAGCGGCAGTGTCGCCCCGAGCGCGGCGTCCCGGCGCACCATGGCCCAGAAGACACCGAAGGTGATCAGGAAGACCAGCGAGGTGGCCACGCCGATGCCGGTGAGCCCGAGTTCGGGCAGCAGATACCAGCCGTGCATGAAGGCAAGGGCCAGTACGACATTGAGCGCCACCGAGCCGAGCGTGACCAGCAGCAGTGCCTGCGGGCGCTGCATGCCGACGGTGTACTGCCGCAGCACCTGGAACCACAGGCAGGGCAGCAACCCGGGGGCCAGCGCGACCATCATGGGCCGTGCCTCGGCCAGCACCGCGGCGTCCTGGCCCAGCCAGCGCAGGGACCAGCCGAGGCCGATCAGCAGCGCGCCGCCCAGCAAACCCGCGAGCGTGGCGATGAAGAAGCTCGAGCGAACCACCTCGCGCACTTCGACATCGGGCTTGCGGCCGCGCTTCTCGGCCCGGCTGACCACGGTCGCCACCTGATTGCCGGTGCCGGTGATCAGCCCGACGCACATGGTGCGGATCTGGTTGAACAGCACCAGCGCGAGCCCGCCCGCGGCCACCTCCCGTACCCCGAGCGAGCCCATCAGGGCGATGTTCGTGGTCGAGACCGCGACCTGGGCGAGCTGGGTGAGCGCGATGGGCATCGCCAGCGCGGTCAGCTGCCGCCCGTCGGATTGCCTGGCGACGTACGTCATTCGGCGAACGCCCGGTCCGGTCGCGGTGCGGCGGCGGACTCCGGGCCGGCCGGGGGCACCAGGATGGTGTGGGTGTCGTGCGGATCGCGCGTGCCGCGCAGGTCCGCCAGCAGATCCGCGAGCACGGCGGCCCGGTCGGCCAGCTGCTTGCGATGCTTGTCCAGCGCGCGCAGCACCGCGTCGTCGTCGCCCTGGGCCAGGATCTCGCCGATGCGGTGGGCGGGCATGTCGGCCAGTTCGAGCAGCCGGATCAATTTCGCCTGCGGCAGTTGCTCGTCCACGTAGTCGCGCAGCTCGGACCCGCTGAGGCCGTTCTTGAGCGCGAAGGTGTCCGGCAGGGCGTAGTGCAGATCGCGCAGCACCTCGATCTCGCGGGGATCGGGGCGGCCGGGCGGCGTGCAGGCGCGCAGCACGGCCAGGACGGCGGCCTCGCGTTCGCGGTCCAGCAGATCGCGGTCGCTCATCCACTCGTCGTCGAACACGGTGTCGAGGTACTTCTCGCCGTCGTCGTTGATGACCACGACCACGACCGAATGGTCCGGGTAGGTGTTCAGCCGGGTCAGGGCGGTGTAGACCGAGCTGCCCGAGGAGCCGCCGATCATCAGCCCGAGTTCGGCGGCCAGCACGCGGGTGGTGGCGAAGGCGTCCGCGTCGGAGACCTTGACGCGGTCCTGCGCGTCGATCAGATGCAGATCCTCGTCCACGTGCAGGCCCGGATCGGCGCCCAGCGGCGTGCCGGTCCCGGACTGCCAGTAGTCGTGCGCGGGACCGCCGAAGGCGATCGAGCCCTCGGGCTCCACCCCGACCAGGCGTGGGGAGCGCCCGAGTTCGCGCAAGCCGCGCGCGGTGCCGAACAATGCGCCGCCGGTGCCGACGGCCGCGATCAGCACGTCGATTTTGCCGAGATCCGCGGCCAGTTCCGCCGCGAGCGCGTAATAGCCGATCGCGTTCGCCGAGTTGTGATGCTGCGCGGGGAAGTAGGCCGTCGGTCCTTCCTCTGCCGCCAATTTCTCGGCCAATTCCTCGCGCGCATTGGTGGACAGGCCCTCGTCGTCGCCATCGCCGACGAATACCAGCTCGGTGCCCATCGATCGCATTGCGTTCAGCTTGGACTTACAGGCGTGGTGATCGACGACGGCGGTGAACCGATATCCGCGCTCGCGCGCGACCACCGCCAGACCCAGTCCGGTATTGCCGGAGGTCGACTCGATGATGTGCCCGCCGGGCCGGAGCAGTTCGCGGCGTTCGGCCTCGAGGATCATGGCGCGGGCCATGCGAATCTTGGCCGCGCCGGTCGGGTTCATGGTCTCCAGCTTGAGAAAGACCCGGGATCCGGTCTCGGTGCTGACGGCGAGCTCGAACAGGGGTGTCTGCCCGATCAGCTCGGACACGCGCCTGACGATTACCGGCATTTAGGGATTCTCCTCGGCAAAGTTCATCGAACGTGGGTTATGTGGGCGAGCCGACGCGCGGGCGGTCCATTGGAGATAGCCCCGGTCCGGCGGCAATAACGGGCGATGTCGGATTTTTTCGTCACGCCCGTGGAGCGCGGAGGTTCATGTCGTGCATTCGCGGAGCATGCAAAACGATAGTGCAGTCGCGGGGCGGCTGCCAGTGCTCCGTACGAGTGGCGATGCCGGAATGGGGATAATTGTCAGCATTCGCCGGATTTACCGTCCAGTCGCCAGCGCAATTCGCCGTTCGCGGAGTTCGCCGCGTCGTTCGCGGTGTGCAGTACCACCTTCGGCGGAACGGGCAGTTCGTGAAAGGCCGACTCATTGCTGTCCATCTGGTATCCGGCGGTATTCGGGTAGACGAGCAGGTCGCCGATTTCGGCTGGCCGGGGCAGCGGGATGCGCCGCCGGCTCAGCATGTCGTCCTCCAGGCACGAGGCGCCGCCCACGCAGGTGGGGCTGAGCGCACCCGGGCGCGCCGGCCACAGCACCGGATCCGGCAGGTATTCGCTCTCGAACCATTGTTCGGACAGACTCAGGCTGGTGCCGTCCACGGTCAGGATGGCGTACCGATGCCCGTGCGCGGTCCGGGATTTCACACCCTGCACCCGGAAGACCGAACTGCCCGCCCGATCCAGCAGGGCGCGCCCGGGCTCGATGGCCAGGCGGATCCCGGCCGCGCGCAGGTGATCGGCCAGCCGCCGGTGCTCCAGGATGGCCGCGAGCATGGCCGGACCCGGCACGGGGCAGTGATAGGGGTAGTAGCTGTCGGGCGCTCGATCCCCGTGGAACCAGCGCGGATTCACCCCGTCGAGAAAGGTGCGCCAGGTGTCGGCCGCGACGTAGTTCACGCCGAAGCCGCCGCCGATGGAGATGGTGGTGACCGGATGGCCGAGCCCGCGCGCCTCGCGGCAGCGTTCGATCAGGGCCAGCGCCAATTCGGCGCGATCGGCCACGGCGTACCCGGTCAGGTGAAAACTGAAGCCCTCCAGGCGAATCGAGTCCTCGTCCGCGGCGGTCAGGGCCAGGTCGAGTTCGTCGCAGGTCAGGCCGAAGCGGCTGGTGCTGTTCGGCGGCAGCACCCGCAGCACGACGCGTGCGGGCCCGTCGCCGTTCGCCAGCGCCCCGAGCCTGGTCAATTCGTCCGGATCGTCGACCGCGACCAAGGCGCGATGGCGCACGGCCAGGCTCAGCAGGCGCGTGGACTTCGACGGTCCGGTGACCATGAGGTCGGTCCCGCGCACCCCACCGGAGAGCGCGGCGGTGAACTCCTGCGCGCTCGAAACATCCACGCCCGCACCGGCACGCGCGCACGCGCGGACCACCGCCGGGGACTTGTTGGCCTTCTTGCCGTAGTAGATGGCTCCCACCACGCCCTGGCCGGCGAACACGCGCTGGAATTCGCGGATATTGCGGACCACACGCTGGGGATACAGCAGATGGAACGGACCGCCGATCGCATCGGCCATGTCGCGCAGCAGGTTCGGGTCGGCGAGCACCCGCCGTTCCCAGTCGTCGCGGTGCGCGGGCATCGGCGTCGCGGTGATGGCGGACAACCCGCTCCGCCCGGTCGAGGCGGGCACGGTCTCGCTCTTCACGGTGTCGGTCAGCGCCGTCTCCGTTCCTCTGGCGCGCGGGCGCCGGTCAGTCCCACAGCGATACCTCGGTGCCGCGGCCCTCGGCGATGGCGCGGGTGGCCAGGGCGTGCGCGACCGCGATATCGGTCAGCACCAGGCCGCTGTTGTAGACGAAAACCCGTTCGTCGTCGGCGATCCGGGCGCTGGCGCGGCGGCTGAGAATATGGGGTAGCTCGGCGTCCACCCGGCGTAGCCGGCCGTCGGGACCGGCCATGTCGGTGCCGGTGAGCGCCATCTGCTCGGCGCTGGTGGCGACCACGCGATCGGCCTCGTTGAGGGTGGAGGGCGCCAGGCCGTAGCCGACCAGCACCACCGTCGACCCCGGGGCCAGATCCCCGGCCTCGATCGCGACCCGGGTGCCCGGACCCGCGGTGGCCAGCACGATGTCGGCGGTGCGCGCGGCAGCGGCGGGGTCGGTCACCAGTTCCAGTTCGGCGTGCGGATTGTGCTGTCCCAGTTCCCGGTACACCGACTCGATGCCCTCGGGGTGGGTGCCATAGAGCATGAGCCGGTTCAGATGCGGGTTGGCGGCCAGCAGATGCGGCAGCGCGTTGCGGCCCTGGGTGCCGGTGCCCACGAGCAGCACGCTGCGGGCGCCGGGGCGCGCGGCCTCGCGGGCGAGCAGCGCCGAGACCGCGGGCGTGCGCAGCGCGCCGACCCGCGCGCAGTCCATCATGGCGATGGGGATACCGGTGGCGTCGTCGTACAGGGTGATGGTCGTGTAGTACCGCTTGGTGCTGCGATCATGGTGCGGATCGAACTTGTACGAGGTCTTCATCGCGACCACTCGGCGGCGGCCGTCGCGGCCGAGCATCGCGTAGGCCACCGACCAGCCATCGGGGTGGGCGACGCTGAGTTTGCGCGGATTATCCGAATCACCGGATGCCAGAGCGAGATACGCGTCCTCGACGGCGCGCACCACCTCCGCCGGACTGATCGGAACATCTGCGAGGTCGCTGCGGCTGAGTACGCGCAGCGGGGTGGGTCGAGTAGTCAACTGCGGTTTCCTCGGATAGTGCGGAAGGGGGCCACCACCCGCTGGCCGTATCCGTTCTCGGTCGCTTCGGCCGCGGCGCGGCGGCGCTGGGGCAGCCGGATGTTGACTCGCTTGAGCCAGCGATCGGTGCCGTCGTAGCGGGGGGTGAACGGCACCCGTCCGTGCACCACGACATCATTGTCCACGAGCAACAGTTCCCCCGGGGTCAAAGCGGCGGTGATGCAGACCCTTTCGAGTTCCGTTGCCAAACGGTCATAGGCGGCCAGGAATTCGCCGTCCGCGCTGTCCAGCGGCGTGTAGGCCGGGTCGAAACGCAGGGTGAGCCCGCCGTCGTCGTCGCCGAGGGTGGCGACCGCGGGCGCGGGTTCGGTGTCGAAATCGTCGCCGTAGGAGACATCGGGCAGAATGGGCAGCTCGCGCCGGCGCAGCCGTTCCCGTTGTGCCGCATCGAGTTCCACCCGGCGCACCGAGGAGACGGTGGTGCCGACCCGGTCCGGATTGCGCAGGCAGCCCAGCATGAGCAGATTGGCGCGCTGCGGGTGGAAGGCGTCCTCGGTGTGCGGGCTCAGCAGCGTGGTGCTGCTCGCGCCGGATTGCTCCTGTTCGTGGCCGGGGGTGGGCACGATGTTGTTCACCAGGCGTCCGCCCTGCTGACCCTGCCAGCCGAAAGGCTCGCCCGCGCAACGCGCGAGCAGCAGCATGGTGACGTCGAGGGCGAACGAGGACGATGCCCGGTCCGGATCGCCCGCCCATTCGGCGGCCTGGCGCCAATCCACCGGCGTCGTACCGAGTTCGGTGTCGCACAGCGGTAGCTGCCCGATGACCGTGACGCCGGCCGCGGTGGCGGGCGCGCGCATGACCTGGTGCACGACCTCGGGCAATTCGGTGTAGCGGTCCTCGATGTGGCGCAACAGGGTCGCGTCCGACAGCGTGGTGGTTATCGCGGGGCTAGCGCCCAGTGTGACGGTTATCTCCTGCGCGAGCGCGCGTACCGATTGTCCGGCTTCCGCTGGCAGCTCGCGTCGTTCGAGTTCCGAAGGGTGAAGCGTCTGACGTTCGGAGAGAACGCTTTTCGCCAAGGGGGTGCCTTCCTGGCCTCGGAGTGAAGTGCGGTTTTATGGGTCCCGCAGGGAAGCTAGTGCGCCCCGGTAAATTTGGCAAGGCTTACCTAAGCGCGTGTCACAAAAATAGCTGAGAGGTATCAAAGAATAGCCGTGCCGGTCACCGGGGCGTATCGATCCGGCCGACACCTGCGCGCCCATGTTGACGTTCCTGGATGGCGCGCCGATCCATATGCATGATGGACAGGGTGCGTTTCACCAAGGCCGGTCTCGGCGCTGTCATGTCCCGCGCCGGCCTGTTGGGCACGGCGTCCGTTCTGGTGCTGCTGACCGGTTGCGGCTCAGTCGATCTCACTCCGATCCCGGATGGTACGCCGCCCGGCGCGGGCGCGCCGCTGCCCGTGATCGATCTGGATGCGCCGGGGCGCAGCGCAATTCAGTTGCGCGCGTGGGCCGATGACCAAGCCGGCAGCATGGGCATCCCCGCGGTCGCGCTGGAGGCGTACGGCTACGCGGCCGCCGTCATGGCGCGCTCACGGCCCGACTGCGGGATCGGCTGGACCACCATCGCGGGCATCGCGAGCGTGGAGAGCAGACACGGCACCCACCGCGGCGCGAAGGTCGCCGACGACGGGAAGGTCACGCCCTCGATTCGCGGCATCGCGCTGGACGGCTCGCCCGGGGTGGCGCTCATCAGGGACAGCGACGGCGGCAAGCTCGACGGCGACACGGTCCACGACCGCGCCATGGGCCCGCTGCAGTTCATTCCCGAGACCTGGCAGCGTTACGGCGTCGACGCCAACGGCGACGGCGTCGCCGATCCGGACAACATCGACGACGCGGCCCTGACCGCCGCCCGCTACCTCTGCGTCAGCGGCGGCGACCTCACCGGCGCGCCCGGCTGGGAGAAGGCGCTGATGACCTACAACCAGTCCGCCGTCTATATGAAGACCGTCCGCGACCGCGCGGCCGCCTACAGCGTGGGACGCAAGGCGTAACGGCGAGTCGCGCCGGACCGCAAGGCGAAACGGCGAGTCGCGCCCCCTGTGAATGGCGCAGCGGTGAGTCGAGATCGACGCGCCGGGTTCGCGGCCGTCTCGTTCTGGACTGAGTGGAGCGGGGGAGCGAAGCGGAGGAGCGGAGGGAGGGAAGAACGAGACTTCCGGGCCGCGAACCGCCGCCCGGAGCGAAGCGGAGGGCGAAATACACACTGCTAGGCTCGGGGCCTGCACGGGTTGTTCCGTGCGACCTGCCGAGTCAGTAGCCGAAGGAGTGTCGTTTCGTGGCCATCATCGAACAGGTCGGAGCCCGCGAGATCCTGGATTCGCGTGGTAACCCCACCGTCGAGGTCGAGATCGCTCTCGACGACGGCACCCTCACCCGCGCGGCCGTGCCGTCCGGCGCGTCCACCGGTGAACACGAGGCCGTCGAGCTGCGTGACGGTGGCGACCGCTACAACGGCAAGGGCGTGCGCAAGGCCGTCGAGGGCGTCCTCGACGAGATCGCGCCGGCCATCATCGGACTGGACGCCGTCGAGCAGCGCACCGTCGACCAGGCCCTGCTGGATCTGGACGGCACCCCGGACAAGTCACGTCTGGGCGCCAATGCCCTGCTGGGCGTTTCGCTCGCCGTGGCCCGCGCCGCGGCCGAATCCTCGGGCCTGGAGCTGTTCCGCTACATCGGCGGCCCGAACGCGCACGTGCTGCCCGTGCCCATGATGAACATCCTCAACGGTGGCGCGCACGCCGACACCGGCGTGGACGTGCAGGAATTCATGATCGCCCCGATCGGCGCGCCGACCTTCAAGGAAGCGCTGCGCTGGGGCACCGAGATCTATCACTCGCTCAAGTCGGTGCTCAAGTCCCAGGGGCTGTCCACCGGTCTCGGCGACGAGGGCGGCTTCGCCCCCGACGTCGCGGGCACCCGCGCCGCGCTGGACCTGATCTCCACCGCCATCGACAAGGCCGGCTACAAGCTGGGCACCGACGTGGCGCTCGCGCTCGACGTCGCCGCCACCGAGTTCTACACCGCCGGTTCGGGTTACAAGTTCGAGGGCGAGGTCCGCTCGGCCGCGCAGATGATCGAGTTCTACAGCGAGCTCATCACCCAGTACCCGATCGTCTCCATCGAGGATCCGCTGGACGAGGACGACTGGGACGGCTGGGTCGCGCTCACCGACCTCATCGGCGACAAGGTGCAGCTGGTCGGCGACGACCTGTTCGTCACCAACCCCGAGCGGCTCGAAGAGGGCATCGCCAAGGGCGCGGCCAACGCGCTGCTGGTCAAGGTCAACCAGATCGGCACCCTGACCGAGACCCTGGACGCGGTCGACCTCGCGCACCGCAACGGCTACAAGACGATGATGAGCCACCGGTCCGGCGAGACCGAGGACACCACCATCGCCGACCTGGCCGTCGCCGTGGGCTCGGGCCAGATCAAGACCGGCGCCCCGGCGCGCTCGGAGCGCGTGGCCAAGTACAACCAGCTGCTGCGCATCGAGGACGCGCTGGGCGACTCCGCGCGCTACGCGGGCGATGTCGCGTTCCCGCGTTTCGCGTTCGAAGGCTGAAAGTCCACGACAACCGCTGAGTTTCGAGGGGTGAGATGACGGAGCGACGGGCGCGGGGTACCAGTCCGGCAGGACGCGGTGACCGCCGCCCGTCGCGTACCGCCAAACCTCGGACCGGCGGCGCGGGCGCCAAGCGCACCCAGACCACGCGCAGCGGGTCGGGGGAGAGCAGGCGCGGTAGGACGACCGCGGCCAAGGCCGCGGTCGGCAGGCGCACCGCGCGGGCCAAGAACCAACGGCCCGAACGCAAGATCCTCGGCATGTCCACCGGCCGGGCGGTGCTGCTGGCCGCCGTGCTGTGCGGTCTCGCGCTCACCCTGGCCGTGCCGCTGCGCACCTACTTCACCCAGCGCACCGAGGCGGCCGAACTCGCCGCCCAGCGTGAGCAACTCGTCGACGACGTGGCGCGCCTGCGCGATCGTCGTGCCGAACAACAGGATCCGGCCTACATCAAGCGCGAGGCGAAGGACCGGCTGCGGCTGGTCATGCCCGGCGAGACGGCCTACATCGTGCAGGTGCCCGGCATGGAACAACCGGCCGTGCCCATCCAGCCCACCAAGACCAGGGAACCCGATCCCTGGTACACCGAGCTGTGGCGCAGCATCTCCGCGCCGCAGCCCGCAAGTTCAGCCGAGGAAGGACAACCCAGGTGACCGCATCCGAGAACAGCCGCCCCGGGGACGAAGCGCCCAGCGAGCGGGATCTCGAGATCGTCGCCAAACAGCTGGGCCGTGAGCCGCGCGGCGTGCTCGCCATCGCCTATCACACCCCCGACGGTCTGCCCGCCGTCGTGAAGACGCAGCCGAAACTGCCCGACGGCACGCCCTTCCCGACCCTGTACTACCTGACCGATCCCCGGCTCACCGCCGAGGCGAGCCGGCTGGAGACCACGGGGCTGATGAAGGAGATGAGCGAACGGCTCACCCGCGACGCGGAATTGGCGGCCTCCTACCGCGCCGCGTACGACAGCTTCATGGCCGAGCGCAACGCCATCGAGGATCTGGGCACCGATTTCGCCGGCGGCGGCATGCCGGATCGGGTCAAATGCCTGCACGTGCTCATCGCGCATTCGCTGGCCAAGGGGCCGGGCCTGAACCTGCTCGGCGACGAAGCGGTGGCGCTCGCGGCCGAGAACGGGTTGCGCGGCACCGCGATTCCGGCAGACTGGCCGCAGGCCGAGCAGTATCGGGGCAAGCCGGAAGATTCGATCTCGGAGGAGTAGTTGTCATGGGTGAGCGGATCGCCGCGATCGACTGCGGCACCAACTCGATTCGACTACTGATCGCCGACGCGGTCCGGGACGGGGACGCCACGCCGCCGCACCTGACCGATGTGCATCGCGAGATGCGCATCGTGCGGCTCGGGCAGGGCGTGGACGCCACCGGCGCGCTGGCTCCCGAATCCATCGAACGCACCCGGGTCGCGCTGGCCGACTACGTCGACCTCATGATCGAGCACAAGGTGACGCGGGTCCGCATGACCGCCACCTCCGCCACCCGCGACGCGAGCAATCGCGAGGACTTCTTCACCATGACCGCCGCCGAACTCGGCCGCGCGGTGCCCGGGGCACAGGCCGAGGTCATCACCGGCGACGAGGAGGCCCGGCTGTCCTTCGCCGGCGCGGTCGGTGAATTGTCCAGCGAGCAGGGACCTTTCGTTGTCGTCGATCTCGGCGGCGGCTCCACCGAGGTGGTACTCGGGGACAGTTCGGGCGTGCAGTCGGCGTACTCGGCCGACATCGGCTGCGTGCGCATCACCGAGCGCGCGCTGCACGGCAATCCGCCCACCCCGGAGGAAGTGGCCTCGGCGCGGTTCTTCGCCTCCGAGCGGCTGGCGCAGGCGTTCGGGGTCGTGCCGGTCGAGCGGGCGCACACCTGGGTCGGGGTGGCCGGCACCATGACCACGCTGGCGGCCGTCGCGCTGGATCTGCCCGAATACGACTCGGAGCGCGTGCATCTCACCCGGCTGTCGGGCGCGGATCTGCGGGCGGTGTGCGATCGGCTGATCAAGATGAACCACGACGAGCGGGCCGCGCTCGGGCCGATGCATCCCGGGCGGGTGGACGTGATCGGCGGCGGTGCGGTGATCGCCGAGGTGCTGGCCGACGAGCTGGCGCGGCGGGCGGGGATCGACGAGTTGATCGTCAGCGAACACGACATTCTGGACGGGATCGCGCTGTCCATCGCGTGAGTGCCGGTTTGTTTCCGGTGTGTTCCGCGGGCGCGGCGGGTTTTCGGATGTCGTGACGGATTTCTTCGGGGCCGTGGCTACCAGCCACGGCCCCGTTTCACGTGGTCGGGACCTCGGCGCGAGCGCGCCACAACTCGCGATCTGACAACGGCAGCTATTTTTTGCCCGGACTGGCAAACTGAGGACCGCTGCCGAGTCTGATTCGACCCGGGTACATGCGGGAATTCTCGAGACATACGTCAACAACTGAGGTTGCTGTCAGATTGCCCGGTATGGGAGGGTCTGGATCATGTCGGAAGTAGCACGCGAGGACATCGCGCCGGTTCAGCGCACGTTGTTCGGGCATCCCATCGGGCTCGCGAATCTCTTCGGTGTGGAGCTGTGGGAACGGTTCTCGTTCTACGGCATGGTCGCGATCCTCGGCTACTACCTGTACTACTCCGTCTCCGAGGGCGGCCTCGATCTGCCCAAGGCCACCGCCACCGGCATCGTCGGCGCGTACGGCGGCCTCGTCTATCTCTCCACGGTGCTCGGCGGCTGGATCGCCGATCGGGTGCTGGGGATGGAGCGCACGGTCTTCTACGGCGGCGTGGTCGTGATGGCCGGGCACATCGCCCTGGCGCTGCTGCCCGGGCTCGCCGGCGTCGGGGTCGGCCTGGTGCTGGTCGCGCTGGGATCTGGTGCGCTCAAGGCCAATGCGTCCTCGCTGCTGGGCACGTTCTACGACAAGGACGATGCCCGCGTGGACGGCGGCTTCACGCTGTTCTACCTCGGGATCAACCTGGGCGCGTTCATCGGGCCGCTGATTACCGGTGTGCTGCAGCGCAATATCGGCTTCCACTGGGGGTTCGGCGCGGCCGCGGTCGGGATGGCGCTGGGGCTGACCCAGTACGTGGTGTTCCGCCGCAACCTCGGAACGCACGGGCGTGAGGTTCCCAATCCGCTGCCGCGCCAGCAGATTCCGCGCGTTCTGGGGTTCGTGGCGGTGCTCGGCGTGCTGGTCGCGGTGGCCGCGCTGACGGGTCTGCTGACGCTGTCGAACCTGCCCGACGTGACCACCGGCGTGATCGCGCTGGCCGCGCTGACCTACTTCGTGATCATGCTGCGCAGCCCGAAGGTGGAGCCGATCGAGCGCACCCGCGTGCGCGCGTTCATTCCGCTGTTCATCGCGAACGCGGTGTTCTGGTCGCTGTTCCAGCAGATCTTCACGGTGCTGGCCGTGTACTCCGACGAGCGCATCAACTGGAACGTCTTCGGCTGGGACGCCCCGCCGAGCTGGATCAGCTCGATGGAGCCGGTCTGGATCATCACGCTGTCCCCGCTGTTCGCGCTGCTGTGGACGCGCCTGGGCAATCGCGCCCCCAGCACCCCGCGCAAGTTCGCCCTCGGCGTGATCGGGATGGGCGTGGCCTTCATGCTCTTCGTCCTCTACTCCGGCAGCGAGGGCAAAACCGTCCCGATCCTGTTCGTGTTCTTGGTCCTGGGCGGCTTCGCGGTCTCGGAGCTGCTGCTGTCCCCGATCGGCCTGGCCGTCACGACGAAGCTGGCCCCCAACGCCTTCCGCGCCCAGATGATGGCCCTCTACTTCTTCTCCGTCGGGATCGGGACGTCGATGTCCGGCTCCCTGTCGAAGTTCTACGATCCGTCCCACGAGTTCGCCTACTTCGGCCTGACCGGCTTGGTGGCGATAGCGGTAGGCATCGTGGTCTGGCTGATAGCCCCCCGAATCAGCAGCCACATGGAAGGCGTCCACTAACCCGCCCCCGCCCCCCGAAAACCCCCTCCCACCACCGAAAACCCGCCCCCACTCCCGACTCCCGCGCCACCCCCGCCCGGCCCCTTCCGTTCCCCACCCCCGTTTTCCCCCCAGAATCGGCGGTCAGCCTCCTTCCAGCCAGACCGTACGGCTCGGTACTCTGACCCAGACGCCCCCGTAGCCCAATTGGCAGAGGCAGTGGACTTAAAATCCACCAAGTGTCGGTTCGAACCCGACCGGGGGCACGCGCACGCTCCGAAGACCACCAGGTCAGACGGCGCTTTCGCCCGCATGCGCCATCCCGTCAGTTCGGAGCAGCGAACGGCCGACATTCGCCATCCGCCCGAGTTGACCTCGGAGCATCGATCCTTCAGCCGGACAGCATGGCCGATTCGAACCGCGCGCCCTGCGGCAGACGAGTGCGTTCGCCCCTGTGCCGGGACACCAACGGACTGCAACGCCAGTCACCGTCATAATCGCCCGTCCGGCAAGTTCGAAATCCGATGAGGGAGGGCTGGATGGGTGCTTCGTGGGCGTCAGTGCTCCCATCGGCTCCCCGGAACAAACGCGAGCCTTTCAAGCACAGCACACTGATAGCGGGAAGGACTCAGCTATTGATCCATTCCGTGACATCCATTGGATTTTCGTCATCGTCGAGCGGGGGTTCGATGCCGAAATCCGAGGGGGTGCCATAAACGGTCGGCTCGCTGGGCACGCCTTTCGTTCCTAGTAGGTTGTTCAGTTCTATGATGAAAGACTTTCAGGCGCGGTGAATTTAGCTCATAGATACCCGCATGTGGGCGGCCCTGGAAGTCGTGGGTCATCCATATATCGTGAAAAACTTCGAAGTCTACGGTCGCCCGATCGTCGATAACGTCGATCTCCACAGTTGATAGGTATTCCCCGGCGCACGGAACTCCTTCGGAGTTGAACCAAACGCCAGGCTCGGTGATCGTCAGCTCGCCTATGCACGCATCTGCCTCGACGTGCGAGGGGCGAGCGTTCCGTAGAGCTCCGGGTATTGCGGGGTTATCTATATTGTCAGAGACCGATACTGCTGTCTCAGCGTCGGGAATGGCGACACCATCTCGCCGCCACCCACATCGGATGCTAGCCGGAATCGAGAGTCGGTGACTCTCGGCGATATCGGCTATCTGTGCAGCTAGAAAGAATTGCGGATCAGGTCTGGATCCAATCGAATTGAGCCACCAGGTCCACATGAAGCTCCACCGCGGCGCGCGCGCAAGTCTCGAGCTTGCCATCAGATTTTCCGCATTCATCGGGGAAGGTGATCTTTCCGTTCGGTATTATGATCGTCTTGCTGCGGACGGCGCTCCGAAAAAGATTGAGAACCTCGACAGGATCTCGATCATCGATGAGCATACACACGCCCTGATCGCCGAATTAAATCGAATCAACAACGTATGGAGCGTCACGAAATATGGAAACTAGGCGCGCAGAGATCTTCGATTCACCTGGTTGCAGTTTTCATCTCGAGCGATGTGCGCAGGAATTCGAATCCGACGTCGACTTCGATCGGTCGACGCTGAAGAGCGTGTTTCGATTCATGTCCGGGTTCTGCATTCCGCTCTCCGTAGACCTCTCGACTCTGTACTGGATGAATGAGTTCGATATACCGATCGACGAGACTTTCCCGGCTTCGTCGCAACGCACGATCCGTACGGCGTCTCCACCCGAAGGGATGCTCACCGATTTCGTTTCGGCGGGAAATGTTTTCGAACAAGTCGACGAATTGAGCTATGACTCGGTTTATGAATGGTTTGTCCGGTCACTGGATGAGGATCGAGCAGAGAACCCCCTCCTGCGTCCGGGATGGGATGAGATCTGGATCAGGTATTCGATGGCCAGAACGCCTGACGGATATTTCCCTTCGGATATTCGAACCATACCTGTCCACTACCGAAGCTCGACCGCCGAGCACCCCGTGATTCACAGGGACGAATCCGTCTGGATTTCAGGTCCTATGGCGAACACGCTCAATGCGCCGATCGAGATTCAGTTGATCAGAACTCCGGGTCGGGTCACCGTCGGCGTGTACATTTGTTGGAATATTTGGATGCCGGACGGGGCGGGCTACGGATTCGTCGAGAGTGGCGTCAGTGAGTTGCTGGCGGCCGGATGGGCTTTCCGATGAACCGTTCGACCGGGTAGGTGACAGGCGGTGAGGGCGACCACCACGGGTCTCCCTCGCCGCGAGGTATGGGCCGCTGTGAGCCGGCGAGCGGGTTACGCGAGAACGTCGCGGGATCCTAGCTTGGTTGGAATTGGCTGTGCCGCAGTGGAACCCGGGGCGTAGATGGTCAGTCGGACTGTGCCCGGCTCGAGAGGGCGGTCAGGGCGTTGAGGAAGCCGCGGCGGTCGGTGGGGGACAGGGTGTTCAGGAGGCGGTCCTCGTGGGCTCGGATGGCGGACCGGACCTTTTTGCGGAGGGCCTCGCCGGAGGCGGTGAGGGACAGGAGGCGGGCGCGGCGATCGGCGGGGTCCGGATAGCGGTCTATCAGGGAGCGGGACTGGAGGTCGTCCAGCACCGCGATGATCCGGGTCTTGTCGGCGCCGATTTCCTGGGCCAGCGCGCCCTGGCCGCGGGCCGGGCGGTCGTGCAGGGCCTGCAGGACGATGTAGGCCCACATCGACAGATCGTGGTCGTCCAGAATCGGGCGTTCGGCGGCCAGTAGCGCCCGACCGAGCGGCACGATCATCGCGGCCAGGTCGGGGCGCTGTGCGGTCATGGGGACAGACTAGGCGGCGTCGCGCCGGGGGCGATCGATGGTGTCGCGGGCACGGAGCAAGACCGGCGCGGGATCGAAAAGCGCGGCGTGCCAGGAGTCGACCTCGACGCCGATCCGCCCGCGCCACTCGCCCACGATCGCCGCGTGCACCGGCCAGCGCACGAAGCGGCGCATATCGCGCTCGGACTCCCACACCGAAATCGAGCCGCCGCGCCGCTCGCCGGGCCTGCCCCACAGCCACAACCCGACCGCACCCTGCATGACGGGCCAGGTCCTGCCCAGCTCCGAGCCGGTTTCGTAGATGCGACGGGCATCGTCCCCGGTATCCGCGTGAAAGTCGGTGACGCTGACGAACACCGGGCCGGCGTGGTCTCGGCGCGGGCCGTCGACCCACGGCAGGAACACGGTATCGGGGGAAAAGTGCTGTTCGGGGTTCATGTTTCGCTCCGATCGGGTGCGCCGCTCGATTTCATACGCACATGTAGATGATAAGCATGTGAGTATTAATGTCAACGGTGGTGCTCGAAGCGGTGCGAGCCCCTGGAATTCGAGTCGCCCCGCCTCGGCCCGGTGACACGGCGTTCGGCAACGGGGAATGCTCCGGCGGAGGGCGGCGTTCGGGAATTGGGAGCCGCGTTGGCGAGTTGGAAGGAAGTTTGCGTATGTCACAGGAATCGGCCGGGGGACCCTCGCTCGCGCTGGACGAGCTGTTCGAAGAGGTCCAGGTGGGTGGGTTGCGGTTGCGGAACCGGTTCGCGATGGCCCCGATGACGCGGAGCAAGTCGCCGGGTGGGGTGCCTAACGCGGAGAACATCGGCTACTACCGCGACCATGCCGCCGGCGGAGTCGGCCTGATCATCACCGAGGGGACGTACGTCCGGGGGCCGGCCGCCGGGCCCGATCTGGCCGTGCCGCATTTCTACGGCGAGGAGAGCGCCGCAGGATGGCGCGAGGTCGTGGACGCGGTGCACGCGCAGGGATCGGCCATCGTTCCGCAGCTGTGGCATATGGGCGCTTCGCGCGGCGGCAGCCCCAAGTTCGAGCCGGAGGTTCCGACGGTCAGCCCGTCCGGGGTGAAGGCCAGCGGCAAGCCGGTCGGGCGGGCCCTCACGAACGACGACCTCGACACGCTCATCGAGTCCTACGTGGAGTCGGCGCTGCTGGCCCAGCAGCTCGGCTTCGACGGCATCGAGGTGCACGGCGCGCACGGCTACCTGCTCGACCAATTCTTCTGGGGGACAACCAATCTCCGCACGGACGAGTACGGCGGCCCGCTGCGGCAGCGCGCGGCGTTCCCCGCCCGCGTCGTGGCCGCGGTGCGCGAGGCCGTCGGCCCCGCCTTCCCCATCATCTACCGCTTCTCCCAGTGGAAGGGCGACGACTACACCGCCCGCATCGCCGAAACCCCCGGCGAGCTCGAGGAACTCCTCACCCCGCTGGTCGACGCGGGCGTTGACGTCTTCCACGCCTCGGTCCGCCGCCACTGGGTCCCCGAATTCACCACGCACGCCGAGGATGTCAGCCTCGCGGGCTGGACCAAGAAGGTGACCGGCCTCCCGGTCATCACCGTCGGCTCGGTAGGCGTGGACAAGGTCTTCCTCGGCGACGGAATCGACGAGACCCAGGCCCAGCGCTTCTCGGTCCTGCGCGACCAGTTCGCCCGCGGCGAGTTCGACCTGGTGGCGGTAGGCCGCGCCCTCCTCGCCGACCCCGAGTGGGTCAACAAGGTCCGCGACGGCCGCCTGGCCGACATCATCCCGTTCCGCTAGTTCCGCTCGGCCTGAATCCCGTGCCCGGATGCCGACGACCGAATCGGCGCCCGGGCACAGCTTTTCACCGGCGGAGCATAGCCGACCGCTCTGCGGTCGGCCCTGATCCGTCGGCCGGCATAGGCCTCGGCTCCGCCTGCTGAAGCCGCCCATGGCGGTCGTCGCTCCTGCCCACCGGTCACTCTTGTTCGGCCGGTGGGCGCCGCGCGTATTTCCGGAACTGCCACTTCGCGCAACCGGCAAGGGTCAGCGCAAAGACGAAACCGATGACCGCAGAGGCTATTCGGGTGCCGGTCGAGCTGAGCTCGTCGGGCCAGAGGATCCCCGAGCACAAGAGCGTGAATGCGAGAACGGCGGACAGGATCGCGTAGGCCAGATGTCGTCTCTTCCGAGGAGGCTCCGGCGGACTTGCGATATCGGGACCGGCCGCCACACGCGCCGAGTGGATGCGAGTCCTGGCTCGAGCCAGCGACGCCATACGCCGTGCGGCTCTTTCCCGCTGCTCTCGACTCTTGTCGGACATGTCTGTCGGCTTCGACATGGTGATCGGGCGTAGCGATCGTGGTTCCTGATCCACCCCTGTGGACGCATCGGTCAGGGAATCCTCGACCGGCTGCGGTAGAGCGGCTGCGCCTTGGTCCCAGGGCGGTCGAGCGATGAGCAGGTGGGGGAATTCTGTTTGCAGAATGCAGAACTCGTTGCCCCATGGATCACGCAGCGCCCAGAAGTCGTAGCCGCGCTCATGCTGGTGATCCCAAGGAGACGCTCCCAGGGCGACGAGCCGCTGGAGTTCGGCTTCGACGTCGTCCGTCTCGATATCCAGGTGCATACGCTCTTTCGCGACCTTCCTGTCGGCAGTGGCCTGCAGGAGAATTCGAACCTCGGAATCGGGTAGCAGTAGGCGGCGGTAGATTTGGCGGCTCTGCGGGGCAATCGGTTCCTCGGCTGCACCGAGTACCGCGCCCCAGAACGCGATCCCGTGCTCCAGATCGTCGACATCGATCACGAAGTGACACAACCTGCTTCGATGACTCACCATGGGAGTATCACCTGAATGCGCCGGTGGCGAGCTCGTTCTTCCGGCAGTAGGTGGGGGATCTTCTCCAGGTGTGAAACCGGAGCCGGTCGTGGATCGGCGCGAGAGGCTCCGCGCCCGCCTCGGGCGAACCGCGGAGAGAATAGGGCATGTGTCCGATGGTGGTCTCCTCATGTCGAGGCATAGGTTCGGGAACCGACCGATATTCGAACAGGTTTCCGGGCATGGCGTTTCGGGCGCAGGGCGCAGGAGGGTCACCAGCAATGACACGAAATATGAAGCAGAGCAGCGGAATTTGCATTGCAATGGGCGCGGCAGCGCTCACCGCCGCCGCGTGCGCGAGCATTCTTGCCGCCCCCACCGCCTCGGCCACGGTGACCGGCATCGCGATCGCCCCCGGCCTCACACTCGGCCTCCACAGCCAGGGCACAGGCTGCTCCTACACGATCACCGCCACCGTCGACGACAACAGCAAGCGGGTCTACTTCTACGAAGAAGGCCAGGGCCCCTCCGGTTTCGCCGACGCCCAGCCCGTCGGCGGCGAGGCGAAAGTGACCTGGACCCCCACCTCCACGAAGCCCACCTACATCTACGCCTTCCAGCCCGGCGCGACCGCTCAGATCCGGCAGCCGGTCGACATCGGCACCGGCGTGAACCTCGGCTCCGCCTGCCTCGCCTACTGATTCGGCGCGCCCGCTCACCTGCGGCGAACCGGCGAACCACCCCGTTTCAAAGGACTTGCGGATCGGCGGACTTGTCGGGAAGCTGTGGTAGCTATTTGCGCGTGAGAAGTGAGCGTGAGCGTCGTTCCGGCGCTGCGAGTTCGAAGGTGGGGAAGACAATGTCCAAGAGAAGCTGGCTCGTTGGTGCCGTCGCGGTCGTCGCGGTACTGGTGGCGGGGTGCAACGGGTCGGACGGGACGACGGCCAAGTCGACCACCACCAAGGCCGCTGCTACCACCACATCCGCGAAGTCGACCGCACCGGCCGCGCCGCTGCAGAACCGGCGCGCGGAGAACGGCGCGATCGTGCAGCAGGCCGGGCTGAACGGCACCGGCACGCTGGAGATCGACAACGGCAACAGCAAGGACTACGCCATCGTCGTCACGAACGGCAGCCCGTCGTCGCCGCAGGCCACGATCTACGTGCAGGGCAACTCCAAGGCCACGCTCGAGGGCATCGCCGGTACGTACTACGTGTACCTCAAGACCGGCACCGACTGGGATCAGGCCGCGCTCGGCTTCACCCGCGACAAGGACTTCCAGAAGTTCGACGACTCCTTCGACGCCGACTCCGACTGGGAGATCACGCTGAAGCCCTCGGTCGGCGGCAACGCCAGCACCAGCGACGTGCCGGCGTTCTGATTCGGCCGATCACGGAGAACGCTCGGCAACCGGCCGGCTGACCGAGCGCGACCCCGCGACACCCGAGTATCGAAAGGGGCGTCCCGCACCGGGACGCCCCTTTTTCGTGCGCGCGAAACCATGTTTTAGACGCATCCGTCTGTGACTTGTGCCCGATCCACCCGGCTGGGTAATGTGCACCACATCTTAGATGCTCGTGTCCAACAATGATGCTGGGGTGTACGCGATATGGCCGCATGGAACTGGCGACCGCGACGGGGGAACGCAACACGATCACGACGATCGGCCGGCGCACTCGTGCTCGCCCTGATCGCCGCGACGATGGCGACGGCGGTTCCGGCCGCGGTCGCGGCTCCCTACGACGGCCCCGTGCAACCCGCCCCGCCGTTCCTGAGCTCACCGGTCATCCCGGAGTTCGACACCTTCTACCGCCCGCCCGCCGACGCGGTGGCGGCCAAGGCCCCCGGTGAGATCATCGCCGCCCGCCAGGTCAACGTGGCGACCTACAACGTGCTCCCGCTCAACGTCGACGCCTGGCAGGTCTCGTACCGCTCCAACGACAGCCGCGACCAGCCCATCGGCGCGGTCGCGACCCTGTTGAAGCCGCGCGGCGAAGTACCGCGCGGAACGCGAAACCTGTTGTCCTACCACATGGCCGAGGACTCGACGGGCCAGTACTGCGCCTCGTCCTACGCGATCCAGCAGTGGGCGGTCCCCGGATTCGTCACCGGCCAGGCCGTCGCCTCCATCGCCTTCCTCGAAGTCCAGGTCGCGCTACAGCAGGGCTGGGCGGTGGTGGTGCCCGACCATCAGGGCCCGAACGCCGCCTTCGCCCACGGCCCGCTCGCCGGACGCATTGCCCTGGACGGCATTCGAGCCGCCGAGAACTTCGAGCCGCTCGGCCTGGACGGCGCCGCGACCCAGGTCGGCATGATGGGCTACTCCGGCGGCTCGGTCCCCACCATGTGGGCCGCGGAAATGCGCAAAACCTATGCGCCGGAACTGAATATCGTCGGTGCGACCTCCGGCGGCACCGACGCCGATCTCGGTGCGCTCGTGGACCTGGCCAACAACAACGCCGCCTCGGGGCTCGTGCTGGCGGGCGTCATCGGATTGGCGCACGAGGAGCCGGAATTCGCGGCCTTCCTGCGCGAGAACACCAACCCGCTCGGCCAGTTCCTGCTGGCCGCCAAGGATCGACTGTGCGTGGTCTATCAGGCGGCCTCGCTGCCGTTCATGAATCTGAAGGGCCTGTTCACCACCCCGGGTGATCCGCTGCTGGCCCCCGCCGCCCAGACGGTGCTCGACCGCACTCGCATGGGCAAGTCGGTGCCCGACATGCCGGTCTTCCTCTATCAGGCCAACATGGACTGGCTCGTCCCCGTCGGCCCGGTGAACACGCTCTACGGCACGTACTGCCAGGACCCGAACGCGAACATCACCTACACCCGCGACCACGCCAGCGAACACCTGAGCCTGGAGGCCATCGCCCTCCCGAGCGCCACGATGTGGATGCGCGACCGCTTCGCCGGCAAGCCCACCGCCGGCGGCTGTCAGCTCACCGACGTCGGCTCGATGACCCTGAACCCCGCCACCTGGGGCGAATGGGTGTCGATCATCGGCGGCGAACTCGCCGCCTTCCTGAATCAGCCGATCGGCAGCCGCTGATCGCCGGCTGATCCGCGTCGGGCAGCACCCGGCGCGGATCAGCTCTTTCCGAGAGCCTTGGCCAGCTGTGCCTTCGTCATCTTCGAGCGCCCCTCGATATTGCGCTGCCTGGCCTCGTTGTACAGCTGATCGCGGGTCAGCCCCTTCGGCCCGCGCGTCCCGGAGCGCTGCCCGCCCCGCTGCTGCGGCGACTTGCCCTCCAGAGACGTCCGGCTGGCCGTCTTGGTCTGCCCCGCCCGCGCGCGATTCTTGTTGACCGTGCGCGCGGCGATCTCCTTCGCGCGCTTCTCGCCCGTCCCGCGATCCTCGGCCGAATCGCGGATGTGCTCGTACTGGCGTTCCTGCTTGTCGGTCCATTCCTTCGGCATCTCGAACCTCCCGCGTCGCATCGGTTCGCCCACACGTTGAGCCCCTCGGTCACCGCTCGCACGGCCCGGCCGCTCGTCCATGGGTTCACCGGCGCGATACCCCGCACCCGGGTCCGCAAACACCCCGCTCCCGCCGGGCTGCGGGGGTGAATTGTCGTGGCGCTAGCGCGCGAGCAACCCCTTCGCGATATGCGTGACCTGGATTTCGTTGCTGCCCGCGTAGATCATCAACGACTTCGCGTCGCGCGCGAGCTGCTCCACTTTGTACTCGGCCATGTACCCGTTGCCGCCGAACAACTGGACCGCCTCCATGGCGACCTCGGTCGCCGCGCGCGAGGAGTACAGCTTCATGGCCGAAGCCTCGGCGAGCGAGACCGGCTTGCCCGCCGCCGTGCGCTCGATCGCGTTGAACACCATGTTCTGCACGTTGATTCGCGCGATCTCCATCTCGGCCAGCTTGAGCTGGATGAGCTGGAACTGCGCGATCTCCTTACCCCAGAGCTTGCGGGATTTCGCGTAATCCACACTGAGCCGGTGGCATTCGTTGATGATGCCCAGGGCCAGCGACGCGATGCCGATGCGCTCGGCCGCGAAAGACTCCTTGGCGCTGTCCTTTCCATCGCCCTTGGCCGGGTTCTCGGTCTCACCGAGCAGCCGATCGGGGGTGATGCGGACGTTGTCGAAGAACAGCTCGCCGGTGGGCGAGGAGTTCATGCCCATCTTCTTGAACGCGGCGCTCTGGGTGAACCCCTCCATGCCCCGGTCCAGGACGAAGGTCAGCACCTTGCGATCGCGCTTGTCGACGCCGTCGCCCTCGTCGAGCTTGGCGTAGACCACGGTCACGTCCGCGTGCGGGCCGTTGGTGATGAACGTCTTCTGCCCGTTGAGGATGTAGTCCGCGCCGTCGCGGCGCACGTAGGACTTCATGCCGCCGAAAGCGTCCGAGCCCGAATCGGGTTCGGTGATCGCCCACGCGCCGACCTTGGCCATGGTCACCAGCTCGGGCAGCCACCGCTTCTTCTGCGCGAGGGTGCCGCGACTGCGGATGGTGCCGACGGTCAGCCCCAGGCTCACGCCCATGGAGGCCACCAGTCCCAGGCTGATCCCGGCCAGCTCGCTGTTGAGGATGACCCCCATGCTGCCCGACCCGCTGAACCCGCTGCCGCCCTTGCCGGTGGCGCCGGATTCCTCGCGCGCGATCGCCTTCTCCAGCCCCTCGCGGGCCATCTCGTCCAGGCCGAAGGTCGCGTACAGCTTGCGAATGATGTCGAACGGCGGCAGCGCGCCGCTCTCCAGCTGGTCGACGTGCGGCCGGACCTCCTTGTCGATGAAGCCGCGCAGGGCGTCGCGGAACATCAGGTCTTCGTCGGACCACTGGTACATGCGCTGAACTCCCGAGGGGATCGCCGGAACTGTCCCCCCGAATATAGAACACGTTCTAGATTTGCCGGGTGGCCCGGCACCGAACCGCGGCGCGCGGACTCGTGCGCGCCCGGCTCGGTGGCGTCCGGCCCGCTCAGGGCGCGGGTGCGACCCCCGGGCTCGCCTCGGACAGCACGGTGACATGCCGGATGAACCCCGAGAGCCCCGGCACTTCGCGCGGCTTGCTCCAGGTCTGGAAATTGTCGTAGCTGTCGCTGTAGAGATAGGTCTCGTCGATATAGGAATCGAAGAACATGCGCCAGCCGCCGTTGGGCAGCCTGGTCACCGACTGCCCTTCGCGGGGCGAGCCCCACCCCGCCCAATCATCCTTGGCCACAAAGGTATACGGGCCGACCGGCGAATCCGCCGTCGCGAGTTCGATCAGCTTGGTCGTCTCGTTCTTGGTGAAGGCGTAGTAGCGCGTGCCGATTCGGGCCACGGTCGTGTCGATGTACCCGTAGGAGGCGTCGTCTCCCGGCTCGGGGCACAGTCCGATCATCGGCGTGGGCTCGGTCCACGCGGTGGGCGAGGACGGGTCGGTGGTCGTCATGAGATTGGGCGTGAAGCGGTACCCGTCCGACAGCGACACCATGACGTGTATCCGCCCGTCGCCGTCGATGAGCCACTCCGGGGCCCAGGCCGAGGTCACGCCGGGCAGGGTGAACTCGTAGTCGTACAGGTGCGCCCACGTCACCCGGTCCGTGCTGCGCGCGAAACCGATGGTGTGCCCGTCCCAGGCCGTGGTGTACGCCAGGTAGTACACGCCGTCGGTGTGCCGGAACATGCACGGGTCGCGCATCAATCCGCTCGGCGGGGTGTAGGCCTGCGCCTTCACCAGGTCGAACGTCATGGCGTCGTTCGACTCGTAGACATAGAGATCGGTCTCGCTGTCATTGGTGAACGCCGTCATGGTGTACCGCCGCGAGGGCGCTTGCGCGGCCGCGACGGCGGCGGACCCCAGCGCGAGCACCGCGGGCAGACCCACCGCGGACGCCAACAGTGCGCGCCGACTCATGAACCCCATCAGTCACCTCCGTCTCGCTGGCAACATCGCATCCATCATGGCTGCCGATGCGCGTGCGGACGGCGCGCGACACTCCATACGTCACGGACCGAGATCCCGGGGGTGGCGCGATCGGGCCCGACCGGCCGCGGCAGGTCAGTTCTGTTGCCAGAGCACCGGGTTCTCGGGCCATGCCGCCGGATCCTGCGGGCACAGGCTCGCCGACCGGGTGGTGTGCGCCGGGCCCGTGCCGGGATCGAAGGCCCACTGCGCGATCGGCCCGGCCGCCTTCCAGTACAGGTTGCCGTTCTGCGCCACCACCCGATACTGCTGTTCGGCCCCGTCGATGAGCTGCGCGCCCACGCAGTAGTCGGTGTACTCGCTGCCCGGCTGCACCGCGCCGATGCTGAAGGTGCCGGCGGGCCGGGTGCGCGCCCCGGGATTGGCCACCGTGCTCGGTCCGCCGACCGCCGCGCCGCGCACCCACTCCGGCGCACCGTGGCCGTCGGCGGAACAGGTGTAGGCGGAACCGCCGGCGACGACTCCCGTGCCCGAGGCGTAACCGGTTCCCGCCCATAGACACTCGGCGCCGGGCGCCGGGGCGGCAGCGGCCGCGGCCGCGCCGATGAAGCTCACCGCGGCGGTGGCGGCGACGGCTGCCGCGGCACCGCGCAGCCAGCGGGGACGGGTCGAAGCGGTGCGGGCGGGGGACTCGAATTCGCTTGTGCGCATGAATCAACGGTAGGAATCCGGACCCGTGATCGGCGTCGAACCGGGGAGCTGTTTTCGGCTACTACCCTGGTACTAGGGGTTTCTCGGGGTTCGCCCGGGCAGGCTCGCGGTCAGCATGTCGACCGTCGCCTCGAAAGCCTCGTTCACCCGGGCGCTGTCGCCGGTGGTGATGAGATCGAGCTGGAGCCCGCGTACCTGCGCCAGGATGAAAGTGGCCGTGCGCACGGTGGTTTCGGCGGGCCACTCCAGCCGCGCGAGTTCGCGTTCGATGACGGTGAGCCAGTCGGTGACCAGCCGGGCCGCCGGGCGGTTCGGGGTGCGCGCGGCCGTGGCCACCAGTTCGAACAGCACCAGGAACTGGCGTTGTTCGCGCGGCCGGCACAGGTGCCGCCAGGCCGCGCGCAGCCGATCGGCGGGGGAATCGATATCGCGGATCTCCCCGGCCAGCAGGCGCTGTTCGAAGTCGTCCCGAATGTGCTCCAGAACCTCGGCGATCAGGGCATCCTTGGTGGCGAAGTGCCGGATAAGGGTGGCGTGGCTGACACCGAGGGCCTGGGCCGCCGGACGCAGGGACAGATCGCCTATGCCGTGGTCGAGAACATATTCGGTGGCTGCCGCGAGCAGCTCGGGGCGGCGGTGCTGGAAGCGCAGCGCCCGGCCGTCCACCTTCTTGCCGCTCACCGGCGCGTCATCTCGCTCATCACGCGGCAGCCTATCCGCATCGCCCATGGGGAAATTTTACCGTTCCAACCGGTTACGTAACCGGTCGGTACGGCTATTCTTCTCGCAGCGGTCCGGTCCCAGGGTGTACGAGGAGAAGAAACAATGAGGTTCGACGAATACCGCTCCTACGATGCGGTCGGCCTGGCGGAACTGGTCGCCAAGGGCGAGGTGCAGCCCGCCGAGCTGCTGCGCGTCGCACTCGACCGCTGTGCCGAGGTCGACCCGGAACTCAACGTGATCAGCCTGCTGATGCCGGAGGTCGGCGCCGAACTCGCCGAGCGGCCCGTCGGCACGGGACCGCTGGCCGGGGTGCCGTTCCTGCTCAAGGACCTGGTACAGGACTACGCCGGGTATCCGACCTCCGCGGGCACCGGCCCGCTGCGCAAGGTCCGCGCGGCCCGGCACAGCATCGCCGTGCAGCGCTGGCTGGACGCCGGACTCGTCGTCTTCGGCAAGACGACCACGCCGGAATTCGGCAGCAAGGCCATCACCGAGACGCGGACCTTCGGCGCCACCCGCAATCCCTGGGATCCCCGGCGGACCCCGGGCGGCTCCTCGGGCGGTTCGGCCGCGGCGGTGGCGGCGGGCATCGTGCCCGTGGCCGGTGCCAGCGACGGCGGCGGTTCGATTCGAATCCCGGCCGCCTGCACCGGGTTGTTCGGGCTCAAGCCCGGGCGCGGCCTGGTGTCCAGCGGGCCCAACTACGTCGACCCGCTGTTCGGCGCGGTCTCCGAGGGGGTGCTCTCGCGCAGCGTGCGCGACACCGCGGTCATGCTCGACATCCTCGGACCGCCGGACCCGGGCGGGGCCTTCGCCATCTCCCGGCCCGAGAACCCTTTCCGCACCGCGGTTTCCGAGCCGCCGCGACGGCTGCGCATCGGGTTCACCCACGAATCCCCCATGGGCACACCGGTGGACCCCGAGGCGGTGCAAGCGGTGCGGGACGCGGCCCGGCTGCTGGAAGAACTCGGGCACACCGTGGAACCCGCGGCCCCGGCCATCGACGGCAACCAGCTCGCCCTGGATTTCATGAAGGTGTGGACCGCGCTGGCCGCGGCCGAACTACAGAACGCCTGCGCGGTGAGCGGCGCTTCCCCGGCCGATTTCGACATCGACACCCAGGTGCTGGCGGCGGTGGGCCGCGCCATTCCGGCGCACGAACTCATCACCTCGCACGCGCGCTGGAACGACTACACCCGCGCGCTGGGCGATTTCCACAGCACGTACGACCTGCTGCTCACCCCGACGCTGGCCGAGCCGCCGCTGCTCATCGGGCAGAACCGCACGCCCGTCATCGCCGAGACGCTGCTGCCCCCGCTGCTGCGCCTGGGCGCGGGAAAGATCCTGTCCCGCATCGACTTCTACATCGATCTGGTGACCGCCAGCCTGTCCGCGGTGCCGTTCACCCAGCTCGCGAACATCACCGGGCGGCCCGCCATGAGCGTGCCCACGCACTGGACCGAATCGGGTCTGCCGCTGGGCGTGCAGTTCGTCGGCCCGCCGAGCAGTGAATACCTGCTGCTGCAACTGGCCGCCGAAATCGAGAACGCGCGGCCGTGGTTCGGGAAGACCCCGAACGACGTGCCGCGCGTTCGCTGAATCGAGCCTCGGCGCTCAGTCCTTGACGAGCTGCGGGGCGATGGCCGCCTGGGCGGTGATCGCCTCGGCCCCGTCGGCGACCGACTGGCCGTCGACGCCGGACGTGGCCGGCTCGGCATCCGGGCCGTCCGGGCCACCGTGGCCGTGCGGATCGGCCGAGCGATTCGGCAGCAGGACCGCGGCCACGATCACCAGCAGGGACAGCGCGGCCGAGACGCCGAACGCCAGGCGCATGCCATCCAGCTGCGCGGACACCGGATCGGCGCCGTCCTCGATCAATGACGTACTGCGCGCGGACATCACGGTGACCACGAGGGCGGTGCCCAGCGCGGCCGCGACCTGCTGCAGCGTGCCCAGCATCGAGCTGCCGTGCGAATACAGCTGCGGCGGCAGCGCGCCCAGGCCCAGGGTGAAGACCGGGGTGAACGACGCGGCCAGCGAGATCATCAACAGCACGTGCAGCGCGAGCAGCTGCCAGTACGGCATGGACGCGGAGATCTGCGTGAATCCGGCCAGCGCGGCGGTGATTCCGATGGCGCCCGGGATCACCAGCAGCCGGCCGCCGAAACGGTCGAAGATCCGGCCGACGGTCGGTCCGAGCAGGCCCATGGCCAGACCGCCGGGCATGATCAGCAGACCGGTCTCCAGCGGGGTGAGCCCGCGCAGGTTCTGCAGGTACAGCGGCAGCAGGATCATCGAACCGAGCATGGCCAGGAACGCGATCGCCATCAGGGTCAGCGCCTTGGCGTAGGTGCCGACCAGCAGGACGCGCAGGTCCAGCAGCGGAGTGCCCTTGCGCTGCAGGCTCACCTGGCGGACGCCGAAGATCACGATGAGCGCCACGCCGGCCAGCACGGTCAGCGCGGGAGCGGTGACGTCGTCGGGGCTGAACTTGCTCAGGCCGTAGACCAGCGAGCCGAAGCCCAGCGCCGCGAACGCCACACTCGACACATCGAGAGCGCCGGTCTGCGGTTCCCCGATGTTCTCCAGCTGCCGCAGGCCGAGCCAGGTCACCAGGCCCGCGATGGGCAGCATGAGCACGAAGAGCCAGCGCCACGAACCGATCTGCAGCACCAGGCCCGAGATGACCGGGCCCATGGCCGGGGCCACCGAGATGGCGAGCGTGACGTTGCCCATGACGCGGCCGCGATCGTGTTCGTGCACGACCGTCATCAGCGTGGTCATCAGCAGCGGCATCATGACCGCGGTGCCGCCCGCCTGGATGACGCGACCGACCAGCAGGATCGCGAAGGTGGGCGCGATCGCGGACAGCGCGGTGCCGAACAGGAACACGCCCATGGCGATCGAGTAGGCGCGGCGGGTGGTGACCCGCTGCAGGAACCAGCCGGTGGCCGGGATGACCGCCGCCATGGTGAGCATGAACGCGGTCGAAACCCATTGCGCCGAGCGCTCGGTGACGTGCAGATCACCCATCAGGCGCGGAATCGCGTTGACCATGATGGTCTCGTTCAGGATGACCACGAACGTGGCGAGCGAGAGCACCCGGATGACCGTGGGAGTCCGCCCGCTGGTCGCTGGGACGGATGAAGCGGCGGGCATGCGGGTACCTCCGGGTATTCGTGATCGAACGAGTGGCAGGTGGCCCGGGAACGAGGGGATCTGCCGCTCCGGCGCCACATCAGATGAGACGGGGACTGTTCGCTCAACTGATCGGTTGGGCCCGAGTATTCCGGGTCACACCGACAGAAATCACTCGGTTTTCCGCGTCAGCTGATCTTCAGCACACTCGTACGTTCATGCTCACCAGCACTTTCTGTCGGCGGTGAGGGGTGAAAGGTGGCCCAGGTCACGATGCCGGGCGGGTGTCCGTATCCGGTGCGCCGGGGTCGATGCGCTCGCGCAGCCAGCCCGGTCCGACGGTCCGCGCGCCGAGTTCGGCTACGCGTTCGCGCAATCCGCGATCGGCGGTCACCACGGTGATGGATCGATGTGCGTCGGCGGCGCGCGCCGCCGCGACCGCCGCGACGATGGCGTCGTCGCCGGAGCCGGAAGCGGTCACGATGTCCAGACCCGGGAACGCGGAATCCGCGGCCGCCTTGGCCGCGCCCTCGAGGATCACGGTGATCGCGGCGGGCTCGTGCGGCGCATAGGCGGCGATCCGGGTCAGCAGCCTCCGGGCCGCGCCGGCGCGATCGCGCCACCAGCCGTCGGGCCGGGAGCCGACCACGTTGGCGGCGTCCACCACGATCAGCGCGGGCCCGTTCGTCATCACTCGGACAGTGTGCGCGATCGAGTGAACGACGTTGTCTCCGACGCTGATTTCGATGATGTGTCAAATTCTCGGACCCGCCCAACTTGGGTGGGCTCCCGGGCTGCGGGCCGAGTCCCGGTGCTGCAGAATCGGAACAAATGGCACTACGTCTTAGTGTCCACTTGGCGTGCGCGCATGAACGCGTATCCTCTTCCCCCGTGTTGGGCTTTAGTCGTCGTATATCCGCGCATGGCACGCTGGCGCGCATGATGGCTGGCGCGAGCGGCACGCAGCGGGACTGTGCGGCGCTCTGTGTTGCCATCGAACGCCGGATGGCGATTCGTTTGACCGTGGGACCCGTTGCGGGAGAAGGGCATCGGGTCGTCGACCTACTGGCCTCGCTACTGCGGCACAGTCGCACCGTCGTCGGGGTGTGGGAGCTCGATCCCAGCCTCACCGACGAGCTGCCGGGCACCCTGCGGCTGCGCGAGATCGAAGCCTTCCTCGCGCTGGCGCGCCGGATCGTGCGCGAATCGGATCAGATCAGTCCGCCCGATCCGACCGCCGTCGATCGGCGACGGGTTTGGGACGATCTCGATATCCTGCTGATTCGAGCCGACGCGCTGGCCGAGCAGATTGTGCGGGTCGTACCGCGACAGTACGACACCGTCGAAGGGTCGCAAGAGATTTCGCGCATGCGCTTGGCGACCCATGCCGACACCCTGGTCGAAGCGGCGCTGCTGATTCGATCCGCGGTGCGCGAGGCGCTGCGGGTGGCGAGCCCGGACGCGGACGCGCTGCGGCTGGCCGCCACGGCCGATGCGGTGCTGGAGCTGGCTCACGGGCTGGCCGAGGACTCGTGTTCCATTGCGCGCCAACGTATTCAAAGCTGATACGAGAGAAAGAACAGGGGAACGCGATGCGAGCCGTTCCGGCCGATTCCGGCGGAAGTGAACATAAGATGCTGGGCAGCTACATGCAGCGTCAGCGGCTCGAGCAGGGACTGACGCAGGCGCAGGTGGCCGCCCGATTGTTCATGTCGAGCTCAGGGTTCGAGAAGTACGAGAACGGGCAGCGGGTGCCGACGGTGGCGACCGTGCGCTCCTGGTGCACCGCGCTCGGTCTGCCCCGGTACAAGCGCCGCAAGGTGTGGTCGATCGTCATGGGCGAGGATCTCTCGGTCGCGGCCGGCGCCCTGGAACCGGTCACCGCCGCCGAGCTGAACCTCATGAACCGGATGCCCGGTCCGGCGTTCCTGCACCGGGTGCCCGAGTACTACGTGCTGGGCGCCAATGCCATGGCGATCGAGATGTTTCCGTGGCTGGACCCCGCCCTGGGCACACCCGAGCAGCCCGTCAACGTCATCGTGCAGATGATGACCGACCCACGCGCCCGGGAGATGCTGGTGAACTGGGGCACCATCGTGCACCGGCTCGTCTACATCCTGAAGGAGAATTCGCTCGGCATCGTGCCGGAGGCCCAGATCGCCACGATCCGCGAAGCCTGCCAGTCGAATCCGCTGTTCGATCGGATGTGGGACACGGCCATGCCGCCCGCGACCTACGACGACGACACGGTTATCGTGCGCTCGCCGGACGGGGAGGACATCTACTTCCAGATGGACTCGCTGCGCTGGGCGCACCCGTGGCGCGACATCGAGATGTTCAGTCTGACGATCCGCAACGACGAGGATTTCCCGCATCTGCACGAGACGCTGCCGGGCATCTTCGCCTGGTAGTCCGGGTTCGATACCGCCGGAACACAGCTTGTACCAGCGGTATCCGCCCGTTGCCGCCCCGATTTTCAGGGGCATGCCCGGCGCTAACGATCCACTTCGGCCCGCTATATAGACAACAGTGTTCGTCGTTGTGGAAACGAATCCGGGAGATGAAGATGCGAGCAGTAGTTATTGCACTGGCGATCGTCGCGGCGGTGGGCGGCATCGCGGGCTGCAACGATGATCAGGTGCCCGCCGGGGCGCCGGGCGCCACCGCCCCGACCACCGTGGCGACGGCCCCCGGCGCCCCGGGTACGGCGGTGGCGACCACGCTGCCGACCCGCGACGACGCGAACGTCGACGCCCGCGACTTCGCCCAGGGCGACCAGTTCTACTTCCAGTCGCCCAGCGGAAACATCATGTGCGGCTTCATCAACACCGGCGGGATCGGCGTGGGCTGCCAGCTGGCCCAGGTCACCTCGGTCCCCGCGGAGCTCCCCGGCTGCGGCTACGCCGAGAACAAGAAGGTGGCCGCCGAGATCTTCAACGGCGCCCCCCGCTTCCGCTGCCTGAGCCAGGGGATGTTCGTGGGCAGCCCGACCGACGGCTCGAACAAGGGCGGCGGCAAGATCCTGCGCTACGGCGAGACGATCATCGTGCGCGGAACGGCCTGCACCTCCATGGAGTCGGGGGTGCGTTGCGATACGGGCGGCCGCGGTTTCGTGGTCGCTGCCGAGGCTCAGTCCCTGTTCTGACCGGTCCCGGTCCGCAAGTCCGCGCTCCCCGCCTGGTCGGCGGGGAGCGCTGTGCTGTGCGGGCTCGGACTCGCCGGGGCCGAGGTGGTTTCGGGTGATCGCGCCCGAACGCGAAATGTCCTCGGCGGACTCACCGTGAACTGCCGATTCTGCCGATCACGAGGATGTCATCGGGTCGGAGGTTGTTCCACGTGCGCGAGCAGCGGGCGCACCAGGGCGACCGCCGCGGATCGGGGGGCTTCGGGATCGTCGGCTACATAGCGCAGGAACCCCTGCTGGAAGCAGGCGCCCATCAGGAGCGCGGCGATGGCGTCGGCGTCCGTGTCCGCGCTGACGCGCCCTAGGTCCTGCTCTGCGCGCAGGTAGGCGGCCAAGTTCTCGACCGGTGCGTGCGGTCCGGCGTCGTATGCGCGCATGCCGTCGCGGGTGGCTGCCATCAGCGTGGGCTGCGCGGCGATCGAGGCCATCATGGGGAACCCGCGCTGGTAGAACCGCAGACCGCCGTGTGATCCACTTGCAACCGGAGATCGTTGCACTTATAAGTGCAACTCGAGTAGTCTGGGTGTCTACCAGGCATAACTCTGAGCTGTCCGAAAGGAGTGAACCGTGGCAGCGTTACAGCGAGGTGCTCGAGCCACCGTGGCCGTGAGCCCACGTGAGGCAGAACAGGCACGCGCCGTCCGTGACTTCCTGGGCGAACACCAATCGGGGCCGACCGCGATCACCGTCGGGGTCGGCGCACAAGAGACCCTGGCGATGCCGAGGGAGCTGGCCGAGCTGGTCGTCAAGCTGGTGGATCTCGTCGGTCGCGGCTGCACTGTGACGATCGGCAGCATCCCGGCCGAGGTCACGACCACCGTGGCCGCCAGCATGCTGGACATATCGCGGCCATCTTTGATGAAACTTGTTCGCGAGCAGCTCATCCCGTCTCACAAGGTCGGATCGCACACTCGCCTTTACAGCAAGGATGTGCTGGCTTACCGTCGGGCGCAGCTCGAACGGCAACGCAAGGCTTTTCGTGAGCTGCGCGCGCTGGAGGAAGAGTGGGGAGCTCTCGACTGATCCCTCGTTGGTGATCAGCCCGCCCGTTATCATCATCGGATGGCCAGCGGGCGGGTGCAGAGAGTTCTTGCGGACGCAAACATCTTGTACTCGAGGACATTACGAGACTGGGTGTGTCTGCTTCATCAGCACAGCGAGGGCAGTATGTTCACGGTCTGTTGGACCGAGGACATCATGGCGGAAACGGTCTATCACCTTCGCAAGAAGAACCCTCACTACGGGGACCACCAGGTCGGCGGGACGCGCAGAAGAATCGTGGGCGCGCTCGGTGAACACAACGCGATCACCGGGTACAGCATCGATAAGACCTGCTCATACCCCGACCTTTTCGATGCGCATGTGCACTGTGCCGCGATCCACGGACGCGTCGACATCCTGCTGACAGCGGATACCGAAGGGTTCAAATTCGATAATCTCGATGAGCTGCCCTACGAGGTCTACAGCGCGGATGACTACTTCCAGCTCGTTGATGACTCGCAGCCGGAGGTTGTCGTCGCTGTCATGGAGGAGCAGCTGCGGTACTGGGTCCCCAAGAAGGGCAAGTCTCTCCCGGAGGCTCTGCGTGCAGCTCAGGCGCCCGGGTTTGCAGAGCGTATCCGTTTGTATTTGCAGTCTGCCGACATCGAACGGATTCTCAGCGCCGAGGACGATTTCTAGCCCCGGTAGACAGCAAGTGGTGCGTGCACAGTCGGTTCGGGGTCGGAACCACCGTGGGGAGAGGGGGTGATGAGGCGGTAGGGGCGGGGTTGGAGACTGGTGGAGATGAAACTTCCTGAACTTCCTGAACTGCCGGTGCGGGGGGCGCTCGACGAGATCGTCGGGACGCTGGGGGCCGCGGGGGCCGCGGTGTTGGTGGCGCCGCCGGGGGCCGGGAAGACGACCTTGGTGCCGCTGGCTTTGGCGGCGGGGAGCAGTGGGCGGGTCGTGGTGGCGGAGCCGCGGCGGCTGGCGGCGCGGGCCGCGGCCGCGCGGATGGCCGCGTTGCTGGGGGAGCCGGTGGGGGAGAGCGTCGGGTATTCCGTGCGGGGGGACCGGCGGGTTTCGGGGCGGACCCGGGTGGAGGTTGTCACCTCCGGGTTGCTGGTGCGGCGGTTGCAGGGGGATCCCGAGTTGGCGGGGGTGGGGACCGTTGTGCTGGACGAGTGTCACGAACGGCATTTGGACGCGGATCTGTTGTTGGCGCTGCTGTTGGACGCGCGGGGTGGGTTGCGGCCGGATCTGCGAGTCCTTGCCACCTCGGCGACCGTCGCCGCGGATCGGCTGGCGGCCCTGCTGGGCGGGGACGGCGGGAGCGCGCCGGTCGTGGAGGTGACCGGGCGCGCGTATCCGGTTGGGCTGGAATATGTTCCGGCCCTGCCCAGGGAACGGATCGAGGCGCAGGTGGCCCGGGCCACGCGGGCGGCGCTGGCCGGCGGGGACGGGGATGTGCTGGTTTTCCTGCCCGGGGCGGCGGAGATTCGGCGGACTGCGGGGCTGTTGAGCGGGCTGGGGGACGTGGACGTCGTGCCGTTGCACGGGCGGCTGGCGGCGGGGGCGCAGGACGCGGCGCTGCGGCCGGGGGCGCGACGACGGGTCGTATTGTCCACGGCCGTGGCCGAATCCAGCCTCACCGTGCCGGGGGTGCGAGCGGTCGTGGACTCCGGACTGGCTCGGGTGCCGCGCGTGGATCACCGGCGCGGGCTCTCCGGCCTTGCCACGGTGCGGGTTTCGGCGGCGGTCGCCGAACAGCGCGCCGGTCGCGCCGGTCGCGAGGCTCCGGGGCGCGCGTGGCGTTGCTGGCCCGAATACGAGCACGCCACCCTGCCCGCGTACCCCGAACCCGAGATCCGCACCGCCGACCTCACCCGCCTGGCCCTCGAATTGGCCTGCTGGGGAACACCGGACGGCACCGGCCTGCCGTGGTGGGACGCACCGCCCGTCGGGGCGCTGACCGTCGGCCACGAAACCCTCCGCGCGCTCGGGGCGGTCGAGCCGACGGTGCGATCGGCAGATACCCAACCGAACCTGCCGGCTGCACTGGCGCTCGCGTCGGACGATCTTCCCGCCGTCGATGCCGAGTCAGAATCCGAAAGCGTTATAGAACAACGCGATTCGTCCGACGCAAGCCCGAGTGTCGACCCAGTTCGAGACTGGGGCGCGGTCACCCCGCGCGGTCGTGACATGGCCGCCCTGGGCCTGCACCCCCGCCTGGCCCGCGCCCTGCTCGACGGCGCCGCCGAGGTCGGGGCGCGCACGGCCGCCGAAGTCGTGGCACTGCTCGACGACGACACCCTCGCGCCGAAAACCGATCTGGTGGCGGCGATCCGGACGTTGCGCGCCGACCCGCCGCCGCGCTGGAAGCGCGAGGTCGATCGCCTGACCCGTCTCGTCGACGGGGGATCGGTGCGGGGGCGGCGATCGGGGCTCGGAGACGACCCGGCTTTCGTTGTGGCGCTTGCCTATCCGGAGAGATTGGCGAGGCGGCGGGGAGTCGGATCGGCCAGCTATCTGATGGCGGGCGGGACGGCGGTCGTGTTGCCCGCGGGATCGGGATTGGGGGACTCGGAATGGCTGGCGGTGGCGGGGGCCGCGCGGAATCCGGGGCGGGCCGAGGGTGTGGTCCGGCTGGCCGCGGGGGCCGACGTGGAGCTGGCTCGGCGGGCCGCACCGTCGTTGGTGCGGACCCTGGACGAAGTGGACTGGGTCGACGGAGACGTGGTCGCGCGGACCGTACTGCGGCTCGGGGCGATCGTGTTGTCGGAGAAGGGATTGCGGAATCCGGATCGCGGGCTGGTGACGGCCGCGCTGCGGCGGGGGCTGGCGGCCGGCGGGCTCGGCATGCTGCGGTGGAACGCCGACGCGCTCGGGCTGCGGCAGCGGATGGGATTCCTGCATCGCGAACTGGGTGAACCGTGGCCGGACGTCGAAGACGCCGCGCTGCTCGAGAATTCGGAAGCCTGGCTCGGACCCGAGCTCGCCACCGCCACCCGGCGTGCCGATCTGGAACGGATCGACGCGGGGCAGGCGCTGCGGCGGTTGCTGCCGTGGCCGGCGGCGGCGCGGTTCGAGGAGCTCGCGCCCGAGCGGCTGGAAGTGCCCTCCGGCAGCAAGATTCGAGTCGACTACGCCCCCGACGTGCCGGTGCTCGCGGTCAAGGTGCAGGAGATCTTCGGCTGGGCCGAGCCGCCGCGGCTCGCCGGCGGCCGGGCGCCGATCCCGTTGCACCTGCTCTCGCCCGCGCAGCGACCCATCGCCGTCACGGCCGACCTGGCCTCGTTCTGGCGCACCGGCTGGCCGCAGGTCCGCGCGGAGTTGCGCGGTCGCTACCCCAAACACGCCTGGCCCGAGGACCCGTCCACGGTGTCCGCCCATCGCGGCACCGCCCGCCGTGCCAATTCCTGAGCCCGGCAACGCTGTTCGAGGCGCAGTGCGCCGATTTTGCACCCGCGCAACGGATCGGCTTGGGCGGAGTCGAAACACTGTGGCGGACAACGAGCCGGGCCCGCGTCGACTTCGCGACGCGGGCCCGGTGAGGTTCTCGCGCCCCGCCGAGGGGTGTACGGGCTCGGCGGGACGCGGCCCGGGTCATTCGGCCCGGGGGATCAGGGTGTTCTGGCGGGCGACCGTCCACCAGCGGCCGTTCTCCTTGACCAGGACGTACAGGGCGACCATGGCGGGCTCGGGATGGATGAGCTCGCCGGTGGGAGTGGTCTCGTAGGCGAGTTTGTGCGCGAGCGCCAAATCCGGCCGGACGAAGGTGATGTCGGCGACGTCGTAGCGCGCGTACTCGTCCTTCAAGAATCCGGCGAACCCGGCGCGTGATGCTTCGCGCATGGTGTCGATGCCGTGCATGACGCGACCGACCGCGTTGCCCACCGCGGCGTTCGCCGCGAAATCGGCCGCGAGCAGATCGGCGTCATTGCTGTTGAACGCCGTCTGAGCGTTGGCGATGATCTGCTCGATAGCGGCGATATCGGCCGTGTGGTCGGCGCCGATGTCTTCGATGACCGGGGCGGTGGCGGGTGCGGTACTCATGAAAGAGATCTTGGTACCTGAACTTATGTTGAGGTCAAGGGGGTTCGGTGAGTGAGCCGGGTCACTCAATCGCCGGTTGCATATACCCCCTGGGGGTATTAACTTTCTGGGTGTAGGAACACCGAGAACGTTGAGAGAGGCCGAGATCATGACCACCCACGAACACGCCAACCACACTCAGGCCCCCGCTGTTCACAACGCGCATGCCGAGCACGGCGCGCACGCTGCCCACGGCGGCAACGCCGCCCACGCGGGCCATGACCACCACGTGGGTCACGCCGGCCACCAGGCACCCCCTGCCCACACGGAACACGAGGCCCACGCAGCCCATGCGGGCGCAGCCGAACACGGCGCGCACGCCGCCCACGGCGGCGGCCTGCCCGGCGGCCTGCAGATCACCCAGGACGGCTACACCCTGGACCTGGCCGAAACCATCGTCCGCCAGGGCGAATTCGACCTCCGCTTCCGGATTCTCGGCCCCGACGGCCGCCCCGTCACCGACTACACCCCGATCCACGATCGCGAGCTGCACCTCATCGTCGCGCGCCGCGAGCTGACCGGCTTCTGGCACGTGCACCCCACCCTGGGCCCCGACGGCACCTGGGCCGTGCGGATCACCCTGCCCGAGGCCGGCGCCTACCGCGCTTTCACCGATGTCGAGCCGCGTGCCCTGGGCCGGACCATCACCCTCGGCGCGGATTTCGCCGTCGCGGGCGCCTACGAACCGCAGCCGGTACCCGAGCCCGATCGCGTCGCGGTGATCGACGACTACACCGTCACCCTGGACGGCGACCTCGTACCCGAGCAGGGCGAACTGCTCACGCTGACCGTGCGCAAGGGCGGCGAGCCCGTGACCGACCTGCAGCCCTACCTGGCCGCCTTCGGGCACCTGGTGATCCTGCGCGCGGGCGATCTGGCCTACATCCACGTCCACCCGAACGGCGCGCCCGGCGACGGCGTGACAGCACCCGGTCCGGACATCACCTTCCACACCGTCGTCCCGGGTCCCGGAACCTACCGGCTCTTCCTGGATTTCAAGCACGGCGACACCGTCCGCACCGCCGCCTTCACCCTCCCTGCCCGCCGGCTCTGACCCCCGTTCTCGTCGCCGTCGCACTCACAGCCAACTCGCAGCCGAGCCGCAGATTCGCCACAACCGGCGGATCTAGGCTCCGCGAGTCGAACTGGGCCGAATGCGAATCCGAGCGATCGGGGAAGGGCTGTGGGCATGACGGAGACCGGTGTGCGGGCGGAGGTGGCCGCGAGGCCCGACAGCGGTGAGTCCCGCTGGGCAGCAATGATTTCCACCCCCGAGGGCAGTCCGCGCTGGGAGCGCCCCGCGCTGGCCGCCTTGCTCGCGGGGACCGCCGTGCTGTACCTGTGGGGCCTGGGCGGCGCGGGCTGGACCAACCAGTACTACGCGGCCGCGGTGCAATCGGGCACCCTGAGCTGGAAGGCGCTGCTGTTCGCCTCGCTCGATCCGCAGAACGCCATCACGGTCGACAAGCCGCCCGCCGCACTGTGGGTGATGGGCCTGTCCGGCCGGCTCTTCGGCTTCGGTTCGTGGTCGATGCTCGCGCCGCAGGCCCTCATGGGCGTCGCGGCGGTAGGGCTGCTGGTGGCCGCGGTCCGCCGCTGGTCCGGACCCGCGGCCGGGCTGCTGGCGGGCCTGGCGCTCGCGCTGACCCCGGTGGCTGCCATGATGTTTCGCTACGACAACCCCGACGCGCTGCTCACCCTACTGCTCGTCGCCGCGGCGTACTGCACGGTGCGCGCGATCGATGCCGAAGGCGCGCACTGGTTCTCGGCGAGCACCGGCTGGCTGACCGCCGCGGGTGTGCTGATGGGCCTGGGCTTCCTGACCAAGATGATGCAGGCTTTCCTCGTGCTGCCCGGGCTCGCGCTGGTGGTGCTGGTCGCCGGGGCGGGCGGGTTCGTCGCGCGGCTGCTGAAACTGCTGACAGCCGCTGCGGCCGTGGTGCTTTCCGCCGGGTGGTACGTGGCGCTCGTGGCGTGGTGGCCCGCGGATTCGCGGCCGTATATCGGCGGTTCCAGCGACAACAGCCTGTGGGAACTCGCCATGGATTACAACGGTCTGGGCCGCGTCTTCGGAAACGGCGGGGCACGCCCAGCGATGCCGAGTCCGCCCGCCGGCGGCGAATTCGCCGGTGGCTTCCAAGGATTCGGCAGTCAGGCCGGTCTGACACGCCTGTTCACCGGCGAACTCGCCACCGAGTTCTCCTGGCTGCTGCCCGCCGCGCTGCTCGCGCTCGTCGCCGGGGTGTGGTTGACCAGGCGTGCGCCGCGCACCGACCGGCAGCGGGCCGCGCTCGTCCTCTGGGGCGGCTGGCTGCTGGTCACGGCGGCGGTGCTCAGCTACATGAGCCGCAGCTTCCACTCGTACTACAGTGTCGAACTCGCACCCGCCATCGGCGCGCTGTGCGGGATCGGCGTCACCCTGTTGTGGTCGCGCCGTGCCGATTTCGCCGCGCGGCTCACCCTGGCCGCGATGGCGCTGGGCACGGGCCTGTGGACTTTTCATCTGCTGGACCGCACCCCCGACTGGCTGCCCTGGCTGCGCTGGAGCCTGCTCGCCCTCGCGGCGCTGACGGCCGCGGCCCTGCTGAGCGCCGCCGGATTCCGCCGCGCGGGCATCGTGATCGGCGCCGCCGCGGTGATCACCGGTCTGCTCGGTCCCACCGCCTACGCGGTCGAGACCGTCGCCCAACCGCATTCGGGCGGCAGCCCGCTGGCCGGCCCGCCGCGCGCGGCCCGCGGCCCGATGCGCGCGGCCCCCGCGACCGATCCGCTCCTGGACGATCTGCTCACCGCGGCCGGAACCCGCTGGGCCGCCGCCGCGGTCGGCGCCTCCGATGTCAGCGCGATCGAATTGCGCACCGGTGCACCGCTACTGGCCGTGGGCGGCTTCAGCGGCCACGACGGCGCACCGACCCTGGCGCAGTTCCAGCGGTACGTCGCCGGCAACGAGATCGGCTACTACCTGGTCCGGCAGCGCGGCGGCGACGAGCGCGGGCGGAACGGCGGTGACGCCGAGGGCTCCGAGGCGGCGAGCGCGGCCGGTCCCGCCGGGAACGGTGCGGGCGGGGCGCGGATGAACCGGGTCGAGAGGTCCGCGCCGGATGGCCCGGGCGCAGCCGGTGAGAACGCCCCCGGCCCCGAATCCGCCATGGGCGGTTCGCAATCCATGACCCGCGAGCGTCTGGGGCCCGCACGCCCCGCCGCCGAGCAGTCCGACTCCGCCGCGATCACGGCGTGGGTCCGGGCCAATTTCCCGGTCACCGTCCTGGGCGACCTGGAGGTCTTCAAGCTCACCGGCTAGTCCGAACGCGCAGAAATCCGATCAGTCGGTACTTATTTGGACAGTATTCGGTAACGGACACCGGCGGTGCGACGAGGAAAAAGTTACAGTGGCGACCGAGAGTCGCGGGGCGGTCGTGAGGAGTTCGGCGATGGCCGAGGTGCGCGCAATGGTGGGGGTGCTGGGTCCGGTACAACTCACCATCGACGGGACGCCCCAGCAGTTGGGCGGTCCCAAGCAGCGTGCTGTCCTGGCCTACCTGGCAATCAACGCCAACCGCCCGGTCTCGGTCGACGCCCTGGCCGCGGCGGTATGGGAGGAGACGCCGCCGCCGGACGTGCGGGTCAGCCTGCACGCGATCATCTCCAATCTGCGGAAACCCTTGCGCGACGGCGGTATCGACGCCCGCACCGTGCTGCAGCACATGGGCACCGGCTATCGCATCGTGGTCGACGACGCCGCCTGCGACGTCTTCCGGTTCCGGACCCGCCGGGAGAACGGCCTGCGGGCGCTGGCCGCCGGGCGCTTCGGCCAGGCTGCCGAGTCGCTGTCCGAGGCCCTGGCGCAGTGGCGCGGGCCGGTGCTCTCGGATCTGCGCGGGCTCGGTTTCGCCGACGCCTACGCGGTCGCCCTCGACGACGAGCGGATCGGTGTCATCGAGGCCCGCGCCGAAGCCGATATCGCGCAGGGCCGCGCCGAGGCGGTGATCGCGGAGCTGGCGCTGCTGGTGCGCGAGCATCCGCTGCGGGAATCGCTGTGGGAGCAGCTGATCACCGCGCTGTACATGGCCGGGCGGCAGTCCGACGCGCTCGAAGCCGCCCGCCGGGTGCGTTCCACCCTGGCCGAGGAACTCGGCATCGACCCGGGTCACCGGCTGCGCGAACTGGAAGCGCGCATGCTGCGCCAGGACCCGTTGAGCGTGCGCTCGGTGGGCGCGGCCTCGGCCACCCGGGCCACCACAATCGTCGATCGGAGCTGGCACGAGCCGCAGGCCATCCTCAAGGACCGGGACGGCAACGTGTACCCGATCGCGGGGACTGCCACGCGGATCGGGCGGCTGTCCGACAACGACATCGCGCTGCCGGACGGCCGGGTCAGCCGCCATCACGCGCTGATCGTCGACAACGGCATGACCTACGTCCTGAAGGATCTGGCCTCCTCGAACGGCGTCTACGTCGATGGCGCCCGGGTGGTGGACAGCATGATCCTGGCCGACGGGGCGCGGGTGCGGATCGGGGACACCGAGCTGGTGTTCACCCTGGTGCGCGCCGGGAAGCGGGATTGACAGCGCGAATGAACTGAAACGAGTTCTAGACATATCGCAGCATTTGTCTTACCGTCGGTTCATGAGTTCAGTGTCGTCTCATCCGGTCAGCTTCATACCCCGTTCCGGGGATTCCTGGCGCGACCCCTGGTCCATGTACTCCGCACTGCGCGAACATGATCCGGTGCACCGCGCGGTGCCCGAGGGTCGCGAATCGGACGACTACTACGTGCTCTCCCGGCACGAGGACACCTACGCCGCCGCGCGCGACCCCGAAACCTTCTCCTCGGCTTCCGGGCTCACCGTCGACTACGTGGATCTGTCCACCACCCCCGTGGGCATGGTCCGCCCGTTCGTCTTCATGGATCCGCCGGACCACACCGAGTTCCGCCGCCGGGTCTCCCCGGGATTCACGCCGCGACAGGTGAACTCGGTGGAGCCCGCCGTCCGGCGCTTCGTGGTCGAGCGCATCGAGCGGCTGCGCGAAGCGGGGGAGGGCGACATCGTCGCCGATCTGTTCAAACCGCTGCCCACCATGGTCGTCGCGCACTACCTCGGCGTCCCCGAGGCCGATCGCGCCAAGTTCGACGAATGGACCTTCGCCATCGTGGGCGGGGCGATCTCGGCCGGGGACATCTCCGCCATGAGCGCGGGCGTGATGACCGCGGTCGGCGAAATGATGGCCTATTTCACCGAATTGATCGCCCGCCGCCGCGTGGAACCCGGCGACGACACCATCTCGCACATGCTCGCCTCCGGTCTGGGCGAGGAGGGCGACACCGCCGGGCTGCTGTCGATGCTCGGCTTCGCCTTCACCATGATCACCGGCGGAAACGACACCACCACCGGCAATCTCGGCGGCGCCGCGCAATTGCTGACCAGCTTCCCGGGCCAGCGGCGGCTGCTCATCGAGAACCCCGCGCTCATTCCCGGTGCGGTGGAAGAGTTCCTGCGCATGACCTCGCCGGTACAGGGACTGGCCCGCACCGCGACGCGCGACGTGGAACTGCACGGCACCGTCATCCCCGAGGGCCGCCGGGTGCTGCTGCTGTACGGGTCCGCCAACCGGGACGAGCGGGAATTCGGGCCCACCGCGGGCGAACTCGACGTGCGCCGCAACCCCAAGCGCATCATGACCTTCAGCCACGGCAACCACCACTGCCTCGGTGCGGCGGCCGCGCGCATGCAGGCCCGCATCGCGCTGGAGGAACTGCTGGCCCGCTGCCCGGACTTCACCGTCGATCTGGACAAGGTCACCTGGTCCAACGGGAATTACGTGCGCTGGCCGATGAGTGTGCCGTTCCGCGCGGTCGCCTGATCCGGCCGGGCCGCACCCGCGAGCACCGGCGCGCGAGCAGCCGCGCGGGTAGTCTCGGCGCGATCGACGAATAGCTGGGGAGAGATCTGAAGTGAGCGGTCAGGCGTGGCGGCGGCTGCGGAGTACAACCGAGGAGCGCGGCACGCGAGCGGCGGGTGAGCGGGCATGAGCCGGGACTGGCTGTCCGACGATCGCGCCGACCTGGCGGCCGAACGCATACTCGACGCCGCCGCCGCGCTCTTCGCCGAGCGCGGCGTCACCGCGGTCGGGATGGGCGACATCGCCAAGGCGGCCGGCTGTTCGCGCGCCACGCTGTACCGCTACTTCGACAATCGGCACGCGGTGCGGCTGGCTTTCGTGCATCGCGAAACCCGCCGTATCGCCGCGCGAGTCGTGCATCAGGTGCGCGACATCGGCGATCCGACGGACCGCATCATCACCGCCATGCTGGGCGCGGTGACCGAGGTGCGCGCCGACCCGATGCTCATCGCCTGGTTCCGCGCCGGGGAGTCCGGCCCGGCCGGGCGCATCAGCCAGGACTCCGACGTCATCGAATCCATCGCGGCCGGACTGTTCACCTCGAACGGGCTCAGCGACCCCGAACGCGGCAGGCTGGCCCGCTGGCTGACCCGGATCATCGTCTCGCTGCTGTCCTCACCCGGCCGCGACGCGGACGACGAGCGGGCGATGCTGGAGGAGTTCGTTGCGCCGGTCGTCGAGCGGGTGCTGACCTGAGCCGCGGCTGCTGATTCGAACTGCTGGGCGGCGTCCCGAATCGCGGGTGCCGACTTCGTCTGTGGGGCGGTGACCTCGATCGCGGACGAAGGTTCGGACCGCCCACGGTGATTCGAGCCCGGTCGGCGTGGCCGTCTCCCCGCGCGGGTTCCGCCGGTCGGCGTGCCCGCGTGCCGTGGCGAATCTCCGCGCCGGTGGCATATGCCGGACGTGCCGGGCGCTACAGTCTGGAGCGTGTCTGCTCCAGAATCGCTCGTCGAGGTCCGTACCCGTATCGATGCCCTCGACGGTGAATTGATTCGACTGCTGGCCGATCGGCAGGAACTCGTGCGCGCCGCGGCCGGCTTCAAGAAGGACGAGCAGGCCGTGCGCGCCCCGGACCGCGTGGAGCAGGTCGTGCAGCTGGCCCGCGGCCGCGCGGTCGCCGCCGGACTCGAACCCGCTGTGGCGGAGGCGGTCTGGCGCGCGATGATCGGCGCGTTCATCCGCCTCGAGCTGGACGCCCACGCAGCCCAGCGGTAGAGGACGGCTGGTCCGGCCCGCGCCATATCCGTTGTGGCGTCCGAGATTTCGTGCCTGGCCAACCGGACGTGACTGCTCCCGGGGACGTACCCGGCCCCGGGGACGTGCCCGGCGCTGCGGACGTGTCCGGCGCTGCTGACGTGCCCGGCCCTGTGGAAGCGCCCTGCGCTCGCAGGCGCGTCCGGCCGTTTGGACGAGGTCGTCAGGCCGCCAGCGGGTTTCAGGCGGTTGCCCGGTATCCGTTGCGGCCGTAGATCCGTTCGGCGAGCATGCCCGCCAGGTCGCGTACCGCCTCACGTGCCTGCGGCATCGGCAGTGCGTGGAACACGTGCCACAGCCCTCGATACTCGCTATGCCGCAGGGGCGCACCGGTTTTCGCCGCCCGATCGGCGAAGCGGCGCGCATCGCCGGCGAGCGGATCATCTGTTGCCGAATGCAGCACGATCGGCGGCAGGCCGGTGATGTCGCGGTACGCGGGGGAGATCTCGCGCCGCCGCTCCTGGGTTACGTCCGGGAGATAGGCGTCGGTGAACTGCGCGATCACCTCCGGGGAGAGCAGGGGCTCGCGGGACGGGTCGCAGTCGAAGGCGGCGGACCCGTCGCTGAAATCCAGTACCGGGCAGATCGCGCCCAGCACCGCGGGGGCGGGCAGCTGCGCGTCGCGCACCCGGAGGCCGACCTCGATGGTGAGATCGCCACCCGCCGAATCACCCGCCACGGCAATGCGTTCGGCGGGAATGCCGCGCTCCAGCAGCGCCCGGTAGGCCGCGACCGCGTCGTCTATCGCGGCCGGGTACACGTGCTCGGGCGCGAGGCGATAGTCCAGCGCGTACACGGTGGTGCCCATGGTCGCGGCGAGCAGCCCGGTGATCGGGCGCAGCATCTGGGGGGTGCCCATGGTGAAGCCGCCGCCGTGCAGGTACAGCACCGCCGCATCGGCCGGAGCCCCCGCGGGCGTGAGAATCTCGGCGGGGCGGCCCCCCAGCTCGCCGGCGGTGACTCGCACCCCGCGCGGTGCGCGCGCGAATCGCGTGCCCGCGGCCTCCCGGCGGCGGACCCGGTCCCAGTCGGGAGCGGCGCCGAACCACCAGCGGCCGATCAGGCGGGACGTCGAGCGCAGCAGCGCGGTTCGTACGGTCGAATTCGGCACGGCGCTCTCACTTCTCGCTCGGGACCGGCGGCCCCAGTTCGTAGTCGACGGGGTCCGGCGCGCTGCGAATGAGCTTCTCATAGGCGGACGGGCTCCACGGCCAGAGCTCCGGCAGCCCATCCTTGCCCAGGTACCAGCTCTGACAGCCGGTGGTCCACACGGTGCCGGGCGCGGCCGCCCGCATCCGGGCGTTGAACCTGTCGGTGGCCGCCGCGGTCGGCGCGACGGTCGTGAATTCGCCTGCTCGCCAACGGCGCAACCAGCTCACGATGCGCGCCGCCTGCGCCTCGGCGACGGCGGTGAGCGGATGGTTGGCGAAGGGGCTGTGCGGCCCTATGAGCATGAACAGATTCGGGAAGTCCGGCAGCATGACGCCTTCGAAAGCGCGCGGACCCGCGGCCCAGGCCGCGTCCAGGGTGCGACCGGCCGTGCCGGTGACGGTCATCGGCCGCATGTAGGCGTGTGAGTCGAAACCCGTTGCCAGCACGAGGACGTCGAGTTCGTGCAGCGTCCCGTCGGCGGTGACCACCCCGGAATCCTGGACGTGGTCGATGCTTTCGGTCACCAGTTCCACGTCCGGCCGCTGCACGACCTCGTAGAACCGATCCGAGACCACCAGGCGTTTGCACATGGCCTGATAGTCGGGGGTGAGCTTGGCGCGCAACGTCTCGTCGCGGACGGTGCGCAGATTGCGCAGCACCACCCACTGAATAAGCCTGCGCACTCGCCCCGGGTGGGTCAGTCCCCGCGAAAAAATCCCGAAGACAGCGCGATTCATCCGGTACGCGAGGCCGCCGAGGCGGGGAAAGCGCCGGTACACCCCCTTGGTCAGGTCGGAGTAGGCGCGATTGACGGTCGGCAGAATCCACTGCGGCGTGCGCTGGAACATCACCACGCGAGCGACCCGGCCCGCCAGCTCGCTCACCAATTGTGTTCCGGTGGAGCCGGTTCCGATCACCCCGACGCGCTTTCCGGTCAGGCCCACCCCGTGATCCCAGCGTGCGGAGTGCACGAGCACCCCCGCGAAGTCGTCCAGACCGGCGATGTCGGGCCGCCGGGGCCGGTGCAGGAAGCCCGTCGCGCACAGCACGAAATCGAAGCGTTCCACCGCGCCGCCGGAGGTGGTCAGAGTCCACCCGTCGTCGGCGAACTCCGCGGCGGTCACCTCGGCGCCGAAGATCGTGTGCTCGTGCAGCCCGTGTGCCCGGGCCGTCGCGGCGAGGTAGTCCCTGATCTCCGATCCCGCCGAATACAGCCTCGACCAGTCCGGATTCATCGCGAAGGTGAACTGGTAGTACCGCGAGGGCACATCGCAGGTGAGGCCCGGATAGGTGTTCGCGTGCCAGGTCCCGCCGTACCCGGCGGCCTTCTCGTAGATCGTGAAGTGCCGGAAACCATTGCGCCGCAGGGCGACCCCCATGCAGATACCGGAGATTCCGGCGCCGATGACGGCTATGCGCGGTTCGTTCATGGGTGGGCAGCCTAGATTCGCCTCCCGGGGGCCGGGAGGATTTCCGGAATATCGGTAGACATTCTGTCATTCGTTAGACGCGGTGTATAGCGAATGCTACCGTGTGCGCCGGATCACAAGCTCGAACCAAGGAAGTCAGAATGCGAGCACTGCAGTGGACCGGCCCCGAGAAGGTCGCGATCAATGACATCCCGGTCCCCGACATCGGGCCCAACGACCTGCTGCTGAAGGTCGGCGCGGCGGGTGTGTGCCATTCGGATCTGACCCTGGTCAACTTCCCGTACCGGATACGCGAGGACCCGCTCACCCTCGGCCACGAGATCGCCGGGACCATCGAGGCCGTCGGATCCGAGGTGCGGGGCCGCGATATCGGAGAACGCGGTCTGGTGTACCTGTTCTGGACCTGCGGTGTCTGCCGCGAGTGCATGAGCGGGAACGAGAACGTCTGCGCCGCCGCCGGGCGCGTGGCCATGCCGCCGTGCCCGGGTCTGAGCATCGAGGGCGGCATGGCCGAGTACGTGCGGATCCCGGCCACCTCGTTCGTGCCCATCGGCGACCTGGACTTCCTGCAGGCCGCGCCCATCGCGGACGCGGCGCTGACCACCTACCACTCCATTCGCGGTGCGCGCGAAGCGCTTCGGCCCGGCGGCACCGCCGTGGCCATCGGCATCGGCGGGCTCGGGCACGTGGCGCTGCAGATTCTGGACGCCATCGCCGGTGTGCGGGTCATCGCCGTGGACGTCGCGCCCGAGAAGCTGGAACTCGCGGCCGCCTGCGGCGCGGATATCGGACTGATCGCGGGGCCGGACACCGCGAAGGAGATCCTGGAGCTCACCGGTGGCCGCGGCGCGGAGGCGGTCTTCGACTTCGTCGGTGTGAACGCCACCGCCAAGCTGTCCGTGGAGACCGTGGCCCCCAACGGGGCCTATCGCATGGTCGGCATCGGCGACGGCATCCCCGAGATCAACGCCGGACCGGCCGGCGGGCCCGGCCTGCCCTGGGGCGCCTCGGTCCGGAAGTCGCTGGGCGGCACCCGCTCCGACCTGTACGACTGCGTCGGCCTGGCGCAGGAGGGCAAGCTGCGCATCGAGGTCGAGCGCTTCGATCTGGTGGACGGCCCGGATGCCCTGCAGCGCCTGGACCAGGGTCACATTCGCGGGCGCGCGGTCCTGGTGCCCTGACCGCCGGGCCTCAGCCGTCGATCTCGGTGAGGAACTCCCCGACGCGGGTCGCGATGCGATCGGGGAACTCGCCGTTGATGGCGTGCGATGCCTCCGGCCACACCTCGATCCGCGCGGCGGGCAACAACTTTCGCGCCCGAGCCGCGATGCGGTTCGCCCGGTGCACGATGCTGCGCCCGGCGAAGATGCCGAGGAACGGCTTCCCGAGGGCCGAAAGCTGCTGCCGATCGGGCTTTTTCGTCATGGGCAGGAAGGCCGCGAAATCGCGCATGCCCGAGGCGATGAGCCTGCCCTCCGGCGAATCCCGCGGCGTGCGCGCGCCGCCGGAGATCCAGCTCAGCAGGGTGTCCCGCCAGGACTCGGGCATGCCGGGCAGGACCGAGCCCAGCGACACCACGATCATCTTCGGGCTGACGCCGCCGAAGACGAAGGGCGAGTCCAGGATCGCCAGCGAGGCCACCCGATCCGGATGGTGCACCGCGAGATTCACCGCCGACCAGCCGCCGATCGACACCCCGAGCAGATGAACCGGGCCGGGTTCCAGCGCGAGCAGGGCCGCGGCCAGCCAGTCGGCCTGTTCCCGGCCGTCGGCGATGGGCGCGCTCTGCACGCTCGCGCCCGGTTCGCCCAGCAGATCGATGGTGATCACAGGCCGCCCGAGCGCGAGCAGACCCGGCAGATTCGACACCCACAGCGGGGTCGCGGACTGCCGCCCCGGCAGCAGCACCAGGGGCGTGCCGGACCCGGATCCGAAACGGTAGGCCCGCACCGTGCCCCGGTCGGTGGGCACGTCCACCGTCTCCTTCGGCGCGGGCAGCAGCTCGAAACCCGCCCGGTAGGCGTCGCGGTAGCGCGCGTACCCGGCCGCGTCGCGGAAGTATCCGACGCGCTCGCCCTTCCATTTCGGGCCCACATTGTGTTCGGGGAACTCGACGATGCTCACCGGTCCAGCATCCCCGTCGAATCCGCGGCTATCAACGAGCACCGGTCCGGGCCGGGTGCGCCGAGCGAGCCGCCCGCCGAATTCCTAGTCGAAACGGGCGATCCGCCGTGCCAGCCAGCCGCGCGTCTCCGTGTCCCGGGTGTGCGTGAGCAGTCGCTGCCGGGCGGCGGGCGACAGCGCCATCAGCAGGCCGTCCACCCGATGCCGGGTATGCCAGCCGATGACGTAGCGGACCGCGCCCGCGAGCGCCCGCTGATCGGCCCGCTCCACCGCGCGAGCGAAATCGCGCGGCGTCTCGCAATCGAGGAACTGGGCCGGAATACCCTCGTGCACCGGATAACCCGAGTAGGCGCCGGTGCCCGCGGAATACCAGGTGAGCAGCCGCAGCACACGCGCGACGGCGTCCGGATGCGCGGCGCACAGCAGTTCCCACATCTCGGCGAGCTGGGACCCGGGCAGGCGCCCGCCGGTGCGCGAGGTGTCCAGGAACAGCGGGGTGTACACCTCGAGGGGTTCGGGAACGGCCGCCGCCCATAGTCGTTCGACGCGTTCGGCCTCGGCGGCACGGCGTTCGGCGGCGCGGAACTCACGCAGCGGGCCGGTGACCCCGCGCACCGCGAGCCACTCCAGCGACAGCTCGCCCGCGGCGAGCACCGCGTCCTCGCGCCAGCCCTCCCAGCGCACCGAGTACCCGTGGTGCAGGGTGACCCGGGTCAGGGCCGCGTCCCGGTCGTCCAGGAAGTCCAGGGCCACGTCACCCCAGCACATGCACACGAATCCGGGTAGATCGGCGATGCGCAGCGCCGCGCGCAGCGCCCGCACCGCAACCGGATCGCGCTCGGTCAGCAGCGGCGTGGAATCGCCCCGCATCTCGTGAACCCGGACCCCACGCGCGTTTACGAGCACCCGATCCAGGGCATCACGATCACCTCTGGCGGACTCGTCCCCGAACGACATACCCCACCCTAAGTGAGTCCGCCCGTCGTGGCCCCGGCCTCGTTCAGCACGCAATCGGGTGAATGTTGTCCGTCTGGTTGCTGAACTGGTTCGTACCAGTTGGTGATACGGTGCGATGTGACGCCGACAACTCAGGTCTCGCCCCGAGGCCGAGCGCAGCACCGGGGCAGGACCAGGGTTTCTGTCTGCCGGTTGCATGCGATGGCAAGAGAACAGGCACGAGTGCGAACCGCGTGGTGACCGCTCGCTGCTGAACTGCATTGTTGCCGAGAAGCCAGACATAGGAGACACAGTGGCGATATCGGACCCCCAGCGGGATGGGACCGGACCCGCCTCCGGACGCCGGAGCGCGCTGTGGCGCACCAAGTCCGTCGAGCAGTCCATTCGCGACACCGACGAGCCCGACGCCAAACTCCGCAAGGATCTGACCTCCTGGGACCTCACGGTCTTCGGCGTCGCGGTCGTGGTCGGCGCCGGCATCTTCACCCTGACCGCGCGCACCGCGGGCAACTACGCCGGACCCGCGGTCTCGCTGGCCTTCGTGTTCGCCGCCATCGCCTGCGGTCTGGCCGCGCTCTGCTACGCCGAGTTCGCCTCCACCGTGCCGGTCGCGGGCAGCGCCTACACCTTCTCCTACGCCACCTTCGGCGAACTCGTCGCCTGGACCATCGGCTGGGACCTCATCCTCGAATTCGCCCTGGGCACAGCCGTTGTCGCCAAGGGCTGGTCGCAGTACCTCGGCGTGGTCATGGGCGGGCACAGCCCGGTGCTGAACCTGGGCGCGATCGACATCGGCGGCTGGCACTGGGACGTCACATTCGACTGGGGCGCCGTCCTGCTCATCGCCGTGCTGGCCGTGCTGCTGGCCATGGGCACCAAGCTCTCCTCGCGGGTCTCGGCCGTCGCGGTCGCCATCAAGCTCGCGGTCATCGCGCTGGTCGTCGTGGTCGGCGCCACCTACTTCAAGGTCGACAACCTGAAACCGTTCGTCCCGGAATCACAGCCGGTCGAGGGCGGCGCCGAGGGAACGCTGCACCAGTCGCTGTTCTCACTGGTCACCGGCGGCGGGCACACCACCTACGGCTGGTACGGCCTGCTCGCCGCGGCCAGCATCGTGTTCTTCGCCTTCATCGGATTCGACGTTGTCGCCACCGCGGCCGAGGAGACCAGGAATCCGCAGCGCAACGTGCCGCGCGGCATCCTGGGCTCGCTGGCCATCGTGACCGTGCTGTACGTCGCGGTGTCGCTGGTGCTGACGGGCATGGTGTCCTACAAGGATCTGCAGGGCGATGACGCGACCCTGGCCACCGCCTTCGCGATCAACGGCGTCACCTGGGCCAAGAACATCATCTCCATCGGCGCGCTCGCCGGACTGACCACCGTGGTCATGGTCCTGTTCCTGGGGCAGACCCGGGTGCTGTTCGCCATGGCCCGCGACGGACTGATGCCCCGCAAGCTGGCTCAGACCGGGCCCAAGGGCACGCCCGTCCGCATCACCTACATCGTCGGCGCGATCTGCGCGCTGCTGGCCGGTTTCGTGGACTTCGGCACGCTCGAGGAAATGGTCAACATCGGCACGCTCTTCGCCTTCGTGCTGGTGTCGATCGGCGTGATCGTGCTGCGCCGCACACGCCCTGATCTCGAGCGGGGCTTCAAGGTGCCGTTGGTGCCGTTCGTGCCGATCCTGTCGGTCATCGCGTGCGCGTGGCTCATGTTCAACCTGTCGGTCGAGACCTGGCTGCGCTTCCTGGTCTGGATGGCGCTCGGCTTCGTCGTCTATTACCTGTACGGCCGCAAACACTCGCTGCTGCGCGCCACGCCGGAGTGACCGGGGCGGGGTAGCTGGTCGGCTGCTTGAGTTCGGTTCGGGTGGTGTGTCGTCACGGCGGCAACCTGTGGCTCGAGGTGTAATTGCACCTATTAGTGAGAGTTGCGCCACAGGTTTCGCCATCAGCACCACCTCAGCATTCGAGAGGAACCGATCGTGAGCATGCTCCTCGCCGCCGTGCACGACACGTACACGACAGTCGTCGCGCAGATCGGCAATCCGACACCGGAGACCCCGCCGGTGGCGGACAAGCTGATGAAATTGGTCCGCTACTTCACCTGGTTCACCATGCTGTCCGGCGTCACCGCCATCACCTACGGCGGCGGCCGCTTCGCCTGGGAGAAGTGGAGCGGAGGCGGTCTCGAATCGCCGAAGATGGTGGCGGGAGCCATGATCGGCGGCGCCACCGCCACCAGTGCCGGAACGATCATGAATACGGTCATCGGCAGCTGACGCCGACCGCAGTGAACCACCAGCAAAGGGTGCGCCGGAAAGCCGGTGCACCCTTTGCTAATTCAGTAGCTAGATGATCGCCGCTACTTCTGGCCCAGCATCGTGCGCATCTGATCGATCTCCGTCTGCTGGCCGGTCACGATCGCCTTGGCCATCGCCTTCGCGTCGGGGTTCACCCCGTCGGTGAGCTCGGCGTTGGCCATGGTGATCGCGCCCTCGTGATGCTCGATCATCATGCGCATCCACATGCGGTCGAACTCGACGCCCGTCAGCCCCTGCAGCTCGGTCATCTGCGCCTCGGTCATCATGCCGCTCATGCCGCCGTGACCGGCGTGCCCGCCCGCGGTGGCGCTGGGCGCGCCCTTGCCGAAGGCCGTCAGCAGCGCGGTGATCTGCTGCATCTCCGGCGTCTGGGCCTGCTCGACGCTCTCGGCGAGCGCGATCAACTCCGGATTCTGCGACCGCGACGGCACCATGGCCGCCATGTCCACGGCCTGCGCGTGATGCGGGTACATCATCTGCAGGAAGCTGACATCGTCCTCGTCGAAATCGGTGCGGGTCGCGGCCGGCGCCGAGGTGAGGGTTGTCGCGGTGGAACTCGCCGCGGTGACCGGCGAGTCGTCATCGCTGCCGCAACCGGCGGTGACCAGGGCGATAACGGCGGCGCCGGCGATCATGACGGACGTGGTGCGGGTGGCACTGAACATGGCTGTACTCCTTGGGAATCAGCTCGAAATCTGGAAAAGGGCATGCGAGAACCCGGCTCCGCGTGCGGGATACGCGGCGGCGGGGGCGCCCATCAGATCCGCAGGATCGCCAAATCGGCCAGGGTGGGGACCGTCCACGGGGGTGGGCGGGCGTGCTGCGCGCGGGCTTGGCGCGGTGTTTCGCGGATGCCGCCGGGGCGGGTCAGGCCGACCCAGGCCAGCAGGGCCAGGCCGAGGCCGAGCAGTAGCGCGGTCAGGACGAAGACGCAGCCGTGCAGACCGGCGTGCCCGCTGCCGCAATCGCCGCCGCAATCGGGCACGTCGATCGCGGGCGCGGTGCCCTGGGCGTGGAAGAGACCGGCTGTCGAATTCGACGGGCGCGAGACATCGGTGCCGGTCGGGTGCGCGAGTTGCGGGTGATGCGCGGCATCCGCGCCGACCGGGTGCGCGAGTTGCGCGTGCGGCGGGGCATCCGCGCCGGCCGGGCTCGCGGCGTGCGGCTGGTCCGCCGGCCCGAGCCGGTCCGGTGACAGGGTGTGATCGGCGGTCGTGCCGTGTACGGCCGAGTGGCTCGCGGACCCGGCGTGATCAGGGGTCGCGGCGTGGCCCGTACCGATGACCAGCGCGTGCATGATCGCGATTCCGGCCAGCAGAGTGAACAGGCCGAACGCCCGGGCGAGCCGGGTAGCGTGCGACCGTTCATCCATCACGCGGCCATTCTATGTGGTCAGGACCGCGCGCGGATCGATACCCCCCGCTGGTATTGCGTCGCGTGGCGCGCCCGGGTGCCGGCGACCCGGGGTTCGGCGGTGCGGGCGGGTAGCCTGACGCCGTGTCACAGCGCGAACTGGTCATCCTCGGAACGGCCAGCCAAGTACCGACCAAGCAGCGCAACCACAATGGCTATCTGCTGCGCTGGGATGGCGAGGGGCTGCTGTTCGACCCGGGGGAGGGCACGCAGCGGCAGATGATTTACGCCGGGGTGTCGGCCACCGACATCACGCGAATCGGCATCACGCACTTCCACGGCGATCACAGCCTGGGCCTGGCCGGGGTGGTGCAGCGGATCAGCCTGGATCGGGTACCGCATCCGGTGGACGTGTACTACCCGGGCTCGGGTGAGGAGTACTTCCAGCGACTGTGTAATTCCACGGCGTATCACCAGACCGCCGAACTGCGGCCGCATCCCATCGCCGAGGACGGTGAACTACCGGCGCACGCGGCGCCTTTCGCGCTGCGCACCGCGAAACTGTCGCATCCGGTCGAGGCCTTCGGCTATCGCCTCACCGAAGCGGATGGACGGCGCATCGTGCCGGATCGGCTGCGCGAACTCGGGATCTCCGGGCCGGTGGTGGGCAGATTGCAGCGCGACGGCGAGGTCGTGCTGGACGGGCGGCGCATCACCCTCGAGGACGTGAGCGAACTGCGCCGCGGGCAGAGCTTCGCCTTCATCATGGACACCCGGCTCTGCGACGGGGTGCACGATCTCGCGGCCGGGGTGGACATGCTGGTCATCGAAGCCACCTTCACCGATTCCGACACCCATCTCGCCACCGAGTTCGGGCATCTCACCGCGGGGCAGGCGGGGGAGGTCGCGGCCAAGGCCGGGGCCCGCACGCTGGTGCTCACCCATTTCTCGCAGCGGTATCGCACCCTCGACGATCATCTGAGCGAGGCGCGGGAGCGGTTCGACGGGGAGATCGTGGTGGCGGCGGATCTGATGCGAATCCCGGTGCCGCATCGGCTGTGAGCCCCGCGCGAAGTTCGCGGCGGCGGGTCGAGGGTGTGCGCCGGCGGGCATGATGGGGGCCATGGATGCGCACGAGGAACTCATCGCTCTTGCCGACCGCTACTGGGACGCCGCGCTGGAGGCCGCGCCCAGTGAGGCAACACTGCTGGGGGACAGGCGATTCGACGATCGCATCGAGGATCTGTCCGAGGCCGCCGAACAGCGGCGGCTGAGCACCTGGCGTTCGCTGCTCACCGCGGTCGACGCGCTGGATCCCGAGCGCCTGGACGATCAGGACCGGGTGACCCGCGGCCTGCTGCGCAATGAATTGATCACCGCCGCAGAACATCTGGAGTGGCGGCCACTCGAACTCGCCTCCGATCAGATGTCGGGCGTGCACGCCGGCCTGCTCACCATGGCGCCGCAGCTCAACGCGCCCGAGCCCGAGAACGCCGCGAATCTGGTGCTGCGGTACCGGCAGTTCGGCGGGTTCCTGGCCCAGGCGGTCGAGCGGTTCCGGGCCGGGCTGGCCGCCGGGCGCACCCCGGCGCGCATCACCATCGAACGCTCGCTCAACCAGCTCGACGGCTACCTGGCCAGCGACATCGCCGTCGATCCCTTCGTCACCTTCGCCGGCCCCGCGGACTGGGCGGGCGAATCCGCCTGGCGCGCCGACCTGGCCGAGGTGACCCGCGAGGTGATCCGGCCGGCCTTCGGCGCCTATCGCGACGCCCTGGCCGGGGAGTTGCTACCCGCCGCGCGCCCGGACGAACAACCCGGTCTGTGCTGGCTCGGCGCGGACGGCGCCGACATCTACCGCCGCCTGCTGCGTCAGCACACCACACTGCCCGACCTGGGGGCCGAGGAGATCCATCAGCTCGGGCTCGACGAACTCGACGGGCTGCGCGCGGAATACGCCGAGGTCGGCTCGCGCCTGTTCGGAATCTCCGGGCTCACCGAGGTTTTCACCAGGCTGCGCGAGGATTCGTCCCTGCGTTACGCCGACGGCGAAGAGATCATGGTCGACGCCCGCGCCTGCCTGGCGGCCGCGCAGGCCGAAATGGGCAACTGGTTCGGCCGCCTGCCCCGCCGCTCCTGCGACATCCTGCCGGTGCCCGATTTCCTGGCCGCCGACGCGCCCCCGGCCTACTACTTCCCGCCCGCCGCGGACGGCTCCCGGCCCGGCGCGTACTACGTGAACCAGCATGATCCCAAGGGCCGCAACCGCTTCGAAACCGCGTCGGTCGCCTACCACGAGGCCATTCCCGGCCACCACCTGCAGCTCACCATCGCCAACGAGCTCGATCAACTGCCGCGCTTCCAGCGAATGTCCTTCTCCAACACCGCCTTCGTCGAGGGCTGGGCGCTGTACACCGAACGCCTGGCCGATGAAATGGGCCTGTACCCCGACGATCTCACCCGCATCGGCATGCTCGCCGCAGACTCCTGGCGCTCGTGCCGCCTGGTGGTCGACACCGGCCTGCACGCCAAGGGCTGGACCCGTCAGCAGGCCATCGACTTCATGGTCGCCAACGCCCCCGTCGGCGTGGAGGAGATCCGCACCGAGGTCGACCGCTACATCGCGATGCCCGGCCAGGCCGTGGCCTACAAGGTCGGCCAGCTGGAGATCCGCCGCTTGCGCGCCGCCACCGAACAACGCCAGGGTCCCGCCTTCGACATCAAGACCTTCCACGACCGCGTCCTCGGCTCCGGCTCGGTAAGCCTCCCCGTGCTCCGCGACCTGGTCTCGACCCTCTGACGCTCCGTCCCCGCTCGATATCCGTCGGCCGAGGCGCGGGGCGGCCCGTGCAACGTCCGGACGGCAGTAGCGGTGTGCCCCAACGGCGAACGCCCGCTCGGCATCCGGCTTGCCCGCGTTGCCGGGCTCGCGTGCGGTGCCGCCGGTTCGAGGTCGTGTGCGCCTCTGGCGGTTTCGGGAGTCGCGGCCTCAGCTGGTCCACCGTGGACGGGGTCCGGGTCGTGCTCCGATCCGCGCCCGCCTGCATTGGTCGTAGCGCATACGCAGAGGTGGTCCTCGGCCATCGGTCTTCCTCGAACGATCTGTGCGACCTGCCGTCGCACCCGGGGTGCGAGTAGGACGAATAGTCGCGTGCGCGGCAAGCACGAGATGTGGCTTCGCGTCGCTCGCACCAGGCTCGAGGTCGAAGGCTCGGGCGGGCCTTGATTGGTCCCGGACACCCCAGGCTCGTTCGTCGTAGCGCCCGGCGCAACTTGCCGTCGTACCTGCGGTCCGAGCCGTACGAACGCCGCGTGCGTGGCAAGCGCGAGGCGTGGCTCCGTGTCGCTCGGACCAGGCTCGGGGGTGAGGGCTCGGGCGGGTCTTGATTGGTCCCGGACACCTCGGGTCCGGGCCCGTTCTTCTTGGAGCGCCCGGCGCAACCTGCCCTCGCGCCTGCGGTCCGAGCCGTACGAACGCCGCGTGCGTGGCAAGCACCAGGCGGGGCCTCGCATCGTTCGGACCAGGGTCGAGGGCGAGGGCTCGGGCGGACTCGAATTGGTCGAGGGCACACCGGGTCCGGGGGCGGTCGTCCTCGATTCTTCGGCGGGCGGGCTCGGCGTTGAGCCACCCCGGTGACGGTTCTGCGTGGGCGGGCTGTTCCACAGGGTGGAAAACGGGTGGTCTCGTGGCCGTGGGGGCGGGCAGGATGCGACTCGTCGACGGGCCGGGCGTGCCGACCTGCCGGAGCGTGCGGTTCGTTTCGTGTGCGCGGGTTGCGCTTGTGGTCGCCCAGCCGTGCGTTCGTTCACCTCCCGCCGGTTCATTCCGGGAAACCGGAATAGCGGGTGGGGCGGGGTGTTCGACTCAGGTGGTGAGTTGGGCTAACGAAAGGGGTTGTCGGTGACGGCTACCGGGTTGAAGTCGTCGATCGGGTTGCGTTCGGAGCGGGGGCCGATCCTGGCGGCCATCATGCTGGCCACCTCGCTGGTGGCGCTGGACTCGACGATCATCGCGACCGCGGTGCTCACCATCACCGATCAACTCGGCGGCTTCTCGCAGTTCCCGTGGCTGTTCTCGATCTATCTGCTGGCGCAGGCGGTGACCGTGCCGATCTACGGCAAACTCGCCGACATGCTGGGCCGGAAGCCCGTCATGCTCTTCGGCATCGCGGTCTTCGCGCTCGGCTCGCTGCTGTGCGGGCTGGCCACCTCCATGCTCGGGCTCATCATCTTCCGCGCGGTGCAGGGCATCGGCGCGGGCGCGGTCGGGCCCATGTCGATCACCATCGCGGGCGACCTCTACACCCTGGCCGAGCGCGCCAAGGTCCAGGCGTACCTGGCCAGCGTGTGGGCGATGTCCTCGGTGCTGGGCCCGCTCCTGGGCGGCGTCTTCTCCGAATACATCAGCTGGCGCTGGATCTTCCTGGTCAATCTGCCGCTCGCCGCGGTGGCCGGCTGGATGATCCTGCGCAAGTTCACCGAGGTCGCGCCCCGGCGCAGCCATCGCATCGACTACGCGGGAGCGGGGCTGCTCACCCTCGGCGCCGGCGCGCTGATCCTCGCCCTGCTCGAGGGCGGGCAGGCGTGGGCGTGGAATTCGCCGGTCAGCCTGGCGCTGTTCGTCGGCGGCGCGCTCGTGTTGGTCCTGTTCGGCCTGGTGGAGCGGCGCGCGGCGAATCCGATTCTGCCGCTGTGGGTGCTGACCCGCCGGGTGCTGGTGGCCAGCAGCCTGGTGTCGCTGCTCGTCGGTGCGATCCTGCTGGGCTTGACCTCGTACGTGCCGACCTTCGCCCAGGGCGTCCTCGGCACCGGCGCACTGGTGGCGGGCCTGACCGTGGGCGCGCTCACGCTGGGCTGGCCGCTCATGGCCTCGCAGGCGGGAAAGATCTACCTGCGCATCGGATTCCGCAGAACCGCCGTCATCGGCAGCTCGCTCGCCGCGATCGGCGCGGCCAGTCTGCTGCTGGTGGACTCCGATTCCGGGCTACTGCGCGTGGCGCTGGGCTGTTTCGTCGTCGGTATGGGAATGGGCCTGGTCGCGAGCCCCACCCTCATCGCCGCGCAGGCCAGCGCCGAATGGTCCGAACGCGGCGTGGTCACCTCCACCAACATGTTCGCCCGCTCGCTCGGCAGCGCGCTGGGCGTGGCGCTGTTCGGCGCGCTGGTGAACGCGCGCATCGGTGAGACGGATCATCCGGCGCCGGAGGTGCTTTCACCCGCCATCCACGTGGTCTTCATCGGCGTCGCGGTCATGGCGGTGGTCATGGTCGGGGCGGCGGCGATGATGCCGAGCCGCACGATCGAGGTCGCGGCCGGGGCCACGCCCGAGCCGACCGCGCACTGAACCGCCGACCGGATCGCCGACACGCCACCCGCGCGAACTCCGCCACACCGTGGCACGGCCGACGAGTCATCGGCGCGCGAAGCACGGGCAACCCGGCGAATCGCTCGGCCCGATGACGAGATTCGAGCCAATTGGGACGGGTCGGCAATGATCTAGCACACTGTAGGCGTGGTTGAGGTCGAGGATGTATTGAGCCGATTGCGGCGGTATCCCGATGTAGAGGCGGTGAATCTCTACGCGGTCGATGCCGCCGATCGATTGCTGCTCGACGAGGCGGCCGAATTCCTCGCCGCCGCAGGCGATGATCGCGTCGCGGTGATCGACGACGGTTACGGCGCCCTGACCCTGGGCGCCATCGCCGCGCACGATCTACACGGCGTGCGGGTCCACCAGGACCTGCTCACCGGCGAACTCGCCCTGGCCGGCAACGCCCGGCTCGTCGGATTCGCCGACCGCTACAGATCGCACGAGCTAGGTGAGCGGTTGCTCGCCGATGTCCGGGTGGTGCTGTGGCGGCTGCCACGCGCCCTGGCCGGTCTCGCCGAAACCGCCGATGCCATCGCCCGTTTCGCCGCGCCCGACGTCCGGGTCTACGCCGGCGGCCGGGACAAGTACCTCACCCCGGCCATGAACGACGTCCTGGCCGAGTCCTTCGGCTCGGTCCAGGCCAGCCGGGGCAGGCAGAAGTCGCGGGTGCTGCTCGCCACGGAGCCGAAAGCCATCGGCGAACCCCGTTTCCCGATCCGCAATCGGCTCGAGGAGCACGATCTGGAGGTCGTCGCGCACGGGGCCGCCTTCTCGGGTTCGCGCCTGGACATCGGCACCCGCTTCCTGCTCGACCATCTGCGGCGGATGAAGCCCGATGCCCGCGAAGCCGTCGATCTCGGTTGCGGCACCGGCATTCTCGCGGTCGCGCTGGCCAAGGCCCGCCCCGGCATTCGGGTCACGGCCACCGATCAGTCCGCGGCGGCCATCGCCTCCACCCGCGAAACCGCCGCGGCGAACGAGGTCGCGGACCGCATTCGGGTGCTGCGCGACGACGCCATGTCCGGGCTGCCGGACAACAGCGCCGATCTGGTGCTGTGCAATCCGCCGTTCCACGTCGGCGCGGCCGTGCACACCGGGTCGGCGATCAAGATGTTCCAGCAGGCGGGCCGGGTCCTGCGGCCCGGCGGAGAACTGTGGACCGTGTACAACACCCATCTCAACTACCGCGGCGTCATGGAACGCATGGTCGGCAAGACCGATGTCATCGGCCGCAATCGCAAGTTCACCGTGACCCGTTCGGTGCGCGGCCTGCACGGGTAGCGGCGTGCCGGGCCACCGCCCGGCACGCCGAACCAACCGATGAGCACAATGTGGTCATGGGCCGCATCGATCTCCGTATCTTCACCGAACCGCAGCAGGGCGCGAGCTACGACACCCTCCTGAGCGTGGCCAAGGCCACCGAGGATCTCGGCTACGACGCCTTCTTCCGCTCCGACCACTACCTCGCGATGGGCGACGCCGACGGCTTGCCCGGACCCACCGACGCCTGGATCACCCTCGCGGGCCTGGCCCGGGAAACCCGGCGCATCCGGCTGGGCACCCTGGTCACCGCCGCCACCTTCCGGCATCCGGGTGTGCTGGCCATCCAGGTCGCCCAGGTCGACGCCATGTCCGGCGGCCGGGTCGAATTCGGCCTGGGCGCAGGCTGGTACGAGGCCGAGCACGCCGCCTACGGCATCCCCTTCCCCGCCGACAAGTTCCCGCGCTACGAAGAGCAACTGGCCGTGATCACCGGCCTGTGGAACACCCCCGCCGGCGAGAAGTTCTCCTTCGCGGGCGAGCACTACACCCTCACCGACTCCCCGGCGCTGCCCAAACCCGCGCAGGACCGGATCCCCGTCGTCATCGGCGGCATGGGCGCCAAGCGCACCCCGCGCATCGCCGCCCGCTACGCCGCCGAGTTCAACGCGCCCTTCCAGTCCGCGCAGGCCAGCGCGGAACAGTTCGAACGAGTCCGCCGCGCCGCCAAGGACATCGGCCGCGATCCCGCCGAGATCACCTTCTCCAACGCCCTGATCGCCTGCGTCGGAACCTCCGACGCCGAGATCGCCCGCCGCGCCGCCGCCATCGGCCGCGAGGTGGACGAGCTGAAGGAGAACGGCTTGGCCGGCACTCCCGACGAGGTCGTAGAGAAGATCTCCGCCTATGCCGCGACCGCGGGCACCTCCCGGATCTACCTCCAGATTCTGGACCTGCACGACCTCGACCATCTCGAGCTCATCGCCACCCGGGTGATGAGTCAGCTGGGCTAGAACGCCGCAGGGGAGGCGCGAGACGGTAAAGCTCGGGTAAAGTCCGACTGGTCTGATTCGGGGTTGTTGGGAACCTATCCCGTCCCCGGATCGTTGGACTCGGTAGTTACGAGGCCACGGGGACCGTGAGCCACGACTCCAGAAAGGGAAGCGCCTTGCGCACCACCTCGAACCCGGTTTTCAAGAACCTGTCGCCGCAGCAGCAGCAAGGCGGCGGTTACGCGGGCTTCGGCTCGGCTGCCGCTGGAGCCGGACAGTTCGCCAACCAGCAGTACGGCCAGCAGCCGCCGCAGTACCCGGGCTACGGGTACCAGCAGCCGCCGGTGCCCGCCACCCGGCCGATGACCATCGACGATGTCGTCACCAAGACCGGCATCACGCTCGGCGTCGTCAGCATCTCGGCGATCATCGCCTACGCGCTGGTGCACGCCAACAACGCGCTGGCGGCCCCGCTCGCGATCGTCGGCGCCCTGGTGGGCCTGGTGCTCGTGCTGGTCGCCTCCTTCGGTCGTAAGCAGGACAACCCGGCAATCGTGCTGTCCTATGCGGCTTTCGAGGGTCTGTTCCTCGGCTCGCTGTCGTTCATGTTCACGAACGTCTCCTTCGGCGGCGCGGGCGGTTCCGCGCTGATCGCGCAGGCCGTGCTCGGCACCTTCGGCGTGTTCTTCGGCATGCTCGTGGTCTACAAGACCGGCGCGATCCGGGTGACCCCGCGCTTCACCCGCATGATCGTCGGCGCCCTCATCGGTGTCGTCGTCCTCATGCTCGGCAACCTGATCGCCTCGTTCTTCATGGACGGCGGCCTGGGCCTGCGTGACGGTGGCCCCATCGCCATCGTGTTCAGCCTGGTCTGCATCGCGATCGCGGCCTTCAGCTTCCTGCTGGACTTCGACGCGGCCGATCAGCTCATCCGCGCCAACGCTCCGGCGAAGGCGGCCTGGGGCGTCGCGCTCGGCCTGACCGTCACCCTGGTCTGGCTGTACATCGAGATCCTGCGCCTGCTGTCGTACTTCAACAACGACTAGTAGATCGCTGATACGCCGACAGGGCGGGCACCGGAATCCGGTGCCCGCCCTGTCGTTTTCGCATGTGTGCTCAACCCGCGGCGGACCCGAGGATGTCGGTCGCGACATGGTCCGCACCACACCCGTCGGCGATCACCGCCACGCCCACCGAGTTCTCGGTGCGCAGCGCGACAATCGCCTGATAGGCGGGGGAGTCGTACCATGCCTGTGCCGCTTGGTAATCGGGGAACTCGACGACCACGACGTAGCTGTCCTCCGGTCCCTCCACCGCCCGCTGCTCTCCGCCGTGGACGATGAACTTCCCCTCGAACTCGGTGAACGTGGCGTCGATCCGCTTCAGATACTCGACGATGCCGGCGTTCACATCGACATCGTGCAGATGGGCAACGGCGTAAGCGGGCATGATGCCTCCTTCGGGGATACGTTCTCTCCCCAGCCTTCTCGCCCCGTGACGGCTAGTCGATTCCCAGATAGGGAATGAGAAACAAAACAGCCGCGCGACCTGACGGTCGCGCGGCTGCGCTGTGCAGAAGTGACCGGGGGCCATGCCCCCGGACCCTCGTGCCCCTCTCCGGTTCGGCGGAGACTTCAGCCGCGAGTTCGGCCGGTCCCTCCGCGCCCCTGTGGGATGGGGCTTCGACCGTAGTGCGGCCGGTCCCTCCGCGCCCCTGTGGGATGGGGCTTCGACCGTAGTGCGGCCGGTCCCTCCGCGCCCCGTGGGGGTTTGGGGGCAGGGCCCCCAAACCACCTTCTCTAGGCCGGAGGCCGAGGCGCCGCAGCTATCAGCTGAGGCGCTCGATGATCATCGCCATGCCCTGGCCGCCGCCGACGCACATGGTCTCCAGGCCGAACTGCTTGTCCTGGGTCTGCAGGTTGTTGATCAGGGTCGCGGTGATGCGGGCGCCGGTCATGCCGAACGGGTGGCCGAGCGCGATCGCGCCGCCGGAGATGTTCAGCTTGTCCTCGTCCAGCTTCAGCGCGCGGGCCGAGCCCAGCACCTGCACCGCGAAGGCCTCGTTGATCTCGTAGAGATCGAGATCGCCGACGGTGAGGTTCGCGTTGCCGAGCGCCTTCTTGACCGCCTCGATCGGGCCGAGGCCCATGATCTCGGGGGACAGGCCGGACACGCCGGTGGACACGACGCGGGCGAGCGGGGTCAGGCCCAGGGCCTTGGCCTTGGTGTCGCTCATGACGACGAGCGCGGCGGCGCCGTCGTTCAGCGGGCAGGCGTTACCGGCGGTGACGGTGCCGTCGGCACGGAAGACCGGCTTGAGCTGCGAGATCTTCTCGTAGGTGGTGCCGGCGCGCGGGCCGTCGTCGGTGGAGACGACGGTGCCGTCGGGCAGGGTCACCGGGGTGATCTCGCGCTCGAAGAAGCCGGACTTGATGGCCTCTTCGGCACGCTGCTGCGAGCGCACGCCCCAGTGGTCCTGGTCCTCGCGGGAGATGCCGGTGAAGGTGGCGACGTTCTCGGCGGTCTCGCCCATGCCGATGTACACGTCCGGCAGCAGGTCGTTCTCGCGCGGGTCGACCCACGAGGTGTTGGCCGCGGAGGTGGCCTTGGTGCGGGCCTCGGCATCGGCGAACAGCAGGTTGTGGGTGTCGGGCCAGCCGTCGGCGGTGCCCTTCGGGAAGCGCGACACGGTCTCGACGCCCGCGGAGATGAACACGTCGCCCTCGCCCGCCTTGATGGCGTGGAAGGCCATCCGGGTGGTCTGCAGCGAGGAGGAGCAGTACCGGTTGACGGTGACGCCGGGCAGGTAGTCGTAGCCCAGCTGCACGGCCACGGCACGCGCCATGTTGAAGCCGGCTTCACCGGCGGGCTGGCCGCTGCCGAGCATGAGGTCGTCGATATCGCTGGCGGCCAGGGCGGGGACCTTGTCCAGGGCCGCGCGGACCATCTGAGCCGCGAGGTCGTCCGGGCGCATGCCGACCAGCGAACCCTTGTGCGCACGACCGATGGGGGAGCGGGCGTACGAAACGATAACGGCCTCAGCCATGAGGACTCCTTACTAGCGTGAGTGAACCACTTCGAATGTACGACGGGTGTGTCGAGCGCCCTACGCCCGGTATGCCGGTATCCCAATCACTGAACTGTGGGATTGGACTCACCCGCGGGTGAAAGGCCGGTTCTAGTCGTCCTCGGGCGCCGGGGCGATCGGGGCCGGGACGTCGAACGCGCCGAACTGGGGGACGTGCAGGGTGTCGGAGTAGATGGTGGTGACGATGTGGCCGGGGCCGGTGTCCTGGAACTGGGCGTACTGGATGCTGCCGTAGATGCCCGCGACCACGGTCACCCGGTATTCGCCGGTGGCCCCGGTGTTGGTGTTGCGCCAGGCGATGGTGGTCAGGTTCTCGCACAGCGGCGCGAAAATCCAGGGCCCTGGACCGAGCCCGGCGATCGGGTTGGCGCGCACGTTGAGAATGGCGCGACCCCCGTAGCTCGGGCTCGTCTCGGCCCAGGTGCGGATGCTGCCGCCGCACGGGCTGGGCTGGAAGGTGGTTGGTAGCTGGGGGAATTCGAAGGTCCGTGCGTGGGCCGGAGCGGTCGCGGCGATCGTGGTCGCGGCGGCGATGCACCCGAGGAGCACGGTGGCACGCAGGTGGTTCGGCGTCCTCATGCGGCGATGGTAATTTCCCGCCGACGTGAGATCGCCTACGTGCGCGTAAGCGCCGATATCCTTTCTGCAACGATGAGGGGTATGCGCATCGCTAACTCCGTGGTCGATCTGATCGGAAACACTCCACTCGTTCGACTGAACTCCGTGGTGGGTCCGAACTCGGGCCTGGTGGCGGCGAAGGTGGAATACCTGAACCCGGGCGGCAGCTCGAAGGACCGCATCGCCGTCAAGATGATCGACGCCGCCGAAGAGGCCGGGCTGCTGAAGCCCGGCGGCACGATCGTCGAGCCGACCTCCGGCAACACCGGTGTCGGTCTGGCCCTGGTCGCGCAGCAGCGCGGCTACAAGTGCGTGTTCGTCTGCCCCGACAAGGTTTCCGAGGACAAGCGCAACGTGCTGCGCGCCTACGGCGCCGAGGTCGTGGTCTGCCCGACCGCCGTCGCGCCGGAGGATCCGGACAGCTACTACAACGTCTCCGATCGCCTGGTCCGTGAGATCGAGGGCGCCTGGAAGCCGAACCAGTACTCCAACCCGGGCGGCCCGGAGTCGCACTACGAGACCACCGGCCCGGAGATCTGGCGCGACACCGACGGCAAGGTCACGCACTTCGTGGCGGGCGTCGGCACCGGCGGCACGATTTCCGGCACCGGCCGCTACCTGAAGGAGATCTCGGGCGGCAAGGTCAAGGTCATCGGCGCGGATCCCGAGGGCTCGGTGTACTCCGGCGGCACCGGCCGCCCGTACCTGGTCGAGGGCGTGGGCGAGGACTTCTGGCCGACCGCCTACGACCCGGCCATCCCGGACGAGATCATCGCGGTCTCCGACGCCGATTCCTTCGAGATGACCCGCCGCCTGGCCCGCGAGGAGGGCCTGCTGGTCGGCGGCTCCTGCGGCATGGCGGTCGTGGCCGCACTCAAGGTCGCCGAGCGCGATCCGGACGCGGTCGTGGTCGTGCTGCTGCCGGACGGCGGCCGCGGCTACCTGTCCAAGATCTTCAACGATCAGTGGATGAGCTCCTACGGCTTCCTGCGCACCCGCCTGGACGGCCGGACCGACGAGACCCACGTCGGCGATGTGCTGCGCGGCAAGTCGGGCGAGCTGCCCGATCTGGTGCACACCCACCCGCAGGAGACCCTGCGCGACGCGATCGAGATCCTGCGCGAGTACGGCGTCTCGCAGATGCCGGTCGTCGGCGCGGAGCCGCCGGTCATGGCCGGCGAGGTCGCGGGCAGCGTGACCGAACGCGATCTGCTCTCGGCGGTTTTCGAGGGCCGGGCGAAGCTGACCGATTCCGTGGCGCAGCACATGAGCCCGGGCTTCCCGCTCATCGGCTCGGGTGAGCCGGTGTCGGCGGCCACCAAGCTGCTCGAGTCGACCGACGCGCTCATGGTGGTCGACGACGGCAAGCCGGTCGGCGTGATCACCCGGCACGATCTGCTCGGCTTCCTGAGCGAGGGTTCGCTCGCGTAGCGAAACGACATCCCGCGACGCCCGCCCGCGCTCTCCGCGCCGGCGGGCGTTCGCGTATCCGGACCGAGCGTTAGCCACCGCGCCCGACCGAGTGCGCAACCGCCGCGGCGAACGAATTACCCGTATGTGATTTGTGGTCTCCCCCTTGTCTTTTCGGTTGTGCATCGGAAGTCACAACGGCCGGTCCGCGCGATAACTGCGCTGTTACTCTCCGTTCATGGTTGACGAGCAGGATCGGCTCGTATGAACCGAAGGCAGGCGCTCAGTTGGGTGCTGTTGTCGGCCGGGGTCCTCGGCGGCGCGGCACTGCTGGATCGCGTGGGGTTTCCGGCCCCGCAGATGATTCTGGCCATCGTGGTCGGCGCGGCGCTGGCCATGAGCGGGCGTTTGCCGCAGCCGCTGCCCACACAGGTGAGCATCGGCGTGCAGGGCATGCTGGGCGTGCTGATGGGCAGCTACCTCCAGGTCGAGCTGCTGACCTCGATCGGCCTCGATCTGCTGCCCGTCCTGCTGGTCACCGCCGCGACCGTGCTGGTGAGCGTGGCCGTCGCGCTGGTCTTCGCGCGCGCGGCCAAGGTGGACGTGCCGACCGCGACCCTGGGCCTGCTCGCGGGCGGATCGGCGGCGGTGGTCGCGGCCGCCGACGAGCTGAACGCCGATCCGCGCCGGGTGGCGTTCATGCAGTACCTGCGGGTGGCGCTGGTCGCGCTCAGCGCACCGGCCATCGCCGCTCTACTCGACGAGGAAGCCGGAATCTCCTACCGCACAACCACTCTGGGCGGCGGGGTGACCAATCTCGAACTGCCGTACTGGATGATCGTCGGTCGCGGCGACCAGGTGGCGGGCATCTCGATCGCGATCATGCTGTGCGTGCTGGGCACGTGGCTCGGCCGCAAGGTCAATCTGCCCAATGCCGCGCTGCTGGGTCCGATGCTGCTCACCGCTCTGCTCACCGCCGCCGGGATCTCGCACGGGTACGCGCCGACGCATCTGTTCAAGGATCTGCTGTTCGTGCTCATCGGCTTCGAGGTCGGCACCCGCTTCACCCGCGAGGTGGTGCGCCAGATGACCCGCATGATCCCCGGCATGACGGCGGCCGTACTGGCGCTGAGCGGCATCGTGGCGGCGCTCGCGCTCGGCCTGGCGAATGTGGTCGATCTGCAGATGTCGGACCTCTATCTGGCCACCACGCCGGGCGGTATCAACGCCGTGCTGGCCACCGCCGACAAGATGAACGCCAACCTGCCCCTGATCACCAGCGTGCAGACCCTGCGCCTGTTGCTGATGATGCTGATGCTCCCGCTGTTGATGCGAGCCCTGCGCAGATTCTCGGTGCCCGCGGTGGCCCCGGCGCAGTCTCCGGCCTGAGTCGAAGCCTTCGAAAAATCAGTCCCGCGGGGTACCTCGGCGACCGAAAAATGGTCGATTTGAGGTATATCGCGTCATCCGATCGAAATTGTTCTGTGATCCGAAACACTTCGTGGTTTGAATTGAATCACCAGGTCAGTGCATGTATTAATGCAGGTAAACGGACTGTCCGGCGGGCCAGTTCACCTTCCGTTCACTTTTGATTCAAGCTGTGTTCACCCGGCGCAATCAAGCTGTGACCTTGTTGGAAACAGACCCCAAGTCTGGTTGACGCAAGGAGATGCGAACTCACATGCGGAACGTGATCACCACCCCGGTGCGCTGAAGCACCGCGGCCCCATCGGCCGCAGACGTCTCCGCAGGACTCCTGCAACGTCAGAATTCCTTGGCCCGTAACGGGTTTCACAACAGAAACGCGAAACAGCCCGAGCGCTGGAGCGGACTACCCCCACGGTACCCGTCTGGTCAGCGCTGCCTTCCCTCGGCCTGCGAGCCCAGAAACCGAACAGGAATCAAATTCGCCATGCCTACGAATGCCATGACTGCGCTGCGTGACCCTGCCAAACGCAGCAGGGTGGTCGCCGCCGCCCGTACCGCCGGCACCGCCGCCCTCGCCCTCACCGTGTTCGGTTCCATCGTCACCGCCGCCGGTGCGGCCTCGGACGACGTGCAGCCCGCGGCCCTGAAGGACTCCCTCACCGCCGCCGTCGCCGTGCCGACCGCGATCGAGAAGGTCGAGAAGGTCGAGACCCCCGCCGACGCCGCACTGGCCGCCGCTGCCGCCATCGTGCCCGCCCCGGCCCCCATGCCCGAGCCCGAGCCCATCGCGCCGCCGCCGGCCCCGGTCTACGCGAACAACCTCGACGGCTGGATCCGCCAGGCGCTCGACATCATGGCCGCCAAGGGCATCCCCGGCAGCTACGACGGCATCTTCCGCAACATCATCCGGGAGTCCAGCGGTAACCCGCAGGCCATCAACCTCTACGACATCAATGCCATCAACGGCATCCCGTCCAAGGGGCTGCTCCAGGTCATCGATCCGACCTTCGCCGCGTACCACGTCGAGGGCACCCCGTTCGATGTCTGGAACCCGGTCTCCAACATCGTGGCCGCCTGCAACTACGCCGCGCACCGCTACGGCTCGATGGACAACGTCAACAGCGCGTACTGAGTTCGGCCCGGCCTGTTCGGCCCCGGTGCGTACCGAGTGGATACTCGGTACGCACCGTTCGTGTATCCGGGCCGCCCCGATGGTTGCCGGCGTTCGCCGTGTCCCGTCCAGCAATTCCCGAGCACCCGATTTGGCAACTATTTCGCAAACTGACGAATGAGCCGATCGGCTGCGGGTATAAATCGCCCTTGGAGCAAAGTTTCGGCATCGGGCCGGAACCGGAGCAGGTAGCGAAGGGACGGGGTTCCATATGCACACCTCGAGTTTGGCTATCGATATCCAGCAGGGGCTCTCCGACGCGTGGAGTTCGGTCGCCACGTTCGTGCCCAAATTCGCCGGATTCCTGGCCATCCTGGTCATCGGCTGGATCGTGGCCAAGATCGTGGCCCGGCTGGTGACGCGGATTCTGCATCAGGTCGGCTTCGATCGGCTCGTTGAGCGCGGCGGCATCAAGGACATGCTCGCCGACAGTCGCTACGACGCGGTCGGAATCATCGCGAAGCTGGCGTACTACGCGGTTCTATTGCTCACGCTGCAACTGGGTTTCGGCGTTTTCGGCCCGAATCCCATCAGCGACATGCTCAATGGCATCGTGGCCTGGCTGCCGCGACTGGCCATCGCCATCGTCATCGTCTGCATCGCGGGCGCCATCGCCCGCGTCGTCATGGACATGATCGCGAACATGCTCAGCGGTCTGTCCTACGGCCGGATGATGGGACGTGTTGCGGCGGTGTTCATCTGGGGCGTCGGCCTGATCGCCGCGCTCAATCAGATCGGGGTCGCGACCTCGGTCACCATGCCCATTCTCATCACCGTGCTCGCCGTGATCGGCGGCGTGCTGATCGTCGGTGTCGGCGGCGGTCTGGTGCGGCCGATGCAGCAGCGCTGGGAAGGCTGGCTGGAGACCATCGAGGGTGAGATGCCCGAGATGAAGGGGCACGCCGAGGCGTATCAGCGCGGCCGGGAGGACGCCGCCCGTCAGCGTTCGGCGGCTGCCCAGCAGCAGGCGATGATGGCGCAACAGCAGCAGGGCATGGGCGGGCAGCAGCACCAGCCCGTGGGCGCGCACCAGAATCCGCCCGGGAAGTGGGCGGAGCAGTCGGCGGGCACGCCCGGCTACCGGCCGCAGGGTTACGGCCCGCAGGGTGGTCAGCAGCAAGGTCAGGGGCAGGGCTACCAGGGGTCGGGTTACCCGGATCAGGGCCGGGGCTATCCGGATCAGGGTCAGAGTTACCCCGGTCAGGGTGGTCAGATGCCCGATCGTGGCAATCAGCCCGGAATGCCGTAGCTAACGAACGGGCCGAACCAGGCCCGTCCGATCGAGGCGAAAAGACGGCCCGCGTTCTTCGGAACGCGGGCCGTTTCGCTGTCCGGGCCAATTTTTGCCGTGCCGTGCACCGGGCAACCGTCACGAATCGCACTTCCGCCGGACGTGCACGTCTCGGCCGGCTCAGACGCTCGACCGGTGGGAAAGCTCGAGAACGCTCAGTCGGCGTGCGCGAGGGCGCACACCGCGGCCAGCCGCAGATGCACCCAGTCCGCCGTCTGCCAGTCCGGTGCGCACTCGGGCCGCGGTTCGCCGGATTCCCGCAGATCCTCGAGCAATCCCCGCGCGTAACCGGCGAGCAGCACGCTCACAGGTACGGCGCTGGAATTCTCCACACCCGCGTCGAGAATGTCGCGGACGGATGCGGCATGCTGATCGAGCACCGCGAGCAGGCCCGGAAATTCCCGAGCGGCCGAGCGGACCGGAACTCCGTGCGTGCGTTGCAGGCGGTTCAAAGTCTTACGCGCCGAAACGACGAGCAGCGCGGAGCCGGGCAATAACACCTGGTCATGCTAGCAATCGGCATGCTCTCCCGGCAGTGTGCTGTGAGATATAGCGCATCTGCGCCAGTGTCACTTCCCGGCAGCTTTCGGCACCGGCCGGCGGCGAGGCCGCGGGCCTGGCGGGCGGTGATCCGGCCTCGGTCAGCGGAACGCTTCGGATCCCGTCAGCGGAACGCCTTGGATCCCGTCAGCGCCTCGCCGAGCACCAGCTGGTGCACCTCGGCCGTGCCCTCGTAGGTGAGCACCGACTCCAGGTTGTTGGCGTGGCGAAGCACCGGGTAATCCAGTGTAATGCCGTTGGCGCCCAAGATGGTTCGGCATTCGCGGGCGATGGCGATGGCTTCGCGGGTGCTGTTGAGCTTGCCCGCGCTGATCTGCTCGGCGCGAATCTCGTGCCGGTCCTTGAGCCTGCCCAGATGCAGCGCCAGCAACTGGCCCTTGCCGAGCTCGACCGCCATATCGGCGAGCTTGGCCTGGGTCAGCTGGTACGCGGCCAGGGGCTTGTCGAAAACCTCACGGGTGCGGGCATATTCGATGGTGGCGGACAGGCAGTCGCGGGCCGCGCCGAGCGCGCCGAAGATGATGCCGAAGCGCGCCTCGGACAGACAGCCCAGCGGGGCGGCCAGTCCGCGCGCGTCGGGCAGCAGGGCGTCGGCGGGCAGACGCACGCCGTCGAGCGAGAGCTCGGCGGTGATCGAGGCGCGCAGCGACAGCTTGCGGTGCATCTCGCGGGCGCTGAAACCCGGTGTGTCCGTGGGCACCACGAAGCCGCGGATGGTGTCGCGCTCGCCCTCGCGCGACTGCGCCCAGATGATGGCGACATCGGCGACCGAGCCGTTGGTGATCCACATCTTGGACCCGTCCAGGATCCAGTCGTCGCCCTCGCGCCGGGCCCGGGTGCGCATGCCGCCGGGGTTGGAGCCGAAGTCCGGTTCGGTCAATCCGAAGCAGCCGATCAACCGGCCCGCCGCCATCTCCGGCAGCCAGCGCTGCTTCTGCTCTTCGGAGCCGTACTTGTGGATGGCGGTCATGGCCAGTGAGCCCTGGACCGAAACCAGGCTGCGCACACCGGAATCCACGGCCTCGACCTCCATGCAGGCCAGTCCGTACGCGGTCGCCGAGGTGCCCGCGCAGCCGTAGCCGTCCAGGTGCATGCCGAGCAGCCCGAGCTTGCCGAGTTCGGGCGCCACCTCGCGCACCGGGAAGGTTCCGGCCTCGAACCATTCCGCCACGTGCGGGCGCAGGCGCTCGTTCGCGAACGCGCGCACGGTGTCGCGGATTTCGCGCTCCTCGGCGCTCAGCAGGGAGTCGATGGCGAACAGTTCGTCTACGGAGACCATGCGCTCAGCCTAGGACCAGTGCGCGGCCCGCACGAGGACCCGGCTCGCCGTTCGCCGCGCTTTCCGGGCTCGTGCGCGGATCGGTTGCACGCCCGGCCGGATCAGGGGTCCGGCCTACCCGGTTCTCGCGCGCGGAAGGCCGGCCGGGGGATCGGGCGCCGATGATCGACCGCTGGATACGAGTGGCAGGTGCTGCCCCATTGCGAGCCCGGCAAGTGGGCTGGTCCGGGCCTCGTGCCCGATTTGCGGGTGAGTTCGGACACGCGACGAGTGCCCGGGGTAGGGGGCGAACGCGGAGCGACCTAGGCTGGCGGTATGAGTGAGCAGCTTGGTTTCTCCACGCGGGCGGTGCACGCCGGATATGAGCCGGATCCCCAGACCGGCGCGGTGAATGTACCGATCTACGCGAGCTCCACCTTCGCCCAGGACGGCGTCGGCGGTATGCGTGGTGGTTACGAGTACGCGCGGACGGGCAACCCGACCCGTACCGCCCTGGAGGCCAATCTGGCCGCGCTCGAATCCGGTACCTACGGACGAGCCTTCTCCTCCGGTATGGCCGCGACCGACTGTGCGCTGCGCGCGATCCTGCGCCCGGGAGACCACCTGGTCATTCCGGATGACGCCTACGGCGGCACGTTCCGGCTCATCGACAAGGTCTTCACCCAGTGGGGCATCGAGTACTCGGTGGCGCACGTGAACGATCCGGCCGCGGTAGCCGCGGCCATGCGCCCGAACACCCGCCTGGTGTGGGTCGAGACCCCGACCAACCCGCTGCTGAACATCGGCGACATCTCGGCGCTGGCCGACGTCGCGCACGCAGGCGGCGCGAAACTGGTGGTGGACAACACCTTCGCGTCCCCGTACCTGCAGCAGCCGCTGCTGCTGGGCGCGGACATCGTGCTGCACTCGACCACCAAGTACATCGGTGGGCACTCCGATGTGGTGGGCGGCGCGCTCATCACGAACGATCAGGAGCTGGACGTCAAGTTCGCGTTCCTGCAGAACGGTTCGGGCGGCGTCCCGGGCCCGTTCGACGCGTTCCTGACGATGCGCGGCATCAAGACCCTGGCCCTGCGCATGGACCGGCACTGCGACAACGCCGAGGCCATCGCCGAGTTCCTGGCTAATCATCCCAAGATCGCGCAGGTCATCTACCCCGGTCTGGCCGAGCACCCGAGCCACGAGGTCGCCCAGAAGCAGATGCGCCGGTTCGGCGGCATGATCTCGGTGCGCGTGCACGGCGGTCAGGCCGCGGCGCTGGACTTCTGCGCCCGCACCAAGATCTTCACCCTGGCCGAGTCGCTCGGTGGCGTGGAGTCGCTGATCGAGCATCCGGGCGCGATGACCCATGCCTCGACCGCGGGCTCGGCCCTCGAGGTCCCGGCGGATCTGGTCCGGCTGTCGGTCGGCATCGAGGACATCGGCGATCTGCTGGCGGACCTGAAGCAGGCCCTCGCGTAGGAAGCGCACACATATGGCGAACACGAAGCCCCGCACCGGAATCGGCGCGGGGCTTCGTCGTTCGTCTACGACGCCGTGTCGTTCGATGCGGCCTGTACATCGCGCGCTCGGGGTTGCACGCCGCTCGCCCGATGCGGTGTCCGGTCCTGTCCGGGCGGTGCCCCGTTCGGTCCGGGCAGAGCGTCGTCCCGTCCGGGCGGTGCGTCGCGCACCCGCGCACAGGACGGCCCCCGGTCCGTGTGGACCGGGGGCCGCTGTGTCCGTCTCGCCTACCTCAGCTGTGGTACGGCTCCGCCGACACCAGGGTCACCTTCATGACCTTGCCGTTGGGCAGCTGGTATTCGCGGGTCTCGCCGACCTTGGCATCGATGAGCGCGCCGCCGAGCGGGGAGTTGGGGGAGTAGGTCTCCAGTTCGGAGTTGCCCAGGCCCTCTTCGCGGGTGGCGATGAGGAAGGTCTCGCTGTCGCTCTCGTCGCCGTCGTAGTAGACCTTGACGACCGAGCCGGGCAGCGCGACGCCGGACTTGGTCGGGGCGATGCCGACCTTGGCGTTGTTGAGGAGTTCCTGCAGCTGGCGGATCCGCGCCTCCTGCTGGCCCTGCTCCTCGCGCGCGGCGTGGTAGCCGCCGTTCTCCTTGAGGTCGCCTTCTTCGCGACGCTCGTTGATCTCGGCCGCAATGACCGGACGGTTGGCAATGAGCGCGCCGAGTTCGCTCGTGAGCCTCTCGTGCGACTCCGGGGTCAGCCAGGTCACTGTCTCAGTCATCTCGATCACTCCCTAGTAGTTGTCCCCGGCAAGCCGGGATTCCCTCTGAAATCCGTTGCCGCACCCACCGGAGCCGGGCATGGCAACAGCGGACGGCAAGAGCGATCCTGGGGGAGGTACCCGACAGCGCCGGCCGCCAATGCAGCAAACACGGCTCCGAACCCCGGAACCGTGTGTTGCGTTATTTTAGCACGAATCGCATAGATGCAGGTAGAAGCATCAAAGCGGGTTATGGACCGGACTTTTCACCCGGCGCGCAGGTAGGCGGGTACTTCGTCGCTGCAGCCGTAGATGTTGCCCGCGCCCGCTCGTGCGGAGGTCTTCAGCGTGGTGGTGAACAGTACCGTGCCGGCGTCGGAGCCCGGGATGAGGACCTCGCGCCGGCCGACTTCGACGCCGTCGGCATCCAGTGCGCGAACGTAGCAGACGACCGGTTTCTCCGGGTCGTCGCGCGTCACCTTGAATTCCACCGAAACCGTCGAGTCGTCGACCACCGTGTACCCGAGCCGCTCGGGTTCGATGTCCTTGGGTCCGTACTGCTTGAACCCGAGATACGCCACGCCACAGCCCACGATCGCGACCGCGAGGGTCAGCGCGACGGGCAGCCAGCGCGGGGTCTTACGTCGCCCGACCCCGTAGCGATCGGCCGGTCTTTCGCTCATGACTGGACGCTCCCGGGGGGTAGGTCGGAACAAACGACGGTCGGATGGAACTATAGGTAATGGAGATCGGACACCCCCTGCCTGGACTCGGCGGAGAGCGATGAGGTGAAAAAGTGATCGGTGAGGTGAACGCGAAGTGAGTGGTCTTCGCCTCATGGCGGTACACGCCCACCCCGACGACGAATCCAGCAAGGGCGCGGCAACCACCGCGCGCTATGCGGCCGAAGGTAATGAGGTGCTCGTCGTCACCCTGACCGGTGGCGAACGCGGCGACATTCTCAATCCGGCCATGGATACCCCGGGTATCAAGGACCGCATCAGCGAGGTGCGGCGCGAGGAGATGGCGGCCGCGGCCGCCGCGCTCGGCGTCGACCAGATGTGGCTCGGTTACACCGATTCCGGTCTGCCCGAAGGCGATCCGATGCCGCCGCTGCCCGAGGGCAGTTTCGCGCTGGTGCCGCTGGACGAGGCCACCGAGGCGCTGGTGCGCGTCGTGCGCGAGTTCAAGCCGCACGTCATCACCACGTACGACGAAATGGGCGGCTACCCGCATCCCGACCACATCATGTGCCACAAGGTGTCGGTCGCGGCGTTCGAGACGGCCGGTGACGCCGAGAAGTTCCCGGACGCGGGTGAGCCGTGGACGCCGCTGAAGTTGTACTACAACCACGGTTTCAGTCTGGCCCGGCTGGAGGCGTTCGCCGACGAATACGCCTCGCGCGGTGAGCCTTTCCCCATGCAGGAGTGGATGGACCGCATGCGGGGCTACGCGGCCGAGCGCGGGGACATCATGTCGCGGGTGACCACCCAGGTCGAATGCGCCAAGTACTTCCCGGCCCGGGACGAGGCGCTGCGCGCGCACGCGACCCAGATCGACCCCAACGGCCCGTTCTTCGCCATTCCCACGGAATTGCAGCAGAAGATGTGGCCGACCGAGGAATTTGAGCTGGCGCAGACCCGGGTGCGCACCGCAATCCCCGAGATCGACCTGTTCACGGGTATCGATGACGCCGACACCGAGGACGCCGACCGATGATTCTCGACCTGCTCGCCCAGACCAATAATTCGCCCACCGGCCCGGAATTCGGCAAGGCGTCACCGCTGGGCCTGGTGATCGTGCTGTTGCTGCTGGCGGGCACGGTCCTGCTGGTGCGCAATATGAACAAGCACCTGAAGAATCTGCCCGCGACCTTCTCTCCGGAGCATCCCGAACCGGATCAGGAAGCGGACGAGGGCACCGAGCACGGCATCGCGAAGCTCGAGAAGCCCGCCGCGCCCAAGGCCGAATCCGCGGATTCGGCCTGACCCGCGGGCTCGCGCCCCACGCTGTTCGGACAACCCCGGTCCCGCGGATGGACCGGGGTTGTCGGCGTTTCCGGGCCGGGTGGTGCGGGAGATCTGCTCCGCATCCGGCTCCATGCGAGGTCGGCTGGGCGGGCACCGCGACTCGGGATGCGGCGGACGGTCCGGCACGCGGGCGCGGCGTTCACCGGACCGCCGGCGGCGGGCGGGCCGGTGTACCGCCGACACCGGGATCGCTCGGTGCACACCGCTGAAAAGTGCTGTGCGGCCGTGATTTCGGGCACGGTACCCGTCAGAGGGTGGGGGTGTCGTACAGGGTGAAGCCGCCGTCGGCGTCGGAATCCACGCCGATGAAACGTCCGGCGTGCAGCGGGTTGTCGGCCAGCACCCGAATCACGGTGCCGTCCGGGTCGACGAGGTCCAGGAACGCGCCGTATTCGCCGCGGTCGGTGACGCCGGTGTGCTCGGCGCCGAGTTCGTCGGCCCGGCGGGCCAGCTCGTGCAGATCCTCGACCGCGCCGACCTCCAGGGCGACGACGTCGAAGCCCGCGAGATCGGGCTTGCTCGCGCAGAATTCGCGTTCGCGCAGCGCGATGCCGAAGCCGTTCGCGTCCATAAGCTGCGCGCCGCGCAGCACGCCCTGATCCCGGAACTCGGCGGCCAGGGTGAGCCGCAGCAGATCCCGGTACCAGGCGACGCTGCGGGCGAGGTCGCCGACCGGAATCTTGATGTGGCGAATGCGAACGACCCCGCTCATGGTTTCTCCCCTGTCCGGCTCCGCCGCGGAGCGATGACTTTCCGCAGGATGCCATCCCGCGCCGCCGGTGTCAGCGCGCCGGGGCTCGGGACGGCTCGTGCGAGGGGCGGGAGTCCGGTCGGGGCCGGGCGGACCGGGCGGCGGCTGGGGTTCCAGGCCGCGCGCCCGGGCGCGCGCGTTGTGCAGCGCGGTGCGCAGCTGGCGGGCCGCGGGCAGCACCTCCTCGTGCATGCGCAGGCCCAGCGGGGTCAGCGCCACGCTCCGGCTGTTGCGTTCGAACAGCGGTGCGCCGACGCGGCGTTCGAGTTTGCGAATGATCTGGCTGACCCGGCCGGTGCTCACGTGCATGCGATCGGCGGTGCGGCCGAAGTGCAGTTCTTCGGACAGGGTCAGAAACGCCTCCAGCTCGGGTCTTTCCAGCATGGGGGTCCTCCGGGTCGGTGTGCGCGTCGAGTACGGGACACGGTGGGCGGCCGCGATGTGACCGGCGCTGCGCGTGAGACGGGACACAGTGCGGCGATTCGCAAGTTTGCTGTGGATGCGCCGGATCGGAGATTCGATGTGGTTCGTGCTCGGTTTCCGGACGGTGGGCGGGTATGCGCGGCGTGCTTCGCGCGCGGCGAACCGAACGCGCCGGGTGTGGCCGAAAGGGAGTCCGCTCCTATCTCGGGCAAAACTCCAGATATGAAACAGGCCAGGCGGTTTGGTTGCAAATGTGGCCGCGCGCGTCGTTCGTGTCCGGCGAGATCCGCGGGTTTCGGTATGTCACGCTGGGGGTATGGACCAGACCCGGTTGGCGCGGGCGGAATCCGACGCTCCGGCCGGTGCCGGACTGGCGGGGTATGTCGGCGGCTGGATGCTGCTCGCCGCGGTCGCGCTGACCGCGATCTTCGCGCGTGAACTCGTGCTCGACAGATTCCTGAACGGCTGTCTGATGCTGTCCGGCGTGGTGGCCGCGCTCGGTATCGCCATGCTGTTGCTGGGAAGGCGTACGCCGAGTTGGCTGCTCAACGCCGCACCGCTGCTCATCATCGTGCTCGGCACGATTCCGGACTCGGGGGAGACCCTGTTGGTGTGGGCGGTGCTCTACGCCGGCTGCCTGCTGACCGAGGCCGCGACGCTGCTCACCACGGCGGCGGCGGTGGTGATCTTCGGGGCGGGCGCGGTGGTGATCGGCGACGCCCGCGATGTCGCGCTGTGGTGCCAGGTCAGCGCCTCGCTGATCCTGGTGTGCTGTGTCATCGTGCAATTGCGCAGACGCATAACCGGTCTCGTGTCCGCGCTGGACGAGCAGGCCAGCTGCGACGGTCTCACCGGCCTGGCGAATCGGCGGCGCTTCACCGAGCGCCTGGAGAACGAGGTCGCCGCGCACATCCGGCACGGCCGTCCGCTGGCGGTGTGGTTCCTGGATATCGACGAGTTCAAGCACATCAACGACGTGCACGGCCACACCGCCGGTGACACCGCCCTGCGCAATCTGGCCCCGCTGCTGCTCGATCGCATGCGCCCCAACGACCTGGTGGCCCGCACCGGCGGTGAGGAGTTCGCGGTGATCCTGCCCGACACGACGGCCGCCGAGGCCGCCGTCTGGGCCGAGGCCCTGCGCGCCGAGATCGAGTCCTCCGCTCGCGCCTGGCCTGTGGCGCTGACCGTCAGCATCGGCGTGGCCGCCACCCCCGATTTCGAGGCTCCCGACCTGTTCCGCGCCGCCGACATCGCCCTGCATTCGGCGAAACGCCAGGGCCGCAACACCGTTCGCACCGCCGTCGCGGCTCGCGGCGCGGGCGGTGCGCCGGCTCGATAGAGCGCGACCGACCGCGCTGCGGGGTCCAGGTCGTGGTGACGGCGCCGCTGTCGGAGTGATGGTTCCCGAGGCGGGGGCGTTCGGCTAGCCGGGCAACTGACGGAAGGCGGGCAGGGCGGGGATCAGGTCGGCCACGTAGTCGCGAATGCGTTGCGGAGGAAAGGCTTCCGGATCGGAAAGCATGAGCTGACCGGTCTCCCAGAACAGGGCGTACAGCGTGCGGGCGGTGAGTTCGACGTCCACGCCGGGCAGGCGCTCGGCCGGTATCGCGGTGCTGACGTAGGTCGTCAGGGCGGCGATCAGGGTCTTTCTGCCGGTGTCGAGGCGGCGGCGGAAGGCCGGAGTGCTGGCGTCGGCGATCATGAAAATCGCTCGCCAGCGATCGGGGGCGCTCAGCACCGCGGTGAGGAAGTGCTCGACGCTGTCGGTGATGGCGCGGACCGGGTCGCCGTCCGTGGCGGCGGGCACGGCCCTGGCCAGTTGGGTCAGTGCGGCGGTCTCCTCTCGGTCGAGGGAGGCGCGCAGCAGCGCGTCGGAGTCGGTGAACAGTCCGTAGATGACCGGCCGGCTGACCCCGGCCGCTCTGGCCACGGTGTCGATGGACACCTTGTGTACACCCTGCTCGACGATGACTCGCAATACCGCGTCCAGAAGCTGTTCGCGTCGTTCTTCGGGGGCCATGCGCGGTGCATACGCGCGGCTGCGTTGCGCTGTCATTTCGCCCGTTCACCTCCTGTTTCGCCGGCGCGGGCTTGACAGTGCCCGATTCTCCGGCAAATACTACACTCACTGTAGCTACACTGACTGTAGCTTTTGTTGGGAGGTCGCAATGACGCGCCGTTACTGCATCATCGGGGCCGGATACACCGGCCTGGCGGTGGCGAAGGCCTATGCCGATCTGGGCTTGGACTACGACCACGTCGAGGCCACGGACGCCATCGGCGGCAACTGGTCGCACGGGGTCTACGACTCGACCTACCTGATCAGCTCCAAGGAGGTCACCCAGTACCCGGACTATCCGATGCCGCCCACGTATCCGGACTTCCCGAGCGCCGCGCAGATGCGCGACTATCTGCGCGCTTTCGCCGCGGAGTTCGGGCTGGACCGCCGGATCGAGTTCGGTGCCCTGGTGACCGATGTCGCGCCGCTGGACCCGAGGGGCCTGACGGGCTGGCGGGTCGAGTTCGCCGGCGGCGAGACCCGCGAGTACGCGGGTGTGGTCGTCGCCAACGGGCACTATTGGGACGTCAACATCCCCACCTATCCGGGCGAATTCACCGGTGCACAAATACATTCCAAGAACTACAGGCGCCCCGCCGACCTGACCGGCTCGCGGGTCCTGGTGGTGGGCGCGGGGAACTCCGGCTGCGATCTGGCGGTCGAGGCGGCGGTGACCTTCGGCAACTCGGAGATCTCGCTGCGGCGCAGCTACTGGTTCATCCCCAAGTATGTGCTGGGTGTCCCCAGCAGCAGGTTCGACATCGGATCGGTGCCGGTGCCGAAAGTGCTGCAGGAAGCGGTGTTCCGCTCGATCGTGACCATAGGCATGGGCAGTTTCGAGAGTTTCGGTCTGGAAAGACCCACCCACCGCATCTTCGATCAGGACCTGGTCGTCAATCAGCAGCTGCCGTACTTCCTCAAGCACGGGCGCATCGCCGTCCGGCCCGAGATCGCCCGATTCGACGGTCGCACGGTGCATTTCACCGACGGCACCCGCGGCGAGTACGACACCATCGTGTGGGCCACCGGGTTCCGGACCACCTTCCCGTTCCTGCGTGCGGGCCTGCTGAACTGGGAGCGCGGGCAGCCGCGGCTGATCTCGCACACCTTCGCGCCGGGGCTGGCCAATCTCAGCTTCGCCGGACTGGTCGCGCCGCGTTCGGGTGCGGGCATGCTCCTGATGAACAGTTCCCGCCTGCTCGCCGAGGCCGCACTACTGCAGCGGCGCATGCGCGTCCCGGTCGGCGACCTGTACGCGGTCATCTCCAAGCCGTCCAGCGAAATCCTCGCCGGTGGACCGGAATTGCGCTGGGAGGTGCTGCGTGGTCGTTGGCTGGTCCGGGCCATGAGTCAGCTGTCCACGCTGCGTTCCCTCGTTTTCCCCGCACCCGGCCGGGATCCGGTAACCGCGCCGGAGTCCGCCGCCGCGCCGGTGCGCGGCCTGGCGGCCGCGGTGCTGCGCCCGATCCGCGCCGTCGCGCGCCAGAGCGCGTGATTCCCGAATTTCCCTCCCCCCGACAGGAACCCGCTGATGTCCACCGAGAATCGCCCGCCGCACGCAGTCACAGTCGGCAGCCCGCTCACCCTGCCGTGCGGTGTCACCCTGCCCAATCGCATCGCCAAAGCCGCGATGAGTGAACAGCTCGGCCGGCTCGACGGCGCGCCGAGTCAGACCCTGACCCGGCTCTACAGTGCTTGGGGCCGCGGCGGAGCGGGACTGCTCGTCACCGGCAACGTCATGATCGATCGGCGCGCCTACGTGGAGCCCCGCAACGTGACCCTGGAGGATGACCGGCAGCTCGATACCGTCGGGAATTGGGCGCGTGCGGGATCGAACGCGGGTGCGGTCATGCTCATGCAGATCAACCACCCGGGCCGGGTGGCGGTCGGGCCGCTGCATCGCCGGCCGGTGGGGCCCTCGGGACTGCGGCCGCAGGCTCCCGGCTTCAACCTGCGCAAGCCCCGCGCGCTCACCACCGATGACATCGCCGACCTGATCCGGCGCTACGCGCGAACGGCGGAACTCGCTGTGGCCGCGGGCTTCTCCGGTGTGCAGGTGCACGCCGCGCACGGATACCTGCTCTCGCAGTTCCTTTCACCGGTGGCCAACCAGCGCACCGATCGCTACGGCGGCAACCCGGAGAATCGCCGCCGGATGCTGCTCGAGGTGGTGGCCGCGGTGCGCGCGGCCATCGGGTCTCGCGCGATCCTGTCGGTGAAGTTGAACTCGGCCGACTTCCAGAGCGGCGGAATGGAATCGGCGGAGTCACTCGATGTCGCGCTCGCGCTCGAACAGGCCGGGATCGATCTGCTGGAGATCTCCGGCGGCAACTACGAAGCGCCGGCCATGACCGGCGTGGTGTCCGACAGCACCCGTGAGCGGGAGGCGTACTTCCTGCGCTATGCCGAGCAGCTGCGTGCTCGATCGGAGCTGCGGCTCATGCTGACCGGAGGTATCCGCACCCTCGATTTCATGAACGAGGTGCTGGCGCGGGGCGCGGTCGATGTCATCGGGCTGGGGCGGCCCTTCGCCGTGCGGCCGGCCATCGCCGCCGAACTGCTGACCGGAACCGGGGAGCCGCGGACCCTGCCCACCGCACCGCGAATTCCCGTGCCCGGCGCGGATCCGCTCAACTCGTACCTCCAACTCGCCTGGCACGCGGGCAATCTGCGTCGTATCGCCGCCGGGCAGCCGCAGGTGAGCGGGCCCGGCGCGGTGCGGACACTGCTCACCGCCGGCGCCACCGTGAGCGCCCGCGCGCTCACCCAATTCTGAACGCCGAGGAGCGATCGATGAGTCTTCCCACCCCCACCTCCACCACTCGCGCGGTCGTCACCGGGGCCTCCTCGGGCATCGGCGTCGCACTGGCCGAAGAGCTGGCCCGGCGCGGCTTTTCACTGATCCTGGTCGCCCGCCGCGAAGACCGGCTGTGCGCACTCGCGACCGAGCTGAATCGCCGCTTCGGCATCGAAGCGGAGGTTCGCGCGATCGACCTGTCCGATCGCGGCGAGCGCGGAAAGCTGTGTGACGAACTCGCCGCCCGCGATATCGCCGCCCTCTGTAACAACGCCGGATTCGCCACCTACGGTGAGATGGCATCCGCGGAACCGGCCCGGGAGCGGCAGCAGGTCGAGCTGAACTCCGTTGCCGTGCACGATCTCACCCTCGCCGTGCTGCCCGGCATGCTGGAGCGGGGCGCGGGCGCGATCCTGATCACCGGTTCCACCGCGGGCAATCAGCCCGGGCCCAACAACGCCACCTACGCCGCGTCGAAGGCGTTCGCCAACACCCTGGCCGAGTCCTTGCACGGCGAACTCGCCGGGACGGGGGTCCAGTGCACCCTGCTGGCCCCGGGGCCGGTGCGCACCGAATACGCCGAGGCCGCCGAGGCGCCGAATCTGGATCGTCTGGTGCCCGGGCCGCTCTGGGTGACCGCGGAACAGGCTGCCGCACAGGCGGTCGCGGGCATGTCGGCCGGTCGCCGCCGGGTGGTTCCGGGCCTGTTCGCCAAGGTGCAGACCGTCAGCGGCCAGTACACCCCGCGTGTGCTCATCGGCCCGATTCTGCGCTCGGTCTACCGGAAGGTGAAGTGACCATGGGATGGGAACCCGCCGTGCGCTCGGCCGGCCGCTCGCTGGGCGCGGATACGCGCCGGCTGATGCGGCTCGGCGACCCCCGCCGCAGTCTCTACCGCGACGCCCACTACTTCAGCGCTACCGTCGAGATCGATCCCGAGGCCATGCGGCAGTGGCTGCCGGCGGGGGTGCGGCTCGCCGAACCCGCACGCGCGGACCTGTTCACGGCCTGCTTCCCGGACAACAACTTCGAATCGCCCGGCTACCACGAAGCCGGTCTCTTCGTGCATGTCAAGACGATGCAGGGTGTCGGAATCCATTGTCCCTGGATGATTCTCGACGACGACGTGGCGCTGATCATCGGCCGTGAGCTTCTCGGCTACCCCAAGAAGCTCGGTGAGATCGAGTGGTCGATCACCGACACCGAGATCGGGGCGCGGGCGACCCGGCGCGGTCACGAACTGCTGCGCATGGGCGGCCGCCTGGGCGAGGTGATCCCCGATCCGCCCCCGATCCTGGCACGCCCCCACCGCAACGTCGCGGGCATCACCGGACTGTTCCCGTCCTGGCTGGTGGCCTTCACCCCGCGCGAGCGGGTGATCGAGGTCCGCCGGATCGAGGACTTCACCCTGGAACTGTCCGGCTCCGAACGTGATCCGATCGATCAGATGGGAATCGGCCGGGTGCTCGAGGCCCGGCTGCACCGGGTGGACCTGCCGGGCGTCTGGTTCCCCCCGATCCCGCTGCGCCCCCTGACGCCGCTGTACACCATGACCCACATGCGTCCCCGGGTCCTGTGATGAACGCGTTCTTTCCCTCGAGTGAGCTGACCGGGGCGCGGTTGAACCCCGGGACCGCGCCCACCTTCGCCCACCGCGCCATCGCGCACGGTTACCCCGGGACGACATGATGACCTCCACCGCTTCGAACGGGCCCGGCTTCTTCGGTGAGTTGCTGGATCCGGCGCATCGCGTCGACCCCTATCCGCTCTACGAGCGCATGCGGGCGGCGGGACCGGTGCGGCTGGGTTCGATGCCGGTCGTCGTGCTGTCCTCGCACGCGGATTGCACCGCGGTGCTGCGACATCGGGACGCGGCCGTGGACCGGTCCCACGCGGCGATTCCGATGGGGCCGACTCCGGTACACGATCTCGCGGGTGAGTTCGGCGCGGGCCTGACCGGCATCGCGCCGATGCTGTTCCGCGACGCTCCCGATCACACCCGGCTGCGGCGGCTGGTGGCCGCGGCGTTCACGCCGGCCCGGGTGCGTGGGCTCGAACCTCGAATCACGGCGCTCGCCGACGCCGCCCTGGATCGTGCGGGTGCGCGTGGCGCGCTCGACATCGTCGCCGATCTGGCGTATCCGTTGCCGGTCACCGTGATCTGCGAACTGCTCGGGGTTCCCCCGGTGGACGAGCCACGCATCCGGGAATGGTCGGGCCTGCTCGCCCGCACCCTCGATCCGATCGCGGCCGTCGGGGCCGGGCGGCCCGATCCCGCCGAATTGGTTCGTGCCAGCAATGAATTGCACGGGTACTTCGAGCAGCTGACCCGGTACCGCCGAACCCGGCCCGGCACGGATCTGCTGTCGGAGTTGATCGCCGCCGAGGCATCCGGTGCGGCGCTCACCCACGACGAGCTCATCGCCACCTGCGGGCTGCTGCTGATCGCCGGGCACGAGACCACGGTCAACCTCATCTCGAATACCGTGCTGGCGCTGCTGCGTCAGCGGCACCACCTCGCCATTCTGCGCGGGGCCCGGGCCTTCGCGGGCGCGGTGATCGAGGAGAGTCTGCGGTTCGACCCGCCGGTGCATCTGGTGCCGCGGATCGCCCGCGCGCCGATTCCCCTGCCGGGCATCGATCTCGAACGCGGGGACCTGGTGATCCTGATGCTCGCCGCGGCCAATCGCGACCCGGCCGTCTTCGCCGATCCGGGCCGGTTCGATCCCGCGCGCCACGACCGGCACCTCGCGTTCGGTCTCGGCCAGCACTTCTGTCTCGGGGCGCCGCTGGCCCGGTTGGAGGCCACCGTCGCGATCAATCGTTTCGCCGCGCGGGTGCGGCGGCCGCGGTTGTCCGAGGATCCTCCGCCCTATCGGGCGCACGTCACGCTGCGCGGTCCCGCGGCGATCGAGGTGGAATTCGACGCGATCGCGCCGGCGGCATAGTCGGTCAGGCCCCGTCGTGGGTCAGGTGGAGGTAGGCGGTGTCCAGGGGGATGTCCACCGCGAACCAGGCCGCGGGGCGGTCGTCGTCGCGGGGGGACCAGGCGGTCGCTATGCACATGCGCGCCACCTCGGTTCTCGCCAAACCCGGGAGATGCCAGGTGATTCGGGACGGGGGGTCGTAGCTCGCGCCGTACTCGGCGGGGGCGTCGGTGGGGTAGGTGGGCATGACGTCGGCCCAGTCGCCGGGCATGAGGCGGCCGTCGGCGGCCTGCATGGCCAGCAGTTCGGTGTCGGGGCCGCCGATGGAGACCATGAAATGGTCGTTCTCGATGGTGACCGCGGCCAGGCACTCGCCGGGGTCGGGGCCGCCGACCGCGTCGGCGGGGAAGTCGGTGAGGGCGACCGAGAAATCCAGGTCGGCGACGGGGCCGTGCGCCTGGACCTGCCAGATGGCGGCCCACAGGGGTACCGCCGCGCCGCCGTCCCAGGCCGGCACGTCGATGCTGCCGATCAGCAGATCCACTGTCGCGGACGGATGCCCCCACCGATGCAGTTGTGAGCCGTTCGGCAAGCGCCACACCGTATCCGGGCCGGGCGGCAGCACCTCCGATCCGAGGGCGACGGAGAAGCCGACGATGCCGAGGGGCGTATCGATCACGGCGGGGCGACGGTCCGCCTGTGTCAGATGGTCGGTGGGGAGCATGTGTCAATCATGCAGGCCGGTGGTCCGTGTCCTGTCCACAAGTCCGGGAATCGGGTGCGAGGATTGTGCGAACGCCGCCCCCGGCGCATACCGGGCGAATCGGGTTTCGACGTGCTGGAACGCCCGGTGATCAGCGGCTCGTGGCCGGGCCGGTGTGGGTGGTTCGCGTAACGGACCCGCCCGCGACCCCGACAGATCCGGTGGAGGCCGACCGGTCGGCGCTGTCCACAGCGCCCGGCGGCCACGCAAGCGCAGCTCGTAATCGACCGCCCGAGTGGAGTGGAGTACGACGATGAAACGCACGATCCGGTTCCTGACCGCCGCGGCTTTCCTCGGTGCGGGCGCGATCGTCACCGCCGCACCGGCCACCGCCGACAACCCCGGTGGCCCCTGTCAGCTGGGCTGGTCCAACGTCGAGCCCCGCTCGTGCGTGCAGAACAGCTTCAACATGCCCCCGACCTTCTCCGTCGGAAACGGCATCTGCACAGGACTTTTCACCACCGGCGGCACGGCGTTCGACGGCCCGCTCTACCAGTATTCCGAGGCTCCCGGTGCGGAACACGCCGTGGTGCTGCGCATCACCCAGGGCTTCTCCCCGGTCGGCACCTGGGGCCCGCAACTCCTGGCCTGCGACGTGACCGCCGTCGTCGACTGGTTCAACCACGACACCGGCCAGGGCGGCAGCGTCAGCCAGTTCATCCCCGCCGGCCAGCGCTCCGCCCCCGCGATCCTGGTGGCCTACACCGGCCCCGGCCGCGTCCAACTGACGGTCCGCACCGACCGCCCCAACATCCCCGCCGCGGCGGAGGTGTTCGTCCCGTAGTCCCTCGACTACCTGGGCAGGGTTTTCGAGTAACCGGGGTGCTGTCGTCCACGGACGAGGGGTACGACAGCACCCCGGTAATCCATTCGGCCGCAGCGGATTTCGCGCGGTCACCGGGTAGCGGACATCCCGCGTTCGTGCGGCTCAACCCATCGGTGAGCTGATACCCGCACCGTGCAGGACGGTGTCGACCGTCGATTCGACGTAGGCGGCCGTGAGGGGTTCGTCGCGGAATATCAGCCGGAACCACAGCGCGCCCGCCAGCATGTCCATCAGGGCGGCGGGGTCGGCGTCGGCGGACAGCTCGCCGCGTTCGATCGCCCGGGTGAAGATGGGCTGTTCGCGGCCCAGGCGATCGGCGAAGAAGCTATGCCCGGCGGCCGCCAGCCGGGGCCGGGACGGTGCTGCGGCGAGAACCGCGGTGGCGATGGGTGCTGTCGCCGGTCCGGTGAGCAGGCGTGCGATGTCGCCGGCCACCGCGAGAAGGTCGCCGCGCAGGGTTCCGGTATCGGGGATGGTGATCGCGAGGACGTCGGCGGCGGTGAGGGCGGCGGCGAGGAGATCGTCCTTGGCCGGCCACCAGCGATAAAGGGTGGTCTTGTTGACCCCGGACCGCTGGGCGACCGCCTCCATGGTCAGGCCGTCGTAACCCTGGGCGGCCAGCAGTTCCAGGGCCGCGGCGTAGATCGCGTCGGCTCGCCGTGGGCCGGCGCCGGTACGCCGGGCGGGGAATGTCATGCACCGAGAATACAACGCAACGTTGCGTTGCGAGAAACTACGCGCTACCGTTTGCAACGCAACGTTGCGTTGCATTATGGAAGGTGGGGCAATGACAGATTCGCTACCCGTGGTGTTCGTCCACGGCATACGACTCAGTGGTGCGGCGTGGACGACGGTCGCAGAGTGCGTGGGACGCGACCGGGCTGTGCGCGCAGTCGATCTGCCGGGACACGGGGCGCGGCGCGGGGGAGTGTTCACGCTGCCAGGTGCCGCGGCCGCCGTGCTCGAGGCGGTAGACGAGGTGGGCGGCCGAGCGCTCGTGGTCGGTCATTCGCTCGGCGGTTACGTGGGGATCGCCGCCGCCGCAAAGGATCCCGGCCGGGTCGCCGGACTGGTGGTGGCCGGCTCGACCACGGTGCCGAGTCCCGCCGCTACGGCACCGTTCTCGGTCATGCACCGGGTGCTGACGTCGCGCCGCGATGGTGGAAAGCGCGTCAGTGAACGCTTGTTCGGCGCGGTGCTGCCCGCGCCCGTGGCCACCGCGATCAGCGCCGGAGGCATCGCCACGGAGGTGATCCCCGACGTGGTCCGAGCCCTGCGCGGATTCGATGTACTCCGTGATCTCGCGGCCTATCCGGGCCCGGTGTGGTTGATCAACGGCGGGCACGACCATTTGCGCTGGCATGAACGACGTTTCGCGGCGGCAAACCCCGACGCACGATTGATCGTGGTGCCCGGCGGCGGTCACTATCTGCCGATGGCGCGACCGGTGGAGTTCGCTCGCTTGGTCCGGGATGCGGCGGCCGCTGTTCCCGGCGTACGGGTTTGACCGTGGGGTAGTCGGACCCGTACGCCGGCTGATGCTTGGTCTAGCGAATTCGCTAGTGGGGGAGCAGGGTTCCGGTCAGGTGGTCCCAGGCCACGTGGGCGTGCAGGCGGACCCCGGTCACCAGGGTGTCGTCGTCCGCGTAGAAGTGGGGGTTGTGGTTCATGAAGAGGCCGCGGCCGCCGGGGGTGGGGGACGGGAGGCCGGTGGGGGTCAGGTCGGCGTCCTGCACGCCGAGGGTTACGTAGAGGCCGCCGTACTTGTTGACGAACTCCGAGACGTCGTCGTAGCCGAGGGTCGCGGAGGTTTCGACCACGTGGCCCGCGCCGGCCACGCGCTCGAAGGTGGGGAGTGCGGCGTCCATCCAGGACTGTTCGTTGTGGACGGCGGGGACGTCCTGCAGGAACTCGGTGACGGCGGTGCAGTTGTAGGCCTGAGCGGTGTGCCCGGCGAGGGTGTCCACGCGTCGCTGGACATCGCTCATATCGTCTTCGACGGCGCAGCGGATGGTGCCCCAGAGGGTCACGGTGCGGCCGATGATGTTGAAGCGGCCGACGTCCTGGACGTGGCCGATGGAGATGGTGACGGGGTCGAAGGCGTTGATCTGGCGGTAGAGCTGGCCGATGCCGGTCAGGATCGCGCCCGCGGCGGGCATGGGGTCGATGCCCATCCACGGGGTGGAGCCGTGCACCTGCCCCCCGGTGATGGTGATCTTGATCAGCGTGGAGGCGCCGAACTGGTTGCCGACCCGATATCCGATGTAGCCCTTGGGATACGGGGTGACGTGGAAGCCGAAGGCCATGCTCGGTTCTGGGTCGTCGAGCGCGCCCTGCGCGAGCATCTCCCGGGCACCGCCCGCCTCGTCGACCGGCGGCCCCTCCTCGGCGGGCTGGAAGACGAAAAGCACCGTGCCGGGCAGGCTTTCGCGCACTTCGGCCAGCACCGTGGCCGCGCCCAGCAGCATCGCGGTGTGGCAGTCGTGCCCGCACGCGTGCGAGACCGGGAACGGCCCGCCGGGGTAGTCCTCGTCCACGACGTGCGAGGCGAAGTCGACCCCGCACTCATCCGGGACCGGGAGCGCGTCGATGTCCGCGCGCAACGCGACGACCCGCTCACCGCCCTGCCCGCCGCGCAGCACCCCGACCACCCCGTGCCCGGCGATCCCGGTCCGCACCTCGTCCAGGTGCAGTCCGCGCAGGTGCTCGGCGATCAGCGCGGCGGTCTCGCGCTCGCGGTTCGACAGTTCCGGATGCGCGTGCAGATGCCGCCGCCAGGTCACCACCTGATCCGCGACGGCCGCAGCGCGCCGGTCGAGTTCGTCGTGCATCGATGCGTTCAAGAGGTACTCCGCTCTTCGCCGGTATCGGGTCCGTGCCGCACGCTCAGGGCAATCGCTCCATTGTCGGGGACCAGCGGTCCGGGTCCCGGTATTCGCGGTGCCCGCGGGGGAGTCACGACCTGGTGAGCACCGGGGTCGGGCCCTCGTCGGTGTGCAGCCGCAATGCCGACGCGGTGGCGCTCATCAGCGCGTTGCGGAAGCGCCCGGTCCCGGTGAATTCCTGTACCAGGGAACGCAATCGCGGTGAGCGGCCGTCGAGCGCGTCCCACTCGTCCTGGTCGATGACCACGAATCCGTGGTATTCCCGGGGCGTCTCGCTCAGGCCCTCGGGTTGCCAGCTCAGCCGCGGGGTACTGGCGAGGTGGGCGGTGAGATCGGCACACGCGCCGTCGGCCGCGCACAGGCGCAGCGGCACCTGATCGGCGGCGTAGTCGAAATCGCGCGTGGTCAGGGTCCACCCGGCCGGATCGCGGTACCCGTAGTCCAGCCCGCTCGGTGGCGCGAGCGTGGCGGCGGACATGTCCGCGGGGCGGTTGTCCAGCGTCTCGGCGACGAGTTCGCGATCGGTGGCCGTGAACTCCCACCCGGCGGCCGGGTCGATCGGTTTGTGCCAGTAGCCGGTTCGGCCGCCGTCCCGGCCCTCCACGCGCAGTTCGCGCTGGAAGGATCTGCCGCCGGTCTGATGGATGCTGATGGCGGCGGTGATGTCGCCCGGGATCTTGGGCTGGCGTATCCAGCCGGGCGGCGGCAGCTGGATATTGGCGTATTGGGCGAAGAACGGGCGCAACTGCTGGAACCGCGCGAACTCGCCCTCGAAATTGTTCGGCGCCGAATCATGCGCCGTTTGATCCTCGTACGAGTACGAGAAGAACACGGTGTCGGCCCCGGAGATGTCGAAATCCCAGAGCCGGGTGTACATGTCGCCGTATTCGTTGACCATGAAGGTCGTCGATCCCGCGGCGCTGAGATTCACCGCCCGGAATCGCCCGTTGAGCGGGCCGGGCATTTCGAAACTGTAATCATCCGAGAACGTAGGATTATCGGGATGCAGCGGATGCGCGCCCGGTAGCCACGGATCGAGAATGGTGATCCGATCGCCCTCGGCGGACAGCACGAAGACCGTGTCCACCCCCGCGCCGCCCACCGGCTGCTCCTGCCCGGCGGTGTCGGTCCAGAATCCCTCCTGCCGGAAGGGAATCAGTTCCACGTAGCGCGGATCGAGCCAGGACAGACTCCAGGCCCGGGCGGCCGGGCGCACCCGCTGACCCGCCGGGTTCAGCCAGGTGGGCGAGCCGAACCTGGCTGTCCACCACCAGAGTTCCGGGGTTTGATCGGCCGATTCCAAGGTGTAGACGTGGCCTTCGGGGCCGGTGGCGACGAGGCGGCCGCCGTCGACGGAGATGCCGGTGATCTGGCCCACCAGGCAATTCGGCAGTGGCGGGACACGCCAGCCCGATTCGCCGTCGACGGCTCCGACGTACAACCGCCCGTCCAGGAGCGCGTACTGCCAGACCTCGTTGAATCCACCTGCGGTGGTGCGCAGCTCGATGCGCCGGGGCAGCCGGGATGTCACCTCGGCGGGCGCGTGCGGCATCGTCCACAACCCGATTCCGGTGCTGGGGAAGTGCATCGGCAACGGCCAGGCGCCCGCGCGCCCGGGCAGACTCAGTGCCGCACAGCTGATCGGCGCGGGCAGCACCCCGAAGGGCAGCCATTCATCCGCCCGCGCGGCCCCCGGGGTCGAAACCGTTGCCGCCGCAATGGCTGCGGCGGCCACCGCTCTTCTGCCGATCATCGGGATATTTCCATCCTTTCACTCGGTGAACGCACGGAAGCTCGAACTCGCAAGAAAGAGAAAGGCATACGATTCATTCGCGTGTGGTGCACCCGCCATCGGCGAAAACGTCAGATGGGAATTAGGTGACCCCGGCTGAATATTCGGCAGCAGGTTATCACTACGGGATTCGAATCGGGTGTGCAGGCGCGCCCGGTATTTCAGGCTCGGAATACGAATACTCGGAGTATCAGGAAACGCGCGCCGCCGACCGCCGCCATCAGCGCCACCAGTGCGAGCGCCTGTGTGGCGTCGCCGAGACCCGGTGCCCAGAACTCCAATCCGGCCAGCGCGGCGGTGCTGATCAGCATGCCGATCATGGCCAGCGCCCCGCCCTCGCACTGTGCCTTGAACCACCCGACCCCGCCGGCGGCGCGGAAGGTCAGGCGGCGGTGCAGCTCGTTCGCGATGACCGTGCTCACCAGGGAACCGGCGACATTGGCGGCCAGCGGGCCGATCTCGGTCAGCGCCATGAACAGCAGGACGTAGGCGATGTTGCTGGAACCGCCGACCGCGGCGAAGCGAATCAGCTGGGCGAAGACGTGATCGCCGGTCAGGTAGCGCCGCACACCGGCCCGGCGGCCGCGCGGCATCGCGCGCCGCAGGCCGTCGATGATCGACGTGGCGTCCAAGCCCTGCCAGGGCGCGGTGGCGGCGTACGCGGTGCTGTTCACGAGGTAAGAGTCACCCCCTCCGCTTACACGGGACTGACACCCGACTGACATGGCCACTGACACACTGTTTCGACTGCTCGGGCCCGGTTTTCTCATCGGTCGAACGGGCAATTCGGACATCGGCCACGGTGTGGCGTCCGGTCGGCGTGGCAAGATCGCCCGGGTGCAGATCGGGATCCTGGGACCATTCGAAGTTCGCACGGCCGACGGCGTACTCGCCGACGTGCCGGGCGCGCGGCTGCGCGGGCTGTTGACGGCCCTCGCCCTCGAAGCCGGTCACGCGGTCCCCAAGGCGACGCTCATCGACTGGATCTGGGGTGACAATCCGCCCGCCGACGCGGCGAATGCCCTGCAACGCTTGGCTTCTCGGCTGCGCAAGGTGCTGCCCGCGGGATCGGTGGAGGGCCGGTCGGACGGCTACCGGCTCCGCGTGGAGCCCGAGGACGTGGACGCGGTGCGGTTCGAGCGCCTGGTCGCGCAGGCGCGGGGTGATCAGGATCCGCTGCGCCTGCGCGAGGCGCTGGGCCTCTGGCGCGGTGCGGCCATGCAGGACATCGGATTACAGGACAGCGCGGCCTTCGACGCCGCCGTCACCCGGCTCGACGGCCTGCGCCTGGCCGCGCTGGAGGACCGCTTCGACGCCGAGGTGGCCGCGGGCCACGGCGCGGACGTGGTCACCGACCTGACCGACCTGGTGGCCGCGCATCCCATGCGCGAACGCCTGGTGGCCGCGCTCATGCGGTCGCTGGTCGCGACCGGCCGCGACACCGAGGCGGTCCTGGCCTACGAGCGCACCCGCGAAACCCTGGCCGACGAGCTGGGCGTGGATCCGGCGCCGGAACTCTCGGAGCTACACCTCGCGCTGCTGCGCGGGGAGATGACGCGGCGACAGGAGCAGCGGCCCACCAATCTGCGGGCCGAACTGACCAGCTTCGTCGGCAAGGACGCCGATCTGGCCGCGGTCCGGGAGCTGAGCGCCGGGCACCGGCTCACCACGCTGATCGGGCCGGGCGGCTCGGGCAAGACCCGGCTGGCCACCGAGACCGCGCGCACCCTGCTCGGCGATCTCCCCGACGGGGTCTGGGTGGTCGAGCTGGCCGCGCTGGGCGCCGACGCCGGCGACGGGAACGGCATCGCCCGGGCGACACTGGCCGCGCTCAAACTGCGGGACGCGCTGCTGAGCGAGGCCACCGACGCCGAGCCGCTGGACCGGGTCGTCGCCGCCGTGCGCGAGCGCTCGATGCTGATCGTGCTCGACAACTGCGAGCACGTCATCGAGTCCGCCGCCGCCTTCGCGCACCGGGTACTGGGCGAATGCCGCCGCCTGCGCATCCTCGCGACCAGCCGTGAGCCGCTGGGCATCACGGGCGAGGCGCTGTGGCCGGTCGCCCCGCTCGCGCTGCCCGCGCCCGAAGCGGGTGCGGCCGCCATCGAGGCCGCGCCCGCGGTACGGCTGCTGCGCGACCGGGCCGCCGCCGTGCGCCAGGACCTGGGCTCGGACGCGCACACCCTGGCGACGCTGGCGCGCGTCTGCCGGGCGCTGGATGGAATGCCGCTCGCGATCGAACTGGCCGCGGCCCGGCTGCGCACCATGTCCCTCGATCAGCTCGCGCACGGACTCGACGACAGGTTCCGGCTGCTCACCGGCGGCAGCCGGACCGCGCTGCCCCGGCACCGGACCCTGCGCGCGGTGGTCGACTGGAGCTGGGAACTGCTGACCGACGCCGAGCGCGCGGTGCTGCGCCGGCTGGCGGTGTTCTCGGGCGGGGCGAATCTGGCTGCGGCCGAACGGGTCTGCGCGGGAGACGGCGTGGAGTCCTACGAGGTGCTCGAATTGCTCACCGCGCTCAGCGAGAAGTCGCTGGTGCTGGCCGGAAGCGAAGGCGCGCAGCGGTATCGGATGCTCGGCACGATTCGCGAGTACGCCGCGCAGCGGCTGGCCGACGCCGGCGAGGGCGAGGCCGCCAGGCGTGCGCACCTGGCCTACTTCACCGATTTCGCCGATGCCGCGGAACCGCATCTGCGCCGCGCCGAACAGGTGCGATGGCTCGCGATCCTGGAGGCCGAGCACGACAACATCGCCGCCGCCATGCGCGGTGCGATCGATTCGCGGGACGCGGACGCCGCGATGCGCCTGGCCGCGGCCGCGGGCTGGTACTGGTGGCTCGGCGGGCACAAGGTCGAGGGCAACGATCTCATCCTGGCGGCCACGGCATTGCCGGGCGAGGTGGCCGATGAGACGCGGGCGGTGGTGTACTCGTTCGTCGTGCAGTTCCTGAGCTCGGGGCGGCAGGGCGATCAGTACCAGGCCGAGGACTGGATTCACAAGGCGTACGAGATCAGTCAGCGGGTCGAACTGCGCCATCCCGCAGCCAAATTCGCCGTCCCGCTGGAGCGCATGCTGCAGGCGCCCGGTGATTTCCTGTCCGCCTGGGCGGATCTGCTGGCCGACGACGACCCGTGGGTGCGCGCGCTGGCCCGATTGCAGCTGGGGAACCTGAGTATTCAGATCGGCCGCGGCGATCGGGAGGCCGACGCGCACCTCGCGGCCGCGCTGGCCGAGTTCCGGGAGATCGGAGATCGCTGGGGGATCTCGCTGGCGCTGACGATTCTCGCGAATCGCGTTGCTGTACAGGGTGATCTAGCCGCCGCGTGCGAGCACTACGAGCGGGCCGTGACGGCGGTGGAGGAACTCGGCGCGATCGAAGACGTCGTACCGCTGCGTGCGCGTCAGGCCCAGTTGTACTGGCTGCTGGGCGATTCGGCGTCGAGCGCGGTGTCGATGGCGGCCGCGCAGCGGGCCGCCGATCGCGTCGCCTGGCCGGACATGCTGGCGGACCTGGCGCTGTCCAGGGCCGAACTCGCGCGCTGGAGCGATGATTTCGACCTCGCGCACCGGTATCTGGACCAGGTGCGCGCCGAGCTCGGCCCCGCCGCCGAGCGGGAGACCCTCCGGGCGCCCATCGAAGATCTCCTGGGTTATCTCGCGGCGGATGTCGACACCGCGCGCGCACACCGCGCCGCGGCGGTGGCGGCGGCCGCGGCGGCCGGGCACCCGCCGCTGATAGCGCAGGTGCTGGTCGGCGTCGCGGATCTGGCGCTGCGGCGTGCGGACTACGAGCAGGCGGCACGCCTGCTCGGGGCCGCGGCGGCGGTGCGCGGGCTGCCGGACCGTTCCCTGCCCGACACCGCTCGCATCGAAGCGGACGCCCGAAACCGCCTCGGCGACCTGAGGTTCGCCGAGGCGGTGGGGGAGGGGGAGCGGGCGCACTGGCCGGACCTGGCCGAAATCACGCTCGCTTCGTGAAAGTGGAACGCGCCCAGAGGTATCCGATCACCGCGATCGCCACGCACCAGCAGACGGCGGTGATCGCGTCACCGGCCTGCGGGGCGCCGTTCAGCAGCCCGCGCATCGTCTCGATGATCGGGGTGAAGGGCTGGTACTCGGCGAACTGACGCAGGCCCGGGCCCATCTTCTCGGCGGGGACGATGGCGCTGGAGAAGAACGGCAGCATGACCAGCGGCACGGACGCCAGGCCCGCGGTCTCGGGCGACTTGGCGAACAGGCCCAGTGCGATGGTGAGCCAGCCGGCCGCGAAGCCGAGCAGCACGACCATGCCGATCACGCCGAGCCAGTTCAGCGCGCTCGCCGACGGGCTGAAGCCCAGCAGGAACGCCACCCCGATCAGGGCCGCGATGGCGACCAGGTTGGTGAGCACGCTGGCCACCACGTGGCCGGTGAGCACCGCGCCCCGGGACACGTCCATGACCTTGAATCGATTGATGATGCCGTTGAGCATGTCCGAGTTCACCGCGGTCGCGGTGGCGCCGAGGCCGTAGCAGACGGCCAGCAGGATCAAACCCGGTGTGGCGTAGTCGATGTAGTCGACACCGACGTCGAACGCGTCGCCGAACATGTACACGAACATCAGCATGATGATGATCGGCATCAGCACCGCGTTGAAGACCGAGGTGGGATTGCGCGCGATGTGCTTGAAGTTGCGGCGCAGCATGACGATCGAGGGGGACTTGGTGCTCATTACGCGGAAACCTCCGTGGTGCGGCCGGTGAGGGCGAGGAAGACGTCATCGAGATCGGGGGTGTGGACGGAGAATTCGTCGGCGGCCAGGCCGTTCGCGTCGAGCCGGTCCAGCAGGGCGCGCAGCGAGGTGGTGCCCGCGTCGCTGGGAACCCGCAGGGTGAGGGCCTCGGGGTCGGTGGTCGAGTCCGGGAAAAGCGTTGCGGCGGCATCGAGTTGCTCGGCGCCGGCGAAGCGCAGCCGGACATGGGTGCCGGGGATCAGGCGCTTGAGCTCGTCCGGGGTGCCCTGGGCGACCAGGCGGCCTTGGTCCAGCACCGCGACCCGATCGGCCAGCTGGTCGGCTTCCTCGAGGTACTGGGTGGTCAGGAAGATGGTGACGCCGTCGGTGGCGACGAGATCGCGGATGATCGACCACATGGTGCGGCGGCTGCGCGGATCCAGGCCCGTGGTCGGTTCGTCCAGGAAGATGATGCGCGGGTTGCCGACCAGGGTCATCGCCAGATCGAGTTTGCGGCGCATACCGCCGGAGTAGGTCGAGGCCGGCTTGTCCGCGGCCTCCACCAGCTCGAAACGCTCGAGCAGGTCCGCGATGATCCGCTTACCCTCCCGGCCGGGAATCCCTTTGAGATCCACCATCAGTTCCATGTTCTCGTAGCCGGTGAGGAGTTCGTCGACGGCCGCGAACTGGCCGGTCACGCCGATCGCCCCGCGCACCGCCCGGGATTCGGTGGCGACGTCGTGCCCGGCGACCCGGACCACGCCGTCGTCGGCGGTGATGAGGGTGCTGAGCACGTGCACCGTGGTGGTCTTGCCCGCGCCGTTGGGGCCCAGGAGGGAGAAGATGGTGCCCGCGGGAACGTTCAGGTCGATGCCGTCGAGCACGACCTTGTCCCCGTAGGCCTTTCGCAGTCCGGAGACCGTGATCGCTGTGTTCGTCATGGGAAGAACTTTCGCGGGGCGGCCTGACACTGCCCTGTCACGGAACTGACACGCGAACTGACACGAGACAGAGGTGGTGTCGTGCCTGGTTGGGGCGGCTTTTCGCTGGTCGCCGAGCCCGTGGCCGGACCCGTAGCGGTCGCTTCGGACCTGTCGGGCAACGCGGCGCCGCACGCGTCGGGCGCCCGGCGGAACAACCGGCGTTCGCGGTCGATCGGCACCCGGTTCTGCCGATCGCCGGGTGTCCAGGCCCAGCTGATCGGGCACTGCCGACCCGGTTCCGATCGGCGGCCGCGTGGACCGGGACCGCCTACTCGGGCACAGCGCCGCCGATGTTCGGCAGTGTGCGCAGTTGCCTGCGCGAGGTGACGCCCAGTTTGCGGAAGATGTTGCGCAGGTGCGCGTCCACCGTGCGCGGGCTCAGGAACAGTTGCGCGGCGACTTCTTTCGAGGTCGCGCCGGTCGCGACCAGGCGGGCGATATGCAGTTCCTGCATGGTGAGCTGCTCGTGGCCCGGTTCGGTGCGGCTGCGAGCCTGCTCGCCGGTGGCGCGCAACTCGTCGGCGGCGCGCGCGGCGAAGCCGGACATGCCCAGCGCGGACAGGGATTCGTGGGCGACGCGCAGCTGCTCGCGGGAGTCGCGGCGGCGGCCCTGCCTGCGCAACCATTCGCCGTAGAGCAGATGGGCGCGGGCGCGAGCGGGCCGGATCGGCGATTTCGCCAGCTGGTCCAGGGCTTCCCGGTAGTCGTCTTCGTCGTTCGAGATCAGTGCTCGCGTGTAGGCGGCGACCCCCAGGCTCCACGGGGTGCCCGTGGCCTCGGCGCGCTCGGTCAGCTCCGCCGCGGCCCCGGCCGCGATCTCGTGCTCGCCGGTACGCACGGCGGCCTCGACCGTTTCCGGGAGCGACATGGCGGTCAGAAACAGTGCCGGGTGGTCGGTGAGCCGCCGGGCGGCGGTCAGTGCCGCCGCGTAGTCACCGGCGGCGTTGCTCGAAACAGCCTGCGCCCAGTACACATTGCCGAGCCGGTGCTCCTCGCCGCGCGCCCGGGCCTCGGCCAAGGCGGGCGCTGCCAGTTCGGCCACCAGCGCGCGATCGCCGCGCAGCGCCGCGAGGTGCAGGCGCGGATAGGGCTGGGGTGCGGTGCCGAACGCGTCGGCGATGGCCTCCTCCTCCGCGATGGCGTCCGCGGCAGCGGCGAAATCGCCACTGTGCGCCGCGGCCACCGCGACCTGGGCGAGGCCGAGCCGCAACAGCATCGGTGAGCCGTGTGCGCGGCCCGTACTCACGAGCCGGTCGGTGATCCGGGCATGCGTGTCCAGATCCCACAGCTCACCGGCCAGGATGACCCCGAGCGCGGGTCGCCCGGTCCAGAGTTCACCGCCGTTGTCCGCCAGGATCGGCCGCAGGGCGGCCGCCGCGCCGCGGTGATCCGCCGCCGCCAGCGCGAGCATGCCATCCAGCAGTGTGTCTGCCGCGCGAGCGGGCTCGTGCGCGGGCGGGGCGGATCGGGCCGCCTCCACCACCAGGTCCATGACCCCGCTCGAACGGCCCACGTGCAGAGCCATTTCCAGTGCGTCCAGGAAGCAGTCCCGGGATCGGCTCGGATCGACCTCGGCCAAGCTGCGCGCGGCGCGCAGCATGAAAGCCGGTCCGTCACCGTCGATCTGCCGGATGGTGGCGAGTTGCCCGCGCAGCTGATCGACGCTCGCGCCGTGGATCACGCCGAGGGAGCCGTCGTCGATCGTGGTCAGCAGGCGTGCGGCGGCGTCGGTCGCGCCGGCCGCCGCCTGCGCGCGCACGGCGGTGAGGGTGCGCTCGATCCGCCGGGCGGTATCGCGGGTGAGTTCGGCTGCGCGGGCGAGGAAGTCGGCCGACGCCGCGACGCCGCCGCGCAGTTCGGCCCGCGCGGCGGAGAGTTCGAGTTCCGCGGCAATGTCGTCGTCGGGGCCGAGACTGGAGAGCGCGCGATGCCAGGCGCGGCGATCGGGGTCGGTGGCCGGATCGGTGGCCTCGGCCAGCAGCCGGTGCGCGCTGCGGCGCTGGTCCGGATCGGCGCTGCGGTAGGCCACCGACCGTGCGATCGGGTGGCAGAAGCGCACGCGCGCACCGAATTCCACCAGGCCGCGCACGTCGATGGGCGCCGTCCGGTCCAGGCCGGAGCGTTCCACGGCCGCCCACAGCAGTCCGGCGTCTCCGGTCGGATCGGCGGCGGCGAGGGTCAGCAGCAGGCGATCACCGGGTGCGAGCCCGAGCATGCGGGTCCGGAAACTGTGCTCGAGCGCGGCTGTGACCGGGTACTCGCCGGGCAGTGCGAACCCGCCCGCCAGGCCCGCGCTGCGCGGTAGTTCCAGCAGCGCCAGCGGGTTTCCGCGCGCCTCGGCCAGAATCCGTTCGCGCACACGGCTGTCCAGCGGAGCGCGCAGTCCGGCGGCCAGGAGGTCGCGGGCTTCGGCGTCGTCGAGCGGTCCGATGTCGATCGTGGGCAGTGCGTCCAATGCCGTTGCGCGGTCCGGAATTCGGGTCCCGATCAGCACGGCGATCGGCTCCGGGCCGATGCGTCTGCTCAAGAACGACAGCGCCAGCGCGGAGGCGTCGTCGAGCCATTGCGCGTCGTCCACCACACACAGCAGCGGCCGCTCGGCGGCCGCGGCGCCGAGCAGTTCCAGCAGGCCGATCCCGATGGCGAACGGGTCGGGAGCGACGGTGGTCAAGCCGAACGCGGCGTCGAGCGTCTCGCGGTGCGCGGGCGGAATCGACGCCGGCTCGTCCAGGACCGGGCGGCACAGCTGATGCAGGGCCGCGAACGGCATACCCATCTCGAATTCCGAGCCCGTGGCGTGCAATACACGAAATCCGGCGGCCCGGCTCTCGGCCGCGGTCAGCAACGCGGACTTGCCGATACCGGGTTCCCCGCGCAGCACCAGCGCGCCACCGTCGCCCGCCCGCGCGGCGGTGAGCACCCGCGTGAGGCGGCGAACCGGCTCGTCCCGGCCCAACAGAGCGATATCCGCCGTCATTGCCCGAAGTCTAGCGAGATGTCCGTTTTCCGCGCCGGGGCGGGCGGCCCGGATCACCGATATCGGCGGCGTAGGCGATGTAGGCGATTTCTGCCGACGCGAGTGGCGCTCACCCGGTGCGAATCTGATGTCAGAGCCGGAACGGGGCCGGCGAGAAGCCCCGAAACCGCAGATCAGAGAGGTCTTATCGTGATCACCGACATCGACACCGCCGCACCCGTGGTCGCCATCCACGAGATCGTCATCGACGCGCCGCTGGAGCGCGTCTGGGCCCTGCACACCGACATCGCGGCCTGGACCGCCTGGCAGCCCGACATCACCGCCGCCGTCGTCGACGGCCCGATCGCGCCCGGCACGGTCTTCCACTGGAGCACCTTCGGACTCGACATCGATTCCACCATCTACGCGGTGGACGGCCCGCACCGCATCGTGTGGGGCGGTCCGGCGCACGGGATCACCGGCGTGCACGTGTGGACCTTCACCGCCGAGGGCGATTCGGTGCGGGTGCGCACCGAGGAGTCGTGGGACGGCGCACCGATCCGCGCGGATATCGAGGGCATGGGCGCGGCCCTGGACAGCGCGCTGACCGGCTGGCTCGCCCACCTGAAGCGGGTCGCCGAGAGCGCGCGGTAGTCCGCCGAGCACACCGCAATCACAGGAGGAACACCATGAACGCGGCACTCGGGGAGGCGGTCCGCCACGGGCCGGCGGGCCCGGCTCGGATCGCCCGCGGCACGGTGCTGGCCGCCGCGACACTGACCCTCATGGCCCCGGCGATCATCGCGCCGAGCCTGCCCGCCATGCGGACGGTCTTCGCGGACGTGGCCGGGGCGGATGTCCTGGTCAGGCTGGCGCTGACCATCACCTCGCTCGCCATCGGGCTCAGCGCGCCGGTGGCCGGGCTGGCGGCCGACCGGCTCGGGCGCAAACCGCTGCTGCTCGGCAGCCTCGCGCTGTATGTCGTTGCGGGAGTGGGCGGCTACTTCACCGGCGGGTTGGCCGCGCTACTGGTGACCCGGGCACTGCTCGGGCTGGCGGTGGGCGGGATCATGACCGCGATCAGCGCCCTCATCACCGATTGGTTCGACGGGCCGCGCCGGGCATCGTTCCTGGGCCTGCAACAGGCGTCGGCCAGTCTCGGCGGTGTGCTGTTCCTGCCGCTGGCGGGAGTGTTGTCCGCCGCGGACTGGAAAGCGCCGTTCTGGATCTACGCCGCCGGCGCGTTCGTCCTGCCGTTCGCCGTGATCGGATTGCGAGAACAGCGGCGCGACAGCACATCCGGGGCGTTGACGGCCGCCCCCGGTGACGCACCGACCGGCATCCGGTGGCCGATCGCGGGGCTGTACCTGCTCGCGTTCGCGGTGACCCTGGCCTTCTATATGGCACCCACCCAGCTGCCCTTCCTGCTCACGGAACTGCGGGTCGGTCCAGCCCTGGTCGGCGTGGTGATCGCCGTGACGACACTCAGCAGTGTCCTTGGCGCACTGGCGTTCCCGGCGCTGCGCTCCCGGTGGAGCTCGAGTCTGCTCACCGCGGCCAGCATCGCGCTGCTCGGTCTCGGATGGGTGGTCGTCGGGACCGCGCACACGGTGGCGCAGGTAGTGGCGGGGCTGCTCGTGGGCGGCTTCGGGGTCGGCCTGGCCGTCCCCAATCTGAATCTGCGGCTGAGCGATCTCGCTCCGGTCGCCGTCCGGGGCCGGATTCTCAGCGGTCTGGTCACCGGAATCTTTCTCGGCCAATTCCTTTCCCCATTGCTCGTGCAGCCGCTGCTGCGGAGCACGGGAATCGGCGGCGCGTTCCTCTGGACCGGGCTCGCCATGATCGCCGGAGCGGCGCTCGCCTTCGTGGCGCTCCGGAAAACCAACTGACACAAAGGATGAAAGACATGATCTACCACGGCAACCGCTTCACCCTGCGCGCCGACGCCACCCCCGAGGCCATCGAAGAAGCCCTCGAAAGCCTGCGCAACCAGGGCCGCGTCATTCCCTCGGTGAAATCCTTCGTCGTCGGCCGTGACTTCGGCGGCGAGTACGAATGGGGCGCGGTGTTCGTCATCGAGGATCTGCGGGGCTACTGGGAGTACCTGATCCACCCGGCACACCGCAACACCGACCGGGTCGGGCTGCCGCTGGTCGACAAGTTCTCCTCCTTCGACATCACCGACGATCCGGATCCCGAGATGGCCGCCAAGATCGCCGCCCTGCACCAGCGGCGGTACGACAGCGACCCCGAACTCACGAAGCTGGTCTCCGACCTCGGTGAATACAGCGGCAGCGCGGCTCCGGGACCGCACGGTCAGCAGTAGTCACCAGCGGCGCACGCACCCCCCGGACCGTCCGGCGGGGGTGCTGTCGCAGCGCTGCCGGTGCGGCCCCGGGGCTCGGCCGGACGTGTCAGGCTGGTGGCGGCGCGATGTCAGCGCGACCCGCGATCGTATTTCTCATCGGGCGGCGCACAGCTCGCCGGAACCGCGATCACCGAAGGAATCGGACATGCCTACTTTCCAGACCCCCGCCGCCATCACCGCCATCGTCGACGTGCCCGCCGGGTACATCCGGGTCATCGCCTCGGACCGCACCGACACCGTCGTGGAGGTGCACCCGACCGACCCGCATGCCAAGAATGACGTGCGCGCCGCCGGCCAGGTCCAGATCGATTGCACCGCGGGACATCTCACCGTGAAGATGCCCCGGGCGTGGCGGGCCTACGCGCCGTTCGGCGGCACCCCGTCCATCGAGGTCACCGTCCAGGTACCGGCCGGATCGAACCTGAAGGCCACCGCGGCCCTGGGCCGGCTGCTGGTCAGCGGCCCGTTCGGCGATTGCGATCTGGGCGTCTCCGCCGGTGACATCGCCGTGGAGGGCCCCGGCGGTTCGGTGACGGCCAAGACCGCCAAGGGTGACATCCGGGTCAGCGACGCCGTCCGCGGGGACCTGCGGCTCGAGACCTCCATGGGTGAGGTGGAGGTGGGCATCCACCCGGCCAGCGGGGTGCAGTTGGACTCGAGCGTGCAGCACGGCTCGGTGCAGAATCTGCTGGCCCCGGTCGCCCGCCCGGACGCCGACACGGTGCGGGTCCATGTGCGAAATTCGTACGGCAACATCGTGGTCCGGCACAGCGCCGCCGTCTGATGCCGGCCTCGGCCGCCCGATCCCCGCGGCGTGCCGACGCGGGTGGATTCGGAGCCGGATCGGTCGGGTCCGTGCATTGGCCAAGTTGTGATATCCGCCGGTCGGAGCCCCTATCCGGGCTCCGAAACCGGGCTCCGGCCTAGAGGTGGAACCGACCGTCCGGTACTGTTGCGACCGCTGGTTAGTCCCGGTAGCACCCCCATCAGGAGGAGTAGCACCATGAGCGGTAACCGCAACGCCAAGAAGAACGCCGAATCGATGATCGGCAAGGCGAAGGACAAGCTCGAGCACGGCCAGGAAGTCATCAACCAGGACATGCGCCGCGCCGGCCAGCGCGTCAAGGGCGCGGCCAAGGACGCACAGGCCAACCTGGAACACGGCGAGGAGCGCGCCCGCGAGGGTATGGAGCACGCCGCCGACGATATGAAGGACGCTATGAACCGCTGACCCCATCGAGCGAGCGGTTGATCGCTTCGCCCCCGCCGAGTCTCTCGGCGGGGGCGAAGCCGTTCTCGCGCAAGGGTTCCGGTGCTGTCGCGACGAACCGGGGCGGGTCGTGTCCGGTGCGCCGTGGATTATCCGTCGTTCGCCGCAGTGCTCGCGCGGGCAACGGTCACGAGCGCCCGGGTGATTCGCTCGCAGAACTCCGCGTGGTGCTCCAGGCCGTGCGTCAGGGCCCGTAGAAGTGTTGCGCCGCGCAGGATCTCGAAGATCGCTTCGACATCGCAGTCCGGAGCGGCCGTACCGCGTGCCGCGGCGGCCGCGAGCAGCTCGCGCAGGGCGTCGATGGTCGGACGCTCACCGCGGTCGAGCAGGCGGTGATACAGGGCCTGGTCGCCGTGATAGTCCGCGAGCAGGCCCGGGATCGCCGCCCGGGCGGCGGGATGCGCGGCCGTGGCCAGGAACAGCTCGGTCCAGGCCCGCAGATCGGCGTGCAGATCGCCGGTGGGGACCGGATGCGCGCCGGTGTCCAGCCCGAACACCGTGTCCTCCACCAGTTCTCGCTTACCGGGCCAGCGGCGGTAGATGGACGTGGCGACGATGCCCGCTCGGCGTGCGACGGCCGCGATGGTCGTGGCCTGATAGCCCTCGGTGACCAGCAGTTCCTCGGTCGCGGTGAGAATCCGGTCGTCCACGAGCGGGTCGCGGGGGCGACCGGGGGCGGGTCGCGGAGTTGCTGACGCGGGCACGGGCTTCCTCCGTCGGATCTCGAGAAGTTTCCTGATGCACACTACATTTCCGGCCCATTTAGAATACGCTATGCCGCGTATCGTAATTAAGGTGGCGCAAGCCACACCCGAGAGAGGTACCCGTCGATGTTGACGCCCCAGGACGAACTGCTCTGCCATCAACTGCCCACCACGTTCGATCACGTCCTGCAGAGCGACCTGCGCTGGACCGAACGCGTCGTGCTCTACGGCTTCGACACCACCGGTTCGGTGAGCGTCATGACCGGCATGGCCCGCTACCCCAACCGCAATGTGACCGACGCCTACGCCATGATCACGATCGAGGGCAAGCAGGCGCACGTGCTGCGGATGTCCCGCGAGATCGGCGGCCGCTACGACGGCCTGGGCGCCTGGCAGGTCGGGCCCTACCGGTACGAGGTGATCGAACCGCTGCGCAAGGTGCGGGCCACCCTCGGCGACAACGAGTCCGGCATCAGGCTGCAACTGGACTTCGAAGGCGAATTCCCGGCCTACGAACAGGAACCCGCGTTCTTCCGCACCCGGGGCCGTGTCCGCGAGGACGCCCGCCGCTACTACCAGAACGGCCGGATCAGCGGCTGGCTCGAGGCCGGCGGACAGCGCTACGACATCGATCCGGAGACCTGGTGGTTCGGGCGCGATCACTCCTGGGGCACCCGGCACGGCGGTGGCGGCGGCAGCCTCGGCGAGGGTGACGGGCTGCAGCCCGGCGAGGTTCCCGACGGCGTGCTGTATTACATGGGCATCTTCCAATTCGAGGACGAGCTGGTGCATTTCGCGCAGCGCGAGACCGCCGACGGACAGCCCTGGCACTTCGAGGGCAACGTGCTGCCGACGCTCGACTCGGGCCGGGAGATCGTGCCGGTCGTGGCCGCCGAGCACGCGCTGAGTTTCCGCGACGACTTCCGCATCGTCGACGGCGGCAGCTTCACCGTGCGCAGTGCCGACGGCCGGAACCGGGAGTTCACCATCACCCCGGTCTCCGACTTCTGGCCCGGCATAGCCGGATATGACAACTACCGCGGTTACGCCTCGGGGCTGTGGCGCGGGGAATCGTGGAGCGACCACTTCGTCGCCGACCTCACCGACGTCGCGGATCTGAAGCAGGCCAGCATGCTCAGCGAGACCTTCTGCCGCGTCGAATCCGAGGGACGGGTCGGCTACGGCCTGGTGGAGATGGTCTTCCTGGGCCGCAACGCCCGGTACGGGTACGAGGGATACTGATCGTGAGCATCACCCGTCCCGCGCCGGAGGCGATTCCGGCCCTGCTCGAACCCGCGCTGCGGCAGTACCTGCCCGGTGCGGGCGGATCTCGCATCAGCGAATTCGCCAGGACCACACGAGGATTCGCGACCGAGACCTTCCTGTTCGAGGTCGAGGACGCGTACGGACGACTGCCGCTGGTGCTGCGCAGGCCGCCGGAGGACGCGCTGTTCCCCGACTACGACCTGCTGCGCCAGGTGCTGGTCATGAATCGGCTGGCGAAAACCGATATCCCGGTCCCGGCGGTCGCCTGGCTGGATCGCGGCGAAACCGCGCTCGGCAGTCCGTATTTCGTCATGAATCGGCTCTCGGGCGAGGCGCCGGGCGATTTTCCGTCGTATCACAGCGCGGGCAACTACTTCGAGGCCACGCCCGCCGAACGCACCCGGATGTGGTGGGGGTGCGTGGACACCATCGCCGCCGTTCACCAACTCGACTGGCGGGCACTGCGTCTGGACTTCCTGGCGCTGCCGCACCACGGGCAGGGTCCGGTGCGGCAGGTGGTGAACTACCTGGACGCGGCGCTGCGCTGGGCCTGCGCGGGTGAACCCGCCGAGCCGTACCGGCGGGCGATCGCCTACCTGCGGGAGAACGCCTACGAGCCGGAGCATCTCACCCTGTGCTGGGGTGACGCGCGCATGTCGAACATCCTGTACGACAGCGACTGCCGCGTCACCGGCGTGCTGGACTGGGAGATCGCCTACCTCGGCGATCACGAGGCCGATCTGGCCTGGATGCTGTTCCTGGAATGGGCCAGTACCGAATTCGAGGGGCACCCGCCGTTGCCGGGCACCCCGTCGCGTGCGGAGACCATCGAGTACTACGAGCGGCGCAGCGGCATGCCGGTGCGGAATCTGCGCTACAACGAGATCCTCGCCGCCGTGCTGCTCTCGGTTCCGTTGTTGCGCATGGCGAATCGCGTCGAGTTGCCGCCGGAGATGAACATCACCGGCTTCTGCACCACCCGAATCGAACAGCTGCTGTCCTGACAGTGCCCGGCAGCGGCTGTTTTCCGCGGGTCGCTGTCCGGCACCGATGCCGGGCGGCGACCCGTATCCGCGCCGTCGCGGTGCGATCAGCGAGCAGGGGCCTGGGGCGCGGGTGCGGCCAGGTACTGCTGCAGGGCCGCCGAGACGGCGGCGTCGCCCTCGAGGGTCGGGTGGCCGGGCTGGCCCAGGAAATCGCGACCGGGAGTGAAAACGCCGGTCAGCCACGGGTCGTCGGAGCACAGGCCGTGGCCGGCGGTGGCCGCCCGGGCGTCGAAGAACTCGATGCCCAGCTGGGCGGCGCCGGCCTTGGGCGCCTGCTGAACGCTCTCGAAGACGTCGGTGACCGCGCTCGCGCGCGGGATGCGCATGGGGACGCCGAGGATATCGGTGCAGATCGCGGTGTCGCCGGGGGTGTGCAGCTCCTGGTAGCCGACCAGGATGATGCGCGCGTTCGGGGCGTAGTAGCGCAGGTACGCGACGATGCTGCCGAGATGGTCGACGTAATCCTGTCCGGTCAGGATCTTGGGCGGCGTGCCGTTGGCTGCCACATCGGCAGTGCTGCAACCCCGTTCGATGTTCAGCAGACACGGCGCGAGCTCGCCCTGCGCCTTGTGGTTCTCACCCCAGATGTCGTTGAGGCCGAACTGGAGCAGGACCGCCTTGGTCCGGGTGCCGAAGGCCCCGATCTCGGCGGCGCGGCGGGTCTGGGTCAGCGCCGTCCAGTAGCGATCCTCGCCGTGCCGGTACAGGTAGGACCCGACGCAGGACACGTCCGCGACGTCGTTCTCCCGCAAGCCCATTCGCTGACCCATCTGGGTGGGCCAGGAGGTGGGCTGATGTGCGCATTCGCCGCTCTCCGGCGAGGCGTCGGGGGTGGTCCAGGTGGCGTTGGCGGTATTCGAATCACCCATGACCACCAGCGATTTGCCGTTGCCCGCCGCCGGGTCATTGTCCGCACCTGCCACCGGCGCGGTGATTCCGCCCAGCAGCACCGCCCATCCGAAGGTCATCGCGACGGCAGACAGAAAGCGGTTCATGATCCTCGGGATTCCTGCGGTGTCGAAGGGAAGTGACCGGTACGGGATATTAACGTCACGTTGCCAGTGAAACTTGCGTTCCGCAAATAACCTTCTGAAACCTTGTGTACGAATCCCATTCATCGAGGTGAGGCAGGGTGGACGGGTTACGCGCATGTTACGGCGGATGACAAGACTCGGCACCCCGGCGACGATCGCCGAGGTGCCTGAAGGGATGGTGCGCGGGTCTCAGCCGGTGACGGGGCGGTCGCCGTAGAGCCTGTGCCGCTCCTGGTAGGCGGTGGGGGCCGATCCCCGCCACTCGCCCGGGACCAGCGGATTGTGGCCGTGTCGGCCGACTTCCTGCTCCCGCTTGAACTCGCGGAAGTACTCGTACCGGACCAGCAGCAGGCCCGAGATCAGTAGCACCGCGGCAGCGATAGCGCCGATCACCGCCCAGCCGTAGAAGCCGTACCCGGCCGCGGTCAGGGTCAGTCCGACGGCCACGACGCCGAGTGCGCACAGCAGCAGTGCCGGGAATTCGCCACGGTCTTCGATGGCATCACCCGGATGCGGGTGCCAGTGCTCGCCGTTCGGTTTGATTGCGGTAATTCTGAACACGGCCTTGCCTCCTGGACTGGGGAGATTCCTTCCTTGTATCCAGGGTGCCCCCGAACGTGGCATTAATCACGGGTAATTTCTGAATATTTGCTCATTGGTGGAAATTGGCGGGTTCGGTGCCGGGTGCGTGCGCGGGTGAGCGCCGATGAATTTCGGGGCCGGTTCCCGTCTGTATGTGCAGTACCCGTCGCATCCGAGGAGGACCCATGGCCACGACCTACACCTTCGACGTCTTTTCCAGTCTGGACGGTTCCGGCAGCGTGAGCGGCGGGGACTGGGGCGGATACTGGGGCAAGCAGACCCCCGGGTTTCTCGCGCACCGCCTCGAGCAGTACCGGCCGGATCAGCGAATGGTGTTCGGGGCCAACACCTATCGTGAGTTCGCGCAGATGCTGGCGGAGGCGACCGCGGGGTCCGAGGTGTACGACCCCTGGGTGACCCGCATGGTGAACCTGCCCGCCACGATCGTCTCGACCACCCTGCGCGAACCCCCGGACTGGGTCGACGGGACGGTCGCGAACGGTGACGCCGTCGACGTCGTGGCCCGTCTCAAGCGTGAGTCCGAGGTGCCGCTGCGCTCGCACGGCAGTTTCGCGATGAACTGGGCGCTGCTGGCCGCGGGCCTGGTCGATCGAGTCCAGGTGACGGTTTTCCCGGTGATCACCGGGAAAACCGGGTCGGCCCCGATCTTCGGGGGCGCGGCCGACTTCGACCTGGACCTGCTCGAATCACACGCCCTGGACGGCGGCATCCAGGAACTGATCTACCGGCCGACCCTGCACGGCTGAGCGGGCCGGCCGTTCGGTGTCGCTAGCCCGCCGAGCCGCTCAGCAGCGATTCGATGAAGTCGGACGGCGTGGGCTCGGTGGCGGAGTCGCTGTCGGCCCGCCCCGGGACGCCGACGATCAGCTGCGCGACGCTCTTACCCTGCAGGGCGGAGACGTTGTACTTGCCGTTCGCCGGCGGGTTCCACTCGACGATGACCGCGCCGTTGCTGGGCGTGACGTTGTAGGCGACGACGTCGTTGCCGACCTTGACCAGGACGGGCTGGTAGTCCGACACCTTGACGACGATCCGGCACGAGGCCGCCCCGACCTTGCAGTCGGAGCCCGCCGTCGCCCCTTCGATGGTGAGGTTGGTGATCGCCGCCGAGGCCGGGGCGGCGAAGACCGCGGGAGCGGCGAACGAGGCGAGCCCGGCCACGGCCAGGGTTGCGATCGGAAGTTTCGACATATGCAGACCAGTTCTTTCCGGTGATCGACGTCACCCGCGGCGAACACTAGTGAAAGGTATGTATTTCAACAAGGCTCGCCCGGCCCGTGGATTCGGGCTAGAGGGATCTGATCAGGACCGACTTGAAGAGGAACACGGCGGCACGGGAACAGACCCCGTAGACCCCGGCGCCGCCCTGCCCGAGGTCGGGAACGTCGAATCCCACTGCGGCGGCCGTGTGCAGGTCCCTGTCCATCGGGGTTGCCCGGCCGGCAACGCGGTCGGTTTCCTCGACGATGTCGGCGGTTCTGCCGAGCTGCGGTACATGTCCGTCTTCGACGAAGGTTCCCAGCAGTGTGGCCAGCACCAGGACGGCGGTCGGGTTGCGAATCGGAATGCCGGTGAGCACGGCGAAACGCTTGGCTGCCAGATCCGGATCGCGACGCATGGCATCGGTGTCGGGCAGTCCCAGCACGGCGGCGATGACGGCGCCGCGGTCGCCGGGGTCGGTGGGAGCGCTCGCCGTCGCGGGCGCGGGGCGGCCGTCGAGATCACCGCGCGCAATGATGGCGTGCGTCAGCAGGAGGCGGGCCGCACGCTGACGGAGTTCGGCCGTATCGTCGCCGGCGTCGGTCGCCGCCGCGCCGAGGTGAGACGCTGTCAGCGCATCGAGTTCGGCCGGGTCGGAGGCCGCGGGTAGCGGCGGAGCCAGCAGGAACGCGCGCAGCACGGCCAGCAATGCGGACAGGTGCCGGAGGTCGCCGACGTCGGCGCCGAGAAGGTAGGCCAGCCTGGCGGGTGCCCCGTGCGGATCACGCAGAGCCTGCTCGATCGAGGGGTGGCCGAGCAACATCAGCACCGTGCGCTCGTGCTCGGCGGTCCTCTCGGGTGCCCACCAGCAACTGTGACGGACGAACTCGTCGCTCGCCGATGCCGTTGTGACAGGCCAGAGTTCGGCCTGGCGACGGTAGTCGTGGAAGTGTTGATTGATCTCCCGCGCGGCGAGACTGTGGTTGGTGTGGAATTGGATCTCGATCCGCGGGCTCGCCGGTGCGGCCGTCCACACCGACCGGTAGTCCTTGTAGATCGGGTTCGTCCAGGAGTTGGCCTGCGAGCCTGGGACCAGCGAGAATCCGCGCTCGATCAACGCGGCCTCGAACTGGGAGGTGCTGTCCACGTAGCGCTCGTAGTCGAGAACCACGCTGAAGCGAATGACGTCATTGATCGTACGGAGTGCGTGCGGCACCGGAACGCCCTCCGAGCGCAGCACCGCGACTTGACGACTCAGTGCGGTATGGCTTTTCGTCGAGGCGAATTCGGCCGCTCGGTACCCGTCGTGCGCGGCGGCGATCTCGTCGAGCACCGTCGCCGCTCGAACGGCGTTCTCCACGGCGAGATCCAGGAATGCGCGAACCGAATCCGCTTCGTCCGCGGTCAATTTCGGGACGCGTATCACGCTGTCGAACAGGCGCGTCGCCCGCGTGGTCCCGAAGGCCTCGGCAATCGCCTGATCGGCGCGCTCCACGTCGATCTCGATCAGGTGCGGGGTGGTCGAGGGCCGGGGATCGTCGTGGTCGTACAGCGCATTGGTCGGCGCCCACCCGCCCCACGTCCGGAAGGACTCGTCCCGGCTGCCGGACTTCCCCTCGACGCTACGAATTACCGTGGTCGGCGGCTCTCCCTCGCTCCAACTTCGGTGATCGCGGTATCGGGCCCAATACCTGGCAGCCTCCGGCTTCCGCCGCTCGGACCTACCGAAAATCGCCAACTGCCAACCTGCACAATCCGAATCCCACACCAACCGACTTCGTCAAGCTACCGCAGTCGGCGACCGCCGGGTTACGTGGTCGGAGCGGCCCCGACCCCGGGATCGGGTCGTGCGGGCTGCCGGACCGTGTCGGGCGCCGGTCGGATGTGCAAGGCTGAAGTCATGAACCGATTGGGCAGTGCGACGTCGCCGTACCTGCGTCAACACGCAGCGAATCCGGTGCATTGGCGGGAATGGAGTGCCGAGGCGCTGGCCGAGGCGGCCGAGCGGGACGTGCCGATCCTGCTGTCCATCGGGTACGCGTCGTGCCACTGGTGCCATGTGATGGCGCACGAGTCGTTCGAGGACGAGGGCACCGCGGCGCTCATGAACGCGAACTACGTGTGTATCAAGGTGGATCGGGAAGAGCGGCCCGACCTGGACGCGGTGTACATGAACGCCACCGTGGCCATGACCGGGCAGGGCGGGTGGCCCATGACGTGTTTCCTCACCGCGGCGGGGGAGCCGTTCTACTGCGGGACCTACTACCCGAAGACGCCTCGGCACGGGTCGCCGTCGTTCACGCAACTGCTCGAGGCGGTCACCGAGACCTGGCGGAACCGGCGGGACGAGGTGACGCAGGCGGCGGCGCAGGTGGGGGACGCGCTGCGGGAGCAGACCGCGGGGTTGCCGGAGAACGACGTCCGGATCAGTCCGGAGCTGCTCGACCACGCGGTCGCGGCCGTGTTGAAGGACGTCGACGCGCAGCACGGGGGATTCGGCGGAGCGCCGAAGTTTCCGCCGTCGGCGCTGTTGGAGGGGCTGCTGCGGGATTTCGAGCGGACCGGGAACGCCGGTGTGCGGCAGGTGGTTACGTTCACGGCCGAGGCTATGGCGCGGGGCGGAATTTATGACCAGTTGCGGGGCGGGTTCGCGCGGTATTCGGTCGACGCGGCGTGGGTGGTGCCGCACTTCGAGAAGATGCTGTACGACAACGCCCAACTGCTGCGGGTGTATTCGCATCTGGCGCGGCGTGAGCGCGATGCCGAACAGGTGATTCCGCACGATCCGCTGGCCGCGCCCGGCGCGCTGGAATCGCTTGCGCTGCGGGTGACCCGGGAGACGGTGCAGTTCCTGCTGGACGATCTCGGAACCGAGACGGGCGGATTCGCCTCGGCGCTGGACGCGGACACGCATGTGGAACCGGAGGGGCCGGGGGTCGAGGGCGCGACGTATGTGTGGACGCCCGCCGAGTTGAACGGGCTGCTGGGTGCTATCGACGGTGCTTGGGCGGCAGAGGTTTTCGGCGTCACCACGGCGGGGACGTTCGAGCACGGGACCTCGGTGCTGACCCGGTACGCCGATCCCGCGCCCGCCGAATTCGAACGGCTGCAACGGATCACCGGGTTGATGCGGGACGCGCGGGATCGGCGTCCGCAGCCCGAACGGGACGACAAGGTGGTGACCGCCTGGAACGGCATGGCCGTTGTCGCGCTCGCCGAAGCCGGTGCGGCGCATCATCATCCGACCTGGGTGCTGGCCGCCGAACGCTGCGCGCAGTTCCTGCTCGACACCCACGTGACCGAAGGCCGGGTCTGCCGGGCCTCGCTCGGTGGGGTGGCCGGGGCCGCGCCCGGCGTGCTCGAGGATTACGCCTGGCTCGCGCTGGGCCTGCTGACCCTGCACCAGACCTCACGCGGGGAATGGCTCTCGCACGCGCAGCGGGTGCTGGACGCCGCGATCGCCCACTTCGCCGATCCCGAGGTGCCCGGCAGCTGGTTCGACACCGCCGACGACGCCGAGACCCTGGTGACCCGCCCCCGCGATCCCCTGGACGGCGCGACCCCTTCCGGCACAGCGGTTCTCGCCGATGCGCTGCTCACCGCGGCGGCCCTGTCCGACCTCGAATCGGCCGCCGTCTACCGCGACCTCGCCGACGCGACCCTGGACCGCGGCGCGATCCTGCTCGCCCGCGCTCCCCGCTCGGCCGGTCACTGGCTCGCCGTCGCCGAAGCAGCCCTGCGCGGCCCGATCCAGGTGGCCGTGGCGGTGGCCGACGGTGATCGCGAGGGCTATCCCACCCTGGTCCAGGCCGCTCGCCTGGCCGCCCCCGGCGGCACGGTGGTGGTGGCAGCCGCCCCCGACACCGACCCCCTCCTGACCGACCGCCCCGCCGTGAACACCCACTCCGCGGCGTACATCTGCCGCGGCGCGGTCTGCGACCTCCCGGTCACCACGGCCCAGGAGGTCCGGGCGGCTCTCCTCCCACCGGCCTCGGCCTGAGTAACAGCCCCCGCGACATCCCAGTTCGCGGAGGCGGGGTCGCTGCCGCGCTCAGGTCGATGGGGCCACCCACCCCTTCAGACGGTCGCGCGGCTGGATCAGCGTGCCGCCGTTCACTGTTGGCGGACCCGCATCAGTGGCCGCGCGGGCGGCTCTGTGGGCGCGACCCTGCACCTTCGAGACAGTCGCGTGGCTACCGCGGTCCGGGATCGGGCACCAGGTCGAACCCGGCGAATCCGGATCAGCCGGCTTCGGTCCGCTGCCCCTCGCCGTCGGCGACGTGGACGCGGCTGAATCGAAATCGGCTGTCGTTCACGGTGAGTGCGCGGCGGGCGGAATGGCGGTGTACGAGCAGGTCCTCGTCCCAATAGAAGCTGACAAGCAACCCTTCGTCGCCGAGCAATGCCTCGTGATCGGCACGGCCGGTGACCGCCAGATGCCCGACGTAGCCGAACGGAAGGCGCTCAACCTCCCAGCCCTGCCAGGCGGCCGCGACATACCGCGGCAGCGCGAGCCGGGTGTGCTCCGACGTCCAATAACGCAGCCGCCGCGTGGTGAGATCGATGATCGCGCCGGCGTCGGCGAGGTATTCCCCGGGCAGCGGATAAGGCGCGTGTTCGAGCAGTGCCGCAATCACCGAATCGCCCTGTGCGGACAGCCAATCCAGCACATAGATGTGATCGAGCCGGTAGTCGAGGATCGTGTGGTCCGGCTGGATGATGGTGATGACCGCACAGGAATCCGAATACCAATCCGCCGACCACTCATCTTCCAGGACGGTGATCTCCCGGCGAACCGCGTTCCAATCCGAGAACCAGCGGTCTCGGGAAGAGAGCGGCAGCGGATCGCCGTCGCCGGGCGGCCGGCGATCGAGGGCTACCGCATGGGCGGTCTCCGGCATCACCACCGCCAGGCCCTCGTGTTCGTCCCACAGGTACCGCACATCCCATCCGGCCCAGGTCGGTTCGGCCCCGAAGCCGGCGGCGTAGCTGTCTCGATAGGCCGCGCTCCTGCCTTCGCAAACATAGATATGACAGCGCTTTTCGAGCAGATCGATGGCCATGCCTTCGCAGTGGTATCCCGCGATGAACCGTTCGTGTAACTCCTGCGCGGGGCGTCCCTCCCGTCGGATCGCAGCCAGTACCTCGGCGAGTTCGTCCGCTCGGCGCGGCGCCCAGCCTCGGCCGTGGCGATACAGCACCAGGCAGCGCCCGTCCTCATCCCGCAGAACGAACATCGTGCTGCAGCTCATCTCACCGACCACCCTTCCCGGTCATCCTGTCGCCGGGGACTCTGTTCCGGTCCAACGGCCTCACGCGGCCTCGCGCTCTCAGTAGAGAGGCGACTGCTCCGGCGCGCAACGCATTTGAACTCCTCGGTGGTTGCGACCCTGCGTGTTCGAGACGGTCGCGTGGCGGCCGCGGTCCGGGATCGGGCACCGCGGCCGGACCCGGCGAATCAGGATCAGCCGGGTTCGGTCGCTGCCCCTCGCCGTCGGCGACGACGACCGCTACGCAACGTATTTGTGCCGTCGGGGTGCGAAGTAGTCGCCCGCGCGGTACATCGCGGGGATCGCGACCAGGACCGCGGCGATGTGGACGACGCGAAACATGGCCAGTGCCAGCGGTTCCGGCGACCAGTCCACCGTGACGCCCCGCCCCGACAGCAGCGTGCCCGCCGGTTCGATGAGTAGCGAGGTCATGCCGGCAACGCCGAGCCCGAGCGTGAGAGTCGTTCGGGCCCAACGCGCCCCCGCCGCCATCCGCAGCGCGATCGCCGCGACCGCCACGTAGATCAGCCCCCGGGTCGCGAGCCCGAGCAGCGGCCCGCCCGCGTCGGCATCCGGTTGATCCAGTGCCGAGGACGCCCGCAACAGCGACTCGCACACCCCCGCGAGCAACGCCACGACGATGCCCTGCAGCGCGATCGAGACCGCCACCGGCCGATCCCGGTCCCCGTCCGACATATCCCGCGCGTGCGCCCCGATACCGCTCATATCTTCACTGTCCTCGCGGCATCGTGAATTCGGATCACCCGCGCGTACGACACGCCACCGATTCCGCAGTACCGCAGCGCTATGGCAGTCGTGGCCGATCCCCGCGCCGCGGATCAACCTCGCCCCGCGCCCGCATACCACTTCGGTTACGGCCGCCGCGGCCACGCGACTGCGCCAATCCACCGAAACAGCACGTGGCCTGCTGTTCGTCGCCCTCCGGTCACCGTCTCGGGTCGACGCCGCCCCCCGTATTTCCGTTGCCGCCGCCACCGCCCGGACCTACAGTCCGGAACCTGTGTCTACTTTGATTTTGTCGCCCGGATACTCCGAGGACTCTCGGATCATGCGGGTGGCTGCTGTGCAGGCGGAGGGCTGGTCCGTGCTGGAGCGGGCGTGTGTCGCCGGCGCCGAGCTGTCCGCCGACGACCGGGCCTGGGTGCCGGAAGCCGTGTCGGCGGAATGACGGGGGAGTGGCTGCCTAGAGGTCGGCGGCGGGAGCGGGGGCCGGGACTGCGGCCTGGGGGAGCGCGGCCTGCGGGGCGGTGCCGGTGTGGCGGGCTCGCACGGGAGACGGGACGTCGGTCCAGCCTGGCGTGGGTTCCTTCCGTCCCCGCAGGTGGATGGTGTCGTGCAGCGTCCACCTGTTGCGTTCGGAATCCGCGGCGGCGTCGATGACGACCTGACTCGCCAGGATGCGGCGGCCCACCTGTTTGGCCTCGGTCGTGAGGCGCGCGGCCTCGTTCACCGCGTCGCCGATGACGGTGAACTCCAGGCGGGTGTCCGCGCCGACATCGCCGGCGAAGACCAGGCCGCGGGCGACGCCGATGCCGATGTCGAACTCGCCCGCCGCGCGCACCTCGTCGCGAATGCGGCGGGCGGCGCGCAGGGCGGGGGTCGCGTTGTCGTCCAGGGCGATGGGCGCGCCGAAGATGCACAGCGCCGCGTCGCCCTCGAACTTGTTGACCAGGCCGTGATTGGCCTCGGTGGCCGCGACCACGATGGACAACAGCCGATTCAGCTTGGTGACGAAATCGCGCGGGGCGAGTTCGGTGGCCATCGCCACCGAGCCCGTCACATCGACGAAAAGCGCTGTCACCACCCGCATATCGCCGGTCAGATCGGATTTGGCCGCCAGCGCGCGGGCCGCGACCTCCGCGCCCACGTGCCGGCCGAACACCGTCTGCATGCGTTCGCGCTCACGCAGATTCGAGGCCAGCTCGTTCACCGAATGCTCGAGCCGGCCGATCTCGCTGGTGCTGCCGATGGGCACCCGCACATCGCGGTCGCCCTTGGCGATCCGGTCCAGCGCGTCGCGCAGGGTGTGGATCGGGGTGGCCACCGAGCGCGCCAGCGCCGCCGTCGCGACCGCGCCCGCCGACAACCCGACCACCGCCACGTAGATCGCCGTGCGAATCCGGTCGGCGTACGCCGACGACGGATCCGCGAGCACGGTGATGAGCATGAACAGCGGCACCGCGCCGGTCACGGTGAAGGTCACCAGCACCCGCATGAGCACGGTCGAACTCCAGTGCCCGGTCCCGTCCAGCACCTCGGACACCACCGGAATGGTCGGCCGGATCAGCCGGTCCACGATCAGGAACGTCAGTGCCGCGGACTCGATCCCGCCCAGGGTGAACATGGACAGCACCACCGCGAAATCGCTTTCCGGGGTGAAATGCGCGAACAGCGCGGCCGCGATGATGACGCCCGGCAGCCAGATCGCCAAGGCCCGCAGCGTGATTCCCAGCGGCAGGTGCAGCAGCCGCCGCGCCTCGGGTTCGGTCGGCGCGCGGCGCTGATCGAGCCAGGCGAAGTAGTGCTCGCGATCGCGCACCGCGAGCACGATGCCTAGGAACGCGCCGATGGCCGGGTAGATCGCCACCTGGCCGAACGCGGTCACCCATTCGGTGCCGAGCCGGGAGAAGAAGCCGCTGAGCCACAGCTCGACGGTGATGACCCCGAGCCCGCCGAGGTTGCACGCCATGACAACGGCCGACAACCCCCACCGCGCGCGCAGCGCCCACAGAATGAGCCTGCTGATCACGTCGCCAGGGGCGTCGCGGCTGCGACGGTCGGTGCGTTCATCGGATGGTGTGCCTAGGGGTTCGTCCGGCTATTGCTCTGGACTTTAGAGACCTTTTGCCCCGGATTGCACGTTTGTGAGTAATTGCTCGCGCGCTCAGCGCAACAGCACCAGCCAGACCGCGATGTAGTGGCACAGCGCCGCCACCACGGTCGCCGCGTGGAAGAACTCGTGATAGCCGAACACCTCCGGCCACGGATCCGGCCAGCGCGAGGCGTAGAGCACGCCGCCGACGCTGTAGGCGATCCCGCCCGCCAGCAACAGCAGCACCGGCGCCCACCCCACGTTCCCGATGAGCGTCCCCGCCACCGGCACGATGGCCCACCCCAGCAGCAGATACAGCGGCACCCCGACCCAGCGCGGCGCGGTGGGCCACAACATCTTCAGCGTGACCCCCGCCAGCGCCCCCACCCACACGGTGATGAGCAGAATCGTCCCCGCCCGCCCCCGCACGCCGAGCAACGCGAACGGCGTATAGCTCCCCGCGATGAAGATGAAGATCATCGAGTGGTCGGCGCGCTTCATCCACATCCGCGCCCGCGCGGTACGCCAGTGCACCCGGTGATAGGTGGCACTGATCCCGAACACCCCGCACACGGTCAACCCGTACACGGCCGTCGCCCAGCCGGCGGTCGCCGACACGGTGCTCGCGACGCTCACCAACACGATGGCCGCGATGGCAGCGACCCCCACGGCCCACAGATGAATCCACCCCCGCAGCCGCGGCTTGATGAGCGCGATCTCGTCCCGAACGGTTTCCAGCGCATCCGCCACGGGGGCGGGAACGGTATCCGACACGTAAGTTACCTCCTCAGTAACCTACGGTACCGTAGGTTGCCGCCCAGACCCCCCGAAAGTGGCGAGACACTCAACGAATACGCCCCCACTCCCCACCCCCGCATCCCCCTCCCGTAGGGGTCCGCCGCCACCCACCACCACCCGATCCGCGGCCCCCACCGAGCCACCCGAACTCGGTCCCCACTCCGCCCGGATCACCACCCTCGGCGACGGCGCAGCCGAGCCCCCGAACAGCACACCCGCCCCAAGCGCGCCCCGTAAACCCACTGGCTCGTCCCGCGCCATCCGCGGAACGCACGCACCACACCGCCCCCGGCGTCGCGCCCACCTGCACCACGCGAACGAGACTGCCAAAGGCTCCCAACCCCTGCGCCGATCGTGTCGTGCCGACTGGTCTCGTACCGGTCGGGGTAACTCCCGGGGTACGCCCAAAATGGTTTCCGAACCCACCCGCACCACGCGAACGCGACCATCAACGGCTCCCAACCCCTGCGCCGATCGAGTCGTGCCGACTGGTCTCGTACCGGTCGGGGTAACTCCCGGGGTACGCCCAAAATGGTTTCCGAACCTGCCCGCACCACGCGAATGGGACCGTCAACGGCTCCCAACCCCTGCGCCGATCGTGTCGTGCCGACTGGTCTCGTACCGGTCGGGGTAACTCCCGGGGTACGCCCAAAATGGTTTCCGAACCTCCCCGCACCACGCGAATGGGACTGTCAACGGCTCCTAAGCCATGCGCCAAAATCGCGGAGAGGCGGGCTAGGCGTAGGGTGACGTGCCGTGAAGCTTGCGAGTCAGGTGCGTGGACTCCCGTATCGCGTGTACGAGGCCAGATTGGCCAAGCAGCTGGCGGGTAAGCAGCATCCGCGCCATGTGGCGGTGATGTGCGACGGGAACCGGCGCTGGGCGCGGGAGAACGGGTTCACCGATGTCAGTCACGGGCATCGGGTGGGGGCGCTCAAGATCGCCGAGCTGGTCGGCTGGTGCGGTGAGGCCGGAATCGAGATGGTCACCGTCTACCTGCTCTCCACCGAGAACCTGGGCCGCGATCCCGAGGAGCTGGAGACGCTCTTCGAGGTGATCACCGACGTGGTCGAGGAACTCTCTGCGCCGGAACAGAATTCGAGCGTTCGGATCGTCGGCGCACTGGATCAGTTGCCGGACGTCGTGGCCAAGCGATTGCGGCACGCCGCCGAGGGCACCCTGGGCCGGGACGGCGTGCACGTGAACGTGGCCATCGGCTACGGCGGCAGGCAGGAGATCACCGACGCGGTGCGCTCGCTGGTGCGCCAGGAGCTGGAGGGCGGGGAGACTGGGGAGGATCTGGTCCAGGCCATCACCGTGGACGCCATCGGCCAGCACCTGTACACCTCCGGTCAGCCGGACCCGGATCTGGTCATCCGCACCTCCGGTGAACAGCGCCTTTCCGGATTCCTGCTGTGGCAGAGCGCCTACTCCGAGATCTGGTTCACCGAGGCCTACTGGCCCGAGTTCCGCCGCGTGGATTTCCTGCGCGCCCTGCGCGATTTCGCCGCGCGGCACCGCCGCTTCGGCGTCTGAGCGCGCACCCGGACCTCGATTTCCGCGCCGTGACCCCGGCCGCGACCGCGACACGGCCAGTCAACGGTTGTATTGCAGTGCAATGGCTTCCGTGGTTCGCGGGCGCTTCGCTGCGTACCGTCGGATCGCATGAGCGAACTGGTCGAGGGGCAGGGTGGCGCCGCGGCGTACCTGAGTTATGAGGAGTTCGGGCGGCGATTCCTGGAATACGCGGCGTCGCCCGAGCGGATCGCCGGCGCTTTCGAGAAGCTGACCGGCGAGCAGTTCGAGTTCGGCCCCATCGGCGCGGGCCCGGGCCGCATCGCGAAACTCTCGGCCAGCGTGCGCCTGGGTCAGCCCCGCCTGAATCGGGAAGTGCTGGACAACATTTCGTTCGATCTGGTGATCCCGCTGGATGTGGACCTGCTCATCGACCTCGCGGTGGACCGCTATCCCTTCCGCGTCGACGGCACCATTCACCTGCGCCTGACCGTGCGCACGGCCGAACCCCTGCGGGTGCTGATCGAGATCGCCGAGCCGCAGCCCAGCAATGTGCGGATCAACGTGGCCAGCGCGTCCCGGCGCGGCGAGGTGCTGCGCATCGTGGCCAGCGTCGATCACGAGATCCGCCGCTTCGTCGCGCGCTACATCGCCGAGGAGATCCACAAGCCGAATATCCAGGCCGCGACGAACATCGACGTGGGCGCGCGCCTGGACGCGGCCTGGAGTCTGTAGTCCCTACAACTTGCGCAGGCGCAGCCGGTTGATGGTGTGGTCGGAGTCCTTGCGCAGCACCAGCGTCGCGCGCGGGCGGGTCGGCAGGATGTTGTCCACCAGGTTCGGCCGGTTGGTGTTGTTCCAGATCTCCTTGGCCGCGCTGGTCGCCTCGGCGTCGTTGAACTTCGCGTAGTGATGGAAATGCGAATTCGGGTCGGCGAAGGCTGTTTTGCGCAGGGCCAGGAAGCGCTGCACGTACCAGGTCTCGATGTCCTCGATGCGCGCGTCCACGTAGATGGAGAAGTCGAACAGGTCCGAGACCATCAGCCGGGGACCGGTCTGCAGCACGTTGAGGCCCTCGACGATCAGGATGTCGGGCTGGCGCACGCAGTGGAACTGATCCGGCACGATGTCGTAGGCGATGTGCGAGTACACCGGCGCGCACACCTCGGGCGCACCGGATTTCACCTCGGTGACGAAGCGCAGCAGCTTGCGCCGGTCGTAGGACTCCGGGAACCCCTTGCGGTGCATGATGCCGCGCCGGGTGAGTTCGGCTGTGGGATACAGGAATCCGTCGGTGGTGACCAGATCCACCCGCGGGTGGTGGTCCCAGCGCGCCAGCAGCGCCTGCAGCACGCGCGCGGTGGTGGACTTGCCCACCGCCACCGAGCCGGCCACGCCGATCACGTACGGCACCTGGCGATCGGGATGGGTTTCCCCGAGGAAGGTCGCGGTCGCCGCGAAGAGTCGCTGCTTGGCGGCCACCTGCAGGTGGATGAGCCGGGCCAGCGGAAGGTAGACCTCCGCGACCTCCTCCAGGTCGATCTGCTCGCCCAGACCGCGCAGACCGGTCAGCTCTTCCTCGGTGAGCACCAGGGGAGTCGACTTGCGCAGCGTGCGCCACTGCTTGCGGTCGAATTCCACGTACGGGCTCGGCTCGCTCATTCGCGCCATCTATCCACGTCCCCGCGTCGTCCGACAACGGTCACCGCGGGTCCGCGCCCGGGCACGTGTCGCTTCGGTTTCCACCTGTACTGACCCCGGACTCCTCAGAGGCGGATACGTCGACACTCCACGCATAGGCGAATTGTGCTCGGCTCCAACTAGCCGGTGAACACCAGGTGTTGCTACTCACCGGTAACCATAGTGATCTAGGACATAGCCGCGGCGGTGACACGCGCCCGAGCAGGCAAGGCAGTTAAATGAACTCCCATGGCAGCGCATCCACTCGTGACCGAATACCTGCGACTGGGACTGGCCTTCGACCGTTTGGAAGAGGGCTTCGTCGACGCCTTCACCGGCGACCCGGCCCTGCGCCGGGCGAGCGAGAACGCGCCCGCCCCGCAGCCGCGCGACCTCGCGCACCGGGCGGCGAGCCTGCTGAAGGAACTGCCCGCGGCGGGGCTGTCCGCCGAGCGCACCGAATTCCTCGAGGTCCACCTGCGCGCGCTGGAATGCTCGGCCCGCAAATTCGCCGGGGACGACATCACGTTCATCGACGAGGTGCACGCCTACTTCGACGTGGAGATCGCGCCCGGCTCGGAGGACGACTACCGCGACGCGCATCGTCAACTCGACGAGGTGCTGCCCGGTGACGGCCCGCTGCTCGATCGCATCACCGCCCATCGCCGCGCCGACGAGATCCCGCCCGAGCGCCTGCGCGAATGCGTGGACGCCTTCTCCGGCGCCCTGCGCGAACTCGTCCGCGAGCGCTATCCGCTGCCGGACAACGAGCGCGTGGAATACGAAGTGGTGGGGGACAAGCCGTGGTCCGGCTTCAATTACTACCTGGGCGACTATCAGTCCCGGGTCGCCATCAATTCCGATCTCAAACAGCACATGTCCCAGCTCGGGCATTTGATCGCGCACGAGTCGTACCCGGGTCATCACACCGAGCACTGCCGCAAGGAAGCCGGGCTGGTCGCCGCCGGACAGGACGAGCAGACGCTGTTCGTGGTCAACACCCCGCAGTGCCTGATGGCCGAGGGACTCGCGGATCTGGCGCTGAAGTCGATCGTCGGACCGGGCTGGGGCCGCTGGGCGCAGGAGATATACGCGGATCTCGGACTGCGCTTCGATGGTGAACGCGCCGAACGGGTTTCGACGGCCTCGGGAAAACTACTGGGTGTGCGCCAGGACGCCGCGCTGCTCCTGCACGACCGCGGGCGCGATGCCGACGAGGTGGCCGGATTCCTGGAGCGCTGGAGCCTGGTGACGCCGGAACGGGCACGGCAGTCGCTGCGTTTCCTGTCCTCGCCGCTGTGGCGGGCCTACATCAGCACGTATGTGGAGGGATACCGATTGCTCGGCGGCTGGCTGGACGCCGCCGCCGCTGCGGATGAGCGATCGGAGCGTTTCCGGCGATTGCTGGATGAACCCCTCACACCGGGCGCGATACGCCGGATGTGAGGGAACTCCCCGAATTACCGGTTTATCAGGCGGCGGTGCCCCAGTTGGCACAGGAGGCGCCACCGCTGGAGGCGGTGCAGAGGGTGCGGAGCAGGGTGAGCAGAACGTCCTGGAAACCGCCGCCGGCAATGTTGTACAGCATGTGTTTTTACCTCGAAAGCTAGATCTGGGCCGATGTCACTGGCCGGGAAAGCCAGCGCGCGAAACATTACCGATCTTCGGTGCTCCGCCATAGCCTGAATTTCGCACGCTGTCCATGCCTACGCCGTTACGAGCGCGTCTCGTCTGCGCTGACATGGTTCGAGACCCTAATTTCCCGGGCACAGGTTCTCCGGTGTGTCGGCGGCGTTTCGCCCGGTCGCGGCGGGGACGACCGCATTGTGCCAACGGCGTGGCGGGCGTGCGATCCCGGGCGGTAGGCGCCGGATAGGATGGGCGCTACCGCGACTGGCGCACTCGAGGTGGAAGCAACCACCGGGAAGCACCGAAGTCCCGCACCGCGCGCCTGGGTGCTGGGCGATGAGGACCTCGGGCACCCCCGGGGATCCCGTAGTACGGAGGTTGCGATGGATCAGCACTCGCTCGGCGACACTCAGAACCCCCTGGCAAACGGCTCGGCACCGGCCAATACACTCGGCGGGGTGACGCAGACGACCTCCTCAGTCAATTCCCAGTCCCTCGGTGAACTAGACCCCGAGGTCGCCGAGGCCATGGCCGGCGAGCTGGCCCGCCAGCGCGACACCCTCGAGATGATCGCCTCGGAGAACTTCGTGCCGCGCGCGGTGCTGCAGGCGCAGGGCAGCGTGCTCACCAACAAGTACGCCGAGGGCTACCCGGGCCGTCGCTACTACGGCGGCTGCGAGAACGTCGACGTGGTCGAGGACCTCGCCCGGGCCCGCGTCACCGAACTCTTCGGCGCCGAATACGCCAACGTGCAGCCGCATTCGGGTGCGCAGGCCAACGCCGCGGTCCTGATGGCGCTGATGAATCCGGGCGAGCGCCTGCTCGGCCTGAATCTCGCGCACGGCGGCCACCTCACCCACGGCATGCGCCTGAACTTCTCCGGCAAGCTGTACGAGGTCAGCGCCTACGGTGTGCGCGAGGACGATCATCGCGTCGACATGGACGAGGTCCGCAAGCTCGCGATCGAGTCCAAGCCGCAGGTGATCGTCGCCGGCTGGTCCGCCTACCCGCGGCACCTGGACTTCGCGGCCTTCCGCGAGATCGCCGACGAGGTCGGCGCGAAGCTGTGGGTCGACATGGCGCACTTCGCCGGGCTGGTCGCCGCCGGGCTGCACCCCTCGCCCGTGCCGTACGCCGATGTCGTCTCCTCCACCGTGCACAAGACCCTCGGCGGCCCGCGCTCCGGTGTGATCCTGGCCAAGCAGGAGTACGCCAAGAAGCTCAACAGCGCGGTCTTCCCGGGCCAGCAGGGCGGCCCGCTCATGCACGCCATCGCCGCCAAGGCCGTGGCCTTCAAGATCGCCGCGGGCGCCGAGTTCGCCGAGCGTCAGGCGCGCACGCTGTCCGGCGCCAAGATTCTGGCCGAGCGCCTGAACGCCGAGGACACCAAGGCCAAGGGCATCACCGTGCTCACCGGCGGCACCGACGTGCACCTGGTGCTGGTGGACCTGCGCAACTCCCAGCTCGACGGCCAGCAGGGCGAGGATCTGCTGCACGAGATCGGAATCACCGTGAACCGCAACGCGGTTCCGTTCGACCCCCGTCCGCCGATGGTCACCTCCGGCCTGCGCATCGGCACCCCGGCGCTGGCCAGCCGCGGCTTCGGCGACACCGAGTTCGCGGAGGTCGCCGAGATCATCGCCGCCGCGCTGACCGGCTCGGCCGACCTGGACGCGCTGCGTCAGCGGGTCGCCAAGCTGGCTCAGGCCTTCCCGCTGTACGAGGGCCTCGAGGACTGGCGTCTGCTCGGCTGAGTGCCGGAGCGGTACGACCGACAGCACTGAGGAATACGGCCCGCCGCGATCGAATGATCGCGGCGGGCCGGTTCTTTCGAATCGCGCGAGCTCGGATCGGGCCGGACCCGGTGGGTTTCGGACTCTGGGCGGCAGGGGAGCGAGGCTCGGTATCGGCCGCCCACCCGTGCAGGCCGCCCACCGGTCGGCGTCGGCACGAGACGGCCGTCCGAACCGCGGGACCGAGAGCCGGCCCGCCGGGTTCAGAACAGGCGCAGCCGCCGCGGCCCGCCGGTGAGCGCGGGTGCGTCCGTCTTCACGGTCGCGATCAGCTCACCGGGATTCGGGTTCACCCAATGCCTTTCGGCGGAGTCGCCGGGCTTCGCACCGGCGGTGCGCAGCACCACCGTCGGCACGGTCTCGTTCCCATCGGCCACCGAGCGCACGAACGCGGCGGCATCGGGGTCCTCCCAGATGTTCACCTCGCGATGCGCGATGCCGCGCAGGTTGAGGGTCGTGCGCAGGCGCGCGCAGAAGGGGCAGCCGGGACGCCGGTACACGACGAGCTCCGGGGTGGCGTCAGCGGTCATGCCCCGAGTGTAGGTTCGCCGCGCCGGGCCCGTCGGCCCCCGCGGATCGCGGGAGCCGTGCCCGCGCGGGGCTCAGGAATTCTTGGCCAGGTAATCCACGTACATCGGGCGCAGCACCTCGCCGATCTCGCCCTCGCCCGCGTGCGCGTAATCGTCCAGCATCGGCAGCACGTACTTGATGTCGGCTTCGCTCTCGCCCAGATCGCCCGCGGCGGCCGCGGCGGCCGGAATGGACTTGAGCAGATCCCAGAGGAATTTCACGTCGCCGTGGCGAACGGCCAGTTTCACTGCCCGGTCGTGCAGTTCCTTGGTGGACAGCGTCTCGAGATCGCGAGTATCGGCCATGGCATCGACTGTAATGGACCCATGGCAGCGCAACCGAGGTACCGGGTCAAGCGTGTGTACGACGCACCCGAGGCGGGCGACGGCCGCCGGGTGCTGGTGGATCGGCTCTGGCCGCGCGGGGTCAGCAAACAACAGGCATCCATCGATGAGTGGGCCAAGGACGTGACGCCCTCGAACGAGTTACGTCGGTGGTACCACGCCGAGCCGGACACGCGCAGAGCCGAATTCGAAAAAAAGTACCGCGCGGAACTCTCCGGCGACGCGCCGCAGGACGCGCTGGCCAGACTGCGTGCCGAGGCCGCGCGGGAACCACTCACGCTGGTGACGGCCGTGAAGGATCCGGCGCACAGCCATGTTCCGGTTCTCCTCGGCGAGTTGGGCGAAACGCCGAAGTAGGACACGCAGTTAATCCGATCTTCACTAACACGCCTGCAACTCGAGCAGCCGGAAACCGATTTCGGCGGTAGCGTCGGGGGTGCGGGCCGCGTAGGTGTGGCGCGTACGGGAGGTCCTGATCGTGTCTGAGCTACTCAGTGCGAGGGGGCCGGCACTCGGCCCTCGGGTCCTACGACCCTAACGGCCGACCGGCCCAGCGAGAACGCTCGCGCGGTGTCGCGCGGGTGGCAAAGGAGCCCACCGTGACTGATGCACGCTCCGTCAACACTTCCGCCGAGGGTGCGCGCACCACCGGGCAGGGAGTTCGCGCCTCGCAGTCGTCCGAATCAGGACTGAAAACCTTTGTCGTGGATACATCGGTGCTGCTTTCGGACCCCTGGGCGCTGACCCGCTTCGGCGAGCACCACGTGGTGCTGCCGCTCGTGGTGATCAGTGAGCTCGAGGGCAAACGGCACCACCACGAACTCGGGTGGTTCGCTCGCGAGGCATTGCGCATGCTGGACGATCTGCGTCTGGCACACGGTCGGCTCGATCAGCGGATACCGATCGGTTCCGCGGGCGGAACGCTCCAGGTGGAGCTGAACCATACCGACCCCAGTGTGCTGCCGGTGGGTTTCAGAACCGACAGCAACGACTCTCGAATCCTCGCCTGCGCACTCAATTTCGCGGCCGAGGGGCGCAAGGTCGTCCTGGTCTCCAAGGACATCCCGCTGCGCGTCAAGGCGAGCGCGGTCGGCCTGCAGGCCGATGAGTACCACGCACAGGACGTGGTCACCTCCGGGTGGACCGGCATGGTGGAACTCGAGGTCGGGTCCGCGGTGGTGGACAAGATCTACTCCGACTCCATCATCGATCTGGACGAGGCCCGGGACATCCCGTGCCACACCGGGATTCGGCTCCTCAGCGCACGCGGCAGCGCCCTGGCCCGGGTGACCCCGGACAAGAAGGTGCAGTTGGTGCGCGGCGATCGAGAAGCCTTCGGGCTGCACGGGCGCTCGGCCGAACAGCGCATCGCGCTGGACCTGCTGCTGGACGAGAGCATCGGGATCGTGTCCATGGGCGGCCGCGCGGGCACCGGTAAATCCGCGCTCGCGCTGACCGCGGGCCTGGAAGCGGTGCTGGAGCGGCGCACCCACCGCAAGGTGGTCGTGTTCCGGCCGCTGTACGCGGTCGGCGGCCAGGATCTGGGCTACCTGCCCGGCAGCGAGAGCGAGAAGATGGGGCCGTGGGCGCAGGCCGTCTTCGACACCCTGGAAGGGCTCGCCAGCCCGGAGGTCATGGAGGAGGTACAGGCGCGCGGCATGCTGGAGGTGCTGCCGCTCACCCACATTCGCGGGCGGTCGCTGCACGACTCCTTCGTGATCGTGGACGAGGCGCAGTCGCTCGAACGCAATGTGCTGCTCACGGTGCTGAGCCGATTGGGCAGCGGGTCGCGGGTGGTGCTCACCCACGATGTGGCTCAGCGCGACAATCTGCGCGTGGGCCGGCACGACGGCGTGGCCGCGGTGATCGAGAAGCTCAAGGGGCATCCGCTCTTCGCGCACATCACCCTGACCCGCAGTGAGCGCTCGCCGATCGCGGCGCTGGTCACCGAGATGCTGGAGGAGTTCGGGCCGAACGCGTGAAGGCGCGATAGGCCGTAGCCGGTTCCGCGGAGCCGGTTCGACAGACCTTGCCCGGTCGGGTGGCGTGCTCGGAACGCCGCCCGGCCGGGCAAATTCGTAGTATGTGTTTTGTTTCACAGTCCGCAGGGTATGTTTCACTGAAATACCTGCTCGGCTGTTGATTCGGCGTGGAGTGGTGGTGTGCTGAACGGTTGCCGGGCTTCGTCCTGAAGACCGAGAGGATGGATATGCACCACTTCGCTCGACGTTCGGCAAGCATCGTGGCGGCGGTCGCGCTGATCACGGTGATGGTCGCGGGCTGCTCGAAGGACAAGGACGACAAGGACTTCAAGTCCGACGGCGCGACCGCCACCAGTGCCATGGCCACCACCGGTGAGCACGAGGACCACTCCGGCAGCGCGACCGCGGCCCCGGAGACGACCGCCGCGCCGGAGACCTCCGTGACCGGCGGAGCCATGGAAACCAAGATCGCCACGCGCAACGGCGGCGAAATCGCCGTCGCCGGCGCGTTTCTCGCCAAGTACACCGAAATGGGCGGCTCGGCGGGACCGCTCGGCGATCCCAGCGGTCCCGAGCGCGAAGCGCCCGGCGGCGGGAAGATGCAGGAATTCGAGGGCGGAGCCATCTATTCCAGCCCGGAGACCGGAACGCACGTGGTGTGGGGCGAGATTCGCAAGGCGTGGGACGGCCAGGGCGGCCCCGGTGGCGAACTCGGCTACCCGACGAGCGACGAGACGACCGTTCCGGGTGGCAAGCAGAGCGAGTTCGAGGACGGCAGCATCAGCTGGGTGGACGGCAACATCACCATTACGGAGAAGTAGCCGGGGCGGGTCCGGGGCCCCGCGGTTCCGGACCCGAGTCGCCCGGCCGCATGTGCTGCCCGCGCTGCGGGCGGCGCGGTGCGGCCGGGCCGCGTAGCGCCTGTCCGGCTGGTCACCGAGCATCGTGTGGCGGGCCGCGGGGCGACGCGGGCGAAAGTGTGGGGAGGGCGACTATCACGCCCGATCGGCTATAGCCGCTCGACATGCCGGGCCATAGCCGTTGCGAATGCGGGGGGAAGATGCCCGCGCTCGCGGCGCAGCCGCTAGGTTGTGCTCGTGCAGAACGAATTCCTCGACCGCGAACTGCTGGAATCGCTGGCGCCGGAGGTGGAAGCCAACCTCGTGCGCCACGTGGCCGTCGCGGCGGAATGGCAGCCCCACGACTACGTGCCGTGGGACGACGGCCGCAACTTCGAGTTCCTCGGCGGAACCGACTGGGAGCCCGCGCAATCCGAGCTCAGCGAGGTCTCCAAGCTGGCGCTGACCGTGGCCGTGCTGGTCGCCGACAACCTGCCCGCGTACCACCGCGAGCTGGCCAAGTACCTGCGCACCGGCCCGTGGTGGCGCTGGGTCGGCCGCTGGACGGCCGAGGAGAACCGGCACGAGATCATGATCCGGAACTACCTCATGGTGACCCGTGCGGTGGATCCGATCGCCCTCGAGCGCGTGCGCATGGAGCACATGACGCTCGGCTTCTCCCGGCCCGGCATGCACCTGATCGACGTGCTCGCCGCCTCCGCCTTCGAGGAAGCCGCGGCCGCCGTACGGCACCGCAACACCGCCGCGCTGTCGGAGGATCCGATCGTGGTCACCATCGCCGAGCGCCTGGCCGCCGACGACGAACTGCACGCCATCTTCTTCGCCAACCTGGTCTCGGCCGCCCTGGATCAGGCGCCGGATCAGGCCGTGCGGGCCATCGCCGACCGCGTCGCGGACTTCCACGTGCCCGTCGTGCACCTGCAGGACGGCACCAACAGCGACGATCTGCTGGCCGAGGCGGGCATCTACGACCCGGCCCGCCAGAACGAGCTGGTCTTCACCCCGCTGCTCGAGCGCTGGAACATCTTCGGCCGCACCGACTTCAGCGAGCAGGGCGAGAAGGCCCGCGCCGAGCTGGACCACCTGCGCCCCTGATCCGCGCCGTACCGACCCGCCCCGGCAGTTTCATCGCCGCGGGCGGGTCGTCGCGTTTGCGGGACAGGTGGGCCATGCCCGGCGAACGACCCACACCCGGCGAACAACCCATGCCCGGCGGGCGGGCCGCATCCGCGTGGACGGCCCGCGCCCGCGTGAACGGCTCGCCTGGTGGACGAGCCTCGAGTGGCGAGCAGGGTGAGAAGGCCCGCGCCGAGCTGGACCACCTGCGCCCCTGATCCGTGCTGTACCGACCTGCCCCGGCAGCTTCATCACCGCGGACGGGTCGTCGCGTTTGCCGGACCGGCAGGTCACGCGCGGCGGATATCCGACGGTCGGCGAACAGCCACGCCTGGCGAATATCCCCCTGACGAATATCCCACGCCTGACGAATATCCCACGCCTGACGAATATCCCACGCCCGGCGGGCGGGCCGCATCCGCGCGGACGGGCTGCCTGGTGGCCGCGCCTCGAGTGGCGAGCACGGCGGTTCGAGCACGGCGGGAGGGCCGTTATGGCCGGGTGCCGGACGGAAGGCCGGGCGCCGGACCGAAAGGTTGAGCCCGAAGGGACTCGGGCTTTCCGATCAGCGGGGGAGGACCGCGCGGACGATGCCGGTGACCGTGCCGCGTAGCAGGTTCTCCCAGGAGAAGTGGTCGTGCCACAGGGCGATGCGGCCGTCGCGCAGCTCGAAGGTGCCGCACACCCAGAACCCGATTTCGACGGGGCCGAAGCGCAGGTAGTCGGTGCGCTCGGTCAGAACCAGGTTCGGGCCGTCGGCGGCGATGTTGTGCACATCGACGCGAAAACCGTAGCGGGGGTTGGCGAGCCGGTCGAAGACCCAGCGGACCCGGTCGATGCCGCGCACGTCCGGTAGCGAGGTGTTCTTCCAGACGATGGCGGGATCGACCAGCTCGAGCGCCTCGCCGATCGCCTTCACCTCCAGCGCGGCGAAGAACTCCCGCACCGTGGTGACCGCTTCCTGTTGCAATTCCGGTAGGTCGGACATGTATCGAGCCTAAGTGGATTTCCCCTGCGCGCCCAGGGTTTGCGCCGCACGGGCTCGACTTCGCACCCCCGGCGGGCGTCGGAACGTGAGCGGTGTGTCGCCCGTTCGCTCGATCGGACGCCGACTCGGCTCGGCCTACCCCGCGTGACGACCGGGGCGGGCACACGGGCTGCGCGTGATCCGGTGGGCGCGTGTGCCGGGGATGCCCGCGCGTGCCGCCTGGCGAGATCGGAAGCCGACTCGGCTCGGCCTACCCCGCGTGACGGCCGGGGGCGTCTGGGTTGCGCGTGATCCGGTGGGCGCGTGTGCCGGGGATGCCTGCGTGCGCCGCCTGGCGAGATCGGACGCCGATTCGGGTCGGGGTTCGCCCCCCGCCGCGTGACGGGCATGCCCTCGCGCGGCGCCCGATGACCACGGGATCGGCGCGGCTAGCGCGCGGCGGCGATATACGCCGAGAGCCCGTCGAGGATGCGGTCGACGCCGAAGTGCAGGGCGTTGTTCCGGGCGGCGTCCGGCTCGCCGGGCCCGCGGCCGGACTGTTCGGTGAAGGCCGCGACGGTGTGCGGATAGCGGTCGGCGTGTGCGGCCAGGATCGGGCCGATCTCGCGGGCCAGCTCGGCTTCCAGGTTGTCGTCGTCGATGCCGGTGCCCACCTGCTGGACCAGGCTGCGCACGTGGCCCAGCAGCAGCACGACGCTGTCGAGGCGTTCGGGCCCGGTGAGCGCGGTGCCGGCCAGCGCGGTGAGAGCCGTTTCCAGCCAGCTCATTTCGTTGGGTCCCATGGGCCGCACCCCGGGGGTGAGCTCCAGGGCCCACGGGTGGGCGCGGTAGCGCTCGAACGCCGTCTCGGTCCACGAGGTCAGGTAGGCGCGCCACGGTTCGGCCGCCGTCGCGTCCAGGGTCACCGGTTCGGGTGCGGGCCCGAGCGCGGCGTCCAGCATGAGCGCGGTGAGCTCGCTCTTACCGGGCACGTAGCGGTACAGCGCCATCTTCGCGCAGCCCAGGCGTTCGGCCAGCCGGGCCATGGCGAGATTGGCCGGACCCTCGGTGTCGGCCAGGGCGATCGCCTCGGCCACGATCCGCTCCAGCGTGAGCGAGGGTTTCGGTCCGCGCCTGGGCGGCTGCGGTACGCCCCAGAGCAGTTCGGTGGTGGTTGGTCCGGCCATGGTCGACATCCTTCCGGATTCAGCGCTTGACGTCTAACTGCGTCCAGCATACGCTGATTTCAGAAATAGCGTCCGCTGGACACAATTAACGAAGAAGGTTCACCATCATGCGAAACACCACCGTCCTCATCTCCGGCGCCAGCGTCGCGGGTCCCGCGCTCGCCTACTGGCTGCACCGCTACGGCTTCGACGTCACCGTCGTCGAGCTGGCACCCGCGCTACGTGCCGGCGGCCAGGCCATCGACTTCACCGGCCACACGCACATGACCGTGCTCGAGCGCATGGGCATCCTGGACGACCTGCGCGCCCGGCAGACCGGCAAGACCGACATGGTGATCGTCGATGCCGAGGGCGGAGAGACCGCGCGCATCTCCGGCGACTTCACCGGCGGCGACCTCGAGATCCTGCGCGGCGACCTGGCCGAGGTCATGTACAAGCGCACCGCGGCAGAGTGTCGATACCTGTTCGGCGACACCGTCACCGCGATGATCGAGACCGCCGATGGCGTCCACGTGGAATTCGCGCACGCGCCCGCCCGCACCTTCGATCTGGTCTTCGGCTGCGACGGCATTCACTCCCGGGTGCGCGCGCTCGCCTTCGGTCCCGAAGCGGACTTCGTGCAACATCGCGGCTACTACTACTGCATCGCCGGCGCCTCGCACTGGGAATCGGACGGCGCGAACGCTCGCGAACGCGCAGTCTCGTACGCGCACAACGTGCCCGGGCGGCTGGCCGTGTCCGGCGGTTCCAAGGCCGGGCAGATGTATCTGTTCGCGTCGCCGAGACTCGAGTACGACCGCGGCGACCTCGACGCCCAGCGTCGCATCGTGGCCGAGAAGTTCGCCGATGTGAGCTGGGAGGTGCCGGCCATGCTGGCCGGCCTGCCGGAGCTGGAAGGCTTCTACCTCGACTCGATCAGCAAGGTGACCATGAAGACCTTCGTCAAGGGGCGCGTCGCGCTGCTCGGCGACGCGGGCTACGGGAACACCCTCGCGGGCTTCGGCACCGGGCTGGCGGTCGTCGGCGCGTACGTGCTGGCCGGTGAATTGGCCACCGCCGGTGGTGATTACGCCGTGGCCTTCGCACGGTACGAGGAGATGATGAAGCGCTACTGCAAGCTGGCCGACACCGCGCATCCCGGCAGGTTCCTGGCGCCGCGAACCGCACCGGGGCTGCGCGTCCGGAATTGGTTCCTGGGGTCTCGCCTGTTCGATCTGATGATCAAGATGACCGAGCGGTCGAAGAACGACATCGAACTGCGGAACTATCCCGAGATCGTGGGCGTGTGATGACGGTGTGCGGGGGATTCCCGCACGCGGGCATGGATATGGGGACTTGCGTCCCCATATCCATGCCCGCCGATTTCAGATGACGATGCCGAGTGCGGCCAGAAGTGTAGTGGCGCTGAGGCCGACGAGATTGACAAGTCCTCCGAGTACTGCTTCGAGCATTGTCTTGTCCTTTCCTGGGGCAACCGCACGATGTGGACACTCAGCTAATCGGCGGCTGTGCGCGATGTGTTTCACGGAGTTTCCAGAAAAAGAAAAAGGCTCGCTGACCGGTGGAATGTTGGAAAGAATCGGTGTCTGCCAGGTGTGGAACGTGTTGCACAAGAGGGAGAACCGAGTATCCGGCCGGGTCGCGGACTTATTACTGGTCGCCGAATGTGGCGGGCAATTTCGGTGCAGCTTCAGAATTGCCCGCTCAGGCCCGGGATATCGGTCAATCTCGCTTCTGATCGACCTTCGCCATGGACAGGACATCCAGTCGCCGGTCGAGTTCCTCTAGGCTGAGTTTGTCGCCGATGAGGCCGCGATCGATGACCGTCTGGCGAATGGTCTTGTGTTCCTTCACCGCCTGCTTCGCCACGGCCGCGGCTTCTTCATAGCCGATGATCGAATTCAATGGCGTGACAATGGACGGCGAGGATTCCGCCAGCCGGCGCAGGCGTTCGGTTTCGGCGACCAGGCCGATCACGCACCGGTCCGCGAACAGGCGAGAGACATTGGCCAGCAGCCGAATCGACTCCAGCACATTGCGGGCCATCACCGGAATGTAGACGTTCAACTCGAACGCGCCGTTGCCGCCGCCCCAGGCGATCGCCGCGTCATTGCCGATGACCTGTGCGGCGACCTGCGTAACCGCTTCGGGCAGAACCGGATTCACCTTGCCGGGCATGATCGAGGAACCGGGCTGGAGATCGGGCAGCTGCAACTCGGCGAGACCGGTGAGCGGACCCGACCCCATCCAGCGAATGTCGTTGGCGATCTTGGTCAGGCTGATGGCGACGGTGCGCAGCGCGCCGGACAGCTCGACCAGGCCGTCGCGCGCGGCCTGCGCCTCGAAGTGATCGCGCGCCTCGGACAGCGCGTCGAGTCCGGTGGATCGCTTGAGTTCCACCACGACCCGGCCGCCGAAGCCGTCGGGCGCGTTGAGACCGGTGCCGACCGCCGTTCCGCCGATCGCCAATTCGCCCAGCCGCGGCAGCGTGGTCAGCAGGCGTTCGATGCCCGCGCTCATCTGCCGGGTGTAGCCGCTGAACTCCTGCCCGAGGGTGATCGGCACCGCGTCCATCAGGTGCGTGCGACCGGACTTGACCACCCCGGCCCACTCGACCGACTTGTCCAGCAGCGCGAGCCGCAGGTGCTCCAGCGCCGGTACGAGGTCCTTGACCACGCCCTCGGTGGCCGCGACATGCGTTGCGGTGGGGAAGGTGTCGTTCGAGGACTGCGACATGTTGACGTCGTCGTTGGGGTGCACGGTGACGCCCTCGCGCGCGGCGATGCTCGCGATCACCTCGTTGGCGTTCATGTTCGAGCTGGTGCCCGAACCGGTCTGGAAGACGTCGATGGGGAACTGGTCGTCGTGCTTGCCCTCGGCGATCTCGGTGGCGGCCGCGATGATCGCGTCGGCCTTGACCTTGTCCAGCAGTCCCAGGTCCCGGTTCACGGTGGCGCACGCGGCCTTGAGCAGACCCAACGCCCGGATCTGCGCCCGCTCCAGCCCGCCCCCGCTGATCGGGAAGTTCTCCACCGCCCGTTGGGTTTGCGCACGCCACAGGGCGTGGACGGGGACGCGAACTTCCCCCATGGTGTCGTGCTCGATCCGGAACTGGGTTTCCTCGGTCATGTTTTCGACCATAGGCCCGGACCGGTGCCGAGTGGGTTGCCACGCCTGAGGCAATGAGCACACCCGGCGGCGGAATACGGTCCGGAAACGCGAACGGCGTACCGGGGCAAGCCGGTACGCCGTGGCGGTGGTGCTACCTGCGGGTGCAGGGTGCTCAGGGCATCGGCGGGGCCGCGTGCTCGTCGCCGACGAAGTCGACCGAGGAGTACTCGCGCAGCTTGGTGAGGCGGTGGTAGGCATCGACCATCCGGACGGTGCCGGACTTGGCGCGCATCACGATCGACTGGGTGGACGCGCCGCCGCCGAAGTAGCGCACGCCGCGCAGCAGGTCGCCGTCGGTCACGCCGGTCGCGCAGAAGAAGACGTCGTCGCCGGACACCAGGTCCTCGGTCGACAGGATGCGGTCCAGGTCGTGGCCCGCGTCGATCGCCTTCTGGCGCTCCTCGTCGTCCTTCGGGGCGAGCTTGCCCTGCAGCGCGCCGCCCATGCAGCGCATGGCCGCCGCGGCGATGATGCCCTCGGGGGTGCCGCCGACGCCGATCAGCATGTCCACGCCGGAGTCCGGGCGCGCGGTCGCGATCGCGCCGGCCACGTCACCGTCGGAGATGAGGCGGATGCGCGCGCCCGCGTCGCGGACCTCCTGGATGTGCTTGGCGTGGCGCGGGCGGTCGAGCACGCACACGGTCAGGTCGGAGATGAAGGAGCGCTTGGCCTTCGCGACCCGGCGCAGGTTCTCAGCGATCGAGGCGGACAGGTCGATGACGTCCGCGCCCTCGGGACCGACGGCGATCTTGTCCATGTAGAACACGGCCGACGGGTCGAACATGGCGCCGCGCTCGGCGACCGCGAGCACGGAGATCGCGCCCGGCAGGCCCTTGGACATCAGGGTGGTGCCGTCGATGGGATCGACCGCGAAGTCCAGGTCCGCGCCCTCGCCGTTGCCGACGTTCTCGCCGTTGTACAGCATGGGCGCTTCGTCCTTCTCGCCCTCGCCGATCACCACGATGCCCTTCATGGACACCGTCGACACCAGCTGCCGCATGGCGTCGACCGCGGCGCCGTCGCCGCCCTCCTTGTCACCGCGGCCGACCCAGCGACCCGCGGCCAGCGCTCCGGCTTCGGTGACCCGGACCAGCTCGAGTGCGAGGTTGCGGTCCGGGGCCTCGCGGCGGCTCGGTGCGGGTGTGGGTGCCGTCATTACGGTGCCTCCTAGGTTCGCCTAACTACTGGGTGAATTGTCTCATTGCGCTTCGTGGCTCTAAACAAGTACTGACGTTTCACTTCCGCGCCGGTCACGAACGCATACGGAACTCTCGCACGCCGGGTGGACTGTGAGGCGGGTCGCATCGCCCCGGCGTGGATACTGGGCCTGTGCCGAACACGAAGCCCCGGATCCTCAACGACTGGAAAGACCTCATCTGGTCGCTGCTGCCCCTGGTGCTGATCTGTCTGGTCATCGCGGGCATCGCCAGTCAGTGCACCTTCACCACGGGCGGGCCGACCCAGGGCCAGATCCCGAAGTTCGACGCACACGCCTCGCTGACCGAGGACGCGCGCAAACTGGGCTTCCCGATTCGCGAGCCCGCGCTGCCCGCGGACTGGACGCCCAACTCCGGCGGCCACGACCCCATCGCGGGTGCGGCGACCAGCACGGTCGGCTACATCACCCCGCAGGGCAGCTACATGCGCCTGACCCAGTCCGTCGCGACCGAGGAAGCGCTCGCCAAAGACGTGGTCGGTACCCGCTATGCGACGGGCACCGAGCAGATCGGCGATCGCAAGTGGGTCGTCTACGCCGAGCCCGGCACCGAGCCCGCGTGGATCACGGACCTGGGCGCCGTGCGAATTCTCGTCAAGGGCGCGGGCAATCGCGGCGCGTTCGTCACCCTCGCGACCGCGGTCGGCGCGGCGCAGCCCCTGCCCGCACGCTGAGCCGAGCCGACCCCCGCGGCCCGACTGAGCCGCACGACCTGACTCCGCCGCACGGTCCGATCGACCCGTGGGCCGACCCATCCACGCCGCAGCCCGATACGGGCCCGTTGCGCATCCCTGATTGGTGCGGTGTGCCGGTGTGTCCTCGTGAACCCGAGGACCGAGTGAGCCCGCAGCCAACTGTGGCTGCGGCCTGATCGAGCCGCACGACCTGACTCAAGCCGCACGGTCCGGTCGATCCGCGTTCCCACCGATCCGCGTGGCAGCCCAACAGGGCCGTCGCTCAGCCCTGATCGGTGCGGTGGGCCAGCGCGTCCTCGACGCGTTTGCGCGCGCCCGCCAGGTGCTCCTCGCAGCGGTTGGCCAGCGCCTCGCCGCGCTCCCACAGGTTCAGGGACTCGTCGAGATCCATGCCGCCCTGTTCGAGCATCTTCACCACGTTGACCAGTTCGTCGCGGGCGCGCTCGTAGCCGAAGCCTGCGATCTCGGTGAGGTCGGTGTCGTTCATGAGGCGGTGGAATCCTTTCGGGGGCCGAGTGGTTGGGCGGCGAGCGTGGCGGCGGTGAGCGCGCCGTCGGCCACTCGAATCCGGAGTTGGCTGCCGGGCGGGGCGTCCTCGATGGAGCGGACCACTTCGCGATCCTTGCCCGTCACCTTCTGCACCACCGCGTAGCCGCGGGCCAGGGTGGCGGCCGGGCCGAGCGCGGAGAGCTTCTCACGCAGATGCCGCGTCGTGGTGGATTCGGCGGTCAGGGCGTGGTTGACGGCGCGGCGGGCGGCGGTGCGCAGCCGTTCGGCCTCGTCGTAGCGCTGATCGAGCAGGCGCAGCGGCTCGGCGAGCACGGGGCGCGAACGCAATTGGGCGATGCCGCGCGCCTCGCGATCCACCCAGCCGCGCAGCGCGGCGTTGGCGCGGGCCTGCAGTTCGCGCAGCAGCGCGGCTTCGGCGGCGGCGTCGGGGACGATCCGCTTGGCGGCGTCGGTCGGCGTGGCCGCGCGTAGATCGGCCACATAGTCGCTGAGTGGATTGTCGGGTTCGTGGCCGATGGCGCTGACGATCGGGGTGGTGGCGGAAACGATTGCGCGGCACAGCGTCTCGTCGGAGAAGGCGAGCAGATCCTCCACGCTGCCGCCGCCGCGCGCCAGCACGATCACGTCGACCTCCGGATCCGCGTCCAGCGCGGCCAGGGCCTCGAGGATCTGCGGCACCGCGGTCGGGCCCTGCACGGCGGCGTTGCGAATCTCGAAGCGCACGGCGGGCCAGCGCTGGGTCGCGACCGACACCACATCCTTCTCCGCGGCGCTGGCGCGACCGGTGATCAGGCCGATGCGATTGGGCAGGAAGGGAATCGGGCGCTTGAGCCGCGGATCGAACAGGCCCTCGGCGGCCAGCAGCGCCTTGAGCCGCTCGATGCGCGCGAGCAGCTCGCCGATGCCGACCGGGCGAATCTCGGTGACCCGCAGGGAGACCGTGCCGCGGCCGGTGAAGAACGAGAGCTTGCCGTAGACCACGACCCGGCTGCCCTCCTGCAGCGGCACCGGGGAATTGCGCAGCAGATCCGGGTCGCAGGTGACCGAGAGCGACATGTCGGCGGCGGTGTCGCGCAGCACCAGGAAGGCGGTGCGGGTGCCGGGCCGCAGATTGATCTGGGTGATCTGGCCCTCGACCCAGACCGCGCCCAGCCTGTCGATCCACTGCGCCACCTTGACGGCGATGGTGCGCACCGGCATCGGATTCTCGGCGGTGCTGCTGGGCTGCCGCGCGGGCTGGTCGGTGGTCACCGTAGTGATTCTGACAGCTGGCACCGACGCCGTGTGGCCGCACCCGCGAGAGGGCCGGGACCGGCGGCACGAAAAGGAAATGCGCCGACCGTCCGGGGTACCCACCCGGCCAGTCGGCGCCGCGGAAGCTCGGACTACTTGGCCTGCACCGTGGCGATCCGATTGGTCAGCATGGTGACGAACGGAGCGCGGGCCCGGGTCTGCTGCTCGTAGGCGAGCAGCGCGGTCAGGTCCTCGACGGTGAGCTGACGCAGCCGGGCGCGCAGCTGCGCCAGGGAGATGTTCGCGTAGTCGTACCGGGTGGCCACCTCGGGCTCGGCGACTACGGCGGGGGCTTCGGGTTCGGCGGCGGCTTCGGGTTCGGCGGGGGCTTCGGGTTCGGCGGGGGCTTCGGGCTCGGCCGGCGCCTCGGGCGCGATCACCTCGGGCTCGGCCACCGCGACGCTGCCGTTGCGGCCATTGCTGGCGGCCGTGGAAACCGTTGCGGGGGCGGGCGATTCGACGGGCTTCGGCTGCTCGGCGACCGCCGCGGCGACCGATTCCGCTTCGGCCACAAACGGTTCCGCGCCGGTGTCGGGTGCGGAATCCGCGGGGCTGAACAGATCGAAGCTGCTCTTGCGTGCGGTGCCGGCGACGGCGCTCGGCGCTTGCCCGAACGGCTCGTCCTCGTCGAAGGTGGCCCATGCGGGCTGTTCCTCCGGCTGGATCAAGCGATCGAAGACGGCGTCGCCCTTGAGCGCGAGACTGGTCACGAACTGCTGGAAATGCATGGTGGTCTGCAGCAGCTGACTGATCGCGGTGATCGGGAAATTGATCGCGTTGGCAGGTAGCCGGCGAGTTTCCTCGAGGGCATAGACAGCGGCCCCGGCGGCGACCCGGGCCAAGAACGGAGGTCGGAACATGCCCCTAGCCTGCCCGAAACGTCCTGTGATGCAAAGGTGAGAAGTCACAGAAAGTGATTCTGTCGTCAATTTTTCGCTGTTATTCACCTGAGGTCGCCCAGCTGCGGCGCGCCCGCGTGTCGCGCGGTGGTGAATCCCGAGCGGGAGCACGGCCGATGCCGAGGGCCAGTATCCTTTGGGGCATGTCCTCGGCTATCCCTTTGAACGTCGGAATCGTGCGGTCCGCGACGGCTGCGCCCGATGCGCCGAAACGCGTACTGCTCGCCGAACCGCGCGGGTACTGCGCCGGTGTGGACCGGGCGGTGGTCACGGTGGAGAAGGCGCTCGAAAAGCACGGCGCCCCGCTCTACGTGCGCAAGGAGATCGTGCACAACCGCCACGTGGTGGAAACCCTGCGGGAGCGCGGTGTGATCTTCGTCGACGAGACCGACGAGGTGCCCACCGGCGCGGTCGTGGTCTTCTCCGCGCACGGTGTCTCCCCGGCCGTGCACGAATCCGCCGCCGAACGCGATCTGCACACCATCGATGCCACCTGCCCGCTGGTGACCAAGGTCCATCAGGAGGCCAAGCGCTTCGCGCGCGAGGATTTCGACATCCTGCTCATCGGGCACGAGGGCCACGAGGAGGTCGAGGGCACCGCGGGTGAGGCCCCCGATCACGTGCAGCTCGTCGACGGCCCGGAGTCGGTGGACCGGGTCACCGTGCGCGACGAGAACAAGGTGATCTGGCTCTCGCAGACCACGCTGTCGGTGGACGAGACCATGGAGACGGTGCACCGCCTGCGCGCCCGCTTCCCCAATCTGCAGGATCCGCCCAGCGACGACATCTGCTACGCCACCTCGAACCGGCAGACCGCGGTCAAGGCCATGGCCCCCGCGTGCGATCTGGTGATCGTGGTCGGTTCGCGCAACTCCTCGAACTCGGTCCGGCTGGTCGAGGTCGCGCTGAACGCGGGCGCGAAGGCCTCGTACCTGGTCGACTACGCGCGCGAGGTCGACACGGCCTGGTTCGAGGGCGTGCGGACGGTCGGCGTCACCTCCGGCGCGTCGGTGCCCGAGATCCTGGTCGAGGGCGTGCTGGAACTGCTGGCCGCCAACGGTTACGGCGAGGTGCAGTCGGTGACCACCGCCAACGAGACGCTGGTGTTCTCGCTGCCGCGCGAGCTGCGCCCCGCGCGCGGCTAGCTCGTACTCGCTTCGAAAACAACGAATCCCCGTATCCGCTGCGCGTATTCGCGGCGGGTGCGGGGATCGTCGTTGTGCGGGGGTGTGACGCGGCCGCGTTCAGCGCTCGATGCGGCCGGAATCGCGTTCGCGGTAGCGCACATTCGGGCGCGGGTGCGGGGGCACCTCGCCGCCGGGCTGGGCGCGGCGGCGGGGCTGGGCGCCGGTGCGGTCCGGCGCGGCGGCACGGTCGGTCGCGGGCGGGACACGGTCCCCGGTGGCCGGGCGCGGCTTGCGCTCCCCGGCGGGCTTGCGGTCCGCCGCGGGTTTGCGCTCGCCCGCCGAGGGGCGTTTGCGTTCGCCCGGAGCCGGGCGCGCGGCGCCCTGTCCGGGTGCGGGCTGGCGGGCGTCGCCGCCGACGCGGGGCGGGCGCTCGGCGACGCGGCCCGCGGGGCGGCGGCGGGCGGTCCCGGCGGCCGGTGTCTCGGTGGACTCGGCCTTGTCGGCCGCGCGGCCGCGGCGCCGGGTGGTCGCGTCCTTGGGATCCTTGGCGTCCGCCGCCGGGCGGGTGCGCGGTGTCCGCGGGGTGCGCGGTCCGGCGGTCGTCGGGCGGGGGGTCCGGGGCTGCGGCCTGCGCAGTGCGCTGAGCGCGGTGCCGTCGAGTTCGCGGCGGTGCAGCGCCACCCGGATCGCGCCCACGATGAGCACGAGCACGGTGGCCAGCGCCATCGTGGGGAAGCGGTTCACCAGGGGGATGGCCAGATTGAGCAGCATCTCGCCGACTTTGCTGCGGCTGCTGCCGCTGCCGCCGCCGGAGTTGCCGATCATGAGTTGATAGGCCAGCGGCACCGAGAGGAACAGCAGCAGCGGCGGCAGCACCATGGTGGTGAACAGGCCGCGATAGCGGACCGCGGCCACGGCCAGCAGGCAGCCGAGAACGTACAGCGTGGCGAAGGTGCCGGTGAGCTCCGAACCGCCCGAATCGATGAAGAATCCGATGAAGGTACAGGTCACCGCAATGAGCACCGCCGCTCCCGCCGGCACTCCGGGAACCGTCGGCACGATCGAACGGTGCGACGAGGGGACCTCGGCTCGCTCGCTTTGGGTAACTGCCACGTCAAGCACACTAAGGCATGCGGGGACCGCGCGAGGGAGCCGACATCACGCGTACTCGAGGAACAGCGTGTGAAAAGGAACCCGTCCGGTTAGTCGTTTTCCGCGAATCCGACCGCCTGCGGCCAGGATTCCACCCGCCCGATATCGGGAACGGGGGCCTCCGCGATTTCCAGGTCGTGCAATTTGCGTGCGGTGACCATCACCCTGGTCTCCACCGACGCGACGGTGTGATTGAAGGAATCGACCGCTTTGCCCAATTGCGCGCCGAGCCGATCGAGGTGGCGGCCGGTGGTGCCGAGGCGGCCGTAGAGCTCGCGGCCGAGCTGCTGGATCACCGCCATGTCCGCGGTCATGGCCTCCTGTCGCCAGCCCAGCGCGACCGTGCGCAGCAGGGCCATGAGGGTGGTCGGGGTCGCGAGCACCACGTTGCGGGTGAAGGCGTACTCCAGCAGGCCGGGGTCCGCGCCGAGGGCGGCGTCCAGGAAAGGGTCGCCGGGCACGAACAGCACCACGAATTCGGGTGACGGGTCGAAGGCCGCCCAGTACTCCTTGGCGGCCAGCTGGTCCACGTGGTTGCGCAGGTGCTTGGCGTGCCGGGCCAGATGGGCGTCGCGCTCGCGCGGCTCCTCGGTCGCGGCGGCCTCGAGATACGCGGTGCAGGGCACCTTCGCGTCGACCACGATGTGGCGCTCGCCCGCCAGGCGCACCACCATGTCGGGGCGGATCACGCCCTCGGTCGCGCCCGAGCTGCCCGCGCGGCGGGTGACCTGGGTGTCGAAATCGCAGTGCCTGGTCATGCCGGCCAGCTCCACCACCCGCTCCAGCTGGATCTCGCCCCAGCGCCCGCGCACCTGCGGTGCGCGCAGGGCGGCCACCAATTGCCCGGTCTGCGTGGAGAGTTGGTGCGACATGCGCTGCATGCCCGCAACCTGTTCGCGCAGACCGGAATAGGCGTTGATGCGGTTGTGCTCGACCTCCTGGATGTGCCGGTTGAGGGTGCCGACCGCCTCGCGCAGCGGCTCGACGAGCGTGCCGATGGCATGGGATTGCCGCCGGGCCGCGTCCTCGCTGGCCGCGCCGAGCGAGTGCCGCAGCAGCCGTTCGTTGTCGTGCATGGCCGAGAGCCGGGCCTCGGCCACCGCCGCGCGCTGACCCGCGCGCGCGGAATGCCCGAGCCAGCCCACGGCCAGCCCCGCGATGAACACCAACAGCAGCGCGAACAGCATCGGTGCGGTCATGGGTGCCGATAGTGCCGTACGCCACCGACAAAATTGCGAAGGCGGCAACCGCGCGGCGTACCGAGAAATCGGTCTAATACGGTCGATTCGGGCAGGTGCAGCGGCTGTGAACAGGCGCGACGGTGCGATCCGGTTCGGTGTGGCAAACGGTGGCGATGCGGGCGAAAAGGGCAATGCATGCGCGCAATTCCGACGGGGGACGAGGGTATGGCCGTCTCTGTCGGTCGTATCGCCTACGGTTCTGCGGCATGCGCATCCTGCACACCTCCGACTGGCATATCGGGCGCACCTTCCACGGCGTCGATCTGCTCGGCGATCAGGAGAGTTCGCTCGCGGCCATCGCGGAATTGGTGGCGGCCGAGGGCGTGGATGTGGTCGTGCTGCCCGGGGACGTGTACGACCGGTCCATTCCGAGCGCGGACGCGATCGCGGTGTGCAATCGGGGATTCGAGGCCATTCGCGCGGCGGGGGCGACGATCGTCGCGACGTCCGGCAATCACGATTCGCCCACCCGGCTCGGTGCGCTGGGGAGTTTCGCGGCCGCGGGGGGTTTGCATCTGCGCTGTGCGATCGCCGATGTGGCGCGGCCCGTAATGCTGTCTGATTCACACGGAGAGGTGGCTTTCTACGGCATTCCGTATTTGGAGCCGGAGATCACCCGGGTGGAACTGGGCGTGCCGCAGGCCCGTTCGCACGCGGAGATCCTGGACGCGGCGGTGCGACTGATCCGTGACGATCTCGCCGGGCGCGGCGCGGTGCGGTCGGTGGTGCTGGCGCACGCGTTCGTGGTGGGCGGGGAGGCCACCGGGTCCGAGCGCTCGATCTCGGTGGGCGGGGTGGAGACGGTGCCGCTGTCGGCGTTCGCGGAGCTGGACTACGTGGCGCTGGGGCATCTGCATTCGCCGCAGACGCTCTCGGAGTCGGTGCGGTATTCGGGCTCGCCGCTGCCGTATTCGTTCGGGGAGCGATCCCATCGCAAGGCGGTGTGGCTGGTGGACCTGGACGGTGCGGGGTTGTCCGCGGTGACGCGGCGCGAACTGCCGGTGGTGCGCGGGCTCAGCCAACTGCGCGGCACGCTGGACGAATTGCTCACCGGCGCCGCGCATGCCGCGGCGACCGAGGATTACGTGTCGGCGACGCTCGTCGACGAGGTGCGGCCGGTGGACGCGCTGCGCCGGCTGCGGGAGCGGTTTCCGCACGCGGTGCACGTGGAATGGGTTCGGCCCGAAGGTAACTCGGAGTTGCGATACCGGGAGCGGGTGCACGGGCGGCGCGACACCGAGATCGCGCAGAGTTTTCTCTCGGACGTGCGCGGTGCGCCGAGCGCGGGGGAGATGACGTGGCTGGAGCGGGCACTGGCGGCGGCGGTGCGGGAGAAGGATCAGACCCGGCGGCCGGGCGGCGGAGTCGCGGTGGACGCCGGCGCGGCCGTCGAGCCGGGCGCGCCGGACGCCGGATCGTCCGGCACGCAGGACGGGTTGTTCGGTTCCGACGGTGAAAACCCGGGCGGTGCAACCGGATTGACGGCGTGAACGCATACGGCGGCGCGCCGGCGGCAGGCTTCGCTCGCGTCCGCACCGGTGACGTAGTTGGATTGCCGATGGCCAGAACTCTCGGAGGGAAGCGCGCGTGCGGCTGCATCGATTGGAATTGACCGCGTTCGGCCCGTTCGCCGAAACCGCCGTGGTGGATTTCGACGAGCTGGGGGCCGATGGGCTGTTCCTGCTGCACGGTCAGACGGGGGCGGGCAAGACCACGGTGCTGGACGCGATCGCCTTCGCGCTGTACGGGAGCGTGCCCGGCGCGCGCGGGGAGATCAAGCAACTGCACTCCGATCACGCCGACAAGCAGATCGCGCCGCAGGTGCGGCTGGAGGCCACGCTCGGGGGCCGCCGGCTGCGCCTGATCCGCAAGGCGGGGTTCCTGCGGCCCAGCAAGCGCGCGAAAACCGGTGTGACCGAGGAGAAGCCCGCCGCCACGCTGGAATGGCTGGACGGGCGCGGGCAGAATCTGTCGCGGATTCCCGACATCGGGGACGAGGTGCTGCGCCTGCTCGGGATGAGCGCCGACCAGTTCTTCCAGGTCGTGCTGCTCCCGCAGGGCGATTTCGCGCGGTTCCTGCGCGCGGACAACGAGGAGCGCGAGAAGCTGCTCGAAAAGCTCTTCGACACCGAGCGTTTCGGCACCGCCGAGAAATGGCTCACCGACAAGCGCCGCGAGAGCACCGCGGATCTGGACACCCGCAAGCAGGCCGTCGATCGCCTCATCGCGAGCGTGGGCACCGCCGCCGGCTTGCCCACCACCGCGACCGCCGGCCCGCTGGAATCGGTCGGCTGGTCCCAGTCCCTGCTCGGCGCGGCCCGCATCGAACTGACCGCGACGGCCACCGAACTGCAGGAGCGGCAGGGACATTCGGCGTCCACGCGGCGGTCCGCCGAGGCGCAGCGGAGCCTGCACGAGCTGCACCGCCGCCGCACCGAGGCCCTGACCCGCCTCGAGTCCCACGCCGCGGGCGCCGCCCAGCGCGAGGCCGCCCAGCTCGAACTCGACCGCGCGCGCCGCGCCGAGCCGGTGGCCGCGGCCCTCGCCGAGGCCCGTGCCGCCGCCGTGGCCCTGCGCCGCCGCGAAGATGACGCGACCCGCGCCGCGGAACAGCTCGCCGACCGGCTCCTCGAGCCGGCGAGCGCCGAACTGCCGGGAACCCGCTGGGCGGCAATGGATCTGGCCGATGGTGAACTGACGGACAGCGATCTCGCCCTCGACCTCGAAGGTATGGAGGAGCCGCCGCCCGCCGCGGGCGCGCTGCACGACGGAGAGTTCGCGGGCGCGCGCGAGGCCGATACCGCATCCGGTCCTGCGGCCGACGGCTCTGATGCCGGAGCGGCGACGGGAGACGCGGCCGGTGCCCGGGATGGGTTGAGCGTCGACGGGACGGTGGATTCCCCCGGCACACCGGGGCGTGCGGCCGATGCCCGGGATAGGTTGGGCGCGAACAGGACCGGGGGCTACGGCCCGGACTCGACCGATGTCCTTCGCGTGCCGGGTCCGGCGGGGGTGACGGCCGGGAGTTCGGCGATGCCCGGCGCCGGTGCGCCGATGTCGGCCGAGCCGTTCCGGCGGGGCGAGGCCGGGGCCGGGCTCGAGGCCGCGGTGCGGCGGTGGAGCGCGCAGATGGGGGCGTTGGACGAGGTGCGGGCCGACGCGGAGTCGGCGCATCGGCTGACCGCCGAGCTGGCGCGGCTGCGGGAGGAGCAGCGGGCGCTGGGGGAGCGGACCGCGACCGTCGAGCGGAAGCGGGGGGCGTTGCCGGAGCGGCTCGTCAAGGTTCAGGGGGAACTGCGCGAAGCCACCGACGCCGCGGCCGGGCTGCCGGTGCTGGAGGCCGAGCGGGAGCGGTGGAAGAACGCCGCCAAGGCCGCGCTGGAACTGGAACGTCGTCAAGAGGAATTGGGCAGGGCGCGAGGGGATTTCGCGGCGCGGCGCGGTGCCCACCTGGACGCGCGGGAGCGCACCCTCGCGCTGCGGGAACAGCGGCTGGCGGGGATGGCCGCGGAACTGGCGGCCGATCTGGTGGACGGCGAAGCCTGCGCCGTATGCGGATCGGCCGAACACCCCGCGCCCGCGCGCCCGGCCGCGCACGCGGTGTCGAAGGAGGCCGAGGACACCGCGCTGGCCGCCGAACGCGCGGCCGAGGCCGCCCGGGATCGCGTGGGGCAGGCGATCACCGATCTCGAACGCGCCATCGAGGTGCTCGTCGAGCGCGGGGGCGACACCGACAAGGCGGAACTGGCCGCCGCCCTCGCCGCCGCCGAGACACGCTGGGTCGCGAGTCGTGAGCTCGCGGGCAGGGCGGCCACGTTGACGGCGGAGTTCGAGCGCCTGCGCGCCGAGGAGGTCGGGCTCCAGGACGAACTGCGCGACTGCGAAAGTCGCGGCAGCGCGACGATGGAACGCCTCGTCGCCACCGATCGGCGGCTGGCCGAACTGACCGAGCGCCTGCGCGCCGCCGCCGGGGCGGACGGAACCGTGGAGCGCCGCCGAGCCCGGTTGGCCGCGCTGGTCGAGGCCGCGAGCGCCGTGCGCGAGATCCGCGCCGCGGTGGCGCGGGCGCGCGAGCAGCTCGAGGCGCTGGCCGTGCGCGTCGAAAAGCTCGCCGGCGAAGCGGGTTTGGTGGACGCGCCGCCGCCGGTGCTCGGCGCGAACGGCGTCGACTACACCGCGCTGCGCGGGTACGGGCAGGCGGTGGACGCGGCCTCGCGCACCGCCGAGCGGCAGAGCGAGCTGGAGGCCGCCTTGACCGCGGCCGATCGGGCCCGGGCGCACGCGGAGACCGTGCTCGCCGAACCCGAGATCCGCGCCGCCGCCGACCAGCCGCCCGGTGACCTCGCGGGCCTGGAAAGCGCCGTGGCACAGGCGCAGACGCTGCTGGAGCGCGCGGTGGCGGCGCACTCCGAGGCCGCCCGCCGGGTGGAACAGCTCGAGGAGCTGTGCTCGCAGCTGTGGGCGGCGGTGGATCGCATCGCCCCGCTGCAGCGCGCGCACGACGAACTCGCGCGCCTGGCCGAGGTGGTGGCCGGGCGCGGCGAGAACAGTCGCCGAATGTCCCTGCGCTCCTACGTGCTGGCGGCCCGGCTGGAAGAGGTGGCGGTGGCCGCCTCCTCCCGCCTGCGCCTGATGTGCGGCGGCCGTTACGAGTTCGTGCATTCCGACGCCGCCGGCCGGCACGGCCGCCGCGGCGGTCTGGGCCTGGACATCCGCGACGACTACACCGGCGCGGTCCGCCCCGCCAAGACCCTCTCCGGCGGCGAAACCTTCATGGCCTCACTGGCTCTGGCCCTCGGCCTGGCCGACGTGGTGGCCGCCGAGTCCGGCGGCCTGGTCCTGGACACCCTCTTCATCGACGAGGGCTTCGGCAGCCTCGACGCCGACACCCTCGATGCCGTGATGGGCGTCCTGGACGAGCTCCGCTCCGGTGGCCGCGTGGTGGGCGTCGTCAGCCACGTCGACGAGATGCGCCAGCGGATCCCCAGCCGCCTCCACGTGATCCGCGGCCGCACCGGCTCCCGCCTCGAAACCTCCATCGGAGCCTGAGATTCGTTCAGGCCTCGTGGTCCAGGAGCCAGCGTTTCACCTCCAGGCCCCAGCGGAAGCCGCCGAGGGTGCCGTCGGTCCGCAGGACCCGGTGGCAGGGGACGAACAGGGCCGCGGCATTGCGGGCGCAGGCGTTCGAGGCGGCGCGGACGGCCTCGGGGCGGCCCGAGCGGGCGGCGTATTCGGTGTAGGTGACGGGGTCGCCCGCGGGGATCTGGCGCAGGACCTCCCAGGCGTGCACCAGGAACGGGCCGGACTGCTGGCGGACGGTGATCGGGTCGATCGCGGTGAGATCGCCCGCGTGGTAGTCGGTTACGGCCTTGGTCACCGCGCCGAGCGCGGTGCGCTCGCGCAGTTCGGCCGGGCGCAGGGTGGGGTGGATCAGGCCGCGCAGGTTCTCCGCGTCGGCGGTCCAGCCCGCGGCCAGGACCGCGCCCTCGCTGTCCACGAGCGCGGTGAACGGGCCCGCGGGGGTGGTCAGGGTGGCGAAATCGGCTGTCGCGGTGGTGTTCACGGTGCGGTTCTCGCTTTCCGGGCGCCGGCTGCGCCATCGGGGACGGATGTGGGATTGGCCAGGGCGTGTTTCCACAGGTGCATGGTCAGGTAGGAGCGCCAGGGCGCCCAGCGCGCGGTGTCGGCGAGGTCGACGCCGAGCAGGCTCGCGCCGCGCCGCACCACGAGATCGGTGTGCAGCAGGATGTCGGGGTCGGCGAGCAGGCGCATGGTGACGTAGTCGGCGGTCCACGGGCCGACCCCGTCCAGCGCGAGCAGATCGCGGCGCAGGTCGGCGGCGGTGCGCCCGGAGTGCAGGACCAGGTCGCCGCCGGCGAGCGCGCGCGCCGCGCCGACGATGGCTTCGACCCTTCGGGCCGGGCCGGTCAGCACCTCCGCGCCGTGCTCGGCGATGGCCTCGGTGGTGGGGAACAGGTGGTGCGCGGCCCCGTCCACCGGTTCGCCGAGCGCCTGAACCAGCCGGGCCACATGGGTATTGGCGGCGGCGACCGAGATCTGCTGCCCGATCATGGTGCGCAGCAGCAGTTCCGGCCCGTCCAGGCAGCCCGGGACCCGGATGCCGGGTGCGAGCACGGCCCCCGCGATGCCCTCGCGATGCGTGGATTCCAGTCCGGCGGACAGCGCTTCGTCGATCCCGACGGGGTCGGCGTCCAGGTCGAGCAGATGCCGCAGTCGTGCCACCGTCGGCGCGAGATCGCGCATATCGTGCAGCGCCAGCGAGGCGCGTACGTGCCCGGGCTGCACCGAGAGCCCGATGGTGGTGTGCCCGTGCGGTGTTCGCAGGGCACGGGTGAAGACGCCGTCCTCCCAGGTTTCCAATCCCGGTGCGGCGTGCGCGGAGAGGAACCATTCCAGCCACGAGCGGTCCAGCGGCTCGCGGTAGGGCAGGCGCAGGGTCAGGACGCCGTTGGTGGCGGGCAGCGTGTCGCCGTTGCGGCGGCGCGACTCCTCGCGCAGCGTGGTCGGGCTGACCGCGAACACCTCGCGCACGGTGTCGTTGAACTGCCGGATGCTGGCGAATCCCGCCGCGAAGGCGATGTCCGACATGGTGAGCCGGGTGGTCTGGATCAGCAGCCGGGCGGTGTGCGCCCGGTGCGCGCGGGCCAGGGCGAGCGGACCCGCGCCGAGCTCGCTGGTCAGCACCCGGGTGAGCTGGCGCTGGGAGTAGCCGAGGGTGTCCGCGAGGGCGGGCACGCCGCCGCGCTCGATGACCCCGTCGGCGATCAGCCGCATGGCGCGGGCGGCCAGGTCGGCGCGGGTGTTCCAGAGCGGGGAGCCGGGTGCGGCGTCGGGCAGGCAGCGCCGGCAGGCGCGGTACCCGCCCTGCTGGGCCGCGGCAGCGGTGGGCAGGAACGTGACGTTCGCGGGTTTGGGTGTAATGGCGGGGCAGGAAGGGCGGCAATAGATTCCGGTGGTTCGCACCGCCGTGAAGAATTGCCCGTCGAAGCGCGCGTCCCGAGTCGTCACGGCTCGGTAGCAGCGCTCGAAGTCCAGATCGTTCGCACTCACAGGATCCACGATCGCAGCCCGCGCCGAACTCCGCTAGCGGAAATCAGACGCTACCGTCGGCGGAAATCGGACACCCGCGCTCAGCAGCAGCGTTGCTGGGGATTGCGGGTGGCCGCGTCGTGCCGTTCCCGCCAGTACTCGCGCTCGCTCGGAATGTCCCCGCCGGGGTGGTGCAGGCGCAGGTGCTGCACGTACCGCTGGTAGTCGTTGCCCCCGAGCACGGAGTCGAACCACCAGATCACCGCCCGCACGACCCGCACGACCGCGCGCCCCGCCGACCGCAGCAGCGCTGCGGGCGACGAGGCGCGCGAGTTGTCGTTCATCGCCATGTCAGTGCGCGTGCGCCGAACCCGGCGGCCGCACCTTGCCCTCGGCGATCAGGGCGTCCCACTCCTGCTGGACTTGTTTCTCCGCCTTGGTCGCCACGAAGGAGCTGGGCCCGAAGATCTTGGACGGCACCTCCGGCGATTCGGTGGTCTCCGCCCCGCCCTTGCGCACGGCGTTGACGCACACCAGCACGCCCACGACCGCGACGATCAGCACCAGCACCGCGAACACGATCGAGAGCGTGCCCTGGATGAAGGTGTTGCGGACGATCTTGTCCAGGTCGTCCAGCGCCTTCTGCAGCGCGGCCGGATCCTTGACCCCGGCCGGGAGCTGCCCGGTGTCCAGGGCCGCCTGGTAGTTCTCGCGCTTGGTGACCGCGTCACCGTGCGCCCGCCAGTAGCCGATCTTGGGATCGTCGGAGAAGATCTTCTGGAACGAGGCGGTCATGGTGACGACGAGGTCCCAGACCAGCGGAACGCCCGGAATCCAGGCCCATTTCAGCAGGCCCTTCTTCACCACGATCACCAGCACCACGGTCAGCGCGACGGCCGCGAGCAACTGGTTGGAGATGCCGAACAGCGGATACAGCGTGTAGATGCCGCCGAGCGGATCGGTCACGCCCATCAGCAGCACCGAACCCCAGGCCGCGACCACGATCGCGGAGCAGATGAACACGCCCGGCCACCACGACGGATCCTTGAACTTCTTCGCCGCGCCGCCCAGGTTGCCCAGCGCGTCCGAGACCATGAAGCGCGCGACGCGGGTGCCCGCGTCGATGGTGGTGAGGATGAACAGCGCCTCGAACATGATCGCGAAGTGGTACCAGAACGCCTTCCACCCCGTGCCGCCCAGGAACTGGTGCAGCACTTCGGACATGCCGACCGCCAGGGTCGGCGCGCCGCCGGTGAGTGAGACGATCTTCTTCTCGCCGATGTCGGCCGCGGCCTGATCCAGTTCCGCGGCGGTGATGGGCGGCCCGTCCAGCCCGAGGCCGTTGACGTAGGTCGCCGCTTTCTCCGCGGAGTTGCCGGTCAGCGCGCCGCTGGCGTTCATCGCGAAGTACAGGTGCTGATCGATGATGCTCGCGGTGATGATGGCCATGACCGCCACGAACGATTCCATGAGCATGCCGCCGTAGCCGATCATGCGGGCCTGCGACTGCTTCTCCAGCAGCTTCGGGGTGGTGCCGGAGGAGACCAGCGCGTGGAAGCCCGAGAGCGCGCCGCACGCGATGGTGATGAACAGGAACGGGAACAGGCTGCCCGCGAACGCCGGGCCGTTGCTGTTGCCCGCGAACTGCGAGATGGCCGGGGCCTGCAGCGTCGGCATGGTGACCAGTACGCCGACCGCGAGCAGGCCGATGGTGCCGATCTTCATGAAGGTCGACAGGTAGTCGCGCGGGGCGAGCAGCATCCACACCGGCAGCACCGAGGCGACGAAGCCGTAGGCGATGAGCAGCCACGCGATGGTGGTGCCGGTGAGGGTGAACAGGTCACGGCCCCAGCCGGATTCGGCGACCCAGTTGCCGGACACGATGGCCAGCATGAGCAGCGCGAAGCCGATGATCGACACTTCGCCGACCTTGCCCGGGCGCACGTACCGCAGGTAGAAGCCCATGAGCAGCGCGATGGGGATCGTCATGGCGATGGAGAACACGCCCCACGGGCTGCCGCCCTCGAGGACGCCGGTCTCCTTGTTGGTGGTGGCGGCCAGCGCGTTGGTGACCACGATGCCGAGCACCGCGAGCAGGATCATCATGATGACGAGCACGGCCACGATGGCGGCCACGCCGCCGACCCGGCCCAGTTCCTCGCGGGCCATCTGCCCGAGGCTGCGGCCGCGGCGTTTGGTGGATGCCCACAGCACCAGATAGTCCTGCACCGCACCGGCGAACACGACGCCGACGATGATCCAGATGGTGCCCGGCAGATAGCCCATCTGCGCGGCGAGCACGGGGCCGACCAGTGGGCCCGCGCCGGCGATGGCGGCGAAGTGGTGGCCGAAGAGCACACGCCGGTCCATCGGCATGTAGTCGCGGCCGTTCTCCATCTCCTCGGCGGGTGTGGCCATGTCATCGCGCGGCTTGGTGATCTTCCAGGCGATGAGGCGCGAATAGAACTGGTAGGCCAGCACATAGGTGCAGACCGCCGCGATGACGATCCAGACCGCGTTCACGTTCTCGCCGCGGACCACGGCCAGAATGGTCCACGCGAGGGCCCCGAGCAGGGCGATGACGAGGAATGCGCCCTTCTTCGCACGCGTCATGGGTGTCCGGTCCACGACGCCGACCGGGGGTAGGTCGGGGTCCGTCCGGAGATATTCGATGGTCGCCATGGGCCAACTCTCCCTGCGGTACAGCGGAATCCAAAGGATCTAGGTGAAATGGTGCCAACGTAGCGGAACCGACATGCCGGGAAGTCGGCTTTCCCGCGCCGCTCACCCGGTGTCGCGCCGCGGGATACGGGTGGGCCGGCGGCGGCATCGTGCCGGGGGCGGGGGTGTCGCGGTCCGGCGGGCTGTCCCGCGCTTCCGCGTGTTCGCCGCGTGTCGCCGGTTGCTCACCGTATGCTGCCATGCTGATCTGCGACCTGGGCCACAGGGTCCGGTGGGTTGGCCAGCGACCATGAGGAGATCCGATGCCCGTCCCGCCGTCCCGTCGGCGCGTGTCGCCGCCCGGGCCGTCGAATCACTCATGCCCGTACTGTCGGCGCTCGCGGACGGCGGGCGATCGAATTGCGCCGAGTGGCCGGGCAAGTGCGACGAACGGTCGAAACCGGACGACGAGTGGCGACCGGACAGCGCTGTCCGCGCGCGGCGGCCGTGGACCGGGGGTGCGGGGTGAGCGTTCGGGGAGCGATGCGCGAAAGCCACGCCCGCGCTTGCGAGCCGAACATACGCGGGTCGGCGCCGGGTGGACCGCGGCCCGGGCGGGCTCCGGAAGCCGAACCGGCGCACGACGGTACGGCCGATGACCGCGCCCCCGGCCGCCCCGCCCCGTGCGCCCGCTCCCGATGCGCGCTTCCCGCAGGCGTTCTCGCGGCGCGCGATACTCCGTGCGGCCGCCGCGACTGCCCCGCTGGCGGCGCTGGGGGGCTGTGCCGGGGACGACGACGACGCGGTCACCTTCTTCTTTCAGGCGCGGCCCGAGGAGGCGCGGGCGCGGCTGCGGATCATCGAGGAGTTCGAGCGGCGGCGGCCGGACATCCGGATCCGCACGATCATGTCCGGGCCGGATCCGCTGCAGCAGATGCTGACCTACTGCGCGGGCGGCAAATGCCCGGACGTGCTGATGTCGTGGGAACTGCTCTACGCGGGACTGGCCGAGCGGGGGGTGCTGGTCGACCTGCGGGAGTTCCTGGATCGGGATCCCGGGTACGCCGCCGCGCTGCGGGCCGACGGCTACGCGCCGCTGCGGGAGACGTTCGCGTGGCGCGGCGGGCAGTACGCGCTGCCGGAGCAGTGGTCGGGGGTGTTCCTCTACTACAACCGGAAGCTGTTCGCCGAGGCGGGAATCGAGCCGCCGGGACGGTGGGCCGACGCGTGGACGTTCGCGGAGTTCCTGGCCGCGGCCACCGCGCTGACCCGCCGCGACGGTGACGGCCGCACCGAGCGCTGGGGTTTCGCCGACGCCTGGGTGCCGTACTTCTCGGCGGCCTGCTTCGGCATGAACAACGGTGCGGAGTGGTTCAGCCCGCCGGTGCGCCCCGAGCGCACCAACCTCGGCGATCCGCGGTTCGCGGCGGGCCTGCAGTTCTACGCCGATCTCGCGGTCCGGCACCGGGTCGCGCCCGGAGTCGGTGACCGGCAATCGGTCTCGGCCCAGGACCTGTTCCGCAGCGGCCGCGCGGCCATGCTGCTGGGCGGGCACTGGCTGTTCTCGGAGTTCACCGGCCGTGACGACCTGGACTTCGACGTGACGGTGCTGCCCGTCGGCCCGCACGGCGGCCCCGGCGCGATCACCGACGTCGGCAGCACCGGCCTGGCGATCGCGACGGCCAGTCCCCGCCGCGAAAAGGCCTGGGAGTTCGTGAAGTTCGCGACCGGCCCCGAGGGTCAGGCGCTGATAGCGGAGTCCGGCCTGTTCGTCCCGGTCCTGCGATCCGCCATGGGCGCACCGGGTTTCGCCGCGGCGCATCCCGGGATCCGCAACCTCGAGGTGTTCACCGGCGGACCCGCCGCCTCCCGCCAACTGGCCGTCACACCCCTGTGGGGCAAGGTCGAGTCGTTGCTCGAACGCGGCTGTAACCGGGTCCTGCGCGGCGCGGCCACCGCCGATTCACTGGCGGGCCGCACGGCCGCGGACATCGACGAACTCCTGCGGGCGGCGACATGAGTGAGTCGCACGCTGCCGCGGACCGGGGTGGTGCGAGCCCGGGGCTGGCCCGGCGGCGGGCACGGGCCGGAGCGTTGTTCATCGCGCCCAACCTCGCGGCGGTGGCCGTGTTCCTGGTTTTCCCGCTGGGGTTTTCGCTCTACCTGAGTTTCCACTCCTGGGATCTGTTCAGCGCGCCGCGGTTCGTGGGTGTGGACAACTATCGGAGGCTGTTCTCCGCGGATCCGCTGTTCTATATCGCGCTGCGCAATTCGGCGGTCTTCACCGTGCTGACCCTGGTGCCGACCGTGGCGGTCAGTCTGGTCATCGCAGCGCTGCTGAATCGGAAGCTGGCCGGTATCGGGGTGTTTCGGACGATCGCGTTCCTGCCGCTGGTGGCCTCCACGGTCGCCATGGCGGTGGTGTTCCGGTTCATCTTCGCCACCAACGACGGGCTGGCCAACCTCGTGCTGGGGTGGGTGGGCCTCGGGCCGGCGCCGTGGCTGACCGAGCCCGAGTGGGCGCTGGTGACCCTGAGCCTGGTCACGGTGTGGAAGAGCGTGCCGTTCGCGACGGTGATCCTGCTGGCCGCCATGCAGGGGGTGCCCGAAAACCTGTACGAGGCAGCGCGAATCGACGGTGCGGGAGCGCTGCGCCGGTTCGGGTCGATCACCGTGCCGCTGATCCGCGGCGCGCTGTCGTTCGTCTTCGTCATCACCGTCATCAATTCGGTGCAGGCGTTCGATCAGGCGTACGCCCTGACCGGCAGCAACGGCGGTCCGGAAACGGGGACCTATGTCCTGGGAATCATGCTGTTCCAGAACGCTTTCCGCTTCTACGAGGTCGGCTACGCCTCGGCCCTGGCCTGGGTGATCTTCGCAATCCTGCTGGCCCTGACCCTGATTCAGCTCCGCTTCTCGCGCCGCGCCGAGGCCGAACTGTGAAGCGGGCGCTGCTGATCTACCTCGCCCTGATCGCGGTGGCCTGGTCGGCGCTGGCCCCCATCCTGTGGGCGCTGACGACCTCGCTGAAGTCCGACGGCGAACTGGCCGACCCCGCCGCCCTGCCCGCGCATCCCCGATGGTCCAACTACACGGCCGTTTTCGATGCCATCCCGCTCGGCCGCATGCTGCTGAACACCACCCTCTACGCCGCCTGCGTCACCGCCGGCCAGGTGTTCTTCTGTTCCCTGGCCGGATACGCCTTCGCCCGCCTGCGCTTCCCGGGCCGCGACGCGGTGTTCCTGGCCTACCTCGGGACGCTCATGGTGCCGCTGACCGTCACCGTCATCCCGCAGTTCCTGCTCATGCGCGCGTTCGGCTGGATGGACACCCCCTGGGCCATGATCGTTCCCGGCCTGTTCGGCAGCGCCTTCGGGACCTATCTCATGCGCCAGTTCTTCCTGACGCTCCCCGTGGAATTGGAGGAGGCCGCCACCCTGGACGGCTGCACGCCCTGGCAGATCTACTGGCGCGTCCTGCTTCCGCACGCCCGTCCCGCCGTCATGGTTCTGGCCGTGCTGACCTGGATCACCGTCTGGAACGACTTCCTCTGGCCGCTGATCATGATCCAGCGCAACGACTACGCCACCGCCACCCTCGGCCTGGTCCGGCTCCAGGGCCAGTACTCCACCGACTGGCCGCTGCTGATGGCCGCCGCGATGGTGATCCTGCTGCCGCTGCTCCTGCTCTACGCCGTGACCCAGCGGGCCTTCGTGCGCGGCATCGCCATGTCCGGCCTCGGCGGTCGCTGAGGCCGGGCGAATTTCACTGGTGCGCGACGGGACGCTGCCCCATGATTGGCAGGCCGATTCGTCGTCAGGGCCCGGCACGGCGTCCGGGCCGGTGGGGAGCGCCAATGTCCGATCCGATCGAACCCGCACCGAGTCACACCCGGCCGAACCAACCGGGACCGAACCACCCCGAGCCGATCAGACCCGCGATTCTGCTGGACGTGGACGGCCCGCTGAATCCGTTCGCCGATTGCGACCGCCCCCGCGCCGCGACCTACCGGTCGCACCTGTTGCGCCCCAAGATATTTCCCGATCGTCCCGCCGAGAACCGCACGGTGTGGCTGGATCCCGGGCACGGCGCATTGCTGCTCGACCTCGCCGCCGCGACCGGCGCGGACCTGGTGTGGGCGACCCTGTGGGAGGACGAGGCCAACCGGCTGCTCGCGGCCCCGCTGGGTCTGCCCGAACTCGACGTGATTCGTTTCGCGGGCACCGCCTTCCAGCACTCGGACGGACACCACGCCAAGATCCGCGGCATAGATTCCTGGGCGGGCGGGCGTCCGCTGGTCTGGTTCGACGATCAGTTCCAGCCCCGTGACGCGGGCTGGGCTCGGGATCGTTCCGCCCGCACCGCCCCGACCCGCCTCATCCCGATCGACCCGACGATCGGCCTGACGCGTGCGGACGTCGACGGGGCAAGGGATTTCCTGCTGGCCTCGCGCCGCACCGCGGCGCTGTCCGGACACGGAGAATCGGCCGACCGGGGTGACTTCGACGAGTGCGCGGTCGACGAGGCCTCCGCTCGACCGTGACGGCGGCTCGCCGCTACCGCTGCGCCGGGGTCGACTCGCTGTAGCGGCGGGCCAGAGTACGCAGGTGCGCCACCAATTCCGGCGGCCCGTCCACCCGGAAGTCCATCATCAGCATGCTCAGGTAGATGGCGATGGTTTCCAGCGCGTCCGCCCCGGTCAGCAGGCGGCAGGTGTTCTCGGTCAGCGGCTCGACGATGCCCACCGCCGGGTTGATGCGCGCGATCACGGTCGCGGCGGATTGCAGCACGGTGACCTCGGCGTGCACCTTCCAGCCCGAGAGCGAGACCTCGCGCAGCACGAAGCCGACCAGGTCCTGCTGGGGGAGCGGGCGCGGCGCGAAGGGGCGGTCGCTCCGGTCGAGCTGTTCGACCGACGCCACGGGCAGGGCCCGCCAGGTGTGGGTGTGCAGGCTGTAGGCCACCAGGAACCAGCGGCGGGTGGCGCTGATCAGGCGGTAGGGCTCGTATTCGACCCCGTCCACCCGCAGGGTGACGGCGGCGCGGATCGCGGTGGCGATGGTGGCCAGGGTCTCGGCCGGGACGGGGGCCTCGGGTTCGCGCGAGCCGATGACGGCGGGCCCGACGTCGGTGGCGGTGCGCAGCGCGGTCACCTTGCGCTGCAGGCGTTTCGGCAGGATGCGTTCCATCTTGGCCAGGGCGCGGGTGAGGGTGACGTCCATGTCGGCGACGCCGGTGCTGCCCTTGGCGGTCAGGCCCATCGCGACCGCGATGGCCACCGCTTCCTCGTCGTCGAGCAGCAGCGGCGGCATCGTCGTGCCCTGACCCAGGCGATAGCCCCCGACCGGACCGCGTTCGGCGTGCACCGGATAGCCGAGTTCGCGCAGCCTGGCGATGTCCTGGCGCAGGGTGCGGTCGGTGACGGCGAGGCGTTCGGCCAGGTCACGGCCGGTATGCGTGCCGTTCTGCAGCAGCGAGAGCAGGCGCAGCAACCGCGTTGTGGTGGAGGTCACACTGTCGGCTTTCGATCGGCGGATCTATTAGGAAGAAAACAAGCCTAATTGCCTCATACCTTTATCTCAACGGATCGAAACGAACTGAGAGGCAAGACAATGAACGCCACCGAGAACACCGCGAACAACACCCCCGCCGCCGCCCTCGCCCCCGTCTGGCGCGACGTGCTCGCCACCTCCTACCGCGCACTGACCGACGCGGTCGCCGGGGTCGCCGACGATCAGTGGCAGCTGGCCACCCCCTGCTCGGAATGGACTGTGACGCAGGTGGTTCAGCACGCCGCCGGTGATCAGCTGGCCTACGCCTCCGCGCTCGGCATCGGCGCGGGCCCGGCCTACGACCCCTTCGCCCCGTCCGGCGCCATCGAGGGCGGCGCGGCCAAGCTGATCTCGGTCGCCGTCGAGGAGACCGCCACCGCGTGGTCCACCGTCTCCGACGACACCGAGGCCGTCCCGACCCCGCTGCCCTTCGGCGACCTGCCGACCCCCGTCGCCGGCGTGCTGTGCGCGATGGACGCGATGGTGCACGCCTGGGATATCGCCGTCGCCACCGGTCAGCCGTCCCCGCTCACCGACGAGGTCGCCGGTCACCTGCTCACCGCGGCCCGCGGGCTGATCGAGCCGCTGCGCCAGTACGGCGTGTTCGCGGACATCGTCGAGCCGGGCGCGGCGAGCTCTACCCCGGTCGTCGACGAGCTGCTCGAGTACCTCGGCCGCGACCCGCGCGCCTGAGCACTGGCAGAACTCTCTTACCCGACGGTAACTTGGTGGGCGGGCCAGAGTGGTCTTGCTGGACCCGCCCGGGCGGCACGCAGCCGACGAAGGGAATCTCCGCCGTGCGCATCGCCGCCGTCATCCTCGGAGCACTGCTCCTGCTCGCGGGAGCCGGGGCTGCCGCGCCCGCGCCCGCGTTCACCTGGCAGGCGGCCTGGGTCACCGCCACCCAGCGGCCCGGCGACAGCTTCAACTGGTCCACCTCCGGATTCGGGAATCAGTCTGTGCGCCAGGTGATTCGGGTCAGTGCGGAAGGATCGACCCTGCGGCTGCGACTATCGAACCGATTCGGAACCCAGCCGCTGGTGGTGACCGGGGCGACGATCGCCCGCAGTGCGGGCGGTGCGGCCCTGTACCCGGACAGCCTGCAGCCCTTGACCATCGGGCACGAGTTCACCTTCCGCATCGACACCGGGGCCGAGGCGGTCACCGATCCGGTCGCCCTGCCGGTCGCGATGCTCGAAGAACTAACGGTCACACTGTATTTCGCCGACGCCACCGGACCGGCCACCTACCACGCGCTGACCCCGAACACCTCGTATCTCGCGTGGGACGACCATCGCGCCGACAGCACCGGCGAGGCGTTCGCGGTCACCTCCACCTCCTTCTACTACCTGGACGCGGTCGAGGTGGCCGACTCGCATCCGCACCGGCCCGCGGTGGCCCTGTTCGGTGATTCCTTCACCGAGGGCGTCGGCTCCACCCGCGATCAGCACAACGCCTACCCCGATCAACTGGCCGAACTGCTGCTGGCCCAGGACCGCAGGCGCGCGGTGCTCAATCTCGGCATCAACGGCAACTGCGTGATCGCGGATTCGCAGTGGCTCGGCGAAGGCGGGTTGACCCGGTTCCAGCGTGATGTGCTGGACCGCCCGGGGGTGGGCACCGTGGTCATCCTGCAGGGCATCAACGACATCTGGGTCGGCGGCGCGAACCTGGCGCTGGGACCGCTCACCGGCGGTCTGTCCGCCGAGCAGGTGATCGAGGGCCTGCGGGGGCTCATCGCCCAGGCGCGGGCGGGGGGTCTGCGGGTGATCGGCGCGACCATCGCCCCGGTCGGGCGGTCCACCTTCGACAGCGGGGACCGGGCCAGGTTCGCCGACCGCGAGGGCGTGCGCCGGGCGGTCAACGACTGGATCCGCGGGTCCGGCGAGTACGACGCGGTCGCCGACATCGCGACCGTGCTGGCCGATCCCGCCGCCACCGATCGGCTCGCCGCGGTCTACGACATCGGCGATCACCTGCACCCGAACGACGCTGGTCACGCGGCCATGGCGGCCGCGGTCGCGGCGGTGCTCGACTGAGCCGTGAGCCGATTCCGGGCGGACGCGGATGAACACCCGCCGCCGATTCCGGTTATGTTGTCCGGTGCGGGCCGCGCCGCCATGATCTCGAGGCCGAGGGCCTGTCGCGCGCCGCGGGATTTGCTGTCGGGGAATGCGGGAGTTCGAAGATGCTGCGCAGCGGTGAGGTTTTCGCCGAATATGTGGTCGAAGGCGAGCTGGGTCGCGGCGGAATGGGTTCGGTGTTTCTGGCCCGGCATCCACGCCTGCCGCGCTTGACGGCGCTGAAAGTCCTGAATCGGCACCTGTTCTCCGATCCGGAGAGCCGAGCCCGTTTCGATCGGGAAGCCGAACTCGTGGCGCGGCTGGATCATCCCAATATCGTGGCGATCTACGATCGCGGCGCCGAGGGCGAACAGCTGTGGATCTCCATGCAGTACGTGGACGGCCCGGACGCCTCGACGGTCCCCGATCACGAGATGACCGCCGACCGCGCGGTGCGCATCGTCTCGGAAGTGGCCGAAGCGCTGGATCACGCGCACAGTCGCGGCGTGCTGCATCGCGACATCAAGCCCGCGAACATTCTGCTGGAGCAGTCCGTGACCGGGCGGCCCGAACGAGTACTGCTGACCGACTTCGGAATCGCGCGCCTGCGTGATGACGCCGGGCATTTGACGCGCACCGGAACCTTCACCGCCACTTTGGCCTACGCGTCCCCGGAGCAGCTTTCGGGTGAGCAGCTCGACGCTCGCGCCGATCAATACTCGCTGGCGTGCACGCTGTTTCGATTGCTGACCGGGGTCGGGCCGTACGAGTCCGATCATCCGGCCGTGGTGATGCAGGGGCACCTGTACGAGCAGCCGCCGTCACTGTCCGCGATCCGGCCGGATCTGCCGGTGGCGCTGCACCGGGTGCTGGCGCGAGCCATGGCCAAACGGCCGCAGGATCGGTTCGGGTCCTGCGCGGAGTTCGCCGCGGCGGCGCGGCGGGCGCTGGCGGACGGGATCGACGCGACCGCGACCGTGCCGTTCACCGGCGCACCGGTGCGCGCGGAGCAGACGCGGGTGATCGCGCCGCCGAGCGCGCCCGCGCCGAGCCGTTCGCGCCGCGGGCTGTTCGCCGGCATCGGGGCCGCGGTGCTGGCTGTGGTCCTGGCGGTGGTCGCGGGCCTGTTCTTCATCGACCGGGGCGACGCGGGCAATCAGACCTCGGCCGGTGACCTGGACGCGCTGTGGGAGGCGTTCCCGCGCATGGTGCCGGTCGACAAGGGCCGCAAGGAGGGTTTCAACGCTGCCACCTGCAAGAGCTACGAGCCCAAGGACCGGCCCTCGGACAGCGACGACGGCCTCGACGTGGGCCGCTGGACCGCCCAGTGGGAGTGCGACGGCGGCGGCAGCTACAAGGACCCGACGTTCCGTTTCTACGCCTACCGCTCGGCCGACGACGTCCGCGCGGTGACCGCGCTGCTCGACCCCGCCACCAAGTTCTCCGAACGGAATCACGGTGTCTCGTACGTGAATTACCGTGTGAAGTCCTACTGGGGCGAGTCGATCATCACCGTCTTCCTCGACACCGACGATCGCGCGCCGTTCCTCATGTATTCGCGCCCGCGCTCGTCCAGCGAGAAGCCGGACATCGTCGCGTGGTGGAAGACCACGCGTCTGGACTAGTCGAGCGGATCGCGCGCGATCGGGCAGGTCATGCAGTGCCCGCCGCCGCGCCCACGCCCGAGTTCCGCGCCGACGATGGTGATGACCTCGATGCCCTGTCGCCGAAGTTCGGTGTTGGTGTGGGTATTCCGGTCGTACGCGAACACCACGCCCGGTTCGGCCGCGACCAGGTTGTTGCCGCTGTCCCACTGCTGGCGCTGATTGGCGTAGTAGCCGCCGCCGGTTTCCACGACGCGCAGTGTCGCGAGGTTCAGCGCGTCCGCCACGACGTCCAGGAAGGGCGACTTCTCCTCGGTGACTTCGATTCCCGTCGCGTTGTCGCCGGGACGCAGTGAGAAGGTGTGTATTCCGTCCACCACATCGGGATACGCGGTCACCAGGTCGCGATCGGCGAAGGTGAAGACGGTGTCCAGGTGCATGGCCGAGCGGAGTTTGGGCATGCCGGCGGCGATGACCCGGGTCGCCGCGCCGTTGTCGAACAGGGTCTTCGCCAGCTGGGTGACGGCCTGCCTCGAAGACCGTTCGCTCATCCCGATCAATACCGCGCCGTTGCCGATCGGCATGACATCGCCGCCTTCGAGAGTGGCGTTGCCCCAGTCTTTTTCGGGATCGCCCCACCAGACCCGCGCGCCGGTGAAGTCGGGGTGGAAACTGTAGATCGCCTTCATCAGCAGTGTTTCGTCATGTCGCGCGGGCCAATACAGTGGATTGAGCGTGACGCCGCCGTAGATCCAGCAGCTGGTGTCGCGGGTGTAGAGGGTGTTCGGCAACGGCGGGAGCAGGTACTCGCGCACCCCGGCCTGTTCGCGGGCCAGGGCGCGGTAGCCGGCGGCGTACTCGCCGGGCAGATCCGCGACCGCCAGGCCGCCGATCAGGTGGACCGCGAGTTCGCGCGCGGTCGAATCGGCGAGGTACGCGCGCACTTCGTCGACCAGGCCCAGTCCGACCTGGTTCACGGTGATGGTCCGGTCGAGCACCCAGGCCCGGGCTTCGGGGAGCTCCAGCGTCGCGGCGAGCACCTCGTGCAGTTCCACGACCTCGATGCCGCGGTCGCGCATCTTGGTGATGAAGTCGAGGTGATCGCGCTTGGCGTTCTGCACCCACAGCACGTCGTCGAAGAGCAGGTCGTCGCAATTGGTCGGGGTCAGCCGGTCGTGGGCAAGGCCGGGCGCGCACACCAGCACCTTGCGCAGTGTGCCTACCTCGGAATGCACGCCGAATGCGTTGGGGCTGGTCATGATTCGGTCTCCTCAGATGGATATCAGTCCGGTGGCCAGGGCGATGATCGCGGCGATCGCGCCGAGCACGGTGATGGCGAACAGCACCGCTTCGACCGGGCTGAACAGCTTCTTGCCGCGTTCCCGGCGCGAGAGGATGAACAGGATGGTTCCGGGGGCGTAGATGATGAAGGACAGCAGCACGAATTCGAGTCCGGCGACCAGGATCATGAAGGCGGTGTAGAACGTCGCGGCGCCGGCGATGAGCAGTTCGCGGTTGCGGTCCTGCGGCCTGATCTCGTCGTAGGTCTCGCGGGTGCTCGCCAGTTTCAGCGCGTAGGCCGCCGCGAGCAGATACGGCACCAGCGACAGCGCGCTGCTGAGTTTGAGCGTGAAGGTGAAGGCGTCGTCGGAGAACAGGGTGGTCAGCAGGACCAGCTGGATCAGCACGGTCGTGAAGGTCACCGCGACCACCGGCACCCTGTTGGCGTTGACCCGGGCCAGGAACGCGGGCATGTCGTCGTCCTCGGCGGCGACGAACAGCACTTCCGCGGCCATCAGCGTCCAGGCGAGGTACGCGCCCAGCACCGAAACGATGAGCCCGATGCTGATGAACCACGCGCCCCACGGGCCGACCGCGGATTCGAAGACCGGCGACATGGAGGGCTGCTGCATGCCGGCCAGTTCCTCGCGCGGCACGATGCCGAACGAAACCATGGTGACGGAGGCGAAAACCGCCAGCACACTGAGGAATCCGAGGATCGTGGCGCGGCCGATGTCGGCGCGGCTGCGCGCGTAGCGGGAGTACACGCTCGCGCCCTCGATGCCGAGGAAGACGAACACCGTGATCAGCATCGTGGCGCGCACCTGGCTGAAGAGCGATTCGGTGTAACCGTCACCGCCCCAGAAGTTGTCGGCGAACACCCCGGGGTCGAAATAGAACAGCAGCACGATGACGAAGACCAGGATCGGCACGATCTTCGCGATCGTGACGATCTTGTTGATGGTCGCGGCCTCCTGGACGCCGCGCAGCACCGTGAAGTGGAAGGCCCAGATGAACACGGTCGAGAGCAGGACCGCGGGGACGGTGTTGCCCTCGCCGAAGATCGGCAGCACCTGTCCGAGGGTCGATTTGATCAGCACCCAGTAGGACACGTTGCCCACGCAGGCGCTGGCCCAGTAGCCGAACGCCGAGATGAAGCCGAGGTATTCGCCGAAGCCGGCCTTCGCGTACGCGTAGACGCCGGCGTCGAGGTCGGGTTTGCGGACGGCGAGGCTCTGGAAGACCAGGGCGAGGGTGAACATGCCGGTGCCCGCGATGGCCCAGGCGATGAGTGCACCGAAGCCGCCGGTGGCCTGGCCGAAATTGCGGGGCAGGGAGAACACGCCCGCGCCGACCATGGAACCGACCACCATGGCCGACAGGGTCAGCAGCGGCATGGTCTTGTCGGGGGTGTGGGTCGTTGTGGCCAAGGTTGTCCCCCTCGCTCACCGCGATCTGTCGGCTATCTCCGGTATCGATGTCTCTATCAGGTTGGTTTTGTGGCTGAATGCGGCAATCCGACCCTCCCATACTCGGTTCGCGAATGCGCGGCAATCTATGAACTCTCTGCGGTGCCGACACCGGCCGGTGTGTGCGGGTGCGAGGCCGGTTCCGCGGTGTCCGGGCCGGGCCGGGCCCGTGCCCGCCGTCCGCGCCGCCCGGCGTGTCCGGGTGGGGAGTGCGCAGGTAAGCTCTCTTTCTCGTGAGTCTCACCCTCGGAATCGTCGGCCTGCCCAACGTCGGAAAGTCGACGCTCTTCAACGCGCTGACCCGCAACGACGTGCTGGCCGCGAACTACCCGTTCGCGACCATCGAGCCGAACACCGGTGTCGTGCCGCTGCCGGATCCGCGGCTGGGGGTGCTCGCGGAGATCTTCGGTTCCGAGCGGCAGCTGCCCGCCGTGGTGACGTTCGTCGACATCGCCGGCATCGTGAAGGGCGCGTCCGAGGGCGAGGGCCTGGGGAACAAGTTCCTCGCCAACATCCGTGAGGCCGACGCCATCTGCCAGGTCGTGCGCGTGTTCGCCGACGACGACGTGGTGCACGTGGACGGCAAGGTCGATCCGCTGGCCGATATCGAGGTCATCGAGACCGAGCTGATCCTGGCCGACATGCAGACCTTGGAGAAGGCGGTCGTCCGCCTGGACAAGGAAGCGCGCATCAAGAAGGACCGCAAGCCGGTCGCCGATGCCGCCAAGCAGGCGCAGGACATTCTGAACAGCGGCCGCACCCTGTTCGCGGCCCAGAAGGAGCTCGATGTCGAGCTGCTCAAGGAACTGTCGCTGCTGACGATCAAGCCGTTCCTCTACGTCTTCAACGCCGACGAGACGGTGCTGACCGACGAGGCCCGCAAGGCCGAGCTGAAGGCGGCCGTTGCGCCCGCCGACGCGGTGTTCCTGGACGCCAAGATCGAGTCCGAGCTGATCGAGCTCGACGACGAGTCCGCCCTGGAACTCCTGGAGTCGATCGGCCAGACCGAGCCCGGCCTGCACGCCCTGGCCCGCGCGGGTTTCCACACCCTCGGCCTGCAGACCTACCTGACCGCGGGCCCCAAGGAGTCCCGCGCCTGGACGATCCACCAGGGCGATACGGCCCCCAAGGCGGCCGGCGTGATCCACACCGACTTCGAACGCGGCTTCATCAAGGCCGAGATCGTCGCCTACGCCGACCTGGTCGAGGCCGGCTCGATGGCCGCCGCGAAGGCGGCGGGCAAGGTCCGGATCGAAGGCAAGGAATACGTGATGGTGGACGGCGACGTGGTCGAGTTCCGCTTCAACGTCTAGCTTTTCGCGGGTTCGCGCCCGCGCGGTAGCGACACCGAGCCCCACCCGGATTGCCGGGTGGGACTCGGTCGTTCCCGGGGGTTCGGCCCGGGTGTGGCCGGAAGTTACTGTCCCAGAGCCTGTCCCAGGAGGGTGCGGGCCAGGGCTTGGGCGAGGGGGGAGAGCTGGGTCGACCAGGAGCCGTCGGTCAGGGTGGAGGGGACGGTTGTCGTGGTGCAGGCGGGTGGGGTGGGGGCGGCGGAGGTCAGGGCCCGGTCCAGCCAGGTGAAGGTGTGGCCCACGGAGGTCAGGCCTTCGATGCTGTGATTGCTGATCAGGTCGGGGAGGTCGTCGCGGACGTAGGTCACCGACGCGCCGCCGGCGCAGTAGCGGGCGACCAGGTCGTCGACCGCGCGGATCGGGCTCACCTCGTCGTGGACGGCGTTCACGACGTACAGGGGCGTGGTGGGCGTCGCGGTTCCGCGGGCGCGTTCGGCGATGACCGTGCGGATGACCGGGTCGGCGAGCACCTGATCCAGGGGGACCGTCAGCAGGTCGGAATTGGTGACGAACAGGTTCTTCGCGACGGTGGCGGAGACGCAGTCGCGGCCCGCGGCGGCGAGGACCGCGCGGGCGTGCGGCTTCAGGTAGGGATCGAGTGCGGCGGAGAACTCGGGGGAGTCGTGCATCAGCGCGGCGACGCCCATGGCGATCAGGCCGCCGGAGACGCGGCCGCTGACCGAGTGCATCGCCGCGGCGAGATCCGGTACCGGGGCGCCGAGCACCGCCCCCACGACGTTCAGTTCCGGTGCGTAGGACGGGTGCATCTCGGCGGCCCAGCTGGTTCCGACGCCGCCGCCCGAGTACCCGGTCAGGGCGGTGCGGGTCGCCGAGCCGTCCAGGCCGAGTGGTTCGAAGCCCTGGGCGGCCCGAATCCCGTCCAGCACCGTGTATCCCATGACACGCGGGGTGAGGAAGCGGTTGTCGATGCCGCCCGGATCCGGAATCGACACCGCCCAGCCGCGATCCAGCGCGACCGCGACCTGCAGGGCCTCGCCCGGCGGCGGCGAGGACGCGTCGCCGGCGGTCAGCTGGTAGGACGGCATGCACACGCGCTGAACGGCGTCGTAGGCCACCTGCACCGACAGCAGCGGGCGCGGCCCGGAACCGCCCGCCGGGACCAGCACGGTGGTCACCGCGGCGTAGGGCTGGCCGTCGGAATCGGTTGTGCGGTAGAGCAACTGCCACGCGCCGACCGCGAGCGGAACGGATGGCCCCACGTCGACCCGGACCGGTCGACTGGCGAGAATGGTTCCGGGCGTGGTCGATTCGTAGCCGGCGGGTGGTTCGTAGAAGGCGTCTGCCGGGCCGACTTGCGCGGCGACGGGTTCGGCGGAATCGGGCTGGATGGTGAGCGGATCGGCGGTCGTATCGGCGGCGGCGACCGGAACTCCGGCCGGGCCGTAGGCGCCGGCCAGCACGAGCGCGGCCGAGACCGTCGCCGAACGGATGATGGTCGCGAGCGGCTGCCGCGCGCGGGCGGCGTGATGAGTCTGCATCGTTCTTCCGAGTGATTCGAACACGGGTGGGAACCCGGCGCCGCGCATACCCCGTGCGATGCGCGGTGCCGGGAAGCTCTGTCGGACTGCTACGAAATCTCCGCGCTCAGTGGAATGTTCACCCAGCTGGGCGCGTCCGGATCCAGGCGCAGATGCTGCGGGGCGAGCTTGCTGTCCACCAGAATCGGCATGGGCGGCAAGCCCTTCGGGAAGTTGCTCGCGTACACGTCGACGCGCAACCGGTGCCCGGGCTGCAGGACCGCCTCGGTGGGATCCAGCGCGATGTCGAGCACCAGCGGCAGGCCCGGCGTCACGAGCTCTCGCCGGTCGAGGTCGATGTGATACACGGGCCGCGTGTAATCGCCGTCGGCCGTTCTCGTACTGCGGGATTCGTCGATCTGGCGCAGTGAGGCCACCAGCTGGCCCGAGGTGAGCTCGCGCGAGCGGCCGTCGGGCGACACGTCGTTCACGGTGACGACCCAGTACCCGTCCGGCTGATCGAGCACGGTGTTGAGGTGTGCGCTGACGGGACCGGAGATCACCGTCGGCCGGGTGACGGGCGCGCTGGTGAAGCTGAGACCGTTGTTCTCCCAGATGCGCGAATCCTCGCCGCAGGCCATGACGATCGAGGGCACGCCCGCCAGGATGCGCGCGGTGTCACGTGAGCACACCCCGAGCACGCCGGGCGCTACGGTCAGATCGCGCACGCCGCCCTGCCGGGGCTCGCCGGACAGCCCGCCGTCGTACAGCGAGTTCGCGGTCCCGGAACTCTCATCGTTCAAATACATACGGCGGTAACCGGTTTCGGCGGACGGCAGGGCATCCGAGGCGATCCATCCGCCGCCCTGCTGCAACAGGGTGAGCGGGCTGAACCGGTCGATGCCGTTGTCGATGCCCTTGAGCCACCTGTCGAACCACGCGCGCTGCAGCACATCCAGTCGCGGCGGCATGCCCGGATCGCCGAAGCCCTTGACGCCCGCACCCGCGTGGAAGCCCTCGCCGACGACCAGCTTCTTGCGGTCCGGGGTCTGCGGCAGCGCCCGGTAGGTATCGGTGGGCGTGCTGCCGAACAGATCCCACCAGCCGCTGACCATGAAGGTCGGGGCGGTGACGTTCGCGCTGTCGGCCTTCAGCCCCCGGCGCAGCTCCGAATCCGGATCCATCAGATCACGCGTTCCGGCGGTGAGCTGGCCGGTGTTCATCGCCGTGTAGGCGTTGGCGACGACGTCGACCATGGTCAACGGGTCGGCCAGCCTGTCCTGCAACCACTTCAGCTGCTGCCCGGGATCGAACCTGCCCGCGATGATCGACTCCACATCGGGTGCGAACTTGGCCAGGTTCACCACCATCGGCCAGAAGGCCGCGAAGCCGAAACCGACCGCGCCGCCCGGGGCCACGATGTCGTTCACCAGGTCGCCGCTGCCGATGTAGCTGAAGACGGCCTTGATGGCCGGGTTGCCGCGGTCGGCGGCGCGCAGGGCCGCGATGCCGGTGGCGGAGGTGCCCTTCACCGCCACGCTGCCGTCGCTCCAGGGCTGCGCGGTGATCCAGTCGATGACCTCGGCCGCGTCCTGCCGCTCCTGATCGCCGAACATCTGCCACTTCCCCTGGGACGTCCCCGTCCCGCGGATGTCGACGTGCACCATGTTGTAGCCGGCTTTGACCAGGTCGAAGTTGTGCAGGAACGTCTGCAGCGCCCCCGAGCGCAACTGCTGACTCAGATCGGTGAGGCCCTCGAGCCCGGATCCGGCGGGCGCGCCGATGGATCCGATCCAGGGCAGCAGCACGTCGTCCACGCCCGGCACCTGCAGCAGCACCGATGCCAGGTTGATCGCTACCTTGCTGTAGGTCTCGAACTCGACGATCGTCGGCAGCTTGGCGTCGATCGCCCGCCCGCCGCTGCCGGGCCGGGTGACATCGAGTTTGATCACCGTTCCGTCGCTCAGGGTGACCGGTTGCGCCAGGTCCGGAATGATCTCCGCGTACGGCTGCGGCCCATCGACCGCCGCGGTCCAGGCTGCCGCGTACTTCCCGCCGTCGATCCCGGTGAATTCGGGCTCGGCGGTTGCCACCGGACGGATGAAAAGGGTCGCCACGGCGACGCCGACAACGACCACGCCCGCATTTCTGGCGAACAATCTTGCCCCCACCCTCGATTTCATATCGCTCCACATTCATTCGGACGATCCGAAACACAAATGTTTTCCAGAGTTCGGACGTATCGGCCGGTTACGAGTTACCGGCGGGTAGGGACTGTAATGCGGGCCACATCCCGGCGGCAACCGGCATCCACCCCGAATGCTCGAAGAAAGGCCTGGTCAGGGTGATCAGGCTGGCCATTTACCTCAGGGCGACAATATTTTTTCATTCTGCCCGGAGCGAGAAGCGGCATCCTTTCTTCGCGCGCGGAAAAGGCGTCCGGACATTGCGGCGGATCGGCCGTCTGCATTACCGTCTTTACTCGCGAGTAGCTGTGGGGAGGTATCCGGCCGCCCCGGTGGGAAAGGCGATCCAGACATGGTGACCACGGCACGTGCCGCCGGCCTGCGGGACTATCCGGCATTGGTCGACGAACTCGGCGGTGACGGCGTCGCGCTGCTCGGCCGCTTCGGCATTTCCGCCGCCGCCCTCGCCGACGATGCCGCGATCATCCCCGCGGAGTCGATCGGCTGGGCTATGGAAGCCGCCGCCACCGAATTGGGCTGCCCGGATTTCGGCCTCCGGCTGGCCGCGCGGCAGGACACGGCGGTGCTGGGGCCGCTGGCGGTGGCGGTGGCCAATGCCGAAACCGTGGGCGCCGCACTAGACTTCGCCGCGCGCTTCGTGTTCACCCACAACAGCGGCATTTCCATCCGCCTGATCGGAGATCCGGAGGGGCAGCCGGAGGTCATCGGCCTCGAATACCGGGACACAGCCGCCGCAACGGGTTTCGCGCAGGGCGTCGGACTGTCCGCGGGCACGATTCACAAGGCCCTGTCCCAGGTGGCCGGTGCGGACTACGGGCTGCTCTCGATCCACCTGCCGCACGCGCCGCTCGCACCCGAGCAGCTGTATGTCGAATACTTCGGGGCCCCGGTGGTTTTCGAATCGGAGTACACCGTCTTCCGGATTCCGCGGGAGTTGCCCGCCCGCCCGATCGCGGGCAGCAACCAAACCCTGCGCACCATGTCCGTCGACTATCTGACCAGGAACTTCTCCGACCTGGATCACACGATGAGCGCCCGGGTGCGCATCGCGATCGAACAGGTCATCACCACGGCCAAACCCGATATCGGCACCGTGGCCCGTGCGCTGATCATGCACGAGCGCACCCTGCAGCGGGCGCTGGCCGCGGAGGGCACCACGTTCAACGAGGTCCTCGACATCACCCGCCGCGACACCGTTTACCGCCTGCTCCGCGAGACCGATCTCCCGATGAGTCAGATCACCGCGCTGGCCGGACTGGGCGGGCAGTCCGCGCTGACCCGCGTGGTGCGCCGCTGGTTCGGTACGACACCGCAGCAGATCCGCAATTCCGCTCGGGCGCAGCACGGTTCGACAGCCGGTGTGCGTGTCCAGCCGGTGCCGCGCGGGCGGTGAGCGGTCGGCCGGTCGGCGCGGCGCCGTTGCGTTCGATCCCGTTGGGGACACGAACGCGGCCCGGCAGGGTTCGAGCCGCCGGGCGGTCGTGTCGGCGCGCGGTCAGCGGGGAGCCGGGGCGGCCAAATACTCCTGCAGGCCGCGGGACACGGCCGCGTCGCCTTCGACCGTGGGGTGGCCGGGCTGGCCGAAGAAGTCGGGGCCGGGGGTGAAGATCCCGTTCAGCCAGGGGTCGGGGGAGCAGAGGCCGTGGCCGGCGGTCGCGGCGGCGGAGTCGAAGTACTCGATGCCCAGTTCGGTGGCGGCGGCGCGGGGAGCCTGTTGGACGCTGTCGAAGACGTCGGTCACCGCGCTCGCGCGGGGGAGGGCCACGGGGGCGCCGAGGACCGACATGCAGATCGTGTCGTCGCCGGGGGTGTGCATCTCCTGGTAGCCGACCAGGACTATGCGGGCGTTCGGGGCGTAGTAGCGGATGTAGGTGACGATGTCGCGGAGCTTGTCCACGTAGAGCTGGGCCGTCAGCAGGGTCGGGGGATAGGCGGTGGTCGCCGCGTCCGCGGTGCTGCAGCCGCGGACCACGTTCACCAGGCAGGGGGCCAAAGCGTCCTGGGCCCTGTGGTTTTCGCCCCAGGCGTCGTTCAGGCCGAACTGCATCAGCACCGCTTTCGTGCGGTCGCCGAACGCGCCGGAGGCGGCGGCCTGGCGGGCCTGGGTCAGCGCGGTCCAGAAGTTGTCCTCGCCGTGCCGGTACATGTACGACCCGACGCAGGACACGTCCTCGATGTCTTTGCTGTCCCACAACCCCATGCGCTGGGCCAGCTGCGTCGGCCACGAGGTGTCCAGGCGCTGGCACGGCACGCCCGCGGGCTGCGGCTGCATCGTGGCCCAGGTGGCGTTGGCGGTATTCGAATCGCCCATGACGACCAAGGACTTCCCCGGTTGCCCGGGCGCTGTATCAGCAGTCGCCGCCGGCGCGGTGAGCCCGCTCAGCAATACCGCCGATCCGAATACCATCGCGGCGGCGGTGATGAGAGAGCGCATGAGAAAACCCTTCGAGACTCGCGATCGAACCGTCGCCCGACAACCTTCGCAAGGTAAAGGATCGCATTTCAATTTTGTGAAGATTCACATACCCCCGGTGCCCCCAATTCCGGGGGCGCCGAGGAATCGTGAAGCCCCGGCGGCCGGTCGGGTGTCGGCGTGTCATGAACCCGGTGCAACGCCCTAGGCTGCGGAAATGACTCACGACAACGAAGCGCCCGCGCACATCGAGGTCGGATACACGCACCTGTTCGCCGGTCTCGAACTGCGGCCCGACCGCCCGGCCGCCGACTACGAACTTTTGTTCTCCGACGGCTCGGTCGTTCGCGCCGAAGTACTCGGCGGTGCGGCGGGGGAGTCCGTTCTGCGAGTCGATTCGTATCGCACCGAAGCGGGAACGGTTATCCCCGAGCGGGTATGGATGGTGCGCCCCGGTGCGGGCGACGCCGTCAAACTCGGCCGGGCGCTGTGAGGTAACCCGTACCCCGACAGCGCCATTCGGCGAAACGGGGCGAATACGGTGGCGGATATGAACGAGATCGCGATGATCGAGGCGAACGGGCTGGAGTTCGGATATCTCTCGGCGGGACCGGATTCCGGGCCGCTCGCGCTGCTGCTGCACGGGTTCCCGGACACGCCGCATTCGTGGCGGCATGTGGCGAAAGAGCTGGGGGCGGCGGGATACCGGGTCGTCGCGCCCTACATGCGGGGCTACGCACCCACCTCGGTCGCCCCGGACGGGGTCTATCGGGCGGGTGCGCTGGCGGCGGACGCGAACGCGCTGCACGAAGCGTTCGGCGGTGGGGCCGATGCCGTTCTGGTCGGCCACGATTGGGGCGCGCCCGCCGTGTACGGCGCGATCGCCGCGGAGCCGGGACGCTGGCGGCGCGCGGTGGCCATGTCCATGCCGCCGACGGCCGCGCTGCGGGCGGGCTCGCTGAGCTACGAACAGCTCAAACGGTCGTTCTACATCTACCTGTTCCAGACGCCCGTGGCGGAGTCGGTGCTGAACGCGGATTTCATCGCCGGGCTGTGGCGGGACTGGTCGCCGGGCCACGACGAGGATTTGCGGCCGGTCTTCGACGCGCTACGGGCTCCCGAGAACGTCGCGGCGGCACTCGGCTACTACCGCTCGATGCTGAACCCGCCCGCGCGACGGCCGGGACGCCCAGCGGCGCAACCGCTCACGGCGAGTACCGTGCCGGTCCTCTACCTGCACGGCGCGGCCGACGGCTGCCTGAGCTTCGACGCGGTCGACCCCGCGCTCACGAATCATCTACCGCCGGGCTCGCGGCACGCGCTGATAGCGGAAGCGGGCCACTTCCTCCAGGTGGATCAGCCCGCCGCGGTCAACGCCGAGATCCTCGACTGGTTCACGGCAGGTTGAACGAGCCCTTCGCAACGTCGGCCGTGAATCGATCCCAAGCGCCGGAATCGAATACGAGGGCCGCGCCCGCAGGGTTCTTGGAGTCCCGCACCCCAACCACCCCCGCGCCCATGTCGAGTAGCTGGGCGGCTTTGGTCCGGGTCATTCCCGTGCGAGTTCGCCATTCGAAGAGATAGCGGCCGAGTTGTCGGCGCGGCAGGGTCGATCCCGTCTCATTCATGTGGTTTCCCCGCCCCGGGCGAGCGGTCTCACCCGCTTCGCATACATCACCCCATTCCTTCCGGGCGGTGTGCCGGCGATTTCCCGTTGCTGGTTTGGTGCACCCGATTCGGGAAACCCCCGCACTACTGAAGGCGTGTGCTGGTTACAGGCGCTCGGAGCCGGATAAGCGGTCTCCGGATCCGAGTTGCTTTCCGAGCAAGGCGATCAGGAGCGGAGGAGAAGCCGTGAATTTTCGACCGACAGCACTGGGTTACATCCGGAGCGACGTTTCCCGCGTGCAGCAGGCGTGGGATGAAGAGCAGATCCGGAGCCGGGCCCGCCGGCTCGGGTACGACTTCGCGAAAATGGTTGTGGTGGACGGGCGTACGAACGACCGCCCGCTGGCGGGGTTGAAAGCGACCATCGCGCGGATCGAGGCGGAGGCGGTATTCGTGCCCAGCGCGGCGCATTTCGCGGGGGAAGCCGTTCCGGCCAGCCTGATCCGCGTGGCGGATGTCATCACGGTGAATCCGTTCGTCACCTACGCGCGCTGGTCGACCGGGCTGGTGGACAGCGCGGGACAGGGGACGGCGGACACCGCCTGACGCGCGAGCGAACCGCCGTCGAGTGGAACGCTAGGGCGACGGCTGCCGGATGGCGGTGAACACCCGGAGGCAGTGCTCGGTCATCTGTTCCGGTGTGTACCCGGGGTGCTCGCGCCACCACGAGATCGTGGTCGAGACGATGCTGAACCACCAGGCCAGCAGGAGCGAATGGTCCTCGGGCGCGGAGACGCCCGCCGCGTCCAGGACCTCGTCCACGCCCGAAGCGCCCATCCCGTTCAGGGCCTCCTGGTAGCCGCGAGCATGGTCGAACGCCGCGCTGGGGCGGGGCAGGGTCTGGTCGTAGATCACGCGCCAGTTCTGGGTGCGGCCGTCCAGCGCGGTGAAGATCCCGGACAGGGTGGCCAGCGCCCTACCGGACGCACCCGGCACCCCCTGGGCGGCGGCCACCGCCGCGACCAGGCCGTCGCCCGCGCGCCGCACGCACGCGGCGTGCAGGCCGTCGCGGGAACCGAAGTACGTGTAGATCAGCGGCTTGGAAACCCCCGCGGCGGAGGCGATATCGGCCAGCGAGGCGTTCGCGTAGCCGCGATCGCCGAACTCGGCGGTCGCGATGTCGAGGATCTGCTGTTCGCGCTGCTCACGCGGAACGCCCTTGGTCCCGGCCCGATTCGCGGCCGTCTCGCCGCCGGTCACGGGCGGCGCGCGGGATCGATCAGCACGCCGGGATTGAGGATCCCCGCGGGATCCAGGGCCGACTTCGAGGCGCGCAGGGCGGTCGCGAAGGGCTCCGGGCGCTGGTTGTCGTACCACGGGCGGTGATCGCGGCCCACCGCGTGGTGGTGGGTGATGGTGCCGCCGGAGTCCGACAGTGCCTGGGAGACAGCGGCTTTGATCTCGTCCCACTGTTCCACGGTCCGGCCCCAGTGGCCCGCCGCGTAGATCCCGAAGTACGGGGCGGGGCCGTCGGGGTAGACGTGGGTGAAGCGGCAGGTCACCACGCCGGTGATGCCGAGCGCATCGAAGGTCCCGGTGGCGGCGGCGTGCACGGCGGCGCGCAATTCCTCGAAACGATCCCAGGTGCAGGCGGTTTCGAAGGTCTCCACGATCATCGACTGGGCGGCGAGGGCGTCGCGCTGATACGGCATGCGCAGGAACGAGGAGCGCCAGGTGTCCGCCGCGCCGGTGCGCGCCGAATCCTGCTCGGAGTCGGCGGAACTCACGCCGTCGGGTACCCGGCCGCCGTACTCGCCGCAGATCCGCAGGGCGTGCGAGATCGCCTCGTCCACCGGATGATCCGCGGATTCGAAGCCGAGCACCAGCACACCGCCGGAGGTGGGAGTCCCGGCGTTGAGGAACGCCTCCATGGGATCGAGCAGGCGGCAGTTCGCCGGGAACAGGCCCGACTGCGCGATCACCCGGGTCGCGGTGACGGCGGCGGTGTAGTCATCGAACAGCACCGACGCGCCCGACCGCCAGCGCGGTCGCACCTGCACGCGCATCCACGCCTCGGTGATCACGCCCAGAATGCCTTCGGACCCCAGGAACATGCGATCGGGGGAGGGTCCCGCGCCCGACCCGGGCAGCCTGCGCGATTCGCTGATTCCCACCGGCGTCACCACCCGCATGGATTCGACCATGTCGTCGATATGGGTGTAGACCGTCGCGAAGTGCCCGCCCGCGCGCGTCGCCAACCAGCCACCGAGCGTGGAGAATTCGAACGACTGCGGGAAATGCCGCAGGGTCAGATTCTCCGGGCGCAGGGCCTGCTCCAGCGCGGGACCGAGCATCCCCGCCTGGATGCGGGCGGCGCGGCTCACGTGATCGATCTCCAGGATCCGGTTCAGCCCGCCCAGATCCAGCGAGACGACACCCGGGTAGTCCTCGGTTCCGCGCGGTTCCACACCGCCGACCACCGACGTGCCGCCGCCGAACGGGATGACCGCGATCCCGTCGCCGGCGCACCAGTCCAGGACGTCGACCACATCCTGTTCGGTGCGCGGGCGCACCACGAGGTCCGGCACGTTGTCCACGCGGCCGAGCAACGCCCGCACCACATCCCGGAACGCCTGCCCGTGGCCGTGCGCGACGCGATCATACAGGTCCTGGGAAGCCAAGCCGGACAGTGCTTTCGGGGCCTCGATGCGCGAGTCCGGCACCTTCAGCTCGGACAGCGCGGGAGCGTCGTGCACCGACAGGTCGGCGTCGGGGGCGATGGCCTTCACCCGCTCGGTGAGTGCGGCCCGCTCGGCCCCGGTCACCGCGTCCTCGACGTTTCCCCAGCCCCACCACGACCGCGTCATCGCCGTCTCCTCTCACCGCGCTCAGCAATTGAACCCAAGGTAATTTACTGTGAATTCAATTACAAGGGATCGTGCCTTCTGGCGGTGAAACGCCACGGACCCCCGTGCCCGGCCCGGCGCGGTCGCGGATTCCCGCGGCCGGGCTCGGGCAAGATCGAGGGATGAAGGTCATCGTTTTCGGTGGTACGGGCATGGTCGGCCAAGGGGTGCTCCGGGAGTGCCTGCGCGATGCGCGAGTGACGGAGGTGCTCGCGATCGGGCGCGGTTCGACAGGGCTCACCGACCCGAAACTGCGGGAGGTGGTCCAGCCCGACCCGGCCGATCTCTCGGCGCTGTCCGACGAGCTGCCGGGAATCGACGCGTGCTTCTTCTGCCTCGGCGTCTCCTCGGTGGGCATGAAGGAAGACGAGTACCGCCGCATCACCTACGACCTCACCATGCAGGTCGCCCGCACGCTGGCGGCCGCGAATCCGAAGATGACGTTCGTCTACGTCTCCGGACAGGGCACCGACAGCACCGAACAGGGCCGCACGATGTGGGCCCGGGTCAAGGGCAAGACCGAGAACGACCTGCTCGCACTTCCGTTCCGGGCGTACATGTTCCGGCCCGGCTTCATCCAGCCGAAGGACGGCGTGATCTCCAAGACCCCGCTGTACCGCGCCGCCTACGCGGTGACCGGTCCCCTCATCCCCGTGCTCAAACGCCTCGCCCCCAACATCGTCAACGACAATCGCGAGATCGGCCGCGCCATGATCTCCGTCGCCGAATCCGGCTCGGACATCCGCGTGCTGACACCGCGCGACATCACCGCCCGCGCCTGACGCTCGGGTAGAGCGCCGTGGCAGTGCGTATGTGGGGCGAACTCACCGCTCCTCCGCCGCACGCTGCCAGGCCGAATCCCGGAGCAGGCGCAGACCGTTGAGTGCCACCAGCAGTGTGGAGCCTTCGTGACCTGCCACCCCCAGCGGAAGCGGGAGCGTCCCGGCCAGGTCCCAGATGACAAGGGCGGCAATGCAGGTGGCGGCGATCGTCAGGTTGGCGATGACGACGCGCCGTGCACGGCGGGACAGGGCGATGACAGCCGGGACCGCGGTGAGGTCCTCGTGAATCAGAATCGCGTCCGCGGTGTGCAGCGTGAGGTCTGCCGCGGGGCTGTTCATGGCTATGCCGACGGTCGCCGTGGCGAGCGCGGGTGCGTCATTGATGCCGTCGCCGACCATGGCAACGCGCTCGCCACCGGCTTGCAGGGCGTGGATCGCGGCGGCCTTGTCCGCGGGCAGCAGGTTCGCGCGGACGTCGGTGATGCCCACCGCGCCCGCGAGCAGCGTTGCGGCGCGGTGGTTGTCGCCGGTCAACAGGATCGGGTCGGCAGCGGTCAACCGCCGCGCCGCGGCGACCGTGCGCCGCGCTTCGGGGCGGACCCGGTCGGTCAGGGCCAGCACGCCGACGGGAGTGCCGTCCCGGGTGACGATCACGGCCGTGCGGCCCCCGGCCTCGAGGCGCCGGATGGTTTCCGTCGTGCAATCCTCGGCGACCCGCGGTGCGCCGGGCGCGGTCACCGCGACGCGATGGCCTTCCACCAGCGCGGACACACCCTGCCCGGGTGTGGCGAGGAAGTCATCGGCGATGGGCACCGGCAGTTTTCGCGCATCGGCGGCGCGGATTATCGCGGCGGCGAGTGGATGTTCACTCGGCCGTTCGGCGGCCGCTGCCAGGCGCAGCAGCTCGTCTTCGTCGAATCGTGTTTCCAGACGGTGGATTTCGGCGAGTTCCGGCGTCCCGCGGGTCAGGGTTCCCGTCTTGTCGAACGCGATCCGCGAGACAGCGCCCAGCTGTTCCATGACCACCGCGGATTTGACCAGCACACCGTGCCGCCCGGCATTGGCCATCGCGGCCAGCAGTGGCGGCATGGTCGCGAGCACTACCGCGCACGGTGAGGCCACGATCATGAAGGTCATCGCCCGCAGCAGCGCGCGCTGCAGGGTGTCGCCGCAGATCAGCGGTATCGCGAACAGCAGGAGCGTGGCCGCGACCATGCCGAGGGAATACCGCTGCTCGACCTTCTCGATGAACAGTTGCGTGCGGGCCTTGGTGCGGCCCGCGTCCTGGACCAGGGTGGCGATCCGCGCCACCACCCACTCCGCGGCCCGCCGATCCACGCGCACCCGCAACGCGCCGGTGCCGTTGAGCGTCCCGGCGAAGACCTCGTCGCCCGCGGTCTTCGGTACCGGCATCGACTCCCCGGTGATGGTGGCCTGATCGACCTCGCTGCCGCCCCCGATCACGGTGCCGTCGGCCGGAATTCGCTCTCCCGGGCGGACCAGCAGCACGTCGCCCACCACGAGGTCGGCCGCCCGCACCACCCGTTCCGCGCCCGAGGGATCCAGCCGGGTCGCGGTGTCCGGCGCGAGATCGAGCAGCCCCCGCACCGAATCCTCGGTGCGCGCCGTGGCGAACGCCTCCAGCGCACCCGAGGTCGCGAAGATGACGATCAGCAGCGCGCCGTCGGTGACCTGGCCGATCGCCGCCGCGCCGAGCGCGGCGACCACCATCAGCAGATCTACGTCCAGTGTCCGTTCGCGCAGCGCGCGCAGCCCCGCCAGCCCGGGTTCCCAGCCACCCGCCGCGTAGCAGCTCAGGTAGCACGCCCACCACATCCACTCGGGCGCGCCGGCGAGCTGCGCGCCCAGCCCGATCACGAACAGCCCGAGGGCTGCTGCGGCCCAGCGGGTTTCGGTCAGGTCGAACGGCCGGGTGCGACGCACCGGTGCGTCGGACGGGGCGAACTCGGACGGTACGACGGTCGGCGCGATCACCGGTCTCCTCCGGGACGAACGGTCGGGAACGCGGCCACGATAACAGAAAATATGAAGATCTATTCATGTGTTGTGGCACACTAAGCTCTCCGGTCATGGGACATGGAGTCGAAGGGCGCGACCGCCCGCCGGTGCGGCTTGACGCCGCCGCGGCCGCCCATGTCGCCAACACCCTCCAGGCCCTGGCCACCCCCAGCCGGCTGCTGATCCTGACCGAACTGCGGCACGGGCCGCTGCCGGTGACCGAACTCGCCGAGGCGATCGGCATGGAGCAGTCGGCGGTCTCGCATCAGCTGCGCCTGCTGCGCAATCTCGGCCTGGTCGTCGGCACCCGCGCGGGCCGCAGCATCATCTACAGCCTGCACGACAATCACGTCGCGCAGCTGCTCGACGAGGCGATCTACCACAGCGAACACCTGCGCCTGGGCCTGTCCGACCGGCCCGGAAACGCGAGCTGACCGCTTCCCTCGGGTATTCGCCGGCGCGCTCCGCCTGGACCCGCACTATCTCGGCAGCAGGCTCGGCCGACGCGTCCCCCACGTTCGGCCGGATCGGCCCCGCGCCCGGGAACTTTCCGCGAGCCCCGGCTGAAAACTATGGCGGATAGTAGGTTTGGCGGGCAGTGGCCGGGCAGGGTCGCCCGGCCGGGCGTGGATCGGACGGGGTTGGGGTTATGAAGGGCCTGGGTGCGCTGGAGAGCCAGGTGATGGCGGTGCTGTGGGAGAGCGCGGACGCGCTGTCCGTGCACGACCTGGTGGCGGGACTCGGCACCGACGAGCGGGTGCCCGCCTACACCACCGTGCTGACCGTGGTGACGCATCTGTGGGAGAAGGGCTGGGTGCGGCGGGAGAAGGTGGGGCGGTCGTATCGATACCGGCCCAGCCGGACCCGGGCCGAGGCGACCACCGATCTGCTGCGCGAGATCCTCGACGAGAGTCCCGACGCGCCGGCGGTACTGCTGCATTTGGCGCGCACCGCGAGCGCCCGCGAGGTGGAAGCGTTGCGGCGCGGGCTATCCGGCGGCGGGAGTACCGCGTGATCGTGATAACCGCCCTGCTGGCAGCGGGTTTCGCACTCGCGGTGGCCGCGCCGCGCGTGCTGGCCCGCATCGACTTCAGCGCCGCCCCGCGCATCGGGATGGCGGCCTGGCTGGGCGCGATCGCGGCCGTCATGGGCAGCGCCGTGCTGGTGCTGATCGCGCTGGCCTGGCAGGGGGACCCGCCGGGGGAGCGGGCCGCGAAGGCGCTGGCGCGCAGTCTGGCCGCGCTCGAGCCGCTGGTGATCACCTGGACCGCGGGGCTCATCATGCCGGTGGTGTTGATCGGCATGATCGTGCCGACCGGGCAGCTGGCGCGCATCGCAATCGGGCATCGCGGCCGGGAGGCGGCACTGCGCCGCCGGCACTCCGAACTCATCGAGATACTGGGCCGCGCGGACCCCGCCGGCGCGCGGCTGGTCCGGCTCGACCATCCGATTCCGCTGGCGTACAGCGTCGCCGGACGTGGCGGCTACGTCGTGGTCACCGACGGGCTGGCGCGCTGCCTGACCGACGCGCAGTGGCGGGCCGTACTCGCGCACGAGAACGCGCACCTGCGCGGGTTCCACCACCACATTCTGGGGGCGTGCCAGATTCTGGCCCGGGCGTTCGGGTGGGTGCCGCTGTTCACCGCGACCCCGGCCGCCATGGCCACCCTGCTCGAACTCGCCGCCGATCGCACCGCCGCGAACTCGACAGATCCGCAGTCGCTCTACACCGCGCTGCGCACCGTCGCCGCGCACGCCGCCGGTGCGCCCGCCGGTCGCCTCGGGCTGATCGACGCCGACCTGGCCACCCGCCTGGAATGCCTTGCCGCGGCGCCGGAATCGCGCTCGGCCGCGCGGTGCACGGCCGCCGCCATGCTGGTGGCGACGCTGTCGCTGGCCCCGCTCGCGGCGGTCGTCGCCGTCGGATCGATCACCGGGCTGGTCGGCTTGATCGCGGCCTGACAATCGGCCACGAAAAACTATCTTCCATAGTAATTTGACGGAAGGGTGCGCGCCGGCGGGACCCGCGGAAGCGCCGGCATCGCGGTTCGCGTGCGCCCAAAATGTGAAATGGAACTAGTTCAGAAACGAGAAGCCTTGCGTTTCACGCTTTTCCGCCCGTGGAGGGCGATGCCGGTGCTCGCGGCCACGGCCCTGGTCGGGGCCGGTCTCGCCGCCCCCGGTCCGGCCGCCGCGGACCCGCACGGCGATCCCGGGCAGACCCGCTATTCGCTGGTCGACGGCTGCTTTCGAATCGAAACCCCCGCCGGGCCACTGGTTCCCGCGGCCGGGCCGTTCCGCATGCGCGCCACCGCGCTCGGCGAATACCTGCTGTACGGGCGGCAGCGCGAGGTGCTGGAAGCGACCGGCGGTGCGATTCGGGCCGCGCGAGAACCCTCGGACGCCGCGGTGTGGACGGTGAACGGCTCGGGTGCTGCCGGATTCACGATCTCGAACGGCACGCTGAGCACGCCCGCGGTCTTCGCGCCCGACACCGGCTGCGCGGAATTCCCGGAGGCACAGGCCAATGCGCACGGCACGCCGGGCTCGGGTGTCGGCGCGGATGGCTCGATCGTGGGCACCATCGACGCGCACGCGCACGTCACCGCCTACGAATTCATGGGCGGCGATTTCCACTGCGGCCGGCCCTGGCATCGATTCGGGGTCACCTACGCGCTGCCCGACTGCGCGCAATATCGCACCGGCACCAACGGTCTGGTCGCGAGCTTCCTCGATTACGGTGAGCCCTTCCGCAAGTCGGATACCACGGGCTGGCCCGGATTCCGGGACTGGCCGAAACCCTCGGTGCTGACCGCGGAGGGCGCCTACTGGACCGGCATCGAGCGGTCGTGGAAGGCCGGGCTGCGGGTGCTGACGGTCGATCTGGTCGACAACGAATCGCTGTGCGCGATGATGACCGACCGCCGAAACCCCTGCGACGACATGGCTTCGGTGCGCACGCAGGCGGCCGGGCTGCGCGCGCTGGAGAACTACATCGACGCCCAGTCCGGCGGTCCGGGACGGGGGTTCTTCCGCATCGTCACCGATCCGGGCCAGGCCCGCGCGGTGGCGGCGGCGGGCAAGCTCGCCGTGGTCCTGGGGATGGAGGTGTCGAATCCGCTGGGCTGCGGGGTGTTCCTCGGTCAACCGCAGTGCACCCGGGGCGATGTCGACCGCAGTCTGACCGAACTCCGGGCACTGGGGGTCAGCAGCTTCTTCCCGGTCCACAAGTTCGACAACGCGTTCGGCGGCACGAAGATGGACCATGATGTGACCGGTCTGCTCGTGAACGCCGGCAACTTCATGCAGACCGGGACCTTCTGGAACGTGCAGACCTGCACCGGTCCCGAACATGACAGCACCCAGCCGTCGGTGCCCGTCGCCGGACACATCAACCAGTTCCTGAGCCTGCTGACCGGTCCGCTGCTCGGCGGTGCGCCGCTGCCGCTGTACGCTCCCGGATCGCATTGCAACGCCAGGGGATTGACCGAGCTGGGCGAGTACCTGATCAACCGGATGATCGACCTCGGGTTCCTGATCGAAGTCGATCACCTGAGCGAGGCCACCGCCGGCGAGGTCATGTCCATCATCGAGCGGCGCGGCTATCCCGGCGTGTTGTCCTCGCACGGGTGGGACTCGGACAAGACGACGAAAAGAGTCTATGCCGCAGGAGGTTTCGCCACGCCGTACGCGGGCGGCCCCGCGGGATTCGTGGAGAACTGGCGGGCGGCGCGCGCCATGCCCCGGCCCGCCGGTGAGTTCGGGTACGGCTTCGGCTCGGACATGAACGGCATCGCCGGGCAGGGCGGTCCCATCGGACCCGGGATCGTCGCCTACCCGTTCACCTCGTATGACGGCAGCGTGGTCTTCGACCGGGAGCGCTGGGGCGAGCGCACTTTCGACATCGGAACCGACGGCACCGCCACCTACGGCAGCTACGCCGACTGGCTCGAAGCCGTCCGGGTCCTGGGCGGCCCGGAGATCATGAGCGACGTGTTCCGCGGCGCGGAGGTCTACCTCCGGCTGTGGGAGCGGGTGCGGAGCTGATTGAATTGCGACACAAGGGATTTTCCGTGCAGAACACACTATTCGACGGTGCGCGCCGGACCACCGTGCGCGTGAGACTGACCCGCGGATCCGCGCGGGCCGCGGTGGTACTGGCACTGCTGGCCGGGGCGCTCGGCATCCCGGCCGAGCACCTCACCCCCGCCGCGCAGGCCGATCCCGCCGCCCTGCGGGGTCCGCTGAGCACCGTGGGCCGGTACATCGTGGACGCGAACGGTCAACGCGTGAAACTGAAGTCGGGCAACTGGCACGGTTCCAGCGGCACCTGGCAGGGCAACGGCAGCGACGAGGACGACGCGAACAACTTCGCCGGGGAGACCGGCCATCGCGCTCCGCTGGGTCTGGACCGCGTGCCCATGGGACAGCTGATCGCGGACTTCCGAGCGCTGGGGTTCAACAGCATTCGGCTGCCCTTCTCCAACGAGATGATGGGTGACGCCCGCCCGGTGCGGGGGCTGACCGCGAACCCCGGACTCAACGGGCTCACCCCGCTCGAGGTGTTCGACCGGGCCGTCGCCGCGCTCACCGACGCCGGACTCGCCGTCATCCTGAACAACCACACCACCGCCACCCGCTGGTGCTGCGCGGTGGACGGCAGCGAACGCTGGAACTCCGGGCAGAGCACCGAGAAGTGGATCGAGGACTGGGCATTCCTGGCCGCGCGCTACCGATCGAATCCCGGTGTGGTGGGCGCGGATCTGCGCAACGAGGTGCGCCGTGACACCTGGGACAACCCGAACTGGGGGCTGGGCGACAAACACGACTGGGCCGCCGCCGCCGAGCGGGCGGGCAACCGAATCCTGGCCGACGCCAACCCGAATCTGCTCATCATGATCGAAGGCATCAACTGGTCCGGCATTCCGACCGACCTTACCTGGCACGACCGGCCCATCCTGAAGCCGCTGAAAGACCTGTCCGCCACGCTGGTTCGCTCGCACAAACTCGTCTACGCCGCGCACTTCTACGGCTACATCGGCCCGAAGCACACCGGGGCGAGCGGCTGGGGCGAAACCCACGACGCCCGCTTCCGGGAGCTGGCCCGCGGCGAGTTGTTCGCCGCGATGGACACGCTCGCGGGCTACGCCGCCACCACCCCGGACCGGCATTTCACCGCGCCGGTGTGGATCAGCGAATTCGGCATCGGCAAGGACGCGGAGGCGCAGGACCGCGCGTGGTTCGCGAACATGGTCGACTTCCTGATCGAGCGCGATCTCGACTTCGCGTACTGGCCCGTCGTCGGATTCCAGCACGGTGATCAGGGCAATCAGTGGGGACTGGTGCGGTACGACACCGACGGCGCCGTGCGCCGCGCGGTGGACGCCGACGATTGGCGCGCCCCGCATATCCAGCGGCTGCTGGCGCACGACGGTACGACCGGCCCGGTCGCACCGGTGCGGACCTGGTCGATGCTCTCGGCCCGCCATGCCGACGACAACGCCTCGCTGCGCGCGGCGAGCGACTGGGATGCGGGCGCGCGCAAACTGGCGTGCCCCGACGATCAGCGGCTGATCGGCATCACCAGCCGCGGGCAGGGCGGGCTGTGCACCGACGCGACCCAGGCCGCGCTGTGGCAGCCCGACACCCGGGCCACGGTCGTTAAACAGGAGCTCGTCACCACCGACTGGGCGCGCGGCTTCACCAAATACCAGTGCGCGGACGGGCAATTCATGATCGGGTACAGCCTGCGCGGGGACAGCGTGTCCGCCGTGCTGTGCGCGCCCGGGCGGATTCCCCTGGCCGGCGCGGGCCGCACCCTCTGGGCCGACCGCGGCGACACCCGCCCCGCGTCCGGCGAGGGCGGCGACTACGCGACGGGTTACTACAAAGCGCAGTGCGACGCGAACGAATACGCGGCCGGCATCGGTTTCTCGCGCGGCATCCTGCGCGGCGGTCACCCCGACGCGCTGTACTGCCGCGCGCTCTGAGTTGTAACCGGTGACTCGTTCTGATGCGGCGTGACACCGGCGGGATAGCGCCGCGCAGCCGGAGGCCGCGAGGCGGCGATCCGCGACCCGGCCCGCCGCGGCGGGCAGTGCCGTTTCCCGTCTTTGACCCTTGACTGACCTGAACTTTTGGATTTCTTTACCTTTATTGGAGATTTCGGTAGCCTCGACGAAGACCCACGGGCTTCTCCCGCTGGCGACCAATCCTTGATCGTGTTGTGCGGACCTGCCCCGGAGGCGTGTGTAGTGGATGTTTCTCTGACCATGTGGGCGGTGACGGTCGCCGTCCTGAGCGCCCTCATCGCCGTCGACTTCTTCATCGGCCGCAAACCGCACGACGTCTCCATGAAGGAAGCCGGCATCTGGACCGTGGTCTGGATCGCGCTGGCCGCGCTGTTCGGCCTCGGCCTGCTGTTCATGGGCGAATCCCAGGCGTCGACCGAATTCTTCGCCGGCTTCATCACCGAGAAGTCGCTGAGCGTGGACAACCTCTTCGTCTTCGTGCTGATCATGGCCAAGTTCTCGGTGCCCTCGCACCTGCAACAGCGCGTGCTGCTGTTCGGCGTGCTCATCGCGCTGGTGCTGCGCGCGGCCTTCATCGGCGCCGGCGCGGCCATCATCTCCAACTTCTCGTGGGTGTTCTACATCTTCGGCGCGTTCCTGATCTACACCGCGTGGAAGCTCATCAAGGAGGCGCGGGCCGAGGAAGAGGACGAGGAGTTCGAGGAGAACCGGCTCCTGAAGTCCATCGAGCACCGGTTCGGCGTCGCCGACCAGTACCACGGCACCAAGCTGTTCGTTCAGAAGAACGGCAAGCGCATCATGACCCCGCTGCTGGTGGTCATGCTCGCCATCGGCACCACCGACATCCTGTTCGCCCTGGACTCGATTCCGGCCATCTTCGGCCTGACCCAGGACCCGTACATCGTGTTCACCGCCAACGCGTTCGCGCTGATGGGCCTGCGCCAGCTGTACTTCCTGCTGGGCGGACTGCTCAAGAAGCTGATCCACCTGAGCTACGGGCTGTCGGTGATCCTGGGCTTCATCGGCGTCAAGCTGGTGCTGCACGCGCTGCACGAGTCCGGCGTGGATGTCCCGGAGATCTCCACCCCGCTCTCGCTCGGCGTCATCTGCGGCGTACTGGTCGTCACCACCGTCACCAGTCTCGTCGCGGCCCGCAAACTGGAGGCCGCGGACTCCGCCAAGTAAGCCCGCAAGCGCCGGGCGACACCGCCCGGAATCCACCGCCCGCCGGTCGCGTCACGCGCCGGCGGGCGGTGCGCTGTCCGGGGCGGGCGCGGTCTGGTCGCGCCCGTCCCGGTGTGCGGCATAATCCCCGGTAGTCGGTACGATTCGGGCGATTTCCGAGGTGCGTGACCGCCATGTCCGGAGGCGCGCCAGCGACTCGGCGCGACACGCTCAGCGGCGGGGGAGAATTCTCGCGCAGCCTTCCTGGTTGTGAGCGTGTGTTCCGCTATCGTTCATCGCACTGTTCGATGCTGCTACTGGCGCGCCAAGGCTGATTCGTCGATTCCGGAGCACTCGACCGGTCCGGCACTGCCCAAAAGCGAGCCCCCGACCGTCTCCGAAAGATCGAGGGAACGTGCCTGTACCCCTTACTCTCGCCGGCCGTCTGGTACGGCTGGAACCCCTTGCGCCACAGCATGCTTCGGGTCTTGCGGAGGCGGCAGCAGGGAACCGCGACGATTACGCCTTCACCCCCGTGCCGCACGGGGTCGACGAGGCGCTCGAATACGTCTCGGCCGCGCTGGCCGGACACGCGGCCGGCACCTCGCTGGCCTTCGCCATCATCGCCGTCGCGAGCGGCAGAGTGCTGGGCTCCACCAGATTCAGTCGCTTCGACTACTGGCAGGGGCCGGTGGTCTGGCCGCGGGTGCACGGACTGCCGCACGGCGACCCGCTGCTGGCCATGCCGGACGCCGCCGAGATCGGCAACACCTGGCTCTCCCGCGAGGCGCGCGGGACGGGCATCAATCTCGAATCCAAGCTGCTGCTGTTGCAGCACGCCTTCGACACCTGGCGGGTCCGGCGCATCGCGCTGCGGGCCGATATGCGGAATCTGCGCTCCCGCATGGCCATCGAGCGCATCGGGGCGACCAGCGACGGCGTCCGCCGCGCGCACTCGCGCGGACTGGACGGCGAGGTGCGCAGCACCGCGTTCTACTCGATCCTGGACGAGGAATGGCCGCACGTGCGAGACACCATCGCCGGGCAGCTCCGCACGATTCCGGCAGCTCACGACAGACTGATCGACGCGTAGTTTCGCGACTATACTTCCGGGTGTTGCACTGGTCGGTCGCCGAGGAGAGATCAGTCCGAGTCGGGTGACTCGGCGGCCGGCGGAACCCTCGGATCACATAGTCAGCAACCGGGCGCGGGGTCGCGCGCCACGACGCTCGTTCTGCGGCGTCACGGGCACGGCGGCCCCCTCTTCCTCGTGAAGGAGACGCGCATGCCCGACCCCATGTCCACCAAGGTCTACCTCGCGGATACCCGCTCCGGAGCCGCGGCGCTCACCCTCTTCCTGGTACCCGAACCGCGCGTGCGCGGCGGCGCCATGCTGCACCTGCTGGAACAGACCCCGCTGCTGGGCGATCGACTGCCCCGCAGCGATCGCACCCTCGTCGACTGGTTGCAGGTGCACTCGACCCCGGCGGTGCACACCCGTTTCCGGGCCTTCGCACCCGGACGGCACGACCCGCCCCGGGCACGCGCGGTGCTGCACGATCACTTCATCGCCGATCCGGCCCCGATGGGCCTGGACCTCGACGACCAGGCCGAGATGGCCAGGCTCGCGCTGCTGCCCGAACACGCCCTGGGCGCGCGGCGCATCGACGACTTCCACGATCACGCGGTGCGCGAGGCCATGCTCGCGGTCTACCTGCACTTCGGGGTGGATCGATGCATACCGCTCATGTACCACGGCTTCGCCGCACCGGAGGACGGCTGGTTCGAGGTGCCCGCGGCGGACGCCTGAGGGCGGCTAGTCGATCGGCATGACCGAGAGCAGGGCCCACGGTCTGCGCGGGAAGCTGAACTGAAAGGTCTGCACGTGCATGCGGCGGTCCGAGTCGGACTCGGGATTGCGCATCAGCATGGTGCGCTCGCTCGGCTCACCCGCATCGGTGACATTGCGCCACATGCGATCCCATTCCGGGGTGCGCCGGCACAGGGTGATGATCTCCTCGCGCCGCTCGGGGCGGATCAAGCCCGCGGGCAGGTCGCGGAAGGCCGAAACCATCAGCTGCGCTTCGGCTTCCCAATCGCTCAGGCGCAGCCGCGACATGGGTTCGAGCATGATGGCCGTCAGCAGATTCGCGCCCGGTCCGGTGCCGGGGAACAGCTCGCTGAACGCGGGATTCGTCTCCACCACGTCGTAGGCGCCGTCGTGCAGGCAGGCCGGGTGCGGAAGGCTGTGCAGCAGCGCGAGATCGGCGGGCGGCGGGCGGGAGGGGTCGAACACCTTGGCAGTGTGCGGCACAACTCTTCGTTTCTTCTTCGCGCCGGGTTAAGTCCGATCACAAGACTGGGTGTTGCCGCAGAATTTCTGTCATATTGAAGATCCTGTTTGGTTTGTTCTGTAGTGGGTATCGGGGGGTGGTTCGGCGATGACGACCACGCGAATCGGTGTGCTGGGTCCCCTGCACATCAGCATCGACGGCAGGCGGGTGCCGCCGGGGGCGCCCATGCAGTGCGCGGTGCTGGGCAGGCTGGTGGCGGCCGGTGGGCGGGTGGTGCCCACCGATCGGCTGATCGACGATCTGTGGAGCGGTGATCCGCCGACCAAAGCCGTTGCCGCGCTCCAGGTTTACATCCACAATCTGCGCCGCGTGTTCGAGCCCGACCGGCCGCGGCGGGCGCGCTCGCGCGTCATCGTCTCCGAATCACACGGCTACGCGCTCAATCTCGAGCCCGACCAGGTCGACTCGTGGCACTTCGAACAGCTGCTGCACGGGCACGAATCGGCCATGCGCGATCCCGCCGGGCGGCCCGAACCGCTCGAACAGATCCGGGTGCTGGACGCCGCGCTGGCCTGCTGGCACGGGAACGCCTTCGAATCCTTCGCCGGAACCGCGTGGGCGGCACAGGAAATCGCCAGGCTGGCCGCGCTGCGGCTGACCGCCGCCGAACTGCGCGCACAGGCGGCGCTGGAACTGAACAGGCCCGCCGAAGTGGTGCTGGCACTGCGGCCCGTCTTCGAGGAGCACCCCGGGCGCGAGGAATGCGCCCGGCTGCTGGCGCTGGCGCAGTACCGGCTGGGGCAGTCGCTGGACGCGCTGGCCACGGTGCGGCGCAGTCGCGAATTCCTGACCCTGGAATTCGGGGTGGATCCCGGGCCCGGGCTGCGGGATCTGGAGACCGCCATTCTCACGCATTCGGTCGAGGCCGAACCCTCGAGCGCGGCGGTCATGGCGCGCGTGCCCGACGCCGCCGCGGGGCCGGAACCGGTGCCGGACAGCGGATACGGGGAACAGCGGGCCGCGGTGCTGGCCGCGGCGAGCGCGGCGGCCGCGGGAGAGGTCCGCCTGGTGTGGCTGGCCGGTGAGGCGGGGGCGGGCAAGACCACCCTGGCCGCGACCGTGCTCGCGCGCCTGGCCGAACAATCCTGGGCCACCGTCGTCGCCCGCTGCCCCGAGGTCGACGGCGCGCCGCCGGCCTGGGCCTGGTCCGAGGTGCTCACCGGGCTGGACGCCGAGGATCCCGAAACATACACCGCCACCGATGCTTTCACGCTGGCGCGCCGGGTGGTGCGATCCTGCCGGGAACGCACCGCGCACGCGCCGGTCGCCATCGTGCTGGAGGACGTGCACGGGGCCGACGCCGCCACCCTGCAGGTGCTGCGCCAGGTGGTCAACTGGCTGCGCGACCGGCCCATCCTCATCGTGGCCACCCTGCGCGGTACCGAAGCCGGGCCCGGGGTGCGCGATACCGCCGCCGCCCTCGCGCTTTTCACCGCCGGCCGCGTCGAACTCGACGGACTCGATCTGGCCGGCACCCGCCGGGCGGCGCTGGCCGCCGGGCTCACCGCGGTCGACGACCGCACGGTGGCGCTGCTGCGCCGCCGGACCGGGGGCAATCCGCTGTTCGTGCGCGAACTCGCGAAACTCCTGGTGGGCCAGGGTGATACCGACGCGCTGCCGGGGACCGTGCGCGACCTGCTCGGTCGCCGGATCGCCCAGCTGCCCGCCGAGGTCGTGGAATTGCTGCGGCACCTGTCGGTGTGGGGCGAGCACAGCGACGTGCGCACGCTCGCCGCCTCGACCGGCCACTCCGCCGACAGCGTGATCGACCTGATCGCCGGGGCCGAGGCCGCGCGGCTGCTGCGCACCGACCGCAGCGGGCGCGTCACCTTCGACCACGCCCTGGTCCGCGAGACCGTGTACTACGACATTCCGGTGCTGCGCCGCGCCCGCATGCACTGGGCCGCCTTCGACCTGCTGCGGTCGAATCCGGACCTGCCGCGCGGCGGGGAGATCGACGCGCTCGCCCATCACGCGGCCCTGGGCGCGGGTGCGGACACCGCCGAACTGGCCCTGGAGTTCGTACGCGCCGCCGCCCGCCGCTGCGGTGAACGCCGGATGCGCGCCGACGCCGTCCGCCGCTGGCGCTCGGTGCTGGCCCTGCACGAACTCGCCGGACACAATGCGCCCCAGGGCATCCGCCCGGCCTCCGCCGCGCACCAGACCCTCGCGGACTGGCCCGCCCTCACGAGCCGCGAGTCAGGCTCCCACCGCGCGACCTTCACCGACCACCTCACCCTCGCCGAACTCGCCGCCGAGGCCAGTGCCGCCGCGAGCATCGAACGCGCCGCAGCTGCCGAAATAACTTGGGCAGCAGGAGATACGCGCGAGACCGATCCGGCGGGGACCGATGCCCCGAGAGTTACGGGACCTGACGCGCCGCCCGTCGGGGGCGCGGCGGACACCACCGTAGACGGCCCCGCCGGGCATTTCGGCCCGAATCCCAGCGTCGGCACATCCGGCGCCGCGACATCCGAATCGCGAGCCGGTGCACCCGAAAAGCTTGTTGCCCAGCGGGATTCGGATGGGTTCGAGTCTGCTGCGACTTCAGGAGTTGACGCCGAGCCACGATTCGGGGGTATGCGCCCGGGGGGCGGCGATGGGCAGCGCCCGACCGCTACCGGGCCGGGGAATACGGATGTTGCCGGGCCGGGGATCGTCCGGGAGCGCCCGGTTGTTGGCGACGGCGAGCCGGGTGACAGCATCTTCGTTCTCGCGGATCGGGTCGCACCCGGTGACGAGGTCCGGGCGGAAGATGAAGTGGCGCGGGCGGATCGGGTCGCGCTGTTGCGGGCGCGGTGCGAACTGGTCATCGCGCTGGCCTATGACGGGCAGCACATCGCGGCGCGGGCGGTGCGGGAGCAGGCCCTGGAACTGGCCGAAAACCTCGGGGACACCGCGCTGCTCGCGCACGCGGCCACCTGCTGGCCGACGCCGCTGATCTGGTCGGTGCACGACTGGCACACGCCCGACCCGCGGATTCGTGGACCCTTGCGCACGGCCATAGCCGACACCGCGCTGCCGGTCGCCACCCGGGTGCGGTTGCAGGTCACCACCGTATTCGAGCTGGCGCTGGAGGATTTCGAGGCCAGCGCGCGCGCCGCGGCGGCCGCAACAGCGCTGGCCGAGCCGGCGGGCGACCCGGAACTGCTCTGCACCGCCATCAACGCCCAGGCGTTCGCTGCCTTCGGCGACGGCGGATTCTTGCGTGCGACAGAGCTGAAACGCCATGCGACACGGCTGCTTCAGGTGTCCACCGCGGCGCGGCTCACCGAATTCCGCGCGCTGGCGCACTATTTGCTCTTCCGCGCGGAACTCGCCGACGCCAACCTGCTCGCGGCGGCCGAACATGCCCGCAGTGCCGGGGAATACGCCTCCGACGGGCAGCTGCGGCATCTGCTCGACGCCCTCGCCCCGTTCGACATGATGCTGGAACTGCTGCGCGGGGACACCGACGAGGTCCACTACCTGCTGGCCGTGGGCTTCGCACCCGCCGAGCGCATCGTCGCGCTCTCGGAGGAGGGCGCGGCCGAACCGTCCCGCGATCCCAACACCCTGCACATCGGCATCGCCATCTCGCTGGCCTGGCTGGCCGACGACATGTCCGACTACGTCGACGAGCTGCGCGACCGCGTCGCGATCAAGCCCGAACTCTTCGTCTCCGGGTACGCGCTGGCGCTGGTGCACGCGGGGCGAGACGCCGAGGCGCGGCGCGTATTGGCCGAAGCGCCCCCGCTGGGCCCGCAATTCTGGTCCACCTTCAGTGCTGTCCGCGCCCGCGCGGCCATCGCCCTCGGCGACCTCGACGCGGCCCGCGTCCACTACGACCAGCTGCTGCCCTACGCGGGCACGATCGCGGGCCTGGAGACCGGCGCGGTCGTCCTGAGCCCGATCGACCTGGTGCTGGCCGACCTCGCGACCGTGCTCGGCGACCCCGACACCGCCGCCACCCACCGCGCCGCCGCCGACGCCCTGGAGAAGCGCCTCCAACTGGACCTGGACGTCCTGGCCGCCCGCGCCTCCGCGGGCCGGGTCCTGGTGCGCCCCAGGGAACTCCGCACCCCCGGCCCGTCCGGGCACGATGCCACGACCCCGCGACCACCCGCCTGACCCGGCCGTTCGTATCGAGGCGGTGACCCAGGACCACCGCCCGACTCGGCGCGCACCGCGCCCCGCCGCCTACCTGGAGGTTGGACCTGGACGTCCTCCTGGCCGGCGCGCCTCGGCGGGCAGGGTTCTGTTGCTGCCCAGGCCACTTCGCGTACCCGGCCTCGCCGGGCGTGATGCCGCGACCCCGGGACCACCCGCCTGACCCGGCCGTTCGTATCGAGGCGGTGACCCAGGACCACCGCCCGACTCGGCGCGCACCGCGCCCCGCCTACCTGGAGGCTGGACCTGGGCATCCTGACCGGCGTGCCTCCGCGGGCCGGGTCCTGGTGCGCCCCAGGGCACTTCGCGCACCCGGCTCCTCCGGGCGTGATGCCGCGACCCCGGGATCATCCTCCTGAGCACGCGGCTCGTAGAGGAGACGTGGAAGCTCCCGGGAATCCCGGCTTTCCTCGGCCGGAATCCCCTCGGCCCGAGGGCGTTCGGCCGAAAGGCCGGGTCGGTGTGACGAAGGGCCGCGCCGGGGCGACGGAATGGGTTCCGTCGGAACTCCTCCGGTACGTCGCGGGCGCGTGCGGGTCCCGGCGTGGGGAAAGCCGCGCACCCGCGACGGAACGGTGTGGCGCATCTTGATTGTGGGGAAACCGTGGAGATCCGGTCGGGTTCCGGGTTGCCGCCGAACCGTGTTAGCGATCGGTGGGGCATCCTCGATAACGAGGGAGCGCCGGGGCGTCGCGGCGGCGGAGAGCGGGAGGTAGTCGGTGACGAAGCAGGACGTGCGGGAGCCGCGGAGCAAGGGGCGGAACGGGGTCGCGGTCGTGGCGGGGGTGCTCGCCGTATTGGTCCTGGTCGGGGTGGGCGGGGCCGCGGGATTCAAGTGGTGGCAGGAGCGGACCGGGGGATTCGCCCTCGCGGGGGAACGGCTGCGGGAGTTCCCGGAGATCGACCGCACGGGGCTGAGCGAGACGCAGGGGCGGATTCTCACCGTGGCCGAGCGTGAATTCGAGGCGCAGAACCCGGGCACCAAATACTCCGAGGGCATCGACGAGGCCTGGTGCGCGGACTTCGTCAGCTGGGTGATGCGCGAATCCGGACGGCCGCTGGCCAATCCGAATTCCGGGTCGTGGCGGATTCCGGGTGTGTACACCCTCGAGGAGTACTACCGGGGGGAGAGCCGATTCGAGGATCTCGGATATCAGCCGCGCATCGGCGACGTCGTCATGTACACCGCCGCCAGCGTGTTCAACCAGCACACCAATATCGTCATCGATGTCGCGGGCGACACGATTACCACGTTGGGCGGCAACGAATTCGACGAAATCACCATCCACCGCTATCGCCCCGCCGACGTTTCGGGACTGGTCGGTTTCGGCAGGTTGTGAACGCGAGGGTTCCACATTCTGGAAATGCCGGGATGCGAGGGTGGGCACCGGCCACCGTTCCGCCTACGATGGTTGCGGCGGTGCCCGGCAGCATCGCCGACCGATCCCTGTCCTGCTGCCCCCTCATCGGCAGGACAGGGGTCCCCGCCCGAGGAAAGTAGCTGGATGACCCCGTCCGAACCGACCTGGATCGATTACGCCGAATTCGGCGAACGTTTCGTAGCGGCGGCGGTAACCGAATCCAGAATCGAAGCGGCCGTATCCGGTATGGCCGGGCGCGGTATGACCATCGGCCCCTTCAGCATCGGCCCCGCCGGACTGGCTCGATTCGTCGCCGAGGGCAGTGTCGGCAAGCCCACCATCATTCGCCGCGGCCCGCACGTGCACTTCGATGTCGCCCTGCCGGTCAAGCTCCGCGTGGACGTCACCCTGGGCGGACAGCGCCTGGGTCTGGAAGCGATCGTCGACATCGACCTGAAGCTGCACGCGCGCACCGCCGAACCGCTGCTGATCGTCATCGACATCCCGCCGGTGACCAATCGCGACGTGAGTTTCGTCATGCGCGCCCAGGCCATCGGCAGCGCGTGGGAGCTGCTGCTGGACCCCATCGCCAAATTGGTGCAGCGCGAGGTCGCCAACCGCATCAACGCCATTCTCGCGGACCCGGATGCCCGGCGCGGGCGCACCTTCGACGTGGAAGCCATTCTGGACGGGAAGAAATCGGGCTATCGCGGGCCGGTGGATCACCGCTGGATCGGCTACGACGAATTCGGGCACCGCTTCTTCGAACGCGTGGTGACCGCCGACCGGGTGCGCGAGGCCGTGGAATCCATGGCGGGCAAGCCCATCGAGGTGGGCCCGCTCAAGACCGGTCCGGGCAAGAAGGCCCAGGTCTCGGTGCAGGGACAGGTGCGACTGCCGCGCGTGGTCGGCGCGGGTGAACAGCCCGAGCGGCCCGAGCCCGAACCCCAACCCCGCATCGCCGAACTGCCCCCGGTGGCCCCGGCCGCGCCCGCCGCCGCGGTGGCGGACGCGCCGCCCACGGACGCCGGGGACATCGCGCTGGTGGCCTTCGACATGACCATTCCGGTCTCCCTCGACATCACCGTGGACGTGCTCAAATCCAATCGCTACCGGGCGGAGCTGCAGGTCCCGGTGGCCCTGGTCGCGCGCGCGGCCGATCCGCTGCTCATCGTGATCGAGGCCGAGCCGCCGCGAGCCGAGGACATCACCCTGGAATTCGAGGCCGAGGGCCTGCGCGCCGCCACGCTCGGCCGCGTGGCCGGCATCCGCAAGCAGGTCGTCGCCCAGGTGGCGGCGGTCGTGCGCAAGGAAGTCGCCGATCCGTCGCGGCGCACCATCGATGTCGCCGCCCGGCTGAACGGCACGCGCGTCTGACACGGTCGTGTCCGTTCCGACCGTCGTGAAACTATTGGGACTCATGATGCTCGTGTGTCCTGTGCGCCTGGCGATCCCCTTGTGATTATGGTGAAATGAGGGCACGTTCAGGGCTCCCGGCGCGCAGATGACCGCAGGTCATCGGGGAAGGTGCGCCGGGTCCGCCGCCCGCTAGTCAAGCTCCACCGGATCGTGTTCGACCGGCATGTGAAAGACCTGGCGAGTGTGCGAAGGAGTCCCTGCATGCGTTCCGTCTCGATGAATCGCCGTTCCCTTTTCGCCGGTGCCGCGGCGTTGGCCGCCGGACTCTCGGCGGGATTCGCGATACCCGCGCCCGCCGCCGCGCGCCGGCAGGAGATCGGCACCCTGCTCGACTACGCGGGCGGGGTGCCCGCCGCGCACGCCATCGGCGCGGCCGGGCACATGGGCGTCATCCGCTACGTGTCGGACCGGCGGCCCGGCGCGGAATGGATGGCGGGCAAACCGCTGCTGGCGGGCGAGGTCGACGCGCTCGCGGCCGCCGGACTCTCCGTGGTGTCCTGCTACCAATTCGGCAAGGGCCCCACCGCCGACTGGCGCGGGGGCTACGAGGCGGGCGTCGAGCACGCCACCCGCGGGCTACTGCTGCACAAGGCCGCGGGCGGCCCCGACACCGCGCCCATCTACGCCTCGATCGACGACAACCCCGACGACGAGGAATTCGAAACCCAGATCGAGCCGTATCTGCGCGGCTGGGAGACCGTCATCGGGCACGAGCGCACCGGCGTCTACGCCAACTCCCCGACCATCGACAACATCCTCGGCGCGGGCCTGTGTTCGCTGTTCTGGCAACACAATTGGGGCACACCGCGGGGCTACGTGCACCCCGAGGCGCACCTGCACCAGTTCGAGATCGACAAGCGCGCGGTCGACGGCATCGGGGTGGACGTGAACTCTGTCCTGCACCAGTCCTACGGGCAGTGGTGGTAATTCCGCCGCTTCGGATTCTCGGGTGCCGCCGCAGTGGTCGGTAACGCCGCGGGTCAGGTCTGGCAGTGGCAGGTGGGGTCGGCGCGCAGGTCGGGTTCGTCGGCGACCACGCGCAGGGTCGGTCGGGGGTCGTGCTCGTCGCGGCTCTCGCCGAACGCCTGGCGGTCGCCCAGCCACGAGAACATCGACCAGCGGGACAGACCGGAGAAGGCGGATCCGAGACTGCCGAACGAGCCCGTCGAAATGATCGAGCCGAACGAGCCCGCGGATCCGATCGACAGCACCGATCCGACGCTGCCGATGGAGAGCACCGAATAGGCCGATCCGATCGACAGGATCGAGCCTTCGGAGCGGATGGACAGGATGGAGCGGCGCGAATGCAGTCCCCGCGCGCGGGATTTCACAGCGGCCATAGATAGCGGTCTACCACAGAATCGCCGCCCGGAACGCGTTTCGCCCCCGTATCGGGCCGCTCGTGGCGGGCCGGGACGGGGGCGAAAGAGTCTGGCTGTCGGCCGATCCCGATGCCGAGCGGGTCGAATGACCCGGCGGATCGAGCCGGCCGGACCGGCCTACGCGACGGTGAAGAACCCGACGGTCGGCAGGAAGGAGCAGGTGATGGGCTGCGACTCGGCGTCGGCCTGGGTGGTCAGCGAACCCGAGACCACGGCGACGACGCGGCCGGAGCCGGTGTTCGCGATGGCGGACAGGGTGGCCGGGCCATCCGGGTTGATCTTGGCCTCATCGGTCAGGTTCTGGACGCCGCTCTGGCGGGTGTCCAGGTTGATCCACTGCACGGTCATCGGCGGCGTCTGGATCTCGGTGGGCTTCTTGGTGCCCAGCGCGGTGAAGACGAAGCCGGTCTGGCCGTTCGCCGGTCCCGGCGGGGGCAGCGTGGCGGGTCCCGCCACGGCGAGCGCGGTGCCGACGGAGTCGCCGCTGGCGCTGATGCAGCCCTTGCCGAGGGTGGGCCACAGGAACTGGGAGATGACGGGACCGTCCTGCGGAATGTCGACGCCGCCGCCGCCACTGCCGTCCAGGAAGGTGATGATGCGTTCCAGCGTCGACTTGATCTGCGGGGGCAGATTCAGCGTCGCCAGGATTGCCCGGGCCTGCGCCAGAATGGCGGCCTGGGGGCCCGGTGCGGCGATATCGGCCGGTCCCGCTGCCGCGCCGATAATGGCGGGCACCAGGGAGGCCAGCGCCTCGACCGGCACGCCTTCCGGGATCATGGGGACAAACGCGGTGGTTTGCGGGGCAGGAGCCGGTGCGGCGGAAGCGGTCGGCACGACAATAGTGGCGCAGGCCGCAAGGGCCAGCGCGGACATTGTGAACCGCGATCCTCGGGTGCGAAGCACTGGTGTAGCCGTCCTTACCTCGGGGTACATCAAGCAGCGATGCAGCGATATGGACATCGCTCCGCGCCACTCTAGGTACCTGGTCGCCCTGTTGTACAGCCAAGGTGTGATCTTGCTGTCCGCGATTGCTTCACGCTATCGAACACTCGACCAGATTGTGTGTTACCAGAGTGTCCGATGATACGAATGTTACAGCAGTGAGTCCGAGTTTCCCGGCTGTTTCCCCCGTACGACTATTCTGTCGGGGCCGAACGCCCGCCGGGATTCTCCGGCGCCCCCGCCGCCCGAACGGAAAGTCCGCGCCGTGAATCGACCTGTCCGACTGGCTGCCGCGGCCCTCGGTATTTCGGTACTGGCCCGCCTGGCCTGGGTTCTACTCCTGCCCAACGGCATGAATTTCGTGGATCTCCATGTGTACGTGGACGGTTCGGCCGCGCTGGGGTCGGGTCACCTCTACGAGTTCACCGATAACAGTCGCACACCGGACTTCGCGCTGCCGTTCACCTATCCGCCGTTCGCGGCGCTGGTTTTCTATCCGCTGCACCTGTTCCCGTTCACGTTCGTCGCAATTGTCTGGCTACTGGCGACCATGGCGGCGCTTTTCGGCGTGGTGTGGTTCGCGCTGGAATTCCTGGTCGGCAAAACCGCTCTGCGCGAACCACATTGGCTGACCATCGCGCTGGCGTGGACGGCTATCGGTATCTGGCTCGAACCGATGCGCATGACCCTGGACTACGGCCAGGTGAACGTCTTCCTGGTGTTGCTCGCGCTGCTCGCGGTGCGCAGTACGAAGTGGTGGATTTCGGGCACGCTCGTCGGCGTGGCGGCCGGGGTGAAACTGACGCCCGCGATCACCGGGGTGTACTTCGCGGCGAGTCGGCGCTGGCTCGCCGCGGTGTGGTCGGGTGTCGTCTTCTTCGGCACCATCGGCCTGACCTACGCGATCAGCCCGGACGAGACCCGTACCTATTTCGGCGAGTTGCTCGGCGACGCGTCGCGGATCGGCCCGGTCGGCTCGGCGTCGAATCAATCCCTGCGCGGGGCGTTGAGCCGGCTGCTCGGCCACGACGTGGTGAGCGGCCCGGTCTGGCTGGCCGCGGTGCTGGCGGCGGCGGTGCTCGCGGTGCTGGCGTGGCGCGCGCTGGCGGCGGACGACGTGCTGGGCCGGCTGCTGATCGTGCAGCTGTACGGGTTGCTGGTGTCGCCGATCTCCTGGTCGCACCACTGGATCTGGTTGATCCCGGTGATGCTGTGGCTGGTCTACGGGCCGCTGCGGGCGGCGGCGGGCGCGCGGGTGCTCGCCGGATTCTGGCTGCTCGTCACCGCGGTCGGGGTGCCGTGGGTGCTGTTGAACTTCCAGACGTCCATCTGGACGATCTCCCGGCCGGGCCCGATGGCGTGGCTGGGCACCGTCTACGCGGCGGGCGCGCTGGCGTTCTATCTGTGGGTGATCCGGGCGGGCCGGGCTAGCTCTGCGCTTGCAGCCGATCTATCTCGTGAGCCAGCGCCACATCCAGCCGGGTGAGTCCGGCGGCGTCGTGGGTGGATAGCGTGAAAGTCACCCGGCGCCATCGGATATCGATGTCGGGGTGGTGATTGGCGGCTTCGGCGGCCACCGCCACGCGGCGGACCAGTTCGATCCCGGCCAGGAAGGACGCGGCCGAGACGGTGCGGGCGATGCTGTCGCCGGTGCGGGTCCACTCCGGCAGTTCCGCGAGGGCCCGGGCGATGTCCTGTTCGGAGAGCGGTTGGGGGGTCATGCTTCCGGTGTACCCCGCACTCAGGCGGCGCGGGCGGCTTTGAGCCCCTTCTTGAGCTCCTTGCCGTGGCAGCCCGCGGCCTCGAGCTTCTTCATTCGCATGATGACCACGGGGCACTTCAAGCACCGCGTCTTCTTGCGGCAGCACTTCTTCTTGGGCTTCAGACTGGAAACGTCTTTAGCCTTCACCTTGCCCATGTTGGTTAGCTTAACCTAACTCGGGTGCGTTAAACCTGTGACTTAGGCCGGACGGTAGTGTGTAGCTCGCCGCATGCCCGGTGGAATCTCTCTTCTTCCCCAAGCATGACCCGCCGGGTCGGGCCAACCCCTTTTCACCAGGAGGAATCTAACGTGTCGTCTGTCGAGTTCCGTAACGTCGCCATCGTGGCGCACGTCGACCACGGCAAGACAACACTGGTCGATGCCATGCTGCGGCAGTCCGGCGCATTCGCCGAGCGTGCCGAGATGGTCGACCGGGTGATGGACTCCGGGGATCTGGAGCGCGAGAAGGGCATCACCATTCTCGCAAAGAACACCGCGGTCCATCGGCACAATGCCGATGGTTCGGTCACCGTCATCAACGTGATCGACACCCCGGGCCACGCCGACTTCGGTGGCGAGGTCGAGCGCGGCCTGTCCATGGTCGACGGTGTCGTGCTGCTGGTCGACGCGTCCGAGGGCCCGCTGCCCCAGACCCGCTTCGTGCTGCGCAAGGCGCTGTCCGCCTCGCTGCCGGTGATCCTGGTGGTCAACAAGACCGACCGTCCCGACGCGCGCATCGAAGAGGTCGTCGAGGAGTCGCACGACCTGCTGCTGGACCTGGCCTCCGATCTGGACGACGAAGCGTCCGAGGCCGCCGAGCTCGCCCTGGACCTGCCGGTGCTGTACGCCTCCGGCCGTGAGGGCAAGGCCAGCACCGTGCGCCCGGAGAACGGCGAAGCCCCCGGCGCGGAGAACCTCGACGAGCTGTTCGAGGTCCTGATGAAGTACGTGCCCGCCCCGAAGGGCGACAAGTCCGCCCCGTTGCAGGCGCACGTCACCAACCTCGACGCCTCCCCGTTCCTCGGCCGTATCGGCCTGGTGCGCATCCACAACGGCACCCTGCGCAAGGGCCAGAACGTCGCGTGGATGACCCCGGACGGCACCAAGAACGTCAAGATCACCGAGCTGCTGCAGACCATCGGCGTCGAGCGCAAGCCGGGCGAGGAGGCCATCGCCGGTGACATCGTCGCCGTCGCGGGCATCCCGGAGATCATGATCGGCGACACGCTCGCCGACGTGGAGAACCCGGTTGCCCTGCCGCGCATCACCGTTGATCAGCCCGCCATCTCGGTGACCATCGGCACCAACACCTCGCCGCTGGTCGGCCGCGTGTCGGGCCACAAGCTGACCGCGCGCATGGTCAAGGACCGCCTGGACAAGGAACTCATCGGCAACGTGTCGCTGCGCGTGCTCGACATCGGCCGCCCGGACGCCTGGGAGGTGCAGGGTCGTGGTGAGCTCGCGCTCGCCATCCTGGTCGAGCAGATGCGCCGCGAGGGCTTCGAGCTGACCGTCGGCAAGCCGCAGGTCGTCACCCAGAACGTCGACGGCAAGGTGCACGAGCCCTACGAGGAGCTCACCATCGACTGCCCCGACGAGTACCTGGGCGCGGTCACCCAGCTGCTGGCTGCCCGCAAGGGCAAGATGGTCCAGATGAGCAACCACTCCGCCGGGTGGGTGCGCATGGAGTTCATCGTCCCCTCGCGCGGTCTGATCGGTTTCCGCACCGACTTCCTCACCGAGACCCGCGGCACCGGCATCGCCAACGCCATCTTCGACGGCTACGCGCCGTGGGCCGGCGAGATCCGCGCCCGCCACACCGGTTCGCTGGTGTCGGACCGCGCCGGTTCGGTCACCCCGTTCGCCATGATCCAGCTGTCCGATCGCGGCCAGTTCTTCGTGGAGCCGGGCGCCGACACCTACGAGGGCCACGTCGTCGGCATCAACCCGCGTGCCGAGGATCTGGACATCAACGTCACCCGTGAGAAGAAGCTGACCAACATGCGGTCCGCCACGGCCGACGTGTTCGAGACCCTGGCCAAGCCGCTGCAGCTGGATCTGGAAGCGGCCATGGAGTTCTGCACCGACGACGAGTGTGTCGAGGTCACCCCCGAGGTCGTGCGCGTGCGCAAGCTGATCCTGGGCGCGACCGAGCGCGGCCGTGAACTCTCGCGCAAGAAGGCACGCGACCGCGCCGCGCAGTAGTTTTTGGCCTCCGCTTCGCTCCGGCGGGTTCGCGGCCCCTGAAGTCTCGTTCTTCCCTCCCTCCGCTCCTCCGCTTCGCTCCCCCGCTCCACTCAGTCCAGAACGAGACGGGCCGCGAACTTGGGGCGGAGGGAGTTGTTTGTTTGTGCCACGCTGCGGGGCGGGGCCTTCGCTGTGCGGGGCGAGGCCCACGCTGCGCGAGCGAGGCCCACGCTGCGGGAGCGAGGCCCACGCTGCGGGAGCGAGGCCCACGCTGCGGGAGCGAGGCCCACGCTGCGGGAGCGAGGCCCACGCTGCGGAAGCTAGGCCCACGCTGCGGGAGGCGGGACCTTCGCTGTGTGGGGGCGAGGCCTTTGCTGTGGGGCTAGGTCTTTCGTGGGATTTGTTTGTCCAGGGGCCTTTTTGAGGCGGGGGTGTCTCGCTGATTTCCGGCAATCGTTGGTGACCGGGTGCGGAAAGGGCGTTCAAGTAGAGTGCCGAACGTGAAGAGTGGGGCCCCTCGCAGGCGCGGGAAATGGCGCGTGGCGCTGGCCGCGGTGGCGACCGTGCTGACGGTCGCGACCGGCTGTACCGCCAATCCGCCGCCGCCCATCGAGAGCACGGACAGTCCGAAGACGACACCGGCCAAGCCGGGCAAGAATTCGGTCGTGGTGGCGGTGGACGACATCGGCATCGGGTTCAATCCGCATTTGCGGGCGCAGCAGTCGCCGGCGGCCGCGGCGGTGTCGTCGATGGTGCTGCCGAGCCCATTCCGGCCCGCGCCGACGCCCGGAATCCCCGGCGGTTCGGATTGGGTGCTCGACCCCTCGCTGATGGTTTCCGCGGAGGTGTCCGCGGTGGAGCCGTTCACCATTACCTATCAGATTCGCAACGAGGCGTCCTGGTCCGACGGCGCGCCCATCGCGGCCGAGGATTTCCGCTACCTCTGGCAGCAGATGATCACCCAGCCGGGCGTGGTGGATCCCGCGGGCTACCGGCTGATCTCCGATGTCAGCTCGTCCTCGGGCGGTAAGACCGTCACGGTCACCATGACCCAGGAGTACCCGGCCTGGCGGCAGCTGTTCACCGATCTGCTGCCGCAGCACCTGGTGAAGGACTCGGGCTTCGAACAGGGCCTGGTCGACACCATCCGGATCTCCGGCGCGCAGTTCCGAATCAAGCTGGTCGATCGCGGCCGCGAGGAGATCCTGCTCGAGCGCAACGACCGGTACTGGGGCAAACCCGCTGTGCCGGACGAGATTCTGCTGCGGCGCGGTGGAACTCCGGCGCAGGTGGCCGAGTCGCTGCGCGTCGGCGACGCGCAGATGGCGCTCGTGCACGGCGGCGTCGCGCTGCAGGCGCAGCTGGCCGCGATTCCCTCGGTGCGCACGGCCATCATGGCGCAGTCCCGCGAGATGCAGCTCGTATTGAACGGGCGCAGTGGCGATCTCGGCGATGTGCGGGTCCGCCGGGCGGTGCTGTCGCTGCTGGATCCGGTGCTGCTGGCGACGGTGGGCGCGCAGACCGGCAGCTGGGTGGAACCGGCCCGGGCGCAGGTGCTCACCCCCTCGGATCCGGGATACGCCCCGACCACGCCGCCGCGAATCAGCGCCGAGGAGGCGTTCACGCTGCTGGCCGAGGCCGGATTCGGCCGCGCCCCCGAGGCTCCGGCCGCGCTGTCGCCGACTTCGCCCGCGCCGCAACCGCGTCCGATCGCGAAGAACGGCAAGACGCTGACCATCCGGATCGGCGCGGTCGAGGGCGACGACTACACGCTGTCGGTGGCCAATACCGCCGCAGATCAATTGCGCAGTGCCGGAATCGATGTCATGGTGCGCAGCATCGCGGCCGCCGAGCTGTACGGCAAGGACGTGACCGAGGCCGGGGTGGACGCCATCGTGGGCTGGGAGCGGGCCGGTTCGGATCCGGCGACGGTGCTGGCCTCGCGCTACGGCTGCGCGCCGACCGCTGCCGCCGACTCCGGCGGCGACGGCGACTCGGACGTGGTGCAGGCCGCGAAGAAAGCGCCCTCGAACCTGTCCGGCGTCTGCGACCCCACGCTGCAGCCCGCGATCGCGACCGCGCTGCGCGGCATCGACACCGGCAAGATCATCGCCGAGGCCGAACCCAAGCTCTGGGACCTGTGGACGGTGCTGCCGATCGTGCAGGACACCCAGGTCGCGGCGGCGGGTCCGCGGGTCGACGGCGCGTCGCTGAGCGGGGCCATCCAGGTCGGCGTCTTCGCCGACGCGGCGAATTGGCGGCGGCTGCCGTGAGCGCGGCGGGCGGAACCGGGGGCCTGCTGCTGGTGCACGCGCACCCGGACGACGAGACCATCACCACCGGCGGCACCATCGCGCACTATCGGCGGCTCGGTATCCCGGTGACCGTGGTGACCTGCACGCTCGGCGAGGAAGGCGAGGTCATCGGACAGCGGTGGGCCCACCTGGTGGCCGGCGAGGCCGATCAGCTGGGCGGCTACCGCATCCTCGAATTGACCACGGCCCTGGCCGAATTGGGGGCCGCGCCGCCGCGATTCCTGGGCGGCGCCGGCCGCTGGCGGGATTCGGGGATGGCGGGCACCCCGGCCGCGCGCAATCCACGCGCGTTCGTGAACTCGGGGGAGCGGGCGGTGCACGAGCTGACCCGGATCCTGCTGGAGCTGCGCCCGCGCGTGGTGGTCGGTTACGACCCGCGCGGCGGATACGGGCACCCGGATCACATTCGCGCGCACGAGATCACCACGGCGGCGGTGCGATCCGCGGCCGAGCAGGGCTGGGACACCCCCAAGACGTACTGGACCGTCACCGACGGCGCGGTGCTGGCCATGCACACCGAAGCGCTCAAGCGGCGGACCGTCGATCAGCTGCCCGGCGCGCTGCCGCGGGGCTGGCGACTGCCGCACGACGGTGAATTGGCTTGTGTGCCACACGAATCGGTCACCACCGTGGTGGACGTGGCCGACGCGCTGCCCGCCAAGCGGGCCGCGTTGCGCGCGCACGCCACCCAGGTGACCCTCGCGCCGTCCGGTCGCGAGTTCGCGCTGTCGAACGACATCGCGCAGCCGGTGCTGCCGGAGGAGCACTACGTGCTGGTGCGGGGCGAGCGCGGCACGGCCGGGGCGGACGGTCTCGAACACGACCTGTTCGCGGGATTGGCGGACACTCCGGGGCCCGCCGCGGCGGAGATGAGACACTGACCCCATGTACAACTGGGATCTGCAGAACGCGATCGCCGCGTTCGTCGAGAGCCAGCGCCCCAACTTCCAGGCGCAGCACGACCTGTACCTGACCGTGTTGTACGCGTTCGTCGATATGCAGAGCCACCTGTTGACCCTGCTCGGCTTCCCGCCGGTGCCGTGACCTCGGCCCTGAGCGCCCGTATCGGGCGCACCGCGCGCGAGGGCGTGTTTCCCGGCCTGGACCTGATGGGCGCGGCCATCGCCGGGCTGCTGGTGCTCGACGCGCTCATCACCCTGGTGCTCGAGGTGTTGTTCCTGCCGCTGTACGTCGGTCAGGGCACGTTGCCCGCGGCCGCGCCGGCGGTCAGCGAGGCCGCCGGGCCGGTCGCCTCCGGCGTGTCGACGGGTGCGATCGCCCTGCCGCTGTCGGCGCTGGCGGCGGCGGTCATCAACGTGCTGCTGGTGCACGGCATGGGTACGGTCTCGTCGAGTTTCGCGGCCATGTCGCTGCCGCTGAGCGCCTGGACGGTCGGCTTCGCGCTGATGATCTTCTCCGGTCCGGGCGGGGACATCATGCTGCTGCAGGATTGGCCGACGCTGGCGCTGTTGGTCGGCGGGCTGCTGCCGGCCGGACTGTATCTGTACTGGCGCGCGACCACGCGCTACGCCGGCGAGGGCGGGTACTGAGCGACCGCGGCCGAAGACCCACCGGCCGCGGATCCGGCACTGCCGATCGGCCGAAGCTGGTTACTGATCAGCGAATGCACTGACCGCCAAGTTGATTCGGTTCTGTAGTCGATTCGGGATGTTTCCGTTACTCTCCTCGGGACGAGGAAGCGTGACGAAAAGCTCATTTCGGGCGGATCGAAACGAGTTTAAAGGCGCGTCACGCGTTCGGGATCGGAAAGATTTTCAGTGGGCAGCTGGCACAACCTGCGCAAAAAGCTTGGTACTACGTCCGATTCGGTGGGCAAGGGTCTGCAGGGCTGGCTCGGCGTCAGGGTCCGGCTGCTGTCCATCGTGGTCATCTCCAGCGTCACCCTGCTGGCTATCGGCGGCGGTGCGGCCGTATACCTGGTGAACTCGGCGCGCGAGGCCAAGGACTGGTCCGAATTGGCCAGCAGCACCACCGCGCCCGCCATTCTCATGGTCTCGGCCTTCCAGGAGGAGCGCAGGCTCTCGCTGCTGCGGGTGGTGGGCGATCCGGACGCCGCGCAGGCGCTCGTCGCCGCCCGGCAGCGCTCGGACGAAGCGCTGGCGGCGGTGAAGGAGAAGGGCGACGTCGCGTCCGAACTCAACCCCGACGGCGCCGTCAACGACGTCGAAGCCTTCTTCAAACTCTTCTCCGCGATCCCCACCGTGCGCGCTGGAGTAGACAGCCAGCAAACGCCGCCGGCGGATCTCTTCGCCTTCTACACCTCGGTCATCGGCACCATCGTCGGCGCCTCGCTGCTGGCCGCGCGTGTCGCTCCGGACGCCAAGCTGAGCATGGAACTGAATCACGGCATCGAGGCGCTGCGCGCGGCCGAGGCGCAGTCGCAGGCCGACACCATGGGTGCGGTCGCCGTGATCACGGGCGAATTCCCCGACATCGCGCTGCTGGAGTTCAGCCATCGGGTCGGCGAATTCCGCAGCGAGGTCGCCTATTCCGCGGTGGTGCTGCAGGGTAAGCGACTGGCGCAGTTGCAGGCGATCACGGCGAGCCCGGCGTGGCAACAGGTCGTGGCCATGCAGGACGCGCTGCTGTTGCGCGGGGCCTTCTCCGCTGCTGCCGCCGCCGAGAGCGCGGCGGCCAAGCCCGACAGCCGGACCCAGGACGCGGCCAAAGCCCAGGACAAGACCAAAGTCGAAGAACCCGAACCGCTTCCGCTCACCGTGGCCGCCTGGCAGGAGGCGTCCGGTCAGGTCAACGCCGGTTTGCAGAAGCTGTGGGAGGACCAGAGCCGCGACGCGCACGCCACCGCGCATCAGCAGAGCAACGACGCCACCCGGGACACGCTGCTCGGCAGCGCCGGCGTGCTGCTGGTCGCGATCCTGGCCTTCCTGGCCGCGCTCGTGCTGGCCAATCGCTTCATCGCCCGCATGCGCCGATTGCGCGACGACACACTGGAATTGGCGACCGAGAAGATGCCGGAGCTGATGCAGCGGCTCGGCGCGGGCGAGGAACTCGATCCCGCCGCCGAGGTGGTGCGCCTGGACTTCGGCACCGATGAGCTGGGCGACGTCGCCGACGCCTTCAACCGCGCGCACGTGGTGGCCGTCGGCGCGGCGGTCGCCGAGGCCAAGACCCGCGCGGGCATCAACGCGGTGTTCCTGAACATCGCCCATCGCAGCCAGGTGGTGGTGCACCGCCAGCTCGCGCTGCTTGACCGGGCCGAGCGCGAGGAGCAGAACGCCGATCAGCTCGAATTGCTGTTCCAGCTCGACCATCTCGCGACCCGTGCGCGCCGCAACGCCGAGAACCTGATCATTCTCGGTGGCGAGCAGCCGGGCCGGCGCTGGCGAAATCCGGTGGCGCTGCTGGATCTGGTGCGCGGCGCGGTCGCGGAGAGCCTGGACTACACCAGGATCGAGACCGGGCGCATGCCCGAGGTGCGGGTCGCCAGTCACGCCGTCGCCGACATCATCCACCTGCTGGCCGAGCTGACCGACAACGCGACCGCGTGCTCGCCGCCCGAATCCATGGTGACCGTCACCGGTTTGGTGGTCGGGCGGGGCGTGGTCGTGGAGATCACCGATCAGGGCCTGGGCATGTCCGAGGCCGAATACGCCGATCGCAACGCGATGCTGGCGAATCCGCCGGACTTCAGTGTGGCGACGCTGTCCGGCAACACCCGGCTCGGGCTCTTCGTGGTCGCGAAGCTGGCTGCCCGGCACGGTGTCTCGGTGCGGCTGGTGGAATCGGTGTACAGCGGGTGCCGGGCCATCGTGCTGATTCCGCAGGTGCTCGTCGAGGGCGGCAGGCATCATCCGCCGGTGCAGGCGCCGCCGGGGACCGGGCGCAACGGGGTCACCGAACTGCGTGATCCCGGACTGAACAGCCTGACCTCGCTGGCCGCGCTGGCGGACGCGGTCACCACCGGGTCGCTGCCGGTGCTGCAGCAGCCGCCGGTGTCGCGACCGCCGCTGTGGGAGAACGGGACCGACGTCATCGTGCCCGTCGCGCCGGTCGCGGAGCCGCCGGCCGCCCCGGCCGAGGGCGGACGCCCGGAGCTGCCCCGGCGCAATCGCCAGGCGCATCGCAGTCCGGTGGCGCACGCCGGGCCCGTCGTGCCCGCCACCGCGCAGGCGACCGCGCCCGGCGGGACCGCGCCCGCCGGATCGGTCCCGCAGGTCGTCGATATCGCTGCCGCGCAACCGTTCCCGCCCGCGACCCCGGCTTTCGTTCCGCCGCGCAAGCGCACCGCGGAGGAGGCGCGCAATCTCATGAGTGCGATCGCCAAGGGCACTCGTCAAGGCCGACAGCCACGCGTCGAACCAGAGAAAGGGCCACAATGACCACTTCCCAGCGAATCGATCTCGGCTGGCTGCTAGATGAATTGGTCAACGGCCTGACCGACGCGCAGTGCGCGGTGCTGCTGTCCACGGACGGGCTGCTGCTGGGTTCCTCGGTCGGGCAGGAGCGCGCGGACGCGGAGCGCTTCGGGGCCATGGCCTCGGCTCTGCACAGCCTGGCCCGCAGCGCCGGACAGCACTTCAACGCGGGCGGTGTGTGTCAGACGGTCGTGGAACTGGATCAGGCGGTGCTGTTCATCACCGCGGCGGGGGAGAACGCCTGTATGGCGCTCCTGGCCTCCGAGACAGCCGATATGGGGTTGGTGGCCTACGAGATGAATCAGACCGTGCAACGAGTCGGCAGTCATCTGTCGGTCGATCCGCGTAGCAACGCGGGCGGCGCCCAGCATCCATGAACGAGCCGCGCGAGCACTGGTACGAGGACGAGGCCGGGCCTCTGGTCCGCCTCTACGCCCTGACGCGCGGCCGGAGCACGGCCGAGCGTCCCGAACTCAGCGTCACCACGCTGGTGGTCGACGTGGAGCGCGGAAAGCCGATGCGGCGCAACGAACCCGAGTACGCGGCCATCGTGCGGCTGTGCCGCACCGCGCTGTCCGTCGCGGAGGTCTCGGCCCATCTGAACCTGCCGCTGACGGTGACCAAGCTGCTCATCGGCGATCTCATCGACGACGGCAGGCTGCTGTTCCGGTCACCGCCGACGCCCACGGGCAGCAGCGCCGACATGGGGCTGCTGCACGCGGTGCTGGAGGGCATACGGGCCATGTGAGGGCTCACGCCAGCCGTGCGGCGAGGCGGACGGCGTTCATGTAGGCGATGGCCTCGATGCTCACCATGGGGTTGACGCCGGGCGCGGTCGGGAAGCTCGAACCGTCCGCGACGACGATGTTGGACACGTCCCAGGTCGCGCCGTCCGGATCGGTGGCCGAGATGTCCGGGGAGCCGCCCATGCGCGCCGAGCCCATGATGTGCAGCGCGCCCATGGCGCACTGGCCGGGACCGTAGCCCGCCGCCTTGGCGGCGGCGTCGAATTCGGCGTGCGAGCCGCGCACGCCGGGCTCGTAGGACACCCCGGCCTGATGCCCGGAGACGATGCGCGTGGCCCCCGCGGCCTCGAGAATCTCTGCCGCGCCGACGATTCCGGTGTGCAGGTGCGCCGCGTCGTAGTCCGAGATCTGGTACTTCACGATCGGTTCGCCCGCCTTGTCCACGGTCACCGTGCCCGAGTCGCGGTCGCGGGTGATGACGCCGATGGCGTTGGAGCGGGCGAAGTCCGCCATGGCGGCGCGATGCCGCGCCGCGCCGCGCCAGCTCATGAAGCCGGTCGCCAGGCCCGGGTGCAGCGGGCCGGTCTCGTAGATGACGCCGTAGCCCTTGCCGTCCAGATCGGCGTGCCTGCGGCTGATCCGGGTCTGCAGGCCGCCCTCCCAGGCGCGCAGTTCCTCGTCGAAGACGCCGAAGACCGCGGCCGCGGGGTGCAGGCGCAGGTGTTTGCCGATGTTCTTGTTCTTCAGGCCGGAGCGCTTCAGCAGGGCGGGGGTTTGAATCGCACCCGCCGCCACGACGACCGCGCGGGCCTTGACGGTGATCTCGGCGCCGCCGGAGGTGACGGCCGAGACCGCTTCGGCCTTACCGTTCTTCACTACGACGCGGCGCACGTTCGCGTCGACCACCAGGCGTGCGCCGGCCGCCGCGGCGTCCGAGAGCCAGGTCTTGGTCACCGACTGCTTCGCGCCCAGGCGGCAGCCGTAACCGCAACGGCCGCACTCCGTTCCGGCGTCACACGCGTCGGAGACGTTGCGGGGCAACGTGTCGACGTCCCAGCCCAGGGCCGTCGCGCCGCGTTCGAGGACGCCGTCGCGTGCGGACAGCGGGGATCGATCGGTGGTCACGCCGATGCGCTTGGACACCACCTCCATGGCGTCGCCGTATTCGGCTTCGGCGAACTGCTTCGCGCCCAGCTCGGCCCATTCCGCGCGCACGCCGTCCGGGGTCGGCAGCGAGGTGCTCCAGTTGACGACGGTGCCGCCGCCGAGGCAGGTGCCCGCGACCAGGGTGATCTGCCCCTCGGCGGAGGCGGACGGGCCGGGCGCGTACAGGTTGGTGATCGCGGACAGCTCACCCGCGCCGAAATCCCGGTCGTCGTAATAGTTTCCGCGCTCGAGCACGATGACGTCGAGCCCGGCCTCGGCCAGCACCGCGGCGGCCGTGCCGCCGCCCGCGCCGGAGCCGACGATCACCACATCGCAGGTGAGAGTGGTGGATTCGGTGAAGCGCAGGGGCGTCAGCGCGGGCTGCGGCGCGGTCGGCAGCGGACCGGTGGGGGCCGGGTAGCTGATCTCCGTCCACAGCGGGTTCACGCCGGTGGCGCCGGGAGTCACGTTGTAGGACAACAGGGCCGCGCCCTTGAGCGCCTGGAAGATCGCGCGCACGGGGGCCAGCTTGGAGTCGCCGAGCCGCAGCAGTGCGGCTTCGCGCTGTTCCTGCGACAGGGTGGAGTACTTGCGCGGGCCGCTGCCGGTCAGCAGGCCCGTCAGGCGTGAATCCCAGAGGCCGAGCAGCGTCGCGAGCTGCTTCTTCTCGGCCTCGCGGGGGTTGCGGCCCAGGATCTGGAAGATCGTGTCGACCGCGCCCAGTTCCGAGGCCGGCGGCAGGGCCGACCCGTCGCCCGGCAGGAACGTATCGCAGATCATGCCCAGTGCCGCCCGCTGCTCGGCCGTTGGTTCCATGACGAAATCCACCCTTCGTAAAGCTCGGTGATTTCTACCACAGCGTACTGAATGTCCGCTCACTAACAGGTGGTTCGAGCTGGCGGAATCCTGTGAATCGAGAGTGAATTGTCGATTACATCAGGCGCGATTTGAAACGCCGGTGCACCGCTGTGTCCGGCGTCACATCACACCCTATGTCACACCCCGAGCCGCCGCGTCGTCCCCTTCACATAACCGACGAACAACCCTCCAGAGAAGAGCAGACGATGACCCGCTTCGCCCTGTACGCCAACGAGATCGCCGCCAAGTTCAACAAGCGCCTGGTGACCGCCGCCCGGGTGATCGACGAGTCGCCGCTGCCCAAGCCCACCCAGGAGCTGGTGAAGATCCGGGCCTCGCAGATCAACAGCTGCGGGATGTGCCTGGACATGCACACCAAGGACGCCGCGCACGCCGGTGAGACGCCGGTCCGCCTGGCCCTGATCGCGGCGTGGCGCGAGTCGACCGTCTTCACCGACGCCGAACGCGCCGCCCTGGCCCTGACCGAGGAGGGCACCCGCCTGGCCGACACCTCGCGCGGCATCACCGAGGACACCTGGTCGCAGGTGCGCAAGCACTACGACGACGATCAGATCGGCGCGCTGATCTCCCTCATCGCGACGATCAACGCATGGAACCGGCTGAACGTGATCGCCGGGATGGCGGGCGGGGAGTACGTGCCCGGCCAGTGGTGAGCCCCGCGTCGTTCCGCGAATCGGGGCCCGGTGGGGGATCTTTCGATCCGTTGCCGGGCCTCGTTCGTCACGACGTCCGGTGCGAGGGCTGCCCGTCGTCTCGCGCCCGCGCCGACGCGGTGTCGAGAGACGATCGGAATCGAGCGCGTTCGGCCTTGCACCGCTCGTCGAGATCGGGGCGCGCACTCCGAGTCGCCGCCGTGGTGGGCCCGTGAATCGCAGTGCTGCGCGGTCTTTCGCTGCTGCCGTCGACCTCGGGGAGCCGAAGTGGGTCGGCGCGGTCCTAGCGGCTTCCCAGTTGGCCCGGTGTCACCGCCTCGATGAGCGGCCACGCCTCGGCCAGGGGGATGTCGATGATGTGATACCGCTTCTTGCCCGCCGCCGAGGCCGCGGTGATGGTCGCCAGCCCCACCCGGCGCTGGAACCAGCTCTGGCGCACGGTCCAGCCGATGATGCCGGGCGCTTCGAGGCAGTCGCGGTCGCGGTCCAGCGAGCCGCTGCGGGTGATCAGCCAGGTCGGTTTGCCGTGCGCGGCCGGCACGACCGCGTGCCCGAGCCCCCGATACCGGTCCCAGGCCAGAGCGATGGCGATCGGCACCGCCAGCACGGTCAGTGCCCACAGCCACGCCGGAATATGCACGCCCGCAAGTGATAGCACGAGCAGGACGCCCGTCGCCGTGCCCACCGGCGACAGCGCCCGCGTGTAGCGCCGCCGCCGCGCGGCCGGTCCGTGGGGCGTGAGTTCGGCTGTCACCGGCGCGGGCGCGGCCAACTCGCCCCACTCGCGGGCCGGCCCGCAGGCCGGTGTTGCGTGGCTTCCGGAACTCGTTCCGGCGGAATCGATTCCACCGGTTTCCTGGGTGCCGAAGGTGCCGTGGGCAGGGTCGGCCACGGGGCTCCCGGCCGTTGTTTCCGCGGCGTGCGCGGGCGCGGTCCCGCCGGGCGGGAGCGCGCCGCCCGCCGCGGACCGATCACCGAGTCCGGTCGCGCCGAAGTTCGAGTCATGCTCGGGCGCAGCCGATTTGCTGAGTGATGCAGTGGTGGAGCCGGTGCGGCCAGAGACGGTCGTTTCCACGGGTGCGCGGACGGACCGGGTGGCGTCGACGCGTGTCGTGTCGTCCAGCAGGTGGGCCAGGGTGTGGTCCACGGCGGCCCGAGGCGCCTGGGGGAGGAGTTTCTGGCGGGGGTCGGCGCCGGTCATGATGGCTTCGAGTTCGGCCGCGCCCGCCCAGCGCAGCAGCAGCGGTTCGTTCACCGTCGCGCCGCGCAGGCGGGCCAGGTCGAGGGTGATCTGGCGGGTGGTGAACAGGCCGTGGCGGATGTGCAGGGTCGCGCCGTCGTCGACCACGCGCAGGTCGTGGTAGGTGGCCAGGTAGCGGGCGCAGGCGGCGAGGCTGACGATCAGCACCAGCGCGATGATCAGGGCGGTCACCGCGAGCGCGATGATCTGCACGCCACCGTCTTCCACGCCCTGCACCGCGTCGGAGTCGAAGATGACGCCCGCGATCCCGTACTGGAACGCCAGGCCGACGATGGGCGCGATGATGGCGAAACCGGTGAGCGAGAGGGGTGCGTAGCGCACCCATTCGCGTTGCCAGTGCGCGATTTCCACCGGTGCGCGGGTGGGCTGCGCAGGGGTCTCGGGGGCGGTCGACGGTGCCGGCGCGTCCGCGTCCGCGCCCGGAAGCTGTTCGGTGGCAGGGTTTTCCCCAGCGCCCCGGGTGTGCGCCAGCAGCGCGGTACGCAGCTGCGGCACGATTTTCGCGTCCAGCGAGTCGAGTTTGAACTGGTCCCCGCGCTCGGCCTGCTGCCCGGTTCCGATGGACAGCACCGCCAGCCCCAGCGCGCGATGCAGCAGGTCCGCTTCCACGTCCACCGATCGCACCCGGTTGCGCGGCACCGAAAGCCGTTTGCGCTGAATCAATCCCGTGCGCAGTTCGACATTGTCCGGCGTGATCCGGTACGTGGTGGTGAACCACCGCGTCACCGCCAGCACGACGATCGCCCCGACGACCATGAGGCTCCACACCGGGCTGTCGGCCCGCGCCCCCGCGATCATCGAGGCCAGCAGCACCGGAATGAACCGGATCAACTCGGTGACCGGATGCACCAGCAGCATTCGCCGATCCAGCCGCTCCCAGCTCTCCGCTCCCACCCCGCCCGCGATGCCGCCCCCGGCGGTCCCGGCGAAGCCATCGGGCCGCACCGAATCACCCTGTCCGCCGAAGTTGCCCGGCGCGGCAGGGCCTCCCGGCACAGCCGCGCCGGCGGGCCCGAGGTGATCCCACGGCGCGGCCGCATCGCCGGGCTTGCCGAGGCCCGGAGCGGATACCCGGCCGGGCGTGCCCGCTTCCGGGGTCGAGCCGCGGGCGCCGGGATGGTCACCGGGCGCGGCACCGGGGAGGTCGGCGGCCGTCGTGCCGCTCGGTGCGGGCGCGGGATCCGGCAGTCCCGCGGCGGAGGGGGGCTCCGCCGAGCCGGGGTGGTCGGCGGGGCCGGGGGTGCCGGTCATGTCGCGTCGCCCCGGTGGCGAGCGGCGATCTCGGTCAGCCGGGTGACCGTGTTGCGGGCGTCGGCCAGTTCCAGGGCGCTGATGTGGACCGCGCCGGCGGAGGAGGCCGTGGTGACGGTGACGGTGGCCAGGCCCAGCAGGCGTTCGAGCGGGCCGCGGTAGGTGTCGACCGTCTGCACGCGGGTGATGGGCGCTACCCGGCTCTCCTGGGTGAACCAGCCGGTGCGGGTGTAGACGGCCTCGTCGGTGATCTCCCACCGATGCACCGCGTAGCGCCACCAGGGCACGACGGCGATGTTGAATATCGTTGCCGCGACCATGATTCCGAGCAGGATGAGCTGGATCGTGCGTCTGTGCGGATCCAGCAGCATCCACACCAGGACGGCCAGGATGGGGAACACCCACGACAGGGTCGCGCTCAGCGCCCACAGCAGTTTGGCGCGGGGACTGGGCCGCCAGGCGGGGTCCACCAGAATGCCGCCTGGGGCGGTCGACATGCCGCCGGGGGCGGTGGGCTCGGGCATGCCTGCCATGCTTGCACGATTCGCGCCCTGAGCGCGGTAGATACCGGCCGCTCGGTCCTCCACCCCCGGCCCGGGCCGCCCTACCCGGTCGTGGCCCGCACGGGTTCGCCCTGTTCACCGCGAGAGTCGGCGGTCCGCGTCGCGATCAGCGCGGCCGCGAGCGCGATGAGGCCGCCGAGCAGCAGCGCCAGTCGGAAGCCGGAGGTCATGGCGGCGGCGGCCGATTCACCGGCCGCGATCCGGTCGGCGGTGCGGGCGGTGGCGACGGCGGTCAGGATCGCGATGCCCAGCGCGCCGCCGATCTGCTGCGCGGTGTTGAGCAGGGCGGCGGCGAGCCCGGCCTGCTCCGGGGGCACGCCCGCGTTGGCGGCGGCGGTCGTGGCCACGAACACCGCGCCCGCGCCGAAGGCCATGATCAGCATGCCGGGCAGGACGTCGGCGGCGAAGGATCCGTCGACCGGGATGCGGGACAGCCAGATCAGGCCCGCGCCCATCAGCACCGAGCCGCCGACGATCAGCGGCCGGGTTCCGGTGCGGGCGAGCAGTTTCTGGGTGGCCCCGGCCGCCGCGGCCAGGCAGAGGCTGAACGGGAGGTAGGCGACGCCGGTCTCGAGTTCGGTGTAGCCGAGCACCGACTGCAGGTACAGGGTCAGCACGAAGAACATCGCGAGCATGCCGGCGGCGATGGTCAGGTAGGTGAGGTTCGCCGCCGCCAGCCCCCGGATGCGGAAGATCGACAGCGGGACCAGCGGGTCGCGGGTGCGAGACTCGTTGACCACGAAGGCGATCAGCAGCACGAGGGCCGCGCCGAGCAGGGCGAGTGTGCGCGCGTCGTCCCAGCCGTATTCGGGCGCCTGGACCAGGCCGTAGACCAGCAGCATCAGACCGGAGGTCGCCAGCGCGGTGCCGAGCACATCGAAGCCGCCGCGGGGGCCGTCGCGGCGGTCGTCGGGCAGTAGGGCGGGCACCGCGATCAGCACCAGCAGGCAGACCGGGGTGTTGACGTAGAACACCCAGCGCCAGCCGGGCCCCTGGGTGAGCGCGCCGCCGAGCAGAACCCCCGCGGCCGAGGCCAATCCGGCCGCGCCGCCCCAGACGCTGAGCGCGATGTCGCGGTCCGGTCCCTCGCGGAACGTGGTGGTGAGCGTCGAGAGCGCGGCCGGGAGCATGAGCGCCGCGCCGACGCCCTGCGCGAGCCGCGCCCCGATCAGCAGTTCGCTGCCGTGCGCGAGTCCGCCCACGGCGGCCGAGACGCCGAGCAGGACGGTGCCGGCCAGCAGGACGCGGCGGCGGCCCAGCAGGTCGGCGAGCCGCCCGCCCAGCAGCATGAGCCCGCCGTAGGTGAGCATGTATCCGCTGGTGACCCATTGCAGCGTGGACACGTCCAGGCCGAGGTCGCGTTGCATGGCGGGCAGGGCGACGTTGACGATCGACCCGTCGACGAAGTCGAGGAAGGCGATCGTGCACAGCAGCGCGAGTACGAGTTTGCCGCGGCGCGTGGCCAGCAGCGCGGGTGATTCGACGGGTGAGCGCACCGGCGGTGTCCTCTCGGGTTGCGGCGGACGCCTTTTCGCCCACTCGCCAAACCGGAGAGCGCCGGGGCCGCGGAAGTGATGTGGAGAGACGTAGATCACATCCGGGTAGGGCGGCTCGTGTATGCGCACCGCTACCCGGCTCCGGGACCACCGCACGCGCCCGGTCGGATCAGGCCCGGCGGGCTGCCGCGCTGGATCGGCGATTCTTCCGACTCGGGACCGGCTGCACCACAGAGACTTCCGCCCGCGGACGATCGCCGCCGGGCACGGGCAGGCCGCCGGATCGCCGGTGGTCCGGGCTGGATCGCGGTTTCCGGGCGGCCGACGCGGTCGGCATCAGCCGTCGGGGCAGACTGGGCTCGCCGCAGTAGAGGAGTGCATCATGACCGTCCGCGCCGACGACGCCGCGACCGCGACTTTCGCCGAGCATCGGCGTCTGCTGTTCTCGCTGGTCTACAACATGCTGGGCAGTGTCGCGGACACCGAGGACGCGCTGCAGGACATCTGGCTCGCCTGGGTCGGGCGCACCCGGCCCGGCGCGCCGCCGATCACCAGTCCCCGCGCCTACCTGGTGCGGGTCGCGGCGAACAACGCCCTGGCGCGGCGGCAGGCCGCCTCGCGCCGCCGCGAAACCTACGTCGGCCCTTGGCTACCCGAGCCCCTGGTCACCGACACCCCGGAAGTCCGGGACAGCGCCGACGCCGCCGACGCCGCGCTGCGCGCCGAATCGGTGTCCACCGCGATGCTCGTGCTGCTCGAATCCCTGACTCCGCTCGAGCGCGCGGTCTTCGTGTTGCACGAGGTGTTCGGCTATCCGCACACCGAGATCGCCGAGATCCTCGGCCGCGACAGCGCCGCGGTCCGCCAGACCGCGCACCGCGCCCGCGCGCACGTGCACGACCGCCGCCCGCGCTACCGCGCCGACCCCGGCACGCAGCGCGCGGTGACCGAGCGGTTCCTGGCCGCCCAGCTCGGCGGCGACCTGACCGCCCTGCTGTCCCTGCTCGCCCCCGACGCGACCCTCTGGTCCGACGGCGGCGGCAAGGTCAGCGCCGCCCGCCACCCCATCCACGGCGCGCAGCACATCGTCCGGGTGATCACCGGCGCGGCGATGTCCGGCATCGCCAACTCCCACGCGATCGAATTCCACTGGGTAGGAACCGATCCCACCGTCATCCTGCTGGAGGACGGCATTCCCCACTCGGTCGTCGTCCTCGACATCGACCCCGCCACCGCCCGAATCCACGGCGTCTACGCGGTCCGCAACCCCGACAAACTCCGCCACCTGGGCGTCCCGAGCTAGCCCGCGGGCCGGCATCCCGCGATCGGATCGGCGCCGGGTGTGCCTCGGCCCGTCGTGGCCGCGCTGCCCGGTTCACCGCCGCCCGTCCCGGGGACCTGCCGCGCCGCAACGCCACTGGGCGATCTCGACCCGGTCGCCGCGAACGGCGGGTTCGGGCCGGCCTGTTCACCGGTACGGCTGTGTCCCGGGGGTGAACGTGCCGGACGTTCGCTCACGCAGACCGGGTGATCTGCCGTGGCGCAACGCCGCTGGGTGACTTCGACTCGATCGCCGCGAACGGCGGGTTCGGGCCGGCCTGTTCACCGGTACGGCCGTGCCCCGGCGGTGAATATGCCGACGCCCGCCTAGCTGCACGGGACCGCGGTGGCTGCCCGCCCATCGATCCGGGCGGCGCCGGAGCGATGTTCGCCCCGGCGCGGCGACATTCGGGCTCAGCGGGCGGTGATCCGGAAGAACCCGCTCAGGGTGCCCTGGTACTGCACCTGTCCCGGGGCGATCGTGCCGACCATCTGCAGGGTGTCGTGAATGATGCTCGCGCCCACCCGCTGTTCGGTGTCGACCTTGCCGGTCGCGGCGTCGATCACCGTGTACGCGTAGGAGTCGGTCACCGCGCCCGCGCTGCCGGAACCGCCGCCGCTGCCGGTGCCGAGGCTGCCGGAGCCGCCGCTGCCCGAGCCGAACGGGCCGCGCCGGGCGATCGTGTAGATCTTGCCGTCGGCGACCGAGAGGCGTGGGACCGCGGCGGAGGGCACGTCGATCGTCCACACCACCGAGCAGCCCGAGCCGGTGACGTCGATGCGGGTCATGCCGCCGGTGAAGGCCGCGCTCTCGGGCTGACTCGGCCCGGCGTTGGCGGGCAGCTGCGGGTACGGGTAGCCGTAGGTGCTCGCGACGAAGACGCTGTTGCCCGTCGCGACGGGGGAGTTCTCGGTGCCGTTGATGGCAGGGATCGAGCACACGGTCGCGCCGGTGACCGTGTCGAAGACGAGCAGGTTCTCCTTGTTCGCGGCGTTGTCGGTGATCGCCAGATACTCGGTGCCGCTGCCGGGCCCGAAGAAGGTCGGGGTCGCGCCGGAGCCCCAGCTGAGCTGGCCGGGCTTGCGCGCCGGACCGCGGTCGTAGGCCTGCCGCCACAGCACCCGCGGGTTGCCGGCGGCGTCGGCGTCCACCAGGTACAGCGCGTGCGAGGTGGCGATGGCCACGCCCTCGGGCGCGCTGGAGATGCTGTTGGCCACCGATTCACCCGGTCCGAGCAGGATGGCCTTGGCCGCGCCGGTGGCCGGATCCACGAATCCGGCGGCGGCGTTGTCGGTCGCGAACCAGACGCGCCCGTCGTAGTCCGGCATCACCGAACTCACCGCGTCGCAGGATCCGCCGCCGCAGTGCGCGGTAACCGCCTGGGACACATTGCTTCTGGAATCGATCGAGAGCTTCCACTTGCCGTCGGCCCCGCGCTGGTGCCCGATGCGCAGCAGATCCCCGCTGCCGTCGACGGTGACCATGCGGTCCTGCTCGTCCAGGTAGGCGTAGACGCCGCCGAGCAGGCTGCCCTTGGCGAGATCGAGCGAGGCCAGGGTGTCGCCGTTGGCGGGGTCGAGCAGGAACACCGTCGGCGCGCGGTCGATCATCTTGGTGCACAGCGCCTGTGGGATGCCGTCCGCGCCCTGCAGGATGGTCGGGCAGGCGGCGGCGAGTTCGTGGAAGTCCGCGCGCACGGTCACCGCGCCCGGCCCGGGGAACGGCGTGGCGTCCGAGGATGCGGCGTCGCCGTGCATGGTCGCGGTGCCCAGCGGGCCCAGATAAGGATTGGCCGGGGGTAGCGGCCCGAATGCCGCTCCGGCCGAACCGGTGGCGATGGTCAGTGCCAGCGTCGCGCCGGCCGCCATGATCGCCGTCGCGCGGCCAAGTCTCTCGAACACGGATTCCCCGTTTCGTCGTCCCCGGGCGACACTGCCCGAGCCCTGCGTATGAGCCTGAATGCGAATATTCGCATCGATGGATACGATTAATCGTGCCGGACACCATAGAAGAGCAGGTCAAGCCTGGCAAGGTTTTGTACCGTTCGGCTCGTCACGCCGCGCCGTTCGGTACCGGGTGGGTCAGAATATCGCCGGGCTCGCGACGGAATAGCGTGCCGGTACCACCGGTTGCCAGCTTCTATGGCACCCGAGTCGGATCAGTCGGATGGATGGCGCATGATCGAAGACGTGACGGATCTACCGAACCCGAATCTGCCCGCACCGGCGCCCAGCCCCGCGGGCATGCGCCGGGCACTGCGGCGCGCCCGTGACGGGGCCACCCTCAACCTCGACGAGGCGGTGGTGCTGCTGCAGGCGCGCGGCGCCGACCTGGTGGATCTGTGTACCTCGGCGGCGCGGGTGCGCGACGCCGGCCTGCGCGAGACCGGCTACGCGGGGGAGACCCTCCCGATCACGTACTCGCGCAAGGTTTTCATCCCGCTCACCCATCTGTGCCGGGACAAGTGCCACTACTGCACCTTCGTCACCGTGCCCGGAAAGCTGCGCGCCCAGGGCCGCGGCATGTACCTCGAACCCGACGAGGTGCTCGAGATCGCCCGCCAGGGCGCCGAACTCGGTTGCAAGGAAGCGCTTTTCACCCTCGGTGACCGCCCGGAGGAGCGCTGGCCGGAGGCGCGCCAGTGGCTCGACGAGCGCGGGTACGACTCCACCCTGGACTACGTGCGCGCCATGTCCATCCGGGTGCTCGAGGAGACCGGCCTACTGCCGCACCTCAATCCGGGCGTGATGACGTGGGCCGAACTGTCCCGCCTCAAGCCGGTAGCCCCGTCCATGGGCATGATGCTCGAGACCACCTCCACCCGCCTGTTCACCGAACCCGGTCAGGCCCACTACGGCAGCCCCGACAAGGATCCGGCGGTGCGCCTGCGCGCGCTGACCGACGCCGGTCGGCTCTCGGTCCCCTTCACCACCGGAATTCTGATCGGCATCGGCGAGAACCTGGTCGAGCGCGCCGAATCGATCATGGCGATTCGCAAGTCGCACAAGGCTTTCGGTCACGTGCAGGAGGTGATCGTGCAGAACTTCCTGGCCAAACACGACACCGCCATGCGCAACACCCCCGACGCCGATCTCGAGGAATTCCGTGCCGCCATCGCGGTGTCCCGGCTGCTGCTCGGCCCGAAGATGCGCATCCAGGCCCCGCCGAACCTGGTCGCGCTCGACGAATGCCGCGCCCTGCTGGACGCGGGCATCGACGATTGGGGCGGGGTCTCCCCGCTCACCCCCGATCACGTGAATCCCGAACGCCCCTGGCCGAATCTGGACACCCTGGCCCAGGTCACCGCGGACGCCGGCTTCGTGCTCACCGAACGTCTCACCGCGCACCCGAAATACGTGCTGGCGGGCCACCCGTGGATCGATCCGCGGGTCTCGCGGCACGTGGCGGCGCTGGCCGATCCGGTGACCGGCCTGGCGCGCACCGTCAATCCCACCGGCCTGCCCTGGCAGGAGCCGGACCACGACTGGGAGTCGGTGGGCCGGGTCGATCTCAATACCGCCATCGACTCCGAGGGCCGCAACACCGAGTCCCGCAGCGATTCCGCGCTCGGCAACGACGGGCTCGGCGCGTTCGGCGACTGGGAGACCATTCGCGAACAGGTCAGGGAGCTCGCGGTCGCCGCCCCCGAGCGCTTCGACTCGGACGTGCTGGCCGCACTGCACGCCGCGGAGAAGGATCCGGCCGGGCTCACCGACGATCAGTACCTGGCCCTGGCCACCGCGGACGGCCCCGCGCTGGAGGCGATCACCGCGCTCGCCGATCAGCTGCGCCGCGACACCGTGGGCGACGACGTCACCTACATCGTGAACCGCAATATCAACTTCACCAACATCTGCTACACCGGCTGCCGGTTCTGCGCGTTCGCCCAGCGCAAGGGTGACGCCGACGCCTTCACCCTGAGCGCGTCCGAGGTCGCGGACCGGGCCTGGGAGGCGCACGTCGAGGGCGCGACCGAGATCTGCATGCAGGGCGGCATCGATCCGGAACTGCCGGTCACCGGATACGCGGATCTGGTGCGGGCCATCAAGGCGCGGGTGCCGGACATGCACGTGCACGCCTTCAGCCCCATGGAGGTTGTCAACGGGGCTTCGCGCGGTGGGCAGAGCATTCACGACTGGCTCTCGGCGCTGAAAGAGGCCGGGCTGGACACCATCCCGGGCACCGCGGCGGAGATCCTCGACGACGAGGTGCGCTGGGTGCTGACCAAGGGCAAGCTGCCCACCTCGGCCTGGATCGAGGTCATCACCACCGCGCACAAACTCGGCATCCGGTCGAGCTCGACCATGATGTACGGGCACGTCGACAATCCCAAGCACTGGGTCGGGCACCTGCGGGTGCTGCGCGGAATCCAGGACGAGACGGGCGGTTTCACCGAATTCGTGCTGCTGCCCTTCGTGCACCAGAGTGCGCCGTTGTACCTGGCGGGAGCCTCGCGCCCGGGTCCGACCGTGCGCGACAACCGGGCCGCGCACGCGCTGGCGCGCATCATGCTGCACGGGCGGATCCACAACATTCAGACCAGCTGGGTGAAACTCGGCACCGCGGGCACCCGGTTGATGCTGAACGGCGGCGCCAACGACCTGGGCGGAACGCTCATGGAGGAGACCATCTCCCGCATGGCCGGTTCCGAACACGGTTCCGCCAAAACGGTCGAGGAATTGACCGACATCGCCACCGGCATCGGCCGCCCGGTCCGCCAGCGCACCACCACCTACGGTGTGCCGCAGCACACTTCGGTGAAATCCTCGCTGGCGCTAGGCTGAGGGGAGACCCGCCCGGCGCCGGTGGACGACGGTGAACAGCCGTTTTCCCGCACCGCGCCGGGTTCGGGGCTCCCGTCGGGCCCGGGCGCGGCGGTGCGGGACGGCGAGGTCCCGGGTCGTGAGCGCCACGAACCATCCGCAGCGTCGCGGAGGGTGAAGTTAGGGTTGGCTGACCAGGAGTATTGTTACAGCGCCGGGATACTGTTTCGCGGGGCGGACTATCCCGCAGGGTGTGAGGACAGACTAGGAGAGCGGCAGTGCCGTACATCATCGCTGAACCGTGCGTTGACGTGAAGGACAAGGCGTGCATCGAGGAATGCCCCGTGGATTGCATCTACGAGGGTGGTCGCATGCTGTACATCCAACCGGACGAGTGCGTGGACTGTGGTGCGTGTGAGCCGGTCTGTCCGGTGGAGGCGATCTTCTACGAGGACGACACCCCGGATCAGTGGAGCGGTTACGTCAACGCCAACGTCGAGTTCTTCGACGATCTGGGGTCGCCCGGCGGCGCGACCAAGGTCGGCAAGGTCGACTACGACCCGCCGTTCATCGCCGCGCTACCGCCCATGGCAGCGGAGTAGGCAGAACGTTGAGCACGCGTGGCCGGGTCAGTGCGCTACTACCCGATTTCCCCTGGGACACCATCGCTTCGGTGAAGGCGAAGGCCGCTTCGCACCCGGACGGCATCGTGGATCTGTCCGTCGGCACCCCCGTCGATCCGGTCGATCCGCTGATCCAGCGGGCGCTGACCTCGGTCGCGGCGGTACCGGGCTATCCGACCACGCACGGCACCCCGGAATTGCGGGAAGCCGTTGTGGCGGCGCTGAAACGGCGTTTCGGCATCACGGGCATCGGCGCGGACGCGGTGCTGCCGGTGATCGGCACCAAGGAGCTGATCGCCGGTCTGCCGCGCACGCTCGGCCTGGGTGCCGGCGATCTGGTGGTGATCCCGGAGGTCGCGTACCCGACCTACGAGGTGGGTGCGCTGCTGTCCGGTTCGCGGATCCTGCGCGCGGACGGTGTCACGCAGCTCGGCCCCGAGTCCCCGGCGCTGATCTTCCTGAACTCGCCGTCGAATCCGACCGGCAAGGTGCTCGGGGTCGAGCACCTGCGCAAGGTGGTCGAGTTCGCGCGCGAGCGCGGCGCGATCCTGGCCTCGGACGAGTGCTACCTCGGGCTGCCCTGGGAGGGCCGCGCGATCTCGATCCTGGATCCGGAGGTGAGCGACGGTGATCACACCGGGCTGCTGGCGATCCATTCCCTTTCCAAGACTTCGAATCTCGCGAGTTACCGCGCGGGCTTCGTGACCGGTGATCCGGCGCTGGTGGCCGAGCTGCTCGAGGTGCGCAAGCACTCGGGTCTGATGCTGCCGTTCCCGATCCAGGCGGCGATGACCGCCGCCCTGGGCGACGACAATCACGAGGCGATTCAGCGCGAGCGCTACCGGGTCCGCCGCGACGTGCTGCGAAAGGCGTTGCAGGACGCCGGTTTCCGGATCGACGATTCCGAGGCCGGGCTGTACCTGTGGTCGACTCGCGGCGAGCCGGGCCGCACCACGCTGGACTGGCTGGCCGAACGCGGCATCCTGGCCGCTCCGGGTGAGTTCTACGGACCCCGTGGGGCACAGCATGTCCGGATCGCGCTGACCGCCACGGACGAGCGCATCGCCACCGCCGCCGATCGATTGCTGAGCTAGTTCACTCGCTTGACCAGCTGATTTCATGTCGGCGTCCGGTGCGTGATACTGTTTGCGACGTCGCCGGGCCGGATGGCCCGCTTCGAGTAAGGCCCTGTGGCGCAGTTGGTTAGCGCGCCGCCCTGTCACGGCGGAGGTCGCGGGTTCGAGTCCCGTCAGGGTCGCAGTACATGAAAGGCCGCGAGCACAGCTCGCGGCCTTTTCTGTTGTCGCACACCGGAATCGCCGTGTTCCGCGGTCTGCTCGCCGGCGGTCGTGCCGAGATTTCGCACGCGATGTTCCGGGATTTCGCACTCGAGATGACGAGATTTCGTATGCAAGGCTCGTTTTGTTAGCCACCGTCATGAACGACACGCTTTGGCGACTCGCCGATAGATATGTTCAGTTTTCTCGAAAAGTGACACGGCGGCACTTCGCAATCCCTATAACAGGTTCTCATCTGAGTCTCGATGAGGAGCCGGTTCATGCGTGGTTTTGTTTATGAGAACACTGGTAGCAGCCAATATGGCAGCGGCGGCGGTATGGGCCGCCGCCGATTCCTAGCTGCAACAGGTGTCATTCTTGGGGCCGCGTCGGCCGGGATGCTGGCGGCCAAGACGCCCGCGCGGGCGCTGCCCACCAAGCCGCTCGCCGACGGCGACAAGGTGCCCGCGCTGGTGATCGGCTCCGGGTACGGCGGCGCGGTCGCCGCCCTGCGGCTCGCGCAGGCCGGGATCGATGTCGCCATCGTGGAGATGGGCATGTCGTGGACGCAGCCCGGGTCCGACGGCAAGGTCTTCTGCACCCTGCTCAAGCCGGACGGGCGGTCGTCCTGGCTGCGCGACAAGACCGATCAGCCGGTCAGCCACATCATGGGCGCGTCGATCAACAAGTCGATCAGCCGCTACACCGGCATTCTGGATTCGGAGCGCTTCAGCGGGATTCGGGTGTACCAGGGCCGCGGCGTCGGCGGCGGCTCGCTCGTCAACGGCGGCATGGCCGTGACGCCGAAGCAGGAGTACTTCGGGAGCATCCTGCCCTCGGTGGACGCCGGGGAGATGTACGGCACCTACTACCCGCGCGCCAACGCGGCGCTGGGGGTCAACAACATCGACCAGTCCTGGTTCGACAGCACCGACTGGTACAAGTACGCCCGCATCGGCCGCAAGCAGGCCGACCGCTCCGGGTTCGCGACCACCTTCGTGCCCAACGTCTACGACTTCAACTACATGAAGCAGGAGGAGTCCGGGTCCGTCACCAAGTCCGCGCTCGGCGGCGAGGTCATCTACGGCAACAACTACGGCAAGAAGTCGCTCGACAAGACCTATCTGGCGCAGGCCGTCGGCACCGGCAAGGTGGGCATCACCCCCATGCACGTGGTCACCGCCGTCTCCCCGGCCGAGGGCGGCTACAAGGTCGAGATGAAGCAGATCGACACGAGTGGCAATACCGTGGCGACCAAATCCGTTGTGGCGCAGAAGGTGTTCTTCGCGGCCGGCAGCGTCGGCACCAGCAAGCTGCTGGTGGCCATGAAGGCGACCGGCGAGCTGGGGAACCTGCCCGATTCCGTCGGGTCGGGCTGGGGCCACAACGGCAACGTCATGGTCGCGCGGCAGAACCACGCCTGGGACGCCACCGGCTCGAATCAGGCCACCATTCCCACGCTCGGCATCGACAACTGGGCCGACAGCGGCGGCCCGGCGTTCGCCGAGGTGTCGCCGTTCCCGGCGGGGCTCGAGACCTTCGCGAGTCTCTACCTCGCGATCACCAAGAACACCAACCGCGGCAAGTTCACCTACAACTCCGGCTCCGGCGGGGTGGACCTGAACTGGCAGACGTCGTGGAATCAGCCGAGCATCGACGCGGCCAAGCGGATCTTCGACAAGATCAACAAGAAGGAGGGGACGATCTACCGCACCGACCTGTTCGGCCCCACCAAGACCTGGGGCGACGACATCACGTACCACCCGCTCGGCGGCTGCGTGCTCAACCAGAGCACCGACAACTACGGGCGGCTCACCCAGTATCAGGGGCTGTACGTCATCGACGGATCGCTGATTCCGGGCATGACCACGGTCAACCCGTTCGTCACCATTACCGCGCTCGCGGAACGGAATATCGAGAACATCATCGCTAACGATCTGGGTTAGCCGGAAGAATTTCGGTGCGTGTCCGGCGCGTCGGTGGTCTTGCCCGCGTTAGCCTGGGATATGGACGCTGTCACGGTTGTCCCTGCTCCCGCAAACGAACCGGTGCACACCTACGCGCCGGGTAGTCGTGAACGTGAACTGCTGACGGGCAGGCTCGCCGAAATCTCCGCAGGATCAGTCGATGTGCCGCTGGTGATCGGTGGCAAACATCAACCCGGAACCGGTGCGCCGGCCGAGATAGTCATGCCGCATCGACACCGGCATGTGCTCGGCACGTACACCGAGACCACCCACGACGAGGCCCGCTCGGCCGTGGACGCGGCACTCGCCGCGGCCCCGGCCTGGCGGGCCCTTCCGTTCGACGAACGCGCCGCGGTGCTGCTGCGCGCGGCCGATCTGCTGGCCGGGCCGTGGCGCGAGACGATCGCCGCGGCCACCATGCTCGGGCAGTCGAAAACGGTGCAGCAGGCCGAGATCGACGCACCGTGCGAGCTGGTGGACTTCTGGCGGTTCAACGTCGCGTTCGCGCGCGAGATCATGGCCGACCAGCCCGTCTCCTCGGCCGGGGTGTGGAACCGGATGGACTACCGGCCCCTGGAGGGGTTCGTGTACGCCATCACGCCCTTCAACTTCACCGCCATCGCCGGGAACCTGCCCACCGCACCGGCGCTGATGGGTAACACCGTGGTGTGGAAACCTTCTCCCACCCAGACGCTTTCGGCCTACTACACCCTGCAACTGCTCGAAGCGGCCGGACTGCCGCCCGGCGTCATCAACCTGGTCACCGGTAGCGGGTTCAAGGTCTCCGATGTCGCGCTGGCCGATCCGCGCCTGGCCGGAATCCATTTCACCGGCTCCACCACGACCTTCCAGCACCTGTGGCAGCAGGTGGGCGCGAATATCGGCCGCTATCACGGATACCCGCGCATCGTGGGGGAGACGGGCGGCAAGGACTTCATCGTCGCGCACTCCTCCGCCGATCCGGATGCCCTGCGCACGGCCATGATTCGTGGCGCGTTCGAGTACCAGGGGCAGAAGTGCTCGGCCGCCTCGCGCGCCTACATCGCCCGGTCGGTGTGGCGGCAGATGGGGCAGGATTTCCTGACCCAGGTCGACGAGCTCACCTACGGCGACGTCGCGGACCTGTCGAATTTCGGTGGGGCGGTGATCGATCGGCGGTCCTACGACAAGTGCGCCGCCGCCATCGAACGGGCGCGCGGCGCCGGGGTCGAGATCGCGGCGGGCGGCGCGCACGACGCCTCCGACGGCTTCTTCGTCCGCCCGACGGTGCTGCTCAGCGACGATCCGGGTGACGAGTCCTTCGCCACCGAGTACTTCGGGCCGATCCTGTCGGTGTACGTGTACGACGACAGCACCCCCGACGGCTTCACCGACGTGCTCGACATGGTGGACGGCACCTCGCCGTATGCGCTGACCGGCGCGATCTTCGCCCGCGATCGGTCCGCGGTCGAACAGGCTTCGGCCGCACTGCGATTCGCCGCGGGCAACTTCTACGTCAACGACAAGCCCACCGGCGCGGTGGTGGGGCAGCAGCCCTTCGGCGGCGCCCGCGCCTCCGGCACCGACGACAAGGCCGGCTCCCCGCTCAATCTGCTGCGCTGGGTCGCCCCGCGCACGATCAAGGAAACCTTCGTCCCACCCACCGATTACCGGTACCCGCACATGGAGGCGTGATGAATTGCAGCCGTTCGCAACGCCTAGATGCGCCGCACCTGATGCGCGCCGGGAGCACCGGCCGGCGGCGGCCGGTGCACCGCGGTTGCTCGCAGCCACCGCCGGAGGCGCCGCCCGCGCTCGCCGAGCGGGAGCGGCCGGGGGATCTGCTGGAACCCGTCCGTTCGCGACGCCATAACGAGGCCGGGTTCGGTCTCGGCGATGTCACGTGGGCGGAACCGCCGACGAATCCCGGACGCTCGCAACGGCGTAGCGCTCTGTGCCCCGTGGTCCCCGGCGGCCGGGTGCCGGGGTCGCCGCGGGATCGTGTTCGCTCGCACCGGCACCGGGCGAGGTGTGTTCCGCACCCGGCGACCGGACCGGACGGGGGCGCGCGATGAACCCGCTGCGTCCGGCGATCCTGGCCGCGGCCAACTCGGCCCGGCTGAAGAAGGCGGTGACTTCGACGCCCGCGACCGCGGCCGTGGTGCGGCGTTTCGTGGCGGGGGAGACGCGGGCCGAGCTCGCGCCCGTGGTGCGCGAGCTGCTCGCGAGCGGGCGGTCGGTCAGCGTGGACTTCCTCGGGGAGTACACCGAGGACCGGTCGGTCGCCGATGCGGCCGTGGCGGAATACGTCTCGCTCATCGACCTGCTCGCCGAGCTGGATCGGGAGGTGCCCGTCGCGGCGGGCGGGCCGACCACCTCGCCCCCGGTCCGCGCGCGTCCGGCGGGATCCGGTGCGGAATCGGCCGGTTCGGACGTGGGTGCGCCGGGTTCGGGTGCGCGGAGTTCGGCTGCGGGAGCGCGGGGTTCGGAGTCGGCGTGTTCGGACGTGAGCGCGAAGCGTTCGGCGACCGGTGAGCGTGCTGACCCCGGCGCGCGGCGGGGGGACGCGGTGCCGCGGGTGGAGGTGTCGCTCAAGCTCTCCGCGCTGGGTCAGGCGCTGGCGGCCGACGGGCCCGCCATCGCGGCGGAGAACCTGCACAAGTTGTGCGCCAAGGCCGTCGAATCGCGGGTGTGGGTGACCGTGGACGCGGAGGACCACACCACCACCGAGGACACCCTGGCCGCGGTGCGGCTGGCGCGGTCCGAGTTCCCGTGGCTGGCGGTGGCGATGCAGTCGTATCTGCGCACCGCCGAACGCGATTGCCGGGACGCGGCGAGCACGGGCACCCGAATCCGCCTGTGCAAGGGTGCGTATCAGGAGCCCGAGACGGTGGCCTACCGGCGCCGGGGCGAGGTGGACGCCTCGTATCAGCGCTGCCTGGAGGTGCTCATGACCGGTGGCTGGTACCCCATGGTCGCCTCGCACGATCCGGCGATGGTCGAGGCCGCCCTGCGCTTGGCGGCCGAGAACCATCGCGGTCCGGGCAGTTTCGAGTTCCAGATGCTCTACGGGATTCGCGACGCCGAGCAACGCCGTCTCACCGCCGAAGGCCACGCGCTGCGCGTGTACATCCCCTACGGCACACAGTGGTACGGCTACCTCATGCGCCGCCTCGCCGAACGCCCCGCCAACCTGGGCTTCTTCCTGCGCGCCCTGGCCGCTCGCGGCTGACGCCGGACGCGGGAACCACACCGCCACCGGCTTGCGAGGCCGGTGGCGGAGGCGTTGATGACGGTGGTTGTGCGGCAACGGGTTCGGTGGCGGTGGGCGGGCCGCACGGCGCCCGGGTGGCACCCGCCTCGCGCAGCCGGGCCCCCGGTCGGATCGACCGGGAGCCCGGCTCGGGCGGAGGTGACCGCCCGTCCGTACCGGGTCCGCGCGGGTGAGCGCTCCCGGCTCGTGACGCCCCGGCTTCCGGGTTACCGGGGTCGGGGGCGATGCTCTCCGACGCCCGGACCAGGCCCGCACCCGAGGGTCGGCACCGGGCCGACTGCGTCGGGTGCGAGCGCTGGGTCTCGGTGCTCCAGCGCAGGTCTCGGGGCCGCGTGACCTGCTGCGGCACAGCGCTTTCCGCTACCTCTCGCGTGGCGGAAAGCCTTCGGGCGAGTGGGGGATCAGATCAGCGGGCGGCCGAAGCGGCGGCGCAGGCGCATGTCCGCGAGGTAGAAGTTGTAGGGGAACAGGCGGATCACCGTGGGCAGCTTCGACCAGACCGCGGCCAGGGCGCGCAGTACGAACACGAAGCGGCGTTCCTGGCGCGGGGTCCAGGTCATGCCCATCTCGGCGCGCAGGTGCGGCGGCAGCAGGGCCGTGGTCACGAAGCGGTGGAACGGGCCGAAGACGCGCTGCAGCGGCTTCGAGATCATCCGCAGATCGGTGAGGGCGTTGAAGTATTCGCGCGTGGGGTCGTCGATGGTCCGGGTGGCGAGGTTCTCTTCCCAGTACACGTAGAACTCGTCCCGGGTGGCGGGCCACATCTCCTGGCGCATCTGCAGCGTGGTGCCGAAGCGCGCGCAGTGCTGGTAGAACGCTTCTGCCAGTTCGGGAGTCATGGGTCCGCGCAGGCGCTGGTACAGGTCGTCGAGTCCCCAGTACATGCAGGACGCCACCCACAGCTGGAGCTTGGGGTCGAAGGCGTTGTACTTCACGGGGCTGGTCGGCTTGGTGTGCACGGTGCGATGCGCGCCGTTGACCGCGGCGCGGTAGGCCGCCCGATCGCCCTCGTCGCCCATCAGCGCGACCGCGATGTAGGTGAGCGTGGTGCGCAGCCGCTTGGCCGGGACCAGCATGACGCTGCCGGTGTGCACGTCGCTCTCCATGACGCCGTACCCCACGGGCTTGAGCGCGAGCTGCATGATCACGTTGGCCGAGCCGCCGAGGAAGGCGGCGATGCCGTCGATGTGCTCGCGGACCTCGGCGGGGGTGAGGGTGGCGGGCGCGGAGGTCGCCACCGGCCCGGAGTTCAAAGAACCAACCGTCTGGTACGCGTCAATGGCATCATCGGACTTGCGCAGGGGGGTCGTCATCGTTGACTCGACTCCTCGTCGTCACTCCTCGGCGATGGAGGAGAGTGTGAGAAACTCTTGCCCTCACCTTCTCATCGGAGGCGCATACTGTCAATGTGCGATGATTGGTGCCTCATCGTATCTTCGCGACTCGGAAGGGCCCGGACATGGCCAAGCTGGCCAAACTCTTGCCGCTCGTGCGCGGATCCGCTCCCGAGGATCGCAACCAGGCCAAAGTCCTGGACGCCGCCATGCTGGCCTTCCTGGATTTCGGGATCAAACGGACCAGCATGGTCGAGGTCGCCCGGCGCGGCGGGCTCTCGCTGGCCACGCTGTACCGGCGCTACGCCGGCAAGAACGATCTCATCCAGGCCGTGGGGCTGTGGCAGACGCGGCAGTTCATCAACAGCGTGGACACCGCGGTGCAGTCGCAGGTCGACAGGGATGCCAGCGCCCAGGATCAGATCGTGACGCTGTTCATCGCCTTCATCGAGGGCCTGCGCGGCAACCGCCTGCTGGTCCGGCTGCTCAAGACCGAGCCCGAGATCGTGCTGCCCTACCTCACGGTGCAGGGCGCGCCGGTGATCGAACTCGGCCGGGACTACCTCGCCGAGTTCATCACCCGCCTGCAGGCCGAAGGCAAACTCCCCGACTACGATCCGCTGCCGTTGGCGGAGATGGTGGCGCGCAACGCGCTCTCGCTCGCGCTCACCCCGCAGACGGTGATCCCGCTGGACGATCCGGTCGCGCTGCGCCGTTTCGCGGTGGATCACGTGGTGCCGGGGTTCCGAATTCGCTGACCGCGGCCGGGATTCAGACCAGCTTCAGGCCGAGGCGGCGGCGCAGGCGCATGTCCATCAGATAGATGTTGATGGGCAGGACGCGGATCGGGGCGGGGAGCAGGGCGCTCCCGGCGCCGATCGCGCGCAGGGTGTGCGCGAGCAGCCGATCCTGACGCGGGGTCCAGGTCATGCCCATTTCATCCCGGAGATGTTGCGGGAGCAGGCCGATCACGAAGAAACGGTGCACGCGGGCGAAGGGCAGCTGCAGCGGGCGCGGCAGCATGCGCAGGTCGATGAGGTCGTCGAAGTAGGCGGCGATATGCGGATCGATGCGGGTGCGCGCGAGGTTCTCGGTCCAATACGCTCCGAACGCGGCCCGATTCGGCGGCCACATCTCCTCGCGCATCTGCAGCGTGGTCCCCAGGCGCGCGGAGTAGTGATAGAAGGCGTCCGCGTCGGCCTCGCTCATGGGACCGTGCATGCGCTCGTAGAGATCCTGTGCGCCCCAGTACAGGCAGGCCGCCACCCAGAGCTGGAGCTTGGGGTCGAAAGCGTTGTACCGCACCGCGCTTCCCGGGGCCGAGCGCACCTGCCGATGCGAGGTGTTCACCGCCTCGCGGTAGGCCGCGCGATCCTCCTCCGAACCCATCAGGGCCACGGCCAGATACGTGATGGTCGTGCGCAGCCGCTTGATCGGATGGATCATCACGTTGCCGCTCTCCACCGGTGATTCCACGACGCCGTAGCCGACCGGGCGATTGGCGAGCTGCATGATCACGTTGGCGGCGCCGCCCAGCAGTCCGGACGCGCCGTCGATGAATTGGCGGATATCGATGGGCGGCTCGTCCGGTGCGGGACGCTGCTGCCGAGGTGCGCGAAGCGGGCTGGTCATCGTTGACCACATCCTCAGGTGAGAAGGTTATACATAAATCCTCTTACCCACTCGTGCGGCGTGTCAATCAACGGGCCGGGTTCGAACCCGATTCGTGTCCGGGGGCGGATGCGCGGACGGACGGGACGCGGCTCGTCGCCGTCCGTGTGCCGGGTCCTGCCGCCGGCCACCCCCGCCCGGACGGTACCGTGACCGGGTGTCGTACAGGTCGCCGCTCCTGCTGAGCTCGCTGAATCCGGCCGCCGTGGCCGCCGGGGACGATATCCCCGACGCCCTCACCATCGAGGGCGTGACCCTCTCGCGCAGCGATCTGCTGGGCGCGGCGACCTCGGTCGCCGAGCGGGTGGCGCGCGCCGAACGGGTCGCGGTGCTGGCCGCCCCCACGGTTAAGACCGTGCTCGCGGTGGTTGGCTGTCTGCTCGCGGGCGTCACCGTGGTCCCGGTGCCGCCGGACGCGGGCAGCGCGGAATTGGCGCACATCCTGACCGACTCCGGCGCGCAGGCGTGGCTGGGCGACGCGCCCGAAGGGACCGAGCTGCCGGTCATCCCGGTGCGCAAGCACGCCCGGTCCTGGCACGTCTACGGCGAACCCGACCCCGCCGCAACGGCTTTCATCCTGTACACCTCCGGCACCACCGGCGCGCCGAAGGGCGTGATGCTCAGCCGGCGGGCCATCGCCGCCGGTCTGGACGCGCTCATCGCGGCCTGGGGCTGGAAGGCGAACGACACGCTGGTGCACGGGCTTCCGCTGTTCCACGTGCACGGGCTGATCCTGGGCGTGCTGGGCCCGCTGCGGGTCGGCGGCCCGCTGGTGCATACCGGCAAACCCACTCCCGAGGCGTACGCCGCCGCGCCGGGCACCATGTACTTCGGCGTGCCCACCGTGTGGTCGCGGATCGCCGAGGATGCCGACGCCGCACGGCAATTGGCGAAGGCGCGCGTGCTCATCTCCGGCAGCGCTCCGCTGCCGGTGCCGGTCTTCGAGCGCCTGCGCGAACTCACCGGCCACGCGCCGATCGAGCGCTACGGCATGAGCGAAACCATGATCACCCTGTCCACCCGGCCCGACGGCGAACGCCGCCCCGGCTGGGTCGGCACCCCCGTGGACGGCGTGCAGACCCGCCTGCGTGACGAGGCGGGCGAACCCGTGCCGCACGACGGCGAGAGCGTCGGCGGCCTCCAGGTGCGCGGCCCGATGCTGTTCGACGGCTACCTGAATCGCCCCGAGGTGACCGCCGAGAACTGGACCGCGGACGAGTGGTTCAAGACCGGTGACGTGGCGGTCATCGACCCCGAGGGCTTCCACCGCATCGTCGGCCGGGAATCGGTCGACCTGATCAAATCCGGTGGCTACCGCGTCGGCGCGGGTGAGATCGAGACCTCGCTGCTGGGCCATCCGGCGGTCGCCGAGACCGCCGTGGTCGGGCTCCCCGATCCCGACCTGGGTCAGCGCATCGTCGCCTTCGTCGTACTGCGCTCCGGCGCAGCCGATTCCGTGCCGCAGCAGCTCATCGACCATGTCGCGGGCGAGCTCGCCGCGCACAAGCGCCCGCGGGAGGTGCGGGTGGTGGATTCGCTGCCGCGCAACGCCATGGGCAAGGTGCAGAAGAAGCTGCTGCTCTAGGGCGAACCGGTGACCCGGCGCTCGCGAGGCCGCGTATGGTCGGCGAACAGTGGGATGGCTTCCCGGACAGCGCGATCCGGGTGCGCCGTCACCTCTCGTCCGGGAATCCCCACTCCAGGTCGATGTCCGCCGCCGGCGCGATCGCCCGGACCGCGCCGGTGAAGTCACGTTCGAAACCCGGACTCCACTCGGCGAATCCCCGAATGATCATCGGCCCGTGCTCGGTGCAGACCTTCACCCACGGCGGGTTGTGGAACGCCCCGACATACATCCACGACTCGATACCGTGCTCTTTCAGCACGCGCTGCACCGCGGCCTCGATCGCGTCGGCCTCGTCGGGCGAAGCCAGCTTTTCGATGTACACCGACAGGTGGATGTTCACGGACACGGCGCCGACTCTACGGATCCGGGGTGACTCGCGCGGAACGCGGCTGCTCGCTCCGCGTCCGTATCACCTGATCATCCGTGTCTTTCCCGGTCGCGCCGCAGGCGTTCGAGAGCTTTCGTCACCCAGGTGGCCCGGTCGGCGCCGGGTAGTTTCTCCCGCTCGTAGGCGATCAGCCGCTCGGCGGTCGCGGTGCTGCCTGCGACCATGGTCAGCAGTGCGCGAAAATCGTCCGGCGCCGGGGCGGGTGGCTGCGACGCCGATTCGCGCCGGGCGGCCGGGCGGTGGCTCGGCTGGAGCCGGTTCTCGACCAGCTGGTGGGCCAGGGCCATCAGGACGTAGAAATTCGGAATCTTCCGAAGCGGCGTGTTGGTCAGCGCTAGCCACCGGCCGTGGGTGTCCACCCGTAGAACCCCCGACTGCACCGAGATCTGGCTGATGTCGGACCAGCGGACCGATTTCGACCCGGCCCCGAACTCGAGCCGGGACACCCACAGCGCGCCGAAGGTGACGGTTTTCCCGCGGTACACCCGGTCGGCCAGGTCCGGGAACTGCGCCGCGGTCACGGCGTCCTGGACGATGGCGCCCCAGCGCGCGCCGTTGGGCGGTCCGCCCTTCGTATGGTCTTGCAGCTGAACATCTTTGCCGTCGATGTCGACCATCGTGAAGTCGTAGGTGGTCCTGGTCTCGACCACCCCGTACAGCAGGTGCCGGACCACCTCCTGGTGAATCACGGTGGTGTCGTAGCGCACGCACCGTGCCGTCCCGCCGTCGGTGAAAATTAGTCCGCGCTCGTAGAGGTCCAGGCGCACCGCCCGGGATGTGGCGGGGCCGATGAATCCCCGGTAGATCGCCGCGCAGAACGCGAACACGAACAGCGCCGCGAACGGCAGGGCGATGATCAGCCCGATTCCGGACCCCACCTTTCCGCCCATTTGATCACCGCGAGTGAACAATTCGGAGCCGAACCCCACCGTCAACGTCACCGTCAACACCGCCAGCAGCGCCACGCCCAGCGTCGCGAACTCGAACCTGGGCACCATTCGCACGAATCCCTCGCGGTATCGCCCCAGGTCGCCGTCCCGCGCCCCCTGCTCGACCCGCCTCAGCAATTCCGGATCGGCATAAGCCGGCGCCCGATCGCCCATGACTTCCCCTAACCCCCGCACGGCGACCCCGTAATTCACCGTGCCCCGCGTGAATCGACTCGATTCGAACTGTACGCGCAGGTGATCTCGAAGTCCCCGCTCCGGGATGCTCTTTCCCGCAACCGACTTCGAGATCACCCGGGTCGCGGGCCGGGGCGATCGGAGCTGCGCTGTCGGCGGGCGCTGCTAGCGTGTGCGAAGACGATCTCGGGGGTGGGGATGATTTACCAGGAACGCCACGGTTTCACTGTCAAAACCGTGCTGGTGCTGGCGATCTGCCTGGGTTTCACGGTTCTCATGGTGATCGCGCCGATCGATTCACTCGTCGTGGAGGCGGTCGGCCTGCTGCTCTTCGGCTGCGGTGGGCTCCTCCTGCTGGCGAATGCGTTGTCCCGCAAAGTCGCTCTCCGTTTGGATGAAGGTGGAATAACCCTCGGCGGCCCCCCGCTGCGGTACCGGTCGGCGACCCGCCACGTCCCCTGGGCCGAAGTGGAGTCGATAGTCCTGTGGCGTCAGCACTCCGCCGCGGCCCTGACCTGGATCGGCGTCCTCCGCCACCCCGCCGCCCCACCGCTGCCCGGCGCGCGCCAACTCACGCCCACGGTCGTCGCCCTGAGCGGCGCGCCCACCCCCCGCCTCCTGGAATGCGCGGCGTCGGTGAACGGCTGGAAGATCAACACTCCCCGCCTGTCCGAAGCCCTCCGGTCCCTGGCTCCCGCGGTCCCCCTGATCGACCACCGCTGACCGCCCGGAGGGCCGGGTCCGGCGCCGACGTTCCCGAGCCGAGCACATCGCTGCTGTCGCAGGCCCGTAATACGCTGTGCCGGTGGCTGATATCTCCGAACTCGTGATCTCCCTCGACCTTCGTTCCGATCTGTCGAGCGAGGACGTTGCGGAGCTGCTCTGGCAGATCGGCCGAGGACCGGCGCCCACGGACGAGGATCGACTCTCGCGCGGGTTGGTCGAGGTCATCGAAGACGAGAGCGGGGAGTTCGTCTGCACCGACCCGGCGCCGGTCCTCGACCAGGCCGGCCCCGCGTGGAAGGTTGACGGGGTGCTCGGCTCGAGCCTCGAAAAGACCGCGACCGGCTGGCATTTGGCGTCCAGGCAGGAGGTTCACCCCGACCTCGACGAGACGCTGGAGGAACTGTTCCTGTGGCTGTCCCGGTACGTCGAATCCGCCACGGTGGCCCCCGACGGTTCGGTGGAGATCGCCCGACTGCGCTGGTACGAGGATCCCGATTTCCAGCCCCTGGTGATCCGCGACGACACCGTCCTGTGGCCCTGAGCGCGGTCGGTCTTTCGCGCGGTCCGAGACGTCACCGTGGTTCGGCGTCAGGCCGTTGTCCCGTATTCCATCGAGCGTTGCCGGGCGGCGGCCAGGGCATCGTGAAGTGTCGAGCGAAGGCCGCGACGCTCGAGTTCCCCTAGTGCCGCGGCGGTTGTGCCTGCCGGTGCGGTGACGGCCGCTCGTAGCTGCGGCGCGGAGTGGGGCGAACTTTGGAGCAGCGCGGCGGAACCCAGCATCGTTTGGGTCACCGACCGGACGGCGACCGGGTGGGGGAGGCCCAGGTGCACCGCCGCCTCGACCATCGCCTCGGCGATCGCGAAGAAATAGGCCGGGCCGGAGCCGGACACCGCGGTCACCGCGTCCAGATCGGATTCTTCGACGACCACCACCTTGCCGACGGTGCTCAGCATGCGGGTTACGCGGCCGAGTTGCTCGGCGCTGACGTAGCTGTTCGCGGCGAGCGCGGTAATGCCCTGGCGCACCAGCATCGGGGTGTTCGGCATCGCCCGGACCGTCGGCGTCCCGGGCGGCAACCCTCGATCGAGTTGCGCGATGGACACACCGGCGACCAGCGACACGAGAACCCGGTCGTGTCCCGCGCCCATGTGCGCCGCGTCCAGTCCGGACAGCACACCGTCGATGTCGCCGGGCTTCACCGCGACCACGATCAGATCCGAGGCCCGGGCCGCCTCGGCCGCGTCGGCCGTGGCACGCACTCCCAGCCGCTGCCCGAGGGCCGCGACCCGGTCCGGCGAACGGCCGACGACGACCACATCGCCACCGGTCCAGCCCGATTCGAGCAGTCCCCGGATCAGCGCCTCCCCGATCTGCCCGCCGCCGATCACCGCAACCCTGGTCATGGCTTCACGGTAGTGGGTGAGCACCCGAGCTCCGCGCGACCGTCGCCCGGCCGATCTCTCCACGGGGGACGCGGCGACGCAGCCGAACTCATCCACCGCCCGTGGTTCAGGGAAGCCGGCCCCCGGAGCAGTTGGTGGTGCAGGGCGAGCTGCTCCCGTTCGTCAGCCCGATCAGGAACCGGGCGAAGGCTTCGGCGACGGGCCCGCGCAATGCCGCGGGAAGCATGTCTTCGACGCTGCTCAGGCCGTGACCGGAAGGTTCGAGGATCTTCATCAGCGCGCCGGAGCCGGAGTCGGCCGGTGCGGAGGAGCCGACGGCCGGATCGAGAGATCCGGCGCTCGACCCGATGTCTCCGGCTGTTCGGGCGGGGGATTCGAGGGCGATGTCGGCGTGAGCGGGCCCGGCGGCGGCGATGGCCCCCGCCAGGGCGAGGGTCGCCAGTCCTGCTCGGAGCGTGCGCTTGTGGATGGCCATGGGGGCAGGCTATTTGAAATCTGAGTACTTCAGATTGGATTGGGGCCCATAGTTTTCGGGGCAGCGCCGAACTCGGCCTCGTCGGCGCGGCGCTGTCTCCAGGCGCGTCGACACCTTGTGCACGGGCCGTCTCGCGAGGAATCGAACGGTGGTGAGCGGATCACGTTCCTACGCTGCGCCGCCCGTTGCAACGGGCGGTAGTGCGCGAGAGGCTCGTTATCATCCTGCCGCTCAGTCGGTTTCGTCCGGCGGTGACAGCCGACCGGCCAGGCGGCGGCATGCCGCCGCCAGTTCGGGTGGACGGAGTTCGGTGAAGTCGGCGTCGAAAGTCGCCAGAATCCCGGCTATTCCGGCCCAGGACCATGCACCGAGGGTGAGGCGACAGGTCTCGGCGTCGATGTGCTCGACGACGGAACCGCCGGGGGCCCAGCGGGACACGATGTGGGCGGGCAGGGACAGGCGAGCGCTGCCGGTGCACTGCCACTTCGCGACCGTGTCACCGCGGTCGTGGGTGCTCATCACGAACTGGGCCAGGTCGGGGCCGGGGCGTTCGCGGAGTGCGAACTGCTCCGTGGTGGAACGCATGTGGAGGCGATCTATCCGCTGCACCTGCCACGCCCGGTCCGCGAGGTCGTAGGCGACCAGGTACCAGCGTGCCGCCCAGACCACGAGGTGATGCGGCTCCAGCCGGCGGGCGGGGCGGAAGTCCCGCTCGTCCGGCGCGGGGCGGCTGCCATCGGGGCGCAGTGTCTCGACGACGAGTACGCGACGGCGCCGGACCGCCGCGCCCGCGACCGTCAGTGCGGCGGGATCGATCGGCGGTGCGGGAAACTCCCAATAGTTCCGCAGGCGGGTCAGGCGCAGCGATTCCATCGTCGCCCGGAGTTCCGGGGGCATCACCTGGCGCAGGGTCACCAGCGCTCGCGCGGCATCGTCACCCAGGCCGAACAGCGTGCTCGGAGCGGTTTGCAGCGCGACCGCGACCGCGAGCGCCTGATCGTGGTCGAACAGCAACGGCGGCAGCGTGCTCGGGGTCCCGAGGCGATAGCCGCCGTCCGGACCGTGCCGGGTGGTGATGGGGAAATCCAGGTCGCGCAGGGTGCCGATGTCCCGGCGCACGGTGCGCTCGCTGATGTCGAGCCGGGCCGCCAGTTCGCGCAGTGACCACTGCCGCCCGGATCCCAGCAGGGACAGCAGCCGAAGCGTGCGATGTGACGTGGCGGCCATCGCCGAATTGTGCCATCGGTGGCGGCCACTCGGTGGCCGGGACCGCAGGCAGGGTGCGGAGGTGTCCAGCGACAGTACGGAAAGGCGAACGATGATGCGTGTAGCGGTGGCGGGCGGCGGAATCGGCGGGCTCGCACTGGCGGCGGGATTGCGGCGCAGGGGATTCGAGGTCGCGGTGTACGAGCGCGATCGTGACGTCCGCGCCACGGGCGGCTATCACATCACCCTGGACGACCGCGCGCAGTCCGCACTGCGCGAACTGGTGGAACCGCCGATCATGCGACGCCTGCTGGCATCGGGCTCGGCGTTGCGACTGCGCGAGCGCGACGCCTGCTGGGACCGCTCCGGCCGATTGCTCGGCCACGGCCCGGATCTGAGCGGCAGTGCGAGCATCGACGTCGACCGGATCACGCTGCGCGCGTTGCTCGCGGAGGCGGTGGGAGACGATCTGCGACTCGGACAACAGGTTTCAGGAGTCGAGCGCGACGAACAGGGCGCGCCCAGGCTGCTGTTCGCCGACCGCGAGCCCGTCACCGCCGATCTGGTGGTGGGGGCCGAGGGCACCCATTCGATCATCGCGCGGCACCTGGCGGGCGGTCCGACCAGCGAACCCGCGGGCATCATCGGATACTCCGGCCGCACAACGGTTTCCGCGCTGAGCGCTGGCGAGCGCCGGCGATTGGGCCCGAGATCGGGCATCGTGATCGCACCGCGTGGCGCCGCGCTCTACATCGGCTTCCTCGACCCGGTCGGCAATGCCGCGCTCGACGCCCCCGAACTGCGGGCGTCGGTGACGGTCGAACCCACCTATATCTGGGGCGCGATGTTCGTCGAGTCGCCCGCCACCGACGCCCTGCGCGAGCTGCGCCACGATCGACTGCGGGACGCGCTGGTGCACCGCTTCCGAACCCTGGGCTGGGCGGAACACACCCTCGAAATCCTCGTCCGCGCCGAGGCTTCGAGCGTGGCTGCCTTCCGTTTCAACGCCGCCTCCACCCGCGCGGCCGACCTCGCGCCCTGGCCCGCGAGCCGGATCACCGCCCTCGGCGACGCGGTGCACGCGACCCCGCCCACCGCGGGCATGGGAGCGGGCACGGCCATCCGCGACGCCGCGGACCTGCTCGGCCACCTGACCGCCGCGGCGACCGGAGCATCCACCGTCCCCGCCGCGGTTCATCGATTCGAGGCGGGCATGCGCGAGCGGGGCGGTGAAACCCTCACCGCGGCAATGCGAACGGTCCGCCTGATCAGGGCCACCGACACGACCATCGGCGCGGCGGCGACCACCGCGATCACCCCGGTGCTCGCCGCGCTCACCCGCCTGCGCCGCTGACCGGCTCGCAGCGAAGCGGCCGGTCGGCGGATTCCACGTGGAGGTCATCGGCGGTCAGGCGTCCCGGCCGGCGAAGTCGAACGAGCCGCCGTCTATGCCCCAGGAGATGATGCGCTCGGGGTGGATCCGGATGATCGCGCGTTCCTGGTGCGGGAAGGGCGGTTCCTGATCGTCGAGGGCCTGCGCCGTGCCGCGGATCTCGACGCCGCGAATCACGTAGGGCTCCCAGGAGACCTGCTGATCGATCACGAACGAAACCCGGCTGCCCGCTTCGACATTGCGGTACTTGCGGCTGGGACGCATCCGCATCCCGCCGATGTCGATGGTCCCGTCGGCATTGATTCGATAGCCGGTCGGATTGTTCTGCACGGTGCCGTCGGGCGCCACCGTGGCCAGCCGGCCGATTCCGGCTTCGGCGAGGAACTGCTGCTCGTTGCTGGTGAAGGTCATGACTGATACTCCTGATCGAATCGTGCTGGATGTGGCGAAAAGCGCAGGTGCGAAAGGGGTTCGGTGGAGGGCGGGAATCAGAACTGGATCAGCGCGACGCACAGTCCGGCGACGGCGATGAACTGCAGCGTCACGCGGTACTTCAGCATGCTGTCCCACTTGTCCTGCAGTGCACGGGCATTGGCCGGGATGATGCCGCTCAGCGCGGCCGCGGTCTGCTGGGTGTTGATCGGCTTGGCGACGCCGACGTAGAGGGCCAGCCAGGTCAGCAGCGCGGCCACCGTGACACCGGCTCCGATCGCCGCGCCGGTCTGCCCGGCCAGCACCGCGATCACCAGCGTCAGCACCGCCGCTATCACGCCGCCCGCGCCGACCACCGGCATGCGCCGGTCGCCGTAGTAGTGACCCCACCCCGCGCTCAGGGTGACCGTCGCGTCGTCGAGCTTGCGGTAGACCGCCCGGGTGATGACCGCGGCGCACACATCGGTGCCGTAGACGACGGCATTGGCGAGAACGGCGGCGAGGGCGACCAGTTGTCCGGTGAGGATGAGCATTTCGAGTTCCCTGTCTCTATTTTCTAGCGGCGCTAGGTGTTGAAGCAAAGCTAACATGGTGTCGCTAGCTTGTCTAGCGCTGCTAGAAATTGGAGCGTGACCACCGCGCCGGGAGTGGAGCGACCTGCCGCTATCGTCGGAACGACCATCGGAGATTCCGAGACTTCGGGACGTGTGGAACGGAAGTCAGATGACCGAAGCGAGTTCGACCATGCAGTCCGCGGCGGGAACTCGGCTCAATCGCAAGGGGCGCGAGACCCGGCAGCGGCTGCTCGACATCGCCATCGACTGCCTGGCGCAGGGCGGCGGCGAACCGCTGTCGGCTAATCGGGTCGCCCGCGCGGCGGGGGTCAGCTGGGGCACCCTCAAGCATCAGTTCGGCGACATCGATGGACTCTGGGCCGCCGTGCTCGTCGAACTGACCGACCGCACCGGCGCGAACAGTCCCGAGACCTGGCCCCGGGCAACGGGATCCGTGCGGGACCGGGTGTGGGAGATGGTCGATGCCGTGTGGGCCATCCTGGACACGCCCGAGGGGCGGGCGGTCGAGGCGCTGCGCGGCGGGCTGCCCACCGGCGGGCGCGAGCGCGCCGAGACCTACCCGCTGACCACGGCGGCCCTGGCCGGCTACGAGAACGCCTGGCTGCGGGCCTTCGAATACTTCCTGGCGGATCTGCCGCTGGACCCGGCCCGGGTGCATCGGGTGCAGGCCCTGATTCCCATGGCCATGCGCGGCATCAATAACGAGCGTGAGCTGTCCTCGCCCGCGGAACTGGCCGAATCCCGCCACTGCCTGGTCGACTCGATGGCCCTCTACCTGCGGTGACAACCATTCTTTGAGAACCCTCGTTGACAATTGCGAAGGGGAGGTCCACTGTTACCCCCAGCTTTCGTGATCCCGTCAGGAGTGATCCATGTCTCCGTCTTCCGATGATCAGGGCATGCGCCTGCAGCGCAGCAGCCGCGACACCGCGGCCCTGATTCCCCGCCTCACCGCCTGGCTGGCGACGCAACTACCCGGGGGCGCCGACCCCGTCCTCACCCTCGGGTCCGGCATCGACAGCAACGGCATGTCGGCCGAGACGCTGACCCTCACGCTGAACTGGCAGGACGACGGTGCGGCCCGGACCGCCGAACTGATCGCCCGGGTCGCGCCCGCCCCCGGCGACTTCCCGGTCTACGAGCACTACGACCTGCCGGGCCAAGCCGAGGTCATGCGCATCGTGGCCGCCGCGACCGACGTCGAGGTCCCGCGGGTGCGCTTCCTCGAGCCGACGGGCGCCGTGCTGGGCACGCCGTTCCTGCTGATGGATCGCGTCGAGGGCCTGGTGCCGCCGGATGTCATGCCGTACACCTTCGGCGGCAACTGGCTGTTCGACGCCGAACCCGAACAGCAGCTGCGGGTGCAGGAGAGCACCGTCGAGACGCTCGCGAAACTGCACGCGATCCCGGACGCCGCGAACACGTTCGGGTTCCTGGATCCCGAGTACGCCGGTGCGAGCGTGCTCGAGCGCAATCTGAACCGCGCCCGCGCCTGGTACGAGTTCTCCGTCCGCGACACCGGCCCGTCGCCGCTGGTGGAGCGAATCCTGACCTGGCTCGGCGCGAACCTGCCCGAGCCCGGCTCGTACGACACCGTGCTGTCCTGGGGCGATGCCCGGCTGGGCAACTGCATGTACCGGGACTTCGAACCGGTCGCGGTCCTGGACTGGGAAATGGCGACGATCGGCCCGCGCGAGCTCGACGTCGCCTGGATCACCTTCGGGCACCGCGTCTTTCACGGCATTGCGCAGAACTTCGGTTTCCCGGGCATGCCGGACTTCATGCGCGAGGAGCAGGTGCGCGCGAGCTACGCGCGCTGCGCGGGCGTCGAACTCGCCGACCTCACCTGGTACACGATGTTCGCCGCCCTGAACTACGCCGTCGTCTTCCTGCGCGCGGGTGGCCGCCAGATCCACTTCGGCGAGATGGAACGCCCCGCGGACATCGAAGTGCTGCTGCACCACCGCGCCATCGTCGAAGAACTGCTCGCCGAACTCGGCGCCTGAGCCTCATCCTGTCGAAAACCCCTGGGAAAGTAACACTCTCGTGAGCGATCAACTGAACGAACTCGCCTACTACTGCATCACCCGGCACCCCGCCGACGCCCGCGTGCTGCTGCCCGAAGCGCGCGACGCCGAACGACTCGGCCTGGGGTCGTGCATGATCGGCGAGCGGATGACCGTCAAGGACTCCGCCGTGCTGTCCGGCGGACTCGCCGGGTGCACCACCGACCTCGGCATCGCCGCCGCGGCGACCAACCACCACACCCGGCACCCGATGGTGACCGCGACCATGGGCTCGACCATGCAGGCCATCACCGAGGGCCGGTACGCCATGGCCTTCGGCCGCGGCATGGCCGCGAACTGGAAGGCGATCGGCCTGCCCGTCGTCACCGAGGCGGCGATGCGCGATTTCGTCGGCATCCTGCGCCGGCTCTGGAACGGCGAGACGATTCTGAATCACGATGGGCCGGCCGGTAAATGGCCCGTGCTGTACCACCAGAACGGACTCGACGAGGCCCCGCCGATCGGATTCGTCGCGGTCGGCCCCAAAACCCTCGAACTCGCCGGGGAGATCGGCGATTTCGTCGTCCTGCACACCTTCTTCTCCGACGAGGCCACCGCCAATTCCGTTGCGGCGGTGCGGCGCGGCGCCGAACGCGCGGGCAAGGACCCGGACAGCGTCCGCATCTGGTCCTGCCTGGCGACCGCGAGCGACGCCCTCTCCGCGGAGGATCAGCTGCGCCGCCGCACCGGCCGCCTGGTCACCTACCTCCAGGCCTACGCCGACATCCTGATCAGCGCCAACGGCTGGGATCCCCAGGTGTGGGAGCGAATTCGCGCCACCCAGCTGTTCCAGGACGCCGCGGCCGCCGGCCCCATCGACGCCTCCGCATCGGTCGAGGTCCTCGAACAGTTCGACGCCCTGATCCCCGACGAATGGCTGGCCTCGGCCGCCTACGGCAGCCCGGAACAGTGCGTGCGCAAGATCTCCCGCGAATACGACCTCGGCTGCCACTCGGTGATCATGCACGGCGCGAGCCCGCACGAACTGGCCTCGGTCGTGGAGCACTACCGCGCCAACCGGCCCGAACTGCCCCGCGCGGTCGCCGCCAACCCGGGCAAGTTCGCCTGAATCGGGGGGATCTCGCCCGGGATCGGGCCACCTCCGCCGATCCCGGCGAGCCCCCGGGTTCGACCTTGACCTCGACCGCACTCGAGGTTCTACGGTCGATTCCATGATCGCAACGCTCTCGCCCGCCCAGCTCGAATACCTCGGCGGCCAGCGGCTCGGCCGGCTCGCCACCGTGCGCCCGGACGGGTCGCCGCAGAACAACCCGGTGGGATTCCGCTACAACGCGGACCTCGGCACCATCGACATCGCCGGGTACAACATGGGCGCTTCGCAGAAGTTCCGGAACCTCGCCGGGGAGGAGCGGGTCTCGTTCGTGGTCGACGACGTGCCCTCGGTGAATCCGTGGACCGTGCGGTGTCTCGAAATCCGCGGCACCGCACAGGCTTTGCGGGACGTCGACACCTACGCGCCGGGTACCCCGCGCGAACTCATCAGGATCACCCCCGAGCGGATCATCGCCTTCGGCATCGAATGAGGACGCCGCCGGGCGATTGAGGATGCCGCCCGGGGCGATGCCGTCTCGGCGCGGGTGAACAGCGGTGCGCCCCTTGCGAAGACGATCGCAAGGGGCGCACCGCGCTGTCCGGCGGGCCGATCACCCGCCCGGAGATCAGTCGTTCGCGTGCAGTGCCGCGTTCAGCTCGATGCCGGTGCCCTTCTTGGCCACGACCTCGACCGCACCGGTCACCGAATTGCGGCGGAACAGCAGATTGGACTTGCCGCTCAGCTCGGCGGCCTTGATGACAGCGCCGTCCGGCAGCGTGACCTTGGTGCCCGCGGTGACGTACAGACCCGCCTCGACCACGCAGTCGTCGCCGAGCGAGATGCCCAGGCCCGAGTTCGCGCCCAGCAGGCAGCGCTCGCCGAGCGAGATGACCTGCTTGCCGCCGCCGGACAGGGTGCCCATGATCGACGCGCCGCCGCCGACGTCGGAGCCGTCGCCGACCAGCACACCGGCCGAGATGCGGCCCTCGACCATGGAATTGCCGAGCGTGCCGGCGTTGAAGTTCACGAAGCCCTCGTGCATGACCGTGGTGCCCGAGGCCAGGTGCGCGCCCAGGCGCACGCGGTCGGCGTCGGCGATGCGCACGCCCGAGGGGACGACGTAGTCCACCAGGCGCGGGAACTTGTCCACGCTGTAGACGGTGACCGGGCCGCGAGCGCGCAGCTTCAGTCGGGTCAGCTCCAGCTCCTCGAGCGAGCACGGGCCGTGGTTGGTCCAGGCCACGTTCGCGAGCAGGCCGAAGATGCCGTCCAGGCTCAGGCCGTGCGGGCGGACCAGACGGTGCGAGAGCAGGTGCAGGCGCAGGAACGCGTCGTGCGTGTCGACGGGCGCGGCGTCCAGATCGGCGATCGTGGTGCGCACCACCACGACCTCGACCCGGCGGGCCTCGTCGGGGCCGACGACGTCGGCGAACTTGGCGTACTCGACATCGGAGGCATCCAGGCGGACCGAACCGGTCTCGGCGAATTCGCCCAACGCCGGGTACGGGTACCAGGTGTCGAGTACCGTGCCGTTGACGGTGATGGTGGCGAGGCCGACTGCTTGTGCTCCCTGAGTGCTCACGGCTGTCCAGGTTACCGGCCGGGATTTCGCTTGTCCGAACCTCCTCCGCCGCGCGGACACGAAAACAGTGAGACAAAACAGACACAGTCCTTTTGTGCCAAGGCCGTGGCGATGAAGTGAACCGGCATTACCGCTCGCCTAGGGTGGGCGGGTGACCATCGATCTCAGCGCTGACCCCATCGCCCTGACCGCGGCTCTGGTGGATATCCCGAGCGTGTCCAAGGACGAGGCGCTCATCGCCGACATCGTCGAGAAGGCCCTGCGCGAGCAGACCACCGGATTCGAGATTCTGCGCCACGGCAACACCGTGCTCGCGCGCACCAACCGCGGCCTGCCCACCCGCGTCATCCTCGCCGGGCACCTGGACACCGTGCCCATCGCCGACAACGTGCCGAGCCGCTTCGAACTCGGCCCCGGCGGGCAACGCCTGCTGTTCGGCTGCGGCACGGTCGACATGAAATCCGGCGACGCCGTCTTCCTGCACCTGGCCGCCACCGTGGCCGAGCCGGTGCACGACCTGACGCTCATCTTCTACGACGCCGAGGAGATCGCCGCCGAGTTCAACGGGCTCGGCAAGATCGAGCGCGAACTGCCCGAATGGCTCGAGGGCGACCTCGCCATTCTCGGCGAGCCGTCCGGCGGCTGGATCGAAGCCGGCTGCCAGGGCACGCTGCGCGTGCGGCTCACCACCTCCGGCGTGCGCGCGCACACCGCACGAGCCTGGCTGGGCGACAACGCCATTCACCGGCTCGCGCCCATCCTCGAACGACTCTCGAACTACACCGCGCGCGAGGTCGAGATCGACGGTTGCGTCTACCGCGAGGGTCTGTCCGCGGTGCGGGTGTCCGGCGGCGTCGCGGGCAACGTGGTGCCCGACGTGGCCGAGGTCGACGTGAACTTCCGCTTCGCCCCCGACCGCACCCTGGACCAGGCCACCGAACACGTCCGCGAGGTCTTCGCGGGCCTGGAACTGGACTTCGAGCGCACCGACGGGGCGCCCGGCGCGCTGCCCGGCCTGGCCGCGCCCGCCGCCAAGGACCTCATCGACATCGTGCACGCGCACGGCAGCGGGGGCGTGCGCGCCAAGTACGGCTGGACCGACGTCTCGCGCTTCGCCGCCCGCGGCATCCCCGCGGTGAACTTCGGCCCCGGCGACCCGAACCTCGCGCACAAGCGCGACGAGCACCTGCCGGTGGAACAGATCACCCAGGTCGCCTCGATGCTGCGCAGCTACCTGCTGGGCGAAAAGGACTGACGCCTCCGCGCCGCGACCGGTGCGGATAACCTTGGCTGCATGTCTGCTGAGGGTGCCAAGACGCCGCGGTATCGCGGGCCGATAATGCTGCGACGTGACCGGAAGAAGGGCATCGGGACCACCGATCAGCATTTGCTGGACGAACGGGGACCGTGCGACTGGGTGCACACCGACCCGTGGCGCGTGCTGCGCATCCAGGCCGAATTCGTCGAGGGCTTCGGCGCTTTGGCGGAGGTGCCGCGCGCGGTCTCGGTCTTCGGCTCCGCGCGCACCCCGGCCGACTCCCCGGAATACCAGGCGGGCATCGCCATCGGCGGCGCGCTCGCGCGGGCCGGATTCGCGGTGATCACCGGCGGTGGGCCGGGCGCGATGGAAGCCGCCAACCGCGGTGCGTCCGAAGCGGGCGGCTACTCCATCGGCCTCGGCATCGAGCTGCCGTTCGAACAGGGCCTCAACGAGTGGGTCGACCTCGGCATCAATTTCCGGTACTTCTTCGCGCGCAAGACCATGTTTGTGAAGTACTCGCAGGCTTTCGTCTGCCTGCCCGGCGGTTTCGGCACCCTGGACGAACTCTTCGAGGCGCTCACCCTGGTGCAGACCCGCAAGGTCAACCAATTCCCCATCATCCTGTTCGGCACCAAATACTGGGCGGGACTGGTGGATTGGCTGCGCGACTCACTGCTCGGCTCGGCCAAGATCGCACCCGGTGATCTGCGCCTGCTGCACATCACCGACAGCGTGGACGAGGTCGTGCGCATCGTGAGCGAGGCCGCGCGCGAGCGCGCCGAACTCGACGCCGAGGGCGAAGGGGCCGACGATGAGTTCGAACGCTGAGCCGGCCTCGAAGTCGACTGCCGAGTCCTACGCCGTCTGCGTCTACTGCTCGGCCAGCGTCACCGATCCGGCCGCCCTTGAGCTGGCCCGCGCGGTCGGCGCCGAAATCGGCCGCCGCGGTTGGCAATTGGTCTCCGGCGGCGGACACGTCTCGATGATGGGCGCGGTCGCCACCGCGGCCCGCGACGCCGGCGCGCGCACCATCGGGGTCATCCCGAAACGCCTGGTGCACAAGGAGATGGCCGACGTGGAGTCGGACGAGCTGATCGTCACCGACACCATGCGCGAGCGCAAACAGGTGATGGACGAACGCGCCGACGCGTTCCTCACCCTGCCCGGCGGCATCGGCACCCTCGAGGAACTCTTCGAGACCTGGACCGGCGGATACCTCGGCATGCACGACAAACCGGTGGTGGTGCTGGATCCGGACGGTCACTACGGCGGCTTGTTCACCTGGCTCGAGGAGCTGCGCGCACGCGGCTTCGCCGGGGACGAGGCCATCAACCGGGTCACGGTCACCGCGGACTTCGACTTGGCCTTCACCGCCCTCGAACCCTGAGCGCCCCTCGACAACTCCTTACTCATCGGTAAGGTAGGCGCGGAGGTGTGTCGCGGCGCACATCGACCGAATGCCGCGGTGAAGGAGCAGGCCACGTGAGTACCGATGTCCGATCGACGGTGGGGCTGTTGGAGCTGGCGCGCCGCCTGCCCGGGATGGCGGCCGAGACGCCGGGGATGCTGCGCACCGCGCGGCACATGCTGGTGAACTCGACGTCCGAGGCGTCGATCGGGTTGTTCTTCCAGCGGGCCGCGGCCAAGCATCCGGGCCGGCCGTTCCTGCGCTTCGAGGGCCGCGAATACCTGTGGGGCGAAGCCAATGCCGAGGTGAACCGGTACGCCGCCGTGCTCACCGCGCGCGGGGTGCGCCGGGGCGACGTGGTCGGCGTGCTCATGACGAACCGCCCCGAGACGCTGTTCACCGCGCTCGCCGTGGTCAAACTCGGGGCCACCGCCGGGCTGCTCAATCACAATCAGCGAGATCACGTGCTGCAGCACAGTTTCGAGCTGCTGGACTCGGTGCTGGACGTGGTGGGAGAGGAGTGCGCCGAGGCGCTGGACAGCCTCGCCGCACCGCGCCCCGGGGTGCTGTGGTCGGGTGAACTGGAGGCCGCCGCGCGCGCCGCCGACGACCGCGATCCCGCTGTGTGCGAGAAGATCACGGCGGGCGAGCGCGCCTATCTGATCTTCACCTCCGGCACCACCGGGCTGCCCAAGGCCAGCGTCATGACCCACCTGCGCTGGACCAAGGGCATGGCCGGACTCGGCGGGTTCGGCGTCCGGCTGCGCGGGGACGACACGCTCTACTGCTGCCTGCCGCTCTATCACAACAACGCGCTGACGGTCGCCCTGTCCGCGGTGGTGGCCGGCGGCTCGACTTTCGCACTGGGACGCAAGTTCTCGGCCTCGCGCTTCTGGGACGAGGTCATCGCGACCCGGTCCACGGCGGTGATCTACATCGGCGAACTGTGCCGGTACCTGCTCAATCAGCCCGCCCGGCGCACCGATCGCGCGCACCGGGTCCGGCTCGCGGTCGGCAACGGACTGCGCCCCGAGATCTGGGACGAGTTCCGGAAACGCTTCGGCATCAAGCGAATCGTGGAGTTCTACGGCGCGAGCGAGGGCAACGTCGCGTTCATCAACGCCTTCGGCATCGACAAGACCGCGGGCTTCACTCCGCTGCCCTTCGCCATCGTCGAGTACGACGAGGCCACCGGAAAAGCGCTGCGCGGCAAGGACGGGAAGCTGCGCCGGGTGCGCGCGGGCGGTGTCGGGCTGCTGCTGGCCAAGGTCACCGACCGGTCCCCCTTCGACGGCTACACCGACGACGCCGCCACCGAATCCAAGCTCGTGCGCGACGGATTCGCCAGGGGCGACTGCTGGTTCGACACCGGCGACCTCGTGCGCGACCAGCGCTGGGGACATATCGCCTTCGTGGACCGGCTCGGCGACACCTTCCGCTGGAAGGGTGAGAACGTGGCCACCACGCAGGTCGAGGGCGGCTTCACCGGCATCGAGGCCATCACCCAGGCCGTGGTCTACGGCGTGGACATCCCCGGCGCGGACGGCAAAGCCGGTATGGCGGCGGTGACCCTCGCCGACGGCGCGACCCTGGACGGCCGGGCCGCGGCCGCGGCGCTCTACGACCGCCTCCCCGCCTACGCCGTCCCGCTGTTCCTGCGCGTGGTGCCCGAACTCGAACAGACCTCCACCTTCAAGAGTCGCAAGGTCGAACTGCGCAAACAGGGTTACGCGCCCGACGATCACAGCGCCCTGTACGTCCTGGCGAACCGGGCCGACGGCTACGTCCCGGCGTACGCGGACTACGCCGCCGAAGTGGCCGCGGGGCGTGCGCCGGGCAACTGAGCCACACGTGCCGGGCGGCCGGGTGACGGGTCCTCGCGGCCGCGCGGGCCGACCTGGCCGGGAGCCGCCTGGAAAGAGGCGGAGGCAGACAAATCAGACGGCACAGGGGTCGGTACATTGGAGCCCATGTGTGCGCCGTTGCCGACGTTGTGCGGGAAGCCGGTGGCGACGGATCGGGCGCTGGTGATGGCGATCGTGAACCGGACGCCGGACTCGTTCTATGACCGCGGCGCGACCTTCACCGACGAAGCCGCCATGGGCGCCGTCGAACGGGCCGTCACCGAGGGTGCGGATCTGGTCGACATCGGCGGCGTCAAGGCCGGGCCGGGCAGCACCGTGGACGCCGCCGAGGAAGCGCGCCGCGTGGTGCCGTTCGTCGCGGCCATCCGCGCGCGCTATCCCGACCTGCTGATCAGCGTCGACACCTGGCGGGCCGATGTCGCCCGCGCGGCCGTGGCCGAGGGCGCGAATCTCATCAACGACACCTGGTCGGGGGCGGATCCGGACCTGGTCGGGGTGGCCGCCGAACTCGGGGTGGGAATCGTGTGCAGCCACACCGGCGGTGCGATCCCGCGCACCCGCCCGCACCGGGTGCGGTACGCCGACGTGGTGGCCGAGGTCACCGAGACCGTGGTCGCCGCGGCGGAGAACGCGGTGGCGGCGGGGGTCGCCAAGGACTCGATCCTCATCGACCCCACCCATGATTTCGGCAAGAACACCTATCACGGGCTCGAATTGTTGCGGGCCGTGGACGTTCTTGTGAATACCGGGTGGCCGGTCTTGATGGCGCTGAGCAATAAGGATTTCATCGGAGAGACTCTTGGTGTCGGCTTGTCCGAGCGATTGGAGGGCACATTGGCAGCGACCGCATGGTCCGCCGCGGCGGGCGCCCGCGTCTTCCGAGTGCACGAGGTCGGGGCCACCCGCCGGGTCGTGGACATGATCGCCGCGATCCAGGGCCACCGGCCACCGGCCAGAACCCTGAGGGGGCTGGCATGAGCAAGAAGCAGGATTGGGCCACCAGCAACAGCTGGGATCAGCCCGAATGGACCGTCGAGGATCTCGTGGCCGCCAAGGGCGACCGCACCGTCTCGGTGGTGCTCCCCGCGCTGAACGAGGAAGCCACGGTCGCGACCGTGGTGGCCAGCATTCGGCCCCTGCTCGGCACGCTCGTGGACGAACTCGTCGTGCTGGACTCCGGCTCCACCGACGCCACCGCCGAGCGCGCACAGGCCGCCGGAGCCCGCGTCGTCACCCGCGAGCAGGCCGTCCCCGAACTCGAGCCGGTTCCGGGCAAGGGCGAAGTGCTGTGGCGCTCGCTCGCGGTGACCACCGGCGACCTGATCGCCTTCGTGGACTCCGACCTGATCGACCCGGACCCCATGTTCGTGCCCAAACTGCTCGGCCCGCTGCTCACGGTCGAGGGCATGCACCTGGTCAAGGCGTACTACCGGCGACCGCTGCGCCAGGGCGCGACCGTAGACGACAACGGCGGCGGGCGCGTCACCGAACTGGTGGCCCGGCCGCTGCTCGCCGCGCTGCGCCCGGCGCTGTCGAATGTGCTGCAGCCCTTGGGCGGTGAGTACGCGGGCACCCGCGAACTGCTCACGGCGGTGCCGTTCGCGCCCGGCTACGGCGTGGAGATCGGGCTGCTCATGGACACCCACGACATGCTCGGGCTCAGCGCCATCGGGCAGGTGAATCTCGGTGTGCGCCAGCACCGCAACCGCCCGCTGTCCGAACTCGGGGTGATGAGCCGGCAGATCCTGGGCACGATGCTGGGCCGCGCGGGCGTCGCGGACTCGGGTGCCGCGCTCACGCAATTCCCGCTCGTGGACGGCGAATTCACGGCGCAGGCCACCGAGGTCTCGCTGGCGGATCGCCCGCCGATGAACACCCTGCGCCCGGAGTGGGCCGCGGCCTGACCCGCGCGACCTCGTTCGCGCGGCGGTGGCCGGATCGGTGTGGCCGGGGACCGCTGTCAGCGGTCGTGACGGTAGATCGGGGTCAGCAGATCGGCTTCGATGGGCTCGCCCGTCGAGCGGTCGTAGCGCACACCCACCACGGCCGAGAACGGATGCGTCGCAGCGCGTTCGTGCAGGGTCGCCAGTCGCGTGGCGAGCAGTCGAATCGCGCCCAGGGAGGCCGGCGGGTGCAGGCCGTCGATCACCAGCACCGTGCCCTTGCCGTCGGGACGGGGCAGGCGGGCCAGGTAGGCGATGTCGTACGGTTCGGTGCCGCCGGGGCGGTACACGCGCCGGGCCGCGCGATCCTCGATGCCGCGGCGAATGCGCCCGGCGCGGGCAACCGTGCGGCGCAGGCGCGGATCGGCGGCCACCAGGTAGCGCAGGCTGGGCGACAGCTCGGGCCCGCCCAGCACGATCAGGCCGTCGCGATCCAGATCCAGGGGTCTGCCCGGTAGGAACCGCTGCACGGCCGCGGTGAACCCCAGCTCGCGTAGCAACTCCACCAGGCGATGCGGCGCGGCGGCGTCGGGGGCTCCGACCAGAGCGAGCGAGCGGGTGTTGCTGCGCACGTCCGGGGTGAGGATGGTTAGTGGCCCGTGCCCGAAGAACAGACCTTCCGGTACCGGCCCCTGGGTGCTGACCTGATGAATGCGGGCGCGGGAAAGTCCGGCGGCCGCACCGATTCTGGCGAACGTCCAGCCCTCGGCATGTAGTTCGCGGATCACGGCGCGGCGTATGCGCGTCAACTCGTTTATCTGCTGCTGCGCGGCCGCGACTCCGTCGGTGGCGGCTTTGAGTCGCTCGACCTTGTCTTCGATCGCGAACACCCGTGCCACCTCGTCGGCTGACATGTGCGCAGTCTAGATACCTGAACAGCCGCAGGTGTCTAGTCCGGTTGACGCCGGAGATCTCAGGTGGCGTCCGGATCGAGCGGCGGACGTTCGTTGCGCTCCAGCGGTTTCTGCTGCTTCGGCATGCCGTACTCGCCGAAACCGCTGGTGGTGGCGCTGGTCGGCTTGTCGAACGACGGCTTGTCGAAGGACGGCGGCTCGAAGGCCTTCGTCAGAAATGAATCGTCGCCGTCGAGAAGATGTTTGGTCACCATCGAGCGCGGATTCATTCCGCGCAATTCGTTGAGTTGCTCGAGCGGCTTGCGCAGCTCGTCGAACTCGGGACCGAGTTCCTGCTTGAGCTGCTGGGTCGCCCCGGTCGCGTAATCGCGGACCTGCCGCAGCGACTTGGTAGTCCAGCGCATCGCCCCGGGCAGACGCTCCGGGCCGAGAATCACGAGTGCGGCGACGAGCAATACGAGCATCTCGCCCCAGCTGACATTGCTGAACACTGTGCCTATTCTGCCCTTCGCTTCGCTCCGGGCGGTTCGCGGCCCCCGAAGTCTCGTTCTTCCCTCCCTCCGCTCCTCCGCTTCGCTCCCCCGCTCCACTCAGTCCAGAACGAGACGGGCCGCGAACACGTGAAGTTGGAGGTCACTGTGCGCTCAGTCCGATTCCAGGGTGACCGGAACGTCGACCTCGCGCCCGTCGCGGATCAGGCGCACGTTCACCGTCTGCCCGATCTCGTGGGACTGCACGGCCACGGTCAGCTCCTCCGGGCCGGTGACCTCGCGGTCACCCACCTTGACGATGACATCGCCCTCGACGATGCCCGCCTTGGCCGCCGGACCGCCGGCCTGCACATCGGCCACCGCCGCACCGCTCATGACATCATTGGCGACGATCTTGGTCTTGGCGCTCACGCCCAGCCTCGGATGATTCACCTTGCCGGTCTGGATGAGCGCCTGCGAGATCCGCTTGACCTGATCCACCGGAATGGCGAAACCCAGACCCACCGAACCGCCGCTCTCGGACTTGATCGCGGTGTTGATGCCGATCAACCGGCCCTGCATGTCCACCAGCGCGCCACCGGAGTTGCCGTGGTTGATGGCGGCGTCGGTCTGCACGGCGTCCAGGGTGGCGTTCGTGTCGGTGCCCTCGCCGCCGACCTTCACCGGCCGATGCAGCGCCGAGACGATGCCGGAGGTGACGGTCTTCTCCAGGCCCAGCGGCGAACCCAGCGCGAGCACGTCGTCACCGACCTGCACGTCCGCGGAATTGCCGAGCTGAATCACCGACAGGTTCTTCACATCGACCTTGAGCACCGCCAGATCGGACTTGGTGTCGCGGCCCACGATCGAGGTCGGCACCCGGGTGCCGTCGGAGAACACGACCTGCAACTGGGCCTTGCCGCTCTTGTCGTTGGCGGCCAGCGACACGACGTGATTGTTGGTGACGATGTAGCCCTCGCCGCTGATGACCACGCCCGAACCGGACGAACCGCTGTCGCCCACCCAGGCGCGCACGGTCACGACCGAGGGCATCACGGCGTCCACGACCTTGGTGATCTGCCCGTGCGGCTCGTCATTGCCCGGCGCGGACTGCAATTCGACCTTGCGCGAGGTCAGCGCCGAGGTGGAATCGGAGGTGAGCGCGCCGATCGCGCCGCCCGCCAAGCCGATCACCAGGGCGATGGCGGCCAGCGTCGCCAGCGCGCGGCCCGAGGCCTGCCCGCCGAAGAGCACGTCGCGGGCACTGAGTTTGCGGCCCTCCGGCAGCGGCGCCGGGCGAGCCGTTGCCACGGCGGGGGAGCCCAGCCGGGCGGCGGACGCCGGATCGCGCCACGGATCCGCGGGCGCGGCCGGCTCGTTGTCGTCGTGCTGCGCCTCGGGATCGCGCTGCAGCAGTTCGTCCGAACCCTCCGGGCGGCCGAACGCCTCGGCCAGCACCGAGTCCGGCGGGCGATTCTGCACCTGCGGGCCGTCGGTGGCGGCCCCCGCCACCGCGGCGGCCGCCGAGCGCGGTGAGAACGAACCGTTCTGCCCACTCGGGCGGCGGAAGGCGTGCGCGGTGTGATTGTCGACGTGCGGCCGATAAACCGGCCGCGGCCCCAGGACCGGTGCGTCCGACGGCCTCAGGTTCCCCCGATCGGCCGCCGAATCCGAAGCCTGCGCAGATCGCGACAGGTTGTCCGCCGCGGGCCCCTCACCCGGAACCGGGCCCGTGTTCTTCGATTCGGTGGTCACCCGATGAACTCTACTTGCGCCACCAGCTTGTCCACCGTCTGCTGTCGAACGAATCTTGGCGCAGCCCGAAGGAACTCGCGCCGGGAGCGAGCATATTGCGGTCCGTGATCGGCGGGTGTTCCGCGCCGGGCAGTTCGGACAAAGGGATACGACTCAGAGTGTCGTGCAACCGCAGGGGCGCGGAGATCTGCGTCGACTGCTGCAGGGCGTTGCGCGCCTGCTGCTGCGACTCGACCTCGACGGCGCATTCTCGGCACACGGAAAGATGATGAGCGGCACGCAGATACGCGTTCATCCGCAGTTCGCCGTCGACATAGGCGGCGATGGCCTCCGTGGCCAGATGCTCGGTGGGGGCGAAACGAGGTGGACGACGCGGCGTTCTGTCCGGCCCACTCATAAGCTGCACACCTTTCGGAAGGACCACCTCGGCTGCACGCGAAAAGCCGGCGCGCGAGGTGCTGGAACCGCGCCTTACCCGACTTTCTCGGTGGCGGCGTTCCGCCGCTCCACCCCATTATGCTCGAGGTGCTCGCGCAGTGCCTGACGTCCTCGGTGGATGCGGCTGCGCACGGTACCCAGTTTGACGCCGAGCGTGGCGCCGATCTCCTCGTAGGACAGACCTTCGATGTCACACAGCACGACCGCCGCGCGGAATTCCGGGGCCAGCGAGTCGAGCGCCGCCTGGAGGTCGGGATCGAGGTTGGCGTCGTGATAGAGCTGCTCGGGACCCGGGCCCTCGGAGGGGACGCGGTCGTAGTCCTCGGGCAGCGCCTCCATGCGAATGCGGTTGCGTCTGCGCACCATGTCCAGGAACAGGTTCGTGGTGATGCGATGCAGCCAGCCCTCGAAGGTGCCGGGCTGGTAGTTGGACAGCGAGCGGAAGACCCGGATGAACGTCTCCTGGGTCAGGTCCTCGGCGTCCTGCGGGTCACCGGTCAGGCGATAGGCCAGGCGGTACACGCGGTCGGCGTGTTCCCGGACCAGCTCGTCCCAGGTCGGCATCTTGTGGCGATCGCCGGTGGCATCGAAAGCGGCCGTTCCGGACAGCAGTGCGGGATCCGGCTCGCCGTCCTGCGGCAGCTCGGTGTTCGGCTCGAAGGATTGCGGGAGCAGTCCGGCGGAGTCACGCGCCTCGTCGACCATGTGGATGGGAGTACCTCCTACTCGGGACCGGGGCTTCGTCCCCCTTGCAACCGACCTGGTGGGTCAGGTTGTTCCCGGGGCCGGGCCGCCGGTCGCTGGCCTGGCGTAGGCAATACTCTTGCCGGTCCTGATGTGGCAGCCGTATGCGCAGGCTGAGGGACACCTGAGAAAAATCGCCACACCGGCCGGTCACCGCCACGCGATACCGCCCCCGCGCCATTAGCCTCATACCCGTGAGTCAGACTCCGGCGGCATCGAACCTGCAGCGCAACCTCGCCTACGTGGAGGAATCCGTCGCAGAGGACGAGATTCTCGTTTCCGCGCGCGAACGCGCCCTCGAATTGGGGGCCGCGCCCGTGCCCCCGTCGGTGGGGGCACTGCTCAGCATGTACGCCCAGCTGCTCGGCGCGCGCGCCGTGGTGGAGGTCGGCACCGGCGCCGGCGTCAGCGGGCTGTGGCTGCTGGACGGCATGCGCGAGGACGGCACGCTCACCACGATCGACTCCGAACCCGAGCATCAGCGCGCCGCGCGCGAGGCGTTCAAATCCGCGGACATCACCCCGGCGCGCACCCGGCTGATCAACGGCCGGGCGCTGGATGTGCTGCCGCGCTTGGCCGATGGGGCCTACGACCTGGTCTTCATCGACGCCGCGCCGCTGGAGCACCCGCAATACGTGGATCAGGCGGTGCGATTACTCCGCGAGGGCGGGGCGATCCTGCTGCACAACGCGCTGCTGGGCGGGCGCGTGCCCGATCCGGCGCAGCGCGATCCGCAGACCCAGGCGGTGCGGGCGGCGACCCGGGCCATCGCGGAGGATCCGCGGTTGACGAGCGTGCTCATCCCGGTGGGGGATGGGCTGCTCTGCGCGTCGCGCGGGTGAAGGCTGCCGCGCTGTCGCGCGGGTAGGGCGCCGGGCGTCGTGCGGGAACGGCCGCTGTAGCCCGGCTGAGCTGGGCTTTCGGAATTTTGCGAACTTTGCGGGGGAGAGCCCTTGCCAGGTGATTGAACGCGTGTTTAATCTATTGAACGTGCGTTCAACCGATGATTTGAGCACCCGGGCCCGGATTCGCGACGCCGCGATCACCGTGTTCGGGGAAGAGGGGTTCGGGGTGGGGGTGCGCGCCATCGCGGCCGCGGCCGGTGTCTCCCCCGGGCTGGTGAATCATCACTTCGGGTCCAAGGACGGCCTGCGGGAAGCCTGCGACGACCGGGTGCGCGAGGTGATCCGGGCGGCCAAGCTCGAATCGCTCGAGCGGCCCTCGCCCAACGGGTTGCTGGCGCAGATGGCCGAGATCGAGGATTTCGCACCGTATCTGGCGTATCTGCTGCGCAGCCTGCAGGCGGGCGGATCGCTCATGACGGTGTTCTTCGACCACATGGTCGAGGACATCCAGGGCTACCTCGCGGCGGGCATCGCCGCCGGAACCCTGCGCGCGCCCAGGGATCTGCCGGCCATGGCGAAATACTTCGCCATCACCAACGGCGGCGGGATCATCATGTTCCTGCAGCTGTACGCGGCCACCCACGAGGGGCGCGTCGATTACCGGAAAGCCCTGCGCGAGTACGCCGATCGCATGATGCTGCCGGCGCTGGAAATCCTCACCCACGGCCTGCTGACCGACTCGATGATGCTGGACACGCTGACCCAGCAGCAGCACGAGAACACCCAAGAGAACCCATAAATCGTTTTCCGCCTAGGAGATTCGATGAACAGTCCGGCACAACCGGCCATCACCGTCCGGGACCTGCACAAGCACTTCGGACGGGTACACGCCCTGGACGGCCTCGACCTCGAGGTCGAAACCGGCGAGGTGCACGGCTTCCTCGGGCCCAACGGCGCCGGGAAATCCACCACCATTCGCGTGCTGCTCGGCATCCTCGCCCGCACCTCCGGCACCGCGCAGGTGCTCGGGCGCGACCCGTGGACCGACGCGGTCGCGCTGCACCGCGACATCGCCTACGTGCCCGGCGATGTCACGCTGTGGCCCTCGCTCTCGGGCGGGGAGACCATCGACCTGCTGGCCCGCATGCGCGGTGGACTCGATCGGGGGCGGCGGGCCGAACTCATCGAGCGGTTCGAACTCGACCCGAAGAAGAAGGCGCGCACCTACTCCAAGGGCAACCGGCAGAAGGTGGCGCTGGTCTCGGCCTTCTCCTCGCACGCGAAACTGCTGCTGCTGGACGAACCCACCTCCGGGCTGGATCCCCTGATGGAACAGACCTTCCGCGACTGCGTGCGCGAGGCGTCCGAACGCGGCTGCACCGTCCTGCTGTCCAGCCACATCCTGTCCGAGGTCGAGGCGCTGTGCCGGCGGGTCACCATCATCCGGGCGGGCAAGACCGTCGAGTCAGGCACCCTGGCCCAGATGCGGCACCTGAGCCGGACCTCCATCACCGCCGAGATGACCGGGGACCCGGGCGATCTCAGCCACCTGCCCGGGGTCGCCGACGTGACGGTCGAGGATCACACGGTGCACCTGCAGGTCGACAGCGAACACCTCGGCGAGCTGATCCGCGTGCTCGGTGATGCCGGGGTGCGCAGCCTGGTCAGCCAGCCCCCGACGCTGGAAGAGCTTTTCCTGCGGCACTATTCGATCAACGGGGAGGACGCGGACACGGGCGACGGCACGGCCGCGGGGATTCGCAACCGCGAAGCCGCTGCCGTGGGCGCGGGCAGCGGTGCGGCGACGGCCGCGGGTACCGGTGACGCCGCGGTGCGGGCCGCCGGTCGTCCCGACGCCGGCGACGACACCGCATCCGACAGCCGGAATCAGGTGTCGAAATGACCGCCGCTGTAGCGCATCCGGGGCAGCATCGCCTCGAAACTGCTTCCCGTGCGGGGAATTTCACCGGGACCGGGCAGCTGCTGCGGCTGTACCTGCGGCGGGACCGGCTCGTGTTGCCGCTGTGGGTGCTGCTGCTGTCGGCGCCGCTGGGCAGCGTGTACATCGACAGCATCGCCTCGGTGTATCCGAGCGCCGCGGATCGGGCCGGGTTCGCGGACTCCATTCTGGCCAGCCCGGCCCAATTGGCCATGTACGGGCCGATTTACAACACGAGCCTGGGTGCGGTGGGGGTGTGGAAGGCGGGGATGTTCTACAGCCTCATCGGCATCGCCACTATCCTCACCGTCATCCGGCACACCCGGGCCGAGGAGGAGACCGGGCGCGGGGAACTGGTGGCCGCCACCCGGGTCGGGCGGTTCGCGGGGCTTACCGCGACGCTGGTGATCGCCTACGGCGGGGCGCTGCTGACCGGGCTCATCGGCTTCGCGAGCCTGGCGGGCAGCGACCTGCGCGGCACCGACGGGGACATCTCCGGATCGCTGGCTTTCGGTCTGGCACTGGCCGGTTCGGGTGCGGTCTTCGCGGCGGTGGCCGCGGTGTGCGCGCAGCTGACCACCGGCGCCCGGCTCGCCCGCGGCATCGCCCTGGGCGTTCTCGGGGCCACCTTCACCCTGCGCGGCATCGGGGACGCGCAAGCCGGGGACGGGCCCGCCGGGCCGCTCACCTGGCTCGCGCCGCAGGGCTGGTCGCTGCAGGTGCGGCCGTTCGCCGGGGACCACTTCGCCGTGCTCGGGCTGCACCTGGCGGCCGTGCTGATCCTGACGGGAATCGCGTATCAGCTACTGCGGCACCGGGATCTGGGCGCGGGACTGATCGCCGAACGGCCCGGTGCGGCCGCCGCCGGTCCCGGGCTGAATGGTCCGTTCGGACTGGCTTGGCGCTTGCAGCGCGGCACCCTGGTGGCCTGGACCGCCGGACTCGGCCTGTACGGGTTGATCATCGGCAGCGTCGTGCACGGCATCGGCGACGAGTTGGGCAGCAGCCAGGCCATTCGCGATCTGATCACCCGCATGGGCGGTTCCGCGTCGCTGGAGAATTCGATGATCACCTACGCCTTCACCATGATCGGCGTGGCGGCCGCGGCGTACTCGATCTCGGCGGCGCTGCGCCTGCACTCCGAGGAGAGCGGTCAGCACACCGAAACACTGCTCACCGGCGCGGTCTCCCGAACCCGCTGGGCCGCATCGCATCTGCTGTTCGCCCTGGGTGGTCCGGCGGTGGCGTTGCTGGTCGCCGGACTGCTCGGCGGACTGGTCTACGGCCGCGCCGCCGGCGACATCGGCGCGAAACTGCCCGATGTCCTGGCCGCCGCCCTGATCCAACTCCCCGCCGTGTGGATCTTCGCCGCGATCACCGTCGCCCTGTTCGGTCTGGCGCCCCGCTGGACCCCCGTCGCCTGGGGCGTACTGACCGCCGCCGTCGCGGTGTTCCTGCTCGGCGCGATTTCCGGTGCCCCCCAGTGGCTCCGGGACCTGGAACCCTTCGAGCACCTCCCGAAGGTCCCCGGCGCGGCGTTCAACCCCGCACCGGTGCTGATCCTGCTCGCGATCGCCGCGGTCCTGATCACCGCGGGCCTGATCGGCTTCCGCCGCCGCGACCTGCGCTGACGCTCCTACAGCTCGGATGCGCAAGCGCTCGAGCACGACGCCCGGCCGTTGCTCACGCGTGGTCGAATGCCCGGTGGCGCAGTCCTGTTCGCGAGCGCTGCCCTCGGTGTGGCGGCGGCTCGGGCAGCGGGTGGGCAGGGGACGGGGGTGGATTAGTTCGGCGAAATGGTGGTAGATGAAAGGGGAACCGATTAGAGGAGGTGGGGGATGTACGAGGGACTGGTACTCGGAGCGCATCTGCCGTCCGGATGGCTGTGGCCCGCGCTGATCTTGTTCGGGCTCATCCTGTTTGCGGCACTGGTGGTATTGCTGCTGGTCAGTGGGGCTCGATTCGACGACATGTCACACGTGGTGCCGGCACAGCCGGGGCCCTGCGAGCCGTTCTGCTACTCGCGCTGAAACCCGCCGGGCACGGTGAGCCACAGAAAGGGTTACCGTGCCGCGGGCCGGGATACTCCATGAACAGGTTCGACGAATGAGGTTTCTCATGGGGCATCGGGTTCCGGCCGTGGTGGGTTTGTACCTCCGCGAGTCCGGGCAGTGGCGGCGGATCGCCGAATTCCGGCTGGCCGCCGACGGGCGTGCCACCTTTCGCGCGGTGGACCCGATCGAGGGACTGGTGGCGCGGGTCTGGTACCACCAGGGAGTGGACGTGCCCGGCGAGGATCGCCGGGTGTTGCCGCAGGACGGGGCCGAATTCCTGCGAGCGCTGCTGCAGCCGTTCGGTTTCCGGGACTACCGCTTCCGGGACGACAGCCCGGCCTCGGCCACCCACGCGGGGGCCTCGACCGGGCGCGGTGAGCGTGGGCTAGGTCGCACCGGCCGCGTGGTCGCCGGCGGGTCGACGGTATGCCGCCGACATGCCGCCGCGCGTGCGGGGGCTGATGAAAAGGTCACGGCCGGAGCGGATTCCGAATGCACGCGGTGCGCGGAGGCCGAATCGGAGCCGCGCGCACAGGATGCCGGACGTCCGGCCGCCTGGCGCGCGCTGGACGCGGACACCCTGCGCTTCTGAGTGAAGCGCCCGCCCCACTGCGGTCTGGCGTCCCGAGTACCCGCCCGGGATCGCTTACGCCGCAATGCCTGTGCGCCGGCCGGCCGCCGATCGCGCGGGCGGCCGGTTCACACCGCTACAGGCTGTTGGCCAGCAGCGCGTACTGCGCCGCCGCCATGCGGTGCACCTCGTCCGCGGTCTGCGCGTTCACCACTCCCACATACCTCTTGTAGATCACGTAGCACCGGAACGCCGCCGCACCGGACTTGCGGTGCACGCATTTGGCGTCCGGAACGTTCTCCGGTCCCGGACCCGTCGACCCGGTCTCCCCGAGACTGCTGATCAGTCCGCTCACCAGATCGGCGCCCGACTTCGCGTCGCGCGTGCGGAACAGGTAGTTCTCGTCCACGCCCGCCATGGCGTCCATCCCGGTGTCGGCGACCAGGCGTGAGCGCAGCGCCTGGTCCCCGGCCGGATGAACGAGCATGGCGGGGCCGAAGACCGCGAAGGTATCCGGATCCGGGCTGCGGCCATCGCGATTGGTGGTCAGCACCCGGGCCAGCAGCCGGTCCGGATCGACCGGCAACTGCTCCACCCGGTCGGCGGGCGTCGCGGCGAAGGCGTCGACCGCGGGCACCTCCGCGTCCAGGGTCTTCTTCAGCCAGGACAGCAGATCGGCCTGGTCGGCGCTGGGCCGCGAGATGAACACCGAGATGACGAATTCCTTGCGCGGCATGGTCATTCCGATGTTCGCCACGCCGGGACGCCAATGCGACATGGCATCCGGATAATCCGGCAGGGTGAGCTTGCGGTTCTGATCGAGGGCCACGTTGAAGTCGGCGTCCGAGAGCTCCCGCGCGGCGAGCTTCGCGCTGTCGGCGCTCGGGAAACGCAGCAGGCGAATCGTGACCGTGGTGCTCTTGGGATCCGGCGCGCTCGATCCGGCCGGATCGGCCAGATCCGAACTGCTGGTGGCGAAGCCCGCGATGAAGCCCCGATTCTGCAGCACCGGCCGGGCCGAGGACGACAGATGGCTCACCGTCACCACGTCGTTGACCGAGGTGAGCACGATCCCGCCGCGGCCCACCCGCAGGCTGGGGTCGACCTTCACCGCGGGCACCACGGCATCGGCCATCCGCATGCCCTCGAGCACCGCGCCCTTGCCGTTCGAATCACGGCCGTACGTATAGCGATCCACCGGATACGACCCCGTGTCGAGCGTGCGGACGTCGATCTCGGCGGGTGCGGGCGTGCCCTCGACCGCACATCCCGCCGCGACGGCGAGCAGTGCGGCACAGGCGAAGGTGGTGACGATCCGGTATGCGCGGCTCATGGCCCGTTCCCTCCCGCGCGGCCTCGCGGCGGCGCTCCACCCACCGATTTTCGCCAACCGGGGCGGCCGCGTCCACCGTTATCCGCCGGGTCACATCGGCGGACGGTGTGTCATCACACCCAGATGCCCTTGCCGACGGTCACCACGCCGCCGTTGCTGACCGCGAAGCGCTCCCGATCCCGGTCCAGGTCGACGCCGATGATCTCGCCTTCGGAGACCACCACGTTCTTGTCCAGAATGGCGTGCCGCACCACCGCGCCGCGCCCGATCCGCGCGCCGGGCATCACCACGCTGCCCTCCACCGTCGCGCCGTCCTCGACCCGGACATTGGAGAACAGCACCGAATTGCGCACCGTGGCCGCGGACAGAATGCTGCCCGCGCCGACGATCGACTCCTGCGCCAGCCCGCCGCGGCCGAATTTGGCGGGCGGCAGATTCTCCGCCGCGCCGCGAATCGGCCAGTGCCGGTTGTAGAGATCGAAGACCGGGTCGACCGAGACCAGATCCATGTGCGCCTCGTAGAAGGCGTCCAGGGTGCCCACGTCCCGCCAGTAGCCGCGACTGCGATCGGTCGAGCCGGGCACGATGTTGCTGCCGAAGTCGTACACCGCGGCCTGGCCCGCGCGCACCAGGCCGGGAATGATGTCCCCGCCCATGTCGTGATCGGAATCGTTGTCGTCGGCGTCCGCGCGGATCGCGTCCACCAGCACCTTGGTGGTGAAGACGTAGTTGCCCATGGAGGCGAAGGTGACGTTCGGATCGTCCGGGGTGCCGGGCGGATGCGCGGGCTTCTCCAGGAAGTTGACGATGCGGCCGGACTCGTCGGAATCGATGCAGCCGAACGCGCTCGCGGTGCTGCGCGGCACGCGAATGCCCGCCACCGTGACCCCCGCGCCCGCCTCGATGTGCGCGGTCACCATCTGCTCGGGGTCCATGCGGTACACGTGGTCCGCGCCGAAGACCACGATGTACTCCGGGTCCTCGTCGTAGATGAGGTTGAGCGACTGCATGATCGCGTCGGCGCTGCCGGTGTACCAGCGCGGGCCCAGGCGCTGCTGCGCGGGCACCGGGGTGATGTACTCGCCGCCGAACCCGGACAGCCGCCAGGTCTGGGAGATGTGCCGGTCCAGCGAATGCGACTTGTACTGCGTGAGTACGCAGATCCGTAGATACCCGGCGTTCACCATGTTCGACAGCACGAAGTCGATGAGGCGGTACGCGCCGCCGAACGGGACGGCCGGCTTGGCGCGGTCCTTGGTGAGTGGAAAGAGTCGCTTGCCCTCGCCACCGGCGAGCACGATCCCGAGTACGTGCGGCTGGCTCCTCACACTCGCCAAGTTACCTGTCTTCGATGGCACGGCCTGCGGCGGCGCGAGTTCGAAACCGGGGGAACCCGGTTGTTCGGTTGGTCGTCGCCTGACCGACGCTTGCGCGGGGCGCGCGGACGTGGTGGGTTGCCGGGGCGAAAGCTCGCCCGGGCGGGATCGAGATGTGCGGAGGCCGAGGCGCGCGGGCGGATCCCGGTGCCGGGCGACGGCCCGACCGAACGCCGCCGTCGGCAGGTGGCCACGGAAGTGGCCGGGGCGGCGCGCATTCGGCGGCGCGGCGGGGTGGGGCTCGGCGGCGCGGCCCGGCTCACGGGCTTGACCGGGAGTTCATCGAGTACGCCCGCTGCCTTCGGCAACCTGCCCACCGGCGGGCACGAGCGGAGTGCGGGCCCTCGGCGCGAGCGGGTCGCGGGGGTGCGAACTTGCGAGGGCGGGTGGTTGGTCGCGGGTTGGGCGAGAGACTAGGTTGGACCGGTGAGTTATGGCGCGGATGGCGGCCGCGAACACGGCGTTCACGGGCGCGGTGTCCATGACCTGCGTGTCGCCATGATGACCCGCGAATACCCGCCCGAGGTGTACGGCGGGGCGGGGGTGCATGTCACCGAATTGGTGCCGCGCCTGCGGGAACTGTGTGACGTCTCGGTGCACTGCATGGGCGTTCCGCGGCTCGATGCCGTGGTGCACCAACCCGATCCGATGCTCTACGCCGCCAACTCCGCGCTGCAGATGATGTCCGCGCAACTGCGCATGGCCGACGCCGCCGAAGGCTCCGACGTCGTGCACTCGCACACCTGGTACACCGGTCTCGCCGGGCACCTCGCGGCCGAGCTGTACGCGATTCCGCATGTGCTGACCGCGCATTCGCTGGAACCGCGCCGGCCCTGGAAGGCCGAACAGCTCGGCGGCGGCTACCGGCTGTCCTCCTGGTCCGAGCACAACGCCATGACCTACGCCGACGCCGTGATCGCGGTGAGCGCGGGCATGCGCGCCGACGTGCTGGCCGCCTACCCCGACATCGATCCGGCGAAAGTGCATGTGGTGCACAACGGTATCGACGCGAACGTGTGGCATCCGGGCGGTCCCGCGCCCGAGGTGCGCGACATCCTCGGTGAACTGGGCGTGCGGCGGGACCGGCCGGTCGCGGCGTTCGTCGGGCGGATCACCCGGCAGAAGGGCGTCCCGCATCTACTTGCCGCCGCCCGCCACCTGGACCCCGACATCCAGCTGGTGCTGCTGGCCGGGGCCGCCGACACCCCCGCCATGGAATCGGAGGTACGCGCCGCGGTGCGCGAACTCGGCGCGACCCGCGACGGCGTGTACTGGGTCCGCGAGATGCTCCCCACCGAACTCGTCCGCCAGGTGCTGGCCGCCGCAACGGTTTTCATCTGCCCCTCGGTCTACGAGCCGCTGGGCATCGTGAACCTGGAGGCCATGGCCTGCGGCACCGCCGTCGTGGCCTCCGACGTGGGCGGCATCCCCGAGGTGGTCGTCGAAGGCGAGACCGGCCGCCTGGTCCACTACGACGAGACCCGCCCCGACCGGTACGAACGCGCCCTGGCCCACGCGGTGAACGTCGTGGCCGCCGACCAGGTCGCCGCCGCCGCGATGGGCGCCGCGGGCCGCGCCCGCGCGATAGCCGAGTTCGACTGGAACCAGATAGCCGCCCGCACCGCCAAGGTCTACGACCGGGTCCGCAAGAACTGAGCGGCACGGGCGCTGCCGCGCCGCGCCGAGCCGGCATGCCGCCGACGAAGCCGGTTGCTGACGTGGCCGGGGCCGACACGACCTCGATCGCTGACACGGCCGGGGCCGACATGACTCGATCGCTGACGCGGCCGGGGCGTGTCGGCCCGCGTGCGCACGTTCCCACCGGGCACGGTCGATCTATGGCCGCTCGCCTGATTCGCCGCACCCGATCGCCTCGCGCCTCGCGATCGATGTACGGGGCGGTGCGTCAGGGGCGGGGGCGGTAGGTCGAGATGGTTACCGACGCGGTGACGGGTGCGGGGTTCGGCAGCTGCGCGATCCGGGCGGGGCGGTGGTCGGCGGGGTGGAAGGCGGAGGGGCCCATCGCGACCACCGCGGCGATGTCGGTGTGGGTCAGGGACATCGGGTAATCCACGGGGGTGCGGTCGAGGAGTTCGAAACGGCCGCCCAGGGATTCGGCCAGGCGATCCTGTTTGGCCGCGTCCACGCGGACCATGTCGAGGGGTTCGATCAACTCGGTCAGGTGGCGGGGGGTGGGCGTCACGACGATGAAGCGGCCGCCGGGGGCCAGGGCGCGGGCCACCTCGTCGGCGTTGCGGGGTGCGAAGACCGACAGGACCGCCGCGAGGGAACCGTCGCGGACGGGCAGGCCGCGCCAGGCGTCGGCCAGGATCGCGGCCGCGCGGGGGTGTGCGCGGGCGGCACGCCGGGCGGCGGGCTTGGACACGTCGAGCGCGATGCCGCGCAGCCCGGGCAGGGCATCGAGAACGGCGGCGAGGTAATAGCCGGTGCCCGCGCCGATCTCCAGGACCGCGGGCGAGCCGGTGGCCGCCGGGCGCGATCCGGAGACGATTCCGGGCGCGAGCGAGGCATCCCGGGCGGCCGGGACATCGCCGGCGGCCGAGGTGCTCGGGGCTGGGACGTTCGGCGAGGCGGGGGCATTCGGCGTGGCCGGGACGTTCGGCTGGGCCGGGACATTCGGCGGGGCTGCGGGTGTTCCCGCATCGGCTCGCGCGGTCCCTCGGGTGCGGGCGGTTTCGCTCAGCAGGGTCGACGCGAGGCGGGTCGCGGACGGGCCCGTGAGCGCCGCGCCCGGGCGCAGCGGGCGGTCGGCAGCGGCAACGGGTGGGGGAGCGGGGGCCGGGAGGGAGCCCGTCGCAAGGATTTCGGCCAGGGCCGTGGCGATGGGAGCGAAGTGGCCGGCGGCTTGGAATGCGGCCCGGGCGTCGAGCATGCCGGGCGTGTCGCCGGACATTTTCGTGGCGGCACCGGTGAGGAGGCTGACGTAGCCCTGGCGGGCGATGTCGAAGGTGTGGCCGGTGGCGCAGCACAGGGCTCGCGCCCGTGGCGCGAGGTCCCGGCCGCATTCCGGACAGGACAATAGATCGGCACAGGCGATCAGGGGATCGACCGGGCCGAGGGGTGGGGGTGGGGCGGCATGCACCGATATGCCGGTGAGCCGGTCCGCCCGGGGGCTGTGGCTCACCGGCACAGGTAGGTCTGGCTACTAGCTGGTGACACTCTTGAGTTCGTCACCCAGTGCCGCAGCTTCCTCCGGCGTGAGCTCGACGACCAAACGCCCGCCACCCTCGAGTGGAACCCGCATCACGATTCCACGCCCTTCCTTGGTTGCCTCGAGGGGACCGTCCCCGGTGCGGGGCTTCATGGCCGCCATCCTCTGCTCCCTCCAGATCTGCGCGGATTACTGCGCACTTTCATGGAACTCCAGTTGTTACCAACCAGGCAGCCCGCCGGTATGTGGCGGGCCGCACCAAGCCCATTCTTCCCTATCGCGGATCGGGGCGGGTACCTGAGTTCCAAAAACCGACCGATGTGGCGTTCAGGGAGTCACCGGATTCACCCAGCAATCGGCGATGTGATCGTCTACCATCCCGGTCGCCTGCATGAGTGCGTACGCAGTAGTGGGACCCACGAACTTGAACCCGCGTCGCTTCAGTTCTTTTGCGAGAGCAGCGGATTCGGGGGTGACGGCGGGCACATCGGCGAGGGTCGCGGGACGCGGTTTCGGGTCCGGTGCGAAGCTCCAGAGCAGCTTTTCGAGGCCGTCCGGGAGGTCCAGGGCGACCCGGGCATTGTGGATACTCGCATCGATTTTGGCCCGATTGCGAACTATGCCGGGGTCCGCCATGAGCCGTTCCACGTCCGCCGCGCCGAACGCCGCGACCCGTTCCATGACGAACCCGTCGAAGGCCGCGCGGAAGGCCGGGCGCTTGCGCAGAATCGTGATCCACGCCAGCCCGGATTGAAACGCCTCGAGGCAGACGCGCTCGAACAGGGCGTCGTCGCCGTGCAGCGGACGGCCCCATTCGGTGTCGTGATAGTTCCGGTAGAGCTCGGAGGATTCGGACCAGCCGCACCGCGTGCGGCCGTCGCCGGCCGTCGCCGCGGCGCTCATCGCGCGGCCGGAGTGCCGTCGGAGCCCGGTTCGGCGTCGGGCTCGGCCGGCGGGGGCGCAGCCGGCAACACTTCAGGCAACGGCGTGCCGGCATCGGCCGCGCGGATCGGCGGCTCGGCGAGGGAGTCCGACTCGGCGAGCCCCGCGGGGACGCCGTCACCGTCCGGGCCGTCCGCGTCGGAAGATATCCGGCGCGGGCCGGGCGTGTCGGTGGTCTTGCCGAGTGCGACCGATCCGGCGGCGGACTCCGCGCGCGACGCCACGGCTCCGACCATCACCTCCGCGCGCTCGTCCTGTGCGGCGTGCGCCTGGGCGAGCTGCCATTCCAGATCGTCGATCCGGGCGGCCAGGCGGGTCAGGGCCCAGTCCACCTCGCCCGCCTTGTAGCCGCGCAGCACCTGCTGGAAACGCAGCGCCCGCACGTCGCTGCCGCCGATGTTCTCCGCCGGGAGCACCGTCACCGTGGTCCCCTCCGGCAGCGGACCGAGTTCCTCGCCCCGTCCGAAGACCGCACTGGCGACCAGGAACAGCAGCGCGGCGACCAGACCGACGATCAGCACGTACAGCAGCAGCGTGAGCATGGCTTCGAGCTTAGGGGGACGCGCGCGAGCGGACACACCACGCCCCCGGCGGAAATCAGCCGTCGTGTTCGCCCGGGCGACAACTGATTTCGCACGGTCGGGGTGACTCGCCGGGGACGGACCGGCTCGGCACGCGCCGGCCCGTGAGTCCGCGACGCGACGAGCGGGGCCCGCCGAGCGTGCGGCAAGAGGCGCACAGCGGCCGGTTGGCGACGTGCCGACCGGCTGTACGGCCGGCACGCGGGCCGGGTCGTTACAGGTGGCGCGTGGTGTCGATGTTCAGCGACATGCCCGCCAGGCCGCGGCGGCGCACGGCCAGCTTGTCGGCGATGCCGAGCAGGGCCTTGCCCGAGGCGCTGTCCGGGGCGCTGAGCACGATCGGGGTGCCCTCGTCGCCGGCCTCGCGCAGCTCCTGCTCGATCGGGATCTGACCCAGCAGCGGCACATTCGCGCCGACCGCGCGGGTCAGGTTCTCGGCCACGGTCTGCCCGCCGCCCGAGCCGTACAGCTCCATGCGCGAGCCGTCGGGCAGATCCAGCCACGACATGTTCTCGATGACGCCCGCGATGCGCTGGCGGGTCTGCAGCGCGATCGACCCGGCGCGCTCGGCGACCTCGGCGGCGGCCAGCTGCGGGGTGGTCACCACCAGGATCTCGGCGTTCGGGATGAGCTGGGCCAGGGAGATGGCCACGTCGCCGGTGCCCGGCGGCAGGTCCAGCAGCAGGATGTCCAGGTCGCCCCAGAACACGTCGGCCAGGAACTGCTGCAGCGCGCGGTGCAGCATCGGGCCGCGCCACACGACGGGCGTGTTGCCCTGGGTGAACATGGAGATCGAGATGAGCTTCACGTCGTGCGCGATGGGCGGCATGATCATGCGCTCGACCTGGGTCGGGCGCTGGTCCGTGCCGAGCATGCGCGGCACCGAGTGGCCGTAGATGTCGGCGTCGAGCACGCCGACCGACAGGCCCTTGGCGGCCATCGCGGCCGCGAGATTGACCGTGACGCTGGACTTTCCGACGCCGCCCTTACCGGAGGCGACCGCGTACACGCGGGTCAGCGATCCGGGCTGCGCGAACGGGATGACCGGTTCGGCGTTGTCGCCGCGCAGTTTCTTGCGCAGTTCGGTGCGCTGTTCGTCGTTCATGACGTCGAGGGTCACGTCGATCGTGCCGACACCGGGCACGTCGTTGACGGCCTTGGTGACCCGCTCGGTGATGGCGCCCTTCATCGGGCAGGCCGATGTCGTCAGATAGACCACGACCTGGACACTGCCGTCGTCGCCGACCACGACGCTCTTCACCATGCCCAGCTCGGTGATCGGTTTCCGGATCTCCGGGTCGTTCACCTTCGCGAGCGCGCCCCGCACATCCGATTCCGTTACCACTGGCATGCGTTCAACAATAGGAGGACGGGCGGCGGCACGAACGGTCAGGGCTCGGAACGGGACCGGTTCCGCCGCTGCCCGGGCGATCGCGTCTCAGCGCGCCGTCACGGTTGATTTCGCCCCATCCGCGGCCGGGTCGGCGGAAGATTCGGGAGCGCCGGGGACGGACAGCGTCGCGCCGCGCAGCAGAACCGCCCAGTACCCCACCAGAATCGCGAAGTAGATCGACTGTGTCAGCGCGACGGTCACGCTGCTCGGCGGCGTCTCGGTGCTCAGGGACAGCGGGATGGCCGCGATCGCGAGCGCGGCGGCGGCGATCGCGCCGCGGCCCACCACGATCAGCACGAGCACGCCCGGCCACAACAGCATCAGATAGTTGTGCCACGCGATGGGGGAGAACAGCAGACCCGCGGCGAGCACCGCCCACGGAGCTGTCCCGCCCGGATCGATGCGGTCCCGGTGCCGGCCGCACCACCAGAGTGTGCCGGTCAGCACGGCGAGTCCCAGGGCCGTGCCGATCCCGGCGGGCAGGCCGAACCGCACCGCGAGCCCCGGCAGCGAGGCGTTGTCCACCCAGCCGGATACCGGCTCGGAGAAGGCGATGCGCAGCCACGCGAGCGCGCTCGACGGTCCGGCCGCCAGCACACCGAGCACAGACGCGACCGCCGCGGCGGCGATCCCGGCCCGGAACGGCGCCCACCGTCGTTGCACGGCCGCGAGCAGCAGCAGCGGGGCGAGTGAGGGTTTGAGCGCGACCGTGACCCCGTACAGGACGGCCGCGAGCACCGGCATACCGCGCCGCTGCGCGATCCACCCGGCTACGAGCCCTGCCAGCAACAGCGGATAGATCTGCCCGAGCAACAGGGTTCCGTACAGCGGCGAGGAGGCGAGCACGGCCGCCAGGATCGCCATCGTGACGACGGGCCGCAGGCGTAGTTCCCGGCATACCGCCAGCACCGCGCCCAAAACCATGAACAGCGTCAGCATGATGAATACGCGGTAGGCCGTGACCACGTCCAGCGCGGCGAACGGCATGAGCAGCACCGAGGCGAGCGGCGGATTGAGGTTGCGCAGCTCGGCCTGCGTGTCGTAGATGTCGCTGTGTCCGAGCGCGGCGGCCGAGTGCCAGAAGGTGTCGAAGTCGACGTGCACCTCACGTGTGTCGGCTGACAACAGCGGCGCGACAACCGCTTCGAGGTCGAGCACGCGCAGCACGGTGACGCCGAGCGCGATGATCAGCAGCGGGCACACCGTGACCCAACCGACGGCGGCGATCCGACTCGACCGCGTTTCTCCCCATGACACGGGTGCGAACGTTATCGGTCCCGCGACGATGACGCCGAATCGAAGCATCGGCCGGCTCTTGTTCCGGCGGGTGGATTGCGCTCCGCGCGGACGGGGTTCGGTAGCCCGTGCCGGACTCGCACGTGTAGTTCCGCCGTGGCCGGGTATCGCATCGACAGCGGGCGTCGTGCGGCTCGGCCGGGTGGCGGCTCCGGTTCCTGCCCGTAGGTCACCGGTGCATTCGCCGATGGACCCGGATCGCGGACCACAGCGATCGCCCCCGGGCGGGTCGGTATGCGGCCGCGGCTGTTTCGGCGTTGGCGGGCCGCGCGGTTCAGTTGCCGTCCGCTGTCGGGGTATGAGTCGACAGCTGGGTGGTGCGGTCGGTCGCGTCGTCCGCGCCCGCTACGGCCGGAGGCCCGCTTCGGGTCAGATGCGGGGGAGTTGGGCGGGTTGGGGGGCTGTGCCGGAGGCGTAGGCGGTTTCCCAGGCCATCACGTTGGCCACGTAGGCCATGGAGTTGTTGTATCGCAGGATCGCGCGGGTCTGCTGGCCCGCGTCGCGCATGTTCAGGCCGCCGGCACAGAGGTATTTGCCCGCGGTCAGGGTGGCGTCGAAGATGTTCTGCGGGTCGGCGATTCCGTCGCCGTTGCCGTCGGCCGCGTAGCGGGTCCAGGTCTCGGGGAGGAACTGCATCGAGCCCACGGCGCGGTCGTAGCCGGAAATACCGTCCAGCACACCGTTGTCGGTGTCGTGGATGACATTGTTGCCCGCCAGGCTGCCGTCCAGGACGGGGCCGTAGACCGGGTCGAGGTTGTTGCCGTTCGCGTCGACCTTGCCGCCGAACGAGTGCGTGGACTCCACGCGGCCGATGCCCGCGAGCATCTGCCACGGCATGCCGCAGACCGGATTGTCGGCCGCCAGAATGCGTTCCGCGTTCTTGTAGGCGTCCACCGAGATGCCGGGGATGCCCAGCGGTCCGGCGGGCAGGGCGGCGGGCACGCGCCCGTCGGGCTGCGCGACCGTCTTCACGATCGGCGGGGGCGGGGGGAGAACCTGTTTGGCCTCGCGATGCAGAGGCTGTGCGACCGCGGCCGGCAGGGCCGCCTCGGGTCTCGATAGCTCCTGGCCCGCGGCGACCGACAGCTTCTGTTGCTGAACGGTCGCGGTGAGTTTGTCGGTGAGCGATCCATCTGCTGCGCCGGTGACTGTCGCGATTCCTGCGGGCAGCAGGCCGGTGAAGGCCAGTACCGATCCGCGCCGCATCGTCGGGACCGGGGGCTTGCGGTGACGTCCCACTGTGTGGTGACCCTCCATTACCGTCGGGAAGAGACCGGGGGTGGTGACGCCACGCTACCGCATTCGAGACCTTTTCGTTACTACTCCGTGACCATCTGAAATTATTGCGCAGATCAGCCGGTCGAAGACCGGATTTCCGGCCCGCGCGGCGCGTCGTGCGCCGCGCGGCAGGGAAAATTACGGTGCGGGCGCGGGGGCCGGCAGCGGAATCGTGATGCCGAACGGGAGGGTGATGCCGGGCGCGGCGGGAGCGGGCTCCACCGGTGCGGCGGGAACCTCGGCGGGCGCGGCGACGCCCGGCTCCGGGGTCTTCTCCGGGGCCTGCGCCTGCGGGGCGACGGGTTGCTGACCCTGCTCCTGCGGCTTCTCCTCGGTGGCGGCCTGGCACGACACGGTCGCCTGTTCGGGCGGCAGCGCCCGGCCGTCCGGCCCGTAGGTCACGTTCGCCTGACCCGGCTGCGCGCCGTCCTCGGGCTTGGCGTCCACCGGCAGCGCGTCCGGCCGCACCGGAACCTCGGCTTCCACACAGGTTTCCGGGGCCGGGGCGGGTGCGGGGCAGAAGATGCCGCAGGGGATCGGCGGCAGGCCCGGGATGGTGATCATCACCTGGGTCGCCGGGGCCTGCGTGGTGCCGACCGGCTTCTCTTCGGTGGTCGTGGTGGGCAGCGTCGAGGACGCCAGCGACATGTCCGGCGCGCTCTGCAGCGAGCCCGGCGGGACCAGGGTCGAGGAGATCTCCACCGGCGCGGGCGCGCCGCCGGTCTTGTAGGCGTTCGACCAGCTCAGCACGCTCGCCGCGTACGACATCGAATTGTTGTAGCGCAGTACGGCTTTGAGCTGCTGCTGCGGATCGCGCAGGTCCAGCCCGCCCGAGCACAGGTACTTGCCCGCGGCCAGCGCGGAGTCGAACACGTTGTGCGGGTCCGAGACTCCGTCGCCGTTGCCGTCGGCGGCGTACTGCGACCACGTGCCCGGCAGGAACTGCATGGGGCCCAGGGCGCGCACGTAACCGCCGTCCGCGGCCTTGATGACCTCGTTGCCCGGCAGCGTGCCGTCCAGGGCGGGGCCGTAGATGGGTTGCACGGTGGTGCCCGCGGCGTCGGTGCGCCCGCTGCTGGCGTGCCCGGACTCGATGCGGCCGATGCCGGCCAGCAGATTCCAGGGCAGACCGCAGCCGGGGGTGGAGGACTCCAGGGCCAGTTCCGCGTTGCGGTAGGCCGCGAGCACGATCTCGGGAATGCCGAGCGCGCCGGTGCCGCCGGGCAGGGCGATGTTCTGCAGTGGCACGTTGCCCAGCCGGGAACCGTCGGCGGGCGGGACCAGCGCGCTGAGTTTGCGCGGGGCTTCGGGGGCGGCCGGGACCAGGCCGACGAGCTGATCGGATGCGGGTTCGGCGCCCTCGGCGGGTCCGCTGTCGCTGGCCGCCGCCGCCAGGAGCGCTTCCGGGGCGGCCTGCGGGGCCGCCGGGGGATGCACGGTGACATTGGTGGCCGAACCGGCGGTGACCAGGCCTGCGATCAGCAGGGCAGACGCTGTCACCGGTGCAGATATTCTCTTCGCCACCACACAATCCCCTCGGTCGTGCGGCCGGGCCCTGTGATGACAGCCGCAGTGCGGTGGTGTCTGGGTCGGTCGCTCGGAACAACGTGATCCAGGTTACCCATCCGTAAGCTTGTTGTGTACTCCTTGTGCGGTCAGTCGCCATCTTTCTGTGCCAAATTTGCGACCCCGGGCCTCTTTCGATCGGTACCCTTCTTGGTTTTCCGTTCCGGGCCCACTTCGCCGTCGGTCGCCAGTTTCTCCAGCCTGAGCAGGGCTTCCTTCACATCGTCGAGCTCGCGGCGGACGTAGTCACGGGTCGTTACCTCGCCGACCGCCAGGCGCAGCGCGGCCAGTTCGCGGGCCAGGAATTCGGTGTCGGCTTTCGTCTGGGCTGCCCGCGTCCGGTCTTCCTCCAGGGCGACCCGGTCGCGGTTGTCCTGCCGGTTCTGGGCCAGCAGGATCAGCGGCGCGGCGTAGGCGGCCTGGGTGGAGAACGCCAGATTCAACAGGATGAAGGGATAGGGATCCCAGCGCAGCCGAACGGCGAAGACGTTCAGCAGAATCCAGATGATGACGATCGCGCTCTGGATGACCAGGTAGCGGCCGGTGCCGAGGAATCGCGCGACGCGTTCGCTCGAACGCGCCAAAGCCTCAGCGTCCCAATCGAATCCGCGGAATCTGCTCTCGACCGGGGTACCCAGGCGCTCACGGGCGCTGAGTTTGTCGATTCGATCGGTCATGACCGCCCTCCGGTGCCGTCGATCAACGGCATGCCGTGCACGTCGTGATTGTCGTCCTGCTCGCGCCAGTCCTCGGGAAGCAGGTGATCGAGGACGTCGTCCACGGTCACCGCGCCGAGCAGATGGTTCTCCGCGTCCACGACCGGCCCGCATACCAGGTTATACGTCGCGAAATACCTGGTCACGGCTGTGAGCGGCGCGTCGGCCCGCAATTGCACGAGATCCGCGTCCAGGATGCCGCCCACCAGATTCGCCGGAGGTTCGCGCAGCAGTCGCTGAAAGTGCACGCAGCCCAGGTATCTACCGGTCGGGGTCGCGGTCGGCGGGCGCACCACGAAGGCCATCGTGGCCAGCGCCGGGGTGAGCTCGGGGTCGCGGATGCGGGCCAGGGCCTCGGCGACCGTGGTCGAGGGGGTGAGCACCACCGGTTCGGGGGTCATCAGACCGCCCGCGGTGTACGGCGCGTGCTCGAGCAGCCGGCGGACCGGCTCGGAATCCTCCGGATCCATCAGCGCCAGCAGCGATTCCGCCTCGCTCACCGGCAACTCGCCGAGCAGATCGGCCGCGTCGTCGGGGTCCATGGCCTCGAGCAGGTCGGCGGCGCGCTCCACGCCGAGCTGCTCGATCACCTCCACCTGATCTGTCTCGGGCAGTTCCTGCACCACGTCCGCGAGACGTTCGTCGTCGAAGGCCGAGGCGACCTCGATGCGGCGCTTGCGCGGCAGCTCACGCAGGAGATGCGCGACGTCTGCCGGGCGCATGCCCTCGAATTGCTCGAGCAGCTGGGTGACGTCCTGCCCGGGCAGATCGAGTTCTGTCTGAGTGAGTCCGCGCACCTGCGCCCAATCGACCACGTGCACCGCGCCGCGCCGCCCGAACCCGATGCTGAGCCGGCGGCGCTCGCGCACCGCGACCCGCGTCACCACCCAGTCCCGGGTCCGGGACTGCTCGATGCCCAGGTCGACCACCACCACCTCGATGTCGGCCAGCTGCGGCAGTTCCGGATCGGCGACGCGCACCGTGGAATCGAGCAGCTGCGCGATGGCGAGCACTTCGCCCGGGCGCAGTTCGAATCGCCGCACCGAGATGTTTCCCGTGGTCAGCGTGACCGACCCGGGATCAACCGCCTGCACGCGCAGCATCGGAACGAAAATCCGCTTCCGGGTGGGCAGTTCGACGAGGATGCCGAGCACCCGCGGCTGCTGCCGGTCGTACCGGATCGAGAGCACTATGTCGCGAATGCGACCGATAGACTCCCCGTCCGGTCCCAGCACCACCAAGCCCGCGAGCCGAGCGGCGAAAACTTTGGTCGCTGCCATGAGCACCAAGGCTAGTGCGTGCGGGCCGCCCGAAATGTCACGCCACGAGCGTGCCTTTCGCCACTGAACAAGGAGTGACCCATGACAGCGCGCCGTTCGGTGCTCGCCGTACCCGGCAGCAACCCCCGGATGATCGACAAGGCCAAGGGCCTGGACGCCGACGAGATCTTCCTCGATCTCGAGGACGCGGTGGCCCCCGCGGCCAAGGCACAGGCGCGGGAGAACATCGTCGCCGCGCTCAACGCCGACGGCTGGAACGGCCAGATTCGCGTTGTGCGCGTGAATGATTGGACCACCGAGCACACCTACGCCGATGTCATCGCGGTGGTCGGGGGCGCGGGCGCGCGGCTCGACGCCATCCTGCTGCCCAAGGTCACCGACGCCGGCCAGGTGCAGGCGCTGGATCTGCTGCTGACCCAGCTGGAGAAGGCGAACGGGCTGCCCGTCGGCCGGATCGGCATCGAACCGCAGATCGAGAACGCGCTCGGCCTGCGCAACATCGACGCCATCGCCACCGCGAGTCCCCGGGTGCAGACCCTGGTGTTCGGCCCCGCCGACTTCATGGCCTCGATCAATATGCGCACCCTGGTGGTGGGGGAACAGCCCGAGGGCTACACCCCCGGCGACGCCTACCACCACATCTACATGACCATTCTGCTCGCCGCGCGGGCACACGGACTCCAGGCCATCGACGGCCCCTACCTGGCCGTTCGCGACATCGACGGCTTCCGTCGCAACGCCGCGCGCACCGCGGCCCTCGGCTTCGACGGCAAATGGGTGCTGCACCCGGACCAGATCGCGGCGTGCAACGAGATCTTCAGCCCGCGCCAGGCCGACTACGACCGCGCCGAGGAGATTCTGGACGCCTACGCCTTCCATACCTCCGCCGCCGGCGGCGCTCGCGGCGCGGTCATGCTCGGCGACGAGATGATCGACGAGGCCAGCGCCAAGATGGCCCAGGTCATCGCCGAGAAAGGCCGCGCGGCGGGAATGATGCGCAGCACGCCCCCGGTGTGAAACTGGCGCTGCGCTACCACGGGTGACCCGGACGAATAGCATGATGGAGATATGACGAATCCCCTGGGGAACTCGAACCGGAACCGAGCGGGCCTGCCGACGCCTCCGTCGGGCTGGCCGGTCGCGTCGTACCCGACCTACGCCGAGGCACAGCGGGCGGTCGACTACCTGGCCGACAACCAGTTCCCGGTGGAGCACGTGACCATCGTGGGCGTCGACCTCATGCAGGTCGAGCGGGTGCTGTACCGCCTCACCTGGGGCAAAGTCATTGGCACCGGCGTGGTTTCGGGCGCGTGGCTGGGCCTGTTCGTCGGCCTGCTGCTGAGCCTGTTCAACAGTGGCGGCGCGATCATCATCGGCCTGATCGGCGGCATCATCTTCGGCGTGATCTCCACGACGATTCCCTATGCCGCCAGCCGCGGGCAGCGCGACTTCGCGTCGAGCATGCAGCTGGTGGCCGGGCGCTACGACGTGCTGTGCGATCCCAAGGCCGCCGAACAGGCGCGCGACATGCTCGCCAGGCTGGCGCTGTAACCGATGGACGTGATCGATACGGTCCGGGCCGGGGTGCTCGGGCATTTCGGCGTGCAGACCGCCGACGCGGCGTCGGTGACCTTCCTGGGCCTCGAGCCCATCGACATCCTGCGGATCCCGGACGCCGACCTGGTGCACTACGTGACCCTCGGCGGCTCCCGCCATCCGATGACCGACCCGAGCGCGGCCCTGGCCGATCCGGTGCGCGGGCCGCGCGCGGAACTGGCGCTGACCCTGCTCGGCAACGTCGGCGCGGGCTCCGGGCTGACCCGGGCGCTGGCGGTGCTGGTGGCCTCGCCGTCGGTGGAGGGCATCGTGCTGCAACCGGACGCCCTGCTCGATTTCGGCGAACCGCTGTGGGGCGGCGCGATTTTCACCGCGGTGCTGCTGGGCGAGGGCGAGATCCCGGACGTGCCGCTGCCCGAGCCCGCAGATCCGGTGCGGTTCCTGACCGCGACGCCCATCACCGCGACCGAGGCGGCCTGGGTGCGTATCCGGGGTGCGGCGGCGCTGCGCGACGCCTGGGCCGAAGCGAAAATCGATGTGCGCGACCCGGATCGGGGCTCGGCCAGCCTGTAGGCGCGGCCCGCCGTAGCCGGTGCGCGGGGCTCGGAGCCGGCCGGTGGGCGGGGATCAGAGCCAGTCGTTGCGGTGGAACAACCTGTACAGCCCGCCGCAGACCAGCAGCATGAGCCCGATGATCAGAGGATAGCCGTAGGTCCACTTCAGTTCCGGCATGTGCTCGAAGTTCATGCCGTACACGCCCGCGATCATGGTCGGCACGGCCGCCATGGCCGCGTACGCCGAGATCTTGCGCATATCGGTGTTCTGCTGCACGCTCACCTTCGCCAGTGCGGCGTTGATGAGGGCGCTGAGCGATTCGTTGAAGTCGGTGATCTGTTCCGCGGCCGCGGTGTGATGGTCCAGCACGTCGCGCATGTAGCGCCGAATCTCCACCGGCAGCGGCAGTTTCGGGTCGTGGGTGAGCAATTGCAGGGGCAGCGCGAGCGGTTTGACGGCGCGCCGCAATTCGACCACCTCGCGCTTGAGCTGATAGATCGCCTCGATGACGATGCGGCTCGCGGGGGTGAACACCGCCTCCTCCATCGCGTCGACGTCCTCCTCGATGGCGGCGGTCACCTCCACGTAGGAGTCCACGACGTGGTCCGCCACCGCGTGCAGCACCGCGCCGGGACCCAGCCCCAGCTGCTGCGGATCGGCCTCCAATTGCTTACGGACCCCGGCCAATCCGGTGTGGTCGCCATCGCGCACGGTGATCACGAAGTCGGGACCGGTGAAGATCATGATCTGGCCGGTGTCCACGATCTCGCTGACGGTGTTCAGCTCGTGCACGTGGTACTGCACGGTGCGCAGCACGAGCACCAGGATGTCGTCGTAGCGCTCGAGTTTGGGGCGCTGATGAGCGTGCACCGCGTCCTCGACCGCGAGCTGATGCAGGCCGAAGGCCCGCGCCACATCGAGCATGAGGGCGTGGCTCGGCTCCAGCAGACCCAGCCAGACGAAACCCGCGCCGCGCTCGCGCACCTCGGCCAGGGCCTGTTCGTAGGTGCACTGGTCCAGCAGCCGCCGCCCGTCCACGTAGACCGCGCAGTCGACGACCACGTTCGCCCCGGATTCGCGGCCGGTGGATTTCGGCGGGTGATCGTCCGGCCGGTTCGAGCGGTGCAGGGACGGCAGCGGCGGGATCGACACGGTCGAAGTCTAGTTGTCACATGGACAACCGCCCGGCCACCGGCGTGCGCCACGCCCGCGCGGGCAAGATGGGGGTGTGCGCATCGATCTTCATACTCATTCCAACGCCTCGGACGGCACCGACACCCCGGCCGAGCTCATCGCCAACGCCGCGGCCGCCGGACTCGACGTGGTCGCCCTGACCGATCACGACACCACGTCCGGGTGGGCCGAGGCGGTCGCCGCGCTGCCGCCGGGCCTGACGCTGGTGCGAGGCATGGAGATGTCGTGCGTGGGTGACGGCGCGGACGGCTGGCCGGTGGCGGTGCACCTGCTGGCCTATCTGTTCGATCCGGCGGACGAGTGCTTCGCGCAGGAGCGCGAGCGGTTGCGGGCCGAGCGCATCGTGCGACTGCGGGCGATGGCCGAGCAGATGCGGGCCGACGGGTTGCCCGTGGACCCGGACGCGGTCATGGCCTCGGCGGGCCCCTCGGCGGGCCGGCCGCATCTGGCCCGCGCGCTGGTCGAGGCGGGCGTGGTGCCGACGGTGGACGCGGCCTTCCAGGATCTGCTGGCCTCCGACGGCCGGTACTACGTGGAGAAGGCCGACACGCCGTTGCAGCGCGCGGTGGAGATGGTGGCCTCGGCGGGCGGGGTCAGCGTGATCGCGCACGCGCGGGCCCGCAAGCGCGGCCGGTTGCTGGCGCTGGACCACATTCGGGAGCTGAGCGAGCAGGGTCTGGGCGGTCTCGAACTCGACCATCCGGACCACTCTGCCGCCGACCGCGCCGTGCTGGCGGACCTCGCCGCGGAACTGGGTCTGCTGACCACCGGATCCTCGGATTACCACGGTCGCAACAAGACCATCCGGCTCGGTGAATTCACCACGGACCCAGAACAATTCGAGCGGCTCGTGGAGAAGGCGAGCGGGGTTCCGGTGATCACGGGATGAAGGTGCTGCGCGGGCTGAGCGGCATCGTCGCGGGCGGCACGGTGGTGCTGGCGGCGACCGTGGTCGGGGCGGAGATCATGGGTGCGCGGCGCGGTTTTCCGGGTCCGGGCGCGGCCGATGTCGCCTGGCATGTGGCCGCCGCGACCGCGGTGGTGGCCGCGCAAATTTATTCGGATAAGCGTTCGGGTTCGGCTGCCTTTTTCGGGTCCATGGTTGTTTTTCTACTTGCCGGATATCTCCTGTGGGCCCAGTGGTGGAATTGATACACGCATAACAGTTGCGAGTAAGTGAACTGTGGTCGAACATTTGTCGATATGACCGAATTCGACGCCGATGTGCTCGTGCTGGGCGGTGGCCCGGCCGGGGCTTGGGCCGCGCTCGCGGCGGCCGCCACCGGCGCTCGGGTAATGCTGGTCGACAAGGCGCACTGCGGAACCAGCGGGCCGACCGCGCACGCCGGCGCGACACTGTGGAATATCGCGCCGGGCCGCGCCCGGGACGAGGCGGTGGCGCAGAGTTTCGCGCACGGCGGCGGACTCGCCGATCCGGAGTGGATGTACCGGGTGCTGGACGAGACGCACCGGCGAGTCGGCCAATTGGTCGGCGGGGGTGCGCGCTCGGCGGGACAGCACCCCGGACTACCCAGCCGGATCCAGCTGGACGGCCCGGCCTACCTGGGCCGCATGCGGCGCAGCATGATCGTGGCCGGTGTGCGAATCCTGGACCACCACCCGGCATTACAGCTGCTCACCGACGGTGACGGGGTGGTGTCCGGCGCGGCGGGGGTGACCCTGCGCGGCGAGGCGCACCCCTGGACCGTACGGGCGCGCGCGGTGGTCCTGGCCACCGGCGGCTGCGCCTTCCTGTCCGGCGGCGCGGGTACCGACGTGGCCACCGGCGACGGCCTGCTGATGGGCGCCGAGGCCGGAGCCGAACTCTCGGGGATGGAATTCTCCAACGCGTATTCGCTGGTGCCGGCCGGTGATTCGCGCCGCGCCGGTGCGGCGCTCCGCGCGCCCGATCGGGTCATGAATCTGGCCACGCTGTACGACGAGTCCAGAGCCGTGCTGTGCGAGCACGGCTCGGAGTCGCGGGTGCGGGCGTTCACCGCCATCGCCGACGGTCGCCGGGTCTACGCCGCGCTCGACGAACTGCCCGAAGCGGTGCGCGGGCAACTGCGCGAACCAGGGGACGCGCGAGCGGCCGAGCACGTGCCGCTGCGCGCGGTCCTGGAGGGCACCGTGCGCGGCACCGGCGGCCTGCGGCTGGCCGGAGCCGATTGCGCCACTACGGTTCCCGGCCTCTACGCCGCGGGCGATGTGACCACCCGCGAACCCGTGACCGGCGCGGTCTCCGGATTCGGCGGGCAGAACGGGGCCTGGGCGATCTCCTCCGGGGTCTGGGCGGGCGGGGCCGCGGCCCGCTACGCGAGCACCCGCCGCCGCGCCGGCAAGACGCGCGCGGTGCCGGGCGCGGGGCTCGGCGCCAAGGCGCGCATCGATCCGCGCGCCGTCATCGGGCTCGTACAGGAGCACACCCTGCCGCTGCGCCGCAGCTACTGGCGCAGCGACGGGAGCCTGCGCGACAGCATCGGCGAACTGGACGGCATGTGGCCGGGCGTGGAGTTCGACCTCGGCGGCGCGGGCGCGCACCGGCTGCGGGCCAGACAGGCCGCGGCGCTGCTGGCGGTGGCGCGCTGGACCAAGTACAGCGCGCTCGCGCGCACCGAGACGCGCGGGATGCACCGCCGCACCGATCACCCCGGCGCGGGCAGTGATTGGCGCGTACGGTTGCTCTCGGGCGGGCTCGACACCGTCTGGGTGCGCCCGGAACGCACCGCCGCGCCGCGGTCGATGCGCGGGCCGGTGCCGCCGCTGATACTGCCCGACGACGCGCCGCTGCCGGACGCGGCCGGCAAGCACAGCAGAACCCGGTCCGCCCCGCTGTCGGACGGACCCGCGCTGGACGAGATCGAATTGCACTGAGCGGTGATCTCGCGAATTGCTCACAGGTGGCCCTGCCAATCCGGCATGACAGCTCACCGCCGCGGTCGTCGCCGCGTTGTGACAGTTCTCCACAGTCGCGGCCGGACGTGCGAGTTTCCCTTTACCTGGGGGTGATTCGGGTCGCCTACGCTTCGTTGATGGTGAACGCGCGCGATGGGCCGGGGGCCGATTTGGCGCGTCGTCGCAGCTACTGGCAGAATGTTGCGATCCCCGGTTGGAGCCGACCGCCCGGCCCGGGACACTCGGTGATCACGATCCGCTGACTCGCGGTTTCACCCACGATCACCCCGGCGACATCGCCCGGACCCACCCGTCCGGTTCCCGCTCGACGATCTGTGCCGCGACACGCTGCCTCGGCTTCGTGAACCGATACTCGTAATGCTTTGTGAGACTTACCCGATAGACCGGCGAAGTTTCGGCGAAGCGGTATCGGTGAAGCAGTGCGGCGCGCCCGATATAGAGCAAGAAACCTGAAATAGCTATTACCGAACGGTAACCGTCAAACGGTTGAGTCCGCACCGAGATGGAGTGAAATCGTGTCACCCGTGACTGAAGCAGTGAATGCCCCCGCGAGCAATGCGAACCTGGCCGACATCACCACGGAAGAGATTTTCGCGGGCCACCTGGGCGGCAAGCTGTCGGTCGAACTCACCGCGCCGCTGGAGACCCAGCGCGATCTCTCCATCGCCTACACCCCGGGTGTAGCGCAGGTGTGCCGCGGCATTCACGCGGACGAATCGCTCGCCAAGACCTACACCTGGGCCGAGCGCCTGGTCGTGGTCGTGTCCGACGGCACCGCCGTGCTGGGCCTGGGCGACATCGGCCCGCGCGCCTCGCTGCCGGTCATGGAGGGCAAGGCCGCGCTGTTCAAGAAGTTCGCCGGGCTGGACTCGATTCCGCTCGTGCTGGACACCAAGGACGTCGACAAGATCGTCGAGACGCTGATCCTGCTGCGCCCGAGCTTCGGCGCGGTCAACCTCGAGGACATCTCGGCGCCGCGCTGCTTCGAGATCGAGAAGCGCGTCATCGAGGCCCTGGACTGCCCGGTCATGCACGACGACCAGCACGGCACCGCCATCGTGGTGCTGGCCGCGCTCAAGGGCGCCGCCGCCGTGCAGGGCCGCGACATGTCCGAGATGAAGGTCGTGGTCTCGGGTGCGGGCGCCGCCGGCGTGGCGTGCACCGACATCCTGCTGGCCGCGGGCGTCAAGGACGCGATCGTGCTCGACTCCAAGGGCATCGTCAGCCGTGACCGCGGTGACCTCAACGACGTGAAGCTGGATCTGGCCCGGCGCACCAACCCGCGCGACATCACCGGCGGCCCGGCCGAGGCCCTCGCCGGCGCGGACGTGTTCCTGGGTCTGTCGGCGGGCACCGTCGCCGAGGAGCTCATCGCCTCGATGGCGCCCGAGTCCATCGTGTTCGCCATGTCGAACCCGGATCCGGAGATCCACCCCGACGTGGCCGCCAAGTACGCCGCGATCGTGGCCACCGGCCGTTCGGACTTCCCGAACCAGATCAACAACGTGCTCGCCTTCCCCGGCGTGTTCAAGGGCGCGCTGGATGTCGGCGCGCGCCGCATCACCGAGGGCATGAAGGTCGCCGCGGCCGACGCCATCTTCGCGGTGGTCAAGGACGAGCTGGCCGTTGACAAGATCATCCCCAGTCCGCTGGACCCGCGCGTGGCTCCGGCCGTCGCCGCGGCCGTGGGCGCGGCGGCGATCGCCGAGGGCGTCGCGTAGTCGCACTCCGCTCCAAACCCGGCCCCCGCACAGTTCCTGTGCGGGGGCCGGGTCAATTGAGGGGGAAATTCGACCCCTGCGCGGCAGAGGTGCCGCGGCAGAGATGCCTAGGCGACAACTGGTTTCGTGAGGTCGGGGTAACTCCCCGGGTACGCCCAGAATCGGCTCGGCACCCGCCCGCACCACGGATGCGGAACGGTCAACGGCTCTCGGTGGCCCGCTGAATTTCCGGGGAGGCGGTAACAGCGGCTACGAACTCGGCCAGCTGTTTGTCGGTGACGTTGCGGGCCAGGTCGGATTCGCAGATCATGCCGATCAGGCGTTTGCCGTTCTTCATGTCCACCACGGGCAGGCGTTTGATCTGGTTCTGTTCCATGATCTCGAGGATCTCGGAGACGTCGGTGTCGGCGTCGACCCAGCGCGGGGTGCCCATCGCCAGATCGCCGGCGCGGACGCGGGCGGGGTCGTGGCCCTCGGCGATACATCGGACCACGATGTCGCGGTCGGTGAGCATACCGATCATGCGCTCGTTGTTGCAGATGGGGAGCGCGCCGACGTCCATGTTGCGCATCAGCTGCGCGGCGCGGTCCAGGGTTTCGTCCGCCGGAATGCACTCCACGCTGTCGTGCATGATGTCGCGGGCTTTCATGGCTTTCACGCAAACCTCCTGTGGGGTGGATGGTGCTCTAGCCACTGCCCATCGTGTCCCGGATCACAGTCGAGGTCAATGCGATCTTTGCCAAGGGGTAGCTGTACCTGCTACTCCGGCCGCGTGACGCCGGTGTCGATGGGGTGCGTGACGGTGTCGAGCGGGCGCGCGCCGCCCGTCCGGCGCAGGCGGCCCGAGCCCGGGGCCGCGGCCCACACCGCCGCCGCCAGCAGCGCGTCCAGGATCAGGGCCAGGGCCGCGACCAGGATCGCGCCCACCAGGACGCGGTCGTAGCGGTAGAGGCCGATGCCGTCGAAGATGTAGCGGCCCAGCCCGCCCAGGTTGACGTAGGCGGCGATGGTCGCGGTCGCGACCACCTGCAGCGTGGCCGCGCGCAGCCCGGTGAGCAGCACCGGCAGGGCATTGGGCAGTTCCACGCGGAACAACACCTGGCGTTCGGTCATACCCATGGCCCGCGAGGCGTCCACGACCGTGGCGTCCACGTTCGCGATCCCGGCGTACGCGCCCGCCAGCAGCGGCGGAATGCCGACGGTGAGCAGGGCCAGGATCGGCGGCACCAGACCCAGGCCCATTCCCAGCACCGCGAAGGTGAGCAGACCCAGCGTCGGCAGTGCGCGCATGGCGTTGGCGAAGCCGACGATCAGCGCCGAACCCCGCCGGGTGTGCCCGATGGCCAGGCCCAGCGGCACCGCGATCAGCGCCGACAGGCCGACGGCCAGAAAGCTGTACCAGAGATGCTGCAGCACACGGGCGCCGATCCCGGTCGGCCCGGACCAGTTCGCGCCGTCGGTGAGAAACGCCCAGGCGTCGACGAAAAGACTCATGCCGCACGCCCTTTCGCCGGTCGCGCGCCGCCGCCGGCGCGCAGCCACGGGGTCGCGAGCCGGCCGAGCAGGAACAGCGCGCGATCCACCGCCAGCGCCAGGACCAGCACCACGATGATGCCCGCCACGATCTCGTCCGGGTAGTCGCGCTGATAGCCCTGGGTGAACAGCTTGCCCAGGCCGCCGACGCCGATGAGCGCGCCGACGGTCACCATCGAGATGTTGGTGACGGCCACGACCCGCAGGTTGGCGACGAAAACCGGTAGGGCGAGCGGGAAGTCGACGGTGAGCACGCGCCGCACCCGGGTGTAGCCGATGGCGTCGGCGGCGTCGAGCACCGCGGCGGGCACCGAGTCCAGTGCGGCGGGCACCGCGGTCACCAGCAGCGCGACCGAGTAGATGGTCAGGGCGATGACCACATTGAGCGGATCGATGACGGCGATGCCCAGCAGCGGGGGAATGATGACGAACAGGGCCAGCGAGGGAATCGTGTAGGCGATGCTCGCGGCCACCGTGGTGACGCGCCGCGGCCATCGGGTGCGGTGCACCAGCGCGCCCACCGGCACCGCGACGGCCAGCGCGATCGCCAGCGGCAGCAGCGCCAGATACAGGTGGGTGCGCGTGAATCCGGCGATCTCCGCGAAGTTGTCGAGGAGGTAGTTCACCGCTGCTCCCGCGCGAAGAACGCGCGATTGCGTTCGGCGTCCTCGTCCGCGCGCTGGCGGCTGAGTTGCTCGAGCACGTCCGCGGCGCGGATGCCGCCCACCGCGGCGCCCGAATCATCCACCGCCACACCGATTTCCGACGGCGAGGAGATGGCGCTGTCCAGGGCCTGGCGCAGATCGCCGCCGGGCGGGAAGAGCGAGCCGCCCGCGGAGACGCAGTCGGTCAGCGCGCGCCCGGCCCGCACCCCTTCCACCCCGGTGGTGTCGATCCAGCCGATGGGATGCCGCGCGGCGTCGACCACGAGCCGCCATTCGTTCTTCTCCAGGCGTGCATCGGGCACGGTCTCGGGGGTCAGCGTCGTCAGTTCCACCGGCGTGACCCCGGCCGCGCTGCGGAAGGAGAGTTCGCGGTAGCCGCGGTCGCGGCCGACGAAGCCCGCGACGAAATCCGTTGCGGGCTGCGAGAGTACGCGCTGGGGCCGGTCGTACTGCTGGAGCCGGCCGCCGGGACCGAACACCGCGATGCGATCGCCGAGCTTGATGGCCTCGTCGATGTCGTGCGTGACGAAGACGATGGTCTTGTGCAGTTCGGCCTGCAACCGCCGCATCTCGGCCTGGAGTTCGGCGCGCACCACCGGGTCCACGGCGCTGAACGGTTCGTCCATGAGCAGGATGGGCGGGTCGGCGGCCAGCGCCCGCGCGACCCCGACGCGCTGCTGCTGACCGCCCGAGAGCTGGGCCGGATAGCGCTGGGCCAGTGCGCGATCGAGCCCGACCCGGTCGAGCAGGTCGAGCGCGTTCGCGCGGGCCGTCCGCCGGGTCGCGCCGCGCAGCACCGGCACGGTGGCCACGTTGTCGACCACGGTGCGATGCGGTAGCAGGCCCCCGCTCTGGATGACGTAGCCGATGCCCAGCCGCAGCCGCACCGCATTCTGTGTCGAAATATCCTGCCCGCCGATGGTGATGACACCGGTGGTGGGCGTGATCATGCGGTTGATCATCCGCATGGAGGTGGTCTTGCCGCAGCCCGACGGGCCGACGAACACGGTGAACGAGCCCGATTCGATGCGCAGGCCGAGATCGTGAACGGCGGTGGTGCCGTCCGGATAGGTCTTGCTGACGCCGCTGAATTCGATGTCGGACACCGTGTTTCCCTACTGCTTGATTCTCGCTACGCGACCGGCTTGTCGAGCCCCTGCGCGACGATCCACGCCTTGGCCGCGGCGGCGGGCTCGGTCTTGGCATCCCCGGAGACCGCGGTGTTCAGCGAAATCAGTTCGGCGGTGGTCAATTTGGTGGAGACAGCGTTGAGCACCGCGATCATCTTGTCGCTCTTCTTCGCGGTGTTGAACAGCGGCACCACGTTCTGTGCCGCGAAGTTGTGCAGCGGATCGGCGAGCACCACCAGGTTGTTGGCGACGATGGCGGGTGAGGTGGTGAAGATGTCGGCCGCGGTGACCTGGCCCTCGACCAGGGCGCGCACGGTGGCCGGACCGCCGCCGTCGGCGATGGGCACGAAGTTGGCGGGCGCGATGTCGAGGTTGTAGAACTTCTTCAGTCCGGGCAGACCGCCCGGGCGCTCGGCGAATTCGGCCGGTGCGGCGAACTTCACCTCGGCCGAATGCGCGGCCAGATCGGCGATGCTGCGCAGATTCCAGCGCTGCGCGGTGGCCGCGGTGACCACCACGGCGTCGGAATCCTCGGCGGGAGCGGGCTTGCCGATGCCGAGTTCGGTGCCCAGCTCGGTGATCAGCGCGGAGTTCACGTCGACGGCCGCGGTCGCGGTGGCGTCCTTGTTCAGGTACTGCAGCAGGTTGCCGGTGTAATCGGGCACCAGATCGATGGCGCACTGGCGCACGGCCGGGACGTACGCTTCGCGGCTGCCGATGTTCAGCTTCGTGTCGATGGTGAAACCGTTGGCGCGCAACGCTTCCGCGTACACATTGGCCACGGTCTCGGATTCGGGGAAGTTGGCGGATCCGACCGTCAGCTGGTCCGTGCCGCCGCCGCAGTCGCCCGAGGCGCCGAGCGGATCGGAGTCGCCGCCGCAGGCCGAGGCCACCATCGCGGCCGCCAGGGCCACCGCCGCGGCGAGGATACGCAGAACGGTCCGAGCGTTTCGCCGGCCATTGGCCCGCGTGGTGAGTAGGGGGTGCACAGGCTTCCTTCCACCAAGTACTTCATCAAGAAAACAGACTCGACTGTTTATAGTGCCCGTTTACCCACGCGAACGCCGCCTACCCGGGGTCGGTTTTGAATTCGCCTGGCACGACACCGAATTTCGGAGTGTTGAGGCCCCGATCCCGTTTCCCGGAACCCGGGACGGCAGACTGTTGCGGGTGTTCGGCAGAACGGTTTACCTCACCCGGGCCCCGCGCGCCCGGCGGCGATCAGCGCGTGCGCCGCGTGTGATCCGGCGCGTGGCCGTGCTCGCGACGCTGGCGGTCCTGGCCGCGAGTTGCGGTTCCGATTCCGGCCCGGTGCTCACCGTCGGCGCGGGGGAGTCCACCCAATCGCAGGTGCTGGCCGCGGTGTACGCCGGGGCGCTGGCCCGCACCGGGGCGCGCACCGCCGTGCGGGACGGACTCGGCGATCGGGCGGCCGCGATCGCGGCGCTGGACGCGGACCGGGTCGTCGCGGTCGGCGAGGTGAACGGCGACCTGCTCACCGTTCTCGATTCCGGCTCCGCCGCACGCAAACCCGAGGCCGTCACCGCGGCGCTCAATGCCGCGCTGCCCGCGGGCCTGATCGTCGGCGACGCGGCCGACGGCACGGATCTGCGGCCGACGGTGGTCGCGGCGGCCACCCGCGTCGCCGAATTCCCGCCCACGCTAAAGGATCTCGGCCCGAGATGTGCCGGGCTGGCGGTGGGTGTCGCCACCGGGCCCGCGCTGGATCCCCAGCGCGCGCCGCTCGATCCGCACCGGGACGTGGTGGAGCCGCTGCGTGCGGTGTACGGCTGCGAACTCGCCGAGCCGGTGTCCTTCGCCGACCCCGCCGAGCTGCGAAAAGCGCTCGCCGAGGGGCGTATTCAGCTGGGTGTGCTGTCCGGCCCGCCGTCCTATCTGCCGGACGGCGGCGCGGATCTGGTCGCGCTGGCCGATCCGGACTACGCCTTCCGGGCCGCGATGGTGCTGCCGCTGTTGCGCAAGGGCGAGCTGAGCGAGATCCAGCTGCGCAAACTCAACTACGTCGGCGGTGAACTGACCACGGTCGACCTGGCCGACCTGATCCGCCAGGTGCGTGAGGACGGGGTGGCTCCGAACGAGGCGGCGCGGGCCTGGCTGGACGCGCACGCGCTGTAGACGAGCGGGTGGCGGCGAGCGCCGGACGCGTGCGGGCGGGGCGGCGAATCGAGTGCGCCGCGGTGCTCGGTCCGTTCAGTCCAGCAGCGCGGCCGCGAGCCGCGGGGTGAGCGCCAGCGACGGCAGCGATTCCACCAGCAGTTCGATGAGTTCGTCGCGGGGGATGGGTTCCTCGCGCAGCCAGATGAGGGTGGTCTCCTCCAGGAACGCGATCCAGCCGCGCACGGCCAGGGTGAGTCCGGGGAGTTCGGCGTCCTCGATCGGCAGCGGCGAGTTGGCGAGGATGCGCTCGACCTGCGCGCCGCGGTGCGCGTCGACCATGGCGATGAGTTCGGGGATGGCGCTGGCCGGGCCGCGCAGCAGGGCGCGGTACGAGGTGCGGTTCTCGCTGACGTAGTCGACGTAGCGCGTGATCGAGTCGCGCAGCATGTCGAGCATGTTCAGGTCCGGGTCGGGGGCGGTGCGGGCCAGCAGTTCGGCATTGGCGTGCGCCACCACGGCCAGGTAGAAGTCCTGTTTGGTGGGGAAGTAGTGAAAGAGCAGGGCCCGCGAGATCCCCGCCTGCTTGGCGATCTCGCTGACCGAGATGTCTTCCAGCTCCCGCTCGCGCAGCATGCGGGTGCCCAGTGTGATCAGCTGCCGGCGGCGTTCCTCGGGGCTGAGGCGTACGCGTTTGGCGGCGGAGGCCGGTCTGCTCACGCTTTGTCCTTCGGTCACCGGGAAAATCCTACTGAACGCGAGTCAACACTGTTGACTCGGACTCAATAAGACCCTACCCTCGTTTTCATGAGTCGCAAGGTTACAGACAAAGCTGTCGATAATCGGCCGGTCCGGCATTCGCACATCATCATCGTCGGCAGCGGGTTCTCGGGCCTGGGCATGGCGATCCGCCTGAGCCAGCAGGGCCAGCAGGATTACCTCGTGCTGGAGCGCGGCGATGACGTCGGCGGCACCTGGCGCGACAACACCTACCCGGGCGCGGCCTGCGACGTGCCCTCGCACCTGTACTCGTACTCCTTCGCGCTGAACCCGGAGTGGACGCGCTCGTTCTCCAAGCAGCCGGAGATCCAGAAGTACATTCAGGGCGTCGCCGACAAGTACGGCGTGCGCGACAAGCACATCTTCGGCTGCGACATGACCGGCGCGCAGTTCGACAACGCGACCGCTCGCTGGGAGATCCAGACCTCGCAGGGCGCGTTCACCGCCGACATCCTGATCTCCGCCGTCGGCGCGCTCTGCGAGCCGAACCTGCCGGATATCAAGGGCATCAACGAATTCCAGGGCGAGATCTTCCACTCCGCGCGCTGGAACCACGATTCGGACCTGACCGGAAAGCGCGTCGCGGTCATCGGCACCGGCGCCTCGGCCATCCAGATCGTGCCCGCGATCGCCAAGCAGGTCGCGCACCTGGACGTCTACCAGCGCACCGCGCCGTGGCTGCTGCCGCGCGGCGACCGCCCGTACCTGCTGCCCGAACGTCTTGCGTTCAAGTACATCCCGGGTGCGCAGGCGCTCTCGCGCGCGGCCATCTACGCGGTCCGCGAGAGCCAGGTCGTCGGCCTGGCCAAGTTCCCGCCCGCGATGAAGATCCTGGAGACCATCGCGCGCGCCAAGCTGCGTGTCGAGGTCCGCGATCCCGAGCTGCGCGCCAAGGTCACCCCGAACTTCCGTATCGGATGCAAGCGCATGCTCATCTCCAACGAGTACTACCCGGCGCTGGGTCGCGAGAACGTGGACCTGGTGACCGACGGCATCAAGGAGATTCGCGGCAACTCCGTCGTCACCAAGGACGGCGTCGAGCGCGAAGTGGACGCGATCATCGTGGCCACCGGCTTCCACGTCACCGATTCCCCGGCCTACGAGACCATCTCCGGTCGCGACGGCCGCACACTCGCGGAGGTTTTCGAAGAGGGCGGCCAGCAGGGCTACAAGGGCTCGGCCATCAACAACTTCCCCAACATGTTCTTCATGCTCGGCCCGAACGTGGGCCTGGGCCACACCTCGATGGTGTACATGATCGAATCGCAGATCAACTACATCTCCGACGCCGTGGCCACCATCGACCGGCTCGGCCTGCGCACCATCGAGGTGCGCAAGGATGCGCAGGATAAGTACAACGTCGAGTTGCAGGGCAAGCTCGAGGGCGCGGTGTGGAGCACCGGCGGCTGTGCCTCCTGGTACATGGACAAGCACGGCAACAACACCACGCTGTGGCCGGACTTCACCTTCCGCTTCCGTAGTCTGCTCGAGAAGTTCGACGTGTCCGCGTACGACACCGCCAAGACCGCCGCCCCGGCCTCCGTCTGATTCCCTACGGGCCCAAGCACAAACGAAAGTGGTAACCCCGTGAGCAATGATGCTTACTTCAAGGACAAAGTCTGTGTGATCACCGGCGCGGGCTCCGGCATCGGCCGCGCCCTGGCCGAGAACCTGGCTCGCCGGGGTGCGAAGCTCGCGCTCTCGGACATCGACACCGAGGGCCTCGCCGAAACGGTGCAGCGCTGCGAGCGGTACGGCGTCGACATCAAGTCCGATCGCCTGAACGTCGCCGAGCGTGAAGCGGTGCTGCTGTACGCCGACGAGGTCAACAAGCACTTCGGCAGGGTCAACCAGATCTACAACAACGCCGGCATCGCCCATCACGGCGACGTGGTCAGCACCGCGTTCAAGGACATCGAACGCATCATGGACGTCGACTTCTACGGAGTCGTCAACGGCACCAAGGCCTTCCTGCCGTACCTGATCGAGTCGGGCGCGGGCCACGTGGTGAACGTGTCCAGCCTCTTCGGCCTGATCGCGGTGCCGGGTCAGAGCGCCTACAACGCGGCCAAGTTCGCGGTGCGCGGCTTCACCGAGGCGCTGCGCCAGGAAATGATCATGAGCGGCAAGCCGGTCAAGGTCACCTGCGTGCACCCCGGCGGCATCAAGACCGCCGTGGCCCGCAACGCCACCGTCGCCGAGGGCCTGGACCAGAAGAACCTGGCCACGATGTTCGACAAGCAGCTCGCGCTGCACACCCCGGAAATGGCCGCGCAGGTCATCACCGAGGGCGTGGCCAAGGGGCACGGCCGCGTGCTGATCGGCTGGGAGGCCAAGCTTCTCGACCTGTTCGTGCGCAGCACCGGTTCGTACTACCAGCGCATCTCCGCGGTGGTGCAGAAGCGCTTCCTGCCCTAGGGAATTGGATATGTTGGACGTGAAACTGCCACTGCCCGTGGCGCGTGCGGTGCTGCGCCCGGTCTTCCGGGTCATGCTGAACGCCCGGCTGCCCTTCACCGTGCAGCGCAAGCTCATGGAGATCGGCGCGCCGGCGCAGCGCCCGCCGCGCGGCACCCACGTGGAGCGCGTCCGCCTCGGCGGGCGTCCGGCCGAACGGGTCACCGTCGGCCCGGTCAGCGATCAGGCCACCGTGCTCTACCTGCACGGCGGCGGCTACACGGTCGGCTCGCCCGTCACCCACCGCGCGCTGGCTGGCTACCTGGCTCGCGAAACGGGGTGCGCGGTCCACGTTCTGGATTACCGCCTGGCACCCGAACATCCGTTCCCGGCCGGACTCGACGATGCCGAGATGGCCTTCCTGGAACTGGTCGCCTCGGGGTACCGGCCCGAACGCATCGCGCTCGGCGGTGACTCGGCCGGCGGCGGGCTCTCGCTCGCGCTGGCGTTGCGGCTGCGGGACAAGCACGGCTACGTGCCCGCCGCGCTCGGGTTGATCGCGCCGTGGACCGACCCCAACGAGGTGCCAGGGCGGGACGAGGATCTGGTGCTGACCAAGCCGTGGTCGCGGTCGTGCGCCGACGCCTATCTCGGCGACGGCGACAGCCGGGACATCGGCTACGCGCCGCTGCTGGCCGAGCTGCACGGGCTGCCGCCGACCTACGTGCAGGCCGATCGCGACGAACTGCTGCACCCGCAGTGCGTGCGACTGGTCGGCAAACTCACCGCGGCGGGGGTGCGCACCGAGTTCTCCGAAACCGACGGCCTCTGGCACGTCGCGCAGTTGCAGGCGTCGCTGGTGGCCCCGGCCGCCGCGATCACGCTGGAACTCGGCGACTTCCTGCGCCAAGCGCTGCGCCCCGCGCCTACCAGGTCCATAGGATAGGCAGCAGAACGCGTGTGACCGCCCGGACCGGCGAACGAGAACATGTTCGGGCGGTCCGTGGGGTGTGACCTGGAAGCGTGGCGTAAATTACTCGCCAGTATTACTCAATGTGGAGGGCAGCGATGCGAGAGTTCGAAGTCCCGGCTACCTACACCATCCCGGAGACCGCCAATATGTCGGACGGCGCGTTCCGGCATGCGAAGGAAACGCCCGACCTGGTCGTTTTCAACACTCCGGATGGCAACGGCGGCTGGAACGATGTCACGGCGAAGGAGTTCGCCGCGACGGTGACGGGCGTGGCCAAGGGGCTCGTCGCCTCCGGCATCGAACTCGGTGACCGCGTCGCCATCATGGCGGCGACCAGCTACGACTGGGTCGTGCTGGACTTCGCCATCTGGGCGGCCGGCGGCTGCGGCGTGGCGATTTTCGACAGCTCCTCCGCCGAGCAGGTGCGCTGGATCCTCGAGGATTCGGCCACCAAGATCACCATCGTGCAGAACGACAAGCTGCGCGCCACCGTCGCCGAGGTCGAGGGCAGCCTGCCCGAGCTGCGCGAGGTGCTGGTGCTCGAGTCCGGCGTCATCGCCGAGCTCACCAAGCGCGGCGCGGAGCTGGACGACAGCGTCGTGCACGAGCGGCGCGCGCAGGTCAAGGCCGCCTCCCCGGCGACCCTGATCTACACCTCCGGCACCACCGGCAAGCCCAAGGGCGTCATGCTCTCGCATGCCAACCTGTACGCCGAATCGGCCGCGGACCGCTCCTCGATGAGCGAGTTCCTGCGCCCGGGCCGCAAGTCGCTGCTGTTCCTGCCGCTGGCCCACGTCTTCGCCCGCGCGGTGGCCCTGGCCGCCTTCGACGCCGGTGTCACCGTCGCGCACACCGCCGACTGGTCCACGCTGGTCGAGCAGTTCGGCAAGTACAAGCCGGACTTCATCCTCTCGGTGCCGCGCGTGTTCGAGAAGGTGTTCAACGGCGCGAAGCAGAAGGCGCACGACGGCGGCAAGGGCAAGATCTTCGACTACGCCACCGAGGTGGCCATCGCCTACAGCGAGTCGCTGCAGAACGGCGGCCCCGGCCTGGGTCTCAAGATCAAGCACGCGGTGCTGGACAAGCTGGTCTTCAGCAAGCTGCGCGAGGCCATGGGCGGGCAGTGCGAGTCCGCGGTCTCCGGCGGCGGTCCCCTGGGCGCGCGCCTGGGCCACTACTTCCGCGGCGCCGGCGTCACCATCTACGAGGGCTACGGCCTGACCGAGTCCACCGCGGCCGTCAGCGTCAACACCCCCAAGTTCATCAAGGTCGGCTCGGTCGGCCGCCCGCTGCCCGGCCACGGCGCGAAGGTCGCCGAGGACGGCGAGCTGCTCATCCGCGGCCCGGTGGTCTTCAGCGGCTACTGGAAGAACGAGCAGGCCACCGCCGACGCGTTCGACGGTGACGGCTGGTTCAAGACCGGCGACCTGGGCGCGATCGACGAGCAGGGCTTCATCTCGATCACCGGCCGCAAGAAGGAAATCCTGGTCACCGCGGGCGGCAAGAACGTCTCCCCGGCGATGCTCGAGGATTCCCTGCGCCAGCACCCGCTGATCAGCCAGGTCATGGTCGTCGGCGACGGTCAGCCCTTCATCGGCGCGCTGATCACCATCGATCAGGAGGCGCTGCCGGGCTGGAAGGAACGCAACGGGATCGCCGCCGACATCTCGATGGAAGAGCTGATCGAGAACGCCACCCTGAAGTCGGAGATCGACGCCGCGGTGGCCGCGACCAACAAGCTGGTCTCGCACGCCGAGGCGATCAAGAAGATCCGGATCCTGCCGGTCGACTGGACCCAGGAGGGCGGGGAGCTGACCCCGAAGATGTCCCTCAAGCGCAACGTGGTCATGAAGCAGTACGCGTCCGACGTGGACGCGATCTACTCCTAGACCCGGCACGTGAACGCAGCGCCGCCCGCGGAATTGTCCGCGGGCGGCGCTTTTTCGTAGCGGGATGCGATCCGGCGGCGGCAGCGCACGAGGGGCGCTGCGCGTGATCGCGCGCGGATAGCGCCGGCACGCGAGACAGCGCACCGCCGCGATCAGCGGGGCAGCGCAACACCGGGAACGCGGTAGCGCCCCACCGGGAACGTGAGGCAGTACAGCATCGGGAACGCCTGGTGATGCAGTGCTGAAGAACGCGGGGCCGGTGTATGACCGGGAGCGCGGGGTCGTGCAGCGCCGGGAAGGTGAGGCAGTGCAGCATCGGGAACGGCTGGTGATGCAGTGCTGAAGAACGCGGGGCTGGTGTATGACCGGGAGCGCGGGGGTGTGCAGCGCCGGGAACGTGAGGCAGTGCGCGTCGGCTACGTGCGGGGAGTCGCCGGACCTGATCGAGTTCGGCCCGGGCGATGAGAAACGGGCATCTCGGTCGTCCTAGTCTGTGGGTGGCGCGTTCGGCCACCCGAGGAACCGACCGAGGAGGCAACCATGACCGCTGTGAACCCGTATCTCGTCTTCAACGGCAACGCCGAGGAGGCGTTCGTCTTCTATCGGTCCGTGCTCGGCGGGGAGCTGCAGATCGCCCGATTCGGTGACATGGGCGGCACCGACGACTTCCCGGCCGAATTCCGCGACAAGATCGCGAATGTGACCCTGCCGCTGGGCGATTCCCTGCTCATGGGGTCCGACGTCCCGCCCGGGCAGACCGTGAACACCGCGAACCCGGGCTACTCGGTGAGCCTGGACGTGGACAGCGCCGCCGAGGCCGAGCGGGTGTTCACCGCCCTGTCCGCCGGCGGGGACGTGGCGATGCCCCTGGGCAAGACCGAATGGGCCGAGTCCTTCGGGATGGTCACCGACAAGTTCTCGGTGCCGTGGATGGTCAACTACGCCCCGCGCTGACGGCCGTCACCCCGCGCCCGTCACCGTTATGTCACCGATGGGCCGGGGAGAACCGGCGAAACGGGCAGTAGGGTCGGATTCGTGACCGGTCGTGGATTCCGGATAGGTAGTGGCCTCGTCGCCGCCGGGGTGATTCTCGGCGGCGCGGAGATCGTGGCGGCCTTCATCAGCCCGGACGCCACCCCGTTCCAGGCCGTCGGCGCGTGGGTCATCGACCACACGCCGGACGGGCTGCGCGAATGGGCGATCGACACCTTCGGCACCAACGACAAGCTCGTGCTCTTCGTGCTGATGGGTGTGGTCGCGGTGCTGCTCGCGGCCGTCGCGGGGCTGATCGAGCGACCGAAGCGGCCCGCCGGGTCGGTGTTGTTCGGGATCCTCGGGCTGCTGTCGGCCGTCGCGGCGGTCACCCGGCCGCACGCTACCTGGAACTGGCTGTTCCCTTCGATACTCGGCGCGTGGGCCGGAATCATGGTGCTGCGCACGCTGATCGATCGCATCGCGGACCTCGAGGACGTGTCGGCGGCCGCGGGCGGGACGGGTGCGGCCGGTGGATCCGGTGCGGGCGCGGGATCCTCGGGGCCGGCCGATCATGATCTCGATGCGGGGGCAGCCGGGGATTCGGCCACCTCCCCGGGAACCGCTGCGGTGCAACGGGACGCGACCGGAGGCCGCACGGCTCGCACGGCGTCGACCGACGATGTCGCACTGGAACGGCGGCTCGTCGTGCGGGGGATCGCGGTCGCGGCCGTCGCGGGCATCGGCGCGGGCATCGCCGGGCGGGTGCTCGAGGTGCGGTCGCGCAGCGTCGCGGGGGAGCGGGCCGAGGTCGTGCTGCCGACGCCGAAAGGCGTTCCGGTGGCGGTGGATCCGGCCGCGGACCTGAAACTGCCCGGGCTCACGCCCTACCTCACGCCGAACTCCGACTTCTACCGCATCGACACCGCGCTGACCGTGCCGCAGCTGAGCCGGGAGAACTGGTCGCTGCGGATCCACGGCATGGTGGATCGCGAAATCCGTTTGAGCTGGGCCGATCTCGACGCTCGCACCCCGGTGGAACGGCTCGTCACCCTGGCCTGTGTGTCGAATCCCGTGGGCGGCGACCTGATCGGCAACGCCCAGTGGCTCGGGTACCGGCTCGACGAACTCATCGCCGAGGCGGGCCCGCACCCGGACGCCGACATGGTGCTGTCCCGCAGCGTCGACGGCTTCACCGCGGGCAGCCCGCTGGCCGCCCTCACCGATGGGCGCGACGCGCTGCTCGCGGTCGGCATGAACGGCGAACCGCTGCCGACCGCGCACGGCTACCCGGCCCGGCTGGTGGTGCCCGGACTGTACGGGTACGTCTCGGCGACCAAATGGGTCACCGAACTGGAGATCACCAGATTCGATCGCGCGCAGGCGTATTGGACCAAGCGCGGCTGGTCGGCCGAGGGCCCCATCAAGACCGGTACCCGCATCGACACCCCGCGCGGGGGCACCCGCGCCCCGGGCGTCGTCACCGTGGCCGGGGTGGCCTGGGCGCAGCACCGCGGGATCCGGGGCGTCGAGGTGCGCGTCGACAACGGTGAGTGGCAGCCCGCGCGCCTGGCCGCGGAACCCTCCATCGACACCTGGCGGCAGTGGGCCTTCGACTGGCAGGCCGAACCCGGCGTGCACACCCTCTGGGCGCGCGCCACCGACGGCACGGGCGAAACCCAGACCGCCGACCGCCGGGACGTGATCCCCGACGGCGCGAGCGGCTACCCCTCGGTCACGATCCGCGTCAACGCCTGAAGGCCGATCGACCGCGGCGTGAATCCCGGCGGATGCGCAGCCGCTACCCCCTCGATATTCGCGACCACGGCGGCTGGATCGCCGATCGCCGTATCGCCGGTCGCTGGACCGTCCGACCGCTGCGGCGTGAGCCTCGCGGCCATTCTCCGATCACGATGCCCGGCGGCCGCGATCGCCGAAAACCGGTGTGGTTCGACCGGTTTGCCGTGGTGTGCGCAGCTTTTCGGTGTGGCTAAGTGCCGAACGGCCTCTCGAGCGGCGCGGCGGGATTACGATCGGCGGCGGCCGTCCACGCCCGCCCGAGCCCATCCGAGCCATCCGAGGGAGCGCGCTTGACCGGAGTACTGGAATGGGCGCGGGCGGAGAACCTGCAGCCGGAACCGCTCACGCTCGATCATTGGCAGCAGCTCCCCCGGGAGTTCTGCCGGCTCGTCGAGGTGGTGAACGGCGATGTCGTGCGCGCCGAAGCCACCGGCATCTGGCACGGCAACGCCGCCAAACATCTGGCCTCCATGCTGGAGAACGCCGCCGAAGCCCATATGGGCCGCTACCAGGACGGCGTGCTCTACGTCGGCACCGGCCTGGACGTCCTGCTGTGGGAGTCGCCGCGCCTCACCGTGCGCAGGCCCGACATCGTGATGTTCTCGTGCAGCCCTTCGGAAATGGGCCTGCTGCCCGCCTCGCGGATCCGCATCGTGGTCGAGGTCGTGACCCCGATCAGCGAGCGCGTGGACACCGCCGACAAACAGGCGGAATACGCGATGGCCGGAATTCCCTGGTACTGGCTGGTCTACATGGATCGCGACCGCGTCGCCTACATCCAGACCTTCGTGCTGGTGCTCGGGCACTACCGCCCGCACCGCAGGCTCATGCCGATCGTCGGGGAAACGGTGCTGGACATGCCCATCGAGATCCGCCTCGACTGGCACTGGCTCATCGCGCTGGCCTATTGACCCGTGCGAACAGGCTCCCTTCCGCGAATGCGGCAGGGAGCCTGTTTCTTTCACTGTCCGGTAGGCGAAATCAGCTGTTCCGCCGCGAGATTCAGCTCGCGACCGGCTCCTTGTCCAGCCGGTCCGCCGGCTTTTCGGCCGACTTCCCGTGCCCGACGAACAGCGCCGAGGCCACCACGCCGATCAGCAGGATGAAGCCCGGCAGCAGCATCGACTGGCTCAGCGCCGTGCTGACCTTGTCCAGCACCGCGTCCGGCAACTGCGCCATCCCCGCGCCGCCCTCGTGGATCGGGCCGGCGGGCAGGTGCTGCGCCGCGATCCGCGAGGACATCAGCGCGGCGATCGCCGCCGAACCCAGCACCGAACCCACCTGGCGGGTCGTGTTGTAGACGCCCGCGCCCGCACCGGCCTGCGAGACCGGCAGATTGTGCGTCGCGGTGGTGGCCAGCGGCGCCCAGATGCACGCGTTGGCGATGCCGGCGACGCCGCCGATGACCAGGAACGCCAGGATCGAGGCGTCCGGCTTCATCAGCGCCGCGAAGGCGAAGATCGTCGCGGAGAACGCGGCGAAACCGATGGTCGGGAACACCCGGGGCGGCATGCGATCGGACAGCTTGCCCACGATCGGGGCGAAGACGCCGGTCAGGATCGCCATGGGCGCCAGCACCAGCGCCGAGCGGGTGGGCGACATGTCGCGCACCTGCTGCAGGTAGAAGTAGAACGGCACGAACACCGCGGTGACCGAGGCGCCCATGGCCGCGATGGCCAGGTTCGACATGGCGAAGTTGCGGTCCTTGAACAGGCTCAGCGGCACCAGCGGCTCACCGGTGTTGCGGGCCTGATTGACCACGAACAGCCCGAGCACCACGACGCCCGCGCCGATGAGCAGCCAGATCAGCGCGTCCCAATCGCGGGTGTTGCCTTCCTGGATGCCGAAGACCAGCAGGAACATGCCCACGGCCGACAGCGCGACGCCGACGAGATCGAACTTGTGCTCGTGCGTCGGCAGCGCGGGCACCAGCCACACGGCCAGCGCGAAGGCGATGATGCCGATCGGGACGTTCACGTAGAAGATCCACTCCCAGCCCTGCCAGTCGACCAGGACGCCGCCCAGGATCGGGCCGACCAGGGTGGCCAGACCGGCCACGCCGCCCCACAGGCCCATGGCCGCGCCGCGCTTGTCCGGCGGGAAGGTGCGGGTGATGACGGCCATGGTCTGCGGGGTCATGAGCGCCGCGCCCAGGCCCTGCACCGCGCGGGCCGCGATCAGCATCTCGATGCTGCCGGACATCGCGCACCACAGCGAGGCGGCGGTGAACACGGTCAGGCCGATGAGATAGATGTTCTTGGGGCCGAAGCGATCTCCGAGCCGGCCGGTGATGAGCAGCGGCACCGCGTAGGCGAGCAGGTAGGCGCTGGTCACCCAGATGACCTTGCTGATATCGGCGTTCAGATCGTCCATGATGGCCGGGTTGGCCACCGCGACGATGGTCATATCCAGCAGGATCATGAAGAAGCCGACGACCAGCGCGTATAGCGCCAGCCACGGATTGCGTTGGGTGGACATGGATTCAGGTTTCCTGTCTGGCGGGGGCAGTCGAAAACGACTGCCGGGAAAGAGAAGTGGTCACGGGGCGCTCGCGTCCGGAGCCAGTGGATTGCGGCCCTCGCGGACCGCGGCCACGTCCTGGGCGCTCAGGCCCGCACCCCAGTCCGAGCCGAGGGTTTCGGTCGGCAGGATCTGGAGGCGCTCGCCGGTCTCCGGGTCGAATTCCTCCCAGGGCAGCTCGCCGCTCACCAGATCGGCGACGAAGCCGCGGACCCAGTCGCCCTCGGCGACGTTGAGTGCGCGCATGTACTCGATGACGGCCCAGAAACGGCGCGGCACCTGCCGGCTCACCGCCCACTCGCGCAGCGCCTCGATTTCGGCGCTGCGACTGTCTATCCAGGTCAGGCGTTCGCGCAAGAGCGCGATCACTTCCTGCACCGGCAAATTGTGCGCCTCGGCCAAGGCGATGGGGAAGATCGGGTACTCCCTGACCGGCTGGCGCAGGATCTCGGTGATGCGGGCGCGCAGGCACCTGCGGCCCTCGGATCGGATGCGGTAGATGGTGCGTTCGGGCCGGTTGCCCGCCCGATCCGTGCCTTCCGCGAGCACCAATCCCTGCTCGGCCAGGCGTGCCACCGTGTGATAGAGCGACCCGGGCTTGATCTTGACCAGTTCGTCTTCGTGTCGGGTCATGAGCAGCTGATACATCTCGTACGGATGCATCGCCCGCTCTTCCAGCAGCGCGAGCACCGCGATCGCCATCGGCGTCAGCGCCACACCCGCCTGCTTCCGGTTCACCGGAACCTCCATCCTCCGTGCCAAATATTCCACGTGGAATATACGGCCCGGAGGATTGGCGGGACAAGGCGTCGGTCACCGTTTGTGAAACAGCTCACCGAGCCGAAATATTGCCGAGGGGCGGCTGCTGTTCGGCTGGAGCGCCGGGTGCAGACGCCGAGGGATTGCCGGCCACCACGCTCCGGGGTAGCCGTGCGCGGCGGGGAAACGATCGCGGCGGGCGCGGGGCTTTCGTAGGCTGGCAGCCGAAACCCGCGCGCACGAAGGAGCAGTCATGGCCGCCACGCTGACGAAGGGGCAGAACGCCCCGCTGGAGGCGGCGGGCGTCGCGATCTCGGTGCGCAGCGCCGCGGCCGTGGACGTGTCCGCGCTCCTGGTGACCGCGAACGGGAAGGTGCGCTCGGACGCGGACTTCGTCTTCTTCAACCAGCCGTCCGGGCCCGGGGTCGACTTCGTGCCGGGTTCGCCCGCGTCGCTGTGGGTTTCACCCGCGGCGGTCCCCGCCGAGATCGACCAGGTGCGCGTGGTGCTGACCCTGGACGATCCGGCGGCCACCTTCGGGCGATTCGCGCCGCCGGTCGTCGGCGTCCGCGACAGCTCGGGAAACACGCTGTGCGAGTACACGGTCGAAGGACTCGACACCGAATCGGTGGTCATCGCGCTGGAGGTCTATCGCCGCGCCGAAGCGTGGAAGGTGCGTGCGGTGGGGCAGGGGTACGCGGGTGGCTTCGCCGCGCTGGTCACCGATCACGGTGTGAGCGTCGATGATTCACCCGAGCCCGTTGCGTCTGCGGCCCCCGCTGCTGTCACCGCGACTTCCGCCGCCTCGGCGACCTCCGCTACGGCTTCCGTGGCTCCGGTTTCCGCGGCGCTCCCGCCCGGCACACCGCCGCCTGCTTCGGACCAACTCGAAATACGCAGCGCGCCCGGCGAGTCCGCACTCCCGCCCGAGCAGCGCCAGCGCCTCGACCTGCGCAAGCGCGAGGTCGCCAAGGTTTTGCTGACCAAGCGTGCCACCGGTGTGCGCGCCCGCGTCGTGCTCGTCATCGACAAGACCGGCAGCATGCGCCAGCTCTACAACCAGAAGGTGGTGCACCGCGTGGTCGAGCGCATGATCCCCATCGCCATCCAACTCGACGACGACGGACTCCTCGAGCCGTACCTGTACGCCCGCGACTTCCTGAAACTGCCGAGTATCGCCGTGGACCAGGCGCATTCGTGGACCGAGAAGTACCTGCACCTGTCCGGCACCCGCGAGGGCCTGGACTACGACTTCATCGGCCTGGGCAACGTCGAGATGCCGATCATGCGCGAGATCATGCGCACCCTGAAGCCCGGCGGCCCGCCGACCCTGGTGCTGTTCTTCACCGACGGCGGCTTCTCGAAGAAACGCGAGATCGCCGACCTGATGCGCGAAGCCGCGAACCTCCCCGCCTTCTGGCAGTTCATCGGCCTGGGCAAGGCCAACTTCGGCGTCCTGAACACCCTCGACGAGCTCGACGGCCGCACCGTCGACAACGCCGGCTTCTTCCCCGCCCTGAACATCGACGAACTCGACGATCCCGCCCTCTACACGAGCCTGCTCGGCGAGTTCCCCGACTGGCTCCGCGCCGCCCGCGCGGCGGGCATCACCCGCTGATCCCGAGTACCAGCCGAACGCCGCAGGGCCGGATCTCCGAAGAGATCCGGCCCTGCGGCGGAACGGTTTTCGCCTAGGAGGTGGGGCTCATGGCCTCGGCGATGATCTCGGCCTGTTCGACCGCGTGCACCTTCGACGAACCCGAGGACGGGGCCGACATGGCGCGGCGGGAGATGCGGCGCAGCTTCGCGAAGCGGGCCGGGAGGATCTCCGGGAGGTTCAGGCCGAAGAAGGGCCAGGCGCCCTGGTTGGCCGGTTCCTCCTGGACCCACGCCAGATCGGTGGCGTTGGCGTAGCCCTCCAGGGCCTCGTTGAGGCGGAACTTCGGGATCGGGTACAGCTGCTCGACGCGCACGATCGCCAGATCGTCGCGGTTGTTCTTGACCTTCTCCGCGAGCAGCTCGTAGTAGATCTTGCCCGAGGTCAGCAGCACGCGCTTGACCTTCGAACGATCACCGTCGCCGGTCTCGTAGGTGGGCTCCTCGAGCACGCTGCGGAACTTGTTGTCCGTGAAGTCCTCGATGTCGGAGACCACGGCCTTGTTGCGCAGCATGGACTTCGGGGTGAAGACCACCAGCGGGCGGCGGATGCCGTCCAGCGCGTGCCGGCGCAGCAGGTGGAAGTAGTTCGACGGCGTGGACGGAACCGCCACGGTCATCGAACCCTCGGCACACAGCTGCAGGAAGCGCTCGATACGGCCGGAGGTGTGGTCCGGGCCCTGGCCCTCGTGACCGTGCGGCAGCAGCAGCACGACCTCGGACAGCTGACCCCACTTGGCCTCACCGGAGGAGATGAACTCGTCGATGATGGTCTGCGCGCCGTTGACGAAGTCACCGAACTGCGCTTCCCACAGCACGAGCGCGTCCGGGTTGCCCAGCGAGTAGCCGTATTCGAAACCGACGGCGGCGAACTCGGACAGCGCCGAGTCGTGCACCGCGAACCAGCCGGCCTTCTCGGACCCGATGTTGTGCAGCGGGGTGTACTCGCCGCCGGTCTTGCGGTCGATGATGACCGAGTGCCGCTGGGTGAAGGTGCCGCGCCGCGAATCCTGACCGGTCAGGCGCACCGCGTGGCCCTGATCGATGAGCGAGCCGAAGGCCAGCAGCTCGGCGAACGCCCAGTCGACCTTGCCCTCGTACGCCATCTCCTTGCGGCGGTCCAGCACCGGCTTGACGCGCGGGTGCACGCTGAAGCCTTCGGGCACGTTCACGAACGCGTCACCGATGCGCTGCAGCACCGACTTGTCCACGGCCGTGACCATGTTCGCCGGCATCTGCTGCTCGTCCTCGACGGACTCGGACTTCTCGGGCCGGTACTTCTCCAGTTCGCGAACCTCGTTGAAGATCCGCTCCAGCTGGCCCTGGTAGTCGCGCAGCGCGTCCTCGGCCTCCTTCATGGAGATGTCGCCGCGGCCGATGAGCGATTCGGTGTAGGTCTTGCGCACCGAGCGCTTGGTGTCGATGACGTCGTACATGTGCGGCTGCGTCATCGACGGGTCGTCGCCCTCGTTGTGGCCGCGACGGCGGTAGCAGATCAGGTCGATCACGACGTCGCGGTTGAACTTCTGGCGGTAGTCCACGGCCAGCTTGGCGACCCACACGCAGGCTTCGGGGTCGTCGCCGTTCACGTGGAACACCGGCGCGCCGATGAACTTCGCGATGTCCGTGGAGTATTCGGTCGAACGCGAGTACTCCGGCGAGGTGGTGAAGCCGATCTGGTTGTTCACCACGATGTGCACGGTGCCGCCGGTGCGGTAGCCGCGCAGCACGGACAGGTTCAGGGTCTCGGCGACCACGCCCTGACCCGCGAACGCCGCGTCACCGTGGAGCATGAGCGGCACGACCGAGAAGGTGCGCGCCTCTTCGCCCTTGGTGACGAGGTCTTCCTTGGTGAGCAGATCCTGCTTGGCGCGGACCAGGCCCTCGAGGACCGGGTCGACGGCTTCCAGGTGCGAGGGGTTGGCGGTCAGCGACACCTCGATGTCGTTGTCGCCGAACATCTGGATGTAGGTGCCGCGCGCGCCCAGGTGGTACTTCACGTCGCCCGAGCCATGGGTGGCGGCCGGGTTCATGTTGCCCTCGAACTCGGTGAAGATCTTCGAGTAGGGCTTGCCGACGATGTTGGCCAGCACGTTCAGGCGGCCGCGGTGCGGCATGCCGATGACGACCTCGTCGAGGGCGTACTCGGCGCACTGGTCGATGACGCCGTCCATCATCGGGATGACGGACTCGGCGCCCTCGAGCGAGAAGCGCTTCTGGCCCACGTATTTGGTGGCCAGGAAGGTCTCGAACGCCTCGGCCGCGTTGAGCCGGGACATGATGTACTTCTGCTCGGCGACAGAAGGCTTCTCGTGCTTCTGCTCGACGCGGTCCTGAATCCACTGCAGCTGTTCGGGATCCAGGATGTGGGTGTATTCCACACCCACGTGCCGGCAGTAGGCGTCACGCAGGATCGACAGCACGTCGCGCAGCTTCATGCGCTCCTTGCCGTGGAAGCCCGCGACGTTGAACTCGCGATCGAGGTCCCACAGGGTCAGCCCGTGCTGGGTGACATCGAGGTCCGGGTGCGAGCGGAACTTGTCGTGCACCAGCCGCAGCGGGTCGGTGTCGGCCATGAGGTGACCGCGGTTGCGGTACGCGGTGATCATCTCCTGGACGCGGGTCGACTTGTCGATGCCGCGTTCCTTGATGTCCTTGCGCCAGCGCACCGGCTCGTAGGGGACACCCATGCCGTGGAAGATCTCGTCGTAGAACTCGTCCGAGATCAGCAGGTTGTGCACGGTCCGCAGGAAGTCGCCGGACTCCGCGCCCTGGATGATGCGGTGGTCGTAGGTCGAGGTCAGCGTCATGAGCTTGCCGATGCCGATCTCGGCCAGCTGCTCGTCGCCCATGCCCTGGAACTCGGCCGGGTACTCCATGGCGCCGGCGCCGATGATCGCGCCCTGTCCGGGCATGAGCCGCGGCACCGAGTGGTTGGTGCCGATGGTGCCCGGGTTGGTCAGCGAGATGGTGACGCCGGTGAAGTCGTCGTTGGTGAGCTTGCCGTTGCGCGCGCGCCGCACCACGTCCTCGTACGCGGTGTGGAACTGCGCGAAGGTCATGTCTTCGGTGTTCTTGATGGCCGCGACCGCCAGGGTGCGGCCGCCGTCCTTGCCCGGCAGGTCGATGGCCAGGCCGAGGTTGGTGTGCGCGGGGGTGACCGCGTTCGGCTTGCCGTCGATCTCGGCGAAGTGCCGGTTCATGACCGGGAAGGACTTGATGCCCTGCACGATGGCGTAACCCAGCAGGTGGGTGAAGGAGATCTTGCCGCCGCGGGTACGGGCCAGGTGGTTGTTGATGACCAGCCGGTTGTCGATCATCAGCTTCGCGGGGATGGCCCGGACGCTGGTGGCGGTGGGGATGGTCAGCGAGGCCGACATGTTCTTGACGATGGCCGCGGCCGGACCGCGCAGCACCTTGGACTCGTCGGCCGACTCGGTCTTCGGCGCGCCCGCGGTGGGGGCGGCGTTGGACGTCTTGGCCGGAACGGTCTGGGGCGCGCGCTCCTGGGCCTTGGCGGGCGCGGGAGCCGCGGCGGGCTTCGGCGCGGCGGGGGCCTTGGCGGGCGCGGGCGCTGTCGCCTTGGGCGCGGGCGCGGCAGCCTTGGGGGCGGGCGCGGGGGCCGCGGCGGCGGGAGCGGGGGCTACTGCCTGGCTGTTGCCGGAGTCGCCGGTGGCTTCCGGCGTGTAGTCCGCGAGGAACTCGTGCCAGCTCTCATCGACCGACGACGGGTCTTGCTTGTACTTCTGGTACATCTCGTCGACGAGCCACTGGTTCTGTCCGAACTGGGATGTTGAGCTGCTCACAGCAGGTGTTCGCCTCATTTCGTTCTTCGCGCTGCGACGTTTGTGACGTGCCCGGCACGGGTAATCGGCGGATGCGCACCGACGCGCCCCCTCTGAGGATATGCCCACGCCTGTTCGCGCCTGGGCATGGACTACCACCGAGCGGACACATCTTCTCGTGACGACTCGTCCTGGACCGAGAATATTCCTACTTCGGCGCCCGCCGCAGCCCACAGGCGAGAGTAGGGGCCGTGCATTGATAGGAGTTCGTCATGAGTGCCGATTTCGGTGATTCGCCCGTGTTCCACGACGGCGATTCGATCGGCCTGCGCGGCGGTCGCGAGCCGGTGCGCGACGATCACCGCGGTCCGGCCGCGAGTCACCGATTCGTTCGCTACCAGCACCGACGCTTCGGCCGCGGGGTCGAGGACGGCGGTCGCCTCGTCCAGCAGCAGTAGATCCGGACCGACCAGTTCGGCTCGGGCCAGGGCAATCAGCTGCCGCTGCCCCGCGGACAGCCCGCGACCCCGTTCGCCCACCGGTTGCCGCATTCCCAGCGGCAAAGCGTTGATCGTGGGCAGCGCGCCGACCGCGGCGGCCGCGGATTCGATCTCCGCAAGACTCGCAAAAGGTTTGCCAAATGCAATGTTGCTGGCAATGTCGCCGGCGAATAAGTGAGCTTCCTGCGGCACCACCCCGAGCCGCGAACGGAAGCCGGCCAGCGCGTAGTCGCGGATATCGATGCCGTCGACCCTGATAGCGCCGTTTTCCTCGTTGTTTTCGGCGCTGTGATGCGAATCCGCTATATCGATCTTCGATAGCGCCGTGAGTGAACCGTGATTTGCCTCACGCGGCATGTCGTAAAGCCGGGCAAGCAGTTTCACGACCGTGGACTTGCCCGCGCCCGTCGCCCCGACCAGCGCCAGACTCGTCCCCGCCGGGATTCGCAAACTCACACCGTCGAGGGCGGGCGTCCGGGTGCCGGGGTACTGGAAGCGCACCCGATCGAACTCGACCTCGCCGCGCAGGCCCGGCGCGGCGTCCACCGCGCCGTCCGGATCCGGTGCGATCGAGGAGGGCGTGCGCAGCAGTTCACCGATGCGCCGCAGGCCGACCCGGGCCTGCTGATACCCGTCGAACAGCTGCGACAGCTGATGGACCGGTCCGAACAGCAGGCCGAGATAGAGCACGAACGCGACCAGGGTGCCCGCGCTGGTGACGCCCTCGGCCACCTGCCGCGCGCCCAGGAACACCACCGCCGCCAGCGCCAGATCCGCCCAGCCGCCGACGAAGGCGAAGAACAGCGAGATGGCGCGCTGGGCCCGCATCCGGCTGTCGCGGTAGCGCCCCGAGTACTCGGCGAAGCGCCGGGCCGCGAGCGCCTCGTGCCGGTGCGCCTGCACCACGCGCAGCCCGGCGACGTTCTCGGCGAAGTCGCCGTTCACGGTCGCCGCGTGCTCGCGCGAGGCACTGTAGGCCGCGTTGGACGCGCGGCGGAAAGCCCAGGTGGCGATGATGAGTGGCGGCAGCGCGACCAGCACGACCAGCGCCAGGCGGGCGTCGATGACGGTCAGCGCGACCGCCACGCCCGCCACCATGAGCAGACTGACCAGGGCGTCGGGCATGCCCGTCTGCAGGAAGGTGGACAGCGCGTCGACGTCGGTGGTCATGCGCGTGAGGATCTTTCCGGACAGCTCGCGCTCGTAGTAGTCGAGCCCGAGCCGCTGCAGATGCGCGTAACTGCGCACCCGCAGGCCGAACAGCACCCGCTCCCCGGCCTTGGCGCCCCACACCAGCGCCGTGGAGGCAGCGAGCCAGCCGATCACCGCCAGCACCGTCCCCGCGACGGCCGCGATGACCAGCGTCCCCGCGTCCTGCCGGGTCACGCCCCCGTCGATGGCGTACCGCACGATCGACGGAAACCCGACGCCCGCAACGGCATCCACCGCCAGCAGCGCCATGGTCCCCGCGACCAGCCACCGCACCGGCCGCAGCGCGCTCGCCAGCCGGAACCCGGGATCGGGCTCCCGCAGCCGCTTTCCGTCCATCTCCGGTCGCTCGGTCGCCGCGGGCATCCCCCGCAGCCCGCGCAGCACCTCGGCCGGGATCTCGGCGCCGGGCGCGATCGGCCGATCGGCCTCGCGCGCCGCCGGTTTCGACTGCTCGGGCCGGTGGTTGCCGACGCTCGCTGACTCGAGGGGCGTGTGCCCGGTCCCGGGGACGGTTGCCTGCTCGACTACCTCGGGTCCGCCGGCCGGGCCTGTTGTGTGCTCGGCCGGTGTGAGACCGGCGGTGGGATCGGTCGCGCGCTCGATCGATGCGAGCCCACTCGCCGGGTCCGAACGCCGGCCGTTGGTATCGGCCCGGCTCGCCGGCCCAGCCGCCGCCGGGAACGGTGCGGGCGCGCCCGTCGCGGCGAGGCCGGGCTGTTCCGGGTCCGCGGGCGGGAGCGGGCCGGGGAGGCGGATCACGCGGTCGGCGCGGGCCAGGGTGGACTCGCGGTGGGCCAGGATCAGGGTCGTGCGGGGGTGATCGGTGGGGAGGGCGTCGAAGATCGCGGCCTCGGTGAGGGCGTCGACGGCGGAGGTGGCGTCGTCCAGGATCAGGACGCGGGGGTCGGTGAGCAGCGCGCGGGCCAGGGCGATGCGCTGGCGCTGGCCGCCGGACAGGGTGAGGCCGCGTTCGCCGACCACGGTGTCGTAGCCGTCGGGGAGCGCGGTGATGAACTCGTCGGCCGCGGCCCGGGTCGCCGCGGAACGGATCTCGGCGGCGGTCGCCTCGGGGCGGCCCAGGGCGATGTTGGCGGAGATGGTGTCCGAGAGCAGGAACGCCTCGTCGAAGACCACGCCGACGGCCGAACGCAGGTCGGTGGCGCGCAGGTCCGCGATGTCGGCCCGGGAATCGTTGCCGTACAGCGTGATCCGGCCGGACTGCGGGGTGTAGAAGCGCGGGATCAGCAGCGACAGCGTCGACTTGCCCGAACCCGCCGGGCCGATGATCGCGACGGTCTCCCCGGGCGCGATGGTCAGATCGAAGCCGTCCAGGACGTGCCGGTCCGGGGTGAAACCGAAAGTGAGAGCCTCGATCTCGACGCCCAGCGGGCCGGCGGGCAACTCCACCGGATGCTCCGGATCGGTCTGCTCCGGCGCGCTGTCGATGACCTCGTGGACGCGTTCGGCGGCGGCCCGGGTCAGCTGGGCGAGCACCACCACCATGGACACGGTGCGGGTGGCCGCGGTCATGGTGCCGACATAGGCGCTGAAGGCCAGGAAGGTGCCCAGACCGATCGAGCCGCGCAGGGCCAGCGCCCCGCCGACCGCGATCACCGCGACCAGTCCGAGCTGGGGGATGGCCGCCAGGGTCGGTGCGAAGCGGGCGTCGATGCGGGCCGCGCGCATACGCTCCCCGTACAGCTCGCGGCCGTGCCGTTCGAGCACATCCACCATGCGCGCTTCCTGGCCGAAGCCCTTGACCACGCGGACGCCGGTGACGGTCTCCTCCACGTGCTGGGCCAGATCCGCGGCGCGCTGCTGCGCGGACCAGGTGGCCGCGTACAGCCGCGGTCGTACCCGGTAGACCACGAGTCCCAGCACCGGCACGACCAGCAGCGCGGTCAGGGCCAGCGGGGGCGAGAGCCACAGCATGACCCCGGCCGCGAGCACGAATTGCACCGCGGCGAGCGAGGACCACGGGCCCATGGCCAGCAGGCCCTGGACGAGGGTGAGGTCGCTGATGGATCGCGACACGACCTGGCCGGTGCGCAGGGCGTCCTGACCCGGCCCGTCCAGGCGCTGGAGCGCGCCGAGCAGATCGACGCGCAGTTCGTGCTGCACGTCCAGGGCCAGGCGGCCGGCGAGCATGCGCCGGCTGAAGCTGGTGCCGAACCGGGCGGCGGCGAGCAGGGCGAGCAGTCCGGCCATGGCCGTGATGATCTCGGTGTTCCCGGCGGTCGCGCCGTCCAGGGCGCGTTTGGCCAGCAGCGGCCCGGTCACCTCGATGGCCGCGCCCACCAGCACGGCCAGCCCGATTCCGGCCAGCATCCAGGGGTGCTCCCGCGCCCGCCGCCACAGCCGCCGCAACCAGCCGCCGGTCCGCCCGTTCCCGGCCGTCGCCCGCACCACGGGGTCACCCCCGATCTCATCCACTCGACTCACACTCATCTGGATCGTCTAACGACGGGAGCACCCCCCGTTTGTTCCCGGGCGCCCGGGTTGTCCCGCGTGGCGGGCCGTGTCCGGCGGGTCCGCGAGTGTCCGGAGGTGTCCGGGTGTGAAGTCGGGACGTCGCCTTGTGCCCGGTGGCGTCTGCGTGGTCGGCTGGACGGAACTGTCCATTCGAAAGGGGCCGCGCCCATGCCAATCCAGCGTCTCAACCACGCTGTGCTGTTCGTCTCCGATGTGGAGCGCTCGGCCGCGTTCTACGGCGAGGTGCTCGGCTTCCGCCGGCTGCCGATGGGGTTCCCGGGCGGAGCGTTCCTCCAGGCGGAAGGCTCGGCCAATGACCACGACCTGGGTCTGTTCCAGTCGCCGGATCCGTCGACGCCGCACCGCACCGGCCGGGTCGGCCTCTATCACCTGGCCTGGGAGGTGGACACGCTCGACGAACTCCAGCGCGTGCGCGCGGCGCTCACGGCGGCGAACGCCCTGACCGGCGCCTCCGATCACGGCTCCACCAAGGCCCTGTACGCGGCCGATCCGGACGGCATCGAGTTCGAGGTCTGCTGGCTGGTCCCGGACGCCGCTGTGGAAAAGGCGCTGTCCGGCATGTCGGCGCCCACGGTTCCGCTCGACCTGCCCGCGCTCATCGCCGAATACGGCGGTGACACCCCGGGCGGACCGCGCACCGATCACGAGGTCTGGCGGCGGCTGTTCGCGGGTCGCGGCTGAGGAGCCGCTCGCGAACCCTGAGGCGCCGCTCGCGAATAGTTCTGGGGGCAGCGGCGTTCCGCCGGGGTCGCGGGGTCAGAGGTCGCGGGTGGTGGTGAACCACCACGCCGCACCGGCCGCCGCGGCGGTCCAGAGCAGCAGCACCACGATGGCCGCCGGGGTCGGGGCGATGAGCCCGCCGTCGGTGAACTCGCTGCTGGTCATGGTGCCGAGGGTGGCCGAGACCGGAAGCACGGCGGCGACGCCCGGGATCCCGGCCGCGCGGACGATGAGCCAGAGCAGCGGTTCCAGCAGCACCACGGCCAGGCCGACCGCCAGCGCCCGCACCGGCGAACGCAGCAGGAAGCCCAGGGCCGTGCCGAGCACCGACCAGCACACCGCGGCCAGGGCCACCCCGGCCAGCACGGCGAACAACCAGGACCCGAGCTGCACCCGGTCCCGGCCGAACAGCAGCAGCGCACCCACCGCGAGTGCCTCCGCCAGCACCACGATCGCCAGCGAAATCGCCGCCACCACGGCGGTTTTCGCCCCGAGCAGCACGTTGCGGTCGCGGGTGTACAGCGCGGTCAGCGCGAGCGATCCGTACTGGTATTCCGCACCCGCGGACAGCGCCCCGAACACCCCGGCGGCCAGCACGGCGGCCACCATGGCGACGGCGGCGAACAGCCCCGGCCAGCCCGCGGCGGAAATGACCTTGTCTTCGTCCTCGGACGGCAGCCGGTCCAGCATCAGCCCCAGCGTCGCGAAGGCCAGCACGGCCAGCACCGGCACCAGCCCGCCCAGCGCCTGGTTCACCCGCAGCGAGCCGGCCTTGCGCGCCTCCGAACGGGCCGCCCGCAGTACGGGTTCCGGTACGACGATGCGGTTCATCGACAGTCCTTTCGTCGCGAACGAGCGCGCACGGAATCGGGATGCTTCGGGGCCCCGGCTCTCGTCCCGTGGGGCGCGGCCGGCCGGGGACTCGTGCTCAACGCGGCATGCCGTACGCGGCGGGGGCGGGGTAGGGAGTGGGGGCCGGGCGGGTCAGGGTGGCCAGGACCTGGTCCGGGTGGATGTGTTCCGGGGTGATCTCGGTGAGCTGGACCCGGGCCAGGGCGGCGGCCGATTCCAGTTGCGCGAGTGAGGCTTCGGCGACGGCGAGGCGGCCGTCGGGGCGCATGACCGCGTCGGTGAAGCCCTGCGCGGCCAGGGTGGTGGCCAGCGCGATGGGGCTGGAAGCCTTGACCAGCAGTCGATCCGGATGGCTGCGGCGCAGCCGCGCCGGGCTGCCCTGATAGGTGACCTTGCCGCGATCGAGCACGATGAGCTCGTCCGCGACCGGCAGCACCGTGCTCAGGGTCCGCGAGGTCAGCAGCACGGTGCCGCCGCGGCGGGCGTGCCCCTGTAAGAACTCGAAGAGCCAGGCAGATTCGGCGAGATCGAGCCCGGACAACGGCTCGTCCAGCACCAGCAGCGGCGGATCGCCGAGCAGCGCGACGGCCAGCGCGAGGCGCGTCTGCGCGCCCGGGGGCAGCATCGAGATGCGTTCTCCGGCCACGGGTTCCAGGCGGGTCAGCGTCAGCAGCTCGTCGGCCCGCTCGTCGGGGACGCCGGCGGCCGCGGCGAAGACCCGCAGTTGCGCGCGCACCGTGCGCGCCGGATGCAGTCCGCGCGGGGTGAGCATCGCCCCGACGGGCTGCCGTCCGCGCCGTACGCCCGAGCCGGGCCCGCCCACGCTCGCGGTGCCCGAGGTCGGCCGCAACTGCCCGAGCAGCATCCGCAGCACGGTGCTCTTGCCCGCGGCGGCCGGCCCGATGAGCGCGGCCACGGTCCCGGCGGGCACCACGAAACTGACCTCGTCCACGACCCGGACGGTCCCGAAATCCCGGCTCAGTCCGGCGGCGGCGAAGGCGAGCGGGCGGGCCTGGCTCACTTCTGCAGTTTCTTGGGCGCGGCTTCCACGGCGGGCAGCGGGTCGGCGTCGATGACCAGCAGTTGCGGCCACACCCGCGGCGGCGGCCCGAAAGCCTTGCGCGAGTTGTCGATCAGATTGTGGCCCAGGGCGCGGTTGCCGAAACCGCCGATGACCGCACCGATTCCGGCCGGGATCACCTTGCCGAGCATGAGCGCGCTGCGCTTGGCCAGGAATTGCACCATGAAGCGCTTGAGCAGCGAATCGTTCATCGCGCTGAGTCCGGGAATCTTGTTGGCCAGCAGGTTTCCCCAGTTCTTGGCCGAATGCCCGACGCTCTTCTGCACGATCGCCATGCCGCTGTCGCCCAGCACGACCGCGAGCACGAGCGCGCGGCGGCGTTCCTTGTCCTCGGGCGCGACGCCGTGCACGGCCGCCACGGCCAGGGTGTAGACGGCGGAGGCCTCCATGAAGAACGCGGTCTCCGCGCTCATGGCCGCCAGCGAGGCGACGGTACCGACGCCGGGGACCGCGGCGGTCGCGCCCACGGCGGTGCCGCTGCCGGTCACGGTGGTGAGGTACAGCTTCTCGATGCGCGCGATGATCTGCGCCGGAGATTCGTCGGGGTGGCTGCGCCGCAGCTTGTCCACGTACTTGGCGACGGCGGGTGCCTGTACCTGCGCCCCATTGTCGAGCAGCGAGACGACCGCCCGCTCGAGCCCGGTCTTGTACATCGCGATCCCCTTCTTCGTGCGGTCCTCCGACCGAAACTCTATGGCAATCGGACAACGAACCGCGAGAGAAGCCGGTTCCGCCCCGCGCGTTCGCACCGGACCCGCCTACGGTGAAGTGGTGTCCGGTGTGTCGGAGGGCGCGAGCGGAGTACCCGATCCGCGCCTGCGCGAGTTTGTCCTCGGTTACGAGGGTTACCTTTTGCGCGGATTCGAACCAGGCGTTCACGTGGGAATGCCCGGTCCGGGCCTGACCGTGATCGTCACCTTCGACGAGCCGCTGCGGATTCCGGTCACCGCGCATCCCGGGCAACCGGGCGGCAGCTGGGAGACCCTGGCCAGCGGGCTGACCGTGCGGCCGGTGGTCATCGCGCACTCGGGGTATCAGCACGGCGTCCAGCTGACGCTGACCCCGCGCGGTTGCCGGGCGCTGCTCGGGGTGCCCACCGCCGCCCTCGGTTCGTGGATGGTGGAGCTGGACGATCTGCTCGGGGGAGACGCCCGCGAACTGCGCGAGCGGCTCGCCGCCACCGCCGACTGGACAGCGCGCTTCGAGATCTTCGACGAGATCCTGCTGCGCCGCATGCGCCCGGTGCACTGGGATCCGGAGCTGGCCCGCGCCTGGGACCTGCTCGCCGGGGCGGATCCGGGTGTGCGGGTGGCGGCGGTCGCGGACGAGATCGGCTGGAGCCGGCGGCATCTGAGCGGCCGGTTCGCCGCCGAGTTCGGCATCACGCCCAAGGACGCGGTGCGCCTGGCTCGTTTCGAGCGCTCGCACCTGATGCTGCGGCTGCCCGATCCGCCCGCGCTGGCCGAGATCGCGGCGCTGACCGGCTACTACGACCAGGCCCATATGGCCCGCGAATGGCGTGAGCTGGCCGGACTGCCGCCCTCGGTCTGGCGCGAACGCGAGGAGTTCCCATTCGTCCAAGACCAACACGGGGCCGCCGCGACACCCTAGTGGCATGAGCGAATCAGCGAGCACCAAGACCCTGACCACCATCTGGCCCGCCCTGATCTATCGGGACGCCGACGCGGCGATCTCCTTCCTGGAGAACGTCTTCGGCTTCGAATGCACCGCCCGGCACGGGTCCCGCGAGGTCGTCGACCACGCCGAACTACGCTGGCCCACCGGCGGCGGCATCATGCTCGGCTCGGTCCGCGAGGACTCGGCCCTGAGCGGGCAGCCCGCCGGGGTCGGCGCGATCTACATCGTCACCGCCGAACCCGACGCGATCTACGCCCGCGCGGTCGCCGCGGGCGCGACCGTCATCCGCGAGCTCCGCGACGAAACCGATTACGAGTCACGCGGTTTCACCTGCCGCGACCCCGAGGGGGTCTACTGGAGCTTCGGCACCTTCGCGGGGGAGTAGGGTCGCCTGCCGGGCCGGGTATCCCGGCACCGGTGCTCGGATGCCCGCGGCCGGGCCGACCGCGAGCTGACCGACTGCCGAGCCTGGTTGACGGCCGGCTCGACCGACCGCCGGGCCGATCGACTGCCGGGCCGATCGACTACCGGGCCGATCGACTACCGGGCCGATCGACTGCCAGGCCGACCTGCCGCTGGTCCGGCCGGTGAACTCCGACCGTCGAGGCGCTACGCCGAGTGCGCGGCCGGGACCACGTCGCCGGGCTGTGGCGGCGGGGGCGGGGTGCCGTCGCCGAAGGGGTTGCCGCCCAGCGCTTCCCGGCCGTGCGGGGTGAGCCAATCGGACAGCTCGGGGCCCTTGGGGACGATCCGCGTGGGATTGATGTCGGTGTGCACGATGTAGTAGTGCTCTTTGATCTGGGTGAAGTCGATGGTGTCGCCGAAGCCCGGGGTCTGGAACAGGTCGCGGGCGTAGGCCCACAGCACGTCCATCTCGGACAGTTTCTGCCGGTTGCACTTGAAGTGGCCGTGGTACACGGGATCGAAGCGCGCGAGGGTGGTGAACAGGCGCACGTCGGCCTCGGTGATGGTGTCGCCCACCAGGTACCGCTGCCCGGCCAGGCGTTCGGTCAGCCAGTCCAGGGCGGTGAACAGCCGGTCGTAGGCCGCGTCGTAGGAGTCCTGATCACCGGCGAACCCGCAGCGGTACACCCCGTTGTTGACCTCGGTGTACACCCGCTTGTTGACCGTGTCGATCTCCTCGCGCAGATCCTGCGGATACAGCCGCGGCGCGCCGGGCCGGTGGAACTCGGTCCATTCGGTGGAGAAGTCGAGGGTGATCTGCGCGTAGTCGTTGGTGACGACCTGCCCGGTGGCGATCTCCACGATCGCGGGCACGGTGATGCCGCGCGGGTAGTCGGGGAAGCGCGCCAGGTAGGCGTCGCGCAGGAAGTGGATGCCGAGCACCGGATCCACGCCGCCGGGGTCGAGATCGAAGGTCCAGCTCCGCTTGTCGTGGGTCGGGCCGGGCATGCCCACGGACAGCGCCGATTCCAGGCCCAGCAGCCGCCGCACGATCAGCGTGCGGTTGGCCCACGGGCAGGCCCGCGCCGCGACCAGGCGGTAGCGCCCGGCCTCGACCGGGTAGCCCTCGCGCCCGTCGGCGGTGATCCGGGTGGTGATGTAGTTCGTGTCCCGCTTGAACCCGCCGGCTTCGACGTAGGTCCCGTTCTGCGATTCCGAGGTGGTCACGCGATCCAGTCTGGCAGAGACCGTGTCGTACATTCGGGACCATGACTGACTCGAAGCCCACCCGCCTGGAACGCATCGTCACCGCGGGAGGTGCGCGGGCCGCGATCATCACCGTCGCGCATCCGCCGCTGAATCTGTTCGACAAGGCGCTGTTGGACGCGCTCGCCGCCGATTTCGAGGAGCTGGCCGCCGATCCGCCGCGGGCGCTGCTGCTGCGCGCGGAGGGCAAGCTGGTCTCGGGCGGGGTGGACGTGCACGTGTTCGACGGCCTCACCGCCGAGGAGGGCGCGCAGCTGTGGCAGACCCTGTTCGCGCGGGTCATCCATCCCATCGAGGCGCTGCCGTGCCCCGTGGTGTTCGCCGCGCACGGGCTGACGCTGACCGCGGCCTTCGAGATCGCGCTGGCCTGCGACATCATCCTGGCCGCGCCCAAGGCCAAGTTCGGCCTGGTGGAGACCGTGGTCGGGCTGACCCCGTCGATGGGCGGCCCGCAGCGCCTGGCCGAGCGCGCCGGTTCCGGCCGCGCCCGCGAGTTCGTGATGACCGGGGACCTGTACGACGCGGCCACGATGGCCGACTGGGGCGTGGTCAACGCGGTGCACGAGGACGTCGACGACGCCGCGCGCGCCCTGCTGGCCCGCCTGGCCGACGGGCCGACCCGCGCGCACGCCGCCACCAAGGAGATCATCGGGGCCTGGCGTTCGGGCGGTGTGGCGCACGCGGATTCGGTGACGCCGGAGATCTCGGGCCGCCTGTTCGCCACTTCGGACCTGAAGAACGCTGTCCGCAGCTTCCTCGATGTGGGGCCGGGCAAGGCCACGTACAGGGGCGAGTAGTTCCCCGCGCAGCCGTCCGCGCCGGGGTTCCGGGCCGGGTGGTGCGGGGGTGTGCGGGGCGGGTGGAAACCGGAGCGGGGGAGCCCCGGACACGGGCAACTAGCCGCAAAGACGGCGCAATCCGCCCGTAGCTGTGATCTGCATCATATAGTCACTGGTGCCTGCTGGCCACAAGGCGCTCGGAGGGACCTATGTCGCAGCTACTGGTGGAATACCCGCACTCGCGAAATGCCCGGTGCGACAACCCCCTTGCGCGTGGGGCCGATGGCGTCCTGCGCTACGGAAACCTCAATCCGGCACTCACCGAGTTACTGGATATTCAGGTGCACACCTTCGCCGCGCGGGAGGCGGTCGTCGAGATCGGGGGCCCGCGGCTCACCTATCGCGAGCTATGGTATTCCGCCTCGCGGATAGCCGGCGGGTTGCAGGAGCACGGGATCGGCTACGGGGATCGGGTCGCGGTCCGCATGCCGGTGGGCGTGCGCTGGGTGCAGGCGTTCCTGGGCGCGCTGCTGTCCGGCGCGGTGCCGGTGCTGGTGCACGACCGGCTCCCGGACGCCCTGGCGGACAAGGTCATTCACGACGCCAGCGCCGACTACATCCTCGACGGCGGCGGCCGTGCGCACGGATACCGCGCGGCGCTGCCCGACGCCGCCGCGTTCATCGACGACGGCGCGTCCCTGGGTGAGCTGGCCCTGCTCTGCTACACCAGTCCCGGCTCGCCGGTCGGCCCGCGCGGGGTCGAACTCACCAACGAGAATCTGCTGTCCGCGATCCGCTCGGTGGTCGGGGCGCTGGAGCTACCCACGGCGGGGCTGCGCAACCTGGTGCTGCTGCCCCTGGCGCACGCGAGCGGCTGCGTCGATCAGCTGCTCCCGACCTTCGCGGTGGGCGGCACCGTGGTGCTGGCCCCGGATCCGGCCGCGATCGCCGAAACCCTTGCCGCCGAGCGAATAGACATGGTGGCGGCCACCCCGCGCATCTTCGCGGGCCTGCTACCGGAGCTGGCTGGACTGCGGATGGAGGGGGTCCGCAAGGTGTGCAGCGCGGGTCATCGCGCCGAACTCGCCGCCGTGGAACCGGGCGCCGCCGACACGGTCTCGGACTCGCTCCGCGCGGTCTTCCCCGCGGCCCGGCAGTGGTCGGTGTGGGGCGCCACCGAGACCAGCGGCATCGGGCTGGCTCGCGACGACGCCGCCGCCCCCGATGCCTGCGACTCCCTCGGATTCGCCTTCGGCGGAACCGAACTCGCCCTCTTCGGCCCCGCCGCGGACACCGGTCGCGGCGAATTGCTCTGTCGCGGGCCGAATATCGCCCCGCGCTATTGGAACGACCCGCAGACCACCGAATCCCGGTTCACCGGTTCGTGGTTCCACACGGGCAACCACGTGACCATCGACCCGACCGGCCTGGTCCGCCGGGCTCCCGTCGCCTGAGACGGGTTTTCCCGCGGCGCGCCACGCGCATGACCGCTGACATGCGGCAGAAGCCCGCGTCGAACATGCTGTCGCCGCCGGGGCCGCCTGATCGGGTCTGCCGGGGCCGCTTGACCGGGTGTGCTGATTGCCAACGTCGCGGACCCTCGCGCGGCCGGCACACCGACCTCCGCGCACGACACGCGGGGCCGCCGTGCGGAGACGATGCGAACTGTGGATCGAGCGCCGGGCTACCGCCTACTCGATGAAGCGGCCGCGCAGCGCGGTGCGCTGTTCGGGGGTGATGCCCACCTCGGCGAGGTAGCCGTCCAGGTCCCCGTACATCGCGATCATCGAGTCCGTGGCCGAGGCGAGGTACTCGGGTTTGACGCCGAGCAGGTCGTCGGAGAGCTCCTCGTTCGAGCCCTCGGTCATGATCGCGCGCAGGGTGGGCACGGCGTCGTTGCTGAGCAGGTAGTCGGCGTAGACGTCCTCCTCGGTGACGTCCACCGTGCGCAGCAGGGTCGCGATGGCCCAGCCGGTGCGGTCCTTGCCCGCGGCGCAGTGCACGAGCGCGGTGCCGGCGAGGGCCGATTCGGCCAGGGTCCGGATGGCCACGTGCGCCTCGGGCATGGCGGGGAACGTGCGGTAGACCTCGAGCATGTGGTTGGACGCGGTGGCGTGCGCCCGTGCCTCGTGCGGCGGGGTCAGGCTGATCTGGGAGTCGAACGGGGTGACGTGCAGGCGGACCTGATCGGGCAGGGCGTCGTGGCCGATGTGGTCGATCTCGGCGAAGCCGCGCAGGTCGTGCACGTCGGTGACGCCGAGGTCGAGCAGCCGGGAGCGGCCCTGGTCGTCGAGCCCGCTGAGCTGTGCCGAGCGGAGCAGGACCCCGTCGCGGACGCGGGCTCCGGCGGCGGTCCGGGCTCCGCCCACGTCACGGAAGTTGAAGGTGCCGGTGATCAGGAAAGGGTCGTGGCGCGCAGAAGTCACCCGCTCAGGCTATCGGTGAGCGCGGGCGCGGGGGGTATCGAATCCGATGGGTGGAAGTGAATTCCAGGTGGTGACCGGCGCGTTGCGCCGGTGCGTCACTGTGCCCTGACCCACAGTGGCTATCTTCCGGGGAAGTGGTGTCCGTAAAATACCTAGCGGTACTAATGCCTGGTTTACCGGGCGATCCGGGAATTTCGGCCATTCCCATTCGATCGCGGGCGCGTCCCGATTAGGTAACAAAACAATCTTCCGGTACGAAATCGGCTATCAAAGCTGGTCGCGAACCCAGAAAACGACGTAGCATCGATACCTGTTGAACGGGTCCACCGAGGTGCAGCTCGGGATCAATGCTGATCTATCACCCGTTGAGGCAGCCGCGCAGGCGAGGTGCGCGAGTTCTTTTCGCCATAGGGAGTCGTCGTTGAGCGCTAGTGGAGAAATCACCCAGGTCGGACTTCGTCCTGCTATGACCGAGGCCATCGAGAAAGCTGCCGCGTCGCTCGACTTCAGTGGTAATCGTGCGCTGCGGGTGCTGCTGCACGCCGGGATCAGCACGCTGTGGCCGATCCTGAAGTCCAGCCCCGACCGGCAGATCCAGTCGTACGAGGCCACGCTGGCCATCCTGCGCCAGCGCTGGGAGGGCGGCCGGTCGGTCTGTGTGCCGGACCCGGTCGCCTCGGCCATGTTCCAGAACATGGACGCGGCGGTGACCGATTTCCTCGAGCTGTGCGCCCAGCGCTCGGGCACGCAGTGGCTCGAGCCGGTCGAGGCGGTCGCGGCCTACCTGGTGGCCGTCATCCAGGGCATGGTGCTGCGCTGGCTCTCCGATTGCGACGACGAGACGGCCCTGGTCGTGCTCGACGATCTGGTGTCCTACATGTCGACCAAGGCCGTCGACCTCTGATCGGAGCCCGGTAAGAATCCCACCGAGATACTGGACGCATGACCAGTTTCGTGATCGAATGAAGCGGTGACCCAACCGTCTCCGATCACGGGGCTGCACGCGGCCACCGAGGACCTCGACCCGCCGCTCGCCGCCGTCGACATGACCGCGCTGCGGGCCAACGCCGCCGATCTGGTGCGCCGGGCGCGCGGGGTGCCGATTCGCGTGGCCAGCAAGTCCGTGCGCTGCCGCGCCGTGCTCGAAGAGGTGCTCGGCAGCGACCTCACCCGCTCCGGCGGCTTCGCCGGAATCATGGGATATTCGCTGGCCGAAGCCATTTGGCTCGCCCGCCAGGGCGCGCGGGACATCCTGCTCGGTTACCCCAGCGTCGATCGGGGCGCACTGCGCGAACTCGCCGCCGACCCGGTGCTGCTGGACGCCATCACGCTCATGATCGACGATCTCGATCAGCTCGACTTCGTGCGCGCCGTCATCGGTGACAAGCCCGGTCCTCGAATCTGTCTGGACGTGGACGCGTCCCTGCGCATCGGGCCGCTGCACCTGGGCGTGCGCCGCTCGCCGCTGCGCGAACCCGAGGACGTGGCGCGGGTGGCGGCCGCCGCGAAGCGGCGCGGTTTCCGGGTGGTCGGCGTCATGACCTACGAGGCCCAGATCGCCGGGTTGCCCGACACCAATCCCGCTGTGCGCGTGGTGAAGAAGCTCTCCGCCATGGAGATCCTGCGCCGTCGCCGCCGGGTGCTGGACGCGGTCCGCGCCGAGGTCGGCGAGCTCGAGATCGTGAACAGCGGCGGCACCGGTTCCATCGAGGTCAGCATTCAGGAACCCGGCGTCACCGAGGTGACCGCCGGGTCGGGTCTGTACCTGCCGACCCTGTTCGACGGCTACCGCAACCTCGCTCCCCGCCCGGCGATGTACTTCGCCCTGCCGGTGCTGCGCCATCCGGCCGAGGGCATGGCCACCGCCTACTCCGGCGGCTACATCGCCTCCGGTCCGACCGGGGCCTCGCGGGTGCCGAAACCGGTGTGGCCCTTGGGCCTGGGGCTGATCGGCACCGAGGGCGCGGGTGAGGTGCAGACCCCGCTCACCGGCGCCGAGGACCTCGCCATCGGCGACCGCGTCTGGTTCCGGCACGCCAAGGCGGGCGAGCTGTGCGAGCGCTTCACCGCGGTGCAGCTCGTCACCGACGGTGAGCGCGTCACCGTCCCGACCTATCGCGGCGAGGGGCAGTGCTTCGGCTAGTCGCCGCCGCGGGATCTCCGGTTCCGCGACGGGAACGGTAGCGGTCCGCTGCCGAAACCCCGTCACATCCCGTCCACCTGGAGCACCGCGGCCAGGTCGGAGAGCCCGGCCTCGGTGGCGGGCAGGAATTCGGTCAGCAGCGGTGAGCGCACGATGATCGCCGCCCACATGGCCCGGGAGATCGCGCCGGTGACCCAGTGCCGCGAGACCAGCGCGCCGACGCCGTAGGGCGCGTCGCCGGGAGCGGAGGTGGTCATCGAGACCAGGACCACCGCCGCCTCGCGGCCCTGGAAATGATCGGCCGTGCCGACCAGGACGTCCTCGATTCTGGCGCGGGACAGCAGGGTTCGGATCCGCGCGACCTGCGCGTGATACGGCGCGACCACCAGGATGTCGTGCGGGTGCAGGCGGCGGGTGCCCGTCGCGGTCTGCCACGGCAGCCCGATCAGGGTGCGCACCTGGCGCACGATCTCGCGCGCCTCCTCGGCGGATTCGGTGCTGTTGCCGTGATGTTCGACGGTGATCGTGCGCACGCCCGGGGCCACGCCGTCGAGTTCCCTTGCCAGAGTGACGGTTTCGTTCGACCGCAGCCGATTGTCGTAGCGCAGCCGGGACACCGGGCCGGACATGCGCGGATGCATGCGCCAGGTGCGGTCCAGGAAGTAGCCGTAGGCGGCGGGCAGGGTGCGGTGCGGTCCCACCACGCGCCCGAGCACCGATTCGTCGACCGGTTCGGGGTGCCTGCCGTGCCCGGCGGCCGGCGCGAGATCCCCGACCAGCAGCAGGTTTCGGGCGCCAGCCGCCACGGCGACCGCCTCGGCCAGCGGTATCCGGCCCGCGTCGACGATGACCAGCAGATCCAGGCGATCGCGTGGAATGCGCCCGGGCTCGGTGTAATCGCGGGTCAGCCCGCCCACCACGCAGCCGTTGACCGCGTTGTCCAGGAATCGGGTGTAGTGCGCGGCCTCGATGTGCAGCCACTCCGAGGCCACCGACAGCGCGTCGGTCTTGCCGACCAGTTCGGGCAGAATGCCTTCGCGCACAACGGCGTCCAGCACGTGCTCCACCACCGGATGCGCGCGCGCCATGACCCCCACGCGCCATCGGTACCGGGTGACGAGTCTTTCCAGCACGCGCGCGACGGTGTCGGTCTTGCCGGTGCCGGGCGGGCCCTGCACCGCGACGTAGGAATCGTCGAGTTCGAGAACGGCGGCGGTGACCGCGGACGCGTGATCACCGAACACCTCCGGCAGCGCCGCGCCGTCGCGCAGCCGCGGTGCGCGCCGGCACAGCAGGTCGAAGACCGCGTTCTCCGGCACCTCGGGCAGGGCCACCAGCAGCTGGTGCGCGACGTCCTCGAGCACCTCCTCCAGATGCTCGTCCCGGCCGGGCGGGCGGGGCGCGATGGCCGCCGGGAGTTCGGCGTACGGCGCACAGTCCTCGGGCAGCAGTTCCACCACCCGCACCACGTCCTCGAAATTGGCGGCCGGCGCGCAGCCCAGGACCGTGGCGTACGCGGTGGCGCGGCGGCCGGGCGCGGTGCGCATGCCGGGCGCGGGCCGGTCGTAGACGGTCAGTACCGGGGTGCCGGGCGGCGGCGGGTTGCCGGTGCCGAGCCGCCCGGTGAGGGTGAGGTAGCGGCGCAGCGGCTGCTGCCCGGTGCCGTGCCAGTCGGTGTCGACGGTGCCCGAATCGGCGATCAGCACCCCGGGCGTCTCGGCCCATTCGTCCACCGGGTGATCGAGCCGGTCCTCGTGCGCCCAGCGCAGCGGCCGCCGCTCGCGCCGGTGATAGCCCAGTGCGGCAGCGGTATACGCGGCCGCGACCTGTGCGATGTCACGTCGCTCCGGGCACTCGCTGTCGGCGAACTCCCGCAGCGCGGCCTCGACCTCGTCCGGTCCGCTCTCCCAGTAGTCGTAGGACATGCGCCGGGCGGGCAGCACCCCGTGCTCGGCGGCCAGTTCGAGCAGCCAATCCCGCAGCCGGAGTACGGCTTCGGGGTCGTCGTGGGACCCGGCGATCGCGCCGCCCGGCACTCTCGCGGTCGAGTGCCCGAGGGGTTCGCCGTCGGTGGGGCGACCCCGGCCCGCTCCCCGGTGATCCGCGCCGTTGGGGACGGTGAGATTCGTGCCGCTCAGGTGTATGAGATCCACGCCGCTCGGGTGTGCGAGATTCATGCCGCTCGCGTGTACGGGATTCGCGTCGGTCTGGTGTGCGAGATTCGTGCCGGTCTGGTGTGCGGAATTCGCGTCGGCCGGGTGTACAAGATCCGCGTCGGCCGGGTGCACGAGATTCGTGCCGCTCGAGTGCGCGAGATCCGTTTCGCCGGAGCGGGATCGGGCGTGTGCCGCGCGATTGGGCGGCAGCTCGCGCAGGTCGTACGAGCGCTCGCCGACGATCATCGCCGATCGCACGATCGGGTACAGGTCCACCACCGCGGGCAGCAACTCCGAGACCGTGTCCTCGCCCTCGGGCCACCGTTCGCCCAGTTCGCTCAGCAGCGGCCGTAGCTCGGTGCGGTAGTGGTGGATTCGCAGATCCGGATGCCGGCTCTGACACTCTTCGACGAATTCGAGCAGTGCCCGGCCGTCATCGCCGGACGCGTGGGTGTTGTCGGCGTCGGGCCGAATCACGAAGGTGCGCAAGGCGACCGGAGGAGTCCCCGCCGCGAGCATCACCGGGTGGAGCGCGGCCGTCGCCAGCGCGCCCGCACCGGCGTGCGGACCCGAGTAGTCGAATGGCGTACTCGGCCCGCCGGTCCCGCCGCCCGCGAGCAGCTCGAAGACCCGGTTGCCCGCACCTTGCCGCGCGGCGTGTGCTGTCCGGGCGCTCACCGAATAGGCGTCACCGTCACCCGCGGCCGCCCGGTCCATCCCGGCGTAACCGGGCGCGGCCACGGAGCAGACGCGAACGATGAGATCGCCGGGGACGGGCTCGCTCTCGACCGGGTGGCGCACGCCGCGAGCGGGCCATCCATCGGTGTCGCCGACCGCCGGGGTGACGGTCACGAACAGATCGCCCGGGGTGGGATGGGGGAGGGCGGCCAGGGCGGCGGCGGAGAGCAGGGCGTGGGTGGGGTGGGCGCTGCGCTCGCGGTGGAGCTGGAGTTCGGCCTGGCGGCGCAGGGCGGTGAAGGTGGGGGCGGGGACGCCGGTGACGGTGGCGTCGGCGGCGGCCAGGCGCTCGACGGTGGTGATGCCGGCGTCGCGGAGCTGGGCGTGGGTGGTGGCGCGCATGCCGGCGACCAGCCACAGATCGCGCTGGGCGTGGAGTTCGGCCGTGCAGACGCGGCAGCGGCCGCAGGCCAGGAAGCGGCGGTCGCCCCACTGCACGGGGAGCAGTTCGCCGAGCTTGGTGTCCAGGATCAGGTCGAGCCGGCGGCGGCGGGCGGCGTGCACGAGGGCGATCTCGGTCAGCGCGGCGCTCACCGGCGCGCCGTCCAGCCAGAGGCGCGCGTGCGCGCGCGGCCGGAAACCGATGTCGCGCAACGCCTGCGCGGTGGCGGCCAGGCGCAGCAGCGCGGTCATGCGGTCGGCGGTGGCGGCGACGGCCGCGGGCAGGTAGCCCGGATCGCCGGACGCGGTGTCGCGCAGCAGGAAATCGCAGCGGGTCACGAACGAGCCGTCGAACAGCACGGCGCCGGCGACGACGTCGGCTCCGGTGCGCAGGGCCGCCAGGGTGCGGTCGTGCGCGGCGATCAGGTTCGCCGTGGCGGGCGCGGCGTCGCCGTGTTCGGGACAGTGGACGCGGACCACGCTCGCGCCGAACCGATCCCGGAGATCGGCGAGCCGGTCGGCCACCGCGGGGTCCTCGACGCGCGTTCTGGCGGCCGGGTCGCCGATTCTCGGCACCAGTCCCAGTTCGGCGTCGAGGGCGCGCAACAGCGCGAACTCACAACGCGCCGCTGACACCAGATCCGAGGTGCTGCACACGACACGATCACCGAACAGAATCAATCGCGGCCCTCCTGTGCCTTTGCGCCGACACCCGCGTCCCCGCGCACGCGCCTGTGCGTGCCGGGTCGCGCCACAGCGTAATGACCGGATGCGTGCTGCCGGCCCGGCCGGACGCGGAGAACCCTACAGCCCGTTTCGGCGTGTCGCCCGGCATTACCGAGCGCGCGCACACCCGCGCGCCGCCCCGGTCAGGTGGCTGAATCCGGCTGTCCCGGCATTTGCGACAATCGCCGGATGCCGTTCTTCGATGGCCCGCGCGGGCGGCTGCACCACCGCCACTGGCCCGCCCCCGACGCCGTGGCGAGCGTGGCCCTGCTGCCCGGAATCGGCCAGCACAGCGGGCACTATCACCGCTTCGCCCGCGTCCTGAACGCCGCGCACATCGACCTGTGGACCCTGGACACCGCGGGCCACGGCCTCAGCGAGGGCGATGCCCGGCACCCCGGCACCCTGCCCGAATTGTCGAGAGACGCACAGACTTTCCTCGCGCAGATCCGGCCAACCCCCCTGATCCTGATGGGCCACTCCCTCGGCGCGGCCACCGCCCTCGCCCTGATCGGCGCGTGCCCCGCCCTGGTCCCGCCCGCCGCGACCCCTCCGCCGGTTTCCGCTCTGATCCTCTGCGGGACCCCGAAAACCATCCTGCGCGGCGCTCCGCCGGTCTCCACCCGCACCGCCCCCGCGGCCCGGACCGCTCCCTCGGCCGGCAACCGCGGCGCGCAGTCGGCCCGATCCACTCCGGCGGCAGCCGATCCCCGTGCCGCGCACGTCGCCCCCGCCGGTCCCGGCCCGGAACCCCAACTCCCGGGGACACTTCCGACCCTGGTGGTACACGGCACTGATGACCGCCGTGCACCGGTCGATGTCGTCCGCGCCTGGGTGCGCCACCAACCGCGCGCCGACTACCGCGAGTACCGGGACGCGGGACACGACCTCCTGCACGAGCCGGTTCACACGGAGGTCGCCTCCGACATCGTCACCTGGATCGAAGAACTCGCCCGGTGAGACTTGGAACCGCCCCGGCACCGGCGAGCGTGTGATCGCGAGACCGACCGGAGCGCCGGTCCGAGAGTTGGTCGGCCCGAGCCGAATCCCGGGGCGCGGATCCGGTGTACCGGCTGCGGCTCGCCCGGCGCAGACGGTGACTGCCCGGCCCGGCCGCGCTCGACGCGCAGGAGCTCTCGGGGTTGAGGTGGGCCGACGCGCTCTGCGGTCAGCTGGACCGGATTCGCCGGAACAATAGACCCCGCGGGGTCGGCATCCGCACCTCGAGCGGTCCGCGCCGGCACGCCGGTGAACGGCCGACCGTGGTCGCGGATTCGCCGAGGAGGGTGCGCGCCATCGTGAGCGGCGGGGACCGTACATGACGCTCAGGGCACGCTGCCGCCGAATCCGGATTCGCGGCGCGGCGTACCTCGTCCCGAACCGTTCGCCGGGGCAAGGGTTTACGTTGGCAGGCGTGCCACTCTATGAATTCGAAGGCAAGCGGCCCACGGTCGACCCGACGGCCTTCATCGCGCCCACGGCCACGCTCATCGGCGACGTCCGGGTCGAGGCGGGGGCCTCGATCTGGTACGGGGCGGTGCTGCGCGCCGACCTCGCGCCCATCATCATTCGTGAGCGGGCGAACGTGCAGGACAACGCGGTGATCCACGTGCCGCCGGAGGTGACGGTGGAGATCGGCCCGGGCGCGACGCTCGCCCACGCGGTCGTGTTCCACGGCGCGACGCTGGGCGCGGAATCGATTGTGGGCAACGCCAGCACGGTGCTGGACGGCGCCAGGATCGGCAGCGGCACGATGATCGCCGCCCACTCCCTGGTCCAGCCCGGCCAGGAGATTCCCGACGGCGTCCTCGCAGCCGGCGCGCCCGCCGAGGTGAAACGCCCCATAGCGGGCACCCAGGCCGAAATGTGGGTCAAGATCAACCCCTCCTACTACGCCGACCTGGCCCAACGCCACCGCACCGGCCTGACCGAGGTCGAATAACCCCGTCCCCCACCCACATCCGGCCGCTCCACCTCCACCGACACATCGTCACGGTGACGGATGCCCCACGCACGCCATACCTACCGGGCGTTATGGCCGAGCACCCGATGCCTCGCGCGGTGGCACCCGCGCGCCGTGCCGACCGGGCGCGCCGTCGCCCGGCGCGACTGCCCGCCCACCGTGCTCGAACCGCACCCGGGCGACATCGTGCCGCGACAGGGCCTCACGCCTCCGGCGGGTGGAGCAGGGCGACGACCTCGTCATCGGTCAGCTGGTGGAAATCGTCGTAGACCCCGCCCACGCCGCCGAGTTGGCGGGGGACCAGGGGGCAGACCACCTCGTCGGCGAGCAGCCGAATGCGTTGCAGCGCTTCCCAGGACGAGACCGGGACCGCCACCAGCAGGTGGCGGGGCTCGTGCAGGCGGGCGACCTCGCAGGCGACCGCGACCGTCGCGCCGGTGGCCATGCCGTCGTCGACGATCACCACCGTGCGGTCCTTCAGCGGGATCGGCGGGGTCGCGCGCAATACGCGCCGACGGCGTTCCAGTTCCCGGCGTTCGAGCAGCTCGACCTCGGCGATCTGCTCGGGCGTCACGCCGGTGAGGCGCATGACGTCGGGGTTGAGCACCCGCGTCCCGTCCTCGCCGATCGCGCCCACCGCCAGTTCCGGCTGCCACGGCACCCCGAGCTTGCGCACCAGCAGCACGTCCAGATCTCCGCCGATGATGCGCCGCATGGCCGCCGCCACCGGCACCCCGCCGCGCGGCAACCCCAGCAGCAGCGGATCCGCCGTGCGCAACCGCACGAGCACCCCGCCCAGTGCCCGCCCGGCGGTCCCCCGATCCGGATAGGTCATTGCCGCCCAGTCTAGTTGCGCAGGCCGCCCCTCGGCTCGGCCCTCGGACGCCGCGCCCGTCCCGCGCGCAGGAACCAGCGGCACCTCGCCGGCGGCAAGCCTTGCCGCCCGACGAGCTTGCCGGCCCCACGACGACCCCGTCCGCACGACACCTCGGCCGTGTGACGGTCGCCGGCCGGTATAGCTCTGGCGGGCGCCAACCGGGCAGAGGCGGATTCTCGCCTGCGCGTGAACACCCCCCCGTGCGGGTGGCCTACTCCTCGCGAATTCCGAAGCGGCGCAGGGCCAGACTCGGATTCGTGGCGCGCACCTCGCGGAGCTGGTCCAGGTCCACGCGGGCGGTCGCGATGCCGGGTTGATCGCCGAGCTCGGCCAGTACCGCGCCGGAGGGGGCGATGATCATGGACGCGCCCGAGCCGCGCGGGGCGGCCTGGTCCGAAGCGGCCACGTACATGGTGTTCTCGATGGCCCGCGCCCGCAGCAGCGTCGTCCACTGATCGACCTTGCCGGGGCCGGGGATCCATTGCGCGGGCAGCACCAGCACGTGGGCCCCGGCGTCCGCGATGCGCCGGATGCCCTCGGGGAACCGCAGATCGAAGCAGGTCTGCATCCCGAACACGACCCCGTCGACGGTGAAGGTCTGCGGCGGGTCGAGCGGGCCGGGCAGCACCAGCTCGGACTCCTGGAAACCGAACGCGTCGTACAGGTGCACCTTGCGGTAGACGGCGGCGAATTCGGCGTTCGGGGTCGCCGCGACCAGCGTGTTGTAGATGCGGTCCGCGGGCTGATCGCCGCCGGGCGCCTCCACCACGCCGGCCACCAGGTGCACCCCGAATTCGGCTGCGATGCCGCGCAATCCGTTCACGAACGGACCTGTGAGCGGTTCAGCCGCCTTGACCACCCGTTCGTCCAGCCGCGTCACCGCGTACATCGAGTACTCGGGTGCGATGACGACCTTCGCCCCGAGTTCACTGGCCGCCCGCACCTCGGCCCGCAACGCGGTGAGATTGGCCACGGTGTCGGCGCCGGGCGCGAATTGCACCACGGCGATGTCCACCGCGCCCGCGGGCGACACTCCGACGGGAGCCGCCGCCTGCGCCGCCGGTTCGTGCGCGAGCGCGCTCATCGCCTCTGAGCTGGCGGATTCGGCGGTCGTGACCGCGCCGGTGACGTAGTTGCGGACGGGCGCGGGTTCGGCGTGACCCAGCCCGGATGCCGACAGAACGGGGGGCGTTGCCGCAGATGCGGGCGGGTTGTCCGGTTGCACGACTTCCAGCCTATTCACCCGATGGTCGGGGCGACCAGGGTAAGGCAGTAAACTGCTGGTCAATGAGTACCTCACCGGCCGACAGCGTTCCCACTGACGACGAGAGGGACGCGAACGGCCCGTCCTTCGCTGATCTCGGTATCGATGACCGCGTCCTGCGGGCCATCGCCGATGTCGGCTACGAATCGCCGTCGCCGATTCAGGCTGCGACGATTCCGCCGCTGCTGGCGGGCTCGGACGTGGTGGGTCTCGCGCAGACCGGTACCGGCAAGACTGCCGCCTTCGCCATCCCGATCCTCATGGGTCTGGAAGTCACCGGCAAGGCCCCGCGCGCGCTGGTGCTCGCACCGACCCGTGAGCTCGCGATCCAGGTGGCGGAGGCCTTCGGCCGGTACTCCACCCACATTCCGGGTCTGAACGTGCTGCCGATCTACGGCGGCCAGAACTACGCCGTGCAGCTGTCCGGCCTGCGCCGCGGCGCGCACGTCGTGGTCGGCACGCCCGGTCGCGTCATCGACCATCTGGAGCGCGGCACGCTGGATCTGACCCAGCTGCAGTACCTGGTCCTCGACGAGGCCGACGAGATGCTCAAGATGGGCTTCCAGGACGACGTCGAGCGCATTCTGCGCGACACGCCCGAAACGAAGCAGGTCGCGCTGTTCTCGGCGACCATGCCGCCGGTGATCCGCAAGATCGCCAAGCAGTACCTGCACGACCCGGTGGAGATCACGGTCAAGACCAAGACCTCCACCAACACGAACATCACCCAGCGCTGGGTGTCGGTGTCGTACCAGCGCAAGCTGGACGCGCTGACCCGCATCCTCGAGGTCGAGTCCTTCGAGGCCATGATCATCTTCGTGCGCACCAAGCAGGCCACCGAGGAGCTGGCCGAAAAGCTGCGCGCGCGTGGCTATTCCGCCGCGGCCATCAACGGCGACATCGCGCAGGCCCAGCGTGAGCGGACCATCGGTCAGCTCAAGAACGGCCAGCTCGACATCCTGGTCGCCACCGACGTCGCCGCCCGCGGCCTGGACGTCGAGCGCATCTCGCACGTGGTGAACTACGACATCCCGCACGACACCGAGTCCTACGTGCACCGCATCGGCCGCACCGGCCGCGCGGGCCGCAGCGGTGACGCCCTGCTGTTCGTCGCCCCGCGCGAGCGCCGCCTGCTCGACGCCATCGAGCGCGCGACCCGCCAGCCGCTGACCGAGATGCAGCTGCCCAGCGTGGACGACGTGAACGCGCAGCGCGTCACCAAGTTCGGCGACACCATCACCGAGAACCTCGCGTCGGCGAATCTGCCGCTGTTCCGCAAGCTCATCGAGGACTACGAGCGCGAGCACAACATTCCGCTGGTGGACATCGCCGCGGCGCTGGCGGTCGGCTCGTACGACGGCAACAACTTCTTCATGGAGCCCGACCCGGAGCCCGTGGTGCGCGAGCGCCGCGAGCGTCCCGAGCGCTCCTTCGCGGGCGACCGTGAGCGCCGCCCGCGCGAGGGCGGCCCCTCGCTGCACCGCAACACCGGCGCGGAGCTGGCGACCTACCGCATCGCGGTCGGCAAGCGGCACAAGGTCGCCCCCGGCGCGATCGTCGGCGCCATCGCCAACGAGGGCGGGCTACGCCGGAGCGACTTCGGCCACATCAGCATTCGCCCGGACCACAGCCTGGTCGAGCTGCCCGCGGACCTGTCGCAGGAGACCCTGAACGCGCTGAGCCGCACCCGCATCAGCGGTCAGCTCATTCAGCTGGAGCTCGATTCCGGCGCCCCCGGCCAGCGCTCGATGAGCCGCGCCCCCCGCCGCCCCGCGGACCGCGACTTCAAGCGCCAGGACCACAAGCGCAAGCCCCGCACCTGAGCGGTTCCCGCACAGCGCAGCTCGCACGAAAACTCGCGCCCAGGCCGAAAAGCCTGGGCGCGAGCTCGTTTCGAGGGGCGGGCACCGGCGAACCGAACGGTCGTGCCCGGACTCGGCGAGTCCGGGCACGAAAGTGATTGTGAGGCAGAGCCGATCGGGGTCCGGTGGCCGGCGGTCCGGGCGGATCCCGTGTGCGACTAGCTCGCGGCCGGGGCCGCCGGGGCCGGCGCGGCGGGTGCGGGCGCGGCCGGTGCGGGAGCGCCCGGGTCGGCGGGCGCGGCGTCGGCCGGTGCGGGCGCGTCGCCGGAGCCGCTCGAGCCGCTGTCGCTGGAACCACCCGAGCCGGTCGAGGGCTGACCGTCCGTCTTCGGCAGCTCGGCCACGGTGAACAGCCCGACCGTCGGCAGCACCACGCAGCGGGCCGCGGGGTAGTCGATCGTCCCCCAGAGCGAGGCCACGACGGTGCCCGGGCCGGAGTCCACGGTTGTCGCCAGGGCCGGGAGGTTGTATTCGGTCACGTCGGCCAGCGGGCTGATGCCGCTGCGGCCGTTGCCGACATTGAGCCACGCCACGCTCAGGCCCGAGGCCAGCGGCATCCCCGAATGCGCGGGGGTGGCCTGGAAGCGCAGGGTGCCGGGCGGACCGGCGAGGCCGAGTTCGGGGCCGTTCACCATGCCGGGGGTCGCCGAGGCGGCGGTCATGGTGAAGGGCAGGTTGTGCCCGCAGCCGATGGTGGGCGCGGTGTACCCGAACGGCCGGAAGCCGATGTCGCCGAGCCTGGCGGCCGCGACCAGCTGGGCGCCCTTGCTCACGGTGGTGACCGCGGCGCGGGCCTCGGCGTTGTCGCCCGCGGCGGTGGTGAGCTGCTCGATCGCGGTCTCGACCGGCGATTTCTCCGCGTCGGCGGCGGCCGTGCCCGCCGCGCACAGGACCGCGGCGGCGGCGAGGGCGGTGACCGAGGCGGCACGCCCGGGAAGAGTTCTGCCGTTCACTCGTACTTCTCCTGCGAACTGGGGATACCGGTGGGACGATCGGCGGCTCTGCGCTCGGAAGCGGCACCGGCGCACCGGATCTCCCCGGCAACGTACCAGCTGCCCCGCAATCGCGTCTGCCGAGGCGGCCACCGGGTGTGATCCAGCCGACACGCCGAGTATTACCGAGGGGTAAGTTTGACCTTGAAACGACAGCGACGCTGGGAGAAGCGATGAAACTTGCCCTGTCACCCGACGAGGTGAAATTCCGGGACGAACTGCGCGAGTTCTACCGGACCAAGATCCCGGCGGAGATTCGCGAGCGCGTGAAGTACGGGCGCGAGATCTCCAAGGACGACATCGTCACCACGCATCGGATCCTCAACGAACACGGCTACGCGGTCCCCAAGTGGCCGGTCGCCTGGGGCGGCCGTGACTGGACGCCCATGCAGCGCCACATCTGGGAAGACGAGATGCAGCTGGCCTCGGTCATCGAGCCGCTCACCTTCAACGCCCAGATGATCGGCCCGGTCATCGCGCAGTTCGGCTCGGAGGAGCTCAAGGCGCGCTTCCTGCCCCCGACCGCCAACCTCGACATCTGGTGGTGCCAGGGCTTCTCCGAGCCCGATGCCGGGTCGGACCTGGCCTCGCTGCGCACCACCGCCGTCCGCGACGGCGACGACTACATCGTCAACGGCCAGAAGATCTGGACCACGCTGGCGCAGTACGCGGACTGGATCTTCTGCCTGGTCCGCACCGATCCGGCCGCGAAGAAGCAGGCGGGCATCTCGATGCTGCTGTTCGACGTGAAGTCGCCGGGCGTGACCGTCCGGCCGATCAAGCTCATCGACGGCGGCCACGAGGTCAACGAGGTCTTCTTCGAGAACGTCCGGGTTCCGGCCGATCAGCTGGTCGGCGAGGAGAACATGGGCTGGACCTACGCCAAGTTCCTGCTCGGCAACGAGCGCACCGGCATCACCGGCGTCGGCCGCACCAAGGTGAAACTCGCGGTCGCGAAGGAGTATGCGGCCCAGACCAGGTCGGGACGCGGCACGCTGCTCGAGGATCCGGTGTTCGCCGCGCGCGTGGCGGCGCTGGAGAACGAGCTGCTGGCGCTGGAGCTGACCCTGATGCGGGTCGTCTCCAATACCACCGACGGCAAACCGAATCCGGCGTCCTCGGTGCTCAAGCTGCGTGGCTCCGAGCTCCAGCAGGCCGCCACCGAGCTGCTGCTGGACATCGCGGGCCCGGACGCGCTGCCGGTGCAGGCCGATGACATCGCTTCGCCCGCCTGGGCGCAGCGCACCGGTCCCGGCTACCTGAACTACCGCAAGACAACCATCTACGGAGGTTCCAGCGAGGTGCAGCGCACCATCATCGCCTCCACCATCCTCGGATTGTGAGCTGCCGCCATGGATTTCGAACTCACCGATGAACAGGTCATGCTGCGCGACACGGTCCGCGATCTGCTCGCCCGCGCCTACGACCCGGAGTCCCGCCTGAAGGTCACCGACGCCGAACTCGGCTGGAACCGCGAGGTCTGGAACCAGCTCGCCGAACTCGGCGTGCTCGGCCTGGCTTTCAGCGAGGAGGACGGCGGCGTGGGCGCCGGGCCGGTGGAGACCATGGTCGTGCTGGAGGAGGTCGGCCGCCGCCTGGCGCCCGAGCCGATCCTGGACGCCGTGCTGATCCCGGGCGGACTGATCGCCGCCGCCGGCACCGAGGCACAGCGGCAGCGCGTGCTGCCCGCGCTGGTCGCGGGGGAGAAGCTGCTGGCCTTCGCCCACGACGAGCCCGGAACCCGCTGGCCCGCCGCCGAACTCGCCACCATCGCGGTGCCGCAGGGCGACGGATACGTGCTGACCGGGGTGAAGAACCCGGTGCCGCACGGGGATTGCGCCGACGAGTTCGTGGTCAGCGCCGAACTGCCGGGTGGCGGCCTCGGGCTGTTCCTGGTCGCCGCCGACGCGACGGGCGTGGTGCGCAAGCCCTTCCGCACCTTCGACGAGCGCCGCGGCGCGCAACTCGAGTTCACCGCCACCCCGGGTGAACTGCTCGGCGACAACGCCGACGCCGCGGCCGCGCTGGCCACGGTGACCGCCCAGGCGCAGGCCGCGCTGTGCGCGGAATCGCTCGGCGCGATGGAGGAGTCGCTGCGACTCACCACCGAATACCTCAAGACCCGCAAGCAGTTCGGCGTCACGCTGTCCAAGTTCCAGACCCTGAGTCAGCGGGCCGCCGAAATGTACGTCTCCCTGGAGTTGGCGCGCAGTATGAGCCTGTACGCCACGGCCGCCCTGGTGGACGAGGTCACCGATCCCGCCGTCGCCGCCCGCGCCCGCCTGCAGGTGGGCCGCTCGGCCCGCCACATCGGCCAGGAGGCGATCCAGATGCACGGCGGCATCGGCATCACCACCGAGTACCCGGTGAGCCACTACGTGGCCCGCCTCACCGGCATCGCCCGCACCCTGGGCGGCGACCTGGATCACCTGCGCCAACTCGCCGACCACGTAGGCGATTACACCCTCGTCGAGTTCTGACCCGAACCCGCCGTCCCCGCGCCCCGCTCTCTCCAGGAGCGGGGCGCGTTCGTTTCGCGACGAATGCGCCTGCGCGGGAGTCATTCCGCCGCCGCGAGGCAGGACGTGAGCGGGCTCCGGATCGCTTCCACCGGACCGCGTTCCAGTGGGCCGCGCCCGGCGCGGTTCAGTGCGCACGGTTAGCCGTGTGATGTCCCGCTGGGCGTGTGTTCGCGGCCGGGGCGGGGGACACGCGCGTGGCCGGGCGCGCGGGTCGATCCGCGGAACGCGAAAAGTGGTGGGGGCGGGTTCTCTCGCGCGCGTAGGGTGCGGTCATGGGAGAGGAAACTGTTCGGCTGGACGGGAATACGCTGGTTTTGGCGGGGGGTGTGCGGGTGCGATTCATTCGCACGCTGCGGCTGCCGGAGACGGGGACGCACGCGCTGCCGCCGGGCATCGGGGATTTCCCGGTGCGGCGGGTGGCCGACTACGCGGACACGGTGCCCGACGAATGGGCGAAACGCGGCGGCGTCATGCTGCCCATGTACCTGCGCGAGGCCATGTGGCTCTCGTTCTCCGCGCAGGAGCCGGCGGCCCTGCAGATCGGGGTGGGCAAGGTGTGCGCGGTCTCGGGCAAGCCGTGGAGCGATCGGCTCGGGCGCGACCCGCAGAACTACGTGGTGCTACCCCGCCAGCCCTGGCTGGACGGCATCAACTCCGGTGCGGGCACCATCCGCCAATTCGTCGCGGTGCCTTTGGGATTGGGCGCGACGGTGGAGGGTCAGGTCACCGGGGAGGAGGTCTGGGGCGGAATCCAGCTGCAGCACTTCGGATTGAACGAGATCGAACTGGCGCAGTGGCGCAAGGCCCAGCGCGCACGGGAAGCCGGCCGCGGTGACGGCCCACAGACGCTCGGCAGCCCGTTCGACGGCGGCTACGGCGAGAAACCGCCGCCGTGGGCCGGTGGATACGCCGGTGGCTCCGGTGGTTACGGTGCGCCGCCGCCCGGTGGCCCGCCGCCGGCGCCGGGCGGCGGGTACGGCGGGCCCGCACCGCAGTGGGGCGATCCCGCGGGCAACACCGGTTCCTTCGGCGCGTACCCGGCGCCCCCAGCGCAGGGCGCGGGTTACGGCTCGGCGCCACCGCCCCCGGGGTCCGCCCCCGGCGCGCCGCCCGCCCGTTCGGCGGCGGGAAAGTCCGCCAAGGCCATGGGCCTGGGCGTCGGCGGCACCATGCACCAGGAGATCTACGCCGACGATCGCGCGCTCGAGTCGTGGGCGACAACGCGTTCCGGCCGTGTCTTCGTGCACCTGGTGACGCCGCCGGACTGGCAGCGCATCACCGGCGAAGCGCCGCCGCCCTCACCGGTGAACCGGCAGGCGTACACCGAGGCGGGCCTGCCGTGGTTCGACTACTTCGACTCCGACGCAACAGATCTCGCGCCCGTCACCGAACTGTCCACCGTGGCCCCGGTCGGCGAGTGGCTGGGCGCGGACCATGAGCCGTGGCAGGACCCGGTTCCCGGGCAGGTGCACCACCTCGGCGATCCGAAGGGCAAGCCCGTCACCGATGGCGACTGGTAGCGCCCGTGCCGCGGCGGGCTGCCCGGACCGGTGAGGTGCGCGGCAGCGCCCGCCGCCGCGGAATCCGGGCGGCCGAACCTGTTCGGCCGCGCCCCTCACTCGTCGGAATCGTCGGTGGCGGTGGGCCGTTCGGTGGTCGTGGCCGGCGCGGTGGTGGTGACCTCGGTCGTGGTGACCGGTCGTTCGGTCGTCACCGGGCGCTCGGTGGTGGTCACCGGCGGCCGCGAGGTGGTGGTGCGCGGGGTGGTCGGCCGGGTGGTGCGGGTGGTGGTGCTCGGCCGGTCGGTCCGATCCCCCGGGTAGTCCGGGTCATCGGGATCGATGGTGACCGACGGCGGCAGCGTGCGCCGGGGCGGCTGGTCCGAGGCCACCCGCCAGGTCGGCGAGGGCGGGATCAGAACCCCGGGCGTCGTGCTCTCGCCCGGCTTCGTAATCTCCGGCGCGGCTTGCAGATCCGCGTTCAGGGCCGGGGGCGGCACATAGACGTCCTGGCGGCCGAGGCCGCAGGCGCCGAGAAGCACCAGACCCAGCGAAACCACGCCGACGGCTGCGGCGGCACCGGCCACGGGCCGGGGGAGCGGCCTCCGCGGTGTGGTGTCGCCGCGCTCGTCCGCGCGGGCGTTGCTGCCGTCCATTTGTGGCACTCCTGATTGTCTCGAGTGGGCTCACCATAACGGAGGTGATGACTCGGGGCCAGGCGGGTGCTTGGTCCGATTTGTACGACTACGGCGTTGTTCCGGAAGGCTACGACAATATCTCAAACAGCAGTGATTCAGATATCGGATTAATAAACTCTGCGTGTTGCGAGCACGTGTCGCATGGACAATTCGTTGCCGAGCCGTAATGTGTGTCCAAAGTTACACGTGAGACGCCCGAAATTAGCCGAGAGACGCGCCGAAGATTCGCCGAACCGGTGGGCGTCATCTAGGAGTGGATGATGGGTGCATTCTCGACATCCCCGCTGCGCGCCAACGCGCGGCCCGGGGAACCGGCGGTGGACAGACCGTCGAGACCGTCGGCAATCCTGGCCCGTGCCGCCGCCTGGCTGTTCTTCCTGGGCGGAGTGGTCGGCGCGATCCTCGGGATAGCGGGCCTACATGTGGAAATCACCGTCGCGGGCCTGATACTGGCCTGCACCGCAGGATTGGTCCTGCTCAAACTACGCGCGGACAACGCGCCCACCGACGGCAACTGACTCTCCCCGGGCGGCACACGGACCCCGGAGTCGATCGAGTCCCTCCGTCCGAGTGAAACCCGTCGAGTGAAACTCGCGAAATGAATCCATGAAAGAACTCGGCGCATTTATTCTGCGCGAATTCAGCTAATAACTGGCTACCATTTTCATGGATTCATCCGTGATAGTCCCCGGTTTCGTCGATATTGGCGCTACCCGCGAATAACCCAGTCGAATGCCGCCGCTTCGGAGCGACTGCCTTCGGCCGTCCGGGAGCGATTCGGTTCGCCGAGTTCGGCCAGCAACTGTTCGGATATCGGCACCAGTCCCGCGAGCGATTCGGGCGTGAACCATTCCGGCCGCGTGGCGAAGAGCAGATCCTCGCTGGCGGTGTTGCCGGACGCCCCGGGCGCGAACGGGCAGCCGCCGAGCCCGCCGAGCGAGCCGTCCACCACGGCCGCACCGGCCGCGATGGCCGCCAGCGAGTTCGCCACGCCCATGCCCCACGTGTCGTGGCCGTGGAACACGATGCGGCGGTTGGCCGTACCCCAGCGCCCGGGCGCGGCCACCGCGGCGATCAGTGCCGAGACCTGCGCGGGATACGCCTGCCCCAGGGTGTCGGCGATGACGATGTCCGCCGAGCCCGCCGCGCGCTGGTCCCCGGCGATGGCCAGGACCCGGCGGGGATCGACCGGCCCGTCGAACGGGCAGGTGAAAGCCGTTGCCAGGCACAGCTGAATGCGCCCGCCCGCCTCCCGGGCGATGGCGACCGCGTCCGGCATGGCCGCCAGGCTGTCCTCGGTGCTGCGCCCGATATTGGCTTTGTTGTGCGCGTCCGAGACCGAGAAGCAGTACTGGAAATTGCGCACGCCCGCCGCCGCGGCCTTCTCCACATGACGCGGCGTGGCCACCCACACCCAGCAGCGCGCCAATTCCTCGGGCGTGAGCGCGGCGACCAGCTCGAGCGTATTGGCCATGGGCGGCACCAGATCCGGGCGCGCCATGGAGCCGATCTCCAATTCCGGAACGCCCAGCGCCAGCAGCCGGCGCACGATCTCGGCCTTGCGCGCGACCGGCAGTGTCTTTCCGGTGAGCTGCAGGCCGTCGCGCAGGGTCACATCGCGCAGGATCGCTTCCATCACAGTGCCTCCAGGGCGTCGATCTCGCTGTCGGACATGCCCAATAGTCCCGCGAGCACCTCGCGGGTGTGCGCACCCAGGTCCGGTCCGACGTTGCGAATGGGCAACGACCGCTCGCCGATGACCGGGACGATGCCGGTGAAACCGACCTGTTTCGGTTCGGGCTCACCCACGTCCACCGCGAAATCCTGAATCATATTGCGCGCCCGGTATTGTTCGTCGGCCACGATATCGGCGGCGGTGTAGATGGGTCCGCAGGGAATGGCGGCCGCCTCGAGCACCTCGAGCGCCTGCGCCGGGGTGCGGGTGCGGGTCCATTCCGCGATCGAGGCGTCCAGCCGATCGCGATTGCGCCACCGGCCCGCGTTGTCCTGCAATTCCGGATCGGCCGCGAGATCGGGCCGTTCGATGACCTGCATGTAGCGCTGGAAGATGGCGTCGCCGTTGCCACCGATGATGATGCTGTTGCCGTCGCTGCACGGGTAGGCGTTGCTGGGCGCGATGCCCTCCATGCGCCCGCCGACCCGCTCGCGGTTGATGCCGTACGCGAGGTAGTCCGGCACCAGCGATTCCATGACCGACAGAATGGACTCGTTCAACGCCACGTCGATCACGCGCTGCGCCAGCGGAACCGTCGCGTCCGCGCGCTCGCGCTGGAACAGCGCCATCACCGTGCCGAAGGCGGCGTAGATGCCGGCGATGGAGTCGCCGATGGACACGCCCACCCGTACCGGCGGCCGATCCGGATCGCCGACGAGTTCGCGCAGTCCGCCGACCGCCTCGGCGACCGCGGCGAAGCCCGGGCGCTGGGCGAGCGGTCCGGTCTGCCCGTACGCGGAGATGCGGGTGATGACCAGCTTCGGATTGGCGGCGTTGAGCACCTCGGGCCCCAGGCCCCATTTCTCCAGCATGCCGGGCCGGAAGTTCTCCAGCAGCACATCGCATTTCTCGATGAGCCCGAGCACGACCGCGCGCCCCGCCTCGGTGCGCAGGTCCAGGGTGATGGACTTCTTGTTGCGGTTCACCGTCCGGTACAGCATGGAGGTGTCGCCGCCGTAGAGTCGCCAATTGCGCAGCTCGTCACCGGTTTTGGGGCGCTCGACCTTGATGACCTCCGCCCCGAAATCCCCGAGAATCCGCCCCGCCGTCGGCGCGGCCACGTAATTGCCCAGTTCCAGAACCCGCACCCCGTCGAGCGGCCGAATCTCCATGGGGGACGAGTCTATTTGCCGCCGTTCCCGGACGAGCGAAAGGCCGGGGCGACGGCTGGTTGGGGCCGCCGTTCCCGGCCTTTCTCCCGCTCCGATTGTGATGTGCGCAAGAACATCACACTCGGGGCAGGCTCGTTTCAGGCCGCGCGCGGGGAGACCTGCTCGATGATGGAGTAGTGCTCGGCGTTGCCGCTGATGATGGTGCTGGGCTCGCCGTGCACGTCGACCGGGACATCGCCCGCGAGGGTGATGCGGGTCAGGCGGCGGGGCTCGCCGTCGTAGTCGTCGATGGCGTAGTGCTGGGTGGCCCGGTTGTCCCAGATGGCGACGTCGCCGTCCTGCCAGTTCCAGCGGGTGGTGTTCTCCAGCTTGATGACCCGGTTCTGCAGCAGCTGGAACAGGGCCTGGGACTCGGCGGCGGACAGGCCGACGAAGTTCTTCACGAAGTGGCCGAGCAGCAGGGCGCGCTCACCGGTGACCGGGTGCACGCGCACCACGGGGTGCTCGGTCTCGTAGTAGTCGGACTCGAACTCCTCGCGGTACGCCTTGCCGTTCGCGTTCGCCGCGGCGGTGTCGCTGCGGTCGGCGGCGTAGTCGTAGACATTGGTGTGCCGGGCGCGCAGGTTCTCCACCAGCACCTTGAGCGGTTCGGGCAGTGCCTCGTAGGCGGCCACGGTGGAGGCCCAGGTGGTGGAGCCGCCGTAGGAGGGCAGGTGCACCGCGCGCAGGATGGACGCCTTCGGAATGCGGTCCACGAAGCTGACGTCGGTGTGCCAGCTGTTGGCCCGGCCGTACTCGGAGTCGATGGGCAGCGACTTCACGCCCTTGGAGGTGACGGTCGGGTGCGGGGTGGTGGGGGAGCCCAGCAACTCGGCGAACTCGTACTGCCCGTCCTCGGTCAGATGATCCTGGCCGCGGAAGAAGATCACCTTGTGCTCGGCCAGCGCCGACTGGATGAGCTCGACCGTCTCGGGGGACAGGTCCGCGCCCAGGCGCACCCCGTCGATACGAGCGCCTATCTTGCTGCCGAGCTTCACCACGGTGGCGGTGGCGGTGGCGTAATCGACGGACATACAGGGCCTTTCGCTCGATCGGATGCTGTGTACGAGCACACCATCGAGGCCCCGCGCGAAACAGGATTAGGCGCAGCCGGATCGAAAGCGCGGCGACCGGACCGAAGAACCGGTAGGCCCGCCGCGCACGCGGTGATCGGGCTCAGCCGACCTGTTCCCGCAGGAAGGCCAGGTCGTCGGCCACGCCCTCGGACGGGGTCTCCAGCACGATCGGCGCGTCCACGGCCCGGCACACCTCGACCAGCAGTTGCGCGTCGATGGTGCCGTCGGCGAGATTGGCGTGCCGGTCCGCGCCGGAGTCGAAGGCGTCGCGCGAGGAGTTCAGGTGCACCAGGTCGATGCGGCCGGTGATGGCCTTGACGCGCTCCACGATGCCGAGCAGTTCTTCGCCGCCGGCCCAGGCGTGGCAGGTGTCCAGGCAGAAACCGGCCCCGAAATCGCCCACGGCGTCCCACAACCGGGCGATGTCGTCGAAATGCCGGGCCATGGCGTGATTTCCGCCGGCGGTGTTCTCGATGAGGATGGGCACGTCGAACCCGCCCTTGTCCTGCTGGCGTTCGAAGAGCTTGCGCCAGTTCAGGATTCCTTCGAGCATCTCCTCGTCCTTGCGCACGTGCCCGCCGTGCACGACCAGGCCGAACGCGCCGAGCTCGGCCGCAGCCTTGGCCTGCGCCGCCACCGCGTTGCGCGAGGGCATGCGCAGCCGGTTGTTCAGGCTGGCCACGTTGATCTGGTAGCTGGAGTGCACCACCACGTCGATCGGGCTGGCCTTGATCTCCGCGGCCAGTGGATGCGGCTGGGGTTTGTCCCAGCTCTGCGGATCCACCACGAACATCTGGATGACGTCGGCGCCCAGCTTCTCCCCGAATCCGATGGGATCGCCTTCGGTCCGAACATGTGCTCCTATGCGCATGTGGTACAGGCTATCGGTAGCCTCCGACAGCCCTGCACCGGGAGACGGCGGTCACGGTTGTTGCGCTTTCGCTGCCGGGGGAGATAGTTCGTTAGGACCGTGTTGCCGATCTCGGATCGACGGGGTGATTCAGCACGGTCCTGCTATGGTTTCGGTGTTTTCCGGATCGGCCCGAGTGCGATCATGCCGATCGTTTGCGGTACGCCGCGCGCTGGTGGGTCCCGGCGTGCGACGTGGGAAGTGAGAGCTGGTCATGCTGTCCAACGGCGACGTTTTCGCCGGTTATGTGATCGAGCGGCAGTTGGGCCGCGGGGGGATGGGTTCGGTCTACCTGGCCAAGCACCCGCGCCTGCCACGCATGACCGCGCTCAAGCTGCTGAACCGGGAGATGGTCTTCGACAAGGAGGTTCGCGCCCGCTTCGAGCGCGAGGCCGATCTGGTCGCCCAGCTGGACCACCACAACATCGTCACCGTGTACGACCGCGGGCTGGAAGACGGCCAGCTGTGGATCTCCATGCAGTACATCGACGGCGTCGACGCCGCGAGCGTGAATCCGCAGACCCTGCCGCCCGAGCGGGCGGTGCAGATCATCGCCGAGATGGGCGACGCGCTGGACTACGCGCACCGCAACGAGGTGCTGCACCGCGACGTGAAGCCCGCCAACATCCTGCTGGCGCGGTCCACCGGCGGCAAGGGCGAGCGCGTCTACCTCACCGACTTCGGCATCGCCCGCCTGCGCGACGATCACGGTCAGAACCTCACCCAGACCGGCACTTTCACCGCGACCCTGGCCTACGCCTCGCCCGAACAGCTCACCGGTTCGGTGCTCGACGGCCGCTCGGACCAGTACTCGCTCGCCTGCACGCTGTTCTGGCTGCTCACCGGCTCCGGCCCGTTCTCGGCCACCAATCCGGCCGCGGTCATCCAGGGCCACCTGCAGAATCCGCCGCCGCCGCTGAGCAGCGCCCGCCAGGGGCTGCCGCCGGCGCTGGACATGGTGCTGGGCAAGGCCATGGCCAAGCGCGCGGAGGAGCGTTTCGCCAGTTGCAGCGAGTTCGCCGCAGCGGCTCGCCGGGCGCTGTCCGCGCCCAGTGCGCCGGCCATGCCGCTGATCGGCCAGCGCACCGCGCCGCCCATGCCGGTCATGGGGCAGCAGTACACCGGCGGGGCCAATCCGATGGTCGCACCGACCACCGGCGGCCCGAGCCCGACCGCGTCCGGGCCCAATCACTTTCCGACGATGCTCAACAAGCCGACGTCGCAGCCGCAGCCGGTGGCCAACCCGTACACCGGCGGTCCGCAGCCGACCAATCAGTACACGGCCCCGGCCAACCAGTACACGGCTCCGGGCTACAACTTCGCCGGCACCGGCGGTGGCGTGCCGCCCGGCCCGCCGACCATGGGCGGCCCGATCGGCGGTCAGCGCCCCGGCGGGCAGCCGCCGAAGAAGTCCAACGCCGGGCTGATCGTCGGCGCGATCGTCGGCGCGATCGTGCTGGTCATCGGCGCGGTCGTGATCGGTGTGGCGCTCGGCGGCGGCAGCGACGAGGAGAATCGCGGCCTGACCACCGCGTCGGGAGTGTCCACCACCGCGAAGTCGAATCCCACCGGCAAGACGACGCCCTCGGCCAAGCCGACCACCACCGCGGCGGGCTCGAAGGGCGACGCCTCGGCGATCGCCGCGAAGTTCCCGCGCATGGTGCCCGCGTCCGAGACCGGGGACATCGGCTACAACGGCGCGGACTGCTGGGTGGCCGATCCGTCCAGCCCGCCGGACAAGTCCGACGGCGAGCCCGATTTCGGTGACTACGCGGTGCAGTGGCGCTGCTTCGGCGGCGGCGACAACAAGGATCCGTTCTACCGGTTCTACGTCTACAGCTCCCCGGCCAAGGCGCAGGCCGTGGTGAACGCGCTGTCCCCGGACAAGAAGTCCAGTGACAACAACGGCGGCAAGACCTACACCAACTACCAGTTCAGCGATCAGGATCGCCCGCGCATGGTCACCGCGTTCACCGGCGACAACGAGCGCGCGACCTTCCTGATGTACACCGACGGTGTGGTCGGCACCATGGACGAGGTGCTCACCTGGTGGCGGTCGGCGCCGCTGAACTGATCCGGGCGCGGAGCCGGGCCCGGATCATCGGGCCGCGGAACCGTCCCGGCCGAATCCGTCCCGGCCAATCCGTCCCGGCCACGGCCGATCCGGGCGGATTCCGGCACATCGGGCACGGCCTGTTGTCTGGGCCACGGCCCGGCCGGGGGAGGTTGTCGGGCCCGCCGCGCGCGCGTTAGGGTCCCGTTCGTAGTCAAGCGAAAGGGTCGGCGTGCTGCGCAGCGGGGAGAGGTTCGCCGGATACCTGATCGAGCGCGAACTCGGCCGGGGCGGAATGGGCGCGGTGTACCTGGCCCAGCATCCGCGGCTGCCGCGCCGGACCGCGCTCAAACTGCTGAACCGGGACCTGTTCGGCGATACCGAGACTCGCGCGCGCTTCGAGCGGGAGGCCGATCTGGTCGCCCGGCTCGAGCATCCGCACATCGTGCCGATCTACGACCGCGGCAGCGACGGGGACCAGCTGTGGATCTCCATGCGCTACATCGACGGCCCCGACGCCTCCACCCTGGATTCGGCGAAACTGGCTCCGGCCCAGGCGGTCCGGATCATCGCGGCCACCGCGCAGGCGCTGGACTACGCGCACCGCAAGGGCGTGCTGCACCGGGATGTGAAGCCCGCCAACATCCTGCTCGAGCACGACGACGGTGAGGACCGGGTCTTCCTGGCGGACTTCGGCATCGCGCGCCTGCGCGACGACTCCGCGGCCCGCCTCACCCAGACCGGTTCCTTCACCGCGACCCTGGCCTACGCCGCGCCCGAACAGCTGATCGGCAGCGACCTCGATCACCGCTGCGATCAATACTCGCTGGCCTGCACGCTGTTCCGGTTGCTGACCGGCGACGTCCCCTTCACCGCCGAACATCCGGTGGCGATCATGCAGGGCCACCTGAATCAGCCGCCGCCCCGGGTCAGCGCCCTGCGCGCGGGCCTGCCACCCGCCCTGGACGCGGTCCTGGCTCGTGCGATGGCGAAAAGCCCCGCGGACCGGTTCGATTCGTGCATCGAGTTCGCCACCGCCGCGCAGCGCGCGCTGGAGGGCGGTCGTCCGGGCAGCGGATTCGCGGGGGCGCCGCACGCGGGTCACGGTCTGCCCGGCACGGGGCCGGGGAACGGCAGGCCGGGTACCCCGCAGGCGGGCAACGGCCTGCCGGGCACTGGGCCGGGGAACGGCGCGCCGGGAACTCAGCACGCGGGCAACGGTGTTCCGGGCGCATCGCACCGGGCCAACGGCAACGGTCACGCGGGCAACGGTCACGCGGGCGGTGCTCACGCGGGCGGCGGGCACCCGCGTCCCGCCGCCGGATTCCAGGGGACGCCCGCGCCCGGGTTCGCGTCCGCGCAGCCGACCCCGCCGCCGCGCGGGGTGATCAGCGTGCCGTCCCAGCCCGTGGCGGCTCGTCCGGGAACCACGCCCTTCCCGGGGGCGGCTCGCCCGCAGGCGGGCGCCGGTGTGCCACCCGGTGGCGCCGCCTCCGGCCCGGCCCCCCGCCCCGCGACGCGTAAATTCGGCGCCTCGTCCGCCGCGATTCCGGTGCCGGACAACCGAACTCGCGCCGCCGGGACCGGTCCGTCCACACGTCTGCCCGGTGCGCGCCCGGGTCCGGGCTGGGGCAGGCAGCCGGTCAAGAAGCGCCGCAAGTCCCGCACGCGCGGCTGTCTGCTGTGGCTGCTGGTGCTCACGGTGGCGGTGCTGCTCCTGGTCGGTGGTTGCGTGGCCGCCGTGGATCGGTTTCTGCCCCTGCGCACCGGCACCACGCCGAGCACCGTCGTGCCGACCACCGAGTACGAAGCGCCGGCCGAGCCCACAAACGTATGGGAACCGACGTACGAAACGACCTCCGACGCGCCGTTGCCCGAGGGCAGTATTGTGCCCATACCCTGAGTTCACGCCCGATTTGTGAGGAGTCACTGAGGTTGCGGGTCTAGGGGGTATCCCGGATGGCGCGGCTCAGCAAAGGCCGACACACTGGACACCATGACTTCGAACGTCTCGGACTCCGTCACCCTCGACAAGGGCGCGGCAGAGGTCGCCGCCCGGGCGACCGAACTGACTAAGTTCTACGGATCAGGCGACACCCAGGTGCGTGCGCTGGACGGGGTGAGCGCCGAATTCGCGAAAGGGGAGTTCACCGCGATCATGGGCCCTTCGGGCTCCGGCAAATCAACGCTCATGCACTGTCTAGCCGGATTGGACGCCGCCACCGGCGGTACGGTCCACATCGGCGACACCGACCTCACCCGGCTCTCGGACAAGCAGATGACCCAGTTGCGCCGCGATCGCATCGGCTTCGTCTTCCAGGCGTTCAATCTGGTGCCGACCCTCACCGCGCTCGAGAACATCACCCTGCCGCTCGACATCGCCGGCCGCCAGGCCGACGAGAAGTGGCTCGCCAACGTCGTGGAGCGGCTCGGCCTGAAGGACCGCCTCAACCACCGGCCCAGCGAACTCTCCGGCGGCCAGCAGCAGCGCGTGGCCTGTGCCCGTGCGCTCGCGGGCCAGCCGGACATCATCTTCGGCGACGAGCCGACCGGCAACCTCGATTCCCGTTCCTCCGGTGAAGTGCTCTCCATCCTGCGCGCCGCCGTCGACGAATTCCGGCAGACCGTGGTAATCGTGACGCACGATCCGCGCGCGGCCTCCTACGCCGATCGCGTGGTCTTCCTCGCCGACGGCCATATCGTCGACGAATTGCGCTCGCCCACCGCCGATTCCGTGCTCGACAAGATGAAGTCGCTGGAGACCGTCTGATGCCCGGTAGTCCCATGCGCAAGGTTGCCCTGCGCAACCTCGCCGCGCACAAGGTGCGACTGTTGCTGACCCTGCTGTCGGTGGTGCTCGGAACCGCCTTCATCGCAGGCTCGTTCGTGTTCACCGACACCCTGCAGAGCAGCTTCGACGACATCTTCGCCAACCAGGCCAAGGGCGTCGACGTGCGCGTCGCGCCGAAGGAACGCCAGTCCCTGGGCATTCCGAACGAGGACGTCGACAAGATCGCGGCCATGCCGGACGTGCGCTCGGTCGCGCCCAGCGTGAACGGCCCCGTCGTGCTGTTGAAGGACGGCAAGGCGGTGCAGACCGGCGGCGCGCCCACCTTCGGCGCCTCGTATCTGCCGCCGGACAAGGCGATCGCCGAGCCGGACAAGTTCCTGCAGGGCGGGCCGCCGAGCAAGGCCGGTGAGATCGCCATCAACGGCGGCGGCGCGGACCGGGCCGGATTGCACGTGGGCGATCGGACCGTGGTGCTGATCCCGTCCAAGGGCAATATCGACGTCACGATCTCGGGCATCTACGACTTGCCCTCCAACACCGGCGGTTTCATCAACCTGCTCTTCGACGACGCCCAGGCGCGCGAACTGTTCACCGACGGGCAGCACGTCGCCTTCGTGGACATCGCCGCGAAACCGGGTGTGGCGGCGAACGATCTGCGTGACGAGATCGCCAAGACACTGCCGAACTACAAGGTGCAGAACGGCGATCAGGTTCGCGAGGACATGAAGAAGGAGGTCGGCGACGCCCTCAAGTTCATCAACTACTTCCTGCTGGCCTTCGGTTCGATCGCGCTCATCGTCGGCACCTTCATCATCTACAACACCTTCTCGATGCTGGTGGCCCAGCGGCTGCGCGAACTCGCGCTGCTGCGTGCCGTCGGCGCGAGCCGCGGGCAGGTCGGGCGCTCGGTGGTCGGCGAGGCGCTGGTCATCGGAATCATCGGCAGCGCACTGGGTCTGGCGGCGGGTGTCGGGCTCGCGTTCGGGCTCTCGGCCATGCTCAACGCCTTCGATCTGGGGCTGCCGACCGGCTCGATGTCGGTGCAGCCGCGCACGATCGTGGTCGGCCTGCTGGTCGGTGTGCTGGTGACCGTGGTCAGCGCCTACGCGCCCGCGCGCCGCGCCGCCACCATCCCGCCGGTGGAGGCCATGCGCGCGGAATTCAGTTCGCACGACGGCTCGTTGCGGATCCGCACCATCTCCGGCGCGGTGCTGGCCGCGGCCGGTGTGGCGCTGGTCGTGATCGGCGCCCAGAGCACCGGCGGCAACGCCGCCGCGACGGTCGGCGTCGGCGCGCTGGCCCTGATCCTCGCCGTGCTGCTGGCCTCGCCCGCGCTCTCGCGGCCGGTGGTCGGCGCGCTCGGCATCCTGGTGCGCCCCTTCGGCCCGGTCGGGCAGATGGCGCAGAACAACGCCCGCCGCAATCCCCGGCGCACGGCCGCAACGGCTTTCGCGCTCACCCTCGGACTCATGCTGGTCTCGGCCATCGGCATGCTCGGCGCGTCGGCCAAGGCGAGCATCACCGATCTCGTGGACAAGGGCGTGAAGGCGGACTACATTCTGGCCGGCCCGCCCGGCGGCATCATCGGCGTGCCACTGCCCGCCGGCGACGCGGTGAAATCCGTTCCGGGCGTGCAGGACGTGGTGGCCTTCCACGTGATGGCCGTCAAGATCGGCGACGATCAGGTGTTCGGCACCGTCGCCGAGGGCCCGCTGGACAATGTGCTCAGCTACGACCTGCTCGCGGGCACCCGCGCGCTGGGCGACAACGACATCCTGGTGTCGGAAACCGTTGCGGACGAACGCGGCTGGAAGGTGGGCCAGCAGGTCGAGCTGACCAGCCTGGACTTCAAGAAGTACCCGGTGACCGTCAGCGGCGTCTACAAGGACACCCAGCTGCTTGGGCCGCTGGTGGCCTCGACCTCGCTGTACAACCAGGTCATGCCGGTGAACTTCCGCAACAACTTCATCGTGCTGATGACCGCCGCGCCCGGCGCGGACCTGACCGCCATGCGCGCGAACCTGGAGAAATCCATGGAACCCTACGCGGTGGTTCAGGTTCAGGACCGCGATGATTTCAAGGGCGCGCAGGGCAAGCAGATCAACACCATGCTCGCCATCCTCTACGGACTGCTCGCGCTGGCGGTGGTGATCGCCGTCCTGGGCATCGTGAACACCCTGGCGCTGTCGGTGGTGGAACGCCGCCGGGAGATCGGCATGCTGCGCGCGGTGGGCATGCAACGCCCGCAGGTGCGGCGCACCATCTATCTGGAGTCCATGCTCATCGCGATCTTCGGCGCGGTGGTCGGTGTGGCGCTCGGGCTCGGGCTCGGCGTCGGATTCCTGCGCACGCTGCGCGATCTGGGCATCGCGCAGATCGCGGTGCCGTGGGGTCAGCTCGTGCTGATGCTGGTGGGCTCCGGCCTGGTCGGCGTGCTCGCGGCGCAGTGGCCCGCGATCCGGGCGGCGCGGACGCCCCCGCTGGCGGCCATCGCCGACATCTAGGGCGCGCGCCGGAGACGGTGCGGCACAGGGCAACAGGGCTCCGGCCGGTCACCTTCGGGTGACCGGCCGGAGTCGTTCCGGTACTGATCGGCGTGGCGGGCGGACGGGCCGTGCCGCCGTGCTCGGCGGAGACCGCCGGTCCGGCCTAGGGCCGGAACAGTTCTCCCGCACGGGGTCCGGGGCCGAGTGACTCGGCCGCGAGCGAGAGCGCGGATTCCGGCGCGATCGGGCCGAGCGAGCTGGACTTGCCGCTGTTCGCGATGATCGCGATCGCCACGATCACGATGATCAGCACCACCACGATGCCGCCGATGATCCAGCCGATCGGACTCAAATTCTGCTGCTGCGGTTGCCGGTACATCTGCTGCGACGGATTGCGCGGCGGCTGGCCGGCCTGGCCGTACGCGGGCACCGGGGCCTGATGCACGAAACCCTGATTGGCCGGGTTCTGATACGAGGGCGTGGCGATCGGCGGCTGGTTGGGGTACGCGGGCGCGGATCCGGACTGACTCGGGTACGCGGGGCCCGGTGTGGCCGTCTGGCTCGGATACGCCGGGGACGAACCGCCGCCCTGCTGCGGATACGCCGGCCCCGACTGCTGGTTCGGGTACGCCGCACCGGAATTGGGGACCGGATACGCCGGGCCGGATCCGGACTGCTTGGGGTACGCCGGGGTCGAGGGCGGCGGCTGGTTCGGGAACGCGGGCCGCGGGCCGGGACCCGGCTGCGGGCCGGGCGACTGCGGGCGCGGGGTGACCGGCGGCGCCGGTTTGACGACCGGCTGCGGGTGCACCGGGGTCGGCTGACGCGGCGGCGCGGGCGGATTGACGATCGGCTGCGGCCGCACGGGCGTCGGCGGGCGCGGGGGCGTGCGCGGAGCGGTGAGCACGCGCTCGATGGCCGCGGCGAATTCGGTGCAGGAGCGGAAGCGGTCCTGCGGGCGCTTGGCCAGTGCGCGGGCCAGGACACCGTCGATGGCGCGGGGTAGTTCCGGGCGCAGCGGGGTGGCGGGAGGCGGTGGCTGCTGCAGATGCCCGCGAATCACCGCCGCCGGGCTGGTGCCCTCGAACGGCACCGCGCCGGTGAGCAATTGGAACAGCGTGCAGGCCAGCGCGTACTGATCGGAGCGGCCGTCCAGGGTCGCCCCGGTGAGCTGTTCGGGGGAGGCGTAGGCCAGGGTCGCGGTCACGGTGCCGGTCTGGGTGAGATGGCCGGTGTCGTCGCGCAGGCGGGCGATGCCGAAATCGGTGAGGTAGACGCGTTCCCCGCCGGAACCGGACTTGGCCGAGGCTCGGGCCAGCAGAATATTGGCGGGCTTCACGTCGCGGTGCAGGACGCCGCGCCCGTGCGCGTAGTCCAGGGCCTTGGCCGTCTCGGTGATGATCTGCACGGCGCGCATGGGCGGCAGGTTCCCGGCCTTGACGGCGGCCGCGTTCACCCCGTCGACGAACTGCATGGAAATCCACAGCTGTTCGCCCTCGGTGCCGCGGTCGTAGACCGTGACGATGTTCGGATGGTCCAGCTGCGCCACCAGGTCCGCTTCCCGGACGAACCGGGCGCGAATCTCGGTGTCGGTGAACATCTCCTGATTGAGCAGTTTCAACGCCGTCTTCCGCGGCAACCGCGGATGCTGAGCCAGGTACACCGCGCCCATACCGCCGCGACCGAGCTCGCGTTCGATGACGTAACCGGCGAACACATCACCAGAGCGCAATGCCGAGCCCCCGTTTCCACGAGATAGATCCGGATGCGAGCCTACCTGTATCCAATTTGCCTCCGCTCCGCTCCGGCGGATCGCGGCCCCCTTGGCCCGGTTCTTCCCTCCCTCCGCTCCTCCGCTTCGCTCCCCCGCTCCACTCAGTCCAGAACCGGGCGGGCCGCGATCTTCGAGGGGAGGTCGGAGGGTGGGGCTGGTGTGGGGCTCTGCCTTGTGGCGATTTGGGGTGGGGTTGTTTGAGTGGGGTCAGGCGGGCTTTCCGGCGTTCTGGTTTGCCCAGGCCTGGATGTCGCCTCGGTCCAGGGCGACCGCCAGGAGGTCCGGGAAGCGGTCCGGGGTGCAGGCGAACGCGGGCACGCCCAGCGCGGACAGGGCCGCGGCGTTGTCGTGGTCGTAGGCCGGTGCGCCCTCGTCGGAGAGGGCCAGCAGCACCACGACCTGGACGCCCGCCTCCTTCATGGTTCGGATGCGGCGCAGCATCTCCGCGCGGACCCCGCCCTCGTACAGGTCGGAGATCAGCACGAACAGGCTGTCGGCGGGGCGGGTGATCAGCGACTGCGAATAGGCGATGGCGCGATTGATGTCGGTGCCGCCGCCGAGCTGGGTGCCGAACAGCACGTCCACCGGATCGGACAGCTGCTCGGTGAGGTCCACGACCGCGGTGTCGAAGACCACCAGCGACGTCTTCAGCGACCGCATGGACGCCAGCACCGCGCCGAACACCGAGGCGTACACCACGCTGGAGGCCATCGAACCGGACTGGTCGATGGCCAGCACCACATCGCGCTTGACCGCCTGGGCCTTGCGGCCGTAGCCGACCAGCCGCTCGGGCACCACCGTGCGGTGCTCGGGCAGATAGTTGGCCAGATTCTTGCGAATCGTGCGGTCCCAGTCGATATCCCGCAGTTTGGGCCGCGACACCCGGGCCGCGCGGTTGAGCGCGCCGCCGACGGCCGCGATGGTCTGCGCGGCCAGCCGGCGTTCGATCTCGCGCACGACCTGCTCCACGACGGCGCGCGCGGTGGCCTTGGTGGTCTCGGGCATGACCCGGTTCAGGCTCAGCAGCGTGCCGACCAGGTGCACGTCCGGCTCCACCGCCTCGAGCAGTTCGGGTTCGAGCAGCAGTTCGGTCAGGTTCAGCCGATCCACCGCGTCGCGCTGCATGACCTCCACGACCGTCGACGGGAAATACCGCCGAATGTCGCCCAGCCACCGCGCGACCTGTGGCGCGGAACCGCCCAGCCCACCCGAGCGCCGTCCGCTCCCGCCCTGCCCGCCCCCGTCGTACAGCGCTCCCAGCGCCCGGTCCATGGCCTGGTCCGCGGCTGCCCCGAGCTCGCCCATCCCGCCGCCCTCGGCGGGCGCCCCCAGCACCAGCCGCCACCGCCGCGCCTGCGCTTCGTCCACTTCGGTCATGACATCACTCCGGTTCTCGTGGTGGACAGCGGTGTGCGCTCCGGCGCGCCGATCGGATACTCGCGCCCGATCATCCGGTGAGCCCGAGAATCGCGGCGGCCGCGTGCAGGGCGAGTTCGCCTCGCGCGGTGTCGTATTCGGTGACGGTCGGCGACATCGTGGCGGCGCCGGTGTGGCGCACCGCCTGGGCGATGGCCTGGCGTTCACCGGAATCGAACCCGCCGAACGTGCGCCGCAGCAGCGGCAGGGTGGCGACGAACTGCTCCTCGTCCAGCCCGCACAGCCAGGTGTCGATGAGCGACAGCAGGTTTCGGTCGTGCACCAGCAGCAACCCGCGACCGCCCAGGAAGCCGTCGATCCAGGCGGCCTTGTCGGCGGCGGTGTGGCCCACCGACAGCGCGGCCGAGAGCCGGCGCGCGGAGTCGGCGGCGTCGATGATCTCGGCGTCGCAGAGCAGGCGCACCGCGCGGCCGATGAGACCGCCGTGAATGTCCGTGCGATCGGCCACCCCGCGCAGCGCGGTGAGCCAGGACCGGGTGGCCCAGTCGTCGTTCCGCGCCGACAGTGCCTGGTGCACACCGTCCATCAGCGCGCGCAGCGCGGCGGCGGAGTCGGCGTCCAAGCCGGTGACCGCGCTCGGCAGCCCCGCGCACACCCGCACCAGCAGCCCGTCCGCGACCCGGGCGAGGGCGGCGGTGTCGGTGCCGCGCACATCCCCGTAGCGCAGCGTGCGCAGCAGCCCGGGCAGCGCCGCCAGCAGATGCGTGACGTCGTGATCCAGTGCCGCAACGCTTTCCAGCCGGGTGATGAGCCCGTCTGTGGCCCCGCCCAGATCGGCGAGCAGCGCCGCCTCCAGCGCGTTCGCCACCTGCCCGACCGTCGCGTCCGGGGCCGCGACCGTGTCGAGGATCTTGGCCTCGGCGGCGGTGCGCAGTGTGGTGCCCCAGCGCGCGGCCTCCACGATCGAGATGGCGAGTTCGGGCCGCCATTGCAGCACCCAGGTCTCCCGGAAGGTGCCGGTGGCGCGCACCTGACTGTCGGTCAGCCGCCCCCACCCGATCCCCAGCAGCCGCAGCTGGTGCAGTAGGCGGGATTTCGCGAGGCCCTGATCGGTCCGCAGATCCAGATCCACGGTCCGCTCCAGCGCCTGCTGTTTCATGCGCAGCGTCTTGATCCGCGCCCGCAGATCGGCCTCGAGCGGCACCGTCGGCGTCCCGTCGGGCACCGCGCCCAGCGCCTCCCCGACCACCAGTTCGGTGCTCACCAGCCGCAGCAGCACTTCGTCACCGTCACACAGCACGGCCCGCGTGGCCTCGGTGACCTCGGACAATCCGGCCAGCGGCCGCCCGCGCAGCGTCGCCAGGGTCTCGGCCAGCCGCACCGCCTCGATGATGTGCGCGCTCGACACCGGCAGGTCATGGGTGCGCAGCATCCCCGCCACCCGCGTCAGCCACCGTGCGATCGGCTGCTCGGTGACGGTGAACAGATGGTGATACCACCCCGGCGAGGTGATCCCCGCGCCGTACCCCGAGGAACTGGACAGCCGGGAATGCGTCCACGGCACCCACGTCAGCGTCGCCTTCCCCTTGGGCAACCCCTTGAGCACCCGCGCGTCCGACGCCGCCGGCCCGAGCTTGCCCTCCAGCGCGGGCGCGTGCCACGCCCCGCACACGACGGCGAGTCGAACGGCGCCGTCCTTCAACGCCTTCCGCATGACCTGCCGCATGTACGCCTCGCGCACCAGCGTGTGCGCGTCGACCACGATCCGGGCCGGTGCGGGTGCGGGTGCGGGATCGCTCGGGTCGAAGCCGACGGCCGATCCCGGAGCGCCGGTTCCGCCTCCGAACGCCGGATCGGCGGAAATCGGAGCGGAAGGGGGCTTCTCACCGGCCGGCGAGATCTTCCCGGGCGTCGCCGCGCCGGTCGGGAGCACAGTGGAGTCCCCGCTCGCGGCAGCGGACTCGCCACCTTGGGTGGTGGATTCGCCTCCCGCAGTAGCAGATTCGCCCGCGGTCGCGGGCTTTCCCGCGGTGGACTCGGCTCCCGCCGATGAGGTTTCGCCTGCGGCCGAAGCGCCTGCCGCCCGCTCGCCCTCTTCCGGAGTGGTGCCCGCATCCCGTGGCCCACTCTCGCGGGCGGCGGGCTCTCCTTCCACTCCGAGTTGCTCGGCGTGCTCGCGCAGCGCCGCCATGGCCTCGTTCACCGCCGGGAAGATGTCGGCGTCCGTGGCGGATTCGACGATCGCGTCCCACCAGCGCTCGGCGTCGTCGTATCCGCCCGCCTCGGCGAGCAGCGCCAGCGGGTCGCCCGTCGCGCCCACCTCCTGGTCCATGGCCAGTACGGTGGCGGCCGGGAGATCGCAGAACCCCACGCGCACACCGTTCTCGGCGGCGTAGCTCATGGCCTGCCATTCCGGGGAGAACTCGGCGAACGGCCACATCGCGGCCTTGGCCGGTTCGTCGGGGCGGTAGCCGAGCAGCGCGACCGGGGGTTCCATGCCGTCGGCGGCGACGAAACCCAGCAGCGGGTCGGCGTCGGCCGGACCCTCGATCAGAATCACGTCCGGCCGGAACCGGTTCAGCGCCAAGCGCAGCGAACGCGCCGACCCCGGACCGTGATGGCGGATACCGAACACCCGGGTCTCGGGCTCCGGGCGGGCCGCGCCGCCGGAATCGTTCGACTTCGTCTGCCGCGCAGGGGATACGGAGTCCGCGAGCTCGGCCTGCCGCGCCGCGGAGCCGGACTCCGGAACCGCGGGCCCGGCGCCGTCGTCGGCGCGCATCAGCTCACCTCACGCGCGGCGCGGTAGAAGTCGGCCCAGTCCGGGCGCTGGCGCACAACGGCTTCCAGGTACTCGGTCCACACCATGCCGTCGGTGACGGGATCCTTGATGACCGCGCCCAGCACCGCGCCGGCCACATCGCCCGCGCGCAGCACCCCGTCGCCGAAATGCGCGGCCAGCGCCAGCCCGTTGGTGATCACCGAGATCGCCTCGGCGGTCGACAGCGTGCTGGAGGGCGACTTGAGCTTGGTCCGGCCGTCCGCGGTCAAGCCCGAGCGCAGTTCGCGGAAGATGCGCACCACCCGGCGCACCTCCTCGGCCGCCGCGGGCACGGCGGGCAATTCCAGTGCGGCGCCGAGCTGTTCGACCCGGCGGGTGACGATGTCGACCTCCTCGTCCTCACCGGCCGGCAGCGGCAGCACCACGGTGTTGAAGCGCCGGCGCAGCGCGGAGGACAGCTCGTTCACGCCGCGGTCCCGATCGTTGGCCGTGGCGATGAGATTGAAGCCCTTGGCCGCCTGCACCTCCGAACCCAGCTCCGGCACCGGCAGTGTCTTCTCCGACAGCACGGTGATGAGCGCGTCCTGCACGTCCGACGGAATACGGGTCAGCTCCTCGAGCCGCGCGATCGACCCGGCCCGCATGGCGGTCATGATGGGCGAGGGCACCAGCGCGGCCTCGCTCGGCCCCTCCGCGAGCAGGCGGGCGTAGTTCCAGCCGTAGCGGATCGCCTCCTCCGCGGTGCCGGAGGTGCCCTGCACCAGCAGCGTGGACCGGCCGGAGACGGCCGCCGCGAGATGCTCGGACACCCAGGTCTTGGCGGTGCCGGGCACGCCGATCAGCAGCAGCGCGCGATCGGTGGCCAGGGTGGAGACCGCGACCTCCATGAGCCGGCGCGGTCCCACGTACTTGGGCGAGATGACCGTGCCGTCCGGCAGCGCGCCGCCCAGCAGATAGGTCACCACCGCCCACGGCGAGAGCTGCCACGACGGCGGGCGCGGGCGATCGTCGGCGGCGGCGAGCGCGGCCAGCTCGCCGGCGAAAGCCTGCTCGGCGTGCGGGCGCAACAGAGTGGCGGACTCGCCGTGCCCGGTGGTGCGAACGTCGGAAGTGGTCACTGCAGCTCCTCGAGCATCGTCTTGCGTTGAATCAGGTCGTGGGCGAGCTGGTCGAAAGCCTGCTCCCAGTAGGGATCTCCGCAGCGCCGGGCGATCCCGGACACCATGTCCGCGCCGGTCACCGGGAAATGCGCGGAGGACGCGCGGAACAGCGTGCGATAGGAACCCGGCACCAGCGAGGGCGCGCCCGGCCGATCGGCGGACAGCTGCGCGCGTTCGAGCAGCAGGCGCAGCACGTGCTCGGCCATCGGGGCGGGCCACGGGTGCGGCACCGCGCGCAGCAGCGATTCGATCTCGGCCAGCCAGCTGCTGTCCAGGCGGCGCAGATGCCGGATCTGATCGTCCAGCGGTTGCAGGGCGAAGAGCTCACGCAGCTTCTCGCTGTCGGACTCGCCCGCCTCCTGCGCCGCGAACGCCCCGAACAGCGCCTTGGCCCACGCCGAATCCCGTTGCGCCAGCGTGGCATCGGACCAGCCCGCGAACATGGGCCCGCGCATGCCCTGCGACATGGCCACCCGCACCGCCTGTTCCGGCGATCCCAGCACCCGCTCCCAATGCCGCAGCGGCGTGCCGGCCACCACCCGGTGCAGCCATTCCGCGGCGAGATCCGGTGCGCCCTCCGCCCGATAGGCGGTGTAGCCGTAGGAATCTCCCACGCCGTCCCGGCGCGCGGCCTCATCGAGCACGCCCGGACCGGTCGTGGTCAGCACCGGCTGCCGCAGGCGCGGCCCGAAGCTCAGCCACGCGCCCGCCCGTTCGGCCATCCGCCCCGCGAAGGTGGAATCGGGCAACCGCCCCAGCAGATCCGCCGCCGTCCGCCGCACCTCGGCGCGCCGGTCGTCGAGGGCGGTCTCGAGCATCGCCTCGTCGCCGAGCCCGAGACCGTCCGCGAGCACCAGCAGCAATTCGGCCTTGCCCGGCCCGGATTCGGTGCCCCAGGACCCGGCCAGTGCCGCCAGCGCCGCGTGCCGATCGCGAGCGCGCAACTGCGCCAGCCACAGTCGGCGCTCGGCGGGCCGCCCGTGCGACCACACCGACTCGTCGTCGACGGGCGCCCGCACCAGCGACCGCCACCCCGGATGCTGCGCGGCCAGCCACCGCCCCCGCGCCCCGGCCAGCGCCAGCAGCGATTCGCGGTGCACCGACAGCGATTTCGCCCGATCCAGCAGCAGGCTGCACAGCTCGTCGGGCGCCCGGAAGTCATGGGTGGCGGCCGCCGCGAACCATTCGTCCAGGAACGGCGAGTTCTCCCCGAGCAGCTCCGCCAGATGCGCCCCAGCACCCCGGGGCAAGAGCAGTCGATCATCGTCCTGCGCCGGATCCGGCTGCTTCACCGCACCCGCGGTGACCGCGCCGCGCGCGAAACAATCCTGCAGTGCAATGGTTTCCAGCAGCAGCGCGGCGGGTTCACCCGTCAGCCGCGCGCTCAGCGCCGCCACCGGCGCCGGCAGCGCACCCCCGCCCGCCTGCCGCCGCGCCGTCCCCACCAGCGCGGCCGACACGAGTTCGGTCATCGCCGAATCGCCGCGCCCCGCGGAGACCCCCGCCGAACTCCGCTCCGCGACAGCGACATCGGTGACGATCCCGGTGTGCAGGGCGGCCACGGGAATCAGCCCGCCCGCCGACCATTCCCCGACGACGGTCACCGGATGTCCGCCGGACAATCCCAGCAGCTTCCACGGCTCCCCGTCACCGGGTGCGATCGGCACCGCCGCCCCGTCGGATTCGACCACGTACCAGCCGCTCTCGTCCCGCACCGGCACGACCTCGGCCAGCAGCACGGGCCACGACCGCAGGAAGGGATCGGCCCCGATCGCCGCCGCGTACTCGAGCAGCGCCGCGGCGATATTCCCCGGCCGGTCGCCGGGCACAGCTCGGGTACTTCCATCGGTGGCGGCCGTCCGCGAGCGGGGAACCATCGCGTGGACAGACCCCGCGGCGGACGCGGATTCCGCCTCGTCCCGGACACCGCCGCGGCCGGACTCGGCGTCGATCGCCGCGCCCGGATCCGTTGCCGCCGAGCTGTTTCGCGCAATCGGCAGTCGCGGGATCGTGGTGAAGGGTTCGGGAGCGGCGTGGCGGGCGCCCCACAGCGCGCGCAGGGGAGCGGCGCTCGGATAGAAGTGCAGCTCCGCGTCCACCTGGAAGCCCGGCAGCGGGGTGTCCGGTGGAAAACTCGGGCTGCCGTGATGGTGATCGATCAGCAGCGCCCAGCGGCCGGTCTCGCGCCCGCGCAACCAGATTCGGCGGGTGTAGAGCGCTTCGTCGGAGGTGACGTGCTGTCCGAGCACCAGCCAGCGGTCCCGCACGGCGGGTTCGGTGTGCACGGATTCGGCGGGAACCTGGTAGCCGATATGGGCGCGCACGCTGGCGCGCAGCGACGGCTCGAGCTCGTCCGAACGCGCGTGCGCGGCGGAGAGCAGATGCAGGCGGGCGTACTCGCGCAGCAGAACCTGCGGCCAGTCCGCGCCGGTCGCGGCGCGCGGCAGATGCCGCAGCGTGGCCGCGACGCCGGGGGCCTGCGCGTCGACCATGCGGGCGGCGACGGTTTCGAAGGCGAGCGCGGAGCGGTCGGTCTGCGCGAGCCCGGTCCGCACCTGATCGGTGAGCCAGATGTCGAGGTCGGCGAGCCCGGCCGCCACCCGAGCCCGCCGCTGATCGGCGCTCGCCCCGCCGTCACGAGCCGGCGCGGCGCCGGTCGGCCGCGCGGCGGGCGCGGCCTTCTTCGCCTCGCGCGCCGCCCGCCCCGCCAGCCATTCCGCCGCGAAATCGGCCGGCGCCCCGGTAGCCGGAACATTGCCCTCGGCCCAGGAAAGCAGCAGTGAGAGAGCGTGTTTGCACGGGAACTTCCGGCTCGGGCACGAGCATTTGTACGCGGGCCCCGAGGTGTCGATCACGGTCTGATACGGGCGACTGCCGCTGCCCGCGCACAGCCCCCACAGCGCGTCCCCGTGCGCTCCGCTACCGCTCCACTTGCCCCGCAGCTTGCGCGCCGCGGTGAGCGACGCCGCGTCGGGCGCCAGCGCCGCGATCTGCTCGGCGGTCCAGGCGGTGGTCATCGTGCCCCCTTCGTTCGTTCACCGCATGTCTATCGCAGCCCACCGACAAGTGCACGGGTGGTGATATTGCTGGTATTTCGCTGGGTGCGATCATGAATTCTCGGCACCGAAGCTGTGAAATAGCTTGTCCGCAAATAGAATTCGAATGTCGAAGATATCGGCCCGAGTCATTCGCCGTGCGGTGTGCGGCGATCACCGCGAGCACTCACCCCGGCCCCGCACCGTCCGCGCGGTAGGGTTCGGCCATGGCCCGCGTAGCGATCGAATACTGCACCCAGTGCCGCTGGCTGCTGCGTGCGAGCTGGATGGCGCAGGAGCTGCTCACCACCTTCACCACGGACCTGTCCGAGGTCGCGCTGGTACCCGGCGAAGGCGGAGTCTTCCGCATCACCGTGGACGGTGAGCAGATCTGGGAGCGCAAGGCGGACGGCGGCTTTCCCGACATCACCGTGCTGAAGCAGCGGGTACGCGACCGAGTCGCCCCCGGCCGTTCCCTGGGTCACTCGGACAAAGCCGCCGAGACCGGCCCCGCGCAGTAGATCAGCCGCCCACCCGTCTCACCGGGTCAGCAGCACCCGCCGCCCCCGCAGCATCCGCCGCCCCCACCCGCGGGCGCGACCGGGGCGACCGGCAGCCCGCCGCCACCCCCGCGGCTCACCGTTCCGAACGTGGTCAGCAGCTTGACGGTGTCCGAATGCCCCCGCGGGCAGTCGGCCGGATCGGACGCCGCCGCCATGGGACGGGTCACTTCGAAACTGTCCCCGCAGCTGCGGCAGCGGTACGCATAACTCGGCACCGGCCCAGCGTAGGCCACCGCCCGCCCTCGAGCCCCGTGACGGCGCGCGGTCCCCGGTGGCCGGACCGTTGCCGATCTCCCCGGTACCCTCGATTTACGGAGTACGAGGAGGTGGGCGATGAACACTACGTTCTTCGAGACGCTGCCGGACGAACACGCCGAACCGGTGGCCGGGACCGAATACGGCCGGGTACGCGGCCGTCGGCAGGACGGCATCGCGGTGTGGCGCGGCATTCCCTACGCGGCCCCGACCGGCGGCCCGAACCGCTACCGCAAGCCCCAGCCCCCCGAACCCTGGGACGGCGTGCGCGACTGCTTCGACTTCGGCGAGGTCGCCCCCCAGAGCGCGGGCTTCGTCCCCGTCGACTCCGGCCTGCGCATGGGCGAGGACTGTTGCTGGCTCAACATCTGGGCCCCCACCGCGCCCAGCGACGAGCCCCGCCCGGTCATGGTGTGGTTGCACGGTGGTGCGTTCTGCCTGGGCACCGCCGCCCAGGCCATCTACGACGGCCGCAAACTCGCCGAGACCGGCAACGTGATCGTGGTCGGGGTGAACTACCGCCTGGGTTCCCTCGGCTTCCTGGACCTGTCCTCCCTGGGCCCCGAGTTCACCCCCAACCTCGGCCTGCGCGACCAGATCGCCGCCCTGGAATGGGTCCGCGACAATATCGAGGCGTTCGGTGGCGATCCCGGCAGCGTCACCCTCTTCGGCGAATCCTCCGGTGCGGGCTGCGTGACCGCCCTGCTCACCTCCCCGCTGTCGGCCGGGCTGTTCCACCGGGCCATCGCCCAATCACCGCCCGCCACAACGGTGTTCGGCCAGGAGCGGGCGGCCGGCGTGGCCCGCCGCTTCCTGGAGATCCTGGACCTGAAGCCCGGCGAGGGCGCGGACCTGCTGGACATGCCTATCGAGCGCATCATCGCCGGGGCCGGAATTCTGCTCGACGAGGTGCCCACCCGTGAACCCGGCCGCCTGGCCGCCGCGCCGGTGGTGGACGGCGAGGTGCTGCCCGCGTACCCGAGCGACCGCTTCCAACAGGGCCGCTCGCACCGGGTCCCGCTGATCATCGGCACGAACAAGGACGAGGCGTCGATGTTCCGCCTGTTCCGCTCGCCGATCATGCCCGTCACCCCCGACGCAGTGAACGCGATGCTGCGCGGGGTGGCCGCCGAGCATCCCGGCATGTCGCCCGAGCGGATCGCCGAAATCGCCTCCGCCTACGGCGATCTCAACACCGCGCGCAGTGCCCTGACCATGTCCGGCGACGCCGCCTTCCGGATGCCCGCGCACTGGGTCGCGATCGCGCACTCCCAGCACTCACCGACCTGGATGTACCGTTTCGACCACGCCACCCCGATGCTCAAAGCGGCGCGGGTCGGCGCGGGCCATGCCACCGAATTGCCGTACGTATTCGGCAATTTCGGGTCGTTCGACCGCGATCCCACCTTCTGGCTCGGCGGGCGCAAGGCGGCGCAGGAGGTGTCCGGGCGGACGATGCGGCGCTGGACGGCGTTCGCGGCGCACAGCGTGCCCGCCGCCATCGACGGGTCCAAGCACTGGCCGCCTTACACCGCCGCCGATCGGCGGACGCTGATCATCGACGCCACCGATCGGATCGTGGATGATCCCGATTACGACCGGAATTCGGTGTGGGGCGACCAGGTCGTCGGATTCTTCTGAGCCGGAACGGATTTCGTTTGCCGGTGGGATTTCGCTCTCAAACGACAGCGGCGGCCCGCTTCCCCAGCCGGGCGGGCATCCGCGAATACCCGTGCAACGTGTACAACGGCCGCCGCTCGGGCACTCCCGCCAGCGCCAACTCCGGGAACCGATCGAACAACGCCCGCAACGCGTAAACCCCCTCCATCCGCGCCAGACTCGCCCCGAGACACGTGTGAATCCCACTGGAGAACGTCAGATGATCCCGCGCGTTGGCCCTGGTGATATCGAACGACGCCGGATTCTCGAATACCTTGGGATCCCGATTGGCCCCCGCCAGCGACATGACGATCACGTTCCCCCGCTGGAATTGCACGCCCCCGATCTCCGCGTCGGCCAGCGCGAGTCGCGCGGTCGACTGCACCGGCGCGTCGAAGCGCAGCACTTCCTCGATCGCCGGCGCCCAGAGTGCGGGATCCTCACGCAGTAGCGCCAATTGGCTCGGATGCGCGAGCAGCTGCACGATGCCGTTGCCGATGAGATTCACCGTCGTCTCGAAGCCCGCTCCCATGAGCAAGCTCGCGGTGGCCTTGAGTTCGCGATCGTCCAGGTCGCCCGCGCTGACCAGACTGCTCAGAATGTCCTCGCCCGGCTCGCGCCGGAGTTGCGCGATGTGCCGGTTGAGGTAATCGTCCATGTCCATCATGGCTTCGGCGGCGGTGCGCCACGACTTCCAGGAGATGCCGAAGTCCAGCAGTGGACTGGCGGCGTCGCCCCACTCCAGGAATTCGTCGCGCGATTCGTGCGGGAAGCCCAGCATCTCGGCGATGATCGCGATCGGAATCTGCTGCGCGTAGTCGCCGATGAGATCCGCCGAACCGTTCTCCGGCAGGGCGTCCAGGAGTTCCTCGGTCACCGTCTCCACGCGCTCGCGCAGGCGGCCGACGGCGCGGGGCGTGAAGGCCGCCGCGACCGATTTGCGCAGGCGGGTGTGGTCCGGCGGGTCGATGACCAGCATGGACGGCGGCTCTACCGGGTTGGGCGGAAGCTTGGCCGAGCGGATGGTGTCGCGCAGGCCCTGGGGGACATCCAGATTGCCGAGGCCGAATATGCCGAATCGATTGTCGCGCAAGATACCCCGGACCAATTCGTAGTCCGCGGTGGCGTGCGCGGACGGGCTGCGCACGAGTCGCCCGCGGCCGCGCAATTCCTCTATGTACGGGTAGGGATCGGCGATGGCCGCGCGACTGCCGAACAGTCGGCCGAAGGGATCACCCCGCCGCGCTTGCAGGCGCAACATGTAGCGGGCGGCACCCTGCTCGAACAGCCACCGCAGTCGGTATCGCGGGCTCATCATCGTTGATCCCCTCTCCTCGGGTATCTCTCACCGTACGGAAAGCCGACGGGGTGAAAAAGGTCCCGAGGAGGGAATTCGCGCTCCTACCGGGGTAGGACTCAGGACCGCCGGGCGGTGACCTTCTCCGATACCACGCGTCGTTCGACGAGGGCCGGATCCGGGTGGCTGACCTGCACCAATGATGCTCCCGCCGCCAGTACCGCGACGAAGCCGTCGATCAATTCGGCCGGAGTTTCCCACGGTGTACTCGACAGCACGCGGTCCTCGGCCGTGAAGCCCTGTCGCTGCGCGGATTTGCGCGCTTGCTCGAGCACCGCCGAGACCGAGAGTCCGTCCAGGGCGCATCCGCTGTCGCCGGGGCGGAATTGATCGCCGTGCACACGGACCGAGGTCGCGTAGTCGGTGACGCCGACGGGCAGATCGCGCACCGGCATGCCCATGGGATCCAGGGACAGGGCCGCGATCTCCGGGATGTCGCCGGCCTCGTCGATGCGCTCGGCCGTGACGAGCGCGAGTTCGGCGTCCGGATCGGCCGTCAGCACGACTTCGGCGCCCGCCCACCAGCAGCCCAGCAGCACCGCTGCCGTCTGCCAGTGCGCGGGCAGCAGCACCGCTACCCGGGAACCCGGCGACAGGCCGAATTCGTCGCGAATCATATTGGCGGTCTTGGCCGCCCAGTTGGCGAGCGTGAGCGCGGACAGTTCGATGCGCGCGCCGGTCGCGTCGTCGTAGTAGGTGACGCGCGGACCCGCCGGATCGCGGGCCAGGATGGGGTCGAGTACCGCGTCGGTGAGGGTCTCGTTCAGTTGACGCATTTCGGTCCGTTCTTACCGGCATCGATGGGTGCAGCTGGCGGAACCGGCGTCATGGTGGTGGAGCTGATGGTGAAATCCACCCCGGTGCCGGTCGTCGAACCCGGACCAGAGTAGTCACCCGCGAGCACGACACGGACCGAGCCCTCCGCCAATCCGGGCTCGGCGTAGACAGGCAGTCCGCCCAGGGCCTGCGCGACCGCCCGCGCCCGCGGATCGCCGCCGTTCAGCGCGAGCACACGGCTGCTCTGCACGGGCCCGCCGATCCAGTTGTCCACCGTCCCGGTGCGGAAGCCCTTGCCCGCCAGCGCCTGTGCGGCAACCGCGGCCAGGCCGCCGGTGCCGCTGGCGTTGTAGACATCGGCCACCACGGTGCCGGGATCGATGCCGCCGGTTTCCTTGAAATCGTCCGCTGATCCCTCGCCGATGGTGCGGGCCACGTACTTCTGCACGGCGGCCGGATCGACGCGCACCACCGATTCGCCGTTGTCGGTCCAGCCGTTGAGATCCTTGACCGGAATCGTCTCGAACTTCACCTGCCCGCCCGAGAGATCCTGCAATTGCGTCAGAAACGCCAGCACATCCCAATTATCGTCCAGCACGACCGTGCGCCCGACCGCCTTGCTCAGATCGCTCAATCGTCCCGGGTTCGTCAGGGTCTTCGCGCTGACCACCTGGTGCACGAGCTGGGCCATGTACACCTGCTGGCGCACGATGCGGTCGAGGTCTCCGCGCGGTAGCTCGTGCCGCTGGCGGACGAAGCTCAGTGCTTCGGCGCCGTCGAGCTTCTGCTCGCCGGCGGCGAAGTCCGCGCCCGAAAGCGGTTCGTACACGGCGTTGTTCAGGCAGACGTCCACTCCGCCCACGGCGTCGGTGAGCAGTACGAAGCCCAGCAGTCCGACCTCGGCGTAATGGTCGACGGTGATACCCGTCAGCGTGGCAACGGATTTGATGAGCGCCTGCCGCCCGGCGAGCGTGGATTCGCTGTCGGCTTCCGAGGCCGATTCGCCCTTGTCGAGCAGCTTCTGCTGCTCGGTCAGCTTGGTCACCCCGTACGCGGAGTTGATCTTGCCCTTGCCCAGTCCCGGAATATCCACGTACGAATCGCGCGGAATGGAGATGGCGGTGGCCGATTGCCCGTCGTTGGGCACGCGGATCAGCACGATGGTGTCGGTATTGAGCCCGACTTCGTCCCCGGCGTGCAACATCGCGCGCTCGTCCTCCGACAGCGGATTGCCGTGCGCGTCCGTGCGCGAGTCGATGCCGACCATGAGGATGTCGACCGCACCGTCCTTCCCCCCGCCCAGGCCCAGGTCGCTGATCCGCTCGATGCTGGATACGAGCTGATCCACACTCCGCCAGCCCAGTCCGGTGACCACGAGCACCACGATCGCGGCCGCCGCGGATAGAACCCGCAGGGGATGCGACCGATCCCGGCCGCCACGCACTCGGGGCCCGGCCGGGCGAGAGGGTAGCGGCGCGGATGCTCTCCTGGTCTGCGACAACCCCTTGCTCCCTCTTCCAGTCCTCGGCCGACCGCGCTCGCGGTCGGGGTGATGTCTGTGGAGTGCCCCCAAATGCAGGCTAGACGCGCTGTCGGACATGTCCGTGTAGCCGGAGCTCCGTGAGTCGTGTTGCTCTGTCGCGCAGGCGCGCGCGAGAACTGGACATTCGCGCAGGTAGCCAAGGGTGTGCGCGAAACCGATCGCCGCTCGTGTCACACTGGCCGCCGTGACTTCCCCCGCCGTGACACCCATCACCGAGCGGCTCGTGGTGACCGGTGCGCGGGGACAGCTGGGCCGCGCGCTGCTGCGGCACGCGCCCGCCGCCCGCGGTTACGGCCGCGCCGAGCTCGACATCACCGACGCCGATGCCGTACGCGCGGTACTGAATCCGGGCGATACCGTGATCAACTGCGCCGCCTACACGGCCGTGGATCAGGCCGAGACCGAGGTGGACGCGGCCTTCGCCGGCAATGCCACCGGACCCGCGGTGCTGGCCGCCGCGTGCGCGGACATCGGCGCGCGGCTGGTGCACATCTCCACCGACTACGTGTTCCCCGGCACCGCGACCCGGCCCTACGAACCCGGCGACCCCACCGGGCCGGCCACCGTCTACGGCCGATCCAAACTCGCGGGGGAGCGGGCCGTGCTCGAGCTGGATCCGCGCGCTCGCATCGTGCGCACCGCGTGGGTCTACACCGGAACCGGCGGCGATTTCGTCGCGACCATGCGCCGCCTCGAGCGCGAGCGCGACACCGTGAACGTGGTCGCCGACCAGATCGGATCACCCACCTACGCACCGGATCTGGCCGAGGGCCTGCTGGAATTGGCGGGCCGCCTGGACGCCGAGGCGGGCGCGGCGGGCGGCCCGTCGGTCATCCCGCGAATTCTGCACGCGGGCAATGCCGGCCGGGCCAGCTGGTTCGACCTCGCGCGGGCCGTCTTCGCGGGTCTGGGCGCCGATCCGGAACGCGTGCGCCCCTGCGGCACCGCCGATTTCCCGAGACCCGCTCCGCGCCCGGCATATTCGGTCCTTTCGGGCACGGCCTGGGCTGCGGCGGGGCTCACGCCCCTGCGGGAATGGCGAGTGGCACTGCACGACGCACTGACCGACATCTCCGACTAGGCTGGGCGTCCGTGAGCCCCTCGGATTCTGTCGAACCGCCGTCACTGGCCGTCGTCACGGTGACCTACTCGCCCGGTGAGCACCTGCAGCACTTCATCACCACCCTAGCCACCGCGACGGGCGAGAAGCCCCAGGTGATCCTCGCCGACAACGGCTCGGTGGACGGTGTGCCGGAGCTGATCGCCGAAGCCAACGCGCACGTGCGCCTACTGCGCACCGGCGGCAACCTCGGCTACGGCGGCGCCATCAACCGCGCGGTCGCCGAGATCGACCCGGACATCGAGTTCATCGCCATCGTGAACCCGGACATTCGCTGGGGCACCGACTCCATCGACGAACTGCTGACCGCGGCCCGGCGCTGGCCGCGCGCGGGCGCGCTCGGGCCCAAGGTGCTCGAGCCGGACGGCAGCCTCTACCCGTCGGCGCGCTCGGTGCCCGGCCTGCTCGACGGCGCGGGCCACGCGGTCCTGGGCAGCATCTGGCCCACGAACCCCTGGACTCGGCGCTACCGCCAGGAGAACGAGCAGGTCTCCGAGCGCACCGTGGGCTGGCTCTCGGGCTCCTGCCTGCTGGTACGCCGCGCGGCCTTCGACGCCATCGACGGGTTCGACTCCCGCTACTTCATGTACATGGAGGATGTCGACTTCGGTGACCGCATGGGCAAGGCGGGCTGGCACAATGTGTTCGTGCCGACCGCCGAGGTCACCCATGCCAAGGGTCACGCCGCCGGTAAGCACCCCGAGACCATGTTGCCCGCGCACCACGCCAGCGCCTACCGCTTCCAGGCGGACCGGCATCCGCACTGGTGGCAGGCGCCTTTGCGGGTCGCGCTGAAGGCCGGACTTGCGATCCGCTGCAAGCTTGCGGTTCGATCCGCTCTGCGTGAACGCGATGCGGCCGAGGCCGCGGCCGGCTCGACCCACTGAGCCTGCCGCATGCTCCGGCGGGTCCCGGAGCACGCATCAGCGAATTTCGATAGACACCTGACCACAGGGGAGAACATGGTGAACAGCGGCAATGGTGCCGGATCCACGGATGCGGTGATTCTGGTCGGCGGCCAGGGCACCCGCCTGCGTCCGCTGACCCTGTCCGCTCCCAAGCCGATGCTGCCGACGGCCGGTCTGCCGTTCCTGCAGCATCTGCTGGCCCGCATCGCCGATGCCGGGATCACCCACGTCGTGCTCGGCACCTCCTACAAGGCGGAGGTGTTCGAGGATCACTTCGGTGACGGCTCGGCACTCGGGCTCGAACTCGAGTACGTGTTCGAGTCCGAGGCCCTGGGCACCGGCGGCGGCATCCGCAACGTGCTGCCCAAGCTGCGCGCGGACACGGTCATGGTGTTCAACGGCGATGTGCTCGGCGGCACCGACCTCGGCGGGATTCTGGACACGCACCACGAGTCCAACGCCGATGTCACCCTGCACCTGGTGCGCGTGAGCGATCCGCGGGCGTTCGGCTGCGTGCCGACCGACGAGAACGGCCGCGTGACCGCGTTCCTGGAGAAGACCCAGGATCCGCCGACCGATCAGATCAACGCGGGCTGCTACGTGTTCCGCCGCGAGTACATCGAGAAGATTCCGGCCGGGCGCCCGGTCTCGGTCGAGCGCGAGACCTTCCCGTCCCTGCTCGCCGAGGGCGCGCACATCCAGGGCCACGTCGATACCTCGTACTGGCGCGACATGGGCACCCCCGAGGATTTCGTGCGCGGCTCCGCGGATCTGGTCCGCGGCATCGCACCGTCCCCGGCGCTGCCGGGCCAGCGCGGTGAGTCGCTCGTGCACGCGGGCGCGGGCGTCGCGCCGGGCGCGCTGCTGATCGGCGGCACCGTCGTCGGCCGCGGCGCGGAGGTCGGCGCGGGCGCTCGACTGGACGGCGCGATCCTGTTCGACGGTGCGTGCGTGGAAGCCGGAGCGACCGTGGAACGTTCGATCATCGGCTTCGGTGCGAAGATCGGGCCGCGGGCGCTGGTGCGCGACGCGGTCATCGGCGACGGCGCGATCGTGGGCGCGCGCTGTGAACTGCTCCGCGGTGCGCGCGTGTGGCCCGGCGTCGAGATCCCCGACGGCGGCATTCGCTTCTCCACCGACGTGTAGGGATTCATCGGGTCACCCGAACTCGAAAGGCCGCTCCCCGTGGGGGAGCGGCCTTTTCGCTGTGCGGCTGGGTTCTGCGGGGGCTCAGCGTTCCCACTTGCCCGGGTTCAGGTGGAACTGGGCGAGCGCGGTGGCGTGCCCGTGGCCCAGCTCGTATTCGGACTTGAGCCACTCCACCATGCTCTTCTGACCGGTGAGCCCGGAAGCGGCCAGGAGCTCGAACCATTCGTCGATCGAGCGGCCGTACTTGGTCTCGATGGAGGGGAAGTACGAGGCCGGTCCGTGGGGCTTGGTCGTCGCCATGGTGTCGCTCCTTGTCATGGGGTGTTGCCCGTACTGACGGACCGGACGGTCGAGATTCATCGTAGTGTGATCGGCCTCACGCGGCGGTGGGCGCGGATTCGGTCGCGGGGGCCTGCGCGGATTCGGCCGCGGCGGTGCGGCTTTCCCGGATCAGCAGTCCGCCGGTGAGCAGGACCAGCGCGGCGGTGAAGCCGTGCACGCCCAGGGCCGTGGCGGTGGAGCCGTGGTAGCTCAGCACGGTCAGCATGTCGCCGATCGGCACGAGCGACATCGCCACCATGGTGACGCCCATCGCGAAGCGCTGCCCGGTGGCCAGCAGGGCCAGGATCAGCACGCCCGACGCGGTGTCCCGCACGCCCTTGAGGTTCATGAACGCGACCGCGTCGCCGGTCGGCCACTCCGGCAGGCCGAAGCCCGCGGCGAAGGTTTCCGGGGTGATCAGGTAGTTGAGACCGATGTAGAGGATGAAGGCCGCGCCGGCCAGGGTGAGGGCGGTGTTGATGCGGGAAAGCGTCATGTCGATCTCCGGTTCTAGCGGTGCTTGTTGATGTAGCAACGCTAGCATTCGCGTCGATAGGTTGTCTAGCGGTGCTAGGATTTCGGTCATGAACGCATCACAGAGCCGTCGTGAACGCGAACGGGGTGAACGGGAGAAGCGCATCGTCGACACCGCCCGCGAACTGGCCGAAACCCAGGGCTGGGACGCGGTCACCGTGCGCAAACTGGCCGAGGCCATCGAATACAGCCAGCCCGTGCTGTACAGCCACTTCTCGGGCAAGGACGCCATCGTCACCGCCGTGGCCGAGCAGGGCTTCGCCGAACTGGCCGTCGCCACCCGGGAGATCCGCACCCGCGCCGAGACCCCGGAACAGGCGCTGGCCCTGGTGTCCGAGGGCTACCTGCATTTCGCGCGGGAGAGCGCGGCCCTCTACGACGCCATGTTCCTGCTGCGCACCGACCTGAAATTCGGGCCGGACGCCCCCGAGGTACTCAAGGAGTGCTTCGTGGAACTGCTGCTCACCTTCGCGCCGTTCGCGGCCCCGCACGACCCGGAGACCTTCACCGAGGTCGCCTGGAGCGCACTGCACGGGATGGCGACCCTGGATCGAGGTGGCCGACTGCGGCCGGACTTTCGCGCCCGCCGACTCGATGTGCTTGTCGCGCAATGGATCGGCGGCTGAGTGGTCCGGGCTCGGCCGCGCCGAAGCGGGGTCGTGGTGCACGGCGTGGTCCGGCCGCTCCTAGTACGCGGGTGTGAACCGTGCTCCGCGGATGGGATTCACCACGGTCCGGTGTCGCCCTCGCGAACGCGCCTAGGCTGAGATCATGGCTGACGCGGTGGTGGTGGGGTCCGGGCCCAACGGGCTCGCGGCGGCGGTGCTGATGGCCCGGGCGGGACTCACGGTGGAGGTGTACGAAGCCGCCGACACGATCGGCGGCGGCTGCCGGACGGCGGAGATCACGCTGCCGGGGTTCCGGCACGATCTGTGCGCGGGCGCGCACCCCATGGCGGTGGCCTCGCCGTTCCTGCGAGCCTTCGATCTGCCCGCGCACGGGGTGGAACTGCTTGTGCCGCAGGTGTCCTACGCGCATCCGCTGGACGGCGGGCGGGCCGGGCTGGCCTGGCGCGATCTGAGCGCCACCGTGGACGGACTCGGCCGGGACGGGGCGGCCTGGCGGCGGCTGTTCGGGCCCATGGTGCGGAACTGGGAGGACGTGGTCGGGCTGATCATGTCGGATCTGCGGCCGCCGCCGATTCGCCCGGGCGGGTTGCTGCACACCGAGATCGGGGTCGCGCGCCGCCTGCTTGAACAGGCGTCACCGCTGTGGAATCTGCGCTTTCGCGAGGACATCGCGCCGGCGCTGCTGACCGGCGTCGCCGCGCACGCGATCCGGCCGCCGCGCGGAATCCCCGGCGCGGGTGTGGGATTGCTGCTCGGCACCCTCGCGCACGTGGGCGGCTGGCCGGTGCCGCGCGGGGGCAGCCAGGCGATCGTGGACGCGCTCGCCGCCGATCTGCGGGCACACGGCGGCCGGATACACACCGGACACCGGGTGGACGACATCGACGAATTCGATTCCGTGACAGCGGTACTGCTGGATCTGGCCCCGGCCGAACTCCAGCGGATCGCCGGCGACCGGCTGCCCGGGCGCTACACCCGCGCGCTGGAGAACTTCCGGTACGGCGGCGCGGCGTGCAAGGTCGACTTCGCGCTGTCCGGCCCGGTGCCGTGGCGGGGGCTCGGCTGCGAGCGGGCGGGCACCCTGCACCTGGTCGGCTCGCGCGCCGAGGCCGAGGCCGCCGAGAAGACCGTCGCCGCGGGGCAGCACGCGGAACGGCCCTACGTGCTCGCGATCCAGCCCGGCGTCGTGGACGACACCCGCGCGCCCGCCGGGCAGCACACCCTCTACACCTACGCGCACGTCCCGAACGGGTCGAAGCGCGATGTCAGCGCCGAGATCATCGCCCAGGTCGAACGCTTCGCCCCGGGCTTCCGCGATCTCATCCTCGCCACCCACGTCCGCACCGCGGCCCGAATGCCCGCGCACAACGCCAATTACATCGGCGGCGACATCTCCGCGGGCGCGGTCACCCTGCGCCAGACGGTCTTTCGTCCCGTACCCCGCTGGAACCCCTACCGCACCCCGCTGCCCGGGGTGTACCTGTGCTCGTCCGCGACCCCGCCCGGCCCCGGCGTCCACGGCATGAACGGCTACTTCGCCGCCCGCCACGCCCTGCGCCGCGAGTTCGGCCACCGCGCGGATCCCCTGGCACTCCTCGCCGGGAGCTGAACACCCGCGGGAAGCTGATCGGCCCGCACGGTCGAGCGACCGGCACGAGAGTGCCCGGCGGACAGTCGGAGTGATCGGGTTCAGCACCGGTGACCGTGGCGAGCCCGCCCGTGTGCGTCAATTCAGCTCGGGGCGGTACAGGTCCGGCTCCAGATAAATTGTCCGCGCCACCGGGACCGCTTCGCGGACGCGGGCTTCCGCGTCGTCGATCGCCTGGGCCACGCCGATCAGGTCCAGGTGCGGGGCCATGCCGACCTTCGCCGCGACCAGGAGATCGTCGGGGGCCAGGTACTGGGTCTTGAGGTGGATGATCCGGTCGATGCGCTTGCCGTCCACCAGGTTCGCCCGAATGCGGCGCTCCTCGTCGGGGGTGGCCCCCTCGCCGATGAGCAGGCTCTTCATCTCCACGATGAGCACTATCGCGATGAACCCGAGCAGTACGCCGATGCACAGGGTGCCGATGCCGTCCCAGATGGGATCGCCGGTCAGCTCGGTCAGGCCGACGCCCAGGAAGGCCAGCAGCAGGCCGATGAGCGCGCCGAAATCCTCCAGCAGCACCACCGGCAGTTCCGGATTGCGGGTGGTGCGGATGAACCGCCACCAGCTCTTGCGGCCCTTCAGCGGCGCCGAGGCGTTCCGGGCGGTGAACAGGCTGTAGGACTCCAGCGCCATGGCGATGACCAGGATCCCGATGGCGATCCCCGCATCCGAGAGATGTTCGGGATGGCGGATCTTGGTGATGCCCTCGTCGATCGCGAACAGCGAGCCCAGCGCGAAGATGACCAGCGCCACCACGAACGAGTAGAAGTAGCGGTTGCGCCCGTACCCGAAGGGGTGCAGCTGATCCGGCGGCTGCTGTGCGCGCTTGCGCCCGATCAGCAGCAGGCCCTGATTGGCGGTGTCGGCGAGCGAGTGCACCGCCTCGGCGTACATGGACGACGAGCCGGTGATCACCGCGCCCGCGAATTTCGCCACGGTGATCCCCGCGTCGGCCGAGAACGCCGCCAGTACCGCCTTACGACTGTCATCACCGGAGGCCATGGGAACGACGCTACCGACGGCGCGGGCGCGGTCGGCGACCCACGCCGTGCGCGGCGGACTCCGGTGTCGGATTCACACCGCGCGACACAGGCTTCGGGCCGCCCGGGCACGCCGGTGCGCGACCCTCGCTCAGTTCTCGCTGACCGCCGCGCAGAACAGCTGCGCCGCGCCGTCCAGCGCCCGGGCCCGGATCTCGCCGTCGGCGGCCGAGATCCACGCCGCGCGCCCGCACTCGACGCGCAGCTGATCCTTGCCCAGCAGCAGACCGACCGCCCCGTGCGTGCACAGCGCGATGCCCGGCCCGGCGTGCGGCACCGGCACCGGTTCGTCGCCCGGCGCGAGCTCGAACCGGCTGAGCACGAATTCGGACGCGGGCGTGCGATACCGGAAGACGCCGTTGCCGAGCACCTCGGGCTGCACCTTGGGCAGGTCCAGCGGTTCGAAGTCCAGCACACGCAACAACTCCGGCACGTCCACGTGCTTGGGGGTGAGCCCGCCGCGCAGCACGTTGTCGGAGTTGGCCATGATCTCCACGCCGACCCCGCGCAGATACGCATGCAGGTTCCCGGCGTCCAGGAACAGCGCCTCCCCGGGCTCGAGCGTGATGCGGTTGAGCAGCAGCGCGGCCAGCACCCCGGCGTCACCGGGGTACGCCTCGGCCAGCTCCAGCGCGGTCCGGATCTCGGCGGTGAATTCGCGGCGCTTGCTGTCCGAGCCCTCGTCCCGGCCGGACAGATACCGCACGCAGCCGTCCAGCACCTTGGGCAGCAGCGTGCTCAGACTGACCTGCGGCAGCGCGATCCAGGTCGTGAACAGCGTGCGCAATCCGGCCGAATCCGGCTGGGCGGCGAGCAGTTCGGCGTACGGCTCGAGTTCGGGCACCTCGAGCGCATGCAGCAGCCGCACGGTCACGGTGGGCGTGCGGAAGCCGGCCAGCGCCTCGAAGCGATCCAGGGCGACCACCAGTTCGGGCTTGTGGTTCTCGTCCCGGTAGTTGCGCAGCGGTGAGTCCAGCGCCATACCCGCGCGGTTCTCGCGCTGGAAACCCACCCGCGCCTGTTCGAGGCTGGGGTGCGCCTGCAGCGAGAGCGCTTCCTCGGCGGCGAGGATCTTCAGCAGGAACGGCAGCCGCCCGCCGAATTCACCCGCGACCGAGCCCAATTCGCGCTGTGGATTCGCGGTGACCACATCGAGCAGCGATGTGCTGTGTCCATTGATTCGCACCTGCGCGGGATCGGCCGGATGCGCGCCGAACCAGAGTTCGGCCTCCGGATGCGCGGATGGAACCGGTCGTCCGCACAGCTGAGCGAGCGCGGTGCGCGAACCCCATGCGTAAGAACGCAGCGCACCAACGAGTTCGTGCACTAGTAGTGTCCCCCGTCGTAGCGTCCCGGATCTGCGACCGGGCGGGAACCGAGTAGTCGTAGATACGCGGCCGCCATCTCGATTCGAAGCGTCAGCACCGCGAGCTGTTCCAGCTCGCCGCCCCGACCGGCGGGCACGGCCTGCCCCGCCGCCTCCGCGGCCGGCGCGGTACCCGCCGCCTCCGCGTCCAGATTCACCAGATCGACGTCCACGAGCCCGGCGTCGGAACCGAACACCGCCAGCCGTCTGCGCACCAGCACCTGATCGGTGTCCGCGCTGAGTACGAAGATGCGGACCTGCTCGACCGGCGCGGGCCCGTCGAGTTCCGCGTCGTGGAAGAGCGGATCGAAATCCGGCGCGGCGACGCCCGCGGCCTGGATCAGACGCCCGTGCGCGGCAATGACTTCCGCCAGCCCGGCGGCCGCCCCGACCTGCCCGGCCGCGCCCAGCAGCACGTCCGAGGCGTGCGCGGCGAGCTCGGTGGTGGCGGGCGAATCACCGGACATGATCAGGCGCTTGCGCTGCTGCATGCGGGTGGCCAGGGTCTTGGCCGGATTGCGGAACGCCTCCTGCTGCGGGCCGTCCCGCAGCGCTTCGGCGTCGAGCAGATCGGCGAGCGCGTTCAGATCCGGTACCAGCGGGCCGGTGCGATGCGGATCCACCGCGGCCAGCACGGCCATGCCGATCGCCAGGAAGCGCAGCATGCGGTTGTGGTCCAGCACGGGAATGCGCGGCGGCAGCATGGTGGCCCGGCCCGCGGCGGCGGCCCGCAGCGGACCCTCGTCCGGCGCCGCGACCACGACCTCCGCACCCCGGCGCACCGCGAAATCCACGGCCTCGGCCAGGCGCGGATCGCCCGCGTCGTCGCCCGCGACCAGTACCACGTCCAGCGGGCCCACCCACGGGGGGATCGCGGTCGAGGTCACCACGGGCATGCTGGTTCTGTCGCCGAGCGCGGCGACCAGCAGGGCGGCCGCGCGTGCGGCCCGGCCACTGCCGGAGACCAGAACCACGCTGCGCGGACGCAGCTCGGTCAGGCGCGTCAGGGCGTTCTCCGCCAGGGCGGCGGCGGTGGCCCGCACCTGGGCTCCGCCGGAGGCCGCCGAGCGCAGCGTGCCCGCGACGTCGGCCGCCTCCAGCGAGGCGACGTCATCGAGATCGAGTACCGGTGTCCCAGCGATCATCGGGCGTTGCCACCTCCCCTCACAGGTCACCAGGCGCTGGCGAATCCAAGCTCTGTGATTCCACTATTCCAGTCAGGCGCGGACGATGCTCAGGATCTCGGTTACGAGTCCGTCTACATCCTCCTGCGATCGGGCTTCGACGTTGAGCCGCAGCAGCGGTTCGGTATTCGAGGCCCGAAGGTTGAACCACGCGCCGTCGGCCAGTTGCACGGTCACCCCGTCGAGGCGATCCACCGACTTCGCGCGCGCGCCGAACGCTTCCAGTACGGCCAAGGTCCGCTCCTTCGCATCGGCCACCGTGGAGTTGATCTCCCCGGAGGACGCATATGTTGCATACGCGGACGCGAGCTCGGACATCGGCCGGTCCTTCTCGCCGAGCACGGCGAGCACGTGCAGGGCCGCGAGCATGCCGGAGTCGGCGCCCCAGAAGTCGCGGAAGTAGTAGTGCGCCGAATGCTCGCCGCCGAAGATCGCGCCCGTCGAGGCCATCTGCTGCTTGATGAACGAGTGGCCGACGCGGGTGCGGACCGGATTGCCGCCCAGCTGGTTCACCAGCTCCGGCACGGCCCTGGAGGTGATCAGGTTGTGGATGATGGTCGCGCCCGGCTCCTTGGCCAGCTCGCGCTCGGCCACGAGGGCGGTGACCGCCGAGGGGGAGACCGGGTCGCCGTTCTCGTCCACCACGAAGCAGCGGTCGGCGTCGCCGTCGAAGGCCAGGCCGATATCGGCCTTGGTCTCGCGGACGTAGGCCTGCAGATCCACCAGGTTCTTCGGATCCAGGGGATTGGCTTCGTGATTGGGGAAATTGCCGTCCAGCTCGAAGAACAGCGGCTTGATCTCGTACTGACCGACGGTGCCGAGCACGGCGGGCACGGTGTAGCCGCCCATGCCGTTGCCGGCGTCCACCGCGATGCGCAGCGGGCGGCTCGTGCTCAGGTCGACGAGCTTGTGCAGGAAGGTCGCGTAATCGGCGAGCAGGTCCTGTTCGGTGGCGGTGCCGCGCGGGCCGTCGAAGGCGGGCACGCCGGCGATGACCTCGTCGCTGATGGTGGCCAGGCCGGTGTCCTGACCGACCGGCAGCGCCTTGGCGCGGCACAGCTTGATGCCGTTGTACTTGGCCGGATTGTGCGAGGCGGTGAACATGGCGCCGGGGCACTCGAGGTGGCCCGAGGCGAAGTACAGCTGATCGGTGGAGGCCAGGCCGATGTGCACCACGTTCAGGCCCTGGGCGAGCACGCCGTCGGCGAAGGCCGCGGCCAATTCCGGTGAGGAGTCGCGCATATCGTGGCCGATGACGACCTGGGCCGCGCCCTCGGCGCGCATGAGCCGGGCGAACGCGCCACCCACGGCCGCGACGAACGCCGCGTCGATCTGTTCGCCGACGACACCGCGGACGTCATACGCCTTGATGACTGCGTGCACGGACTCGGCGGAGCGGGCGACTGTCATGCCGACCACACTATCCCGCCTGCCCGAGACTTTTGCGCCCGGCCGGGAAGCTGTATACGGACATCTGTCAGTTCGGCGGATCCGGCAGGACCCGGAGATGACCGCGCCGGCCGGTGCGCGCGGGGCGGCCGGTGCGCTGGGCCGCGGGGCCCGCGCCGCCCGGATAGTCGGAATAGCCGCGCGGATCGGGTTCGGGTGCGCGACGCCGCAATCCGGCCTCGCGAACGGCTTCGGCCAGCGCGGTGAGGTCGTCGTCATCGGGCGTGCCCGAGGAGAAACCGCCCTCGTGCTTGACCAGTTCCCAGCCCTTCGGGGCGGTGATGCGGGAGGCGTGCGTCTCGCACAGATCCCACGAGTGCGGCTCCGCGACCGTGACCAGTGGACCGACCACCGCCATGGAGTCGGAGTACACATAGGTCAGCGTCGCGACGGCCGGGTTCTTGCATCCGGGTCGGCAGCAACGACGCATGGGAATCACGCCATGCAGGGTAACCCTCCGGGAGCCTCCGCGCGGTCAGACACGCGCAATGGGACACGCCACAATCGTGCTTCGACGGCGTATTACGGCGGGTCGGACGGGTAAGTCGAGTCGAGTCCATCGGGACGTTCCGATGCGGTTAGATTCGGAGTATGACCCGTTCACGTAAGCGACCCGCCCCCACGGCGCGGTCTGTCATCCGCCGCGGGCGGGGTGTGCGTGGACCGATGCTGCCGCCCACCGTTCCGGCTCGCCGCACGCGCGGTCAGCAGTTCGACCGGTTGGTGCTGGAAGCGTTCGCGCCCTTGGAAAGTCGCTGGCACGACCAACTCACCAATCTCGACATCGCGGTGGACGACGTACCGAAAATCCGTCCGCTGAACCCGGATTCGGTCACCTGGCCGGACGAGGTGGTGGCCGACGGGCCGGTGCCCCTGTCGCGCCTCATCCCGGCAGGGGTCGACCGCTACGGTCAGGCGACACGCGCCCGCATCGTGATCTTCCGCAAGCCGCTGGAACTACGCGCCGGGGATCCGGACGATCTGGTGGACCTGCTGCGCGAGGTGCTCGTTCAGCAGATCGCGACCTATCTCGGGGTCGATCCGGATGTGATCGACCCGGAGCCGGAGTAGTCGGGAGTGTGAAAAGCCCCTCGCTACAAGAGATTTCGTGCGAGGGGCCCGGCGTCTCTAGATGATGCCGCGTTTGAGGCGGCGGCGTTCGCGCTCGGAGAGCCCGCCCCAGATGCCGAAGCGCTCATCGTTGGCGAGCGCGTATTCCAGGCATTCGTCTCGTACCTCGCAGCCCAGGCAGATGCGCTTGGCCTCGCGGGTGGAGCCGCCCTTCTCGGGGAAGAACGCCTCCGGATCGGTCTGGGCGCACAGCGCCCGTTCCTGCCACTGCTCCGCCTCGGTCATGCGACCCCCGCGGGAAAAACTGTCGAACCCCTCATCGGTGCCTGTGACGATCAGGCTCAGGCGGGGCGGTTCGGGCTGGTATTGCGCACGAGCCCATTGACCGCCGCCTGGGCGCGGCGTCATCAGTTCACCCCCCTCGTGTCCGTTCCAAACGTCGGCGCAGAAGTCAGAAGCTGCGCCAGCTTGGGAATCGGTTTGCGATACACCGCCCGGAATTCCTGACGGGGCCAGCTCATCGGCCATCGCTCCGCCTCCTCACTGTGTGTTAGCGCAGAATGATTAATCCGTCGGAGCCGATCCCACCGACGGCCCAACACCGCGACGTAGTCCCGCGGCCATCCCCGAGCTGCTGGCCATCCCGATACGAACATCTGTTCGAAAAGTGGTCCGCGCCTTGAGCTCTCGCGTGGACCCGGAATGACATGCTTGTGATTAGACACGCCGGGCGTGGCGGTGGTCAAGCCGCCGAAGCTATTCCGTTACCATCTGCGACCCCATTTTCCGGGGTTCCCGCAGATCAAGTAGCAAATTCACAGCAAATATCCTGCCGGGAGTGTTCGCGCGTGTACCGCTTAGGCTGTGCGGATGTGACTCGAGAACAAGCGGATACCGCGCCCGGAACCGGTCTGCGGATTGCGGTACTGGTCGGCGGAGTCGGCGGTGCGCGGTTCCTGCAGGGCGTGCGTGAGCTGGTCCCCGGCGCCGAAGTGACCGCCATTGTGAACGTCGGCGACGACGTCTGGATGCACGGGCTGCGAATCTGTCCTGACCTGGACACCTGCATGTACACGCTGGGTGGGGGCATCGATCCCGAACGCGGCTGGGGGCATGCGAACGAGACCTGGAATGCCAAGGAGGAGCTGGCGAAATACAACGCCCAGCCCGATTGGTTCGGGCTCGGTGACCGCGATATCGCCACCCATCTCATCCGGACCGAAATGCTGCGTCAGGGATACCCGCTCTCCGCGGTGACCGATGCCCTCTGCAATCGCTGGCAGCCGGGTGTGAAACTGCTCCCGGCAACGGACGATCGGTGTGAAACACACGTCGTTATCGGTGACCCGGAGAACCCTGGCGAACGTCGCGCGATCCATTTTCAAGAGTGGTGGGTGCGGTACCGCGCGAACGTGGAGACCCATGGATTCGTGACTATTGGGGCGGATCAAGCAAAACCGGCGCCAGGTGTGACAGAAATCATAGAGTCCGCGGATGTGGTGCTTTTGGCCCCTTCCAACCCCGTCGTGAGCGTGGGTGCGATCCTCGCGGTACCGGGTATTCGCGGCGCGCTGCGCACCACCACCGCCAAGGTGATCGGGCTGTCCCCGGTGATCGACGGAAAGCCCCTGCGCGGTATGGCCGATGAATGCCTGTCGGTTATCGGGGTGGAGACGACCGCGGAGGCCGTGGGCAACCACTTCGGCGCGCGGTCGGCCACCGGAATCCTCGACGGCTGGCTCATTCACACCGGCGACACCGCCGACGTCCCCGGCGTGGAGGTGCGCGCGGTTCCGCTGCTCATGACCGATCCCGCCACCACCGCGCTGATGGTCGGACAGGCCCTGGATCTCGCGGGCGTGAAACCATGAGCGCCGTGCACGATCACGCGGCCGGAGGCGAACTCCGCATACTGCCCATCACCGGTCTGCCCGAGTTCCGGCCCGGCGACGATATCGCCGAACACATTGCGGCACAGGCTCCTTGGTTGCGGGACGGCGACGTGCTGGTGGTCACCAGCAAGATCGTCTCCAAGGTCGAGGGCCGGATCGTCGCCGCACCCGCCGATCCCGAGGAGCGCGACGCCGCACGCCGGGAACTGGTGCGGCAGGAGGCTGTTCGCGTACTGGCGCAGAAGAATCGCACCCTGATCACCGAGAACAAACTCGGCATCGTGCAGGCGGCCTCCGGCATCGACGGGTCCAATGTGGAGTCCGGTGAACTGGTGTTGCTGCCGGTCGATCCCGACGGCAGCGCCAAGGCCCTGCGCACCGCGCTCGCCGACCGGCTGGGCGTCCACGTGGCCGTGGTCGTCACCGACACCATGGGGCGGGCATGGCGCAACGGCCAGATCGACGCCGCCATCGGATCCTCCGGCGTGCGGGTGCTGCACGACTACGACGGCGCGATCGACGGGCAGGGCAACGAACTGCACGTCACCCTGGTCGCGATCGCCGACGAGCTGGCCGCGGCCGCCGATCTGGTGAAGGGCAAACTCGGCGGGGTGCCGATCGCGGTGGTGCGCGGGCTCGACTACACCGACGACGGCTCGACCGCCGCGGATCTGCCGCGGCGCGGGGTCGAGGATCTGTTCTGGCTCGGGACACGGGAGGCCATCGAGCTCGGGCGCTCGCAGGCGCTGCTGGTGCGGCGGTCGGTGCGGCAGTTCGCCCAGGCCCCGGTCGAACCCGAGCTGATCCGGGCCGCGGTGGGGGAGGCGCTGACCGCGCCCGCGCCGCACCACACCCGGCCGGTGCGGTTCGTCTGGCTGCGCGATCGGGCGCTGCGCGAGCGGCTGCTCGAGGCCATGGCCGAGAAGTGGCGTGCGGATCTGCGCGCCGACGGGCTCGATCCCGAACGGGTCGAACGCCGGGTCGCGCGCGGGCGGATCCTGTTCGACGCCCCCGAGGTGATCATCCCGTTCTGCGTGCCCGACGGCGCGCACGACTATCCGGACGAGCGCCGGCGCGGCCACGAGGCGACCATGTTCAACGTCGCCGTCGGCGCGGCGGTGCAGGGCCTGCTGGTGGCGCTCGCGACCAAGGGCGTCGGCAGCTGCTGGATCGGCTCGACGATCTTCGCCCCCGAGCTGACCCGCGAGGTGCTCGGCCTGGAATCGGACTGGAACCCGTTGGGCGCCATCGCGATCGGCTATCCCCTCGAGGAGCTCGAGCCCCGCGCCGCGCGCGACCCCGGCACCGGGCTGGTGGAGCTGTGAGCAGGGGGCCCTGGGCACAGGGCGTGCGCGGCTCGGGCGCCACCCGCGATCGCGGGCATCGGCTCCACCCCACCCGTCCGGAGTCTTTGTGTGGGGCGAGCGCCGAACTCGAGGCGCGCGGTACGGGACCGGTGGAACCGTGAGCGCTGAATCCCTGCACCGCTCGGCCACCGAGCTGCTCGAAAAGTGGTCCCCCGCAACGGGTCCGGACTCGTCCCTGCGCGAGGCGATGCTCGCGTTCCTGGGTTCGGCCCCCCGCGGCTGCCTGCGCGAGCACGCCGCCGGCCACATCACGGCGTCGGCGATAGTCCTGTCCCACGACGAGTCCGAAGTCCTGCTGACCCTGCACCCCCGCGTCGGCCGCTGGATCCAATTGGGCGGCCACTGCGAGGAATCCGACGATTCGGTGTCCGGCGCGGCCTACCGCGAGGCCACCGAGGAGTCCGGCATCGAAGGTCTCCACCTCCACCCCGGCCTCTACGCGGCCCAGGCTCACCCCATCACCTGCTCCCTCGGGGTCCCGACCCGCCACCTGGACCTCCTGTTCAAAATCACCGCCCCACCCGGCGCGGTCCCGGTCCGCAGCCACGAGTCCACCGACCTCCGGTTCTGGCCGGTCGACGCTCTCCCCCCGGACGCGGACGTCCTGCTGCGCTGAGCGGCGAACCGGCCGACCGTGGTCGGCTCCCGAGTCGACAATGCCCGGTCGGTCGGTTAGCGTTCCCGCCCATGGGGGTCGAGGGGGATTCGACGACCGCTGGAACCGGGGTGGACGTGACTCCGGCGGCGGTACGTGCGATCGGACAATTGGTATCGAAGGCCGCGGTGGATCTGCGCAGCGCGCTGGAATCGGCGGGCAGTGAGGTGGATTCGTTCCTGGACGCCGACTGGGCCGGCCCCGCGGCGACACGGTTCACCAACGGCTGGACCCAAACCCGCGACAGCGGTCTCGCGATCCTGTCGACGCTCGATTCGCTGGCGGGCAAGCTCGGTGCGGCCGCGAACACGTATGAACAGACCGAAGAGGTCTCGACCGTGCAGTTGACCAATCTGAACATGTGAAGGGCCGGGGGGCATGGAAGACGGTTTCCGGGTTGATCTCGATCAACTCGATGGCATAGTCGCGCGCCTGTCAGCGCTGGCGGGGTTCATCACCGACCAGCTCGACGCGATCGATACGACGGTTGCTGGACTTGGGCCGGGTGTATGGGATTCCGCTGCGGCGCAGGCATATTCGGAGGCGCATCAGATCTGGGCTGTCAAGGCCCGTGAGTTCGCGGCCGGGGTGGGCACCGCGCAGGAAGGCGCGCGCCTGGCGCACGAACGGATACAGCGGGCAGTCGATCTCAACGGTCGCATGCTGGGTGGATCCTGACGTGGCAATTTACATCGAATGGGGCGTTGCCTATTCGGCGGGCAAGAAGTGTCACGATCTCGCGGGTGAGCTGTCGCTCGCATTCGGTCCGCTTCATTCGACGCTGGTCCACAAATGCAAGGGCATGGCGGGCGATGCGCCTGGTTGTTTGCAGTGGGCTCAGGAATATGACACCGCAGCAGCCGATTTCACCCGCGCCGCCGCAGCTCTGGTCAACGCGCTGATGCATTACGGCGACGTACTGTACGCGTACGGCTGGAACTACGCGGTCAGCCAGCGGCCGACCAACATGCCGGAAAAACCCGTCGAATCCTCGCTCTACTACGACACCGAGATGGATATGCCCGCCGCGACCGGTGCCAATGGTCTCGGCGCCGAGCAGCGTGGCGGAGACTCCGATCTCTACAACAGATTCGTCGACAAGATCCGCGACGAGCTCGGCGCGCTTCCCAATGGTGATACCGATCGACTCGCCGCTGCGGCGTCGGCCTGGAAGACCTTCAACGGCAACGCCGCGGTCACCGGAGCGGCGGACAGCATCGGCACCGTCATCGCCTTGTTCGAGACGCTCAGCGACCCGAACAAGGACACGTTGCTGGCCCAACTGGGTTCGTTGCGCCAGGGCGCGACCGACCTGGCGTCGGCTGGATTGTCCATCGGTACCGCCGTCGAGGACTACAGCACGGGAACTTCCGAGGTCCGCAGCGCCATCAGCACGATCCTGAGCACGGCGATAATCGGTGTCACCGTCACCGCGGTGGTCGGCGTCATCGCCGCCTGCTTCACATTCGGCGGAGGCGGTGCCGCGGCCGCCGGCGGCATCGGCGCGATCATCACCAACACCCTCAACGCGTGCCGAACCGCCTACGAAGGCAGCAAACTCATCCGCATCATCGGCCTGTTGGGCCGCCTCGGTCCCAATGCGGTGGGTGTCGTCACCGCCTTCAACACCGCCAAGAACATCCAGACGCTCACCGGCACCCTGGCCACTATCCTCGCCATCAAGGTCGCGATCGACAGCATGGACGAGGGGGAAAATGCCGGTGGAGGAGCCTCTGAAGCGGGAGCGGCAGTTCCCAACAAGGCCGTCACCGACGAGATGGCGAGAATGCTCGCGGAAGGAATCGATGACGGCCTCGATTGCTCTGAGATCGCCGCGCGTTTCGAGAAGATGGCAGGCGGTGAAGGTGAAATGTTGAAGGTGCTGCCACCTGCCGGAGAGCAATTGCGATTGAAGGAATTCGGAGTGTGGGAGAACTTCGACTATCATCAGATATTCACCGATGGAAAGTATGTGTATGATCCGAGGGTGGATCCAAATCCTATCCCGATAGACGTATGGCGAAACGGTATTCTGGGTGATAATCCCAAGGCGACGATCGAGAAGACGGAATATTGAACTCACAAGATCTGATCGACCGTCTCAGGCAGTTCGGTGATTTGGAATGGTTCAGGCATTCCGGTGGGGTGGATGTCGATGGTATCGCGGTGCCGCCATTGCTTGTATGGAGGTTTTCTGAACCTCGCCCGATCGGATTGATCGACGTCTTTCGCGAAATCGTCAGCGATCCGAACCTGGAAGTAGATTGGTCGTTTGACGCCGAACGGAGAAATTGGGTCCTCATGCCCAGTCTGCTATTGGCTGAGCGGGCGAAGCGACGCTTGGGGACCGCGGCGGAGGCGCGAAGCATTTTGATGGCGGAAGATCAGGATTTCTGCCGTAGATCGGTATCCGATTTGGATCGTATCGTCAATGCTCTGGATCGGATCGCTGGCGAATTTTCAGGCTGAGGATGTCCCGTAAGTTGTTTAGTGGCAACAGGTATCGTGTCGACGGGGGTGTCGAGATGGCCGGGGTAGGACTCTGGCCAACCTCGCCCACGCCCGCTGATTCCTGGCCGGTGGGAGCCGGGGGCGAGCGGGACGGGATCCAGTTGGCGGACGCGCGGGCCGCGCACGTCGAGAAGATCGATCGGGACCGGGCGCTCGCGTGGTCGGACCCGACCGTGTGGAACGAACACGATCTCTGTGCCGCGCTTCTGATCCGGGATCGGGTGCGGGAGGCGGTGCGGGCGCTGCCGGGCCGATCGCGCGGGACCTGGCGCGGAGGGGTGGAGCCGCCGGCGGGTAACCCCGCGGGTTCCGGCCCGGTGGGCGGGGGTCGTTTCCACAGAGTGGAGTCCGTGTTGATCGGGAGTATGTGAGCGCATAGAGTTTGGTGGGTACACGTTCTCAGGGCGGGGTGGAAGTCCCTACCGGCGGTGATGGTGTCCGGACCGACCCGGGCGCACGGGCCCGCGAGCGCCGCGTTGTCCTCGGACAGGGCGGGTCAGCAGATTCCGGTGTGAACCCGGAGCCGACGGTCATAGTCCGGATGGAAGAGAACGCGACACGGGCGTACCTCCGCTGCGGCGGCGGGCCGGCCGTGCCGTCTTGCCCTGGGTGACAACACGAACAGGAGCAGGACATGTCACCCATCTCTAGCCGAATCGCTCTGGTCGCCGCGCAGTGGCACAGCGAGATCGTCGGGCAGGCCGTGGAGGCCGCCCGCATCGGGCTCGCGGACCGGGGTTACGAGATCGACGTCATCGAGGTGCCCGGCGCCTTCGAAATTCCCCTGCAGGCAAAGCGTTTGGCCACCAGCGGCCGCTACGCGGCGATCGCCGGCCTCGCGCTGGTCGTCGACGGCGGCATCTACCGCCACGACTTCGTCGCGGGCACCGTCGTCGACGCCCTCATGCGGGTGCAGCTCGACACCGACGTCCCGGTGTTCTCCGCGGTCCTTACCCCGCACCACTTCCACGAGCACGCCGAACACCGCGACTACTTCACCCGCCACTTCGTGGTGAAGGGCACCGAGCTGGCCAACGCGATCGCCGCCACCCTGGCCCTGGAGCCGGTCGCCGCGAACTGACAGCTGCCGCTGCGCGGTGCACACCGCGCAGCGGCATTCCGGCCTCAGTCGTTGCGGCGGTAGCGAAAAAGGTTGGCAGGCAGCCGATCACGCGTCGCCGCGAAGCAACTCGCGGTCGATACCGATACGCCCGCCTGCTCGGCGATGCGAGCGCTCACCTGCGAGCGCGACATGGGCAGGGCTCATTCGTCATAGTGGCCACCGACCTGGACAACCGCTATCTCGGTGTCGGTCACGTAGTAGATGAGCCGGTGCTCCTGAGTGATACGCCGAGACCAGTGCCCGGCGAGTTGGTGTCGCAAGGGCTCGGGTTTTCCGATTCCGGTGAACGGGTCGGACAGCGCGGCGTTGATCATCTTGTTGGCAGCTTTGAGGACCTGGCGGTCGCGCGCGAGCCAGCTCTCGTAGCTCTTCCAGCCTTGATCGGTGAAGGTCAGCTTGCGATCCGGCATTGCTCACGCCCCGGGTTTCGCGCTGCCTGTCGTCGTATGCCGCTGTAGTAGTTCTTGCGCGAACTCTGTGGTCGCGTCGTCATCGAGCAGTAGTGCAACGAGCTGGTACAGGACTTCACGGTCCCGGATGAGACGGGTGAGCGTGGGTTCGCCCAGCCCCAGGATCGCCTGTGCGATCTGCTCGGTCACCTGTTCGACCCGCATGAGTTCGGCCGGCGTCGCATCGTCGTCGTCGTCGGGGTCGATGAGGGCGTGGACGCTGGTGCGGCCCGCACGCGCGTCGGCGGCGGATTTCAGCAGCTGGATGCCGCCGTGGGTTTGCAGGACGTACAGGGTCTCCATGAGCGAGTTCCAGTCGGCCTCGGCGATCAGGACCGCGTTTTCGCCGGTCTTGGTGACGACTGTGAGGGTGTTGTGATCGTCGTTGACCTGTTTCACGAGACCGAAGAGGTTTTCGCGAACCTTGGAGATCGGGAGCGAGGGCATCTGGGCCACTCCTTCGTGACGATAGTTGTACGACTTATCGTACGTCGTACTCGTACAACATGTCGTACGAGTATCGATCCCCGGTCGAGTGCCGCCGCACGCGGGCCGATCGAAGCCGGACAGGCGAAGGCCGCCGGCGCGCAGTGCAGGCTGCGCGCCGGCGGTTCCGGATTCCAACCGAGATTTGGGCAGCTCAGGCGGGAATCAGGCTCTTTTCGGGGGTGGCCGAGGGGACCGGGTCCGGGGTGGCCGGGTGGTCGTCGACCATCGTGGTCTCGTCGAAGGGGATGCGGCGGTCCAGGACCGCCTGCACCCGGAGGGGATCGATCGTTTTGGTCCAGGTGCCGATCAGCACCGTCGCGACCGCGTTGCCGGAGAAGTTCGTGACCGCGCGGGCCTCGGACATGAACCTGTCGATCCCGACGATCAGGCCGACGCCGTCGAGCAGGTCGGGGCGGTGGCTCTGGATGCCGCCGGCCAGCGTGGCCAGACCCGCACCGGTCACGCCCGCCGCACCCTTCGACGCGACGATCATGAACACCAGCAGGCTCAGCTGCTCGGACCAGGACAGGGGCTGGCCCATCGCGTCGGCGACGAACAGCGTGGCCATGGTCAGGTAGATCGCGGTGCCGTCGAGATTGAACGAATAGCCGGTCGGCACAACCACACCCACGGTCGGGCGCTCCACCCCGAGGTGCTCCATCTTCGCGATCAGGCGCGGCAGCGCCGACTCCGACGACGAGGTCGCCACGATCAGCAGATACTCCCGCGCCAGATAGCGCACCAGCTTGAAGATCGACACCCCGGCCGCGGCCCGCAGCAGCGCACCCAGCACCCCGAACACGAACACCACGCAGGTCAGATAGAACGCCACCATGAGCAGCGCCAACTGCTTGACCGCGTCCAACCCGGTGCGCGCCACCACGTTCGCGATCGCGCCGAACGCGCCGATCGGCGCCAGCCACAGGATCATGGTGAGCACCCGGAACACCAGCTTCTGGATCAGCGCGACGCCGCGCAGCAGCGGTTCACCCGCCGTGCCCATGGCCTGGATGGCGAAACCGACCAGCAGCGCGATGAACAGCGTCTGCAGCACCTTGCCCGAGGTCAGCCCGGACACCAGCGTGGTCGGCACGATGTCCTTGACGAAATCCCAAGTGCCGCCCGCACTGTGCGCGTCCTTCACGTACTTCGCGGTCTCCCCGGCATGCCCCGCCACATCCAGCCCGCTACCCGGGTGCAGCAGATTGCCCACCACCAGCCCGATGGCCAGCGCCGCGGTGGACATGAGCAGGAAGTAGCCGATGGCCAGCCCGCCGACCTTGCCGATCCGCGCTGCCGCCCGCACCGAGCCGATGCCGAGCACGATGGTGCAGAAGATGACCGGCGAGATCATCATCTTGATCAGGTTCACGAACAGGGTGCCCAGTTCACCGACGGATTTGCCGAAGCCGGGCGCCAGCCAGCCGGTCAGCACGCCGGCCACCACCGCCACGATGACCGCCATGTACAGCCAGTGGGTGCGGTCGCGCCGGGTCGCGGCTCCCGTGGGTTCGGCGCCCGCTCCCGGCTGGCCCGGCGGGTTCGGCTCTGCTGTGGCGGTTGTCGTCATCGCTGTGGATTCCTCGTTCCGAGTGTCTTCGATACCGATCCGAAGTCGAAGGTGTGAGCCCGTTCACACCGGCTCGTGAAGAATGATTACCCGGGCGGTGACGCCGATCACTGTTTCGTAAGTTTTGTTCACGCGGCACGAGTTCACGCGGCACGGAGGCACAGGTGAGCGTTCGAAGAACGGAGTCCCGGCGCACGCTGGCCGGGCAGGTGTTCGCGGTGCAGCTCGTGGTGCTGGCGGCGGTGATCGGCATCGGCACCGCGCTGGCGGTGCTGCAGACCCGCACCGCGCACGACGACGCCACCCGCGACCGCGTCACCGACATCGCGGTGACCCTCGCGCAGGCGCCCTCCACGCTGACCGCGGTGCGCGGCGCCGATCCGGTGTCGGCGCTGCAACCGGTGACCGAGAGCATCCGCGAACGCACCGGCGTGGACTTCGTGGTGGTCATGGCCCCGGACCGCACCCGCTACACGCACACCGATCCGAGCCGCATCGGAAAGCCGTTCAGCGGCACCATCGATCGCGCCGTGGCGGGCGAGACCTTCACCGAGACCTACACCGGCACACTGGGACCCTCGATCCGCGCCGTCACCCCGGTGCGCGACGCGGGCGGCGCGGTCGTGGCGCTGGTGTCCGCGGGCGTGACCCGCGAGCACATCGGCGATCAGGTGCGCGGCCAGCTGCCGACCATTCTGGCGGTGGCCGCCACCGGCCTCGTGCTGGCGACCCTCGGCGCACTGCTGCTGCGGCGCAGGCTCTTACGGCAGACGCACGGCCTGGCCCTGGCCGAACTGCGCGGGATGTACGAGCACCACGACGCCGTCCTGCACTCGGTGCACGAGGGCCTGCTGGTGTTCGACAGGGCCGGCGAACGCGCCGACGTGGTCAACGACCAGGCCCGCAAGCTGCTCGACCTGCCCGCCCAGGGCCCGGTGCTGCGCGGCGATCTGCCGATCTCGCTGCAGCGCTTGGGCGCCGGCGTCGTGCGCGACGAGATGCACGTGACCCCGGATCGCGTCCTGGTGGTGAACCAGGACCTGGTCGAGCACGACGGCCGCCGCATGGGCACCGTCCTCACCCTGCGCGATCACACCGAATTGGGCGACGTGCTCGGCGAATTGGACTCGGTGCGGGGCTTCGCCGAATCGCTGCGGGCGCAGGCGCACGAGGCCGCCAACCGGCTGCACGCGGTGGTGACCATGGTCGAACTCGGCCGCGCCCGCGAGGCGGTGGCCTTCGCCACCGCCGAACTCGAACTCTCCCAGGCGCTCATCGACCGGCTCACCGGCGCGGTGGCCGAACCGGCGGTGGTGGCGCTGCTGCTGGGCAAGGTGGAACAGGCCGCGGAGAACGGGGTGGAGCTGACCGTGACCGGCGATACCCTGCTGGACAGCACGGACCCGCTCACCGCGCACGAAATGGTCACGCTGCTCGGCAATCTCATCGACAACGCCCTCGACGCGGTCGGGCACGACGAGGACTCCTGGGTCGAGGTGACGGTCCGGCGCGACGAGCCGCAGGAGCCCGGCGAACCGACCGAACTCCTTGTGCGCGTGGCCGATAGCGGCCCGGGCATGTCCGAGGAAGTGTTCACCCGCGCCACCGAGCGCGGCTACTCCACCAAAACCGACCACCACGGTCTGGGATTGGCGCTGGTCCGCCGCCTGGTGGCCCGGCACGGCGGCGAACTGCGCGCCCAGCGCGAGCCGGAATCCGGTGTGATCGTGCGGTTCTCGCGATGATCCGGGTACTGATCGTGGAGGACGACCGGGCCATCGCGGCCGCGCACAAGTCCTACGTGGAGCGAATTCCCGGCTTCGAGGTGGCGGCGGTCGCGCACTCCGGGCGCGAGGCCGTCACCGCCGCCACGAGGTCACAGAAGCGTGACGAATCCATCGACCTGGTGCTGATGGATATCGGTTTACCGGATATGAGCGGTCTGGCGGCCGCGGCGGCGCTGGCGGGCCTGCGCCCGCGCCCGGACGTCATCGCGGTCACCTCCGCGCGCGATCTGGCGATGGTGCGCGCGGCGGTGGCGCACGGCGTCGTGCTGTATCTGCTGAAGCCCTTTACGTTTTCGGCGTTCCGCGAGAAGCTCGAGCGCTACCTCGAATACCGGGCGGCGCTGCCCGCCGGTGAGGCCGCGGTGTCGCAGCAGGAAATAGACCGGGCATTCGGTGCGCTGCGCACCACCGACGCGCGCGCGACCTCCCCGAAAGGCATTGCGCCACAGACGATGGCGGAAGTATCCCGCGCGGTCCGCGCGTCGCCGGATGGAGTGTCGGCGGGGGAGTGCGGGCGAGTCGTCGGCGTTTCGCGGGTTACCGCCTGGCGATACCTGGAACGTCTCGCCGAAGACGGCGTGGTGGATCGGCGGACCGACTACGGTCGCACCGGGCGGCCACAAGTTCGCTACACGTGGTTGCACTGAGTTCGGATTTACCACCGGTTTGCCTGTGATGTGCGGTGACCCGTGTTACATGGTCAGTTGTCCGAGTTGTGACTGCTCACGATGTAACAGTTGCCACCTTCGGGGTCGGGCCAGTGGTGTAACAGACGTAAGGTACGTATATATCTACCTGCGAACTTTTGAGGTATCTAATTAGCGGGGCAAACGTGCAATTGGTCGGCAAACGGTCGGGTTCGCCGGATCCCAAACGTCACCTGTGGGTACTGGGGCTCATCGCCCCGATGAGTGCGCTGTTGCCGTCACAGCTGGTGTATTGGACGAAGGCAGAGGTGTTCTGGTGGATCGGGCCGGTCATCGTTCTCATAGTCATACCGGTACTGGACTGGGTCGTCGGGGAAGACGGCAGCAACCCGCGAGATGAGGATTACGAACTACTCAGCAACGACCGGTTCTACCGGTGGTGCACCTATCTGTTCCTGCCGATCCAGCTGGCGGGGCTGATCATCGCGGCGATCATGTGGGCCGGGGACGAGCTGTCGGTGGTGGACAAGCTGGGCCTGGCGGCCACCCTGGGCTTCGTGAGCGGCATCGGCATCAACGCCGCGCACGAACTCGGGCACCGGGTCGAGCGGCTCGAACGCTGGCTCTCCAAACTCGCGCTGGCACAGTCGGCCTACGGCCACTTCTTCGTGGAGCACAACAAGGGCCATCACGCCCGCGTCGCGACCCCCGAGGATCCGGCCAGCGCGCGCATGGGCGAGACGCTGTGGGGATTCCTGCCGCGCAGCGTGATCGGCGGGTTCCGCTCGGCGGTCGGCATCGAAAAGGCCAGGCTGCAGCGGCGCGGTCACGGCTGGTGGAACTACCGCAATCACATCCTGCAGGCCTGGTCGATGTCCGTGGTGCTCTTCGGGGCGCTGCTGCTGGGATTCGGCTGGAAAATCCTGCCCTACCTGGTGATTCAGGCCGTGGTCGGGGTCGCGCTGCTGGAAACGGTCAACTACGTCGAGCACTACGGTTTGCTGCGGCGCCGGCGACCGAACGGCAACTGGGCGCGCTGCTCGCCGAGCGACAGCTGGAACAGCGACCGCCTGGTGACCAACATCTTCCTGTTCCATCTGCAGCGGCACAGCGATCACCACGCCAATCCGGGCCGCCGGTATCAGACCCTGCGCAGTTCGGAGCAGGCGCCGCAACTCCCGGCCGGCTACGCCACCATGATCCTGCTGGCGCTGGTGCCGCCGCTGTGGCGGTACGTCATGGACGCGCGGCTTCTGGCGCACTACGAGGGCGACGTCGCCCGGGCGAACATCCAACCGCGCAAGCGCGAGCGGATTCTCTCCCAGCACGGCATGGCGGTTGCCTGACACAGCGGCAGCCACGCGGTCCCGATGAACCAGGGGAGGGCATCGGGGTTCGGCGAACGTCGTGAAAGCGAAGCTCGCACCCCTACCGGGTGCGAGCTTTGCCGTGGGTGGGGGCAAGTGCGAACGCACCGACTAGCCTTGCGGGGGAAGCAGCCGACCAGGAGAGGCAGATGACGACCGCAGTGACCAGCATGATGACCGCCGACGTCCGCAACGGGATCGATTACAAGGTGGCGGATCTGTCGCAGGCCGAGTTCGGCCGCAAGGAGATTCGGCTCGCCGAGCACGAGATGCCGGGCCTGATGGCACTGCGTCGCGAGTACGCCGAGGTGCAGCCGCTGCGCGGCGCCCGCATCTCCGGCTCGCTGCACATGACCGTGCAGACCGCCGTGCTCATCGAGACCCTCGTGGATCTCGGCGCGGAGGTCCGCTGGGCCTCCTGCAACATCTTCTCCACCCAGGACCACGCGGCCGCGGCCGTCGTCGTCGGCCCGCACGGCACCGAGGACGAGCCCAAGGGCACCCCGGTCTTCGCCTGGAAGGGCGAGACCCTGGAGGAGTACTGGTGGGCCGCCGAGCAGATGCTCACCTGGCCGGGCGAGCCCGCCAACATGATCCTGGACGACGGCGGCGACGCCACCATGCTGGTGCTGCGCGGCGCGCAGTTCGAGAAGTCCGGTGTGGTCCCGCCCGAGGACGAGACCCACTCCGCCGAGTACAAGGTCTTCCTGAACCTGCTGCGCGCGAGCCTCGAGTCCGACGGCACCAAGTGGAGCAAGATCGCGGATTCGGTCAAGGGCGTCACCGAGGAGACCACCACCGGCGTGCTGCGGCTGTACCAGTTCGCCGCCGCGGGTGAGCTGAGCTTCCCGGCGATCAACGTCAACGACTCGGTCACCAAGTCCAAGTTCGACAACAAGTACGGCACCCGCCACTCCCTCGTCGACGGCATCAACCGCGGCACCGATGTGCTCATCGGCGGCAAGAAGGTGCTGATCTGCGGCTACGGCGACGTCGGCAAGGGCTGCGCCGAGTCCCTCAAGGGCCAGGGCGCGCGCGTGCAGGTCACCGAGATCGACCCGATCAACGCGCTGCAGGCGCTCATGGACGGCTTCGACGTCGTCACCGTCGAGCAGGCCATCGCCGACGCCGACATCGTGGTCACCTCGACCGGCAACAAGGACATCATCACCCTCGATCACATGAAGGCGATGAAGGGCCAGGCCATCCTGGGCAACATCGGCCACTTCGACAACGAGATCGACATGGCGGCCCTGGAGTCCTCGGGCGCCGAGCGGCTGAACATCAAGCCGCAGGTCGATCTGTGGACGTTCAAGGAGACGGGTCGCTCGATCATCGTGCTGTCCGAGGGCCGCCTGCTGAACCTGGGCAACGCCACCGGCCACCCCTCGTTCGTCATGTCGAACTCGTTCTCCAACCAGGTCATCGCGCAGCTCGAGCTGTGGACCAAGCCGGAGGAGTACGACAACGAGGTCTACCGCCTGCCCAAGCACCTGGACGAGAAGGTCGCCAAGATCCACGTCGAGGCGCTCGGCGGCACCCTGACCAAGCTCACCAAGGACCAGGCCGAGTACATCGGCGTGGACGTCGAGGGCCCGTACAAGCCCGAGCACTACCGCTACTGAGCCCGGCCGCGCGTCGCCGGATCACGGCGGCGCGCACCGCGCACGGCACGACCGCGGGTCGAACCGCGGGTCGGCCGCCGAGTCGAGAACGGCCGGTCACCCACTGGGTGACCGGCCGTTTCGCGCCCCGATCGAGCCGGGGTCGCGTCGCATCGCGGAGGCGGAAGCCGCCTAGATGCAGATGTCCAGCAGCGGGATCCACTGCTTGCCCTGCAGGGTGCACAGCGCCGCCTGGATCAGCTGGCTCGCGCTCGATCCGGTGCCCAGCGAACCCGACTGACCGGTGCCCGAGAGGGAGTCGAGCGAGCCGGTGCTGGGCCCGGCCACGGGCGCGGCCGGGGCCGCGACGGGTGCGGCGGTGGCCACGCCGGCGGTGGAGATGACCGCGGCGATGGCGAACGCGCCGACGGCCGCGCGCGGGATCTGGTGTGCAAGACGAGATTTCATGGGGCGCTCCTTGCGGGGGACAGTGCGTGGGACCCTACAAGAACTGAAGCGTCAACATTTCAAAAACCGTCGAAAATTCGACATGTTTGGCGCATCGGGCCTATCGGGCACCGGACTCGCCTGCCCGGGCCGTGGCCCTGACCGACGCGATCCGCCGCGTTTCGGGTGAGGCTGCCCCCGGCCGCACGCAGCACGCGGCCGGTCACCCGTGAGGCGACCGGCCGGTTGTAGTGCGTTGCTCTCCTTGCAGGGGGAGTGTGCGTCGCACTGTACCCACATCCGCCGGTCGTGCACCCGGTTATGAAGCAACTACGTTTTGAACATCTGCCCCCAATTCTGCGGGCCCCGGCGTTCGCGACCGTGAATCGCGGCCCGGCCGGGGCGCTCTCGCGCGCTCCGGGCGCTCTGCGGGCGCCCCGGGGCGCTCGAGGTCGAGCTCCGGGGCTCGCGCGGGGACGCCCGCCCCGGTTTGCCCGGGCAATCATTCGGTACTCTCGCGATCATGGGTGTGCTGGTTCCGGTGGAAGGGCTCGACGGTGCGGGTAAACGCACGCTCACCACGGCCGTCGTGGGCGAGCTGACCGGACGTGGACTGCGGGTGGCCACGCTCGCGTTCCCGCGGTACGGGGTCTCGGTGCACGCCGATCTGGCGGCCGAGGCGCTGCGGGGCGGGCACGGCGACGTGGCCGCGTCGGTGAACGCCATGGCGCTGCTGTTCGCGCTCGATCGCTTCGACGCGCGCGACGAACTCTCGAAACTGCTGGCGGACAACGACATCGTGCTATTGGACCGCTACGTGGCCTCCAATGCTGCCTATTCCGCCGCCCGGCTGGAACAGGACGCAACGGGCGAAATCGTCGCCTGGGTCGCGGAATTGGAGTTCGAGCGCTTCGGACTTCCGGTCCCGAATATGCAGATTCTGCTGGATGTCCCGGTTAATGTTGCCGAGGAGCGTGCTCGATCGCGCGGGGAGGCCGACGCGACGCGCGCGCTCGACGCCTATGAAAAAGACGGTGGACTCCAGCGGCGCACCGGAACGGTCTACCGTGAACTGGCCGAAATCAACTGGCACGGGACATGGTGGACGCATCGGACCGGTGACGATCCGGCAACACTGGCGGCGCGGATCGCGGAAAACGTTGCTGGATAGGGTTGGATGTGCGCCGACAGGTCACGAGTGTTGGCGTGGCGGCCTGATCGGAGCCGGGAAGGTGACAACATAGTCTTATGAAGCCCAAGATTCTGGTCGTCGACGACGATATGGCTCTCGCTGAGATGCTCACGATCGTCTTGCGGGGTGAGGGATTCGACCCTCACGTCGTCGGTGACGGCACACAGGCGCTTACCGCGGTCCGGGAGCTGCGCCCGGACCTCGTGTTGCTGGATCTCATGCTGCCCGGCATGAACGGCATCGACGTCTGCCGTGTGCTGCGTGCCGATTCGGGAGTGCCCATCGTGATGCTGACGGCGAAGACCGACACGGTCGACGTCGTCCTGGGGTTGGAGTCGGGCGCTGACGATTACATCGTCAAGCCGTTCAAGCCGAAGGAACTCGTCGCTCGCGTGCGTGCCCGCCTGCGCCGTACCGAGGAGGAGCCACAAGAGCTTCTGTCCATCGCGGACATCGTCATCGACGTGCCGGCGCACAAGGTGACCCGCGGCGGTCAGCAGATCTCGCTGACTCCCTTGGAATTCGATCTACTCGTGGCACTGGCGCGCAAGCCGCGTCAGGTGTTCACCCGTGAAGTCCTGCTCGAACAGGTCTGGGGTTACCGGCACGCCGCCGACACCCGCCTGGTCAACGTGCACGTGCAGCGGTTGCGCGCCAAGGTGGAGAAGGATCCCGAGAATCCGGAGATCGTGCTCACCGTCCGTGGCGTGGGCTACAAGGCCGGACCGCCGTGATCGCTGGCTCCAGAAACCGCGTACAGCGGTGGCTGGCAGTAGTGGTGGCCTGGTTCCGCACTCGCGGAGAACAACTGGGCCACGTGTGGCGGCGCTCGCTGCAGTTGCGAGTCGTCGTGTCGACCTTGACCCTGTCGCTGATCGTGATCACGATTCTCGGAGTCGTGCTCACGTCCCAGATCACCGACAGGCTCTTGGACGCGAAGATCAACGCGGCCGTCGAGGAGATGGCCCGTGCGCGAAACACGGTGCAGTCCACGCTCACCGGCGTGCACGATTCCAGCACCCAGCTGGCCCGACTGGAGGATGCCCGCCGCGCCCTGGCCGGTGGCGGCGGCGCCCAATCCGGCGGTGAGGCGGGCAGTTACAACTCCGCGCTGGCCATGGTCGGGGACAGTCAATCCGAGCTGTCGGCCGGGCCGATCCAGGAAATCCCGCCGGAACTGCGACATTTCGTGCAGGAACGGCAGATCAGCTACCAGTTCGCGCCGGTCTCGGATCCGGACGGCTTCCGCGGGCGCGCCCTCATCATCGGCAGCCCCGCCACCGACGTGCCGAGCCTGGAGATCTATCTGATCTTCCCGCTCACCAACGAACAGCGCAGCCTCGACCTCATGCGCGGCACCATGCTCATCGGCGGCATCGTGCTGCTGGTCCTGCTGGCCGCCATCACCGCCCTGGTGACGCGACAGGTGGTGCTGCCCATTCGATCCGCGGCGCGCATCGCCTCGCGCTTCGCGGACGGCCGCCTCAAGGAACGCATGCTGGTGCGCGGCGAGGACGACATGGCAAGGCTCGCCATGTCGTTCAACGAGATGGCCGAGAGTCTGTCCAACCAGATCACCCAACTCGAAGAGTTCGGAAATCTGCAGCGCCGCTTCACCTCCGACGTCAGCCATGAGCTGCGCACGCCGCTGACCACGGTCCGCATGGCCGCCGATCTCATCCACGGCTCCAGCGACGACCTGGATCCCGCGCTCGCGCGCTCGGCCGAACTGCTGGTGAACGAACTCGATCGCTTCGAGGGCCTGCTCAACGATCTGCTCGAAATCTCCAGGCACGACGCGGGTGTGGCCGAACTCCAAGTGGAATCGCTGGACGTGCGCATGTGCGCGCGGGCCGCGGTGTCCACGGTGCGGCATCTGGCCAAGGAGTCCGGCGTCGAACTCGTCGTCGACATGCCCGAGGAACCCCTTGTCGCGGAAGTGGATCCGCGCCGCGTGGAACGTGTGCTGCGCAATCTGCTCGCCAACGCCATCGACCACAGCGAGGGCAAACCCGTCCTGATGCGCATGCGCGGGGACACCGACGCCAACGCGGTCGCCATCGTGGTGCGCGACCAGGGCGTGGGCCTGCGCCCGGGCGAGGAGAAGCTGGTGTTCAACCGCTTCTGGCGCTCGGACCCCTCCCGTATGCGGCGTTCGGGCGGCACCGGTCTGGGCCTGTCCATCAGCGTGGAGGACGCGAACCTGCACGAGGGCAAGCTCGAAGCCTGGGGCGAGATGGGCGTCGGCGCGAGCTTCCGGCTCACCCTGCCGCTGGTGCGCACCAAGAAACTCGGTTCGAGCCCGCTGCCGCTGGAACCGCCCAAGTTGCGCGGCGGCATCACCGCCGAACAGCTCGCCCTCGACATCGGCACGGTGGATTCCGACGCCGCGCCCGACGCCGGTCCGGCCGCAACGGGTTTCGGGGCGGCTGCGGCCGGGGAGCCGGCCGACTCCGGCCGCATCCTGCGCGCGGTGCCCGAATCCGATTCCGGCGCATCGGGTTCGGACGGTGCGGAAACCGGTTCGGGCCGCATCACCCCGATCCCGCTGTTCGTGCCGTCGGGCGAGGGACTTTCTGCCCTACCCGAGGCCGGGCCCGATCCGACAGGCTCCGAACCGGAATCCGAAGACGCCGCTGCCGAACACCCCGCTGCCGAGGACTCCGCCGCCGAAAGCCCCGCCGCCGAGAACGACGCCGGCGAAGGCGACCCCGGCGGCGCGAGCCCGGACAGCAACGGCGCGGGCGGCGCCGGACCGGACGAGAAACCCGATGGCACAGTGCTCGCCGACTCAGGAGACGGACGGCAATGAGGAAAGGCAGCAACTCGCGCTTGGTGCGGGCGCTGCTGGTGCTGGGCTGTCTGCTCAGCGCCACCGCGTGCGCGAATCTGCCCGACTCCTCGGCGCCGCAGGCGCTGGGCACCCTGGAACGGCAGCCGACCAGCGCCGAGCTGCAGCCGCCGATCTCCGGGCGCGAACCCGATCAGCTGCTGCGCGATTTCCTGCAGGCCACCGCCGATCCCACCAATCGGCATCAGGCCGCCCGCCAATTCCTCTCGCCCGCGGCCAATGTCCGCTGGGACGACGCCGCCGGCACCACCATCGTGGACCGGCCCGACACCCTGCGCGAATCGCGGACCGCAGACACCGCCACCTACGTCATCCGCGCCCGCAAGATCGGCGAACTGGCGCCGGACGGCTCCTACCGCACCAGCGACGGCACCCTGGAGAACAAGGTCGAACTGATCAAGGTCGACGGCGAATGGCGGGTGGACGATCTGCCGTCGGGCGTCATCGTGGAGCAGACCGCCTTCGCCAAGTCCTACAAGCGGTACTCGCTGTTCTTCCCCAATCTGGCCGGGGCCGCGATGGTTCCGGACCTGCGCTGGATCTCCACCCGCAAGGATCAGCTGCCGCAGAAGCTGCTCGGGCTGCTCGCCGAGGGTCCGCAGGAGGCGCTCGCGCCCGCGGTGCGCAATCCGCTGTCCGGGCCGGTGACCCTGCGCGGACCCATCACCAGCGCCGGCGGTGACACCGACGGCATCGGTGTCGGCGGCGGCGGGGTGCAGATCGACTTCGCCGGGGCGGGCGCGCTGGACCCGAAAGCCAAGGAGCTCTTGGCGACCCAGGTCGTGCTGACCCTGGCCGGGGCCGAGGTGCTCGGCCCGTACATGCTGCTGGCCGACGGCAAGGCCCTCGACGAGCGCTACGCCACCACCGGATGGACCCGCGCCGACGTCGACGTCCTGGGCCCGGAAGCGGTGGCGCACAACCGCGCCGGGCTGCACGCGGTACGCGACGGCTCCCTGGTCGCGGTGACCGACAACGGCATCGCGCCCGCCCCCGGTTTCTTCGGCACCACGCACACCCTCGAGGCGGTGGCGCTGTCCCTGGACGGCGGACTGGTCGCCGCGGTCGCCAAATCCGGCCGCCCCGAGCCGGAACCGGGCCGCACGCTCATCTTCGGCACCTACGACGGACAGGGTTTCCCGGTCGCCACCGGCGGCACCTTCACCCGTCCGAGCTGGCCCGCGGACGGCAGCTCGGCCTGGACGGTGGTCGACGGCGAACGGGTCATCCGCGCGGTGCACGACCGCGCGACCGGCAACGTGTCGGTGCAGGACGTGGACATCAGCGACCTGACCGCGCCGGTGGCCAACTCCAGCGCGCAGTCCCCGCGCGGGCCGATCACCGAGTTGCGGATCTCGCCCTCGGGGGCGCGCGCGGCCATCATCGCCAACGGCAAGGTGTACGTCGCGGTCGTCGTGCCCCAGCCCGGGGGCAAGTTCCGGCTGTCCTCGCCGCTGCCGCTGGCCGTCGGTCTGAGCACCGCGGCGGTGTCGATCGACTGGCAGTCCGACGAACGCGTCATCGTGACGCGAGAGGGCAACGTGGACCCCGTTGCGGCCGTGCTGGTGGACGGCTCCGGGTATCAGCCGCAGACCACCCAGAACCTGACCCCGCCGGTGCGCGTGGTGGTCGCGACCCCGAACAACGAGTACGTGGCCGATTCGCGTGCGGTGCTGGAGCTGACCCGCAATCCCGAAGGCGGCGAGTACTACTGGCGCGAAGTTCCGGGTCTGGGCGGCAATGCGGTCCCGGTGCTGCCCGGCTAGGCGCACACTGGATCGATGGGGGCGTTCTTCGCGAGCGCGATCGATCTGATGCTGCCGCGCGCCTGCGGCGGGTGCGGGACACCGGGCACCGACTGGTGCGCGGACTGCGCCGCGGCGCTGTCCGGTCCGCCGATCCGGTTGCGCCCGCGCGCCGATCCCCGGGTGCCGTGCTGGGCGCTGGCGCCCTATCGCGGTGCGCCCCGGCGCGCGGTGCTGGCCGCCAAGGAACGGCATCGGGCCGATCTGGCGGGGCCGCTGGGGTTCGCCTTGGCCAGGGGGCTGGATACTTTGCGCGATCGCGCGCGACCGCTTATTTTGGTCCCCGCGCCCACCCGGGCCGGCGCGGCCCGCCGGCGCGGCGGTGACCCGGTGACGGGTGCCGCGTTCGTCGCGGCGAGTTGGCTATCCGATTGCCGACCGGTACGAATGTTGCGGCTGCGGGCCGGTGTGCGCGATTCGGTCGGATTGGGCCGCGGCGACCGCCAGCACAATCTGCGCGGGCGAATCATAGTGGCTCCCGGCCGCCCGAATCAGGCCCGATTTCCGGCAAATGCCGAGGTAGTGCTGATCGATGACGTGTTGACCACCGGTGCCACAGTGACGGAATCGGTCCGTGCGCTCACTGCGGCCGGAGTGACGGTTCGTGCCGCGCTGGTTACCTGCCACGCTTGATTCTTCGAAATTTGCGTGAACACTGGCGGACAGGTCGCTGGCGAACTAGCGTGGCGATCAGACACCCGAACCGCACGTTTGGAGGTGGCGCCTCGGACCATATGTGCCGAGCGATTTCGATCGGCACACGTTTCAATCCCGCCGCACGAGCGGCTTTGTGCGGCCAGATCCGGGAGGTACGCGTGACGACTTCTTCACGACCTTCAGCGAAGTCCGCGGTCACTTCGGTGCTGCTGGAAGACGCTCTCGAACCCGAAGACAAGACGGCCCCCGCCCAGCAGGCGGAGATCGTCGTCAAGGGACGAACACTCGGTGAGGGCGGAGTGCCCGATCATTTCCGAGTTCATGTGGCGGACAAGCTTTCTCGCTTGGAGCGCTTCGATCCGACCATCTATCTCTTCGATGTGGAACTCACCCACGAACCCAACCGTCGTCAACGCAAGAATTGCCAGCGAATCGAGATAACCGCTCGCGGCAAGGGGCCGGTCGTCCGGGCCGAAGCCTGCGCGGACAGTTTCTACGCCGCCCTGGAACTGGCGGTCGAGAGGCTGGAGGGCCGCTTACGCCGGCTCAAGGATCGTCGTCGCGTTCATCATGGGGACAAGACACCCATCTCGGTGTCTCAAGCGACCGCCGGTCTGATCGATGATTCGCTGTTCGTGTCGTCGAACGGGTCGTCCGACGCACACGATCACGCGCCCGAGGATCTGGACGGCGAGAACGCCGGTCCGGGGCATGTCGTGCGCACCAAGACCCATCCCGCGATCCCCATGACGGTCGACGACGCCCTCTACCAGATGGAGCTCGTCGGTCACGATTTCTTCCTGTTCCAGGACAAGGAGACCGACCGACCGTCGGTCGTCTACCGTCGCCACGCGTTCGATTACGGCATCATCCGTCTCGCGTAACCGGTAGCCCTCGTCAGTTCGTTCCTTCCTCCGGGGCTCGACCGGGCCCCGGCTTCATCTTTCGCCTCCCCGCGGCCGTCGCAGGTCGTGGGGAGACCCCGCAATCGATGTTCGCCGGCGGGGAATCAGCGTCGTACGGGCGCATTCGGGGCGGCGCATTTTCCTGTTACGAGGTGTATCGCTTTCTTTCTTACCTCGCGGTAAGTTTGATGGCCAGGCATTCTCGAAGGGAAATCACCATGGCTTCCAAGGGCGCTCGCCGTGCCGTCATCGTCTCCGGCGTTCGGACCCCGTTCGTGCGGGCATTCGGGGACTTCACCCGGATGGACTCCATCGACCTGGCCGACATCGCGGTCGCCGGGTTGCTCGAGCGCAGTGGGCTGGACAAGGCCGCCGTGCAGGCCATCGTGTGGGGCGGGGTGATCCTGCCCAGCGGTGCGCCCAACATCGCGCGCGAGATCGCGCTGGATCTCCAGCTCGATCCCGGGTGCGAGGGCTACACCGTCACGCGCGCGTGCGCCTCGGGCCTGCAGGCCGTGACCTCGGCCGCGGCCGCCATCGAGCGCGGCGAGTACGACATCATGATCGCCGGCGGCAGCGATTCCACCAGCAACGCCGAGGTGAAGCTCCCGCAGAAGATGGTGCACGCGGCCGCGCCCCTGGCCCTGGGCAAGCCCAAGGCCAAGGACTACCTGGCCGCCGCCGCGCAGCTCGCGCCCTTCTACGACCTGGTGCCGCGCCGGCCCAAGATCGAGGAGCGCACCACCGGCGAGGTCATGGGTGAGAGCGCCGAGAAGATGGCGCGCATCCACGGCATCTCGCGCGCCGCGCAGGACGAGTTCGCCGCGCGCTCGCACCACCGCGCCGCCGCGGCCATCGACTCCGGCCGCTTCGCCGACGAGGTGCTGTCGGTGACCACCCCCGAGGGCAAGGTCGTCGATCGCGACGGCCTGGTGCGCCCCGGCACCAGCGTCGAGAAACTCGCTTCCCTCGCACCGGTTTTCGCCAAGGGCGGCACCGTCACCGCGGGCAACGCGAGCCCGCTCACCGACGGCGCGTCCGCGGTCCTGCTGATGAGCGAGGAGAAGGCCCGCGCCCTCGGCCTCACCCCCCTCGCGGCCTTCCGTTCCTGGAGCTACGTCAGCGTCGATCCCCGCGACCAGGTCCTGATCGGCCCCGCGATCTCGATGCCGCGCGCCCTGGACAAGGCCGGCCTGTCCCTGGCCGACGTCGACCTGGTCGACATCCACGAGGCGTTCGCCGCCCAGACCCTCTCGGTGGTGACGGCCCTGGCCAGCGACGAGTGGGCCAAGACCCGCCTGGACCGCGACACCGCCGTCGGCGAGATCGACCCCGCGCAGCTCAACGTGCACGGCGGCTCGGTCTCCCTCGGCCACCCCTTCGGCGCGACCGGCGCCCGCATGGTGACGACGATGGCGAACGAGCTCCACCGCACCGGCAAGTCGACCGCCCTGCTCGGCATCTGCGCGGCAGGCGGCATCGGTGCGTCGGCGGTCCTGGAACGCGTCTGACCCGGCCCGGTCGCCCCATCCCGCACGCGCGACGGGGCGACCCCCGCGCCACCGAACGGACTCATCACGCATCCGCCCGACGGCTGCCGACGGACGATAAGAGCCGAGGCCGCGGCGAGATGCCGAACGAGGCCGGCGGCACAGCCCGAGGGCCGCGCCGCGTCGTCGGCGACCGAGATCACCGTCTCGGCGGCGGACACAACCGGCAAGACGAGTGACGGAAGCCGAGAACATCTCCGATATCCATGCGCCGAGGGGGCCGGGTTGCGCAGCGGGACAGGTCGATACGGCCGCGGCGGCAGGCAGCCCTTCTCATCGGCGCAGGGCTGCCCGGAACGCGCCGGTGCGGAGCGCGGGCTTCGGGGACGGGCGTTCAGGCGTCGCGGTCGGTGAAACGCTCCCAGTGGACGGCGGACTCCAGGGGGCGGCGGGTGCGCCAGCCGAAGCGTTCCAGGTCGGGGACCTCCTGGAACTTCTCGACCGGGCCGACGCAGAGCCAGGCGACCGGTTTCACGTGGTCGGGCAGGTTCAGCAGGTCGGCCAGGACCGGGGTGTCGTAGAAGCTGACCCAGCCGACGCCTACGTTCTCGGCGGTCGCGGCGAGCCAGAGGTTCTGGATCGCGAGGATCGTGGAGTAGATGCCGGTCTCGGGGACGCTCGCGCGGCCCAGCACGTGGGCGCCGCCGCGAGACTGGTTGTGGGTGACCACGATCCCGGTGCCGGACTCGGTGATGCCTTCGATCTTGATCGGGTCGAAGGTGTCCGCGCGGTCGGCGGGCAGGCCCGCGTGGAACTCGCGGCGCTTGTCCGCGACGTGGTCGGCGAACTTGGTCAGCATCGCCGGGTCACGGATGACGGTGAAGTCCCAGGGCATGGAATTGCCGACGCTGGGTGCGCGATGGGCGGCATCGAGGATGCGCAGCAGGGTGTCATCGTCCACGACTTCGCCGGTGAACTCCGCGCGCACATCGCGGCGCAGGCGAATGGCGTCGTAGACGCTGGGACATTCCACGGGGGCAATCGGACCTTCGGAACACACGGCCCCAGTGAACCAGGCGCACCCGCCGCCGTGTCCGGCACCCCGCGGGCCCGCCGCGATGGCGAATCACCGCCGCCCCCCGGCCTCCGCTGTCTCCGCCCGGTGCTCCACCGGATGTGGATTGCTCGGGGGAGTGCTTCGCGGTGGTCGATGTCGGCGAGATGTCGCGCCGCCCCGGCTGCTGCCACCCGCCTTCACCTTCTGCCGCTCGATCACGCGTACGCAGACGACAGTGCCCCCGCCGTCACGGCGGGGGCACTGTCGAAGGCTTTGTGGCGAGCCGGAATCCGGCTCAGCCGACGAGCGCGGGCTCCTTGCCGGTGATGCGGCGCTTGCCCGCGGCCAGCGCGGTGCGCAGGCCCGAGCGGCGGCCGGTCGACGGATCGATGGTGGCCACGCCGCCGAACGCCTTCTCCGACTTGGTTTCCGGCGCGTCGTGGGTGCTGCGGCTCAGGTACTTGTTGGGCAGCGACAGCTTCATGATGGTGCGCCACGACTTGAAGTACTGCACCGGCAGCGAACCGCTGGTGTACGGCAGGTCGTACTTGTCGCACATGGCGCGCACGCGAACCGCGATGGACGCCAGGCGGTTCGAGGGTAGGTCGGGGAACAGGTGGTGCTCGATCTGATGGCTCAGGTTGCCGGACATGAAGTGCAGCAGCTTGCCGCCATCGATGTTCGCGCTGCCCAGCATCTGGCGCAGGTACCACTCGCCCTGGGTCTCGGTGAGCACGTCGTGCTTGGTGAACTTCTCGGCGCCGTCGGGGAAGTGGCCGCAGAAGATGACCGCGTTGGTCCACACGTTGCGAATCACGTTGGCGGCCAGGTTCGCGGTCAGCGTGCCGAAGAACGCGGGACCGGTCAGCAGCGGGAACAGCAGGTAGTCCTTGCCCGCCTGCTTGCCGATCTTCTTGAGCACCAGGGTGCGGTCGGCCTCGAACTGCTTCCACTCGGGGGAGTCCTTGGCCCACTTCTTCTTCGCGACCTTGCCGAGCTCCAGATGCTGGATGGCGACGCCGTATTCGAAGAAGCTCTGCAGCAGCAGGTTGTACAGCGGCTGCCCGAGATAGAAGGGGGACCAGCGCTGATCGCGGGTGACGCGCAGCAGGCCGTAGCCGATGTCGTCGTCCATGCCGAGCACGTTGGTGTACTTGTGGTGCAGGAAGTTATGGGTGATCTTCCAGTGCTCCGAGGGCCCGGCGTTGTCCCATTCCCATGAGGTGGAGTGGATTTCCGGGTCGTTCATCCAATCCCATTGCCCGTGCATGACATTGTGGCCGATCTCCATATTTTCGATGATCTTGGCCGCGCCGAGCAGGGCCGCGCCGGTGAACCAGGCGGGCGGGAAAAGACTGAAGAAAAGCACACCGCGCCCGCTGATTTCGAGGGCGCGCTGCAGGCGGATGACATTGCGGATATAGCGGGCGTCGTGTTCACCCCGGGAAGATTCGATTTCGCGGCGGATGGCGTCGAGCTCTGCGCCGATAGCTTCGACATCTTCCGGGGTGAGGTGTGCGTATTCCTTGACATCCGATATCGCCATACGGCCTACGATACCGTAGGTTACGGCTCCGTAGGTTACGAGCTCTTGAATCCCGAACGTGTCGAATACCGCATTGTATTCGACACTTCGCTCTGCTATGCGTTGCGGCGCAGGAACTTCGGGAGGATGTGCTTGCGCCCGGCCTTCTCGCGCAGCAGCGCCTTCTCGGCCCGGGCCTTTTCCTGCAGCGACGCCTTCGCCTCGCGCAGGATCTGCTTTTCGTGCTGCGCCTTCTCTTTCAGCGCAACCTTGGCTTCCTGCATGGCCGAGCGCAGCCCGCGCCGCTGACCCGTCACCGGGTCGATGCCGGTGAAATGATGCTCGGCCAGCCATTCACTGGCCTCGTTCGGAATCGAGGGCATGGACGGCATCGCCGGCATATGTGGCATATGCGGCAGCGACGGCAGGGTGACGCCGACGAACTTGCGTTCGGACGAGGTCTCCGGCGCATCGTCGGACGTCCGCTTCAGCCACTTGTCCGGCAGTGCCAGTTTGTGAATGGTGCGGAACGCCAACAGGTATTGCTTGCCCAGCGAGCCGGTGGTGTACGGCAGGTCGTACTTGTCGCAGAGATCCTTGACCTTCACCGAGACCTCGGCATACCGATTACTCGGAATGTCCGGGAACAGATGGTGTTCGATCTGGAAGCTGAGGTTGCCGCTCATGAACGCCATGGCCGGCCCCGCCTCGAAATTGGCGCTGCCCAGCATCTGCCGCAGGTACCACTCGCCCTGGGTCTCGTTCTCGAACTGTTCCTCGGTGAACTTCTCCGCGCCGTCCGGGAAATGGCCGCAGAAGATCACCGCGTAGGCCCACAGGTTGCGGACCAGATTGGCGGTGGCGTTCGCCTTGAGGGTCGACTTCCACGCCGGACCGGTGAGGGCCGGGTAGATGACGAAATCCTTGACGACCTGTTTACCGGCCTTGCGCAGGAAGTCCTTGTCCGGCTCGGTCCACTTCTGCCCGGCCACGCCCAGCTGCTCTTTGACGGCGGCGAGATCGTGCAGCGCGATGCCCCATTCGAACAGCGCGGCGAGCACCAGATTGCCCACGGGCTGAAAGAGATTGATGGGCTTCCACTCTTCGTCGCGGGTCATGCGCAGAATGCCGAAGCCCACATCGTCATCCATGCCGACGATGTTGGTATAGGTGTGGTGCGAGTAGTTGTGCGCGCGTTTCCACTGCGCGGAGGTGCCCGTCATGTCCCACTCCCACGAGGTGGAGTGGATCTCCGGGTCGTTCATCCAATCCCATTGCCCGTGGCTGATGTTGTGCCCGAGCTCCATGTTCTCGATGATCTTGGCCACCGAGAGCAGGGCGGTGCCGCCGAGCCAGGCCCAGCGATTCTTGGATGCGAAGAGGGTGGCGCGACCCGCCGCTTCCAGCACGCGCTGGGCGGCGATGGTGCGCCGGATGTATTTGGCATCGCGCTCGCCTAGCGATTGCTCCACATTCCGGCGAATGGTGTCGAGTTCCTGTCCCAGGGTCTCGATATCGGCCGCCGTGAGATGGGAGAACGCCTTGATGTCGGTGATGGCCACCGGCGGGTCCTTCCGTATTTCGAATTACGCCGCTGTACGGCGCGGGTTCGCTCCGAGCCGGGCGCGAACCGTGTCGACTGCCATCGAGGGTATCCGGTCCCGGGCTCGGGTGCCGCAAGCGGTTACCGCGTGTGATGCGGTACCGCCCCTCGGTGTGTCACAGGTCGCGCCCGGCATACTGGTCAGACGTCCAGGGTGCAGTCGCCCGCGGCGGCCGAGATGCAGGTCTGCACCTTGTCGCCGGCGCGATGCTCGTTGCCGTTGCGCAGATCGCGCACATGACCGTCGGTCACGGTGACCACGCAGGTCTGGCAGATGCCCATGCGGCAGCCGAACGGCATCTGCACGCCCGCGCCCTCACCGGCCTGCAGCAGCGTGGTCGCGCCGTCCACCTCGACCGCGCGGCCGGTGCGGCCGAAGGTGACGGTGCCGCCCTCGCCGGTCGCCGAACGCGCGATCTCGAACCGCTCCACGTGCAGCCGCTCCGGGATTTCGGCTGCCTCCCAATGCTTTTCGATCTCATCGAGCATGCCCGCCGGACCGCATGCCCAGGTGTCGCGCTCGCGCCAGTCCGGCACCTTCGCATCGAGTTCGGCGAGCGAGAACTTGCCGTGCTCGCCCGTGAAGTGCTGGTACGAATGGAAACTCGGATGCCGGTCGTGCAGGCCGCGCAGATCCGCGGCGAACATGACGTCCTCGGGCGTGCGCGCGGAATGCACGTGCACCACGTCCGGCACCACGCCGCGCCGATCCATGGTGCGCAGCATGGCCATCACGGGGGTGATGCCCGAACCCGCGGTCAGGAACAGCGTCTTGGCCGGCGGCGGCTCGGGCAGCACGAAGCCGCCCTGCGGCGCGGCCAGTCGCACGATGCTGCCCACGGCCACGCCGTTGACCAGATGGCTGGACAGGAAACCCTCCGGCATCGCCTTGACGGCGATGGAGATCAGCCGCTTCGACTTGTGCTCGGGGTCGGTCCAATCCGGGGGACAGGTCAGCGAATACGACCGCCAGTGCCAGCGCCCGCCCACCAGCACGCCGATGCCGATGTACTGCCCCGGCTCGAACTTGAAATCGAAACCCCAGCCCGGCTTGATCACCAGCGTGACCGAGTCCGCGGTCTCCTTGCGCACCGCCACGATCCGCCCGCGCAGCTCGCGCGCGGACCACAGCGGATTCACCAGATGCAGGTAGTCGTCGGGCAGCAGCGGGGTGGTGACCCGGGCTGCCGCGCCACGCAGCGCGTTCAGCCTGGTGCGTCCCGCGGTGGCGCCTTCGGCGACCGGCGCCTCCAGCCATTCCCGGAGTCCCCGCATGGAGAAACCCGAAGTCTTCGAAGCCATGATCCGGACAATTTCCTGTCGGTCGAGCGCTCGTAGCGCAGTTCGTTCAGATGCGGCCCGAAATCGGAGCCGCTGGCTCTGCGAGTCAGCGTCGTCGCTGCCCGCCCCGGCGCGGCGCGTGCGGTTCCCGAGGACCCTATCGGGCCAGGCTCGGAGCTTCGCCGCACGCTGTCACAGCAAGGTTACGGCATCGTAGGTTACGGTGCCGTCGGCGCTGGGGGAAGAGGTGAGGAACTCCGGGTACGAGGGCCGCGACCGCTACAGCAGATCCAGCAGGAACGGCAGTTCCTGGGCCGCGTACCAAGCCAATTGGTGATCCTCGGCATCGCCCAGCACGAATTCGGCGTCGGTGTCGCCCATGTCGGCGGCGTCGATCACATCGACGGCCTTGGCGATCTCGGGCTCGGCCTCGGCCAGGTCCACGTGCACCGACGCGATGCGGTCGTAGGGGATCGCGGCCACCAGCCGGACCACGGCGTCGTCCAGATCCGGGCGCAGCGTGGCCTCGTCGACGTCGGCGGCGATGACCGCGCGCCGGAAGATCGGGCCGCGCACGGGGGCGGCGGTGTCGTCGCCCGCGCCGTCGGCGTCCAGGCCGTCGAACTCCTCGGTCGCGGCCTGCTGGTCGGCGAGCAGGCGCAGCGAGGCGCGTGCGGCCTCGGCCATGGCGACCTCGGCCAGCTCCTCGTCGTCGCCGGAGGCGTAGGCCTCGCGCAGGGCGGGGGTCACCGCGAAGGCGGTGTCGTTGAGGGCGCGAATCTCACGGTCGGCGACCAGTTCTCGCAGCATCGGCACGGTGGCCGGCACGTACACGCGCAGTTTCTTCGAGACGCGGGACGACTCACTGGACGCAGGCACCGAGCATCTCCTCCATCGACTCGTGCACCGAAGCGGTCAGCACCGCGATATCCGCCATGGCGTCGCGATCGGCGGTGAGCCCGTAGAAGACGCGTCCGTCGTAGGACGTGAGCCCGATACTCAAAGCCTGAAAGCGCAGCAGCGGCGATACCGGGTACATCTCCAGCATCCGCGCGCCCCCGATGAACATCGGCTGCTGCGGACCCGGCGCATTGGTGATCACCAAATTGAACGTGTGTTCTGCGAAGGTACTCGCCGACCGCACACTCATGGCATGCAGGCTCGCCGGAGCGAATCCGGCCATATGCACCAGCGTGCGCGCCTGCACCCCGCGGTCGTGCCGGGTGTGCGGTTCGGTGGCGTGTTTGATGTGCGAGAGCCGGATCACCGGATTCGGTTCGCCCACCGGCAGATCCACCATGATCGAAGTGACCTCACCTGCGGGTTTGAGTTCGGCGCCGTCGGAATAGACCGATATCGGGACCACCGCGCGCAGGGTGTCGGCCTCGGTCAGCACCTGCCCGCGCGAGAGCAGCCAGTTGCGCAGCGCGCCGGTGACCACGGCCAAAATCACATCGTTGATCGAGCAGTCGAAGCGTTTACGGATCTTGCGGTAGTCCTCGAGATCGGTGCGCACCACCTCGACCCGGCGATTGCGCGAGGTCCGGGTGTTCAGGGGGCTGTCCGGCGCGCCGAGCGCGGCCGCGCGCAGCATGGACACCATCTTCTGCACGGCCTTGCCGGTCGCGTCGACCACCGCGAACGCCTCCGCGCCGTGATGGCGCATGACCTCCAGGGCCTCGCGCGGCTGGGTGGCCAGGTGCAGCACCGCGCCGATGAGCAGTTCCAGATCGGCGGGCTCGCGGTGCGCGCGCCACGCGTCGTCGGCGACCTCGCGCGGATCGGCCGAGGTGTCCAGGATCACGTGCCCGATCTCGAGCGCCGAATCTCCGTCCACCAGCGCCGAATGCGTCTTGGTGAACACCGCGGATCGGCCCTCGGACAGGCCCTCGACCAGGTACATCTCCCACAGCGGGCGGGTGTTGTCGAGCGGATGCGAGGCCAGTCGCGCGACCAGATCGAGCAGTTGCTCGTCGGTGCCCGGGCCGGGCAGGGCCGAGCGGCGAATGTGATAGCTGATGTCGAACTGCGCGTCGTCGACCCAGACCGGGCGGCCCAGCGCGAACGGGATCTCGCGCACCTTGCGGCGGTACAGCGGCACCAGCGGCAGCCGCGATTCGACCAGCGACACCAGGCGCTCGTAATCCAGCGGCGCACGCCCGGAATTGCCGGTCGGCGCGGGGTTTCGCAGGATTGCCAGGGATCCGATATGCATCGGGTTGCTGCTCGATTCGAGCCGGTAGAACGACGCGTCCTGGGGCGTCAGTCTGGTGATCACGCTGCCCGCTACTCCCTACATCCCTGCCTGTGCCCGCATGGTGACCCCCGGGTACGGCGTCGGCGGCGCGCGCCGGCGTACCGGCAAGCTATCGCGATTCGTTCACCCGGGGATACGGTCCGAGCGACACTGCCCACCGTTTCGTCGTCATCGACGCCCCCGGCCCGGGAGTGCGGGTGCAAGCCTGGCGCACCCCGAACCTGGCTACATGGTACGACAGGGTCCCGAAATTGACTCCGCGCCAAGACGATTCGCTGGCGAATCGCGGCGGCCCGGAGACCGGGGCCGGGGCGGGCGCACGCCATCGCCGCAGGTACGCCGAGCCGCGCCGTCCGCTGGGAGCGAAGCGGAACGCGCGCCGATCGCACTGCGCATTACCATGGGGTCGTGGCTGCGCTCTGCGCACCTGTTTCCCGCCCAGGCGGGGCCGCCTGCCCACCGACCAGAGGACTGACAAGACCCGTGCCTGCGCTGACGCTTTCGAGGTTGCTACGGATTGGTGAAGGTCGCACGGTCAAGCGGCTTGCGAACCTGGCCGATGAGGTCATCGCCCTGGACGAGGAGTTCACGGCGCTGTCCGACGCCGAACTGCAAGCCAAGACCGCCGAGTTCCGCGAGCGCTACGCCGACGGCGAATCGCTCGACGACCTGCTGCTCGAGGCGTTCGCCACCGCGCGCGAAGCCTCCTGGCGCGTGCTGAATCAGAAGCACTACAAGGTGCAGATCATGGGCGGCGGCGCCCTGCACATCGGCAACGTGTCCGAGATGAAGACCGGTGAGGGTAAGACCCTGACCTGTGTGCTGCCCGCCTACCTCAACGCCATCGGCGGCGAGGGCGTGCACGTGGTCACCGTCAACGACTACCTCGCCAAGCGCGATGCCGAGTGGATGGGCCGCGTGCACCGGTTCCTCGGGCTCGAGGTGGGCGTCATCCTCGGCGGCATGACCCCGGCCGAGCGCCGCGTGGCCTACGCCGCGGACATCACCTACGGCACGAACAACGAGTTCGGCTTCGACTATCTGCGCGACAACATGACCCACTCGCTGGACGATCTGGTGCAGCGCGGGCACAACTTCGCCATCGTCGACGAGGTCGACTCGATCCTGATCGACGAGGCCCGTACCCCGCTGATCATCTCGGGCCCGGCCGACGCCTCCTCCAAGTGGTACGCCGAATTCGCGCGGATCTCCCCGCTGCTGAAGAAGGACCTGCACTACGAGGTCGACATCAAGAAGCGCACCATCGGCGTGCACGAGGCGGGCGTCGAATTCGTCGAGGATCAGCTCGGCATCGACAACCTGTACGAGGCGGCCAACTCGCCGCTGGTCAGCTACCTGAACAACGCCATCAAGGCCAAGGAGCTGTTCCAGAAGGACAAGGACTACATCGTCCGCGACGGCGAGGTCATCATCGTCGACGAGTTCACCGGCCGAATCCTGGTGGGCCGCCGCTACAACGAGGGCATGCATCAGGCCATCGAGGCCAAAGAGGGCGTGGAGATCCAGCCCGAGAACCAGACGCTGGCCACCATCACGCTGCAGAACTACTTCCGGCTCTACGACAAGCTGTCCGGTATGACCGGTACCGCCGAGACCGAAGCGGCCGAGCTGCACCAGACCTACACCCTCGGCGTGGTGCCCATCCCCACCAACCGGGCGATGGTCCGCAAGGATCAGGCCGACCTGATCTACAAGACCGAGGAGGCCAAGTACTCCGCGGTCGCCGACGACATCGCCGAGCGGCACGAGAAGGGCCAGCCGGTGCTGATCGGCACCACCTCGGTCGAGCGCTCGGAGTACCTGTCCAAGCAGCTGACCAAGCGCGGTATCCCGCACTCGGTGCTGAACGCCAAGTTCCACGAGCAGGAAGCGCAGATCATCGCCGAGGCCGGGCGGCCCGGCGCGGTCACCGTCGCCACCAACATGGCCGGTCGCGGTACCGACATCGTGCTCGGCGGCAACGCCGACATCATCGCCGACCTGCTGCTGCGCAAGCAGGGCCTGGATCCGGTCGAGACCCCCGCCGAGTACGAGGCGGCGTGGCTGCCCGCGCTCGAACGCGTCAAGGATCAGACCGAGGCCGACGCCGACGAGGTGCGTGAGGCCGGCGGTCTGTACGTGCTGGGCACCGAGCGGCACGAGTCGCGGCGCATCGACAACCAGCTGCGCGGCCGGTCCGGCCGTCAGGGCGATCCGGGCGAGTCCCGCTTCTACCTGTCGCTGGGTGACGAGCTCATGCGGCGGTTCAACGGCGCAGCGCTCGAGTCGATCATGACCAGGCTGAATCTGCCGGACGACGTTCCGATCGAGGCCAAGATGGTCTCGCGCGCGATCAAGTCGGCGCAGACCCAGGTGGAGCAGCAGAACTTCGAGATCCGCAAGAACGTCCTCAAGTACGACGAGGTCATGAACCAGCAGCGCAAGGTGATCTACGCCGAGCGCGCCCGCATCCTCGAGGGCGAGGACATGGAGGGCCAGGTCCAGGAGATGATCACCGACGTGATCACCGCCTACGTCAACGGCGCCACCGCCGAGGGCTATGTCGAGGACTGGGACCTGGCCAAGCTGTGGACCGCGCTCAAGACCCTGTACCCGATCAGCCTGGACTACAAGGAACTCGCCGGCACCGGCGAGGACGGCGAGCTGGGTGAGCTGGACCGCGAGGAGCTGCTCGACGCCGTGCTCGACGACGCGCACGCCGCGTACGAGAACCGCGGCGCCGAGATCGACTCGCTGGCCGGTGCGGGCAGCATGCGCAACCTCGAGCGGCAGATCCTGCTCTCGGTGCTGGACCGCAAGTGGCGTGAGCACCTCTACGAGATGGATTACCTCAAGGAGGGCATCGGCCTGCGCGCGATGGCCCAGCGCGATCCGCTGGTCGAGTACCAGCGCGAAGGCTTCGACATGTTCTCGGCCATGCTCGAGGGTCTGAAAGAGGAGTCGGTCGGCTTCCTGTTCAACCTGCAGGTCGAGGTGCAGGCGCCGCAGCCCGCCGGGGTCTCGGTCGGCGCGGGCCTGCAGTCGCCGGTCGGCAATCGCCCGCTGCCCACCCAGGAGCAGGCGCAGGCAGGCAACGGCGCCCCGGCGGCCCTGCGCGCCAAGGGGATCGACGAGTCCGCGCCGCGCGGGCTCAGCTACTCCGGTCCGGCCGAGGACGGGCGGGCCGTGGCGCACAGCGAGGATCAGGAGTACGGCGGCCCCGCCGATTCCTCCACTCGCCGTGAGCGTCGCGAGGCCGCGCGCGGCACGGGCAAGCTCGACAAGGCGCCGAAGTCCAAGCGCCGCCGCTGATTCGATACGACGGGCGCCCGGTCTCATTGAGGCCGGGCGCTTTTCGTTGACCGGGGGTTCTGTGCGCGAGGTCGGGTGCGGTCGGTTCGCGTTGCCCGGGCGTCATCGGCGAAAGGAAGACGCCCCGGGTGTGAGCACCCGGGGCGTCCTCGGTTTTCCAGCGCCAGCTGGAGTCGTGGGGCGCAGATGCCGGCCAACCCCTGGAAGGCATCTGCGCGCGAGGTCCGCGTCCGCCGGGGCGCGGTGGGCGCCGCCCGCGGCGGTGCGATCGCTCGCGTTCGCGACCCGTGCATCCGCGCCGACACGCGAATCCGCGAACGCAATCCGTCGCCGTTGAATATTTAGCACGCATTTCGGAAATTCGGCAAGCCCCGGTGAATACCTCACGGTTTGCTGCGAATAGAATTTATTAATTCTGGCATGGCTGATTCGCCCCACGCGATTACGGCGTGTTGCGGTGGCTGGGCGCTGTCTCGCTGATGTGTGTGCCGATGCCCGCGGCGTTCGGCGGTGACGCGGATTCCCCTGGTCCTGTACTCGGTTGTGGGCCCCTCCTGGTAAAAGCCGCCCCGACTCGGCTGCTTTTACTGCTGGTTACGAGCCTAGGCGGAGTGCTGGCAGCCGACATCGGTCGCCGTATCGGTCGGTCCGCCCATGGCTCTCGTTATCGGCGTGTGATCTGCCGTACAGCGTCAAGGGCGGTTGGCCTGGAGGTTTGATTGCAGCTTATTAGCTGGGGTAAATTGCATTGTGCGCGACGAGGCGGGGATATGCGGGCGTGGCCCGGAGCTGATGCGGCTGGACCGATTACTCGCCGACGCGCGCGCCGGGCACGGTGCGGCCCTCGCGATTCACGGTGAGCCCGGAATCGGCAAATCCGCCCTGTTGCGCGCGGCGGTCCGCCGCGCCGACGGCTTCCACGTCCTGGAATGCGCGGGCGACCCCGTCGAGACGGCCCTGCCCCACGCAGCCCTGCACCAGCTCCTGCTCCACGCCGCCGCCCCCGTATCCGCCCTGCCCGAACCGCAGGCCGCCGCCCTGGAAGCGGCCGTGGGCCTTCGCCGTGCACCAAGCGATGGCGGCCCGGAGTCCGGCGCACCGGGCGGGTATTCCGCACCCGCACATTCGAATCCGGCCGCGGGCGGCTTCCTGCTCGGCGCGGCCCTGCTGACCCTGTTCACCGACCTCAGCGCCGACCGCCCCCTCCTGCTCGCGATAGACGACGCCCACCTCCTCGACTCCGCCTCCGCCGCGGCCCTGCACTTCGCGATCCGCCGGGCGATCCATCTTCCCGTAGTCCTGCTCTGCTGCCTTCCCGTGGAAACGGCGTCCCCGCAAGGGAATGCGGCGGGGTGGTACCGCTTGCCCGCGCTGGTGCTCGGTGGGCTGGATGACGGGGCGGCCCGCGAACTGCTGGAGGCGCGGCACGGGGTGTTGCCCGCGTTGCGGGTGGCGCGGGTGCTGGCCGTGGCGGGCGGGAACCCGTTGGCGCTGCGGGAATTGCCGGTGGGGGCCGAGGAATTCGCGGGATCGTCGTTCGGGCCCGCGCCGCTGGGGGAGCGGCTGCGGGCGGCGTATCGGGATCGGCTGGCCGGGCTCGACCCGGGGGTGCGGGGCCTGTTGCTGCTGGCGGTCGTCGAGGAGCGCGGGGTGCTGCGGGTGCTGCTCGCCGCAGCACAGGAGCTCGGGGTGGGCGAGAGTGTCTGGGAGGCGGCGGAATCGGCCGGTCTGCTGGAGGTCGGGGACGGGCGGGTGCGGTCGCGGCATCCGCTGCTCGGCATGGCCGTGTACGACGCCGCCGCGCCGGAACAGCGGCGCGCGGCGCATCTCGCGCTGGCCGGGGCCCTGACCGGCGCCGGGGAACTGGATCAGCGTGTCTGCCATCGGGCGGCGGCGCTGCGGCGGCCCGACGAGCAGCTGGCTGTCGCGCTCACGCACAGCGCCGAGCAGGTGCGCGGCAGTGTGCTCGCCGCGGCCGCGATGCTGCGCCGGGCCGCGGCGATCACCCCCGATCCGGTGCACGCGAGCACGCGGCTGGCCGCCGCCGCCCGGTTCAGCTGGGCCGGTGGCGATATCGAGTCGGCGCGGCGGTTGCTCGACCGCGCCACCGAATGGATCGGCGCCGACCGCGCGGCCACCGCCAGCGGCGGACTCGCGGGACTGCTGGAATTCGTGGCGGGCGAGCCCGAGCGCGCGGGCGCGCTGCTGCTGCGCGATGCCGCCCTGCTGGACGGTGAAACCTCCACCGGGCTGCGCGAATTGGCCGACCAGGCGCATTGGGCGGCCGCGCTGGGTGATCCCGCCCCGGTGCGGTCGCGGGATCTGGAGTTCGCCGGGCGCGGGCGCGCCGAGATCACCCCCGCCGCGGTGCGTCAGCTGCCGCCCGCGCCGCTGGTGCTGTTGTGGGGCAAGGCCGATCGCGCCGTCGAGCCGTTCACGCGCCGGGTCGCGCAGTTGCGCGATAGCGGTGAGCACGCGGCGGCGGTTCATCTGCTGCCGCAGCTGGCGATCGTGCAGTTCGCGAACGGCCGGGTGCCGGCGGCGCAGGAATCGCTGGCCGAGGCGTTCGAGCTGGCCCGCGCGACCGGGACCGGCAACGTCCTGGCCCAGTGCTGGAACCTGAACGCGAAAATCGCCGCCATGCGCGGGGATTCGGATCTCGCGCTGGAAAGCCTGGACCGCGCCCTGGCTTTGGCGCGTCCCCGGCGCGCGCACGCGCTGATCGCCTCCGCGCATTGGCATCTGGGCTTTCACGCCCTGAGCGTCGGCGATCCCGAAACCGCCTACCTGCGCCTGCGCACGCTGGCCCAGCCCGGTCACGACGCCCGCCATCCCACCTACGCGCGCCTGGCGGCCATGGACATGGTCGAGGCGGCCACGCGGGTCGGCAGGCCCGCCGAGGCGGCCGAGCACTACGCGACCGTTCGCTCGTGGGCGATCCGCTCGCGCGCGGATTGGGCGGTGGCCTCCGCCTACGCCTGCCGCGCGCTGATCAGCACCGACGAGGAACGCGCCGACCACTACTTCCGCCGCGCCCTGGCCGTGCGCCGCACCCGCCACGACCTGAACCAGGCCCGCACCCACCTGCTCTACGGCGCCTGGCTGCGCCGTGTGCGCCGCCGCGCCGATGCCGCCGAACAGCTCCGCGCCGCCCTGGAGTCCTTCGAGCGCATGTCCGCGACCCCCTGGGTGGAGCGCGCCCGCCAGGAACTGGACCTGACGGGCCGCCGCACTCCCGCCCCCGATCGCGGCTCCGCCCCGGTCCTGACCGCCCAGGAGTTCCGCGTGGCCCGCATGGCAGCGCAGGGCATGACGAACCGCGAGATCGGCGTCGACCTGCTGCTGTCCCCGCGGACGGTGGGCCACCACCTGTCCCGCGTCTTCGCGAAACTCGGCCTCACGGCCCGAGGCGAGCTGTCCCGCATAGATTTCGACAACGGCCTGCGCCTGATCCCCCCGCGCTGATCCGCCCCGCGCCCATCGCCGGCTCGGCCGTTCGATGTCAACCGAACGACCGCGCGGCGCCCTCAGTCGTCGATCTTCAGCGACTCACCCCAGTGCCGGGGGTCCCAGTTGACCAGGATCATCCCCGCCACGCTCCCGGCGCACGCGCCGCACGAGTTCACGTTGATATGGCTGTCCACGTCGGTCTCGCCCTGCAAGACCGCCCGCATCGACAGCCACACCGCCCGCAGGTACATACCCGCCGGGTTCCCGCACCGGACACATTCCGGCAATACCTGACTGTCATCGTTCCGCCCGACCCGAACCTCCGGCGTGACCGGCGCCCCTGCCCCCAGTTCCGGGTCGAGTAGCGGCGAGAACTCACTCCGCTCATGGTGTTCCACCTCGGCAGGCTAACCATTCGCCCGATTTCCCGCACCCCTTACACCGTACGAGTTTGCCCGCCAGGCGGCCGGTGCCAGCCGCCCGCCCCTCGAACCAGAGGTCTTTCGAGTTGAGGACGGTCGCAGGAGGCGGATCCCAACCACGCAGACCCGTTTGCCAGGCAGGCTGTGTCACCGCTCCGAACGTCGTTATCGCAGTGCGACGTCCGCGCCACCGGAGAACATCGAGTCGTGCAGCTCGATACGGTCCGCGGTCGCACCCTCCGGCATGTCGAAGACCAGTTGGGCGGTAACGGTGTTGCCGGGATTGATCTCCTCGAACACGCTGCTGTCCGGCTGCAGCACGATGGTTGCCATCGTGTCGTTGCCGAACTTGCGATCGTCGGTATCGAAGACGTACTGGTCGCTGGGTGAGAAGCCAAGCGAGGTGACGACTCTTTCGGTGCGAGGGTCTCCGCCGGTCAGGTGATGGTGGTGCTCGGCTGGCCTTTGAACCACGGATCGTTCGTGTTCAGGGCCGTGAGGAGCAGGCGGATCGCGGCTACGCGGGCCTCTTTGCCGGGGAGGGCGTCGAGGGCGCATTCGGGGTCGGCCGGGGGGCCGAGGTGGGTGCAGCCGCGGGGGCAGTCCTCGATCGCGTCGGCCAGGTCGGAGAAGGCCCCGATCACGTCGTCGGGGGTGATGTGGGCCAGGCCGAAGGAGCGGATGCCGGGGGTGTCCACCACCCAGCCGCCGGATTCCAGGGGCAGCGCCACGGATTGGGTGGAGGTGTGGCGGCCCTTGCCTACGCCGGAGACCACGCCTACCGCCCGATCCGCGTCCGGCACAATGCGATTCACCAGGGTCGACTTGCCGACGCCGGAATGGCCGATCAGGGCCGTGAGCCGGTTCGCGAGCATGTCCAGCACCGGTTCGAGGGGTTCCTCGATCCCGCCGTAGACGATGGTCAGGTCCAAATCCTCGAAGGCGGCCGCGAATTCGGACTCGGCCGCCAGATCGCGTTTGGTCAGGCACAGGATCGGCTGCAGCCCACCGACATACGCCGCGACCATGGCCCGCTCGACGAAGCCGGTGCGCGGCGGGGGATCGGCCAGCGCCACCACGATGAACAGCTGCTCGGCGTTGGCGACCACGATGCGCTCGAACGGGTCGGTGTCATCGGCGGTGCGCCGCAACACCGTTCGCCGTTCGGAGACACGAATGATGCGGGCCAGGGTGTCCGGCTTGCCGGACAGATCCCCGACCAGGTCGACCTGATCGCCGACCACGATGGGTGTGCGGCCCAGTTCGCGGGCGCGCATGGCCACGATGCGCCGATCGGGATCGTCGTCGAGGACGCACCCCCAGCGACCCCGGTCCACGGAGACGACCATGGCCGGCTCCGCGTCCAGGTGCTGGGGTCGGGTCTTGGTGCGCGGACGAGAGCTCTTGCCCGGACGGATCCGGACATCGGACTCGTCGTACTCGCGCCGCTTCAGCGGACTGCCCCGGACCCGTCGAGCATGCCTTCCCAGAGGGCGACGAAATCGGGCAGCGTCTTGGCGGTGGTGCCGATGTCCTCGATCTCCACCCCCGGCACCACGAGACCGAGAATGGCGCCCGCGGTGGCCATGCGATGGTCGGCGTAGGAGTGCCACTGCCCGCCGCCGAGCGGGGTGGGGTCGATGACGAGCCCGTCGTCGGTCTCGGTCACCTTGCCGCCGAGCCGGTTGATCTCGGTGGACAGCGCGGCGAGCCGGTCGGTTTCGTGCCCGCGCAGGTGCGCGATGCCGCGCAGCCGGGACGGGGAGTCGGCCAGCGCGGCCAGCGCCGCCACGGTCGGGGTCAGCTCGCCCACGTCGTGCAGGTCGATGTCGATGCCCGCCAGCCGTTCGGGCCCGCGCACGGTCAGGACGTTGTCGAACACCCGAGCCTCCGCGCCCATCCGCACCAGGATCTCGCGGATCACGTCGCCGGGCTGGGTGGTGTAGCGCGGCCAGTGCGGAATGCGCACCTCGCCGCCGGTGACCGCGGCCGCCGCCAGGAACGGCGTGGCATTGGACAGATCGGGCTCGACGTCCCAGTCCACGGCCCGGATCGGCCCGGGATGCACGGTCCAGGTCTGGGTGCGGCGCGGATCCTCGGGCGCGTCGACGCGCACGTCGGCCTCGCGCAGCATCTGCACGGTCATCTCGATGTGCGGCATGGACGGCAGCGATCCGCCCGAATGATGCACCGTCACACCCTGTTCGAAGCGTGCCGCGGACAGCAGCAGCCCGGACACGAACTGCGAGGAGCCCGAGGCGTCGATGGTGATCGGCCCGCCGCGCAGCGCACCGGTGCCGTGCACGACGAAAGGCAGTGCGTCCCCGTCGATGTCGAGGCCCAGCCCGCGCAGCGCGTCCAGGATGGTGCCCAGCGGCCGCACGCGGGCCTGCTCGTCCCCGTCGAACGCGACGTCGCCGGTGGCCAGCGCCGCGACCGGCGGCAGGAACCGCATGACGGTCCCGGCGAGCCCGCAGTCCACGACCGCGCTGGTGAATGCCCGCGGCGGGGTGACCGTGACGGTATCGCCCTCGCCCTCGATGGTGGTGCCCATGGCCCGCAGCGCGTCGATCATGAGGTTGGTGTCCCGGCTGCGCAGCGCGCCGGTGATGGTGGAGGGCCCATCGGCCAGGGCGGCCAGGATGAGGGCCCGGTTGGTGATCGATTTGGACCCGGGCAGGGTCACGGTCGCGTGCACGGAAGTGTGGACATGGGGCGCGGGCCAGAAAGTCACGCCCCCATCCTCCCAAACGATGGTCGGGTTCCGAGGCCGCACGCCCCCATTCCGGTCAATCCGCCCGTCCGGGGCGCTACTTCGGCGGATGCTGCCAATCGGAAGCGGTCTCCGGCGCCGATCGGAGCCGGACGGTTCACGTGTCCGGCTCGCGCACCCGGCCTGCGCGCCCGCCCCGTGTGCCCGAGTCGCGCGCCCGAATCGCGCTGCCCGCTGGAGCCGTGCTCGCAGCGGCTACGGCTCGGCGACCAATGGCGAACCCAGCCGCCCGGTCCAGCGCTCGCGTCCCGGCGACGCGGCTCGGTCCCGAGCACTCGCCCGGGCAACCGAAACGCCCGGTCCGTCGCACTCGACGGACCGGGCGTGAGTTCCGATGCGGGAACCGGACTTCCTACTTGTGCCGTCCGTGCAGCAGCGGCACGATCTTGCGCAGCAGCTTCATGGTCGAGTCGGTCCGCGAGTACGACAGCAGCGCCATACCCGGAATCGTGAAGCGCTGCACCGCGATCGAGTGCGGGCTGGTGAACTCCAGCAGACCCGGCGCGCCGTGGATGCGGCCGATGCCGGAATCGCCGCTGCCGCCGAAGGGCAGGCCGGAGATGGCGGCGAAGGCGAGCACCGAGTTGACCGAGGTGGCGCCGGCCTTGAGGCGGCGGGCGATCTCCAGGCCGTTCTTCTTCGAGTACACCGAGGAGCCGAGGCTGAAGCTGCTGTCGTTGGCCAGCTTCACGGCCTCGTCGACGCCGCTGACGGTGCGGATGGTGACGGTCGGCCCGAAGGTCTCCTCGCACACCGCGGCCGAGGACTCGTCCGCGTCCACGATGATGACCGGCTCGATGTAGGGGCCCTTGATCGAGTCGACGCCGCCGAGCACGGCCTTGCCGCCGTTCTTGAGCGCGTCCTCGATGTGGCGGCGCACGATGTCGATCTGGCTGGGCATGGTCATCGGGCCGTACGAGGCGCCCGCCTCCGAACCCGGCTTGATGTCGGTCAGGATGCGCTTGACCTCGGCGATGAAGTCGTCGGCCACCGACTTGTCCACGTACACCCGCTCGACGCCGGCGCAGGTCTGGCCGCTGTTGGCGGTCGCGCCCCAGGCCACGGCGTCGGCGGCGGCCTTGATGTCGGCGTCGGCGGCCACGATGACCGCGTCCTTGCCGCCGCATTCGAGCAGCACGGGGGTGAGGGTGTCCGAGGCCGAGGCCATGATCTTCTTACCGGTCGCGGCGGACCCGGTGAACGCGAGCTTGTCCACGCCCGAGCGCACCAGCGCCGCGCCCGTGGCGCCGAAGCCGTTGATGGTGGTGAACACCCCGTCCGGCAGTCCCGGGTTCGCCTCGGCGAAGCACTTGGCGACGAAATTGCCGATGCCCGTGGAGAATTCGCTGGGCTTGAACACCACGGTGTTGCCGGCGGCCAGCGCGTAGGCGATGGAGCCGTTCGGGGTGTAGACCGGGTAGTTCCAGGGCCCGATGATGCCGACGACGCCGAGCGGCCGCTGTTCCAGACTCGCGGAGAAGTTGGCCATGAGCGCGCCGGGGGCGATCTTCTTGGGCTTGAGTACCTTCTCGGCGTTCGAGGCCGCCCACTTGATGTGCTCGAGGGCGAGCATGAGCTCGAGGAAGGCGTCGTCGACGGGCTTGCCGTTCTCGGCGTGGATGAGCGCGCAGAGTTCGTCGGACTTGGCGACGAGCTGTGAGCTCCAGCGCAGCAGGTGCTTCTTGCGCTCGCCGAAGGTGAGCGCGCCCCAGGTGAGGGCGGCGGTGCGGGCCTTGGCGACGGCCGCGCGCACGGCGTCCTCGTCAGCGACCGGGTAGGTGGCGAGCACGTCGCCGGTGGCGGGATTGACGGAGGTGAGCGTGGCGTCTCGATCGATCGAGGCGGCGGTGTCGGTAGCAGACATGTGTGGCGACGTCCCTTTACGAGAGTGTGATGCGACGAACGTCTCATACCTCCGAACTGAAGTCAATCGCCATCACATGATTGTGTCGCCCGGCGGTGGCACGATGAACGTATGTGTGGAAGGTATGCGACAACCACGAATCCCGCCACGCTGGCCGTTGAACTCGACGCGCTGGACGAGACCGGGGACACCGGCTTCAGCCCGAACTACAACGTGGCGCCGACGAATCAGGTGCTCACGGTCGTGCAGCGGCACGATCGCGAGCATCTCGAGGACCCGGCCACCCTGCGCGTGCGCGCCATGCGCTGGGGTCTGATCCCGCCCTGGACCAAGACCGCCGAACCCGGCGTGCCGGTCAAGGGCAAACCGCTGTTCAACGCCCGCGCCGACAAGGCCGCCACCACGGCGTCCTTCCGCGACGCGGTCAAGAAACGCCGCTGCCTGGTCCCCATGGACGGCTGGTACGAGTGGGTCACCGAACCCGCCAGCACCGGCAAGGCCGTCAAACACCCCTTCTTCATGTCCGAGGCCGAGGGCGGCCGCCTGTACATGGCCGGGCTCTGGTCGGTGTGGCGCGATCGCGATCAGGGCGACGCCGCGCAGACCCTGCTGTCCTGCACGATTCTGACCACCGACGCGGTCGGCGAGCTGACCAAGGTGCACGACCGCATGCCGCTGCCCATGCCCCGCGAGCACTGGAACGCCTGGCTCGATCCGGATCACCCCGCCCCCGAGGAACTCCTGGAAACCCCCGCCGCCGCGGCGGTGTCGAACATTCTCATCCGCCCGGTCCCGATGCTGGTGAACAGCGTCAAGAACAACGGCCCGGAGCTGCTGAGCGAGGTGGACGAACAGGCCGGGCAGCAGATCAGCCTGATCTGAGCCCGGCCCGCGCGTCATCCGGCAACCGGTAGTGCCTACCGGTGCGTCAGATCGAGCACTTCACCGTCGGCAGCGCGAAGTTCAAGCCGCACTTCACCAATCCGGCGACCGTGTCGATCACCTTGTTCGCCACGCCGCCGCCCAGGCTCTCGGCCTTCTCGGTGTTCTTGTCCTTGGGCTGCTGCTGTTGCTGCCCCGGCGTGCCGGGGTTGGGGTAACTCGGATTCTGCACCTGCACCACGCCGGGTGCGGCGGTCGCGGTCGCGACGGTCACCGCGCCCGAGCCCACGCTCATGAGCACCACGCCGGAGACAGCGACCACACCTAGGCGAAAGCGCCGCTGGGGAGACATAACCGCATCACATCCTCGGGGTCGGCCGAACCTTACGAGACGGATAACGCACGTAGAGAACAAGTAACGCACACATCCGGCCGCGACCCGTGGAATCGCGACCGGATGTGTGCGTGTCAGGCTGTTACGGGATGATCGAGGCCGCGGCCTCGTCCACCTTCTCCTGCTCCTGCTGTGCCGCCTGGATGCCGCCCGCGGTGCGCAGCGGCACTTCCTTCCAGAAGAGCACCAGGATCAGCGCCAGCAGCGCGACCGCGGCCGCGGCCAGGAACACGGTGTCCATGGCGTTGGCGAAGCCCACCTTGAACGGATGCGCCAGCGTCGGATTCAGCTGCTGGATCACCGAACTGTCGTCGAGCACCTTGGCTGCGGCCTCGGGATTCTGCGTCGCGAGCCCGGTGGCCAGCGCGGCCTCGGCCTCGTTCGAGCTGTGCGTGCCCTGCACGACCGCGGCCTGGAAGGCCGGATCGGTGGCCGCGGAGCGCAGCTCGGTGCTGATGTTGGGCCCGACCTGGGCGAACATGATCGACAGGAACACCGCGACGCCGAGGGTGCCGCCGATCTGCCGGAAGAACGTCGCCGCGGCCGTGGACACGCCCATGTCCTTGGGCGGCAGCGCGTTCTGGATGGCCAGGGTCAGCGGCTGCATGAGATTGCCCAGGCCCAGACCGACGATCAGCATGAACGCCATGGTCACGCCCAGGGCGGTGTCGGCGGTGACGAAGTGCAGCAGGAACAGGCCCAGTACCAGCAACCCCGCGCCCAGCGGCGGGAACACCCGGTAGCGCCCGGTCCGCGAGATGGTCTGACCGGCCACGATCGAGGACGCCATCATGCCGATCACCAACGGCAGCATCTGCATACCCGCCAGCGTCGGACTGGATCCGCGCACCACCTGCAGGTACTGCGGGATCATGGTCATGCCGCCGAACATGGCCGAGCCCACCACGATCGAGATGCCGACGCCGATGGCGAAGGTCGAGTTCTTGAACATGCGCAGCGGAATCAGCGCGGCGTCACCGAGTTTGGCCTCGACCGCGATGAAGCCGAGCAGGCCGAACACGCCCAGGGCGTAGCAGATTATGGAAGCGGTACTGCTCCAACCCCATTCGCGACCCTGTTCGGCCACCACCAGCAGCGGCACCAGGCCGATGGCCATGGTCAGCACGCCGAACCAGTCGACCGCGACCTTGGGCCGCTCGGTCCGGGGCAGCTTGAGCACCCGCGAGACCACCGTCAGCGCGATGATGCCCAGCGGCACGTTCACCAGGAACACCCAGCGCCAGCCCGAGATGCCGAGGATCTCGCTCTGACCGGCGAGGACGCCGCCCAATACCGGACCGGCCACGCTGGAGGTGCCGAAGACCGCGAGGAAGTAGCCCTGGTAGCGGGCGCGCTCGCGCGGCCCGACCATGTCGCCGAGGATGGTCAGCGCCAGCGACATCAGGCCGCCGGCGCCCAGGCCCTGGAACGCGCGGAAGGCCGCGAGCTCGTACATGGACTGGGAGAACGTGCACAGCAGCGAACCGAGCACGAAGATGATGATGGCGGCCAGGTAGAACGGCTTGCGGCCGTACATGTCCGAGAGCTTGCCGTACAGCGGCGTGGACAGGGTCGCGGTGATCAGATACGCGGTGGTGACCCACGCCTGCATCGAATAACCCTGCAGGTCATCGGCGATGGTGCGGATGGAGGTCGACACGATGGTCTGGTCGAGCGCACCCAGCAGCATGCCCAGCAGCAGGCCGCTGAGCACGACCATGATCTGCTTGTGCGTGAACCCGGCCGGTGATGCTTCGTTCTGCGTTGTTGTCGTCACGAATTGCTCTCTGCGGAATCGGTTTTCGGGTGAAGTGTGGCGTCGGCCTTCGGGTAGAGGGCGGCCAGGATGGCGGAGCGGCTGAGTTCGTAGTCGTCGACGAATCGGCTCAGCAGGGTGGCGAAGCTCGAGCGTTCGTCCGGGGTCCAGCCGCTCATGATCAGTTGCAGGGACTCGTTGCGCCGGGCCCGGATCTCGGCGGCGACCGCGCGCCCGGTCTCGGTGACGGCCAGGACGCTCACGCGCCCGTCCGCGTTGTCCGCGCGCCGTTCGAGGAACCCGCGTTTGACCAGGTTCGCCGCCTGCCTGCTGATGGTGGAGGCGTCGGAGAACAGGGCTTCGGCCAGTGCGCCCGAGCGCATGGGCCCGTGGTGGATCAGCTGGAACAGGATGGCGAACGCGGCCGGTTCGACCTCGCCGTTGGTGGCGGCGGCGATCTGCGCGTTGGTGCGATCACGTAGCCGGCCGAGGCGAATGATCTGGTGCGCGACGGTGTCGGCGAGGTCGTCGGTGACGACGCAGCCGGTGGTCGCGGGGTCGGCGGCCATGCCACCTCCTTGTATCCGGAAACTTCTTGCACGGGTCAACTAGTTGCAATACGCAAGTATGTGGAGATAGTTGTCCGAACGCAAGTTTCTTTCCGGGCATTCCCCTCGCACGTGGCGGGGCTCACTCCCGCTGCGAAGGATCGCCGCAGCTCAGCAGGGTTCCGGGGGCGATTCAGCGCACGGCGATATCCGCGGTCACCCCGCCGGTGAGCGCCACCAGATCGGCCGGCGCGAGCTCGATCTCCAGTCCGCGCTTGCCCGCGCTGCACAGCACCCGGTCGAATTCCAGGGCCGATTCGTCGATCACCGTCGGCAGTCGCTTCTTCTGCCCGAGCGGTGAAATGCCGCCCAGCACATAGCCGGTCGTGCGTTCGGCGCGCGTCTTGTCGGCCATGACCGCCTTGCCGCCGCCGAGCGCGGCCGCCGCGGACTTGAGCGAGAGCGAGGTCGGCACCGGCAGCACCGCCACCGCCAGCCCGCTTGCGCCCAGATCGATCACCAGGGTCTTGAAGATCTGCGCGGGCACGAGATCGAGCTGTTCGGCCAGCGCCTCGACCGCCTCGGCGCCGTAGGAGTCGCTGCGCGGGTCGTGGGTGTACGCGTGCACCCGATGCTCGGCGCGCGCCTGCACCAGAACCTTGATCGCCGGGGTCGAAGCAGCTGCCATGCGCTCACCCTAGACAGCCCGGACCTCGGCCCGATAGCGGATTTCATTACCTCGGGAACATGCCGGCCGCAGACCCTGTTGCACGCCATACGCGTATCGCGGAGACATCGTCCGCACGGCGCAGGCACCGGTCAGCCCCGGTCCGCGCCGCCACTGTTCACTTAGGAGGAGTCGGTGACCGTCTTGGTCGAAGACCCGGTGCGGATCGAACTGTTCGACATCCTCACCGACGTCGCGCCCCCCGCCGGGTTCCCGGCTCGTATCCCGCTCGCGGTAGATTCAACTGCTACGGCGATCGAAGGGAATAGCGTGAGCGACGACGACATGGTGGTCGATCGCCCCGATGACGACTCGGAATCAGCCGAGACCATCGACGGCGGCGAGGATCTAGCGGTCGGAAACGACGACGCGGCCGCCGGCGAGGCCGACGAGACCGGTGCGCGCAGCAGTGAGAGCGCCGAGGAACTGGGGCGGCGTTTCGAACGCGACGCGCTGCCCATGCTGGATCAGCTGTACGGCGCCGCGCTGCGCATGACGCGCAACCCGGCCGATGCCGAGGACCTGGTGCAGGAGACCTTCGCCAAGGCGTACCAGGGCTTCCGCTCGTTCCGCGAGGGCACCAACCTGCGCGCCTGGCTGTACCGGATCCTGACCAACACCTACATCAACTCGTACCGGAAGAAGCAGCGCCAGCCCGCGCAGTATCCGACCGACGAGATCACCGACTGGCAGCTCGCCGCCACCGCCGAACACACCTCGCAGGGCCTGCGCTCGGCCGAGATGGAGGCCCTGGAGGCGCTGCCCGACGATGACATCAAGCGCGCCCTGCAGGAACTGCCCGAGGAGTTCCGGATGGCGGTGTACTACGCCGACGTAGAGGGCTTCCCCTACAAGGAAATCGCCGACATCATGGGAACCCCGATCGGAACCGTCATGTCCCGCCTGCACCGCGGTCGCAAGCAGCTCAAGGGGCTGCTGGCCGACGTGGCCCGCGAGCGCGGCTTCAATCGTTCGGGCAATGGCACGCGTCAGGAGGTAACCCAGTGAGCGACGACATGGACATGGACTGCACGTCGGTCCTCGCCGATGTCTGGCTGCTGCTGGACAACGAGTGTGACGAGACGGCGAAAGCGCGTCTGCAGGAACACATCAACCGCTGCTCGCCGTGCATCGAGGCGTACGGGCTGGAAGAGAAGCTCAAGTCGCTGCTGAACCGCAAGTGCGGCGGCGAACGCGCGCCCGAATCCCTGCGTGCGCGCCTGACGATGGAGATCCGCACGACCTTCACGCAGGTCGAGACCAAGATCGAACCGGGCGCCTAGTCACCCCCGGAAAAAGCATGAGCGGCACACTTCCTCGGAAGTCGTGCCGCTCAGTGCATTTGGAGCTATTACCGCAGCTCAGGCGTTCGGACGCTTGCCGTGGTTGGCTGCGTTCTTCTTCCGGCCGCGCTTCTTACGTCCACGCTTACCCATAGGTATTCTCCCTTCTGTTCAGCTCATTCTTTCATGTGTGGTTGGCTGTACCCGCAGCGGATACGGGTCCGCGGAAACGAAGAGGTGTCATGGCCGAGGAAGTGCTCGCGGAGATGGTGTCGACCGTCTACCAGATCGTCGCCGCGGTGGGCGATCAGGTGACCGAAGGTGACACCCTGGTCATCCTGGAGTCGATGAAGATGGAGATTCCGGTCGTGGCCGAGACCGACGGCACCGTGACCTCGATCAACGTGAAGCCCGGCGATGTCATCCAGAAGGACGACCTGATCGCCGTCATCAGCTGAGCTGTATCTTTGGCCTCCGCTCCGCTCCGGCGGGGTTCGCGGCCCCCTTGGCCCGGTTCTTCCCTCCCTCCGCTCCTCCGCTTCGCTCCCCCGCTCCACTCAGTCCAGAACCGGGCGGGCCGCGAACCACGGGGTGAGGTTCTACGGGGGATGGGTGAATCGGGCGGGCCGCGAACTGCGGGGTGAGATTCTGCGGGGGGATGGGTTCGACATGGTGGGGTGCGATGCTCGGCTGATTGCTGTGCGGTTCATTCGATGCTCGCCCACGTGGCCGGTTCGCTCGGTTCCTGTGGGGCACGGTTCCCGGCGTCGTCATGCGAGGATTGCTCTCGTTGTGGGAGCAGAGGAGCGTGGGTGGAATGTCGACACTGAGCGATCTACTGGCCGAGCACACCGATCTACCGGGTGCGGCCGTCGATCATCTGCAGCGAGTGGTGGGGGACTGGCAGCTGCTGGCCGACCTGTCGTTCGCCGACCTGCACCTGTGGGTCGGGACGGGGCCGATCACCGACGGCGCGGACGTCGTATGCGTCGCGCAGTGCCGGCCGACCACCGCGCCCACCGTGCACCCGGAGGACCTGGTCGGATCGCTGGCCAGTAAAGAGGCCTTCGCACAGATCTTTCAGGCGCTGCTCACCGGTGAGATCGATCGCGTCGACTCCGACGGCGAGGTCGCGGGGGTCTATCACCCGCATCCGGTGGCCGCGATTCGCGAGGCCATTCCGGTGCGCGTCGGCGACGACGTGATCGCCATCCTCGGCCGCGACACCGACGTGCAACGCCGAAAGATGCGTTCCAGCTTGGAGATCGCGTACATGTCCTGCGCCGACGACCTGTGCCAGATGGTCGCGGACGGCACGTTCCCGGCGCTGGAGGATCGCACGGGTTCGCACTCGAGCCCGCGCGCCGGTGACGGTTTCATCCGCCTCGACACCGACGGCATAGTCGACTACGCCAGCCCCAACGCCCTTTCGGCCTACCACCGCATGGGATTACAGAACGACCTGGTCGGCCAGGATCTGGCGCTGACCACCCGCTCGCTCATCACCGACCCCTTCGACGCGCAGGAGGTGGTCGGCGACATCCAGGCCGCGCTCGCCGGAAAAGCCGGGCGCAGAATGGAAGTCGAGGCGCGCGGCGCCACGGTCCTGCTGCGCACGCTGGTGCTGCGCCCGCACGCCGAACTCGCCGGCGCGGCCGTGCTGGTCCGCGATGTGACCGAGGTCAAGCGCCGCGACCGCGCGCTGCTGTCCAAGGACGCCACGATTCGTGAGATCCACCATCGCGTGAAGAACAATCTGCAGACCGTGGCCGCGCTGCTGCGCCTGCAGGCCCGCCGCACCGAGAACGAGGAGGCGCGCCTCGCGCTGACCGAGTCGGTGCGCCGGGTGACCTCGATCGCCTCGGTGCACGAAATGCTGTCCATGTCGGTTGACGAGGAAGTCGATCTGGACGAGGTGGTGGACCGCCTGCTGCCGATCATGGCCGACGTGGCGACCGTGCACACCGCGCGCATCAAGGTGCGCCGGGCGGGATCGCTGGGCGTGTTCTCCGCCGAGCGGGCGACGCCGCTGGTCATGGTGCTCACCGAGCTGGTGCAGAACGCCATCGAGCACGCCTTCGATTCGGGCGAGAACGGTACGGTCACCATCCGTTCCGAGCGTTCGGCGCGCTGGCTGGACGTCATCATCAGCGACGACGGGCGCGGGCTGCCGGACGGTTTCAGCCTGGAGGCGTCGGACCGTCTGGGCCTGCAAATCGTCCGCACTCTGGTGACGGCCGAACTCGGCGGTTCGATCGGCCTGCACCCCGGCGCGGACATCGGCACCGACGCGGTGCTGCGGGTACCGCTCGGCCGGCGTTCGGCGCGCTGATCCACCCGAAACGGACGCCGACAAAACCGAACAGGCGCACCATTCCTGAGATAAACCTGTGAGGGTCTCGCCACATTCGTGGCGGGGCCCTCTCGCCATTCTTGGATAAGCGATTCCATTGACCGGGAATTGTTCTTGTGTACAACAATCGCGGGCGCACTTGTTTGCGGCCCGATCGTTATCGGGTGTGCGAACCGGGTCTCTTACACACTGAAGCCCGGCACCTGTGGTGGTGCCGGGCCGAATTGCGTTTTGGCCGTAGGGCTGGGCCAAAACGCCAGGTTGTCGTCTTGTCGGTCGAGTACCGGCTAGACGACGCTGCGGGTGCGGGTGCGCGCGTTGCGACGCTTGAGAGCGCGACGCTCGTCCTCGCTCATCCCACCCCATACACCGGCGTCCTGCCCGGACTTCAGGGCCCAGGACAGGCAATCGGCGGTGACAGGGCAGCGAGCGCAGACCAGCTTGGCATCGGCAATCTGCGCGAGCGCAGGACCACTGTTACCCACCGGGAAAAACAGTTCGGGATCCTCGTCGCGACAGATGGCCTTGTGGCGCCAGTCCATTCCTCTGCTCCTTTGCTAGGGCATGCACATGGCTGTGCCCCTCGGGGTTTGTGGTCCGTTCACTTGTGCGACTCGAATGTTTCCGCACGGTTGCTTGTGAATGCTTTCACGAACACCGTAGATGTCAATAGATACTTGGTGCACCGTGGGGAAGCTCACGCTGTAAGGCCCCTACAAGACGGGCCTGCCGGATCATTTGTACTCGGTCTAGCGGGTTTTCGCAGCACAACCGCAAGGTTTCTCAGGCGGGTCCAGCCGACTAGGGCTTCGGCGCGACCACATCGAGGATATCCGGCACGGCTGTGAAATTCACCATGTTGCGCCGACCAATGAAGTCGCCATCGATTTGCAACCCGATGGGTTCGTCGACCTCGACGCGCACGCCCGGCACGTCGTCCGCCCGGAACAAATTGTGTCCCTTGGGATTTCCATTGCTCGCCAGCAACTCTCTGGCGATCAACAGTGTAGGCAAGACTCCCATGGTTCGCATGGCAAACACTCCGAGACCCGACTCGAAGGAGGTGCCCGGGTTCGTCACCACGGGCGTGCTGTCGAGGTATGTCCAGGGACTGGTGTTGGTCACGAAGGCGTAGTGCACCTCCGTGACCGGTTCGTGACCTGGAATGACCAGGCGGACACGGGGATCGCGGCGCTGGGCGCGGAAGAACTGCTTGACCGTGGTGCGCAGGTACCGGGCCGGGGTGGCGGCTTTGCCGTTGGCGCGCTTGGCATCGATGGCCTCGCACACATCCGCGTCCAGGCCGACGCCGGCGCTGAAGGCGAACCAGCGATCGTCTGCGACGCCCAGTCCGATGCGGCGGTCGGTGTCCAGTGCGAGCAGATCGATGAGCTGGTTCGTGGCGGTCACCGGATCGGGTTCGATGCCCAGCGAGCGCGCGAACACATTGGCCGACCCGCCGGGGATGACGCCGAGCCGCGGCAGCCACTCGCGCGGGGTCTGGCCGGGCAGCGGCAGGAAGCCGTTGATTGTCTCGTTCACGGTGCCGTCGCCGCCGTGCACGACGATCAGGTCCATCCGGTTGTCGGCCGCCCAGCGCGCGAGTTCGGCGGCGTGACCACGGTGTTCGGTGTGTGCGACGGTGAGCTGGGTGCGAGATTCCAGCGCGTGAGCGAGCAGATCGCGAGTTGCCGGGGTCGTCGAGGTGGCATTGGGATTCACGATCAGCAGCGTCCGCACGGCGTCCATCTTGCCCGTTGCCCCGCTCGGCCCGACCCGCAACCCGGTGTTTGTCCGCTGCGATCGACCCCAACCTCGTGGTTCGCGGCCCGCCCGGTTCTGGACTGAGTGGAGCGGGGGAGCGAAGCGGAGGAGCGGAGGGAGGGAAGAACCGGGTCACGAGGGCCGCGAACAGCCCGGAGCGCAGCGTAGGGCAATCAAGCAGAGCCGTAGGCTGGGTGCCGTGGCTGAGCAGAACGGTGGAGACGCGCACGTCTCGGTGGTGCCCGGGACGATGCGGGCGGCCGGTGCGCTGGTGACCGTGCAGGGTGCGGTGGGCGTGATCGTGGCGCTGGTGCTGATCCTGCGCGCGGCGACCGGCGCGGACCAGCACGTGGTGAACGGGTACGCGACCGCCGCGTGGTTGATCATCCTCGCGGGCGCGGTGCTGGCCGCGGGCCTGGGACTGCTGCGCGGACAGCGCTGGGGGCGGTCGATAGCGGTGATCGCGCAGCTACTGCTGCTGCCGCCGGCCTGGTACATGCTGACCTCGCATCAGCCGGGGTACGGCATCCCGCTGGGCATTTCCGCGATCGTGGCCCTGGGGCTGTTGATGGCGCCGGCCTCGAGTCAGTGGATGGCCGCCGGTTACGACACCTCGGACTAGTCTCCGGGTCGAAACTGTGGTTGCCGATGGGTAACCACTCTCGCGGGGTCCGTAAACCCGGCTGAATGCGCCGGACAGCGGTTTTGGTCAGTCGTCCATATGGTTGCGGCTGGTCGGCCGGTTTCGATCCGCTGTGGCGATCTCCGAGCTAACTCGAGACGGCCGATTCGGCCCCGTTATTCCACTTGACCGCGGACCGAACCTGTGGATCACCTCGGACCCGGGCCGCGGCCGAAATCGCGCTGTCGCTCGCGGGCCGAGTCCCCTCACCGCCGTCGGCCCGGTCACTCCGCCGCGTGCTCGGCCAGCCGGGTCAGGGCCGGACCGGCCAGCCGGTACCCCTGCCACTCGCTCTGCAGATCCGCGCCGATCGCCTCGTAGAAGTCGATCGACGGCTTGTTCCACTCCAGCACCGACCACGCCACCCGGCTGTAACCCCGGTCCACGGCCTCGCGGGCCAGCGCGGCCAGCAGGTCGCGGCCCAGGCCCAGACCGCGGGTCTCCGGTTTGACGTACAGATCCTCCAGGTAGATCCCGTGGACGCCGTCCCAGGTGGAGAAGTTCAGGAACCAGATGGCGCAGCCGACCACGCCGGTCTCGCCCGGGCCTTCGGCGACGTGGGCGAACACGGCGGGGGAGGGGCCGAACAGCGCGAGTTCGAGCTGCTCCGCGGTGAGCGTGCACTCCTGGCGCGCCTTCTCGTACTCGGCGAGGTCGTAGACGAGTCCCACCAGGGCCGGGATGTCGGCGGGTGTGGCACGGCGGATCATGGCTGCCCCTTTCAGCGGTAGGGAGTCAGGTTGTGCGCGAGGATCGTTCGCGCGTGATAGTCGTGCCCGAGGACGGTGATCGCCGCCGTGGACAGGAAGAATCTGCGGCCTTCGATCACCCCGAACTCGGCCCAGCGGGCGATCAGCACGCGGGAGAAGTGACCGTGCCCGACCAGAACCACGTCGCGCGCGGCCAATTCGGGCAGCACCGAGTCCAGGACGCGGTCCGCGCGGCGGCCGACCTCCGCGGCGGTCTCGCCCTCGGGGACGGGGGTGGTCCACACGGTCCAGTCCGGCACGGTGCGCTGGATCTCCACCGTGGTCAGGCCCTCGTACGCGCCGTAATCCCACTCGGCCAGGTCGTCGTCGATGCGCACATCGGTGAGGCCGGCCAATTCGGCTGTGCGCGTGGCGCGTTGGCGCGGGCTGCTGAGCACCAGCGGGTCGCGCAGGCGCAGGTCGTCGAGGAGTTTGCCCGCCGCCAGCGCCTGTTGCTCACCGGTCGGTGTCAGCGGAATGTCGGTGCGACCGGTGTGCCGGCGCGCGGCCGACCACTCGGTTTCGCCGTGTCGCAGCAGTATCAATCGAAAATCGTGCGCTGACATGAACTCGATCATGCCGGATGGCGCGCGCCCGCCCGCTTAGCCGGGAGGGGGGTGTTCGCCACACCCGTCCGGCGATGGCGGGCGCGCCCGGCCGGATCAGCTCGCGGCCAGGGCGAACAGGGTGTCGCCGCGGCGTTCGAGCACGGTCGGGCCGATGGCCATCAGGGAGATCGGCTCGTCGTGGTAGTCGCTGCGCTGCACCGAGATTCGCTGTGTCTGCGCGCCGGTGACGGGGTCCAGGGCGGCCAGGCCGTCGCGGACCGGGACCAGCAGCTTGCCCGAGAGCAGCGTGGGGGTGCCCAGGACCTGGGGAATGCCCCAGAGCGGCTCCAGCGTCGAGCCGTTGAGGGCGACCAGGTTCTCGCCGGTGAACACGAAGTAGTTGGCGCCCACCCGCGATACGAAGGCGTCCGCGGCCAGCGGGGCCGAAAGCTGATGGGTGGCAACGAGATTGCCGGAGACGTCGTAGATCGCCAATTGCGGTGCGGTGGACTCTGTTCCGGGCAGGTAGACCGCGACCCGGCTGTCGGACACCGCGATCGCGCGGGCGCCGCCGACCGCCGCACCGGGCTCGGTGAGGATGTGCGAGCTGTGTTCCTCGGGGGTGGTGCTGTCCTTGGGCGCGGGATTGAGCACGGTGAGCCGGTCCGAGGTCTCCCGGGGGCAGCGTTCGAGGACCGCCAGCCGGCTCGACGCCGAGGCGGCGGACAGTAGCGTGCAGCCCTGCCGGGGCTGGGTGCGCGGGTTCACCGGCGCGTCCACGTACCCGTATTCCAGGGTGCGCACCAGGTCCGAGCGCCACATCTCCAGCCGGTTCGCGCCCAGCGCCAGGGTGTAGGTGCCGTCGACCGAGAGCTGCACCTGATCGTCCATGTAGCTGGAGCGCGCGGTCAGCCGCGCGCCGGTGTCGGCGTTGAGCAGCGTGGTCTCCGAGCAGCCGCGGTCGTCGCGATAGGTGGCGATCACGGTCCCGAACTGGGATTCGACCGCGCACAACGGCAGATCCCGCTGATACTTCCAGACCTGTTCCCCCGTAGCGGGATTGCGCCCGAGCACGGTGTCCCCGTCGCCGGTGACCGCGACCCCGCCGACCGCGATGGCCCGCTCGGCCGCGCCGTCCGCGGCCTGCCACACCTCGCGCATGGCCGCGGGCAGTTTCTCCGGCGTGGGCGGGGCGGACAACGTCTGATCCGCCACCACCGACTCGGTGGCGCGAGCGTCGCTGTTCCACCACACCACGCCCGCCGCGATCGCCACCAGGGCCGCGATCGCGACAGCGGTCAGAATATCGGCGCGCGTTCGCCGCTCAGGTGCGAGCACGACAGCGAGACTATCCGATCCCCCGGGCGGCATCGATCGCGTGCCGGATCGCGCCGCCGCGCGGATCCGCGGGAAGCCCGTGCGCGCGGCCCGCGTCGGAGGGATCGGGCGTCGGCGGTCAGGGGAATCGGTCGCCTCGGTCCCGTGGAGCGGCGGGCGGCTCGGCGGGACGGACCAGGCCGTGCCGATGCGCGTACACGACCGCGTGAATGCGGTCCCGAACTCCCAGTTTGGCCAGGATCCGCGAGACGTGGGTCTTGACGGTCTCCTCGCCGACGCCGAGGTCGGCCGCGATCTCGGCGTTGCTGCGCGCGTCCGCCAGCAGGAACAGCACCTCGCGCTCGCGCGCGGTGAGTCCGGCCAGTTCGGGCGGTTGCGCCGGCGGGGTCAGGTCCCGTACGAGGCGCGCGGCCAGCCGCCGGGTCATGGACGGGTCGATGACGGCGTCGCCGCGCATCGCGACGCGGATCGCCGCGACCAGTTCTTCGGGCGCAAGGCTTTTCAGTAGGAAGCCGCTGGCCCCGGCGGTGAGGGCGCGGTGCAGGCCCTCCTCGCTGTCGTAGGTCGTCAGCACCAGCACGCGGGTGCCGCCCGCGGCGACGATGGCCTCGGTCGCGGCGAGGCCGTCGAGTTTGGGCATGCGCACGTCCAGGATCGCCACGTCCGGGCGCAGGCGGGCGGCGGCCTCGATCGCGGCGCGGCCGTCACCCACCTCGGCGACGCATTCCAGATCCGGGTGCGCGTCCACCACCGCGCGCAGGCCGGAGCGGAACATGGTGTGATCGTCGGCGATCAGGACGCGAATGCTCATGCCGCTCCGATCGGGACCGACACCCTGATCTCCCAGTGCTCGCCGGTGGCGTCCAGGCCGGAATCGACCGTGCCACCGAACAATTCGACCCGGCGGCGCATGCCGTCCAGCCCGCGCCGTGGGTGCTCGCCCGGGCCGGGTGAGCCCTGATCCGGCCTCGCGCCGGTGTTCGGCGGCGGCGGAACGGGATTCCTCTCGCGCAGCTCCACCCGGGTCGGGTGGTAGTGGATCTCCAGCTCCGCCGGGTCCCGGCCGTGCCGCAGCGCGTTGGTGAGCATCTCCTGGACCACGCGATAGAGCATGACGTCCAGCGACTGCGGCAGCACCGGCGGCTCGCCGGTGATCCGCAGTCGCACGGTCGAACCCGCCGCCCGGACGCGCTCCAGCAGTTCGCCGATGTCGACCAGCCCGGGCCGGCGCTGCCCGTCGTCGCGGCCGTGCAGCAGATCCAGCTGGCGGCGCAGGTCGACCATGGCCGCGCGGGAGCTGGTCTCGACCGCGGACAGTGACCGCACCGCCGCGGCGTCGTCGGTGTGGGACAGGGCTATTCGCGCGGCCCCGGCGTGCATGCCGATGGCGCTGACGTGGTGGGTGATCACATCGTGCAGATCGCGGGCGATGGCGGCGCGCTCGTCGACCAGTGCGCGGTCGAGTGCGGCCAGTTGGTCGCGCTGCCGAAGTCGTTCGCGCTGTTCGAGTTCGGCGATGTACGCGCCGCGCGCGGTGGTGTACCGGCCCACCAGCCACGGCACCACGCCGCCCGCCGCGGCCAGCGGGAACAGGCGCCAGTCACGCGCGAGGATCCCGCCCGCCAGCAGGTTCGTCACCGCCGCGGCCGCGGCGAGCAGCGCCACCGTGCCCACCGAGGTGAACCCGCTCAGCCAGGCTCCGGCGCGATAGCCCGCCACCAGGAAGCCGACGTCGGGCACCCGCGCGGGCAGGTCGTGGTGGTTCGCGAACACGGCTATCGCGACCTGGAGCGCGGCCTGCACGATCGCCACCGTCACCACGGCCCGGGTGGCGGGCGCGGCGGCCAGCGCGAGGTCCGCCGCGATCACCGCGGCGGCCAGCGTCCAGGCGAGCGCGGGCGCGGCGCCGAACGCGCCGCACAACCCCAGCTGCGCGGTGTCGACCACCGCGGCCACGATCGCGACCACCAGCGACTGCCGGGTCAGTGACCTGGTCACATCCACGTCGGTCCCGTCCTTTCCCCGGCGGTCGTGTCGAGCGGACGCTACTCCCGGCCGCGGTGGTCCCCCGTGCGGGGGATGCGCAATCCCCCGTCGGCGCGACGACCGCGGGCGGCCCGCTCGGTAGCGTCGAGATATCGCCGCCGAGCAGGAGTTTTCTTTCAGGAGCCGCTATGGACAAAGACGCTTTCATCTACGCGCTGCCCGCGTTCGCGGTGCTGATGCTGATCGAATGGATCGCCGACCGCCGTGATCCCGATCGGCCCGCCAACGGCATCTCCGGGCGCGACACCGCGTCCAACATCGCCACCTTCGCGCTCAGCCGGGTTGCCAAACCCGTTCTGGCCCAGCTGCTTCCGTTCTCGGCGGTGGTGCTGGCCGCGGCGCTCACGCCGTTGAGCCTGGCCGCGGGGACCTGGTGGGTGTGGCTGCTCGGGCTGGTCGTCACCGATTTCTGCTACTACTGGGCCCATCGCGCCGATCATCGGATCCGGCTGCTGTGGACCTCGCACAGCGTCCATCACTCGAGCCGGTTCTTCAATTTCTCCACCGCCATCCGGTTGCCCTGGGCGCATCCGGTCGCCCAGCAGCTGCGCGGCCTGGCCTGGGTGCCCGCCGCCCTGATCGGCCTGCCCGTGTGGATGATCTTCGCGTTGCAGAGCATCGGCCTGCTCTACCAGTTCCCGATCCACACCCAACGGGTCCGGACCCTGCCCCGCCCCCTGGAGTTCGTGTTCAACACCCCCGCCCACCACCGCGTCCACCACGGCTCCAACCAGCCCTACCTGGACAAGAATTACGGCGGCGTCTTCATAGTCTGGGATCGCCTGTTCGGCACCTTCGCCGCGGAAACCGAACCGATCCGCTACGGCCTGACGAAAGACATCGGCACCGACAACCCCCTGAAACTGAACTACACCGAGCTCCTGGACCTGGTCCGCGACGTCCGCACCGCCACAACCTGGCGTTCCCGCCTGACCTACGTCTTCGGCCCACCCGGCTGGACCGAAACCCCCACCCCGGCCCAGCTTCCGGTGCCGTCCCCCGAACCCGAACGAGCCGCCGCTCCGGTCTGATCCTCACGCCCCGGCCGTACCCTCGCAGCGGTGGTGCGGGGCTCCCTCCGGGTACGGAAAGCGCCGTGGCCGAGAAGATCCAGCGATCGACTGCGACATCTCCGGTACGGGGCGGCAGTTCCTACCGGGTCGTGCGGGTGCCGAGGGCGAGCGAGCCGATACCGCAATAGTCGGTCGCGAGCGGGTGGTGGCGAGTCCTACCCGAGTGTCGGCGGCGTGGTGGTCGACAGGGTGCGGCGGTAGCCGAGGGAGTCGCGCCGGCTGAAACCCGCCCGCTGGTAGAGGCGGTTCGCGGACTCGCGCGAGGGCCTGGACGTGAGGTCGACCGTGCGGGCTCCGGCCGCACGGGCGAGCTCGACCGCCGCGCGGGTGAGCTCGAACGCGACTCCCTTCCCGCGGGCCGCTTCGGAGACGACGACATCTTCGATTCGGGCACGCACCCCGGTGGGGATCGCGTAGGTGACCAGGGTGAGCATGCCGACTACGTGCTCGTCGGTCGCGATCAGCAGCGTCGTCGATTCGGCCGAGATGAGCGCGGCGAGCCCGTCGACGGTGACCGGCGCGGCGGTCGAAGAGAGCTGCCGGACAAGCACGTCCACCTCTGCAGCGAGCTCGGCCGTGGCATGCACTGCCGTGGAGATTCGCACGTCGCCCATGCTCTCAACCTAGTAGCCGGGCGCAGGCGGACAAGCGCCCGGATCCCCGGCATCCGCCGAAAGGCACATTGCTTCAAGCGAGTTCGGCAACATCCCGGTTGAGCGCGGTCAGGTCGATGCCCAGCGTCCGCGAGCGCTGGCCGAGCAGAAGCGCGGAGATGTGAGTCGACCTCAGCCTCTGCTGGGCGGGGCCGCGCGGCCTGGTTGCGGTGCCGATCGAGTTGGTCACTACGCCGGCCCTCGCGGGACTGCGCGAGTTCGATTGTCTTTCAAACTGTTTCGGGATACGGGCGGGTGATGGAACCCGTGTTGTGATGTATTCCCGTGGCGAGCCACCGACCCCGCGCCGTTCGGAGTCGTTTTGGCAGACCACGTCCGGCCCGTCGGTTGGGTTATCGGAAGCGTCGGTGCGGTCGGGCTGGTCGGCTGGCTGACAGACGGGAATCATTCCGCCGCGGTACTGGCGGCGATGATGCTCGCCGCACCGGTGAGCATCATCGCGCTGATCGTCTTCCTGGTGAGGGCTGTAAGCCAACCGCGACATGTGCCTCTGCCACCACTCCCCACAATGTCACCGATGCCGGTGCGCTAGGGACCGCCTCCCGGTTGGTATTTCGACTCGCCGGGCATCGAGCGTTGGTACGACGGTCAGGTGTTCACCGACTTCAAGCGTCAGACCCCGAACCTGTAGAGCGCCTTACCGCGTCAGCAGCCGGCACGGCCTTCATGGGCCCGCGGATACGCGTTCGGCCGGGCTGTGGGACAGCCCGGCCGAACGGTTCAGGGGTTGTGCGGTTAGGCGACTTCCGCGGCGGCCTTGCGGGTGCGGCCCTTGGCGGGGGTCGCGGGGAGGGGCTCGGCGGCCGCTTTCGTTGCCTTTTTCGCCTTGGCGGGGGTTTCGGCCTTCTTGGCGGTCTTCTTCGCCTTCGGCGGTTCGGGCGCCTCGGCGGCCTTCTTGCCTCGGGTGGCCTTGACCGGTTCGGCGGCGGGCTTCTCGGCCTTCTTCGCAGCGGCCTTGGCGGGCTTGGCTGCTTCGGGGGCCGGGGCCTTCTTGGCGCGGGTTGCCTTGGCCGGGGCCTCGGCTGCCGGCTCGGCGACCTTGGACTTGGCCGTCCGGGTCGGCTTGGCGGGAGCCTCGGCGACCTCGGCGGTCTTCTTCGCGCGGGTCGCCTTGACCGGCTCGGCCGCCTCGACGGCCGGGGCCTTCTTGGCTCGCGTTGCCTTGACCGGGGTTTCGGCTGCCGGCTCGGTGCTCTTCGCGGCGCGGGTGCGCTTGGCGGGAGCGGCCGGTTCCGCGACCTCGGCGGACTTCTCGGCGCGGGTGGTCTTGGCCGGGGCCTCGACCGCCGGAGCCGTGGCCTTGGTTGCGCGGGTCGCCTTGGCGGGGGCCTCGGCGGCCTTCGCTGACCGAGTTGCCTTGGCGGGCGCGGCGGTTTCGGCCGCCGCAGGCTCGGCGGCGGCAGCCGCCTTGCGAGCGCGCGTCGCCTTCGCCGGTGCGGCGACCTCCGCGGCCGGGGCCGCCTTGGTCGCACGCGTCGCCTTGACCGGCGCCTCGGCGGCGGGGGCCGCCTTCGTGGCGCGGGTGGCCTTGGCCGGGGTCGCTTCCGTGACCGGTGCGGTCTTGGTCGCGCGGGTTGCCTTGGCCGGGGTGGCCTCGGCAACCGGTGCGGTCTTGGCTGCGCGGGTTGCCTTGGCCGGGGTGGCTTCCGCGACCGACGCGGTCTTGGCTGCGCGAGTTGCCTTGACCGGGGCCTCGGCGACCGCCGCCGCCTCAGCCGCGGGGGCCTCGGTCGCCGGGGCGGCCTTGCGCGAGCGCGTCGCCTTGACCGGTGCCTCGGTGAGTTCGGCCGCCGGTGCGGCGGTCTCGCTCGCGGCGGACTTCCTGGTGCGGGTGGCCTTCACCGGTGCGGCTTCCTCGGCGGCCGGGGCCGCCTTGGTGGTGCGCGTCGCCGCGGTGGCAGGTGCCGCCTTCGTCGCCCGGGTGGCCTTGGCCGGTGCGGCGGTTTCCGCCGGTGCCGCCTCCGCCGTGGTTGCGGTCGCCTTGGCCGTGCGCTTGCGCGCGGGGGCCTTCGGCTCTGCGATTTCCGAAGCGGCGGAAGCGGTTTCGGCTACAGCCGCCGGTGCGGCTGTAGCCTTGGCCGCCTTGCGGCGAGTGGTGGCCGGGGCCGCGGGAGCCTCGGTGGCAGGTGCCGCCGGGGTCTGTGCGGCCGGAGCCGTCGAAGCGGTAGCCGTGGCCGCCGGAGCGGTCACTGCGGCCGCGGGAGCGGTAGCCGTAGCTGCCGGAGCGGCGGTGGCCGCTTCGACCACGACGATCGAGCCTTCGCTCGCGCTGCCCGCCGCCTTGGTGGCCCGTCTGCGGCCGGTGGCCCGGACGGGAACGACCGGCGCCGGTTCCGGGGAAACGGCCGCGGCGGTTGTGGATTCGACCACGACCTCACCCGGGGCCTGGGCCGGGCGGCTCGCGCGCCGGCGGCCGGTGGCCTCGGCGGGGGACGCAGTCGCGGTGATGTCCTGTGCGGCAACATCATTCGCGGCTGTACCGGCAGGCGCGCCGGTGGCGGACGTACCCGGTGCGGTGTCGGCGGAAGCGACCGCCGTGGCCTCCGCGGCGCTGTCACGCTCGCTTGCCTCCGGCTTGACCGAATCGGCCGAGCGGCGGTTGCGAGTACGGGTGCGAGCGGTGCCCTTATCGGCCGCGTCGCCGGAGGCGGCCGGGCCGCCGAGAACGGCGTCCTTGGCGGGGCCTTCGGTCACGGGCGTCGTCGCGGCGGGGGCCGCCGAGAACTCGACGGCGGAGACCGCCGCGAAGCCGTTGCCGTTCGCCGCCGCACCGTTGCCATTGCCATTGCCATTGCCATTGCCATTGCCGTTGGTGACGACGTTGTCGAAACCGTGTGCGGCGGTGCTGTTGTCGGCCGACCCGGTGGCGGAATCGACACCGTTGACGCCGGCCCCACCGCGCCCGCGGCGACCGCGGCTGCGACGGGTGGATTCACCGGAGCCGTTGTCGGCGGCCGGGGACTGCTGAGTATCGGCGATCGCCGCCGGTGCGACAGCCCCGGTGTTCTCGGTCGCGACGGTCGAATCGCTCTCGGTTGCGACGGCCGACTCGCCATCGGTCGCGACGGCCGAGACCTCGGCGGCCGCGCCGTTGCCACCCTTGTTGCGGCGGTTGCGGTTCCGGCGGCGGTTCCGGCCCTCGCGGACGGGCTCGGTGCGGCCGGACTCGTCGCGGTTCGCTTCGTCCCGGTCGGCGGTGTCGCCGTCGGCGGCGGAATCCAGTGCGGCGGCCTCGCCGACCCACCCTTCCGACGCGTTCTCGTTCACCGAAACCGTTGCGGTGGAACCATTGTCGGATCCGCCACGGCCCCGGCGGCGGCGACGCCGACGACCCGGCTTGTCCGAGCCGTCCTCGGATGCTCCCGAGTTACCTTCGGGCGCAGCCGATTCCGTTGCGATCTTGACGTCGGTGGCAGCCACCTCGGTCGCCGCGCCGGACTGCCCGCCGCGGGTGCGCTTGCGATTACGGCTACGCGGGGAACGGCTTTCGCGTTCCACCACGACCGCGTCGTCGTCCCGTTCCCGGGCCGGCGCGCTCTTGCGGACGATGCCGGTGATCCCGGCGGGGATGCCGAGCTCCTCGTACAGATGCGCCGAGCGCGAGTACGTTTCCACCGGCTCGGGGATGCCGAGCTTGAGGGCTGCGTCGATGGAAGCCCAGCGCCGCAACTCATCCCAGTCGATGAGCGTGATCGCGACACCGGTGCGGCCCGCGCGGCCGGTACGGCCGATGCGGTGCACGTAGGTCTTCTCGTCCTCGGGGCACTGGTAGTTCACCACGTGCGTGACGTCGTCGATGTCGATGCCGCGCGCGGCGACATCGGTGGCGACCAGCACGTCGATCTTGCCCTCACGGAACTTCTTGAGCGCCTTCTCACGCTGCACCTGGTTCAGGTCGCCGTGCACCGCGCCCACGGAGAATCCGCGCTCGCCCAGATCGTCGGCGACCTTCTGCGCGGTGCGCTTGGTGCGCGCGAAAATCATGGTCGCGCCGCGGCTCTCGGCCTGCAGGATGCGGGCGATGAGCTCGCTCTTGTCGAGCGCGTGCGCCCGGTACGCGAACTGCGTGATGCGGTCGGTGATGGTGGAGTCGTGCGGCTCCTCGGCCCGAATGTGCGTGGGCCGGTTCAGGAATGTGCGCGCCAGGCTGATGATCGGACCCGGCATGGTGGCCGAGAACAGCATGGTCTGACGCTGCTCCGGGACCATGTTCAGCACGCGCTCGATGTCGGGCAGGAAGCCCAGGTCGAGCATTTCGTCGGCCTCGTCGAGCACCAGCACCTGGACCTTGCCCAGGATCAGATGGTTCTGCTGGGCCAGATCCAGCAGTCGCCCGGGGGTGCCGACCACGACGTCCACGCCGGCGCGCAGCGCGGCGATCTGGGTGTCGTAGGGGCGGCCGCCGTAGATGGCGTGCACCCGCAGCGGCGTGCCGTCCTGGGTCTTGACGTATTTGCTGGCGTTCTCCAGATCCTCGGTGACCTGCACGCACAGCTCACGCGTCGGCACGATGATCAGTGCGCGCGGGGTGCCGTCCAGGGGAATGGTGCCCGAGGTGTGCGAGGCGACGCGGTCCAGCAGCGGGACGCCGAAGCCGAAGGTCTTGCCCATGCCGGTGCGGGCCTGACCGATGAGATCCTCACCGGCCAGTGCGAGCGGCAGGGTGAGTTCCTGAATCGCGAAGGTGCGTTCGATGCCGATATCGGCGAGCGAGCGCACGATGTCGGGATTGACGCCCAGTTCGGCGAAGGTGGGGGCGGTATGGGTTTCGTCGAGCTCCGCGGTCAGTAGCGTGTCGGCCACACCGGGTTCCTGCTCTACGGTGATCTTGCTCAGGGTTCGTGCCTTCCTCGTTTTATCGCGTCTCGCGCGCACGAGGTGTGGGGCGGACCGGTCGGTCCGCGACGACCACTTGATCCGTTGGTCTGTCTCGCCGCTGCTGGGATGCCTAACCGGTGTTCGGTCCGGCATCGACCTGCGCGGCGGACAATGTTGCGGATCGGAGTGCGCGCACATTTTCCGTGGACTACGGCTGCTCGAGCACCGGTTCACGGGGTATCCGGCAAACTCGTTCGAGCGATATTCTCCGTTGTCTGCGGAGATTGTAGCGTGATACGGTCTTCGCTCTTTTTCCCGCCACCGCAATTGCCGGTGTGTATTGCACCGGTTGTGATGACCCCTGCGGATTCGGCCGCTGCCGCGCCGGGTTCGGCGATCGCGGCACCGGCTGCGGCGCACGGCAATTGACACCTTAGCGCGCCGTGCCAACCCCGGTGGACAAGTTGGATTCCTCACATACCTGATACAACGTGTAGCACTATGTGCGAAGTTGTGCGGGTGAGCTTGGCAGACACCGTGAGCATCGCCGCGCGCAACGCGTGGGCCCTGACCTTCGGCACCGGAATCGGTTCGCCCGAACCTACCCCGTCGACGGTGCTGTCCGTCGCGCCGCACCGCGAGCTGCGCCGCTACAACGGTTCCGGCGCCCAGGACCCCGCGGTCCTGCTGGTCCCGCCGCTGGCCGCGCCCGCGTTCTGCTTCGATCTGAGCCCCGAGCAGAGCATGGCCGCGTTCCTGCGCGACAGCGGCCGCGCGCCCTACCTGGTCGACTACGGCGACATCACCTTCGAGGACCGCCGCATGGGCTTCGAGGACTGGATCGACGACATCCTGCCGGAGTCGATCCGCCAGGTCTCGGCCGATCGCGGCGGGCAGCCCGTGGACCTGGTGGGCTGGTCGCTGGGCGGCGTGCTGGCGCTGCTGACCGCCGCCGCCGATCCCACCCTGCCGATCCGCTCGGTGACCGCGGTCGGCGCGCCGCTGAGCTACGACCACATGGTCGGGGTGCGCGAACTGCGCTCGCTGGCCCGCCTGGACGGCGGCCGGACCGCCACCGCGGCGATCCGCGCCACCGGCGGCGTCTCGGCGCAGCTGACCCGCATCGCCTATCGCGCCACCGCCTGGGACCGAGAACTCAAGCGCCCCTTCTTCATTGCGAGCAATCTCGCCGACACCGCGACCCTGGAGCGGATGGCGACCATCGACCGTTTCCAGAATTCGCTGCCCGGCTACCCGGGTCGTTTCTACAACCAGCTCTGGGGCCGGTTCATGTTGAACAACGACATCGGCAAGGGCGTGGTGCGTTTCGGCGAGCGCCGGATCGAACTCGCCGCGGTGACCGTGCCGGTGCTGCTGGTCGGCGGCCCGAACGACGTCATCACCGCGGCCGCCGCGGTCCGGCACGGCACGACCACGCTGACCGGTTCGCCGGACGTGCGCTACGAGACCGCGCCGGGTTCTCACCTCGGCATTCTCACCGCGCGCGACACCACCTGGACGTACCTGGACAAGTTCCTGAGCGATCAGGAGTAGGCCGGGCCGTTCATCACAGCGGGCTAGGGTGGAGTCATGGGAGCAAACTCGTCAACTGCGCTCGGCGCTCCGTCGGATTCCGCCGACGGACTGATCGCCGCCACCCACCCCGGGGTCGCCGAACTTTTCGCGGTTCTCGCCTACGGTGAGATCTCCGCTTTCTATCGCCTGGCCGAAGAGGCCAAGCTGTCGCCGTCGCTGCGCGGCAAGGTGGCCGTGGCCAAGATGGCCGCCAACGAGATGGAACACTTCTCGACCCTCGAGAACGCGCTGGCCGCCCGGAACCAGGACGTCTTCGACGCCATGGCCCCGTTCGTGCGCGCGCTGGACGCCTATCACGCCTCCACCGACCCCTCCACCTGGCTGGAGTCGATGGTCAAGTTCTACGTCGGCGACGGCATCGCCGCCGACTTCTACACCGAGATCGCCGGCGCCCTGGCTCCCGAGGTCGCCGTGATCGTGCGTGACGTGCTCGCCGAGACCTCCCACTCGGAGTTCGTGATCGACGAGGTCCGACGGGCGGTGGCGCAGAATCGCTCCGAGCGCGACCGGCTGACCCTGTGGGGCCGGCGCCTGCTGGGCGAGGCCATCACCCAGGCGCAGTACGTCATGGCCCAGCGCGACGAGCTGACCGAACTGGTGCTCACCGCGACCGGTGACCTGAACGGCATCGCCACCCTCTTCGAGCACATGCAGGACTCGCACGCCGAGCGCATGCGCGTTCTCGGGCTCGGCTGAGTCCTAGTTCGCTGAGAGCGCAGGGCGGTCCATGCCGCCCGTAGCGCCCGCTGCACTAGCCTTGGCGAGGACAGCACAGGACTCTAGGTTCGGAGGTTGGCCGTGGAGGTCAAGATCGGTATTTCGGATAGCCCGCGTGAGCTGATCATCAACAGCGCGCAGACCCCCGCCGAGGTGGAGGCACTGGTGACCGGTGCGCTGCAGGGTGAGGCCGGCGTCGTGGCGCTTTCGGACGAGAAGGGCCGCAAGTACCTGATCCAGGCCACCAAGGTCGCCTACGTCGAGATCGGCGCCCCGTCCGCGGGCCGCGTGGGCTTCGCCGCCGTCTGAGCAAGCCACAAAAACGCCCCGCCGCGATCCGCGACGGGGCGTTTTCACGTTACGAGCCAACTGATTTCGCGAGTTCGGGGTAACTCCCGGGGTACCCCGAAATGTTCTCGGCACCCAACCGCACCACGCGAATGGGACAGGCGACGGCTCTCAGCCGTGCGCTAAATATTCGGGGAGGCGGGTCAGTGAGGCGGGTCAGTTGTCGATCGGGTGTAGCGGCACGTGCGACAGGCCGCCCCAGCACAGCGAGACCGTAGTGTCGACCGCTTCGTCCTTGGGGATCGGGCGATCGGCCTCGAGCCAGTAGCGCGCGCTGAACTGGCTGGCGCCGACCAGGCCGACGGCGAGTACGCGAGCGCGGTACGGGTCCAGGCCGGAGTCGTGCGCGACCAGGTCGAAGACCGCGTCGACGCAGGCCTCGGTGGCCTGTTCGACCCGGCGCTGCACCTGCGGCTCGTTGGTCAGGTCGGACTCGAAGACCAGGCGGAAACCCTGGGTTTCGTGATCGACGAAGTCGAAGTACGCCTGGACGGCGGCGCGGACGCGCTGCTTGTTGTCGGTGGTGGAGCGCAGCGCCTGGCGCACACTCGACACCAGGGCGTCGACGTAGTTCTGCAGCACCGCCAAATACAATTCGAGCTTGCTCGAAAAGTGTTGGTAGAGCACAGGCTTGCTGACGCCGGCGCATTGCGAGATTTCGTCCATGCCCGAGGCGTGGTAACCCCGCATCACGAAGACCTCGCCGGCCGCGGCAAGTAGCTGAGCGCGCCGTGCCTCCCGGGGCAGACGGGTCCCGCGCTTGCTGGGCGCCATGGCCTCGGATGACATGCGTGCGGTCATCCGGTCCACGAGGTCTGTCATTTTCCGATCTCCCAGTCGATTCCCGGCGGAAAGGATGGGTCACCGGGTATCTCCCGAACGATACTCGCTCGGGGCCCCGATGCCGATCCAGGTTCCGAATATTGGTGTGCTGGATGTTGGCGCGCTCCGGGTTCCGGAGGATGCGCTACCGCCTCGATTATGCGAGGCCGGTCACAAGTGTGGACCCGATGCCCGAATTTGTGAGTTCGATCTCCGCACTCGTGAGATATCTCGCAGCAAAGTCCGGGGCTCGCCGTCGCGGGCCATGTCGCGCCCGCGCGTCGAATCCGGCGGGTCGTACGGCCCCCGCGTGCTCGAGCCCGCACTGTGAGAGGCTTTTATGGTGACCGACCAAGGGGGCAACAACTCCGGCGGGCGCGATTCACGCCGTCCCGTGCAGATCGGTGCGCCGCGCGCCGTCACCGGAGCGGGCCCGAAGAATCTCGCCAAGCGCAAGGGGAGACCCACCGGCCCGATCTACGACCCGCTCGGTCTCTACGAGTCCGGCGCCGAGGTCCCGCCCGCGGGCCTGCACCCCGACGGTTCGGCCATCGCGGGCCCGTCCGGCGATCGCCTCCCGCAGCCGTACCAGCCGCTGCGCGCGAGCTGGGATCCCACCGCCCCGTCCGAGGCGGGCCGCGAGCGCCCCGATCGCGAGACCAAGAAACAGAGCATGTTCGGCCGCTTCGTCTCCACCTACGGCTGGCGGGCCTACGCGCTGCCGGTGCTGCTGGTGGTGACGGTCCTGGTCGGTGTCGACGCACTGCGGGGCGGCGGCGAAAGTGTCGCCGGGGTACCGGGTTTCGGGCGTTTGAGCGAGCACGCCGACAAGACCGGCATCTACGGCGCACCGCCCAAGGGCGACGGCAAGTTCGGCAGTGATCTGCCCACCGGCGCGGTGCCCGGCGGCGGCCCGTTCACCGAGACCGGCGCCGGTATCTGGCACATGATCCCGGGCACGACGGCCCAGATCGGCACCGGCTCCGAGCACGTGTTCACCTATACCGTGGAGATCGAGAACGGTATCGACACTTCGGGTTTCGGCGGTGACGACTCGGTCGGCAAGATGGTCGACGCGACGCTGGCCAATCCCAAGAGCTGGACCCAGGATTCGCGATTCGGCTTTCGCCGCGTCGACGGCGGCGAACCGGATTTCCGCATCTCGCTGACCTCCCGGCAAACCACCCGCAAGTCCTGCGGGTTCGACATTCCCATCGACTCTTCTTGCTACAACGCGGATTTGGGGCGTGTGCTGCTGTCCGAGGCCCGCTGGGTGCGCGGCGCCCTGGCCTACGACGGCGACATCGGCTCGTACCGCCAGTACCAGATCAACCACGAGGTCGGCCACGCCATCGGGTACCACGAGCACCAGCCGTGCGAGGTGGACGGCGGGCTGGCCCCGGTCATGATGCAGCAGACCTTCGGCACCCGGAACAACGACATCGCGGTGCTGGACCCGGACGGCGTGGTCCCGATGGACGGCAAGAAGTGCCGCTTCAACCCCTGGCCGTACCCGCGCGGCTGACGGTGCCTAGGCTGGACGCATCACACGGCCCGGGTGATCCGATGGGAAGAACGCTCGGACTCGTGGTGTTGCACCTCTGAGCCGCGAGTACTCGGCGAATTCGATTGAGGAGTCCGCACACGTGACAGCATCGCATCCTTCCCTGCCGCCGCTGGTGGAGCCGGCCGCGGAGCTGACCCGGGACGAGGTCGCCCGCTACAGCCGCCACCTGATCATTCCCGATCTCGGGGTGGTCGGTCAGAAACGCCTGAAGAACGCCCGGGTGCTGGTCATCGGCGCCGGCGGGCTGGGTTCACCGGCCCTGTTGTACCTGGCCGCCGCGGGCGTCGGCACGCTCGGCATCGTCGAGTTCGACGAGGTGGACGCGTCCAATCTGCAGCGCCAGATCATTCACGGCGAATCCGATATCGGCCGGTCCAAGGCCGACAGCGCGCGCGATTCGATTCTCGAGATCAATTCCGGAATCACCGTGGAGCTGCACAAGATTCGCCTCGAGCCCGAGAACGCGATCGAGTTGTTCTCGCGCTACGACCTGATCGTGGACGGCACCGACAATTTCGCCACCCGCTATCTGGTCAACGACGCCGCGGTGCTGGCGCACAAGCCGTACGTGTGGGGCTCGATCTACCGCTTCGAGGGCCAGGTCTCGGTCTTCTGGGAGGACGCCCCCGACGATCGCGGCATCAACTACCGCGATCTGTACCCCGAGGCGCCGCCGCCGGGCATGGTCCCGTCCTGCGCCGAGGGCGGCGTGCTCGGCGTGCTGTGCGCCTCCATCGGCTCGATCATGGTGACCGAGGCGATCAAGCTGCTCACCGGCATCGGCGACCCGCTGCTGGGCCGGCTCATGGTGTACGACGCACTGGACATGACCTACCGGACCATCAAGCTGCGCCGCGATCCCCAGCGTCAGCCCATCACCGAACTCATCGACTACGACGCGTTCTGCGGCGTGGTGTCCGAGGAGGGGCAGGCCGCGGCCATCGGCTCGACCGTCACCGCGCGCGAGCTCAAGGAGATGCTGGACGCGGGCAAGGACGTGGCCATCATCGACGTCCGCGAACCGGTGGAATGGGAGATCGTGCGCATCGACGGCGCGACCCTGATTCCCAAGGACCGCATTCTGACCGGTGAGGCGCTGGCCGAGTTGCCGCAGAATCGCCCGATCGTGTTGCACTGCAAGACCGGTATCCGTTCGGCCGAGGCGCTGGCCGCGCTCAAGCAGGCGGGCTTCGCCGACGCCACGCATCTGCAGGGCGGCATCATCGCCTGGGCCAATCAGGTCGATCCCAGCCTGCCGGTCTACTGATCCGTTCCTCGGATCCGCGAATCGTGGTCGCGGGTCCGGGGCGTGCACCGGGCCGTAGAGCGGTCCGATGTCCGCTTCTGACGGCGCGTCTCGGGCGACACTCTGTGATGCGCGAGTCCGGCGCTTAAGACGCGCAACGGCGCGGGAGCGGTAAGTTACGCCCGTGACCATGACTGCTGTGGAACCTCCGGAGCACGTGCGCGCCACCTTCGGGTTGCGCGAAGTCGGCCCGGTTCCGCTGGGGAACTGGGACGGCGGCTGGCGCTGCGGAGATGTGGTGCTGAGCCCGGTGACCGATCACGCGCGGGCCGCGTGGTCGGCCAAGGTGCGCGAGACGTTGCGGGTGGACGGGCTGCGCCTGGCGCGCCCGGTGCGCGCCACGGACGGGCGCTACGTGGTGTCCGGCTGGCGCGCGGACACCTATCTCGAGGGTGTGCCCGAACCCCGCCACGACGAGGTGGTGTCGCTCTCGCTCCGATTACATCAGGTGACCGAACGGCTGGAGCGGCCGCGTTTCCTGGCCGTGGCCCCGGTCGCGCCGTGGGTGGACGTGGACGTCTTCGCGGCGGCCGATCGCGCCGCCTGGGAAACGGTTCCGTTGCGGACCCTCAAACTCGGCGGGTTGTTGCCGACCACGTCACCGGACGGTGACCGCAGTCTGCACGTGATCACTCAGCTCTCGACGCTGCGCAAGCCGGTGGCCACGCCGCCGCAGCTGGTGCACGGCGATCTGTTCGGAACCGTCCTGTTCGCGGGCGGTTCCGCGCCCGGGCTCACCGACATCACCCCGTACTGGCGTCCCGCGCCGTGGGCGGCGGCGGTGATCGTGGTGGACGCGCTGTCCTGGGGCGGGGCGGACGACGGTCTGCTCGAACGCTGGGCCGCCCTGCCGGAGTGGCCGCAGATGCTGGTGCGCGCGGTCATGTTCCGGCTCGCGGTGCACGCGCTGCATCCGCGATCCACCCCCGAGGCGTTCCCGGGGCTGGCGCGCACGGCGGACATGATCCGCCTGATTCTCTAGTCGCACCGGCGAAAGCACCGCCGGGCCGGCGAAAGAACCGCCCCGCCAACGAAAGAACTGTCGCGCCGAGTGAGAAGCTCGGCGCGACAGTCGTTGTCGATGTCCTCCGGGATCGCCGGGGTCATCGGATCCGAGCTCGCGGTGGGCGGGAGGTCCCCGCGAGCCGGAGTGCGGGGCCTACACGTTGGCGTAGGCGAGCGAGGGCACGCGCTGCACCGCGAAGGTGGTGCGCAGGTAGAACCACCAGGTGCCCGCGGCCATGGCGAGGAAGACGACGGTGTAGAGGGTGAAAGCGGGGTTCATGCTGCCGAAGTTGATGTTGGACAGGCGAAGTGCCTGCTGCACGATCCAGCCGCCGGAGGCGCCCACCGCGCCGATGACGCCGATGGCGGCGCCCGCCTGCCGCTTGGCCGAGATGAGCGCGGTGGCGGCGTCCTGGCCGTGCTCGGAGGCGTAGCGCTTGGCTTCGGCGCCGAAGATGGACGGGATCATGCGGTAGGTCGAGCCGTTGCCGATGCCGGTGAGCACGAACAGCAGCAGGAAGGCGATCAGGTACAGCGGGAAGCTCTTGGCCGCGAGCGCCGCCATGATCAGCAGTGTCGCCGCGGACATGCCCAGGAAGACGTACAGGGTCATCTTCGCGCCGCCGACCTTGTCCGAGATCCAGCCGCCGAACGGGCGGCTCATCGAGCCCACCAGGGCGCCCAGGAAGGCGAGGTTGCCGATGGTGCTCATCCAGCTGATCTTGGCCAGGTCCGGGAAGTTGGCCTTGAGCAGGGTGGGGAAGGCGAAGGAGAAGCCGATGAAGGAACCGAAGGTGCCGATGTAGAGCACCGACATGACCCAGGTGTGCCGATTGGTGAGCGCGGCCCGGTAGGACTTGCCGTCGGCCTTGGCGCCGGTGAGGGAGTCCATGTAGCGCAGCGCGCCGAAGATGGCGAACAGGATGAACGGGATCCAGACCAGGACCGCCAGGGTGATGCCGAAGCGGTAACCGGCCGCGTCCTTGGCCATGATGTGCGTGCCGAGGGTGATGATCAGCGGGACGATCAGCTGGGTCTGGGCCACGCCGAGATTGCCGCCGGCGGCGTTGATGCCAAGGGCCGCACCCTTTTTCCCTTCGGGGAAGAAGAAGTTGATATTGGCCATCGACGAGGAGAAGTTACCGCCGCCGACACCGGCGATCGCGGCCAGCACCATGAACACCCACATGGGCGTGCTCGGCTGATTGATGAAATAGATGATGCCGAGCGCGGGCACCAGCAGCATGGCCGCGCTGAAGGCCGAGAAGGCCCGGCCGCCGAACTTCGGGATGGCGAAGGTGTACGGAATGCGCAGGGCCGCGCCGACCAGGGTGGGTGTGGAGGTCAGCAGCAGGGCGTTGCCGACGGCCGTGGGATTGCCCTTGCCGAGCCCTTCGAGGAACGAGAAACCCGCCGCGCCCATGGCGGTGACAATGCTGCCCCAGATGACCCAGATGCTGAATCCGAGATTTTCGGCGAATACCGAGAAAATAAGATTCTTGCGAGCGGTCTGTTTTCCCCCGTTGTCCCAGAATTCCTTATTGTCCGGATCCCAATGATCGATCCACCGCCCGCGCGTCTGATGCACGAATGCGGTCTCCGGAGCCTCTACGGTTGTCATGAGCAGCGTTCCTCTCGCACTGACGACCGCCCTCATCGTGATCTCCCGAAGTGGAATGTGTTTCCGGGAGTGGTCCCTGCGGTCGAAACAACCGTACGAAGCGCCGATTACAACGACGTCGCTTTCGGTGACGTCGAGGGCAATTCCGGCTCACGTTCGCGCGAGCACGATGGTGACCTTTCGGTTACCCGCGAGATTCAGCGCGCGTCCGGGTATTCGGCGATGAGGGATCCCAGGAAGCAGTCCGCGGCGCGGGCCGCGCGTTCGGAGTCGCCCGCGATGACGGCCTCCACGAGTTCGATGTGCTCGGCGTGGTACGCCTCGCCCGCCTTCTCCGAACGGGACCGGATGCCGGCCTCGATCACCGGCAGCAGCGAGTCGTAGAACTCGAGGTACACCGCGTTGTGGCTGGCGACCACGATGGCGCGGTGCAACTGCACGTCGGCCTCGATGGCGGTCGCGAGATCGTCGTCCCAGGCGATCCGGCGTTCTTCCAGCAGCCGTTGCAGATTGGCGATGTCACCGGCGTCGCGGCGGCGCGCGGCCAGGGCGGCGGCGGTGGTGTCCAGGGCCTGGCGCAGTTCGAGGATGTCGCGCTGGTGGGCGTCGGCGAAGTATTCGGTGAGCGCTCCGCCGAGGGTGGAGGTGGAGATGACGTAGGTGCCCGAGCCCTGGCGGCGTTCGACCATGCCGGCGTGCACGAGCGCCTGGACGGCCTCGCGCACGGTGTTACGACCGGTGCCGGTGAGCTCGGTGAGCTCGGGCTCGGTGGGGATCCGCGAGCCGACAGGCCAACGGCCGGAACGGATTTCGGCACGAAGCTGCTCTGTCACCTGGGCGATGAGGCTCGTGCGCCGGACTGGTTGCACGTGGGACAGCGTACCGTGCCTCACATTCTTTGCATCACATCATCGGGTCATCCTATGATTTCGTGGTGACTGCGACGCTGAATACCTCGACGTCCCGCGAACGGGCCCTTGCCGCTGCCGGCCCGCAGCGGCCGCTCGCCGACCCGTCGAGGCCGGATCCGGCGCCCTCCGCACGTAAACGTTCCCTGCTCGAAGGCAGGCTGCTGGTCCTGGCGGCGATCATCATGTCCGCGCTCACCCTGCGCGTCGCGGTCACCGCCTTCACCCCGCTGGCCGCGCAGATCGGCGACTCGATGGGGTATTCCACCGCCGTCGTCGGCGTCTTCGGCATGCTCCCGACCGCCATGTTCGCCCTCGCGGGCCTGCTGACCCCGCTGCTGACCCGCCGGCTCGGGCTCGAGCGCACGGTCCTGCTCGCCATGGTCATGACCGGCGTGGGCACCCTGATCCGCGCGATCGTGCCCGCCACCTGGGAACTGCTGGCTTTCTCGGCGCTGGCGCTGACCGGTATGGGCATCGGCAACGTGGTGATCCCGCCGCTGGTGAAGCGGTACTTCTCCGATCGGCTGGCGCTGCTCAGCTCCCTCTACATCGTCATGGTGCAGCTGGGCACGGTGGTGCCCGCGCTCGTCGCCGTGCCCGTCGCCGAGGCGCACGGCTGGCGAATCTCCCTGGGACTGTGGGCGATCCTGGCCTTCGCCGCGGTGCTGCCGTGGCTGGGCGTGCTGCGGATCCGCCGCGATCACGCGCGCGCGGACAGCACCGAACTGCCGCCGGAGCCGCTCGAGGCCACCGGCAAGGTGTGGCGCTCGCCCCTGGCCTGGGGCATGGCGCTGATGTTCGGCATGACCTCGCTGATCACCTATTCCATGTTCACCTGGATGCCGACGATCTTTTCCGACGCCGGGGCCAGCGCCTCCTTCGGCGGCAGCATGGTCGGCATCTTCGCCCTCATCGGCTTGGTCGCCGCCCTGAGCGCGCCCATCGTGGTGGGCAAGATGCGCAATCCCTTCCCGGTCGTGATCGGCTGCGCCATCAGCTTTTTCGCCGGTTTCGCGGGGCTGCTGGTCGCGCCCATGGCGGCCCCGCTGGTGTGGGTGGTGCTGCTGGGCCTGGGTCCCTCGACCTTCCCGATGGCCCTGACGCTGATCAATCTGCGCACCCGCACCTCGGCCGGTTCGGCGGCGCTCTCGGGCTTCACCCAGGGCGTCGGCTACTCCGTGGCATGCCTGGGACCGCTGGCGTTCGGCGTCCTGCATTCGGTTACCCACGGTTGGCTGGCCCCGTTCGCCTTCCTGTCGGCGGCGGTGCTGGTGCTGCTGGGCGGGGCCTGGATCGCGTGCAAGCCGAGCATGCTCGAGGACACCTGGCACTGATTTCACGTTTCGAGTTGCCGACCCGTGAGGTAGCGCGCATGCTGTGTGGCGGCGCTTACACCTCACGGGTCGCGGTGACGTATGTGGGCTCTTGGTGACACCCGGAAACTCTTGTGTCACACGGCGGAAACAAACCCATCGTTCTCACCTCGATATCCGGGTAATCGTGAGCAACCGTTGATTTAACGGTCATTTCGCGCAGCATTGCGGCAATACCGGTTTCCTACCTTGAAGTCATCCAGATTTCAGGAGGGCCGCTTTGAAGACGCTGACGCGTAATCGCGACATCGAGCACTGGGATGCCGAGGACATCGACGCCTGGGAAGCCGGTGGTAAGGACATCGCGCGCCGCAATCTGATCTGGTCGGTCTTCGCCGAGCACATCGGCTTCTCGGTCTGGACCATCTGGTCGGTCATGGTGCTGTTCATGCCCGCCGACGTGTTCCACATCGACACCCCGGGCAAGTTCTTCCTGGCCGCGGTGCCGACCCTGGTCGGCGGCGTCATGCGGATTCCGTACACCGTGGCGACCGCGAAGTTCGGCGGCCGCAACTGGACCATCGTCAGCGCGCTGGCGCTGCTGATCCCGGTGCTGCTGACGCTGTTCTTCATCAACCGCCCGGGCACCTCGTACACGACGTTCCTGATCATCGCGGCCTTCGCGGGCCTGGGTGGCGGCAACTTCTCCTCGTCGATGTCCAACATCAACGTCTTCTTCCCGCAGCGGCTCAAGGGCTGGGCGCTGGGCATGAACGCCGGCGGCGGCAACATCGGCGTCCCGGTGATCCAGCTGATCGGCCTCGCGGTCATCGCCACCCTGGGCAACGCCTACGGCAACGCCTCGATCGTGTGCGGTATCTACCTGGTGCTCATCGTGATCGCGGCCCTGGGCGCGGCGCTGAACATGGACAACGTCAAGAATCAGAAGGCCGACCTGTCCTTCATGATCACCGCGCTCAAAGTGCCGCAGTCCTGGGCCATCGCCTTCCTGTACATCGGCACCTTCGGTTCGTTCATCGGTTACAGCTTCGCCTTCGGCCAGGTGCTGCAGATCAACTTCAAGGCCGGTGGCGCCACCGCCGCCGATGCCGTGCTGCACGCCGCCTCGATCGCCTTCATCGGCCCGCTGCTGGGTTCGCTGGCCCGCCCCTACGGCGGCAAGTGGGCCGACCGGATCGGCGGCAGCCGGGTGGCGCTGTACATGTTCGGCTGCATGACCGCGGCGACCGCCCTGGTCGCGACTGCCAGCGCCATCGGGGACAACGCGGGCCGCCCGACCGGCGGCGTGCTGACCGCCATGATCGTCGGCTTCGTCGCGCTGTTCATCATCTCCGGCCTCGGCAACGGCGCGGTCACCAAGATCATCCCTTCCGTGTTCGAGGCGAAATCCCGCGGCATCCAGGGTGATTCGGCGACGCGCTCGGCATGGGCGCAGAACTGCTCGGGTTCGCTCATCGGCTTCGTCGGCGCCATCGGCGCGCTCGGCGGCGTGGGCATCAACCTGGTGCTGCGCTCCTCGTACTCCGCCACCGCCTCGGCCACCACCGCCTTCTGGGTGTTCATGGCCTTCTACGTGGTCTGCGCCGCGGTCTGCTGGACGGTCTTCGTCCGCCGCCCGAGCCTGCGCGCCCGCTCTTCCGACCCCGATGTCGTGGTCGAGGCCGAAGCCCTCGTGCTCGAGGCCGAAGCCGCACCGTCCACCTCCTCGGCCCGGGCCTGACCCGTTCCCCATCTCGAAAGGACTGTCATGACGAACACAGTCGAACGTAAGACCGCGGTTGTCGTCGGCCACGGAATGGTGGGACACCGGTTCGTGGAGGCGCTGCGCTCCCGCGACGAGGCGAACGCCTGGCAGGTCATCGTGCTGAGCGAGGAACCGCTCGCCGCCTACGACCGGGTGGGCCTGTCCTCCTACGTCGGGGTGTGGGAGAGCTCGGCGCTGGCGCTGGCCGGAAACGACTATCCCGGTGACGATCTCGTCGAGGTCCGGCTGGGCTGCAAGGCCGAGGCCATCGACAAGGCGACCCGCAAGGTCACCACCTCGGCCGGCGACATCATCGGCTACGACGCACTGGTGCTGGCCACCGGTTCGTACGCCTGGGTGCCCCCGGTGCCCGGCGGCGACGCCGCCGAATGCTTCGTCTACCGCACCCTCGAGGACCTGGACGGCATCCGCGCCACCGCCGAAGCGGCCGGTCCCGGCGCGGTCGGCGTGGTCGTCGGCGGCGGCCTGCTCGGCCTGGAGGCGGCCAACGCGCTGCGCCTGCTCGGCATGACCCCGCACGTGGTCGAGTACAACAAATGGCTGATGCCCGCCCAGATCGACGAGGGCGGCGGCGCGATCCTGGAGCAGCTGGTCACCGAGCTGGGCCTGGTCGTGCACACCGGCGTGGGCACCTCTGCCATCGAATCCCGCCCGGACGCACCGCTTTCCGAGCGGCTCGAGGTCACCTTCTCGGACGAGTCGACGCTCTCGGCCGCCATGGTCGTCTTCGCCGCGGGTATCCGTCCCCGCGACGAGATCGCCCGCACCGCCGAGATCGAGGTCGGCCCCCGCGGCGGCATCATCACCGATCTGGGGCTGCGCACCTCGGATCCGAACATCTACGCCATCGGCGAGGTCGCCGCCATCGAGGGCGTCTGCTACGGCCTGGTCGCCCCCGGGTACAGCACCGCCGAGGTGGTCGCGGACCGCCTGCTCGGCGGCGCGGGGGAGTTCCCCGGCGCGGATCTGTCCACCAAGCTCAAGCTGCTGGGCGTGGATGTGGCCAGCTTCGGCGACGCGCACGCCAAGACCGAGGGCGCGCTCTCGGTGGTGCTGCACGACGCCGCCAAGGGCACCTACGCCAAGCTCGTCGTCTCCGACGACGCCCAGACGCTGCTCGGCGGCATCCTGGTCGGCGACGCCACCCAGTACTCGGCGCTGCGTCCCCTGGTGGGCCGCCCGCTCCCGGCCGAGCCCGCGGCGCTGATCTCGCCCGCCGGTGCGGAACTGGGCGCGGACGCGCTGCCGGACGACGCGCAGATCTGCTCGTGCAACAACGTCTCCAAGGGCGCGATCTGCGGCGCCATCGCCGACGGCGCCTGCGACGTGCCCGCGGTCAAGAGCTGCACCAATGCCGGAACCTCTTGCGGCGGTTGCGTTCCCATGCTCAAGAAGCTGCTCGAGCAGTCGGGTGTGGCGCAGTCCAAGGCGCTGTGCGAGCACTTCTCGCAGTCGCGCGCCGAGCTGTTCCACATCGTGCAGTCCACCGGCATCCGCACCTTCTCGGGCCTGATCGCCAAGCACGGCACCGGCACCGGCTGCGATATCTGCAAGCCGACCGTGGCCTCGATCCTGGCCTCCACCTCGAGCGATCACATCCTGGACGGCGAGCAGGCCGCGCTGCAGGACACCAACGATCACTTCCTGGCCAACCTGCAGAAGAACGGCACCTACTCGGTGGTGCCGCGCATGCCCGGCGGTGAGGTGACCGCCGATCAGCTCATCACCATCGGCCAGGTCGCCAAGGAATTCGACCTGTACGTCAAGGTCACCGGCGGTCAGCGCATCGACCTGTTCGGCGCGCGCGTGGAGCAGCTGCCGCTGATCTGGCAGCGCCTGGTCGACGTGGGCATGGAATCGGGCCACGCGTACGGCAAGTCGCTGCGCACGGTGAAGTCCTGCGTCGGCTCGACCTGGTGCCGGTACGGCCAGCAGGACTCGGTCGGCATGGCCGTGCTGCTCGAAAAGCGTTACCGCGGTCTGCGTTCCCCGCACAAGATCAAGCTGGCCGTCTCGGGCTGCGCGCGCGAATGCGCCGAGGCCCGCGGCAAGGACGTCGGCGTCATCGCCACCGAGCACGGGTGGAACCTGTACGTCGGCGGCAACGGCGGCCTGACCCCCAAGCACGCGGTGCTGCTGGCCGGCGAGCTGGACGACGCGACCCTGATCAGCTACATCGACCGCTACCTCATGTTCTACGTCCGCACCGCGGACCGCCTGCAGCGCACCGCGCCGTGGCAGGAGGCCCTCGAGGGCGGGCTGGACTACCTCAAGGCCGTGGTGTGCGAGGACAGCCTGGGCATCGCCGAGGATCTGGAAGCCGCCATGGAGCGCCACGTGGCCGGCTACCAGGACGAGTGGGCGGCCGTGCTCGAGGACGAGGGCAAGCTCTCGCGCTTCGTGTCCTTCGTCAACGCCCCGGAGGAGTCCGATCCCACCATCGGCTTCGACGACAGCGGCGAACGCAAGGTCCCGGTGCTGCTGGGCCTGCCCGCCGTACCGGTTACGCCTGCTCCCTGACCAGCGCCGCGACCGGGACTGTGACGAAGCAGTTCCGGTCGCCACGTCGGGGAAATGACCGCTTAACCGCATGGAAACAGGACGTCGGTACCAATAGGTCAGGACGTTCGGAGGAGAGTTACCGATGACCGTGATCGACACACCAGGCACCGCGACCAGCGTTACCGGCTGGACCCCGGCTTGCCGATTGGATTACCTCATTCCCGGCCGCGGCGTGGCGGTGTTGCTGAAGGGCGGCCAGCAGGCCGCTCTGTTCCTGCTGGCGGACGGAACCCTGTACGCCGTGGGCAATATCGATCCGTTCGGACGGGCTGCGGTGATGTCGCGCGGCATCGTCGGTGACCGAGCGGGGGTGCCCGTGGTGGCCTCTCCGCTGCTCAAGCAGGCGTTCTCGCTGATCGACGGGCGCTGCCTGGACGACGACGGCGTGGCGCTGCCGGTCTACGCCGTCCGCGTGGTCGATGGTGTTGTCGCACTGTCGAATTCGGCGCTGGAGTTTCCCGGATCCCCGGACGGTCCGGCATGACCGAGGTCGACGCGGGTACCCCGCTGGCCGGCTTCACGATCGGGATCACCGCGGCGCGCAGGGCCGATGAACTGGGCACCCTGCTCGCTCGCCGCGGCGCCAATATCGTTACCGCACCGGCGATTCGAATCATTCCACTGGCCGACGACACCGAACTCGAGCGCGTCACGCGCCAGCTGGTGGCCGATCCGCCGCAGATCACCGTCGCCACCACCGGCATCGGCTTCCGCGGCTGGATGGAGGCCGCCGAGGGCTGGGGCCTGGCCGAGGACCTGCGCGCCACCCTGGCCTCGACCCGCATGCTGGCCCGCGGTCCCAAGGCCAAGGGCGCGATCCGCGCCGCCGAGCTGCGCGAGGAGTGGTCGCCCGCCTCCGAGTCCTCCGCCGAGGTGCTCGATCACCTGCTGGCCCAGGGCGTCGAGGGCGTGCGGATCGCGGTGCAGCTGCACGGCGCGACCACCGAGTGGGAACCGGTTCCGGACTTCTGCGAGGTGCTGCGCTGCGCGGGCGCGGACGTGGTGCCGGTGCCGGTCTACCGCTGGACCCCGCCGCAGGATCGCACACCCATGGATCGCCTCATCGAGGCCATCGTCACCGCCGGCATCGACTGCGTGACCTTCACCAGCGCGCCTGCGGTGGCCTCGCTGCTCATGCGCGCCAAGGAAACCGGGCTGCTCGAGCCGGTGTTGCACGCCCTGCGCGGGCGGGTGCTGGCGGCCTGCGTCGGCCCGATCACCGCGGCTCCGCTGGAGGAGCTGGGCGTCTCGACCTCCATGCCGGGCCGTGCCCGCCTGGGTGCGCTCGCCCGGCACGTGGCCGAGGAACTGCCCCGGCGCGCCAATCGAATTCAGGCCGCCGGGCACATCCTGAGCGTGCGCGGCGCGTGCGTGGTGGTGGACGGGCAGGTCCGCCAGCTCGCCCCCGCTCCGATGGCGCTGATGCGCTCGCTGGCGCGTCAGCCCGGCCGGGTGGTCTCGCGCGAGGATCTGCTGGCGGCGCTGCCCGGTGGTGGCGACGACACGCACGCGGTGGAGACCGCCATCGCGCGCCTGCGCGCCGGTCTGGGCACGCCCAAGGCCATTCAGACGGTGGTCAAGCGCGGCTACCGGCTCGCGCTGGATCCGGCCGAATGCATCGACAATTCGCGCCCCGTGGTCAGTGCGCCCGCGGCTCCCGTGGCGCGACAGCCTTTTCCGCCGCGCACCTCGAACTTCGCCCGGCAGGATCTGCCCGGCCGCGGTCCGTCCGCGCGCCCGGCCGAGCCCCCGGTGACCGGGGCCGCCCGCCCCGCGCATCCGGCCCCGCCGGTGAGCGGATCCGGGGTTCCGGTACGCGCCACCCGGCCCGCACCGGTCGCGGGGGCGTGGTGAACGCCCCGGCCCTGGTGCTGGTCGCACACGGCACCAGGAGCACCCGGGGTGTGCAGATGATCGCCGCGCTCGCCGAGGCGGTGTCGCACGAGCTGGCCGCGCGGGCGTCCGGTGCCGCATTCGGGGCGGCATCGGGGCCCGCGCGTGGCTCGCTGGTGCGCACCGCGTTCGTCGACGTGCTCGGCCCCTCACCGGCCGAGGTGCTCGGTGATCTGGGATCGGTTCCCGCCGTGGTGGTTCCGGCCTTCCTGGCCTCGGGTTACCACGTCTACCAGGATGTGCCGCGCGAGGTGGCGGCGAGCGCGCACGACGCGGTCGCGGTCACCCCGGCGATGGGCCCGGATCCGGCGCTGGCGGCGGTCATGCGCATGCGTTTGCGCGCGGCCGGCTGGCGGCCCGGTGACGCGGTGGTCTTCGCCGCCGCGGGTTCCTCCGATCCCCGTGCGCGCCAGGACGTCCGGCGGGCGGCCGGGCTGCTCGCGGAGCAGATCGGCGCCCCGGTCCGGCTGGCCTACATCGCCACCGGCGAGCCCCGGGTGCCCGAGGTGGTGGCCGAACTGCGGGCCGCGGGCGCGCAGCGCGTCTTCATCGCCTCGTACCTGCTCGCGCACGGGCTGTTCCACGAGCGCCTGCACGCGGCGGGCGCGGACGGGGTCGCCGAACCCATCGGCGTGCATCCCGCCATCGTCAGTTTGCTGATCGATCGCTACCTGGCCGGCGCCGAACAGGTGACCACCGTTCGCGCGGCCTGATCGAATCGCCTGAATCTCCGATTGTTGGTGCTTTCCACGGTGCCGTGGCACTGTGCGAGAAGTAAATTCGATAACGCTCGGAGGCTCCCTGGTGAAAAAGCTCGTTGTGACAGCAGGTTTGATCGTGGGTTGTGCCGCGGGGTCTTTCGCCCCCGCCGCGGCCGCGCCCGCGGTGGATCCCTGGGATCCGCTGGCCGCCTGCAAGATCACCGGACTCACCGACTCGGACTGCAGCGGGCAGACCCTGGCCGAGGATCCGGCCACGGCGACCAGCCCGATGGCGGGCTTCGGCTATTCAGGTTCCGCCGCGCGCACCAACTGATCGCGCTCGGCGCTGTCACTTACGGGCCGGTCTCCGACGGGAGACCGGCCCGTTGCGCGTCGCCGGGCGGATTCCGGGCCGCGGGCGTCCCGCTGAGCGAGCCTGTGCCGCCCGTACCGCCCCCGATCCGGCCAGGATGGCCGCATGTCGGTCGAACACCCTGCCCGCCGCGCCGGACTCGCCTCCCAGGCCGCGGTGCGCGCCCGGAACAAGACCGCGTGGCTGGCGCTGTTCGCCGCCGATGCCCGGGTAGAGGATCCGATCGGCGTCTCGCCCTACGATCCGGTGGGCGCGGGCCACGCCGGCCCGGAGGCCATCGCGGCCTTCTGGGAGCTGGCGATCGCGCGGAGCGTCATCGACTTCCGGATGACCGATTCCTTCGCCTGCGGGCAGGAGGTCGCCTTCGTCGGGACCATTCGCAGCGAGCGGGACGGCCGGGCCGTGGAGGTGGACGGTGTGTTCACCTACCGGGTGAATTCGGCGGGCCTGATCGTGGCGCTCCGCGCTTTCTGGGAATTGAAACAAGCACGAATCACATTGTTGCCGAATTAGTCTCGCTGTGAATTTGCTGGCGTCTGCAGTGCCGGATACCAGATATCGGTGAGCACGGTCGCCGCCTCGTCCGCGGAGACATCGATGGTGCCCTGCATCGCCCAGCGCGTGAAGAACCGCTCGAGCTGGGCCACCAGCAGTTCGATGCGCAGCCGCGCCTCGTCCTGGCGATCGGCCGGCCAGCGCGAGAGATACGCGGTCATCACGTTGGGTACCGCGAGAATGCCCTCGCGCGCCACCTCCCGGAACTCGGGTTCCAGGGCCGTGGCCTCGTCCCAGGCGGGCAGTAGATCCTTGTACTCCTGGAACCAGTCGATGGAGCGCCGCATCCAGGCCGCGAACTCGGTGCGCGAGCCCGATTCCAGCACGTGGTCCAGGTCCTCGTAGAAGTACTGCACGCTCGGCAGCGCGCCCTGTTCGGCGATCGCGCGCAGCACATCGGATTTGCCGTTGAAATGCAGATAGAAGGTCGCCCGGCTGCATCCGACCGCCGCGGCGATGTCGTCCACCCGGATCGGCGCGTACCCCTGGGTCGTGAACAGCCCTTTCGCGGCCTCGATGAGGCGGGTGCGCGTCAGGCGCTTCTGCTCGTCGCGCAGCGAGGTGCGCCGGGTGCTCTGTGCCGCCGCGGGCACGGTCTCGGGTGCCGGTTCGGTCTGCATGGGTGTTCGGCCGCCTTGGTCGGATGCTCGAAAGCCATCGGTGTGATGGCCTTTTCCGCTGCTCGAGTCTACGTCTGTCCGGGTCACGCCCCCGATAGTAGACGTTTGTAGATTCACTAGACACCATGTCTAGCGACTGCTAGCGTGTGTGTCACATCACGTCCGGCAGGGGATTGTGACCCAATTCCGGAACAGCCGAAGCAGGAGAAGTAATTGACTACCCGAGAGTTGCCCAGGGTGTGCGTCATCGGCGCGGGCCCGTCCGGCATCACCGCCGCCAAGCGCCTCGCCGAGTACGGCATCCCGTTCGATTGCTACGAGGCCTCCGACGAGGTCGGCGGCAACTGGTACTTCAAGAACCCGAACGGCATGTCGGCCTGCTACCAGAGCCTGCACATCGACACCTCGAAGTTCCGGCTGGCCTTCGAGGACTACCCGGCCCCGGCGGAATGGCCGGACTTCCCGCATCATTCCCAGTTGCACGAGTACTTCCGGGACTACGTCGATCATTTCGGCATCCGGGACCGAATCATCTTCAACACCAAGGTGATCGGCGCCAAGCGGGACGCCGCGGGCCTGTGGGTGATCACCACGGACACCGGGCGCACCGAGACCTACGACGTACTGCTGGTCTGCAACGGCCACCACTGGGATCCCCGGATGCCGGACTACCCCGGCGAATTCGACGGCGTCCTGATGCATTCGCACGCCTACAACGACCCGTTCGACCCGATCGACATGCGCGGCAAGCGCATCGTCGTGGTCGGCATGGGCAATTCGGGGCTCGACATCGCCAGCGAGCTGTCCCAGCGCTTCATCGCCTCGAAGTTCTTCCTGTCCGCCCGGCGCGGGGTCTGGGTGCTGCCCAAGTACGTCAACGGCAAGGTGGGCGACAAGTCCTCGTTGCCGCCGTGGATGCCGCCGAAGCTGGGTCTCAAGCTCAAGCAGCGATTCGTGGTCAAGAACCGCGGCAACATGGAGGACTACGGCCTGCCCAAGCCCGATCACCTGCCGTTCGAGGCGCACCCCTCGGCCAGTGAGGAGTTCCTGCACCGGGCCGGGTGCGGCGACATCGACTTCAAGCCGGCCATCACCCGCCTGGACGGCGACCGCGTGCACTTCGCGGACGGCAGCGTGGAGGAGGTCGATGTGATCGTCTGCGCCACCGGCTATCACATCTCCTTCCCGTTCTTCTCCGAGCCGGACCTGGTGCCCGACTCCCGGAACCGGATCCCGCTGTACCGGCACATGATCAAGCCCGGGGTGGACAATCTGTTCTATCTCGGTCTGGCGCAGCCGATGCCGACGCTGGTGAACTTCGCCGAACAGCAGTCCAAGCTCATCGCCGCCTACCTCACGGGCAACTACCACCTGCCCTCGGACGTGGAGATGAACGAGGCGATCCGCATGAACGAGCAGGCCCGCAGCGGGCGCTACTACGATTCGCCCCGCCACACCATCCAGACCGAATTCGAGCCCTATGTAAGGGATTTGGAGCGAGAGATGGCCCGCGGCGCGAAGCGCGCCGCGGCCGAGAACTACGCGTTGCCCGTCCCGCCGCGTGCGGCCGCGCGGGTCTGAGGGGATACCGATCATGACTGTGGTTTCGGGCTATTGCTCCGATGAATTCGCCGCCGTGCGAGCGGCTTTCACCGAACAGGTGGAGTCCGGCGCGGAATTGGGCGCGTCGGTGTGCGTCGTGGTGGACGGCGAACCGGTGGTGGATCTGTGGGGCGGCCACGCCGACCCGGAACGGACCGTGCGCTGGGGTGCGGACACCCTGGTCAACACCTTCTCCATCACCAAGACCATGACGGCGCTGTGCGCGCTGCTGCTGGTCGATCGCGGTGAGCTGGACGTCTTCGAGAAGGTGGCGCACTACTGGCCGGAGTTCGCGGCCGGCGGCAAGGGCGATATCGAAGTGCGGCACCTGCTCTCGCACACCTCCGGGGTGTCCGGCTGGGAAGCGCCCATCGAGATCGCCGACATCTACGATCTGGGGCCGTCCACCGCGCGGCTGGCCGAGCAGGAGCCCTGGTGGGAGCCCGGCAGCGCCTCGGCGTATCACGCGCTGAACTACGGGCATCTGATCGGCGAGCTGGTGCGGCGCATCACCGGGCGCACCCTCGGGCAGTTCTTCGCCGCGGAACTGGCGGGCCCGCTGGGGGCTGATTTCCACATCGGCACCGGCCCCGAGCATTTCGATCGCATCGCGACCCTCATTCCGCCGGAGTTGCCGGAGTTCGATCAGTCGCTGCTGCCGCAGGACAGCGTCATGTACAAGACGCTGTTCCAGCCGCTGCTGGACTTCGCCGAATGCGGGCGGCCCGGCTGGCGGCAGGCGGAGAACGGCGCGGTCAACGGTCACGGCAACGCGCGGTCCATCGCGCGGGTGCAGTCGCTCATCAGTAACGGCGGGGAGCTGAGCGGCCGGAAGTTCTTGTCGGCCAAGACCATCGACCTCATCTTCGAGCAGCAGGCCGAGGGGGTCGACCTGGCGATCATGCTGCCGCTGCGGTTCGGCATCGGCTACGGCCTGCCGCAGGCGCAGACCGCGCCGACCGTGCCCGACGGCCGGGTGTGCTGGTGGGGCGGCCTCGGCGGGGCCATGGTGGTCAACGACCTGGATCGACGGATCACCTTCGCCTACGCCATGAATCGCATGGCCACCGGCCTGATCGGCTCCGAACGCGCCGACGCCTACCTGAACGCCACCTTCCGCTGATGTTCGCCTTCACCACCCGAGGATTGATCCATGACGCAAGCCGTTGACCTCCAAGCACTCGCGGCGCAGATCGCCGCGAAGCTCACCGGACCGGGCGGGCCGTTCGAGATGACCGTCGAGCCGGTGCTCGGCGCGACCATTCCGGTGTTCCGGAACCGCCGCCGCTCGCTGCTCGAGGTGCTCGACGATTCGCGAGCGCTGGGTGACCGCGACTATCTGGTCTCCGGGGACACCCGGGTGACCTTCGCCGAGCATCACGCGGCGGCGGGCGCGCTGGCCGCCGCCCTGGCCGGGCGCTACGGCATCGGCAAGGGTGATCGCATCGGCATCCTGGCGGCCAACACCCCCGAATGGGTGCTGACCTTCTGGGCCGCGCAGCGGCTGGGCGCGATCCCGGTCGGCTACAACGCCTGGTGGGCGCCGCAGGAGATCACCTACGGCCTCGCGCACACCGAGCCGAAGGTCGTGATCGCCGACGCCAAGCGGGCCGCGCTGCTCGCCGAGAGCGGTGCGAGCGTGCCGGTGCTCACCATGGAGACCGATCTGCCCGCGCTGGTCGCCGAATTCGCCGGCGAGCTTCCGGAAACCACCGTGGGCGAGGACGATCCGGCCTGCATCCTGTACACCAGCGGCACCACCGGCCGCCCCAAGGGCGTGGTGCACTCGCATCGGAACATGGTGGCGGTCAGCGACTATCACCGCTTCACCGACGCCCTGGCCGCCGGCTTCCGCGGCCTGCCCTGGGACGGTTCGCCCACCAGCCGCCGCTTCCTGACCACCTCGCCGCTGTTCCACATCGCGAGCCTGCACAACCTGGTGATCCCGCGCCTGCGCACGGGCGATGCCGTCATCTTCCAGACCGGCGCGTTCGAGGCGGAGCGGGTGCTCGGCCTCATCGAATCCGAACGCATCACCAACTGGGGCGCGGTGCCCACCATGGCCAGCCGCCTGCTGGACGCGGACCTGGAGCGGTACGACCTCACCTCGCTCGCGGCGTTCTCGCTCAATGCCGCGCCGTCCTCGCCCGCCCTGCAGGCCCGTCTGCGCGAGCGCCTCCCCGTGGCGCAGGTCGCCCTGACCACCAGCTACGGCTGCACCGAGAGCGGCACCGCCGCGACGGTGGCCACGCCGCCCGAGCTTGTGGCGCGGCCGGAGACCGTGGGCCGCCCCATCATCGGTGTGGCGGTGGAGATTCGCGATCCCGAGGGCACGGTGGTGCCGGACGGTGTCGAGGGCGAGATCTGCATCCGCAGCGCCTACGTCATGCTCGGCTACTGGAACGACGACGTCGCCACCGGCGCGAGCATCGACGAGAACCGCTGGCTGCGCACGGGCGACTTCGGCTTCCTGTCCGAGGGCAGGTTGCAAATGGCCGGGCGGCGTTCGGATCTGATTCTGCGCGGCGGCGAGAACGTCTATCCCACCGAGATCGAGAACGCCCTGGACGAGCATCCGCTGGTGCAGGAGTCCGCCGTGATCGGCGTCCCGCACGAGGATCTCGGGCAGGAGGTGGCCGCCGTCGTGGTGGTGGCCGATCCGGAAGCGGTCACCGTGGACGAACTGCGGGACCACGTGGCCAAGCGCCTGGCGTACTTCAAGGTGCCCGCGCGCTGGCTCGTCACCGCGGATGCCCTGCCGCGCAACGCCACCGGCAAGGTGCTGCGCCGAGAACTGTCCGTGGGGGAGTGAAAAACCATGTACGACATCCTCATCAAGGGCGGGCGCTGGTTCGACGGCACCGGCGCGCCGTCGGCCGTGCGCGATATCGGCATCCGTGACGGCCGGGTCGCCGATATCGGCAGCGGCCTGGACGACTCCGGCTGCGGCCGCGTCATCGACGCGGCCGGGCAGTGGGTGATGCCCGGCATGCTGGACATCCACACCCACTACGACGTGGAAGTGCTGCTGGACCCGTCGTTGTCGGAGTCGGTGCGGCACGGCGTGACCACGATCCTGCTCGGTTCGTGCTCGCTGTCCACCGTGCATGTCGACGGTCCCGACGCCGGAGATCTGTTCGGCCGGGTGGAGGCCATCCCGCGCAAGCACGTGGTGGAGGCGATGGACGGGCTCAAGACCTGGCAGAGCGCGCACGGCTATGTGGCGGCGCTCGAGTCGCTGCCGTTGGGCGCGAATCTCGCGGCGTTCATCGGGCATTCGGATATTCGCGCCGCGCAGATGGGTCTGGATCGCTCCACCCGGCCCGATGTTCGGCCGACCGAGGCCGAGCTGAAAGCCATGGAGCACAAGCTCTCCGAGGCCCTCGATGCGGGATTCGTGGGGATGTCGTCACAGCAGTTGCTGTTCGACAAGCTGGACGGCGAGGTGTGCCGTTCACGCACCCTGCCCTCGACCTACGCCACGGCCAAGGAACGGCGACGGCTCAATCGCATTCTGCGCGAACGTAATCGGGCGCTCCAGGGTGGTCCCGACGTGCCGCGCCCGCAGAGTCTGATCGCCATGGTGGCCAGTTCGCTGGGTATCGGGCGGCCGAATCTGAAGGTCAGTCTGCTCTCGGCCGCCGATATCAAGGCGATTCCGGGTGTGGTGCACATCTTCCCGCTGCTGGCCAAGATCGTGAACCGGCTCGGCGGCAACTTCCGCTGGCAGCATCTGCCGGTCCCGTTCGAGGTCTACTCCGACGGCATCGACCTGCCCGTCTTCGAGGAGTTCGGTTCCGGCGCGGCGGCCCTGCACCTGTCCAACCAGCTCGACGAGCGGCGCGACCTGCTGGCCGATCCGGAGTACCGGCGCTGGTTCCGCAAGGACTACGACAAGAAGTACGGTCCGCGCGTATGGCACCGCGACTTCTTCGACGCCGAGATCACCGAATGCCCCGACGCGAGTGTCATCGGGAAGACCTTCGGGCAGGTCGGCCTCGACCGGGGTGGTCTGCACCCGGTGGACGCCTTCCTGGATCTGGTGGTGGAGCACGGTCCCAAAGTGCGCTGGCACACCACCATCTCCAATCACCGTCCCGAGGTCCTCGATCGGCTGGCCGCGGATCCCGGTGTGCAACTCGGGTTCTCGGACGCCGGCGCGCATCTGCGCAATATGGCCTTCTACAACTTCGGGTTGCGGCTGCTCGAGCGCGTGCACCGCGCCGAACAGGCGGGCACGCCGTTCATGACCGTCGAGCACGCCGTGCACCGTCTCACCGGTGAGCTCGCGGACTGGTACGACCTGGATGCCGGACATCTGCGCGCGGGCGATCGCGCCGACGTGGTGATCGTGGATCCCGCCCGGCTCGACGACTCCCTCGCGGCCTACGCCGAGAGCGTGGTGCCCGAGTACGACAACCTCTCCCGCATGGTCAACCGCAACGACGCCACCGTCACCGCGGTGCTCGTCAACGGCGAGTACGTCTTCGGCCGCGGCGAGAAGTCGCCGCACCTGGGCGAGCGGCGCACCGGCCGGTTCCTGCGCGCGGGCCGGCGCTGACCCGGCCCGGTTCCCCCGCGGGCGGCGAAATTTACCGACCAGCATCAGTTTCCGGTCCGGGTGTGCGTCGGCGCGCACCCGGACCCGAGGAAGAGAGCACAATGAGTACTGCGAGATTCGGCGGCAAAGTAGCCGTCGTGACCGGCGCCGCCTCCGGCATCGGTTCGTCCCTGGCCACCGCCCTGGTCGCCGAGGGCGCGTCGGTGATCGGCCTGGACATCGACGAGCCCGGGCTGGGGAAGAAGGCGGCCGAACTCGGCGACGCGTTCGTTCCCGTGACCGCCGACGTCACGGCCGAGGCACAGGTGGCCGCCGCGATAGGCGTCGCGGCCGAACGCTTCGGCCGTCTCGACGCGGCGTTCAACGTCGCGGGCGGCTCCCGGATCGGCGCGATCACCGATATGGCCGAGGCCGATTGGGATTTCACCGTCGACCTGGTGCAGAAGAGCGTGTTCCTGTGCACCAAACACGAGGCCCGCCTGATGCGCGACAGCGGCAACGGCGGTGCGATCGTGAACATCTCGTCCCTGGACGGCCGCATCCCGATGCCCGGCGGCAGCCCCTACGCCACCGGCAAGGCGGGCGTGGTGATGTTCTCCAAGAACGCCGCCCTGGAACTGGCGCCGCATCGCATCCGGGTGAACTCGGTGCTGCCGGGCCTGGTGGACACCCCGCTGGTGGCGGCGGTCATGGCGTACGAGCCCGCGAAACAGATGTTCCTGGAGCGCATTCCGCTGGGCGTGGCGGCGACCCCGGAGCAGATCACCGCCCCCTGCCTGTTCCTGGCCTCGGATGACGCTTCCTACATCACGGGCACCGAGCTGGTGGTGGACGGCGGCTGGGAGATCAGCAACTTCCCGAATCTGGCGAAGCTCGCCGGGAGCTGATCGGAGCCGTCGCGGGGGATCGGCCGTGTGCCGATTCCCCGCACCGCGCGGCCTCACACCCGGTGCCGCCCCCGCAACCGATGAAGGTTGCCCACCGGCACCCGCCGAAACTCGCGCCCGTTCGCGAAGACCGAAGACACCTCCCGGCCCCCGCGCGCCGGCTCCCGGGTGTCAGCCGTCCCCATCCAGGCGGCGAACACCACAGCGGCACAGCAGAATCCGACAACGACAAGCTCGACCACACCCGCCATGTGGATACCTCCTCGGCTCCGGTGCCCCGCTACCGGTAGAACCGCCCCCGCGCGGCCAACGTCCGCCGCCCCCGCTCGGTGATCTGCCACACCCCCACCCCACCCCGCATCCGTCCGAGGATGAGCCCCCGCGCGCTCAGCTTGGACACCGCGTTGCGCGTCCGCCAGGCGGTCAGCGCCGCCGCGTCCGCAAGACTCTCGACCGTGAGAAGCCCACCCGGGTCGAGCGATTCGAGTACCGCGATCTGTGCTTTGTCGAGCCTGCTGGTGAATGTCATGGGTAAACGGTGAGTCGCGCACCGACACTCTGACCCCGGGAGTGGCGAGTTCGCGAAATTGATGTGAAAGCCCAGCAGACTTCCCATTCGGGCCTACCGTTTTTCTTGGATCGAGAAGAATTGTCGGACCTGGTGAGAGGACAGGGAGATGGGGGACGGCGAGTCAGAGGACACGGGGACCACGTTGCCACGTCGGCAGTTGGGCAGATTGCTGCGCGAGGAACGCTCGGCTACCGGAATGAATTTGGAGCAGGCTGCCGCGCTGGTTCAATGGAGTCGGCCCACGCTGAGCCGTCTCGAGCGGGGTGAGACCGCGAGAATCAGACTCACGGACGTGCTGGCGCTGTGCGAGGCGTACGGCATGTCTGCTGAGACAACGGCCGTCGCGAGGGGATACGCGGAGCAGGTACCGGCAAAGACATGGTGGCACGGCTACGGCGACCTGATTCCGGTGTGGGCCAATGTCTACGTTGGGTTGGAATCCAGCGCAACCGTATTGACGATCTTCCAACCACTGGTAATGCACGGACTGCTGCAAACAACCGACTATGCGCGGTCTCTCGACCGGCTCTTCTTTCGGGATCACACGGAAGCCGAACTCGACCGACGCATTCAAATCCGAAGTCAGCGGCAGCATGCATTGACTCGGGCCCACGAGCCGACACGGACGCTGGTGGTTCTCCACGAGAGCGTGCTGAGAACGGTTGTGGGAGACCCGCACATCATGTCGGCGCAGTGTCGGCACGTCGCCGATATCTCAACGCACGACAACATCGACCTTCGGGTGATGCCGTTCCGAGCGGGTGCGCCACTCGGCGCGGCGGTACCGCCTTTCACGATCATGGACTTCGCCCGTGTTACCCCGGGTAAGCGGCAGCAGGAACCCTCCCAGGTCTATTGCGAGGGCTACGCGGGTAGTGCCTACTTGGAGAAGCGAACGGATGTTCTGTTGTTTCGCCAGGCATTCCAGAAGCTCCAAGAGGAAAGCCTGGACGCTCGTTCGAGTCGCGACCTGGTGCGAGAAATAGCGAGGAGACACGAGAGTGAACGATGATGTGGCCCATACTCGGTGGTTCAAATCCAGCTTCAGTCAGGGAGGCTCGGACTGCGTCGAAGTTGCTTTCCTGGCAAGTGGCGAGGTTGGTGTGCGCGACTCCAAGTGCCCCTCCGGCCCGTCTCTGACCTTCACGCCCGGACAGTGGGAGGCATTCACCGCGAGTATCTGGGCGGGGGAGTTGTTAGGGGAGTGAGACATTGAGCGTTGAGCCGGACCGCACCGAGTGGTTCAAGTCCACCTACAGTGCCGGAGGTCAGGAATGCGTCGAAGTCGCCTTCCATCCCGGTGGCGAAGTCGGCGTGCGTGACTCGAAGGACCGTGGCGGTCCGGCGTTGACCTTCGGTCCGCGAGCCTGGGACGCGTTCACCGCTGCATTGCGCGCCGGGAACTTCGGGTAGCCGGGGCGGCGGCTCACCGGTCGTTCACCGAGCGTTCGTGTTGGCGCAAGGTGGGAGAGGCAATCTCTACTGGTGGGTGTGCGGGCCCCATCGCACATCTCTACCGATCGAATCGGCCGGAGTTCGCGATGACTGAAACGCCTGTCGCACATGCCTCGAACCCGTCCTCGGGGCTCAGCCCCGATGTTCAGGTCGCCCTGCAGCGGGTCACCACCCGCCTGAACACCGAATTCACCGAACTGGTGGCCGCCGAGACCGTGGACGCCACGGTGCAGTCGGCCTACGAGTACATCGCCAGGGAAGCGAAGGTGGAAGCCTTCCTGCCGCTGCTCGCCGAGCGTATCGCCCGAAAAAGACTGCGGGAGAGCATGACCTGAGCAGCACGCGAAACCTGACGCGCGGTACGCGGCGGTGTGGTGTACGAACCCCCGTCGGGTATCGCGCTTTTTCGTGTAAGCACCGAAAAGTGTCGTGTTCGGCGGCTAACGTCAAGGAGGTGGGACACGGCGGGGATGACTCAGGGCGGATCGGTTCTCTACGAAGAGATTTCGATGTCATGTTGGATGCGTGCTGGGAGGAGGTGGAGGGGACCGCCTCGGGGGAGTTGCTGGCGGCACTGCATGATCCGGGGTTGCGGGAACGTCGTATCGACGCGCTGCACTATCTCGAGACGCTGCTCATGCGCGATCTCAGTGTGGCCAAACTGCGGGAGGCGGGTCGCGCCGAGCGGGCCGAATTAGCCGATATGTGGCATCGCACCGAGAGTTTGCGCCTGACCGCGATGGCGCTGGTGCGCGCGGAGGAGCATCCGCTGCGGCGCGAGGGCCCCAAGGGATTCGAGCAGGTGTGCGGCTGGCTGGTGGGGCTGCTGCTGCCGCGCGAATACGAGGCCGCGTTCGGTGAGGCCTCGCTGGAATGCGGTTTGGCTCCCGAACGCACACGGCTCCCCTCGCACGATTGGTGGGCCTGGGCCGTGCGCTACGGCTGGCTCGTGGACACCTCCGGTCCCGCTGCCACACAACTACTTTCACTGCACCAGGACGCTTTCGTCGAGCGGGTACGCCGGGTCATCGCCGGTGAGAACGTTCCCGGATCGGACGATCCCGCGGTGGTGGAGCGCTGGGAGCGCGCGTTCAAGGGCATCGAGGAGGAATTGCGCGCGGATCTCGAAGCCGCGCTGGCCGTGGCGCGGGAGGCGCGTGGCGCGTCCTTCGAACTCGCGCTCACCTGGGTCGCCGAACTCTACGAGGAACTCGCCGACCTGCGCGTGCAGCGCCGGGCGGCGGTGCGGCGCTGTATCGCGATGAAGGACGAGGTCGCGGGCCGCGTCAACGCCGCCACCGATTCGGTGCGCGAGTGGTGCTGCGCCGCGGCGGCCGATCGTATCGCCGAGGAGCACGCCGACCTGTGGGCGCGGGTGCGCACCGTCGTGTGGGAGCACCGGAGCACCTGGGAACGTGCGGGATTCACCTTCACCGTGGACGGCAGCGCGCTCGCCGATCGCCTGCGGCTGGCGGTTCGCGAACATCCGGTTCATCATTCCGCGAGCGACCTGTCCTCCGGCGCGATACCGGTGGTGACCCCCGCGTCCGGTCCGGGCGTGCTCGCCGTGGCCACCGATGCCTCCGGATTCGGCCCGGTGGGCGGCTACGCCTGGGTGACCGCCGACGGCCGCAGCGGCGGCGGCAAATGCGTGGACGGGAAGTCCTCGGTGGAATCCGAGCTGATCGCCATCTGCGAAGCCGCGCTGGCGCCCGAGCTGTCGGATCGCCGGCTGCGCATACTGTCCGATTGTGATCAGGCGGTCGAAGCCGTGAACGCCGCGCTGCGCAATCGTACGGCCAATACGCTCCCGTTCTCGGTGTCCGCCGCCGTCCAGGAGTACGTGCACCGGGCGATCGGGCGCACGATTCCCTTCAGCGCCAAATGGATAGCGGGCCACGACGGCCACCCCCTCAACGAGGAGGCACACCGCCTGGCCCGCGCTGCCCGCTGGTAGCGGCTACCGCTTGGGTGGCAGCACCGGGGAGTCCCAGGCGCGGGCGAAGCGCCGCTTGTCCACCGCGTTGGTCTCCCTACTGCGGTAGACCACGTACGGCCGCACCAGGTAGCCGATCGGCGCGCTGAACATGTGCACGAGCCGCGTGTACGGCCAGACTCCGATGAGCGTGATGACGATGAGGCCGTGCGCCTGGAAGGTCCACGGCGTGCCCACCATGAGTTCCGGCTCCGGATGCGCGGTGAAAAGGCTGCGGAACCACGGCGATACGGTTTCGCGGTAGTTGTACGTGCCCCACAGCAGGTTGCTGCCCACGGTGTTGAGCAACCCGGTGATGAGCGCGCCCGCGAGCAACGCGTACATGAATTTGTCATTGGTGGTGGTCGCCTGCCGCACGGCGGAGACCGTGAAGCGCCGGTACAGCAGGATGGCGATGCCGAGAATGACCGCGACGCCCGCGACGGTGCCGGCCGATACCGCGACCACGTGATACAGGTGGTCGGAGATGCCGATGGCCGCGGTCCACGATGCCGGAATCAGCACGCCCAGCACATGTCCGCCGATCACCCCGAGCATGCCGAAGTGGAACAGCGGGCTGCCCAGGCGCAGCAGCCGCGATTCGTAGATCTGCGAAGACCGTGTGGTCCAGCCGAATTGGTCGTTGCGATACCGCCACAGATGGCCCAGCACGAAAGAGGTGAAGGCGATGTAGGGCAGGGTCATCCACAGGGTGCTGGTCATCGGCGGCCTTCCGCTCCGGTGAAGGACAGGGGATCCATGGCGAACGGCTCCAGGCCGACTTCTTCCTCGGGCGGTCCCTGCGCGGCGAGTTCGGCGATGCGCCTGCGGTCGGCGGTGGTGACCGGCGGCAGCGTGGCGGTGACCGCGGCCAGCACGCCGGAATAGGGGGATCCGCTGTCGGACAGGGACAGTCGCAGCAGTTCGAGTACGGGGACGTGCTCGCCCAGCAGGCGCTCGCCGCCCACCGGATCGACGGTGGCCGCGAATTCCAGCAGCACCGGCAGGAAGTCGGGCAGTTCCTCGTCGCCGATTTCCATGCCCGCGTGCCGGTAGGCGTGTTTGAAGCGCAGTAGCGCCATGCCGCGCTTGCGGGTGTCGCCGTACGCGTAGTAGCTCAGGTGCAGGCTGGCGCGCCGGCGCATGTCGAAGGTCTCGACATACTCCTGCGCCAGCGCGATGGGCGCACCCGAGCGCAGATGCTCGATGATCGGTTCCAGGTGTACACGCACCGAGCTCGGCAATTCGCCCGCGGCATCGGCCAGTTCGCCGATGAATTCGAGTGCCTTGACGCTCGGGTAGTCCAGCAGCAGCGCGCACAGTCGCCACACCAGTCGCCGGTCGCGATCCGAGAGCGCGACGGCCGGTTCGGGCCGGCGGCGGAGTTTGAGCAGGTTCACGGCGTCACTCCGGCCTGGAGGGATGACGCGGTCGCGTCACCCGGGCCGCTCGCGATCGGGCGATCGGCCCGGGCGTTCGGGTAGTCCAGCGCCAGCGCGCCCAGTCGCCAGGCCAGCCGGGAATCGTGCTGGGCGATCGGTGCGGCCGGTGCGGTGCGGCGGCGCAGGGTGAACAGCTTCATCGGGCCGCTCCCGCCGGGAGCGTGGATTCGGGTTCGTGCGCGCCGCCGTTGCCGTTGGCCGCGGACCCGTTGTGCCCGTTGCCGTTCGAGCCACCGCCGTTCGAAGCGTTGCCGTTCGAACCGTTGCCGTTGCCGTTGCGCCCCGGCAGCAGACCGGAGGCGTTCTTGCCGTCCCAGTTGAGCAGATTGATGCGCGTGGACTTCTCGTCCGGCGCCGCGCCATTGGTATCGGTGAGGTGGAACTTCTCCGCCATCACGTCGAAGGCGGTCATGCCCGGCCCGCCGTCGGTATCGAGACTGCAGCCGGTGGCGAGTGAATCCAGTTCGTGCGCACGCGAAGTCGCACCCTGCGGAATCACGTACCGGTGCTCGTACTTGGCGATGGCCAGCAGCCGGTACATGGCCTCGATCTCCTCCGGCTCGAGGCCCACCGAATCCGGAATGGTGAGATCGGGTTCCTGGCCGAGGTTGATCGAGCGCATGAACGAGCGCATGCCCGCGAGGCGTTGCAGCGAGGAGCGCACCGGGCCGAGTTCACCGGCGGTGAAGAGTTCGGCCAGGTATTCCAGGGGGATGCGCAGCGCGTCGATGGCCCCGAAGAGGTTGTCGACGTTCTCCCCGTCGTGCCCGGTTTCGGACAGCACGTCCACCACCGGCGACAGCGGCGGCACGTACCAGACCATCGGCATGGTGCGGTATTCCGGATGCAGCGGCAACGCGATCTGGTAGTCGACGATGAGCTTGTAGCACGGCGAATCCTGCGCCGCCTGAATCCATTCCGGTGAGATCCCGGCCGCTTCGGCCTCGGCGATCACGCGCGGATCGTGCGGATTGAGGAACACCCCCAGCTGCGCGGGGTACAGGTCCTTGTCGTCCTGGACCTCACACGCGGCCTGCACGGCATCGGCGTCGTACAGCATGACGCCGATGTAGCGCAGTCGCCCGACGCAGGTCTCCGAGCACACGGTCGGAATGCCGACCTCCACGCGCGGGTAGCAGAAAGTACATTTCTCCGCCTTGCCCGTCTTGTGGTTGAAGTAGATCTTCTTGTACGGGCAGCTGCTCACGCACTGCCGCCAGCCGCGGCACTTGTCCTGATCGACGAGCACGATGCCGTCTTCGGAGCGCTTGTAGATCGCGCCGGACGGGCACGCGGCCGCGCAGGAGGGATTGAGGCAGTGCTCGCAGATGCGCGGCAGGTAGAACATGAAGGTCTCCTCGAATTCGAGTTTGACCTTGTCCTCCAGCTTGCCCAGCAGCGGATCCTTGGCGACCTGCTCGGGTCCCGAGCCCAGTGAGTCGTCCCAGTTGGCGCCCCAGGTGACCTTGGCGTCCTCGCCGGTGATGAGCGATTTCGGCCGGGCCACCGGGCTGGTGTCCATGGCCGGGGCCGAGAGCAGATTCTCGTAGTCGTAGCTCCACGGGTCGTAGTAGTCCGACACCGTGGGCAGATCCGGATTGGCGAAGATGTTGAGCAGTCGCTTCATCCGCGAGCCGGACTTGAGGGTGAGTTTGCCCTTCTTGTTGAGGGTCCACCCGCCCTTCCACTTCTCCTGGTCCTCGTAGCGGCGTGGATAGCCCTGTCCCGGACGGGTTTCCACGTTGTTGAACCAGACGTACTCGGTGCCGCCGCGGTTGGTCCACGCCTGCTTGCAGGTGACCGAGCAGGTGTGGCAGCCGATGCACTTGTCGAGGTTCATGACCATCGCGAGCTGTGCCATGACGCGCATGTCAGTACTCCACTTCCTGCGAGCGCTTACGAATCGTCGTCACTTCGTCGCGCTGATTTCCGGTGGGGCCGTGGTAGTTCAGCGCGAAGGACTGCTGGGCGTAACCACCGATGAGATGCGAGGGCTTGATCATGATGCGGGTGAGCGCATTGTGAATGCCGCCGCGTTTGCCGCGACCCTTGAAGTCGTCGGGCTTGTCGGCGCCGTTGCCGTTGGAGCCGTTGCCGTTGGAGCCGTTGCCGTTGGAGCTGTGGCCGTTGGAACCGTTGCCGCCCTTGCCGTTCGAGGCGACGGGCGGCCCCTCGATACGCGGCACGTTCACCGTGCGGTCCTGGGCGTGGTACATGAACACCGTGCCCTCGGGCATGCGGTGCGAGACGATCGCCCGGGCGACCACGACGCCGTTGCGGTTGACCGCCTCGATCCAGTCATTGTCCGCGACACCGATTTTCGCGGCGTCGACATTGGACATCCAGATGGCCTGACCGCCGCGCGAGAGCGTGAGCATGTGCAGGTTGTCCTGGTACGCGGAGTGGATCGACCACTTGGAGTGCGGCGTCAGATAGCGCACGGTCACGCCGCCGTGCTCGTTCACCGAGCCGATGCCGGGCTCGCTGAACAGCGCGGTCATGTCCAGCGGCGGCCGGTAGATCGGCAGCTGTTCGCCCAGTTCGATCATCCAGTCGTGATCGAGGTAGAAGTGCTGGCGGCCGGTCAGGGTGTGCCACGGCTTGAGTCGCTCGGTATTGATGGTGAACGGGGAGTACCGGCGGCCGCCGGTCTCGCTGCCCGACCATTCGGGCGAGGTGATGACCGGTACGGGCCGGGCCTGGGTGTCCGCGAAGGTGATGCGCTTGCCCTCGTGTTCGGCCGCCAGGTCCGCCAGCTTGGTGCCGGTGCGCTCCTCGAGATCCTCGAAGCCCTCCACGGCCAGTCGCCCGTTGGTGGTGCCGGACAGCGCCAGGATGGTCTCGGCGGCGTGCGTGTCCTTCGCCAGCGACGGACGCCCCTGCGCCACACCGGAAACCACGGCGCCGTTCTGGCCGCGCAGATATTCGACTTCCTCGGTGGGATGGGTGACCACGCCCTTGGTGGTCAGGCCCATGGTCTCCACCAACGGCCCGAGGGCGGCCATCTTCTCCGCAACCGCGGGGAAATTCCGTTCCACCACAACGAGTTTGGGCATCGTCTTACCCGGAATGGGCTCGCATTCGCCCTTCTTCCAGTCCAGCACGCGCCCGCCGGCCTGGGCCAGCGCGTCGGCGGTGTCGTGCTGCAGCGGCACCGCCACGATGTCCTTGCGGACGCCGAGGTGCTTCTCCGCGAGCCACGAGAAGCCGCGCGCGATGCGGTGGAAGGCGTCGAAGTCGGTGCGGGTCTCCCACGGCGGGGAGATGGCCGGGGTGAAGGCGTGCACGAAGGGGTGCATGTCGGTGGAGGACAGATCGTGCTTCTCGTACCAGGTGGCGGCGGGCAGCACGATGTCGGAGTACATGGTGGTGCTGGTCATGCGGAAGTCCAGGGACAGCAGCAGATCCAGCTTGCCGGTGGCCCCCTCCTCGCGCCAGACGAGTTCCTGCGGCCGCACGCCGGTGGCCTCGCCGGTCTGCAGGTTGGAGTCCGCGCCCAGCAGATGCTTGTGGAAGTACTCGTTGCCCTTGCCCGAGGAGCCGAGCAGATTGGCGCGCCACACGGTGAGCACGCGCGGGAAGTTCTCCGGGGCGTCGGGGTCCTCGCAGGCGAAGCGCAGCTCACCGGACTTCAGCCCGTCGACCACGTACTCGGCCGCGCTCTTGCCCGCGGCTTCGGCCTCGTCGGCCAGGTCCAGGGGATTGCGGTTGAGCGTCGGGTAGGACGGCATCCAGCCCAAACGCGTCGCGAGCGCGATGTTGTCGGCGGCGGTGCGCCCGGCGAACTCGCCCTTGGCCAGCGGGGAGGCGAAGGCCTCGGAGGTGAAGGGGTCGTAGCGCCACTGATCGTTGGTCAGGTACCAGAACACGGTGCCCTGCATCTGACGCGGCGGGCGCTGCCAGTCCAAGCCGAAAGCCAGTGTGGCCCAGCCGGTTACCGGACGGCACTTCTCCTGGCCCACGTAGTGCGCCCAGCCGCCGCCGTTCACGCCCTGGCAGCCGGTGAGCAGCGTCAGGGTGAAGAAGGCGCGGTAGATCTGGTCGGAGTGGAACCAGTGGTTGGTGCCCGCGCCCATGAGGATCATGGAGCGGCCGCCGGATTTATCGGCGTTGTCGGCGAATTCGCGGGCGATGCGCGCCGCCTGCACCGCGGGGACGCCGGTGATCTGTTCCTGCCAGGCCGGTGTGTACGGCTCACTCGGATCGTCGTACCCGGTAGGCCAGCTACCGGGCAGCCCTGATCGCGCTACCCCGTATTGGGCCAGCAACAGGTCGAACACCGTCGTCACCCGCTTACCCGCCACGACGGTGGTCGGCACACCGCGCGTGAGGACGCCCGCGGTGGGCTCGTCGAAGCGGGGGAACTGCACGGCCGCAGCGTCATCGGTACGGCCGTGCAGAGTCAGCAGGGGATCGGTGTCCCCGAGATCCAGGTTCCACTTGCCCTTGCCCGCTTCGGTGAAGCGGTCGCCGAGGGATCCGTTGGGCACCTGGGGATTCGCGTCGCCGTCCAGCAGGACCGGTTTGAATTCCACACCTTCGCCGGTCCGACCGAGATCGGCGGCGGTGAGGAACTTGCCCGGTACCGCGACGCCGTCCTTGTCCTCGAGCGTGATGAGGTACGGCAGGTCGGTGTAGCGCTTGATGTAGTCGTCGAAGCGCTCGGTGCGCTTGGCGACGAAGAACTCGTTCAGCACGACGTGGCCCATGGCCATGGCGAGCGCGGCGTCGGTGCCGGGGCGGGCGGGCATCCACTCGTCGGCGAACTTGGTGTTGTCGGCGTAGTCCGGGGAGACCACCACGACCTTCTGGCCGCGATACCGGGCCTCGGTCATGTAGTGCGCGTCCGGGGTTCGGGTCACCGGGACGTTGGAGCCCCACATGATGAGGTAGCCGGCGTCGAACCAGTCCGCGGATTCGGGCACGTCGGTCTGATCGCCGAAGACCTGCGGCGAGGCCACCGGCAGGTCGGCGTACCAGTCGTAGAACGACAGCATGGAGCCGCCGATCAGCGAGATGAAGCGCGCGCCGACGGCATGGCTGACCATGGACATCGCCGGAATCGGGGAGAAGCCGGCGACCCGGTCGGGACCGTACTTCTTGATGGTGTGCACGTGGGCGGCGGCGGCCATCTCCGCGGCCTCCCACCACTCGGCGCGCACGAAGCCGCCGCGACCGCGAGCGGACTTGTAGGACTTCGCCTTTGCGGGATCCTCGACGATGGACTCCCACGCCAGCACCGGATCCTTGAGTCGGGTCTTGGCCTCGCGGTACAGCTCCAGCAGCACGCCGCGCACATACGGGTAGCGGATGCGCGCGGGGGAGTAGGTGTACCAGGAGAACGACGCGCCGCGCGGGCAGCCGCGGGGTTCGTATTCGGGCTTGTCCGAGCCCACCGAGGGGTAGTCGGTCTGCTGCGACTCCCAGGTGATCACGCCGTCCTTGACGTAGATCTTCCAGGAGCACGAACCGGTGCAGTTCACACCGTGCGTGGAGCGCACCACCTTGTCGTGGGACCAGCGATCACGATAGAACTCGTCGGCCTCGCGTCCGCCCACCTGATGCAGGGTGCGCAAATCGCCGGAAACCTCACCGCGATTGAAGTACTTTCCCAGTCGAAGAAGTGCATCCGCGGAGGAAGTTCCGGTATGCGAGTTAGCCATGACGCCCCCATCGAGTGAGAAAAACCGGGCTGCTGGCTCGACTGTAGGGACGTCATTGCGGGCATCAAAACCATGTTCTCACAGTGCGCGATGGCCGATGGTGAGTTGTGAGATCGCCGCAACCTCACGGTCACTGCGCGATAGCGGCGATACCCCCTATGATCTGGCGTGACCTGCGGTTACCGCGGGTGAACCGCTGAAATGCCGCTCGTTCCAGGGGTTCCGGAGTGGTCACGGTGATGCTTTGGAAACGGCTGGTTCTCCGGCGGTTTACATTTGTTAACACGTTTCGGAAGGGGACCTGTACGCGATTTTCCGCCAACCCGGCTACCGTGTCGCGCTTACGGAGTGGCGTGGATTACTCATCGGTATTCGTGTTTGCTGAATGATCGCCGATGAATATCGCGCGGTCGCGGGTGCGGTATGAAAGCCGCACCGCGCTGTCTCGAATCGGTGTCTCGAATCGGACATTTCAACGCCGCCGCCGATGGCGGCGGCGCGTAAATCCCCATTCCGCTCGTCGGGCTCAGCCGACGGGCTCGGCGTCCCGGGGGCGCTTGAACCAGGCGGAGGCGCTGGACTGGCACAGCAGGATCAGCACCGCCAGTCCGACGATCAGGCCCAGCGGCCCCGGCGGCGACTGACTCGCCGCCCCGCCCAGGCCCATGAGCATGGTGATGACCGCGAGCACGATGGCCGTCACGCGGATCCCGTTGCCACCCGATCCGAACCCGAATGCGAAGCCCGCCAGCAGGATCGGGACCGCGAAGCCGCCGACCGCCACGCCGGCCGCGTAGGCGTCGCCGAGTGCGGACACCGCCACCACGATGACGAGCCCGAGTCCGCCGAAGAGGAAGGAGACCACCCGCGCGGCCTTGACCGACGCGGGCATGGTCGCGGGCTGGGGCGCGTACGGCCCATAGGGGTTGTAGCCGTGCGGATTCGGCGGATAGCCGTAGCCCTGGTTCCCGCCCGTCGGGAACGGCGGCATCGGCTCGTATCCGCCGGGAGCCTGCGCCCCGCCCGGCGGCACGGCCGTGGCGGCGTACGGGGACCCCGGCGCCGGCGCGGCATGCATCGCCGGAAACGGCGTGGTCGGCGGGTAATTCGGGACCTCGGGCGCGGGTTCGGGCGGTGCGCCCGCCGCGCTCGCCGGATCCGGCTGCCCCCACACCGCGGGCAGTTCGGCCGTGCCGTACGGCGAGCGTACGCCCGCCCCGGGCTCGGCTGTCGCGCCCGCGTTCGTATGCTCGCCGTCGCGCGGGTCTTTCCCCAGTTCCACCGGTACATCCTCTGCAGTTGTGCGCCCGGCCTCCGTCCCACCGGGTACTTCGCTTCGCACGCTAGCAGTGGCACCCGACACAGCGGCGCGGTCTGGATCACACATTCTTCAGAAGGTGACCGAAGTCGTGGGACGACTCGGTGGCATCCCGCCGCGCCTCGAGCTAGATTGGAGTCATTCCAGAAAACGACCATCGTTCAGAAGGAGTGCGATATGACCACCACACTGTCCCGGACCCCGATCACCAGCCCGCTCGGTAAGGCCGAACAGAAGGCGGTCGGCCTGGCACTGCAGTCGGCGCTGACCGATCTCGTCGATCTGTCGCTGCTGGCCAAGCAGGCGCACTGGAACGTGGTGGGCCGCGACTTCAAGACCGTGCACCTGCACCTGGACGAGGTGGTCGACAGCGCCCGCGAGTTCTCCGACGCCGTCGCCGAACGCGCTGCGGCACTGGGTATCTCCCCGGACGGCCGCGCGGCGACCGTCGCCGAGGCCAAGGGCCTGCCGCAGCTGCCCACCGGCTATCTGCGCACCCATGAAGCGGTATCGGGCATCGTCGAGGTACTGGACAAGCTGACCCAGCGCCTGCGCGGCCATATCGCCGCCACCGAGACCGCGGACCCGGTCACCCAGGATCTGTTCATCTCCATCACGGCCAAGATCGAGGAGCATCGCTGGATGTTCCAGGCCCAGCTCGCGGACTGACCGGCGGCCGAACGGGAGCACAGCCCACTCCCGTTCGGCGGAACGGCTTTTCGCACGGCGCGGAACCGGACGTCCGGAACGCGACCGGTGTGAGTGCCCGGCCACCGACGATCGAAAGCCCGCCCGGCCTGCTGACGCCGGGCGGGCTTTCGCACGGGATCTCTATTCCGCGATCAGCTCCGCCTCGGAGTCCAGCGCCCGCTGTGTCTCCTCCGGGACGCCGATCGAGCCCGGCAGGTAGGTGACCGAGCGCAGCGCGCCCGAGTAGCGGAAGACGCCGCGGCGTTCGCGCAGGTCCCAGGAGACCGGGCCGCGGGCGTCGAGCCCGACGGTGATGCCCGTCCACGGCGCCATGCCCACCAGTTGCACCTGGTCCGTCAGCACGGCGGCCTGCACGCCGTCGATGCCGAGGGAGAAGTCCCAGCGCAGATGCGGCCGCACCGTCGCGGACACGCTCAGATTCCGGCTGCCCGCCGGGATGGGACCGGCGTCCACGGTGTGCTCGCGGCCGTAGGCGTTGTAGGTGAAGTGCAGGCGATCGTGCTCCACGTAGAGCACATAGCCGCCGAGCGGATCACCGTGCGACACGAGCACACCCGCGTCTCCCGGCTCGAACCCGGCGAGTTCGGCGGCGATGGTGAAGTCCCGGTACGCGATCAGGCGCTGGGAGCGGTAGCGCTCGAGCGTGGCGGTGCCGGGCAGGATGCGGACGCGGTCGGTGAGCCGGGCCTCCTCGGGCCGGCGCAGGGCCAGATCCTGGCGCGTGAGCAGCGGGAACACCGTGTTGTTCCAGGCGGCCTCATCCCAGGCGGCAGCCAGTTCGGCCACCTTCTCCGGGAATCGCTCGGACAGATCGTGCAGTTCGGTGGGATCGGTGCGGACGTCGAAGAGCTGCCAGCGCGGATCATCGATGCCGCGCGCGGGCTCCAGCAGCGCCAGCAGTTTCCAGCCGTCCCGGTAGAAACCGCGATGCCCGGTCATCTCCGAATACTGTTCGGTGTGCCGGGACACCGCGCCCGGATCACGCAGCACATCGACCGCGGACACGCCGTCGAAATCCTTGGCGGGCAAGCCGTTCCGGACGGTGGGCCGCTCGAGCCCGGCCAGTTCCAGCAGGGTGGGAGCCAGATCGGTGACGTAGGTGTACTCCTGGCGCACGCCCGCGTCATCGGTGGTGCGCGGCAGACCCTTGGGCCAGGACAGCACGAACGGCACCCGGACACCACCCGCGAAGGTCTGGCCCTTGTAGAAGCGGAACGGGGTGTTGGAGGCCTGCCCCCAGCCGCGCGGATAGTGCACGCCCAGCCGGGCGGTGCCGATGAGTTCGTCGTCGTGCGGCACGTCGCGTTCCCAGTCCGGCTCGTCCACCTGGGCGAACTGCGCGAAGTAGGTGCGGGTGCCCTCGGGCCCGCCCTCCGCGGTACCGCCGTTGTCCGAGGTGAACACGATGATCGTGTTGTCCAGCTCGCCGAACTGCTCCAGGGTCTCCACGATCCGCCCCAGGCTCTGGTCGATGCTGTCGACCATGCCCGCGTACACCTCCATGTACCGCTCGAAGCGCGACTGCTGCTCCGGGGTCAGCGAATCCCATTCCTGCGCTTCGTAACCCGGTTCGGTGTTGCGCGGCTTCTGCTCGGTGCCCGGCGGGAACAGCCCCCGGGCCAGCTGCTCGGCGAACCGGCTCTGGCGCAGCCGGTCCCAGCCCTCTTTGTACCGGCCCCGGTATTTGGCCTGATCCGCGGGTTTGGCCTGCAACGGCCCGTGCATGGCGGTGTGCGCGAAGTACAGGAAGAACGGTTTGGTCGCGTCGTGCGCGCGCAGATTCTTGAGGTAGCCGATGGCGCGATCGGTGTAATCGTCGGTGAGATAGTAATTCTCGGGAAACTCCTCGACCTCCACCGCGGAGCTGTCCGAGATCAGTTGATTCGGATGATAGAAGGAGTTCAGGCCCTCCAGCGATCCGTAATAGCGGTCGAATCCGCGCTGGGTCGGCCAGGAATCGCGATGCGCGCCCGGATGCAGCGTGGCGTCACGCACCAGATGCCACTTTCCGACCGCGTAGGTGGCATATCCGTTGGCGCGCAGAATCTCCGGCAGGGTGAGCACGTCATCGGCGAGTTCGAGGCGCAGTCCCGGATATCCCGGATCGGCGTTGGCGACGAAACCGAAACCCGCGCGGTGGGAATTCACACCGGTCAGCAGGGCGGCGCGGGACGGCGAGCACAGCGGCGTGGTGTGAAAGTTGGTGAGCCGCAGGCCCGTGGCGGCCAGGCGGTCCAGGGTCGGGGTCTCGATCTCCGAGCCGAACGGCCCGATATCGCTGAATCCCATATCGTCGACCAGCACCACGATGATGTTGGGCGCACCGGCGGGGGCGGCGGGCGGATAAACCCATTCGGGGGTCGAATCGGCGGTGGTGCGGCCGATCTCGCCGGCGAAGTTCTCATAGCCACGGGCATGCGGGGGAACAGGCATCCGCCCAGCAAAGTTCCGGGTCCCGCCGCTCGCCAGGGTTTCATTCGTGCTGCGCGCAACCGGTGATCGGGTGCTCACCCGCTGTTACCGTCGCCGCCATGCACATCGGCCACCCCTGCGCGCCCCGCACCGGACTGCTCCGGTCCTCGCGGGTACAGGGCTGTCCGCATTGTGCCTGACGCGCCGGCCCGCGCGTAATTCTCCCTTTTCTCAAGTCCCCCAGGTGTGTTCAGCGCACCCCGCCGCCTGTCCAGCGGCTCATATCTCGAGGATCTTCAGATGAATACGTCCCCCCGTGGACTGGATCGCCGTCATTTCCTGCGCAACTCCGGCATCGCCGCGCTCGCCATCTTCGGTGGCGGCGCGCTGGCGGCCTGCACCTCGGCCGTGAACCAGAGCAAAGGCGGCGGCGACGACAACGCCGAGCCCGTGCGCGGCGGCACGCTGAAGTACGGCGTCCAGTTCGATCTGATCCCCTCGAACCTGCTCACCAACACCGGCACCACCCCGGCCGTGATCGGCCTGGTCTACGAATCGCTGGTCCGCTACCCGCACGACAAGCTGGAGCCGCAGCCGCTGCTCGCCGAGAAGTGGTCGCTGGCCCCGGACGGCAAGTCGATCACCCTGGACCTGCGCAAGGATGTGAAGTTCCACAGCGGACGCGGATTCACCGCCAAGGACGTGGAATTCGCGCTGCGCACCTACGCCGATCCCAAGTGGACCGCGCAGCTCAAGAGCACCGCCGCGGCCATCACCGGCTTCGACATCATCGATCCGTACCGCATCACCCTGAGCTTCGCGCATCCGCTGGGCAACATCTTCGACCTGCTCGACACCGTGCCCATCCTGGACAGCGAGAGCATCGATCAGGTCGGCACCGGCGAGAAGCTCATCGGCACCGGGCCGTTCCGCTTCGTCTCGCGAATCCCGAACCAGCAGCTGGTCTTCGAACGCAACCCCGACTACCGGATCCCGGAGCGGCCGTACCTGGACCGGGTCGAGTTCACCGTCATCGCGGACAACCAGGCCCAGCTCAACGCGCTCAAGTCCGGCCAGATCCATTTCGCGGACGCCATCAGCTACCGCGACAACGAGAACCTGGCCAAGAACGACGAGTACAAGGTCATCGCCTACGAGGGCGCCGAACTCCAGCTCTACGTGGGCGCGAACGTCTCCGATCCCGCGCTCGCCGACGTGAAGCTGCGCCAAGCCATCGCCTTCGCCCTCGATCGCGAGCGCATCATCACCGAGGTCTTCCGCGGCGCGGGCTACCCGCTGAACGTGCCGTGGCCCAAGGGTTCCCCGGCCTTCGACGCCGGGCGCAACACCCGCTACCAGCGCGACGTGTCCAAGGCCAAGCAGATCCTGTCGGGCCTGCCCAAGCCGCCGAAGGTGCCGCTGACCTTCGTCGCGGGCATCGCCGCCTACGAGGCCGCCTCGCAGATCGTGCAGGCCAACCTCGCCGAGGTCGGCATCGAGGTCGAGCTGGTGCCGATCGACAACGCCACCTTCGTCAAGCAGCTCATCGGCGCGCAGTTCCCGGGCTTGTGGATCACCGACCACTCCTGGGCACAGTTCGTGCCCTCCACGCTCACCGTCAGCGCCTACCCGTTCAACGCCCGCAAGAACGCCTCGCGCTTCGAATCGCCCGCCTACGTGGCCGCGGCCGACGCCGCCTGGAAGCTGCCCCAGGGCACCGGGCCCGAGGCGGCCAAGGCCTACCAGGCGCTGAGCGATCAGCTGCTGGAGTCGCTGTTCCTGATCGAGATCGGCGTGCACCACCCGCAGGGCACCTCCACCCGGAAACTGCACGCGGTCAACTGGACCAAGCGCCGCGAACTCGATCTGCGCGAGGCGTTCCTCTCGTGACCGGGTACCTGCTGCGCCGGGTGCCCTCGGCGGTGGCGGTGCTCTTCGGAGCGTCGGTGCTGATCTTCCTGCTGCTGCGCCTGGTCCCCGGCGACCCGGCCACCACGCTGGCCGGGCCCGACGCGAGCCCGGAGTCCATCGCCGCCATCCGGCAACAGCTCGGCCTCGACAAATCCATTCCCGCGCAATACCTGACCTGGGTGAGCGATGTGCTCTCCGGCGATCTCGGGCGCTCGTACATCATCGGCGGGCAGATCGCCGACCTCGTCGGGCGCGGGCTCACCAACACCCTCGTGCTCACCGCCTTCGCGCTGGTGCTCGCGGTGACCATCTCGCTCGCGGTCAGCGTCGCGGCGGTGCTGTGGGATCGCAGGTGGCTCAACGCCGTCGTCGCCGCGGCCAATACCGTGGCGGTCGCGGTGCCGGTCTTCGTGACCGGCGTCCTGCTCGTGCTGGTGTTCGCCGTCGCCATCCCGGTCCTGCCGGCCGGCGGGGTGCCCCCGGACGGCTTCATCGCCCGGCCCGACATCGCCGTGCAGTACCTGCTGCTGCCCGGCATCTGCCTGGCGCTGCCGGTGACCGCGGCCCTGACCCGCTTCCTCACCGAATCGCTGCGCACCGAACTGCGCAAGCCCTACGTGCTGACCGCCCGGGCCCTGGGCATCTCGCATCGCGAGATCGTCACCCGCGGCGCGCTGCGCAACGCCCTGCCGACCATGCTCACCGTGCTCGGCATCCAGACCGGGCAGCTGCTGGGCGGTGCGGTGCTGGTGGAGGCCGCCTTCGCCTGGCCCGGCATCGGCCAGCTCATCGAACAGGGCATCAACCGGCGCGACTACCCGGTGGTGCAGGCGCTGCTGCTGTTCTCGGTGGCGGTCTTCGTCGCCATCCAGCTCACCACCGACATCGTGCACGCCTACCTCGACCCCCGCATCCGCATCGGAGGCCGATCATGAGCGGTATCTCACCGTCGACCACCGATCCGTCGAAAACCCCCGTGCCCGAGCTCGATCCCGGCGTACTCGACCCCACCGTCGGCACGGCCGTGGAAACCGCCGACCGGCACGCCGATTCGGCGCGCCCGCTGCTGCGGGCCCTGCGCAGGGGGCAGGGCCTGGCCGGGGTGCTGCTGGTGGGCGTCATCGCCCTCGCCGGACTCGCCGCCGGACTGCTCACGGACTACGGTCCGCTGGAACAGATCCCGGGCGCCAACCTCGTCGGGCCCAGCGGTGAGCACTGGTTCGGCACCGACAACCTCAACCGCGACATCTTCTCCCGCGTGCTGTACGGCATTCGCATCGATCTGATCATCGCCTTCACCGCCGTGCCGATCGGCGCGGTGATCGGGGCCCTGGCGGGACTGCTGGCGAGCGTGAACACGATCGCCGACGTCATCACCCAGCGCGTGTTCGACCTGATCCTGGCCTTCCCGGCGCTCATCTTCGCCATCGCGCTGGCCGCGGTCACCGGGCCCGGCGCGCACGCGGTGATCGTGGTGATCATCGCGGCCGAGATCCCCATCTTCGGCAGGCAGATTCGCACCGCCATCCTGGCCGTGCGTGAACAGCCCTACGTGGAGGCGTCGGAGGTCATCGGCGCGAGCACCTGGTGGACGCTGCGGAAACACGTGCTGCCCAACGTGATCGAGCCCATCTCGGTCCAGCTGGCGCTGTCGCTGTCCATCGCGGTGTTCATCGAGAGCGCCATGAGCTTCATCGGCATCGGCGTGCGGCCGCCCGAACCCTCACTGGGCTCGCTCATCTCGGCTTCCATCGACAATCTCGACGCCAATCCGGCGTTCGCGGTCGGACCGCTGCTCGTGGTCTCCGGCCTGACCCTCGGATTCCTTTTGATCGCCCAGGCACTGGGCCGCGCCCGGAGGATCGGATGAGCGACAACGAGCAAGTCCCCACCGGCGCGCTGCTCGAGGTCCGGGATCTGGTGGTGCGATTCGGTGACCGCGTCGTGGTGGACGGGGTGCACGTGCGCGTGGACCGCGGCGAAACCGTCGCGCTGGTAGGCGAATCCGGCTCCGGCAAATCCCTGACCGCGCGGGCCGTGCTCGGTCTGCTGCCCGACGGCGCAGGGGCCGCCGGATCCATTCGACTGGGCGGCGCCGAGATCATCGGCGCCCCCGACGCCGAACTGCGCGCCCTGCGGGGGACCCGCGCGGCCATGGTGTTCCAGGAGCCGCAGACCGCGCTGAACCCGGTTCAGAAGATCGGCACCCAGCTCACCCAGGCGCTGCGCGCGCACGCGGCGAACGGCGCCGGGGCGGCGCAGGGCTCGATCACCAAGGCGGAAGCCAGAACCCGGGCCATCGAGCTGCTCACTCTGGTCGACATCCCCGAGCCCGACAAGCGCGTGGACTGGTATCCGCATCAGCTCTCCGGCGGCCAGAAACAGCGCGTGGTCATCGCGCTGGCGCTGTCGGGCGAGCCGGACCTGCTCATCGCCGACGAACCCACCACCGCCCTCGACGTGACCGTGCAGGCCGAAATCCTGGACCTGCTGCGCGAACTCCAGCGCCGCACCGGCACGGCCATCCTGTTCATCACGCACAACCTGGGTGTGGTGGCGGCCATCGCCGATCGCGTGGTCGTCATGCGCGCCGGACAGGTCGTCGAAACCCGGGGCGTGCACGAGCTTTTCGGCGATCCCCGCGAGGAGTACACCCGCACCCTGCTCGCCGCGGTGCCCGAGCTTCCGGAACGGACCGGGGCGGACGATCCGGCGGCGCCCGCCGAGCCGGCCCCCGCGCCGCCGGTCCGGATCGCGAAGCGGCCGGACGGCGACGTGATCGAGGTGGCGGGCGAGGCCGAGGTCGCGCGCGAGCCGTCCGGCGCCGCGGCAGCCACCCCGGACCCGGCCGAGACACCCGAACCGGTGCTGCGCGTCAGCGATCTGACCGTCGTCTACCGGCGCGGCCGCCAGGAGTTCCGAGCCCTGGACGGCGTCTCGCTCACCGTCGCGCCGCGCGAGGTGATCGGCCTGGTCGGCGAATCCGGCTCGGGCAAGAGCACACTCGGGCGCACCGCGCTGGGCCTGGTGCCCGCCACCGCGGGAGAGGTGGTGCTGCAGGGCGTTTCGCTCACCGGCCGCTCCACCCGCGAGCTGCGCGGCCTGCGCAAGAACGTCGCGCTGGTGCATCAGGACGTCACCGCGTCCCTGGATCCGCGTCGCACGCTGGAGGATTCCATCGGCGAGCCGCTGCTCGTGCATCGCGCCGCCTCCGGTGCGCTGCTGCGCGCACGGGTCGGGGATCTGCTGGATTCGGTGCGCCTGCCCCGGGAGTACGCCACCCGCCGCCCGGGCGAGCTCTCGGGGGGTCAGCGTCAGCGCGTCGCCCTGGCCCGGGCGCTGGCCCTGGCTCCGCGCCTGCTCATCGCCGACGAGCCGACCAGCGCCCTGGACGTGTCGGTGCAGGCCCAGGTGCTGGAGCTGTTCGCCGACCTGCGGGCGGAATACGGTTTCGCCTGCCTGTTCATCAGCCACGATCTGGCCGTGGTCCATCAGATCGCGGATCGGGTGGTGGTGCTGCGCCGGGGCGGCGTGGTCGAGACCGGACCGGTCGCGGAGGTCTTCCGCCGGCCGCGTGCGGACTACACCCGCAAACTTCTGGCAGCCGTCCCGGCCGCGACGCCGCGCCCACTCGTCGAAGCGCCGCGGGATTCATCCACCGTCGCCGCGCCATTCGCGGTCGGAGCCTGAGCAATACGCGTTTTCTCCGCGTATTCACGCTGTTGGGAAGGGGCGGTCCGGCCCTTTCCAATACAGACCAAATGGTCTTATTGGACCATTCGCGCAATACCGCGCCGAGCCCCCAATAGTGGGGGACAGGGGGTTCGGCGCGGTCTTCGCGCGTTCGCGCACCTTCCGCAATAGGCGCCCGTTGCGGGCGGAATATGCAGTCGATGGACGGAAATTCCTGCGGCCGAGCAGTATCGGGCGGCCACCGGCGCACACCGATACCGTCAGGGTCACCCGGTTATACAGATTGGGCAACTCGCGTGTACGCGATCTCGTCGCGGACTGTGGAAACATTCTCTTCCAGGGTGAATACCCGGCGGGGCCCGCTTCAACGGGGAGGTGCGGTGTCCGCCGGTTGCTGACGAAGGAGGACCGGTGGTCGCCAATATGACATGCGGACGCGATTACGAAGCCCTGGAAGCCCCCACGCTCGGGAATCTGCTTCGGAAATTGCGTGACGATCGGGGCGTGTCGCGGGAACGATTGGCCTTCAACGCCGGTGTGAGCGCCAGCTACATAACACATTTGGAGAAGGGCGACCGCGGCAATCCCACCCGCGAGGTGGTGCAGGCGCTCACCCGATACCTGGATCGCCTGGAACCGCTCTCGATCTCGGATCGGCGTCAGCTCACCGATCTGGCCGGGCTGCCCGCCGAGGATTTCCCGACGGTGGCGCAATTGCGTGCCGCACTCACCCCGGACCTGCACCGCATACTCATCCAGCACCGGCCCGACCCGGCGGCGTTCATGGACAGCCGCGCCAATGTCGTTGCCTGGAACGAGGGTTGGGCCGACGCGTTCCCGGGCGTGGCCGACGACGGCAACATGCTGCACTGGTTCTTCAACAACGAGCTCGCCACCCGCGTCATGGTGAACTGGGAGAGCGACGCCCGGCAGGTGGTGCGCTGGCTGCGCGGATTGATCGGCCGCTCGGGCAACGCCGCCGGATTCACCGATCTCATTCGCGAACTCGGCGCGTATCCGAAGTTCCGTCAGGTCTGGTCCGAGGGCGGGGTGGCCTTCGCGCCGCACGTCTGGTCCCTGCACCTGCGGAACCCGGTCACCGGCGTCCGCCGCCGGTTGTACGCCCAGACCGGCCGCCTCGACAGCGGCGTCTATCCGGGCCAATTGCTCGCCGTGCTCGGCCTGCCCGTCTGAACCCGGTCCGGCCACCGTCGCCCGAATCAGCGGGGCGGTGGCCGAATTCGCCGGCTCGCGCTCGAATCAGCGGGGCAGCGGGATGAACTCCACCGGCTGCCCGTCGACCGCGTCCGCGGGCACCACCGCGAGCGCGTCGCGGCCCAGCAGATTGGCCAGATGCGCGGTGCGCAGGCGCACATCGCCGATCAGCTCACCGGCCGGGCCCAGCCGCGCGGGCACGATACGCGGTGCGGGCCCGGCGAGTTCGGCGGCGTTCGCCAGCGGCGCGCGGAAGGCCGGCGCGGGCGTGGCGCCGGTCAGCCCGTCGCGCAGCGCGCCGATCAGCCCCAGCAGGGTGGACACCGCGGCGTACGGATTCCCGGGCAGCCCGAGAACGGCTGGGCCGGCGGCGAGTTGGGCCACCACCGTCGAGCCGCCCGGGCGCAGCCGCAGCCGGTTCACCAGCACGCGGGCCTGCGCGCGGTCGAGCGCGGCGCGCAGCTGATCGGCCGCGCCGCCGCCGGTCGCGCCCACGATGACCAGCAGATCGCAGTCGCCGGCCGCGGCGAAGACCTCGTCGAAGGCGTTCGCGGTGTCGCGCAAATGGACTCGATCGATGGTGAGCACACCGGAGGCGGTGAGCAGATCGGGCAGCACCGGCCCGATGGAGTCGCGGGTCTGCCCGGCGTGCAGCGGACCCTCGCTGCGAATCTCGTCGCCGGTCATCACGATTCGCGCCCGCACCGGACCGCGCACGGCGACCGTGTGCACCTCGGCGCTGGCGGCCACCGAGATCAGCGCGGTGGTCACCGGCGCGCCCGCGGGCGCGACCTCGTCGCCGGGCTGCCACTCCTCACCGCGATAGCGCACATCGTCGCGAATCGGGGTGTCCGGCAGGCGATGCAGCAGGCCGTCCGGCCCGAGCGTCACGAACTCGTCGCGCACCACCGAGCCGGTGCCGTCCGGCACGTGCGCACCGGTGGCGATGCGCACCGCCTCGCCGTCCAGCAGGCCCACCGGGCGCCGCCCGCCCGCGAAGCCGATGTCGCGCCGCACCTGCCAGGGTCCGGTCCCGCTGACCGCGTAACCGTCCATGGCCGAGACGTCGAACCGGGGCAGCGCGTCGGCGGCCGGCATCGGCTCGGCCAGGGTCGCGCCCTTCACCGTGCGCACCGCGGCGTGCCGCACCGGCAACCGGGAGATATTCCGGCGCAGGGTATCCCGCGCCTCGTCCAGGGTGAGCGGGGTCGCGCCGCGCCCCGCCGTGACGCGTGCCCGCTGCACGTCGTCCGGGGTGTCGCAATCATCGACCCCGGACAGCTGCACGGTGACGGTGTCGACGGGCACCAGCGCCTTCATCGGCCGATTGACCGGGGACTCGAGCTGACGCAGGGCGGCGAGCAGCGCGGTGCGCCGCCAGACGCCCACGAGGTACTGCGGCCGCCCGGCGGCGTCGGCCGCGAACACCGCGTCGCTGCCGGATTCCTTTGCGTGCACGAGCAGTTCGTCGACCGCGGCGGCTGTGAGAAATGGCATGTCCGCGGCGAGCACGACAATGGATCCGGCCGGGAATTCACAGCCCGCGAGCGCGCCGATGCCCGCCGCCACGGCCGCCACCGGACCCGCGCCGGCGGGCACCTCCTGGGTCTGCAGAATCTCCGGCGGCAACTCGGGGCGATGCGGTCCCACGACCACGACGCGCGTGCACGCCGCGACCGCCCGCAGGGCCGCATCCAGCATGGATTGGCCGCCGACCACTATCGCGGGCTTGTCCACACCGCCCATCCGGCTGGCCCGCCCGCCCGCGAGCACGATGGCGTCGACGGTCGTCACGAGGGTGCGCCGGGGGTGTGGATGATCATGGTTGAAGATGGTAGTTGCCGGTCGATTCCGAGCCGCGAACCCGGTCCGCGCCGCGTCCGTTTCGTTCGCTTGCTAAGCAATTGCTCATCTCTTCATCGTTATGCGAAGTGTTGCGACACATAGTAGAAATGATCATGTTTTGGAACTCCTGCACAATCGCATATGGCAGTATCCGAGGCCAGAGCTGACGGCGTTCCTGGCGATTCGTCACAGTTCACGACAGGCGTTACAGCGGGTACCGCTGTCCGGAACCGGGTGGGCACCGGATCGATGAAGGTTGGTTTGCTGAATGTTTGTGGAGAGGGAACGGCGTGGTGTTGAGCGTGAAACCGCCTAGAGACTTCGAAGAGCTGAAACCGCCGACCTTCGGTCTGCTGCTGCGTAAGCTGCGCGACGCGCGGGGGGTATCGCGAGAAAGGCTCGCGTTCAACGCCGGGGTCAGCGCCAGCTACATCAGCCATTTGGAGAAGGGCGATCGCGGTCATCCCACCCGCGAGGTGGTCGACGCGCTGGTCCGCTATCTGGACCGAATAGAGCAGCTGTCCGCGGTCGAACGCCGCCATCTGCTCGACCTGGCGGGGCTGGGCGTGAGCGAATTCCCCACCGTGCAACAACTGCGCGCCGAAATCACCGACGACATGCGGCGCGCACTGGACCTGCACGAGCCCAATCTCGCGGCGTATGTCGATACCCGGTGGAATGTGCTGGCCTGCAATGCCAGCTACTCCCGCGCGTTCCCCGGACTGGAACAGGACGTCAATATCCTGCGCTGGTTTCTGGGAAACGAACGCGCGCGTGACGTGATGCTCGAGTGGGAGGACGAGGTCCGGCTCACCGTGCACTGGCTGCGCGGACTCATCGCCGGCTCCGGTGACACCGCCTGGTCGGTGGACTTCCTCGCCGAACTCGGCCGCTTCGGGCTCTTCCGGGAAATGTGGGACGAGGGCATCGCCGCCTACGGCAGGCCCCGGCCGATCATGCATTTGAACGACATTCCGACCGGGCGGTGCCGGGCCATCGCGGTGCAGTTGTTCAGTGTCTTCTCCGCGGCCTATCCGACCCAGATTCAGATCTTCCTGGGCATTCCGAGTTGGTGCTCGGAATCGGGCGAGATACTCGATCCCGGTCATTTGCGGAGTCTTTCGCAGGAGGATTAGCGCGCCGCGGGCAACCGGCGGGGCCGCCACCGCGGGGTCGCGGCCGTGCGCCCGGCGCGCACTACTGCGCGATGTCGATCTCGCCCCCGCCACGGCTGGTGAACCACGGATTGGCCCGCGGCCGCCCGGGCGCGCGGTGCGGTTGCGCGACGGCCCGCTGCACCAGCCGAATCAGCAACGGCGCCACCACTTCCGGATGGGTCCATACCGCGCCGTGGCCCGCTCCCGGAATGGTGACCACGCCGTCGGCGCCGGACAGTCCGGCGGCGAGCAGTTCCGACTTCTGTGCGGTGCTGGTGCCGTCGTGGCTGCCCCGGACCACCAGCGCGGGCGCGCTGATCTCGCCGAGCCGATGCAGGACCGAGCGCCGCTGCATCAGGCAGTCCGCGGCGGGCGCGATCGCCTGCCGATCGGAGGCGTACCAGCGGCTGGTCCAGGATCGCCACTGCCGCGGATCCGAACCGCCGATCAGCTGCGGCGCCAGTTCCGCGACCAGCGGGGCCATCGGCTCGGCGCCGCACCAGCGCTCGAAAAAGGTTCGGTAGAAGGCGAGTTCGGCGGGCGTGCAGGCATCGCCCTCGGTGGACATGAGCGCGAGTCCACGCACGCGCTCGGGCGCCAGCAGCGCCGCACGCAGTGCGGTGTAACCGCCCTGACTCATTCCGCCGAATACTGCTTTGTCGATTCCGAGTTCATCGAGAACGGCTAGAACATCGGCGGCCATATCCCAATAGGTGAAGGGTTCGCCCTCGGGTGTCTGGGTGCGTCCGTGGCACCGCGCGTCAACAGTTACGAGATTGATTCCGGCCGCTGCCAGAGGTTCGCGCATGGGTTCGAACATCGTTTCGTCCATGAGAAAACCGTGGGTGAGCAGAAGTGCCGGGCCCGGGATGTTGCTGGCAACGAAATGAACTGTGGCTGAACCTGATCGCACATAAGGCATGGTCAGACCGTAAAGGCAGGAAGTGTTCCGGGCCTAATGTTTGCCCACGCGGTGCCAGGCACCCTTCAGTACTCTTCCCGACCGGTACCAACACTGGCGAGTGTCAGTACTGCTAGGGGTTTGCCCCAGATGCCGCCAAAACTGGACAACAACACCGTGCGGCCATTTAAATCAGGCCGTGGCGCTTTTGGGACGAGCGTCAATTCCAAGGGAGGAAATCGAAAATGTTCGACGTTACTACTGCCGCTCGCCACACCGACTTCCGAGTCGATCAGGGAGCAGGACTGCGGGATTCGCTCGAGGGTTTGCTCCTGCACGACGGTGTCGGTTTGGATGCGCGAATGCGGCACGCGATCGCCGCGGTCGTCCATCTCGCCGTGGATACTCCGCTGGGCCCGCCCGAGGACGCCGAAGAATTCCTCGGCCGCCTGGACGCCGGCTGGCTGTTCGCCGCCTGGAACGAATCCGACAGCGAATTGTCGATGCTCAACACGCTGTCGGGCGGGGCGGTGCCGGCGCTGTCCTGGTGCGAGTTGATGTTCACCACGGCACTGGCGCCCTGGTCATCGGCCCCGGCGGCGGTGCACGCGCGGCGAATCTTCCTCACCGGAGAACAGGCACGTTTGACCGCGGTCGCCAGTGGGGATTGCTCCATGATGGGCCGTGCCTGATCCCGATTCGGTACCCCGCGGAAAACTATCGAAGAGGGTGGACGTCGTGAAAATGCTCTTTACCAATTTCGACGCAATGTTCGAATCGATCTCGCGCCCCCAGGAATTGGAGCCCGCATCCTGGCATCAGCAGGCGCTGTGCACGCAGACCGATCCGGAGGCATTCTTTCCGGACAAGGGCGGTTCCACGAGGGAAGCCAAACGCATCTGCTCGGCATGCGAAGTGCGGCGCGAATGCCTCGACTACGCGCTCAGTCACGATCAGCGTTTCGGCATCTGGGGTGGACTCTCCCCGCGCGAACGCCGTCGCTACAACGCCGCCTGAACGGGATTTCGCGCGCGAGCCGGGTATTCGCCGGCGCACCGCCCGCCGATCAATCCGAAGCCGCTGGGAGCAAGCAGAACTCGTTCGTCTCCGGATCGGCCAGCACGGTGACGGGCGCGGCGGCCGGTGGGATCTGCGGGGTGCCGGGGCCGACCGGGAGCGCGCCCGCGGCCCGCAGGCGAGCCGCCTCCGCCGCGGGATCATCGGTGGGGAAGGCGATGAGATCCAGATGCAGACGGCTGCGTGCGTCCTGAGCGCGGGGCGTGCGCAGGAACTCCAGCCACGGGCCCTGTCCGGTGGCCGAACGGATTCCGGCGTAGCGGGCGCTGTCGTGGGTGACCGGCCACCCGGAGGCCGCCGACCAGAATTCGGCCAGCCGCAGCGGATTCTCGGTGTCGACCACGATGGCCGCGACCGATCCGGTGTCGACGTAGTGCTCGCGCGGCTCCAGGACGCAGAACTCGTTGCCCTCGGGATCGGCCAGCACGGACCACGGCACCGCGCCCTGCCCGATGTCGAGCCGGCGCGCACCGAGCGCGAGCGCCCGATCCACCTGCACGCGTTGATGATCCAGTGATCTGCTGGCCAGATCCAGATGGATGCGGTTCTTCGCCGATTTGGCCCGCTGGGCGGGCAGGAACGTCAGGGCCACGTCCAGGCCGTCCGGGTCGGGCGCGGCGACGTCGACCGAATCCGGCCGCTCCACCGTGACCTCCCAGCTCAGCAGTTCGGCCCAGAAGCGTGCCACGCTTCGGGGCTCCATCGCATCGAACACCACGCACGCCAGCCGGGTGGACATGTTTCAACGGTAGCCGCCGCCGCGGGCGCCGTGTGGCGGGTTCTCGGTATCCGGCGGCCCGGCGGGCTGCCTGCCGCGGGGTCAGCCGGGCGGATTCGCCCCGGTCACGGGCGGGTCGAAGACGTGACGCGCCCGGCGGAGGTCGACGCGGTCATCGAGCATCGGGCAGCCCTCGGCCGCGAGCTCGCGCAACTGCCGATGCGCCAAATGCGGTGCGGGCGTGCCATTTGCGCGCAGAATGCGATGCCACGGCAGGTCGGCCGCGTCGGTGCGCATGATCCAGCCGACCGTGCGCGGGGTGGACAATCCGGCCGCGGCCGCGATGTCGCCGTAGGTGGCGACCCGCCCGGGCGGAACGGCCGCGACCAGGGCGCGCACCCGTTCGATGTCGGCGTCGGAGGTGGGCATGGTCCGACTCTAGGCGGGCGCGGCGGCCAGGGCCGCCCGGACCAGCGCGGCGGTCTCCGCGGGCCGCGCCTGCGCCACCATGTGGTCGCAATCGAACTCGTGCACCGTGAGCCGGTCGCCCAGGCGTGCGCTCAGGGCCGCGCGGAACTCGGGGGTCACGAAGGGCGGGTCGACCTTCATCGCCTGCACCACCGTGGTCGGCAGGTGCGCGGGCGGCAGCACGAAGTCCCGGGCCAGCTGGCCCCAGTAGGAGATGATCGCGGGCTGCGTCAGCCGCCAACCGACCCGGCCCGCTCCGGTGGGCACCAGATGCTCGGCCAGTTCCGCGTCCAGCACCCGCGGGTCCAGCTCGGCCCAGGCGGTCTCCAGCTTGTCGAAACGGGCGGCCTCGGCGTCCGCGTAGTCCGGGTTCTCCAGCATGGACTCCGCGATGCGCAGCATGAAGTCCGCGTCCAGGCCGATGGCCGGGTCCAGCAGCACCAGCGCGCGCACCAGCTCGGGATGCCGGTGCGCCAGCCGCACGCCCACGGCCGCGCCGAACGAATGCCCGAGCACGACCACCGGTTCGCTCGTCTCGGCGGCCAGCAGCCGCACCAGATCGGCGACGATGGTTTCGAAATCCCACGGCGGCACGCCCGGCGAACGCCCGTGCCCGCGCAGATCCGGCGCGATGACCCGCACCTGCGGCAGCTGCTCGCGCGCGAGCGCCTCCCAGCGCCTTCCGTGCCCGGTCAGGCCGTGCAGAGCGAGCACGACGGGACCGGTCGCGGGGCCGAAACGATGCGTATGAAGATCGAGCACGCCGCCCATTCTGCCCGCCGAACGCGGATCGTCGGCGCGGCCAACTCATGGCAAACGAAACCTGTCGGGGCGGTCTGTTGAAATAGCCTGCGTGATGCGATCGGATAGCTCGGTGCAATTGGTGCGCCGGGCCGAGGCTGTCTCCCATCCCCGGGAGTGGGACGCCGCTATCCATCCGCTGTTCGAAGCCGCCGGGGCCGACCCCGGCTGGCGGCCCTGGCAGGTGCTGGGCGGGCCCGGCACCGGCAAGACTTCGCTGCTGGTCGACATCGCCGCCGAACGCATCCTGAGCGGCGCCGATCCCGATTCGGTCCTGGTGCTCACCTACTCCAAACGGGCGGCCACGGCCGTGCGCAACGCGCTGACCGTGCGGGTGGCCGGTGCGGACCCGGCGCTGGGCGGGGTGCCCGGCGCCACCCGCGCACCGCTGGTGCGCACCCTGCACTCCTACGCGTTCGGCCTGCTGCGCACGGTCGCCGCCCAGCACAACAATCCGCCGCCGCGGCTGCTCACCGGCTCCGAACAGGACATGGTGATTCGCGAGATGCTGCGCGGTGAACTCGCCGACGGCGCGGAACTGTGGCCGGAACGACTGCATCCCGCGCTGCCCGCCGCGGGATTCGCTGAACAATTGCGTGATCTCATTCTCCGGGCCACCGAACGCGGGCTCGGGCCCGAAGATCTGATCGAACTCGGCCGGACCCATCGGCACGCGGAATGGATCGCGGCGGGCCGGTTCTTCGAACGATTCGAGCAGATCATGCTGCTGCGCTGGGCCGTGGGCATGGACGTGCCCGAGGCCAGTGCGCCCGCCCTGGACGCCGCCGAGCTGGTCGGGGCGGCGCTGGACGCGCTGGCCGTGGATCCGGAGTTGCTGGCCGCCGAACGCGACCGCCTGCACTGCCTGCTCGTCGATGACGCCCAGCACCTCGATCCGCTTGCCGCCCAATTGGTTCGCGCGCTCGGCGCGGGTGCGGCCACCACGGTGCTGGCCGCGGACCCCGACCAAGCGGTGTTCACCTTCCGCGGCGCGGACGCGCGCTTCGCCCTGGATCCGGGCGCACCGGCCGAACGCCGAATCATGCTGCGGCGCAACCACCGTTCCGCCCTCGCCATCCAGGAGGTGACGGCTCGGATCGCCGCACGCCTGCCCGGCTCGGCGGCCCACCGCGTGACACCCGCCGGCCTGCGCGACGAGTCCGCGTTCGACGATCACGAAATGCCTTGGACGGGGGTGCCTTCCGGTGAAGTGAAGGTGCAGGTGCTCACCACCCCGGCCAAGGAAGCCGCGCTCATCGCCGACCACCTGCGCCGTGCGCACCTGACCCACGCCGTACCGTGGTCGCGCATGGCCGTGGTCGTGCGCTCGGTCCCGCTCTCGCTGGCCCCGCTGCGCCGCGCGCTGCTGGCCGCGGGCGTCCCGGTCCGCCAGCCGCCCGCCGAGGTGCCCCTGGCCCGCCGCCACGGGGCGGCCTGGGCCCTGCTCGCGCTGCGCGCCATCACCGCCGGTGATCCCACCGGCACCCAGCAGCCCCGCCCCATCGCCTTCACCGCCGACGACGCCCTCGACCTGCTCGCGGGCCCGCTCGGCGGCGCGGACCAGATCAGCCTGCGCCGCCTGCGCCGCGGCATCCGGCGCACCGTGCTCGAATTGGGTTATCCGGAGCGCTATTCGGTCGCGGAGGAGGAAGCTGCCCCGGACGAGCAGGCCGATCGCTACGCGGATCTGGACCGCTCCTCGGCGGAGATTCTGCGAGATCTATTGGTGGGCAGCGGAAGTCAAGCGGTACTGGCCCGGCTCACCCCGGTCGAGGCCGCCCCGCTGAACCGGGTGCTCAAGGCGCTGGCGCGGGCGCGCAAGGCGAGGCGGGACGGCGGCGGGCTGGAAGAGACCCTCTGGGGGCTCTGGAGCGGGTCGACCCTGGAGCGGCGCTGGGTGGGGCAGTCCGAGCGCGGGGGAGCGGTCGGCATGCAGGCCGATCGGGATCTGGACGCGGTGGTCGGGCTGTTCGAGGCGGCGGCCGCGTACGTGGACCGGTTGCCGCGCGCCACCGCCGAGGGCTTCGTGGAATACCTGGAACAGCAGGAGATTCCGCAGGACAACGCCCCGCACACCGACCCGGGCGAAGCGGTCACCATCTGCAGCGCGCACGCGGCCGCGGGCCGGGAGTGGGACACCGTCGCGGTGGCGGCGGTGCAGGAGGGCATCTGGCCCAATCTGCGCCCGCGCGGCACCCTGCTCGGGGTCGAGGACATGGTGGATCTGCTTGCCGGGGTGGGGGATACCGGTGAGAAGGTGAGCCGGGCCGCACCCATGCTGGCCGAGGAACGCCGTCTGCTGCTGGTCGCGTGCGGGCGGGCCCGGCGCTCACTGCTGGTGACCGCCGTCGAATCCGTCACCGGCGACCAGGATCTGGTGCCCTCGCGCTTCCTGGCCGAACTCGACGCCGACGCCGAAGCCGGTCAGCCCGGCCGGATTCCGCCCGCCATCGATCCGGGCCGCGCCCTGGCCATGCACACCCTGATCGCCGAATTGCGCGGCGCGGCCTGCGATCCCGACACCACCCAGGATCGGCGCGATCGCGCCGCGCACCAGCTCGCCCGGCTGGCGAACGCCGGCGTGCGCGGCGCGCACCCGGACGACTGGTACGGCACCGCCCAACTCTCCACCGACGATCCGCTCTGGGATCTGGTGGACGGCTCCATCGCGCTGTCGCCCTCCACCGTCGAACAGCTCAAGACCTGCCCGCTGCGCTGGGCGCTGGAACGGCACGGCGGCGGGGACGGCGACAACCAGCACGCCCTCAAGGGCAATCTGGTGCACACCCTGGTCCAGGCGCTGGCCGGGCAGGTCACCGAGGCGCAGGTCAAACTCGCGCTGGCCAAGGCGTGGAAGAAGGTCGATCCGAGCGCCGCCCGGGACGGCGAGAACTGGCATTCGCGCGCGGAGTACCGGCGTACCGAGACCATGGTCGACACGTTCCTGGCCTGGCTGCGCAACACCCGTGACGAACTGACCACCCTCGGGGTCGAGGTGCCGATCGACATCACGCTGCCCGCGCGCGGACCCGGCGAACTGCCGGTGCGCGTCAGCGGCCGGATGGACCGGCTCGAACGAGATACGCAGGGCCGCTTCGTCATCGTGGACGTCAAGACCGGCAAGACCCCGATCTCCAAACAGGCCGCCGAAGAGCACGCGCAGCTGGCCACCTACCAGGTCGCCGCGGCCGGCGGGGCGCTCGGCGACGGCGAGACCGGCGGCGCGCGCCTGGTGTACGTGGCCAAGCCCAGCGCCCGGGACGGATCGGCCACCGAACGCGAACAGCCCGCCCTCGACGCCGAGGGCGTGGACGCCTGGCGCGGGGTCATCCACGACGCCGCGGCCTCCTCCAAGGGGCCGAGCTACCTGGCCATGCGCAATGACGGCTGCCGCCACTGCAAGGTGGCGGGCAGCTGCCCGGTACAGGATTCCGGTCGTCAAGTGACCGACGAGTGAGCATCACCCCCGGTCAACTAGCCGACGCCCTGGGGCTGCCCCCGCCGACCGGCGAACAGGCCGCGGTCATCTCCGCACCGCCCGGACCGACCCTGGTGGTGGCCGGGGCGGGCGCGGGCAAAACCGAGACCATGGCCGCGCGCGTGGTGTGGATGGTCGCCAACGGCCTGGTCCAGCCCGACCAGGTGCTGGGCCTGACCTTCACCCGAAAAGCCGCGCAGCAGTTGACCACTCGCATCCGCACCCGCCTGGCGCGCCTGGCGGGCGCACCCGTGCTGCGCGACATCGACCCCACCGGCCACCTGCGCGGCCTGCTCACCGGCTCCGAACCCGAGATCAGCACCTACCACTCCTACGCGGGCCGCCTGCTCACCGAATACGGCCTGCTGCTGCCGGTCGAACCCACCGCCACCCTGCTCACCCAGACCCAGCTCTGGCAGCTGGCCTACCGCGTCGTCTCCACCTGGGACGGCGACCTGGACACCGATCGCAGCCCCGTCTCGGTCACCGAAGCCGTCCTGGCCCTGTCCGGCCAGCTCGCCGAACACCTGGTGGAACCGCGCGAGTTGGCAACGGCCCACCGCGAACTCGAACACCTGGTGCACACCCTCCCACCCGGCCCACGCCAGCGCGGCGGCCCCAGCAAATCGCTGCTGGCTCTGCTCGACACCCAGCACGAACGAATCGCCCTGCTCCCCTTGGTGGCCCGCCTCGCCGACGAACTCCGCCGGCGCGGCGCGCTGGACTTCGGCGCTCAGATGTCGCTCGCCGCCCGTCTCGCCGCCCTGCACCCCGAGGTCGCCGCCGCCGAACGCACCCGCTTCCGCCTGGTCCTGCTCGACGAATACCAGGACACCGGCCACTCCCAGCGGATCCTGCTCTCCAGCCTGTTCGGCGCTCCCGCCGCCGATACCGCAGCACCCCAACCGAACCCACACCCGGGTGACGGCGCTGAACCGATCGCGAACGTGCGTCCCCGGCCGGGCCGCCGCCGCGAGGACCACGCGCACTCTGCCACCGACGCGCGCCCGCGGGTGGTGGGTCGCGAACCGGCTGCGGGACAGCCGGGGGACGATGCGGCGCGTACCGGCGACTCGCATCCGAGCAGCCGGGTGCTACCGGAGGCGGGTGCACCCTACGACGATCGTCAGCCCGCCGCCGACGGTGCGTTTCGCAGCGGTGACGTACTCGGGGACGGTGCGTCCGGGCCCGCCCGTGACGGGTCGCCCACGGCCACCGAGGAAGAGTCGAATCACGTGCGGCCGCTGGCGGTTACGGCCGTCGGGGACCCCATGCAGTCGATCTACGGGTGGCGCGGGGCGTCGGCCGCGAACCTGCCGCGGTTCGCGACCGACTTCCCGGTCGCGCCCGGGGTGCCCGCGCCGGTACTGCCGTTGCTGACCAGCTGGCGCAATCCGCCCGAGGCCCTGGATCTGGCGAACCTGGTGGCGGATCCGTTGCGGCGCAAGGCCGCCGAGGGCGGCGGCGTGACCGTGGACGCGCTGCGGCCGCGGCCGGACGCCCCGGCGGGGCTGGTGGCGGCGGCGCTGACCGAAACCGTCGCACAGGAACGGGAATGGGTCGCGGTCCGGATCAAAGGGGAGTGGGTCGCGGCCGCGGAGGCCGGCGCGCCACCGCCCACCTCCGCGGTCCTGGTGCGCCGCAACGCCGATGCCGCTCCGCTCGCGGAAGCCCTGCGCGACCAGGGATTGCCGGTCGAGATCGTCGGACTCGGCGGGCTGCTGCACACCCCCGAGGTCGCGGACATCGTCGCGACCCTGCGCCTGATCGCCGACCCCGCCGCGGGCAGCGCCGCGGTGCGCATTCTGACCGGCGCGCGCTGGCGCATCGGGGTCGCCGACATCGCCGCACTGTCCAAACGCGCCCGCGAGTTGTCCATCCGCCGCCCCGGTGGACCCGCGGCCGAGATCACCGACACCGCGACCCTGGACGAGGCCCTGCGCGAGGTCGCCCCCGAACCCGCCGAACGCGCCGGGCTCGGCGACGCCATCGCCGATCCCGGTGACGAGCAACAGTATTCACCGCAGGGCTTCGCCCGCATCACCGCGCTCGGCGCGGAACTCGCGGCACTGCGCGAACGCGCCGGGCAGCCGCTGTCCGAGCTCGTCGCCGATGTGGAGCGCACCATCGGCGTCGGCGTGGAGACCCAGGCCCGCAAGGCCGTGGCCGCAGCCGGCCGCGAACACCTGGACGCCTTCGCCGACGTGGTCGCCGGCTACGCGTCCGATCATCGCTCCTCCCTCACCGGCCTGCTCGATTTCCTCGCCGCCGCCGAAGAGGTCGAGAACGGTTTGGAGCCGGGCGAAGTCGAGGTCGCGCACGACCGCGTGCAGGTGCTCACCGTGCACGCCGCCAAGGGCCTGGAATGGGAGGTGGTGGCCGTACCGCACGTGGTCGAGGGCACCTTCCCCTCGGGCACCGGCACGACCACCTGGATGGGCGCGCTCGCCGAACTTCCCACCACCCTGCGCGGCGACCGGCAGTCCCGCGACGCCGGGGACGGCGTCCCCGTCCTCGATCTCGCCGACATCTACGACCGCTCCGACCTCGAACGCGCCCTCGACGGGCACAAGAAGGCCCTGGCCCGCCGACGCTTGGACGAGGACCGCCGCCTCTTCTACGTCGCCCTCACCCGCACCGAGCGCGCGCTGCTGGTCTCGGCGCACCACTGGGGCGAAACCGGCTCGAAACCCAAGGGCCCCTCGGACTTCCTGCTCGAGCTGGTCCGCACCGGCGATACGCCCAACCCCGCCGTCCAGGTGGACCGCTGGGACGACCCGCCACTGCCCGACACCGCGAACCCCCTCACCGACAACCCGGCCAGCGCCACCTGGCCCCGCGATCCGCTCGGCCCGCGCCGCGAATCGGTGGAACACGGTGCGGCCATGGTGAAATCGGCGCTCACCGCCCTACACCAGCAATCCCGGCCCGAGCAGATCGCCTTCGACTTCGGCCTCGACGGCGACGACGATCTCGAATCCGGCAGCGCGGCAGCCGATTCCGACCCGATCGACGCCGATCCCGAGAACTGGGCCGCCGACGTCGACGCACTCATCGCCGAACACCTCGCCGCCGAGAAGTCGGTCCGCGAGGTGGAACTGCCCGGCCAGCTCGCGGCCACCTCCCTGGTCGATCTGCGCAGCGATCCGGCCAAACTCGCCGCGCGCCTGCGCCGTCCGCTGCCGTACCCGCCCAGCCCGTTCACCCGCCGCGGCACCGCCTTCCACGCCTGGCTGCAACGCTGGTTCGGCGCGGGCCGCCTGCTCGCCTTCGACGAACTCCCCGGAGCCGCCGACACCGGTGACACCGATGCCGGACTGCTGCGCCTGCAGGAGGCGTTCCTGTCCTCGGAGTGGGCCGACCGCAATGCCGTCGAGGTCGAGATCTCGTTCGAAACCTCGTTGGCAGGCACCGTGATCCGCGGTCGCATGGACGCGGTCTTCCGCAACCCGGACGGCACCTGGGTGGTGGTGGACTGGAAGACCGGCGGCGAACCCACCGCGGCGGAGGAACAGGCGGTGGCCATTCAGCTCGCGGTCTACCGGCTGGCCTGGGCGCGCCTGGAGGCCGCCCGCACCGGCGCGACCGAAGCCGACGTGCTCGCCCGCACCAGCGCCGCCTTCCACTACGTCCGCACCGGCCGCACCATCGCCCCCGAATACCTGCCCGGCCCCGCCGAACTCGCCGCGCTCATCACCGACGCCGCACCCGAGCGACCCGACACCGGCGCCGCGCTCGCCGCCGAACGCGCCGAACTGGCCGCCGCGCGCGCCGCGGCCGCCGATCGCCGCGCCCGGCTCGACCTGCCACCCGAACCCGACTTCGAGCCGATCGACGTCGACACCCTGCGCGGCTGGGACGAATCCCCGCCCCCGCCGCCCGAACAGGATGGGTTCCCCTTCGACTTCGAGCCACCGCCCGATCCGGAGTTCCTGCCGCCCGACCCCACCCGGTAGTTCGCGACGCGCCCCGCTCGACACCACGGAGTGGGTGCGCGCCGGGTACGCTCCGGTCCTGTGCCGCAGGAAGACATCCCCGAAATGACCGGTGATTCGCGTGTTCGGTGAGAACTCACGTGGTCTGGGCCGGCTCACCGATCGCCCCGACTTCGCGCTGGTGGGCATCCTGCGCATTCCGGCCACCGAGTCCAGTCCGTGGCGCTCGCTGACCAAACGGCTGCTCATGGCCGTGCTGCTGCTGGGCGCGGCGACCATGGTCGTCTACATCGGCCGCGAGGGCTACCACGACAACGCGCGCGAAGAGATGTCGCTGCTCGATTGCGCCTACTACGCGACGGTCTCGCTCTCCACCACCGGCTACGGCGACATCACACCGGCCACCCCGACCGCGCGGCTGGTCAATATTCTCGTCATCACCCCGCTGCGGATCCTCTTCCTCATCGTCCTGGTCGGCACCACGCTCTCGGTGCTGACCGAACGGTCCCGGCAGGCGTTCAAGATTCAGCGATGGAGGCACACCGTGCGTAACCACACCGTCGTCGTCGGCTACGGCACCAAGGGCCGCACCGCGGTCGACGCCATGCTCGCCGACGGCACCCAGCCCGGTGACATCGTGGTGGTGGACACCGACCCGACGGTCCTCGAGGCGGCCGCCAACGCCGGTCTGGTGACGGTGCACGGCTCGGCCACCAAATCCGACGTGCTGCGCCTGGCCGGCGTCGCACATGCCTCGTCCATCGTGGTCGCCGCCAACCGCGACGACACCGCGGTGCTGGTCACCCTCACCGCCCGCGAGATCAACCCCAAGGCGCGCATCTCCGCGGCCGTCCGCGAGGCCGAGAACACCCATCTGCTGCGCCAATCCGGCGCCGACTCGGTGGTGGTGTCGTCCGAGACCGCGGGCCGCCTGCTCGGCATCGCCACCACCACCCCCAGCGTGGTGGAGATGATCGAGGACCTGCTGACCCCCGAGGCCGGTTTCGCCATCTCCGAACGCGAGGCCGAACCCGAGGAAATCGGCGGCTCCCCACGGCATCTGCGCGATATCGTGCTCGGCGTCGTCCGCAACGGCGTGCTGATCCGCGTCGGCGACCCCGAGGTCGACGCCCTCGAATCCGCCGACAAACTCCTGTATCTCCGCAGGGTGCAGAGCTGAGCTCGGACCCTGGCGCTACTGTCGATGCTGTGTCAGGTTTTCAGCTGAATGCTGTCCCGGTCTTGTCTCGTACGACGCTCGATCGCGCGGAGCATCTGCGCGCGGACGAACAGGCTCTGAAAGAGGGCTGGGCGCAGGCGAAGTTACTGCGGATGAACCGGCGCGGGCAGGTGCTCGTCGACGGCGGCAGCGTCGCGCTCGAGGCCGCGATCACCCTGTCCGCCGAACCCGCCGCCGACGCGGTCTTCCTCGGCGTGGACGGGGAGATCCACCTGTGGGCGGTGCGCGACAACGACATCGAGGGCACGCTCTCGGACCTGCGGGCCGCCGGGGCCACGCTGAACCTCGACGACTTCGGCACCGGACTGCTCTCCACCGCCATCGCCCTGCTGAATTGGCACGACAAGGCGCGCTACAGCGCCACCGACGGCACCCCGACCGCCGTCACCAACGGCGGCTGGTCACGCACCAGCGAAGCCGGGCACGAGGAATTCCCGCGCATCGACCCGGCCGTCATCTGCCTCGTCCACGACGGCGGCGACCGCGTCCTGCTCGGGCGACAGCACACCTGGCCCGAGGGCCTGTTCTCGCTGCTCGCCGGTTTCGTCGAGACCGGGGAATCACTGGAACGCTGCGTGGAACGCGAACTGCGCGAAGAGGTCGGCGTCGACGTCACCGACATCCGCTACCTCGGCAGCCAGCCCTGGCCGTTCCCGCGCTCGCTCATGCTGGGCTTCTCCGCGGTGGCCGATCCCGAGCAGGAACTGACCTTCCACGACGGCGAGATCGCCGAGGCGCACTGGTTCACCCGGGCCGAGGTGCGCGCGGCCCTCGCGGCGGGGGAGTGGGGCGCGGCGCGCACCGAATCGCGCCTGCTGCTGCCCGGCTCGATCTCCATCGCCCGCACGATCGTCGAATCCTGGGCCGCCCAGGACTGATTCGAGGCCGCCCCGGGACCGCCCGGGACGGCGAAAAGCCGCACACTCGGAAACGTCAGGGTGTGCGGCTTCGGCGGCCCGCGGTCAGGAGATCGCGGCGAGGGCCTGCTTCACCTGCACCAGGGTCGGATTGGTGGCGGTGGACCCGTCGCGGTACTTGATGGTCGGCACCACGTGGTTGCCGTTGTTGACGCTGCCCACGAACTCGGCGGCATCCGGATTCTCTTCGATGTCGATCACCGTATAGGTGATGCCCGACTCGTCGAGCTGCTTCTTGAGCCGGCGGCAGTAGCCACACCAGGTCGTCGAGTACATGGTCAAGTCGGTTGCAGTCACGCGATATGCAACGCGAACCCCGCCGATCGTGTTCCCCGGTGCCCGCGAACCGGGGATCACCGGTCCTCGGCTCGCCGCCGCGACCGGGGGATCACCGCTCCCCGCGGCGCCGGTGCGGGCGCGGCTCGCGGTGCGGCCGCGCGGGGCCGGAGCCGTCGCGCCGCAGCTTCCCGTCGGCGTACGACTGCCACAGCAGCGCCCGAGCGATGACGAGCACCAGCCCGTAGACCAGCGGTACCGGCCCGATGTGCGGGGCCAGCCACCCGAGCACGAGCGCCGCCGCGATACACGGCAGCGGATGTGTGAACAGGGACTGCCAGCGCGCCCCGCTGCGCAGTCCGCTCACCCCGACAATGCCGAAGTACGCTGCGAGACCGCCGCCGAGCACCCAGCCGGTACCCGCGGACAAGTGCTCGTTCGCGTGCGAGATCGTCAGCCCCAGACCCGCCGCGATGGTCGCCAGCGCGCCGGTGACCCAGCAGTGCGTGGCCATGATGTGCTGCCACGGCAGCTGCCCCCGGCCGCCGTCGACCCCGCTGATGAGCCGGGGCACCGGACCGAACCGCAGGGTCAGCGCCCACAGCCCGGTCAGGATGAGGAAGGCGCCCAGCCCGAGCATCAGTATCTCGGCGGTCCACAGTTCCCCGCCCACCGCGTCGATCACGGTGATCACGCCCTCGCCCAGCACGATGATCACGTACAACCCGAGCCGCTCGCCCAGGTGCTCCGGATTCGCGTGCACCGCACGGAGTTTCGGTGCGGTGACGCCCTGGAACCGCCGCGACTTCCGCAGTCGCCGATCCAGCCGATCCTGCATCTCGCTCAGCAGCCGCTCACCGCTGATCGCGAACATCAGCCACAGGTCGATCGCCAGCCCGAGCCCCCACAGGTAGTACTTCCACGGCGCGTCCACCCACAGCGAGACGATCCACGGCAGCACCCCGAACGACAGCTGCGCGGTCGGCCAGTCCACCACGACGAACCCGCGCCCCCAGGCCTGCGCGGTCGCGACCCGCAGCACCACGTACACCGCCGCGAAGGTCGTCGCATGCCGCTCCGGCACCCCCGCGACCGCCGCCGCCATCACCCCCAGCCCGAGCATGGCCGCCAGCATCAGCGCCGGATGCGTCCGATCACTCGCGATGTCGCTGTACAGCGTGATACACGCCCACGCCGTCCAAAAAGCAAGGTAGAGCAGCAGATACAACGCGAAGTACCCGAACGAGGGCCCGTGCCGCAACAGATGCGTGAGCTGCACCAACCCGGCCACCGCCACCAGATCGAAGAACAGCTCCAACCAGTTCGTCCGCTGCGCGCCCCCGGTCTTCCCATCCTCGGCCATCCCCGCACGCTAACCGCCGCGGTCCCCGCGCGCCCTGAGGCGCGACCCGACGTACCGCCGAGTGCGGTCCGGGCGGGCGCGCTGTCGGACGGCACTGTCATGATGGTGCGCGTGACTGCCGCCGCCGCACAGCAGGCCAAACTCCGGCTCGACGACCTCGATGCCGAGCAGGCGGCAGCCGTACGCGCACCGCGCGGCCCGGTCTGCGTGCTGGCCGGCGCGGGAACGGGCAAGACCCGCACCATCACCCATCGCATCGCGCACCTGGTCTCGGCCGGGCACGTGCGCGCAGATCAGGTGCTCGCGGTGACCTTCACCGCCCGCGCGGCCGGGGAGCTGCGCGGCCGCCTGCGCGCGCTGGGCCTGGGCGGCGAGGCCGGGCAGGTACAGGCCCGCACCTTCCACGCGGCCGCCCTGCGCCAGCTCAAATACTTCTGGCCGCAGGTCGTCGGCGACGTGCCGTGGCGGCTCATCGACCGCAAGTTCCCGCTGGTGGCCCAGGCCGCGGGCCGCTCCGGACTGGCCACCGACACCGACACCCTGCGCGACCTGACCGGCGAGATCGAATGGGCCAAGGGCTCGCTCATCGCCCCCGAGGACTACGCGGCCGCGGTCGCTCGCCTGCAACGCGACGCCCCCTACGAGGCGAACAAGGTCGCGGCGGTCTACGCGGCCTACGAATCGCTCAAGACCACCTCCGAGGGCCTGCTGCTCGACTTCGACGACCTGCTGCTGCACACCGCCGCCGCGCTCGAGGACTACAACTCGGTCGCCGAGGAGTTCCGCGGCCGCTACCGCAGCTTCGTGGTCGACGAATACCAGGACGTCACCCCGCTGCAGCAGCGCGTGCTCGACGCGTGGCTGGGCGATCGCGACGATCTGACCGTGGTCGGCGACGCCAACCAGACCATCTACTCCTTCACCGGTGCGAGTCCGTCCTATCTGCTGGACTTCTCGCGCCGCTTCCCCGAGGCCACCGTCGTACGGCTCGAACGCGACTACCGCTCCACACCGCAGGTGGTCTCGCTCGCCAATCGCGTCATCGGCGCCGCCCGCGGCCGCATCGCGGGCACCCGCCTGCAACTCATCGGCCAGCGGCCCGACGGCCCGGAACCGGCCTTCGCCGAGTACGACGACGAGCCCGCCGAAGCCGCCGCCGTCGCCAAGGCCATCACCGGACTGCTCGGCAAGGGCGTGCCCGCCGCCGAGATCGCGGTGCTGTTCCGCATCAACGCCCAGTCCGAAGCCTACGAACAGGCCCTGACCGAGGCGGGCATCGCGTACCAGGTGCGCGGCGGCGAGGGCTTCTTCGCCCGGCCCGACGTCCGCCAGGCCGTGCAGGCCCTGCGCCAGGCCGGAGCCCGCGACGATCTGCCCGACGCCCGCGGTCCCGAACTGGTGACCCTGGTCCGGGCGGTGCTGGCCCGCATCGGGCTGACCACCGAGGAACCCGTCGGCGTGCAGGCCCGCGAACGCTGGTCCGCGCTGGTTGCCCTGGTCGCCCTCACCGAGGAATTGGCCACGCACGACCCCGAACTCGAGCTCGCCGGGCTGCTGCGCGAACTCGCCGCCCGCGCCGAGGCCAGGCACCCACCGACCGTGCAGGGGGTCACCCTGGCCTCCCTGCACGCGGCCAAGGGCCTCGAATGGGACGCGGTGTTCCTGGTCGGCCTGGCCGACGGCACCGTGCCGATCCAGCACGTCCTGGGTCACGACGCCGCGGTCTCGGACGAGGCGGGCCTCGAAGAGGAGCGCCGGCTGCTCTACGTCGGCGTCACCCGCGCCCGCGAACACCTCCAATTGTCCTGGGCGCTGGCGCGTTCGGAGGGCGGGCGCAAGGTGCGCCGCCGCTCCCGCTTCCTGGTCGGCCTGGTCCCCGACGATTCCCCGGCCTCGCGCATCGCCCAGCCGGTCACCGATCGCCGCGGTCCCAAACGCGTGCACCCGACCTGCCGCGTCTGCGGCAGACCGCTGCTCAACACCCAGGCCACCATGCTGGGCCGGTGCACGCGCTGCCCGGCCGACGTGGACACCGAACTGCTCGCGGCCCTGCACGAATGGCGTAAGGACAAGGCCGACGCGCTGTCCCTGCCGCATTTCGTGGTGTTCAGCGACACCACCCTGACCGCCATCGCGGAACAGCGACCCACCGACGATCGTGCGCTGGTCGCCATCCCCGGTATCGGCGCGAAGAAGCTGCAGACCTACGGCGCGGATGTGCTGGCGATCGTGCGGGCCCGGCAGCGGGACTGAGCCGGCCGCGCGCGGGTGGTCCGGGCCCGCGGCCGCCCGGACCCGGATTCGATCTCCGGAACCGCGGTTGATCTCCGTCACGCGGGGTCGTGCGGCCCGGCCCAACCGCGTTGCGACTCTTCGCTTCTGATTTGCTGTCCGCAAGACCGTAAAACCGCTGGTCAAAAATAGGTTGTGTGCTCGCGTATATGTACCTAGGGTAGTTCCCATGCAACCGGGAGTGCTCCCGGTCGTGCAGATGAATTGATCGCAACGAGTGCAGGACGGAGGCAAGGCAATGAACAACAACGTGAACACCATGTCGTTCCGCATCGGCGGCGATTTGGCGATGGCGTCTGCTGTCTCCGTTGTCTCGGCCTCCCAGGGGATCCTCGCCGACCAGGGGATTCATCTGTCCAGCGGCAGCGATCTTGGTCTTCAGGGTTTTGCAACCAAAGCCCAAGCGATGAAGACGATCGTTGATCAGGACAAGCCCGAGGCGGGCTGGCAGCACCCGGGAGCCGCGTATGTGGCCACCGGTGTCATCGCGGATGAAACGGGCGAGAGCCCGGCGAACCTGCGGGCAGCCCGCCGTCGTAACACCCACCCAGCGAACGTGATCAGGAGTCGACACCGAAGTCGACTCGGATAACGGGGACACCCCCCGTACCTCCTGGCCACGGATCGCACACCGCGAAACCGTGGCCATTGTTTTATCGGCCTCCAGCCACCGGCACCGGTTTCGCGGAACAACCACCGCAAATGTCTTCCACAAGACGACCACTGCACGAGCTGAAGGAGCACGACGTGTCCAACACGGTTACCCGTGACCGCGTGACATGCCGCAACACCGTGGCTTCCACCCCCCGCATCCGCCGGGGCGTCACCACCACTCTGCCCTGCCGGGACGGGCTCAACCCCGATCTCTGGTTCGCCGAGTCCCCCGCCCAGCTGGAAGAGGCCAAGACGCTCTGCGCCGAGTGCCCCATCCGTCAGGGCTGCCTGACCGCCGCGATCGATCGCGCTGAGCCCTGGGGTGTTTGGGGCGGCGAGATCTTCGATCAGGGTGTGGTCATCGCCCGCAAGCGGCCTCGCGGCCGTCCGCGCAAGGTCGCGGTGGCATGATCGGCCCAAGCGCCGGGGGAGTTGAACGCATACGACCCGCTTACGCTTTCGTAAGCGGGTCGTTTTGCGTTCGGGGACAGAATGTTTCGAAGCGTGTGCCTCAACTGGCCGTGCGGTATTCCTTGTAGCCGGGGACCCAGTCCTGCATCAGCTTCATGAAGGGGAGTTCGGCGTCGAGTTGGGCGCAGATGCCGATGGAGCCGCCCAGGACGCGGAAGATCATGACATGTTCGGCCGGGAGTTGCAGGGCGCGAGCGGTTTTGATCATTTCCTGGTTGGAGATGTCGGTGGCCTTGCCCGCCACGCGCTGCATCCATTTACGGGTGAAGTGGAAGGTCTCGGTCTTGATGGGATCGGTGAACGGGCGCAGGTAGTCCTGAATCTCCTGATGCGTCACCGTTTTTCCGGGGATCACCCAGCCGTTGGTGGTCATCAGCGTGACCAGCTCGTCGAAGCGCTCCTCGACCGCGAGCGCCACCATCTGCCCGAGCTCGGGCGGGAATCCGTTGGGCAGGGGGGCGCAGGCGCCGTAGTCGATGACCGCGAGACGGCCGTCCTCGAGCACCATGAAATTGCCCGGATGCGGATCCGCGTGCAGCAGCCCCGCGATGGCCGGTGCGGAGAAATGGAATTCACCCATCTGGGCCGCGACGCGATTGCGCAGCTCGAGCGTGCCCGCCGGATCCTCCATGCCGCGGGTGATGATCGTCGAGACCGGGGTGGCGTTCTCCAGCCACTCGGTGACGATCACCTTGGGAGCGCTGGCGATGACCTTGGGGACCAGGAAGCGCGGATGCCCGTCGAAGGCCTTCGCGAACTGCCGCTGATGCCCGCCCTCGATGCGATAGTCGAGTTCTTCCTCGGTGCGCTCGCTGATCTCGGCCAGCACCGGCTTCACATCCGCGCCCGGAATGAGCGAACCGATCATGCCCGCCATGCGATTGAGGGTCTTGAGATCCGAGCGCAGGGCTTCGTCCGCGCCCGGGTACTGCACCTTCACCGCGACCGTGCGGCCGTCGGACCAGACGGCCTTGTGCACCTGCCCGATGCTGGCCGAGGCGGTCGGCGCGTCGTCGAAGTCCTTGAACCGCTGCCGCCAGCCGGTGCCCAGCTGCTGATCGAGCTGGCGGTGCACCGCGGCCGTCGGCATCGGGGGCGCGGCGGCCTGCAGCTTGGTCAGCGCCTCGCGATAGTGCTCGCCGAACTCCTCGGGCACCGCGGCCTCGAAGACCGACAGTGCCTGACCGAACTTCATGGCGCCGCCCTTGAGCTCACCCAGTACCGCGAACAATTGTTCGGCGGCCTTCTGGTTCAGCTCGGCGTTGATCTCGGACTTGTCGCCCCCGACGAGTTTGCGGCCGAATCCCACGGCGGCCCGGCCCGCGATACCCAGTGGAATCTTGGCCAACTTGGCGTTGCGGGAGGAGCGCTTGCTCACAATCTCTGACACGCCACCATCATGCCGATGTCCCAGACGGTTCGCCATGGGAATTGACCGTTCTCGCGGGTGGGAGCGGTAAGTGGGATCCATCACATCCGAGCCTTCCGGCTATGGCCGCACGCGGCCGGTTCGGGGCCGGGGACAGCGAATTCGGCTGGGAGAGCGGCTGGAACGCGCGGCAACCGCACCGCGGATGCGCGGGCCACGGCCGCCGTGCGATGCGATAGATCTCCGGGTCCAGTTCCAGCGTCGTGTCCAGGGTCACCGGCGGCCGATCGGCCGCGCCGCGCATGATCGCCGCGATCTCCGCCAGGGCCAGCGCCGCCGTGGCCGCGATGACCGCCGGCGCGGCGTACCCGGCCCGCCCCAACAATTGGGCGGACAGGTGCGGCCACTCCGGCTCGCGATCACAGCGGTGCAGATCGGCGCAACGCAAACAACTGGAGGTACCCGGCAGCACCAGCGGCCCGACAACCCCGCGCCCGTCCCGGATCCGCACCTGCAGATGCGGAATGCGCCTCCGCACCAGCTGCTGCGTCAACGCGGGATCCGGCACGAGCGCGTCGGCCAGCACGACGAGCCCGGCCGCCTCGCCCGCGCCGCCGCCGCGCGCCTTGCGAGGACCACTGCCGCGTGAATCACGCGGGCCGCCGCTGTGCGCCGTGCATGGCCCGCCGCTGTGTGAATCGTGCGGGCCACTGCTGTGTGCCGCGTGTAGACCACCGCTGCACGGCTCACCCGCCCCGCTGCCATGTGGCTGGAGCAGGCCGAAGGCGTTCGTATCGTGGGATCGGCTGGGCCGCAACCCTATTCGCTGTACCCCGGCCAGCAGTGCGTCCGAGAGCGGGCCGCGCCCGTGCACGCGCACCGAACGGAGCCGGGCGGGTGGCGGCGCGTCGTGCAGCAGTCCGGCCGCGCTCAGCTCGTCCAGCAGCGCGTCGGTGAGTTCCTTCGCCAGGCCGAAAGCCGCCGCCTCGGAACGGATCTGCGCCCGGGTGTGCATGCCGTCCAGCAGGCGTAGCAGCTCCCAGAGCTGGTGCGGAGTGCCCGGGGCGCGCAGCACGAGCGCGTGCTCGGGATCCCAGCCCAGCTGCACCGCCCCGTCGGTGCGCCGCAGCACGGTGATTCGCGGATCCAATGCGGGCCCCGAGGTCCGAGCGAGTGTGGTCATAGCTTCGAGTCTGCGCGACCCGGAGAACGCGAAAACCCAGGGAAACGCTTGATCACCAGCGCTTTCCTGGGTTGTCCACAACTTCACGATCGAGCTTGCCCGCGTTATCCACAGGCCGTGCCGCTCGCGAGCGACCGGCGGTCCGCGTCGTCGACGGATCGTCGGCGCGCCCGCGCTACCGACGCGCCCGCGCGCCGTCAGGCATTGCCCGGCGAATCACCTTCCGGCTCATCGCCATCGGCCTTGCCGCCATCGGCCGAATCGGCCTCCGGCTTGTCCCCGCGCCCCTCGCGCTCGGCCTTCTCCCGAGCCTCGGTCGCGGCCAGCTGGGCCAGCGGATCGTCGAAAGCCGTTGTGCCGCCGCCCAGGATGGTGTCGATGAACCCGGCAGGGGAGTCCAGATCGCTGGAATCGGGCAGCAGGTCCGGATGCGCCCACACCCCGTCGCGCTTGTCCACGCCGGCGTCGGTGGTCAGCCGCCGCCACAGCGCCGCCGCCTCGCGCACCTTGCGCGGACGCAGTTCCAGCCCGACCAGGGTGGCGAAGGTCTGCTCGGCGGGCCCGCCGGTGGCGCGGCGCCGGCGCAGCGTCTCCGCGAGCGCGCCCGCACCGGGCAGCCGGTCGCCGACAGCGTCGGTCACCACGGTCTCCACCCAGCCCTCGATCAGGGCGAGCAGGGTTTCGAGCCGTTCCAGCGCGGCCTTCTGCTCCGGCGTGGTCTGCGGTTCGAAGGTGCCCTGCGCGAGCAGTTCCTCCAGCTTGGACGGGTCCTGGGCCAGGGTCATCGGATCGAGCCCGGCCGCGGCCTGCTCGATGGCCGAGAAATCCATCTTGATGCCGCGCGCGTAATCCTCCACCGCGCCCAGCACCTGCTGGCGCAGCCACGGCACGTGCGCGAACAGGCGCTGATGCGCCGCTTCGCGGGCCGCGAGGAAGACCAGGATCTCGCTCTCGGGCTGTTCGAGCCCGGCACTGAACTCGGCGATGGCCGTGGGCAGCAGCGCCGAGGTGCCGTCCGGTCCGAGCGGCAGGCCGATGTCGGTGGAGGTCAGCACCTCCTTGGCGAGCTGGCCCAGGGCCGAGCCCAGCTGCGAGCCGAAGGCCAGGCCGCCCATCTGCCCGAGCATGCCCATCATCGGGCCGGCGAATTCCTTGGCCTCGGCGGGCAGGGTCGCGGTCCACATGCCCGAAACCTGTTCCGCGACCGGATCGCAGAGCCGCTTCCAGGTCGGCAGCGTCTCCTCGATCCAGTCGTTCGGGGTCCAGGCCACCGACCTGGTGGCCCCGGCCGGCAGCGTGGTGGCCGCGTCGAGCCAGAGTTCGGCCAGATGCGTGGCATCGGTGACCGCGCGCTGGGCGCCCGCGGTGATCGGGGCGACGGTGGCCCCGAGCTGCTGGCGGGCCAGGCGCTTGGCGAGGTCGTAATTGACCGGGCCGGAACTCGCGCCGGGCTGGCTCATGCTGGTGAACATCTGACCCAGCTGACTGAGCATCTGGCCGAGCTGCGAGGGGTCGAAACCACCGCCGGGCTTGGAGGGGTCGAACGCGCCCCCGAATTGCGAGGGATCGAAGCCGCCCGGTCCGAAGCCGAACGGATTGTTCGCACCGGAACCACCGGACCCGTCGCCCGGCTTGCGCTCCGGATCGTCGTCACGGTTCGAGAATCCGAACGAAGAATCACTCATAGTCACTACGGTACTGGAGCCCCGCATGGCGCGAACCGCCGAGCGGAGCGCGGCAATCGGGTGCATGACAAGTACCCTTGGCCGCGTGAACCGTCGGATATTCACCCTGCTCGCCGCCTTGATACCCATTCTGGTGCTGGGGATCGCAGGCAGCGTCGTCACCGTTCCGTTCGTGGCGCTCGGACCCGGGCCGACGTTCAACACCCTCGGTGAGGTGAACGGAAAACAGGTGGTCGAGGTGCGGGATGTCCCCGTCGATCCCACCACCGGTAACTTGAATATGACCACGGTCTCAGTTCGCGATCAGCTGAATATTTTCGAGGCTTTCGGCCTCTGGCTCGACGGTGAGCACGGTCTGGTTCCGCGCGCGGAGGTGTATCCGCCCGGTGTGTCCCGCGAGAAGATCGACGAATCCAATCAGCAGGAGTTCAAGGACTCCGAAGACAATGCCGAATTGGCGGCGCTGCATTACTTGAAGATGCCGACGGTGGTGCGCTTGCGCGCGGTGACCGAGGACGGCCCCGCCAAGGATGTGCTGCACAAGGGCGACGAGCTGGTGACCGTGGACGGCAAGCCCATCGCCGCGGCCAAGGACGTGGTGTCGGCGGTGTCGTCGGCCAAGCCGGGCACCGCGATCCCGGTGGTGTTCCGCCGCGACGGCGTGCAGCAGAGCGCGGAGATCACCCTGGGCGCGCGCCCCGACGACGCGAGCAAGGGCTACCTGGGCATCACCCCCGGCGAGTTCGCGGCCGGCCCCCTGCAGGTCGACTTCAATCTGGCCGAGATCGGCGGACCCTCGGCGGGCCTGATGTTCACCCTGGCGCTGATCGACAAGCTCACCCCCGGCGAACTGTCCGGCGGCAAGTTCGTCGCGGGCACCGGCACCATCGACCCCGAGGGCAAGGTCGGCCCCATCGGCGGCATTCAGTACAAGATGATGGCCGCCCGCGAGGCCGGCGCCGAAACCTTCCTGGTCCCGGCCGCCAACTGCAACGAGGCCGCCCAGCGCACCCCCGACGGCCTGCGCCTGGTGAAGATCGAAAACCTGTCCGGCGCAGTGCAATCCCTCGACGACATCAACGCCGGCCGGGACACCGTCGGCTGCGGCTAGACCGCCGCCGAACCCCGTGCAACGCACTCGCGCCCGCTGTCCAGGACAGCGGGCGCGGTCTGCTCCGGGCGAGCTCTACTCCTCGGGCTCGTTCTCCAGGGTCTGCTTGAGCGCCTCGATCAGGTTCGGCGCGAGGTTCGGCGCCGTCCGCAGGTCGAGGTCGCCGAAGGGGTCCTCCTCGTCCTCGGCCGGACGCACCTGCAGCAGCGACAGCGAGGTCCCGTCCCGCAGGACGCCCGCGTACAGCCGGGCGTCGCGCCGCCCGGGGTGGGCGACCGCGGCGCGGCGGCCCGCGTCGTCGGCGGCGTCGGGGTCCGCGAGCAGCGGGGCGATCGCGTCGTCGAGGGTCTGCTCGGCGGCCGGGGGCAGCACCACGATCTGCTGCACCAGCACGCAGCCCTCGACCGCCATCGGCCAGCTGGTGGTGCCCAGGAATTCGTCCAGCGCGCGCGGATGATCACCGGAGATGTCCTCCGGGAACGGATCCTGCGCGATGGGAGTCAGCGCGCCCTCGGCGTCGAGCTGATCGAGCAGCGCCGGTTCGGCCGCCACCAGATCGGCGGTGGGCACCAGCGCGAACATCTGCGGCGGCCGGTCCCACCCTTCACCGTCGGCGTATTCGGCGATCTCACGAATACACCGGTACAGGGCGGACGCGGCCCACTGCTCAGGGTTCACCCGGCAATCCTCCCAAGCCTGCGGCCCCGCCCCCACACCGGGGTTTGCCGCCGTCCGGCCATCGCGAGTCGATCTTTCCCGCCTCCGCGCGGACAGTCATGTGAGGTGTTCGGCCCGCGGGCGGGCGATTTACGTAGAGTGGGGCGCGAAAGGTCCCCTGGGACCGACTCGCATCATCGGACTGCGCTGCCCCGGTCGGTATTTCCGGCGCGGGCTCGCCGGACCCTGGGAGAGTGGCATCGTGGGCATGCGCCCCCCGACAGGCTTACCTTCGCTGTCACGCCGCAGCCGTGTGCTGTTGGTGACGGCTCTGGCGCTGGCGGCACTACTACTGGTCGGGCCTCGACTCACCGACGCCTATACGAACTGGCTCTGGTTCGGGGAGGTGGGTTTCCGGGGCGTGTACCACCGGGTCCTGCTCACCCGGGTCCTGCTGTTCCTGGCGGTGACGGTCGTCGTGGCCGCGATCATCTGGCTCGCCCTGCTGCTGGCATATCGTTCCCGCCCGGTCTTCGTGCCGGTGACCGGACCGGGCGATCCCATCGCCCGCTATCGCACCACCGTCATGAGTCGGCTGCGGCTGTTCGGCATCGGGATTCCGCTGCTGATCGGCCTGCTGTCCGGGCTGGTGGCACAGGGCAACTGGGCCACGGTGCAGTTGTTCCTGCACGGTGGTTCGTTCGGTGTGCGGGACCCGCAGTTCAATCTGGACGTCGGCTTCTACGCCTTCGATCTGCCGTTCTACCGCATGGTCCTGAACTGGCTGTTCGTCGCCGTGGTGATCGCGTTCTTCGCGAATCTGGTGACGCACTACGTCTTCGGCGGGCTGCGCCTGGCCGGGCGCGAGGGCACGCTGAGCACCGCGGCCCGGGTGCAGCTGGCCGTGCTGGCCGGAATGTTCGTGCTGCTCAAGGCGGTCGCGTACTGGTTCGACCGGTACGCGCTGCTGTCGAGTCAGCGCAAGGAGCCCACCTTCACCGGTGGTTCGTACACCGACATCAACGCGGTGCTGCCCGCGAAGCTGATCCTGCTCTCGATCGCGGTCATCTGCGCGCTGGCGTTCTTCGCCGGAATCGTGCTGCGCGATCTGCGGGTTCCGGCCATGGCGGCGGCGCTGCTGGTGCTGTCGTCGGTACTGGTCGGCGCGGTGTGGCCGCTGCTGGTCGAGCAGTTCTCGGTGCGCCCGAACGCGGCCACCAAGGAGAGCGCCTATATCGAGCGCAACATCGAGGCCACGAGGCAGGCGTACGGGCTCACCGATGACAAGGTCGAGTACGTGCCGTACGGCGGTGTGGGACAGGCGACCACGCCCGGCGGCAAGGTCGCGGTCGCGGACTCCGAGACCATCAAGAACATCCGCCTGCTCGATCCGAACCTCATGACCCAGACGTTCGTGCAGCGCAATCAGCAGCTGCAGAACTTCTACGGTTTCCCGGATCCGCTGGACATCGACCGCTACACGATCAACGGCGAGGTGCGCGACTTCATCGTCGCCGCACGTGAACTGGTGCCGCAGAACCTCTCCGGCAACCAGACGGACTGGATCAACAAGCACACCGTCTTCACGCACGGCAACGGCTTCGTGGCGGCCCCGGCCAATCAGGTCAACGCCGCTCCACCGAAGGAGGACAAGCAGGCCCAGCAGGCGGCCGGCAGCGAGTCCGGCGGCGGCTACGGCTATCCGGTCTTCAAGATCGGTGATCTGGACACGGTCAGCGACACCTTCATCCCGAAGGACCGCCAGGCGATCCCGGTGAACGAGCCGCGTATCTACTACGGCGAGCTCATCGCCAAGTCCGATACCGACTACGCGATCGTCGGCGCCAACGGCCAGGCCCCGCGCGAGTACGACACGCCCACCGCGCAGAACACCTACACCGGCAAGGGCGGCGTGGCGATCGGGAACTGGTTCAACCGGTTCGCGTTCGCGGCCAAGTACGCCGAGCGGAACATCCTGTTCTCCGGCGCCATCGGACCCGATTCGAAGATCATCTTCAATCGCAGCCCGAAGCAGCGCGTCGAGCAGGTCGCGCCGTGGCTCACCACGGACGGCGACATCTACCCGGCGGTGGTCGACGGTCGTATCCAGTGGATCGTGGACGCCTACACCACGCTCGACAACTTCCCGTACTCCCAGCGCACCTCGCTCGACGGCGTGGTGGAGGACAGCATCGACCAGACCACCGGCCGGCTGCTGCCGCGCAAGGAGGTGTCCTACATCCGGAACTCGGTGAAGGCCACGGTCGACGCGTACGACGGCACCGTCACGCTCTACGAGACGGACAAGAACGACCCGGTGCTCAAGGCGTGGATGGGCGTGTTCCCCAACGCCGTTCAGCCCGAGAGCGCCATCTCCGACGAACTGCGGTCGCACTTCCGCTACCCGGAGGACCTGTTCAAGGTCCAGCGCGAGATGCTCTCGAAGTACCACGTGAACGATCCGCGTGAGTTCTTCACCAACAACGCCTTCTGGTCGGTCCCCAACGATCCGACCGCCGAGGGCGCGGGCGCGGGTGCGCATCAGCCGCCGTACTACGTGCTGCTGGGCAACACCAAGTCCGGGAAGCCGCAGTTCACGCTGACCGGTGCGATGGTGGGCTACAAGCGCCAGTTCCTGTCGGCCTACATCCAGGCCAACTCCGATCCCGAGAACTACGGCAAGCTCACGATTCTGCGATTGCCCAACGACTCGCAGACGCCGGGCCCGGGTCAGACGCAGACCTCGATGACCACCGACGGCGAAGTGTCACAGGCCAGGAACCTGCTCACCACGGGCAACACCAACAAGATCAGGTTCGGCAACCTGCTCACCCTGCCCGTGGGCGACGGCGGCATCCTGTACGTCGAACCCTGGTATCTGGAACGCAATTCGGCGGGTTCGAACGCGCCGTCCTTCCCGCAGCTGGTGAAGGTGCTGGCCAGCTATCAGGACAAGGTCGGCATGGGCGCCACCGTCAAGGAGGCCCTGGACAAGGTGCTGCCCGGCAGCGGCAGCGCGGCGACCGATCAACCGGGGCAGGTGGTCGTCCCGCCCAATCAGGGGACCACGCCGCCGAACAACAACGGCGGTACGGCCCCGGCGCCAGGCAAGGAAGCGGCCATCAAACAGATCGACGATGCGCTCAAGACCGTGAGTGACGCGCAGCGGTCCGGCGATCTGGGCGAGTTGGGTAAGGCGCTGGAGAGTCTGCAGCGCGCGGTCGACGCCTACGAGAAGGCGGGCGGCTGATACCAGGGCTCTCGCTCGCTACCCGGTGAGCGAGAGCCGCACGCACGACCCCGGGGCCCGCGGGCCCCGGCGGAACAACGAAAAGCGCTGCCGTCGAACTCGACGGCAGCGCTTTTCACTTCTTCCGGTATGGGGAAGGAAGTCCGATCTCAGCGGCCCCAGGACTCGATGAGGGCGGCGTTCTGATCCAGGATCTGGTGGTACTGGCCCTGTACGCCGAACTGCTCGGCAAGACCGCCGGCGACGCTCTTGGCCTGGTCGATCATGGCCTGGCGCTCGGTGGGCGCGGCGACGACCGGCTCGGGCACGGCCGGGACCTCGGGGGCCTCGGGCGCGGAGACGCCCGCGCGCAGGAAGCGGCCGCAGTGCGGCCACGCTCCGACGCCCTGGCTGGCGAGCACGTTCTCCGCGACGCGGATCTGCTCATCCTTGCTGGCCTGGTGGGCCATGCCGGTGCCGCCGTTGGCGGCCCAGGTGCCGGGGGAGAACTGCAGGCCGCCGTAGTAGCCGTTGCCGGTGTTGATGCCCCAGTTGCCGCCGCTCTCACACTGGGCCACACCGTCCCAGTCGTGGGCGGGTGCAGCGGAGGCGGTGGCGGAGAAGCCGAACGGGACGGCAACAAGTGCGCCGGTCACGGCCGCGAGGCCGAGGACGCGGGAGTTGATCTTCCGGTTCTGTTTCATGGTGGTTTCCCTCCCTGCGCCTGCCAACCCGGCGAGCGGATCCGCCGTGTCCCTGTCCCCAGGGGGTCGTGGCACCTAACCGCGGGACAGGGTTTCCGACGTGCAGCGGTTCGGTTCGGAGCCCGTCACAGGTTTGATCAGGGCCGAGACAGACGATAACGAGTAAATCTCGGCAGATCACGTCTTGATAACTCCAGAATTGCATGAAGCGAATAACCCGAAAAACTGGGTTCATGCAGGCTGGCTATGCTGCATTTCGATATTCCAACCGGTCTGTTATACGGCTGTGATGTGATATGGATCACGAGGTATTTGTGGGGCCGGTCACGTTTTCCCGGCCCTCCGGCTGGGGATCAGCGCGCGCACGCGCGCCGGGGTGTGGTTTGTCACTCGATCCACGCCCCGGCAACCGCCCGGCCGCACCGGAATCCGTCCCCGCGCACCCCGCGTGATCATCTCTTCGCAACCCGGAAACCGCGTGTGACCAGACGATTTGCCCCATCTACGCAGCCGTGTGTAATGTGGTGTTCACCGACGCGGGGTGGAGCAGCTCGGTAGCTCGCTGGGCTCATAACCCAGAGGTCGCAGGTTCAAATCCTGTCCCCGCTACTAACGAAGTGGCCCGGAACCAAATGGTTCCGGGCCACTTTCGCGTTCTGCGGATGATTCTCGATGCCGTCGCGCCGCACCCCTCGATCAGGGGGCGGTCGGTGCTCGGGCGCTCAGGTGCTTGCCGCGGGGCGGCGGGCCGGCGGCCACCTGTCGGCCCTCGGCACACGGCACCGACCGACCGGCCCCGCCATCGACTCTCGGTGATCGCAACCCTGCAACCGTCCGGCGTCGGCGCGCACACTCGATGCGAGAGGCCAGGCGGGACCGACGAAGAGGGACCATGCGGATCGAGCAGCTCGAATACGTCCAGGCCGTGACCCGGCTGGGGTCACTGCGGCGGGTGGCCGAGGAATCGCACCTGTCGCAACCGGCGCTGAGTGAGACGCTGCGGAACCTGGAGCGCGAGCTGGGCGTGGATCTGCTGGACCGGCGGCGGTCGGGGGCGCGGATCAGCGATCAGGGCCGGGAGTTGCTGCCCTACATCGCGCAGGTGCTCGACGCGGTGGACCTGTTGCGGCGCGCGGCAGACGAACAGCATCGTGTCAGCCGCATGGTGCGGGTCGGGACGGTCAACGCCGCGACGGTGTCGCTGGTGCTGCCGGCCATCCGCGAGTTCCGGGAGGCGCATCCGCAGACGCAGGTCGAGGTGGTGGACGCCCAGCAGGCCGAGATCCACACCGCGCTGCGCGAGGGGAGTTTCGATCTTGGGCTGGTGAACTACCTGCGCGGTGACGACCTCGCCCCCGAGTTCCACTGCACCGAACTGCTGCGGGGCCGGCCGGTCGTCTGCGTGCGCCCGGACAGCCGGCTCGCGGCCCTGCCCGTCGTCGGGGTCGACGATCTGCTCGGTGAATCGCTGATCGTCATGCGATCGGGATATGTGATGCACCGGTTCGTCCACCGCCTGCTGGACGGCCGGCAACCCCTGTTCTCCTATTCCACCGACGGCGCGGAAATGGGGAAGATCATGGTCGCGAAAGGCTTGGGGGTCACGGTACTTCCCGATTACAGCATCGCCGGCGATCCCCTGGCGGAAACGGGGGTGATCACCTGGCGGCCGCTCGATTGCCGGGCCACCGAAGTGGTGCTCGTGGCGCAGCGGCGCAAATCCTCGGCCCTGCCGCACGCGGCGCGCTCCCTGCACGACGTCCTGGTCCGGCGCGCCGGTTCGCTCGGCGCCCGAGCGGCCTGAGCGCTCTGAGCGGAGCCTGCCCGGCGTGGTAGGGAAAACTTATCACTGCATCGAAAATGCCTGTTGGACAGCACATTTGACTACTCCTAGGCTGGTGATCATGAGCAATAGAAGCTGTTGTCGCGGCACTAGTTGACCGCGCCACCCTGCGCGCGGGAATTCCTTCCACTTCACCGACCTCACGATGGAGCATCCTGTGTCCGCGGACAATGACGAAAATATCGCCGCCGAGCCCCTGAAATTCGCCTACTGGGTTCCGAATGTAAGTGGGGGCCTGGTCGTTTCGAATATCGAGCAGCGCACCGACTGGGGCTACGAGTACAACAAGAAACTCGCCGTGCTCGCCGAGAACAACGGTTTCGACTACGCGCTCACCCAGGTTCGGTACATGGCCAGTTACGGTGCGGCATACCAGCACGAATCGACGAGTTTCAGCCTCGCCCTGTTGCTCGCCACCGAACGCCTCAAGGTCATCGCCGCCGTGCATCCCGGGCTCTGGCAGCCGGGGGTGCTGGCCAAACTGATCGCCACGGCCGATCACCTCTCCGGCGGCCGCGCCGCGGTGAACGTGGTCAGCGGCTGGTTCAAGGGCGAATTCACCGCCCTCGGCGAACCCTGGCTCGAACACGACGAGCGCTACCGGCGTTCGGAGGAGTTCATCGAGGTGCTGCGCCGGAGCTGGACCGAGGACGCCGCGCAGTTCGCGGGCGACTTCTACCGCCTGCGCGGCTACGACCTCAAACCCAAACCCCTTGTCTCGGAAGGCCGCCCGCACCCGGAGATCTTCCAGGGCGGAAACTCCACCGCCGCCCGCGCCATGGCCGGGCGCGTCTCGGACTGGTACTTCAGCAACGGCAAGGACTTCGACGGCATCACCGAGCAGATCACCGAGGTGCGCGCCGCGGCCGCCGAGCACGGCCGCACGGTGCGATTCGGGCTCAACGGATTCCTCATCGCCCGCGACACCGAGGCGGAGGCGAAGGACACGCTGCGCGAGATCATCGCCAAGGCCGACCCCGAGGCCGTGGCGGGCTTCCGGGGCGCGGTGCAGCAGGCGGGCAGCTCCACCGGCGACAAGCGCGGTATGTGGGCCGACTCCAGCTTCGAGGATCTCGTGCAGTACAACGACGGGTTCCGCTCCAAGCTCATCGGCACGCCCGAGCAGATCGCGCATCGGATCGTCGAGTACAAGAAGCGCGGGGTGAACCTGCTGCTCCTGGGATTCCTGCACTACCACGAGGAAGTCGAGTACTTCGGCAGTCGCGTGCTGCCCCTGGTCCGCGAACTCGAGGCCGATCTGGCCTCCGGTGCGGGTGCCCCCGAGCCGGTGGGAGCGACGCGATGACCACCGTGGAAACGCAGACCACCACCGACGCCGAACTCGACGCGATCTTCGGGCCGATCTTCGAGCGCATCGCCGCGGGTGCGGTCGCCCGGGAGGCCGACCGGCAGCTGCCGTTCGAGGAGATCACCTGGCTGCGGGCGGCGAAGTTCGGCGCACTGCGGGTGCCGGTGGAACACGGCGGTTACGGGGTCACCGTACGCCAGCTGTTCCGTCAGCTCATCGCGCTGTCCGCCGCGGAATCGAATCTGCCGCAGGCGCTTCGGGTGCACTTCTCCTTCGTCGAGGACCAGCTGCTGGCCGAGCCGGGGCCTGCGCGTACGGACTGGCTGCGTGCGGTGGCGGAGGGCACGCTGGTCGGCAATGCCATCACCGAGCCGGGGGTCGGCGCGGTCGACCGCTATCGGACACGGCTCACGCGTGACGGTGAACGGTGGCGGCTCGACGGCACGAAGTTCTACAGCACCGGCTCGCTGTACGCCGATTACATTCTGGCCGCCGCTGATCGGGACGGCGAACGAGTCGGCGTGCTGGTCGACGCGAACGCCGAAGGCGTGCGGCAGCACGACGACTGGGACGGGTTCGGACAGCGCCTCACCGCCAGCGGCACAACCGAATTCAGTGACGTGACGGTGACCGAGGATCGTATTCTCGGGCCCGGCTACGGCGCCCCGGGAGCCACCTACGCCACCTCCTACCTGCAACTGGTTCAGCTGGCGGTGCTGGCCGGCATCGCGCGGCGCGCGGAAAGCGATACCCGCGAATGGGTGTCGGCCCGCACCCGCGGCTACACCCATTCGGCGGCGGATCTCCCGCGGCGGGATCCCCTGGTGCAGCAGGTGATCGGACGGCTGTCGGCGGCCGCGTTCGCCGCCGAGGCGAGCGTGCTGGCGGTCGCCGACGTGCTCGACGCCGTGCTGGCCGATCGAGCGCGGGACGAATCACTCGTGGTGGCAGCCGAACTCGCCGCCGCCCGCGCACAGCTGGCGGTCATCGATCTGGTGCTGCCGGCGACCACGCTGCTGTTCGAGGTGGGCGGCGCGTCCGCGGTCTCGGAAAGCCTGCGCCTGGATCGCCACTGGCGCAACGCCCGCACGATCTCGGTGCACAATCCGGCCATCCAGAAGGCGCGTGCCATCGGTGATCACCTGCTCAACGGGTCGGACCTGCCCTTCGCCTGGAGCGCGGGGGATCGGTCGCCCGCCACCGAGGTACCGTCGTGACGCGCCGTATCCGATTCAACGCCTTCGACATGAACTGCGTCGCGCATCAATCTCCCGGCCTGTGGCGGCATCCCGAGGATCAGTCGCACCGCTACACCGACCTCGCCTACTGGACCGAGCTGGCGCGACTGCTCGAGCGCGGGCGGTTCGACGGCATCTTCATCGCGGACGTGCTGGGCACCTACGACGTGTACGGCGGCGACGATGTGGCTGCCCTGCGCCAGGGCGCCCAGATCCCGGTCGCTGACCCGCTGCTGCTGGTCTCGGCGATGGCCGCGGTGACCGAACATCTCGGGTTCGGCATCACCACCGGCACCGGTTTCGAGCATCCGTATCCGTTCGCGCGCCGCCTGTCCACCCTCGACCATCTGACGAAGGGCCGGCTGGGCTGGAACGTGGTGACCGGGTATCTGCCTTCCGCCGCAAGGAATTTCGGCGCGGACGATCAGCTCGATCACGACGAGCGGTACGACCGGGCCGACGAGTACCTGGAGGTGCTCTACAAGCTCTGGGAAGGCTCCTGGGCGGACGACGCCGTGGTCCGCGACACCGAACGCGGTGTTTACGTGGACCCGGCGAAGGTGCATCACATCGGGCATCGGGGCAGGCACTACACCGTGCCGGGCATCCACCTGTCCGAGCCGTCGCCGCAGCGCACACCGGTGATCTATCAGGCGGGGGCCTCGCCGCGCGGGGTGCGGTTCGCCGCGGAGAACGCCGAGGCGATCTTCGTCGCCGGGCCGTCCAAACGAGTGCTGGCGCAGACGGTTTCCCGCATCCGCGACGCGCTCGAAGCCGCCGGGCGGGACCGGTACTCGGCCCGCGTCTACGCGCTGGCCACCATCGTCACCGATGCCACGGACGAGGCGGCGCAGCGCAAGCACCGGGAGTACCTGTCCTACGCCAGCGTCGAGGGCGGGCTGGTGTTCATGTCCGGCTGGATGGGCATCGACCTGTCCACCTACGACCTCGACGCGCCGATCGGGCAGGTCGAGAGCAACGCCATCCAATCCGCGGTGGCGGCGTTCCAGGAGTTCGACGACGACGGCCGGGAGTGGACGGTCCGCGATATCGGCCGCTGGGCCGGAATCGGCGGCATGGGACCGGTTTTCGTCGGCTCCGGGGAGACGGTCGCCGATCAGCTGCAGGACTGGGTGGCCGACACCGACCTGGACGGGTTCAACCTGGCCTACGCCATCACCCCGGGCAGCTTCGAAGATGTTGTCCGCCATGTCGTTCCGGTGCTGACCGATCGGGGCGTCTACGCCACCGACTACGTGCCGGGCACCCTGCGCAACGCGCTGTTCGAGGCGGGGGACCGGTTGCCGGGCGAACACCGGGGCACGCGCTACCGCCTCGGCGGTCCGGCGTCCACCGCGCTGCCCGCATCGGAATCTCGTTCGGGAGCAGCCGAATTCGCTTCACCTGGCCGCGACACGACGACCACCGCACCAACTCCGACAGGAAGGGAGATTCACGCATGACAACGCCAACCTCCACCCGCTCGGCCGCCGTGATCGGAGCCGGGCAGACCGGCGTCACCGCCGCCCTGGGCCTGCTCGACGCCGGCTTCGAGGTCACCCTCTACAGCGACCGCGACCAGCGCGCACTGCGTGACGACGTCCCCGCCACCGGCACCGCGCTCGAATTCGGCGAGACCCAGCAGGCCGAAGCCGCGCTCGGCCTGGACACCTACACCGCTCGCGCACCCCGGCACACCGGGCTCAGCGTGCGGATCGCGGGCCCGCAGCGCGAGGAGCTCATCCAGTTCGACGGGCATTTCGAGGGCTACGCGGGCGTCGCGGTCGACACCCGGCTCAAGGCCGACGAACGCCTGACCGCCTTCCGCGAGCGAGGCGGCCGCTTCGTCGTGGAGCAGATCACGCCCGAGTCCCTCGACGCGATCGCCGCCGCGGCCGACCTGACCCTGGTCGCCACCGGTCGCGGCGGCCTGTCCGACCTGTTCCCGGTCGACGAGTCCCGCAGTCCCTACACCGCGCCGCAGCGCTCGCTGCTCACGGTGACGGTCACCGGTCTCGGCCACGACGAGAGCGTGTTCGCCCATCGCAGCCGGGCGGGCGGCGCACACAGCGGTTTCTCGATCCTGGCCGATCAGGGCGAGGGCTGGTGGGGCCCGTACCTGCACAAGGACGCGGGTCCGAGCTGGGCGTTCCTGGGCTGGGCGCGCCCCGGTAGCGAATGGGAGAAGCGTTTCGGCACAGCGGATTCCGCCGAGTCCGCGCTGCGGGTCGTGCGGGATCTCTACCGTGATCACATCGACTGGGACCTGCCCGAGGTGCTGGCCGCCGAGGTGATCGCCGACGACCCGCACTCGTGGCTGAAGGGCGCCGTGCGCCCGGTCGTGCGGGCCGGGGCCGGGCACACCGCGGGCGGGCATCCGGTGGCTTCGCTCGGGGACACCTCCGCCGCCTACGACCCGATCGCGGGACAGGGCGCGCAAAGTGGGCTGATCCAGGCGCAGCGCCTGGTGGCGGCCGCGGCCGTGCACGATGGGCCCTTCGACGCGGAGTGGATCACCCGGCAGTATCAAGCGTTCCTGGCTGCCCGCGGTGATGCCGCGAACCGGGTGACGCGCCTGTTCCTGGGTGATCCGGAGTTCGCCGATATCGGCGGCAACCTGTTCGCCGCGGCCGCCGTCGACCCGCGCTTCGCCTCGGCCCTCGTCGGGCTGCTGCATCGCCCGGCACCGTTCCAGCGGGTCGACTCCCTCGACACAGCCGGGCAGTTCATCACCGAGGTCACCGGCGAGGACGCGGCCGCGCTGCTGGCGTCCTTCGAACCCGCCGGGCGGTTCAGCCGTTCCACCTTCACAGGCAGTCTCACCGCCACCACCTGACCGGCGTCCGCGTTCCCGCGCGGACGAGCCGTGACCACCACCGAGAACACCTGGGGCACAAGATGACCGAGATCGCCGAACGACCGGTGACCGCGCGCGTGATCGCCGACGCCGACGAGGCGCTGGCGGTCGCGGCCGGGTTCGCCGAACGGCTCGCCGCCGGCGCGGCGGATCGCGACGCCCGGCGCGAACTACCGCGCGCCGAGTTGGACGAGCTGTCCGCCAGCGGGCTGCTCGGCATCACGGTGCCCCGCGAGTTCGGCGGTGCACAGGTGCCGACCGCCGTCGCCGCGGAGGTGTTCCGGCTGCTGGCGTCCGGTGACCCGAACGTCGCGCAGATCCCGCACAGTCACTTCGTGTACGTGAACGCGTTGCGGCAGAACGGCACCGACGCACTGCAACGCCTGCTGTTCGCGGAAGTGCTGGCGGGGAAGCGATTCGGCAACGCCCAGTCCGAGCTCGGGACCAAACACGTGCAGGACTACCGGACCCGGCTGCGGTCGGATCCGGCGGGCGATCACGTCCTGGACGGGGTCAAGCACTACTCGACCGGAGCGCTGTTCGCGCACTGGATTCCGGTGCTGGCCAAGGACGACGCGGATCGGATCGTGGTGGCCTACGTACCCGCCGACGCCGACGGGCTCACCGTCGTCGACGACTGGGACGGCATGGGCCAGCGCACCACCGCGAGCGGCACGGTGCACCTCGCGGGCGTCCGCGTGCCCGCCGAACACGTGGTGCCGCACCACCTCACGTTCACCGGGCCGCAGCTCTACGGTGCGCGCGCCCAGATCCTGCACACCGCGATCGATGCCGGTATCGCTCGCGGGGCGCTCACCGAGGCCGCGGAGTTCGTCCGCACCCGGAGCCGGCCGTGGTTCGAGGCCGGGGTGGAGCACGCGACCGACGACCCGCTCACCGTGCAGCGCTTCGGGGAACTGGAGGTGAGCGTGCGCGCTGCGGAGGCGCTGCTCGCGGTGGCGGGCGCGGCCATCGACCGGGCGCAGGAGGATCTCGACGACGCCGGCGCGGCGGCGGCCTCCATCGCGGTCGCCACCGCCAAGGCCGCCGCCGACCGGGCCGCCCTCGAGGTGACCAACGCGCTCTTCGAGGTCGCGGGCACCCGCTCGGCGCTGGATTCGCTGAACCTGCACCGGCATTGGCGCAACGCGCGCACGCACACCCTGCACGATCCCGTGCGCTGGAAGATCCAGCACATCGGCCGCTTCGTGCTCACGGGTACGCCGCCGCCGCGGCACGGCGTCCTCTGAAGGCCCGCTCACTCCCGGTCCGCTCCGCGATCAGCGCCCGCCACCTCGGCCGCGGCGGCGCTGCCGGACGCCCTCGATCCGCAGAACGGATGCTGAAACATGTTGCGGTTCCACTGGTTTCTACCCACCTACGGCGACAGCCGCTATCTCGTGGGCGGCGGTCACGGCACGACCGTCACCGCGGCGAGCGGTGACCGCCCCGCCGACATCGGCTACCTCGCCCAGATCGCCCGCGCCGCCGAGCATCTCGGCTTCGAAGCGGCGCTGACCCCGACGGGGGCGTGGTGTGAGGACGCCTGGCTCACCACGGCCATCCTCGCCCGCGAATCCGAGCACTTGAAGTTCCTGGTCGCCTTCCGTCCCGGTCTGGTGTCGCCGACGCTGGCAGCCCAGATGGCCGCCACCTATCAGCGGCACACGGGTGGCCGGCTGCTGCTGAACGTGGTCACCGGCGGTGAGGATCACGAGCAGCGCGCGTACGGCGACCATCTCGACAAGGACCAGCGCTACCGGCGCACCGGCGAATTCCTGACGGTCGTCCGCCGGCTGTGGGCGGGGGAGCGGGTCACGCTGGCGGGCGACCACATTCACGTCGCCGACGCCGCCCTGGATCGCGTTCCGCACCCGATTCCGGAGATCTACTTCGGCGGTTCTTCCCCCGCCGCCGGGCGGGTCGCCGTCGACCACAGCGACGTCTATTTGACCTGGGGTGAACCGCCGGACGCCGTCGCCGCCAAGCTCGACTGGATCCGCGCGCTGGCTGCGGCGGCGGGTCGCACCCCGCCGCGCTTCGGCATCCGGCTGCACGTCATCACCCGCGACACCGCCGCTCAGGCGTGGGCCGAAGCCGACCGGCTCGTCGATGCCCTGGACCCGGCGGCCATCGCCGCGGTTCAAGCGGGGCTGGCCCGCAGCGGCTCCGAAGGCCAGCGGCGCATGCGCGCCCTGCACGGTGGCACCGTCGCCGATCTCGAGGTCTCGCCCAACCTCTGGGCCGGTGTCGGTCTCGTCCGCGGCGGGGCGGGCACCGCCCTGGTGGGCAGTCACGCCGAGGTCGCCGCACGGATCGAGGAGTATCACGCCCTCGGAATCGACGAGTTCGTGCTCTCCGGGCATCCGCATCTCGAGGAGGCCTACTGGTTCGGGGAGGGTGTGCTTCCGATCCTGGGCCGAAAGGACCTGTGGCGGCATCCGTTCCGCGATACCGCCGCCGCGGGCGCGGCGCGGGTGCCGTTCGCGCACTGAACGCGACCGTGCCGCGGCATCGGGCCCGGGAAGTTCCCGCCACCAGCGAAGTGGCCCGGAACCGAGCGGTTCCGGGCCACTTTCGCGTGCGCGTGTCTGCCTCGGTTCACGCCCGCTGGGCACGAACGCCCGTACGATCCGGGCGGGTCGAGGCGGTCGCCGAAGGCGCGGTGCGGGGCCAGGTCCAGGCGAACCGCAGGATGAGGGCGAGCAGGACCAGCTCCAGCGCGACACCGAGGCCGTAGAAGAACAACCACGTCTCGCCCGACACGTTGAAGACCGTGACGGGGACGTAGAGCACGGCGACGGCCAGGTTCGCGACGCGGCTCGCCCCGGCGGGCAGGATCATCGACAGCGCGATCATGAAGATCGGGACGGCCATGAGGGTCAGCGCCGTGATCGAGAAGGTCTGGGAGACATCGAACTCGAAGACCTTGCCGTCGAGGATCTCGTCGATGACGCCGGGTGTGTAGAAGTTGAGAATGTCCACGTAGACGTACAGGAACATGAAGCTCGCCCAGCACGCGGCGAGCTTGGCGCGCACCGGGATCGGCGGGTCTTCCAGTGCGGAGGTGGGGTGACGCGTTGTCATGGCGGGCTCCGTTGCTGCTGTGGGTCGGTAGGTCCACGATCGTCGAGCCCGGCGGCGGGCACACCCGCCCGGAGGCCGGAGTTCGCCCGGCCGATGGCACGAGTTCGCTCTCGTCCTTTCGGCTGGTCCGCCGCGGCGTGCCGATCCCTAGGCTGGAGTCGTGGTCACCTTCCGGCACTCCCTCCGGCACGAGCCGAGACCCGGCGACGCCCCGCCCGTCGGCCGGCTGGACTGGCTGCTGGTGGGCGTTTTCGTGGCCGCCACCGTGGTCGAGTGCATCGTCCGGGCGGGCTCGTCCCGGCTTCCCGTGGCGGCGGTCCTCGCCCTGGCGCTGGTGCCCGCCCTGCTCTGGCGGCGGAGCCGCCCGCTCACCGCCGCCCTGCTGGGGTGGGGTGTCGCCGGGCTGCTCTCGGTCCTCCAGCTCGCCGGGCGTACCGGGGACCTCGGCCTCTACTCCATGATGGTCATCCCGATCCTGCTGTACTCCCTGGTGCGGTGGGGTTCGGGACGCGAGATGCTCTGGGGGACGGCATTCGTGACAGTCGTTGTCGCGCTGGGGATGTACGCGGCGGCCGCGGGCCCGGCCGATGTCTTCGGTGGCATCGTCCTGCTGCTGTTGTTCGTCGCGCTGGCGGTGGTGTTCCGCTACCGCGCGGATCTCTGGCATCGCCGGCAGCGCGAGATCCGCAATCAGGAGCGGGTGGCGCTGGCACGCGAGCTGCACGACACCGTGGCCCACCACGTCTCGGCCATCGCGGTGCAGGCGCAGGCCGGTGGCGTGGTCGCCCGCACCCGGCCGGAGCAGGCCGCCGAGATCCTGGCCGCGATAGAGTCCGAAGCATCGCGAACCCTGGCGGAGATGAGGTCGATGGTGCGTGTGCTGCGTGAGGACGGGGCCGCCGCCTACGCACCCGCGCCGGGTGTCGCGGACCTGCCCGCGCTGGCGCGCACCGACGCGACGCCCGGTGTCGAAGTGTCCCTGGACGGTTCGCTGACGCGGCTGGCGCGACCCGTCGACGCCGCGCTCTACCGGCTCGCGCAGGAGTCGTTGACCAACGCCGTACGCCACGCGCGGGGCGCGACCCGGGTCGGGATCGACGTCCGCCGGGCGGGCGACGCCGTCCGGCTGCGTGTCAGCGACGACGGGCGGACCGAGCCGGGGCCGGTCCCGGAGCCCGGTTTCGGCCTGCTCGGCATGGGTGAACGCGCCCAGCTGCTCGGCGGAACGCTGTCCGCGGGCCCCGGTCCCGAGGGCGGCTGGGTGGTCGAGGTCGTGCTGCCGATGCTGGGGCCGGCATGAGCATCCGGGTCGTCGTGGCCGACGACCAGGACCTGGTCCGAACCGGGCTGGTGATGATCCTCGGCGCCTATCCCGATCTAGAGGTCGTGGGGGAGGCGGCGGACGGGCTCGTTGCGCTCGACCTGGCGGCCCGGCTGCGGCCCGACGTCCTGCTCGTCGACATCCGGATGCCCGGGCTCGACGGCGTCGAGGTGACGCGGCGCCTGGCGGGCCCCGGCGTGGCCGACCCGATGGCGGTCGTCGTCATCACCACCTTCGACCTCGACGAGTACGTTCTCGGCGCACTGCGCGCCGGCGCCCGCGGCTTCCTGCTCAAGGACGCCGGGCCGGAGCTGCTCGTGCAGGCCATTCGCGCGGCGGCCGCCGGAGACGCGCTCATCGCCCCCAACGTGACCCGCCGGCTGCTCGCGACCTTCGCCGACCAGCGGCCGCCGGCGCCGGTTCAGCCCATCGACCCGCTCACCGAGCGCGAGGAGGAGGTGCTCGCGCTGGTGGCCCGCGGCCGGACCAACGCCGAGATCGCCGCCGCGCTCTTCGTCGGCTTGAGCACGGTCAAGTCCCACGTCGCGGCCTTGATGGCCAAGCTCGGCGCGCGCAACCGTGTCGAGATCGCGATGTGGGCATACGACACCGGACGCGTGCGGGGCGAGTAGCGCATGCCGATCGCGACGCGGGCCGCGATCGTACGGCGATCACCGAATTGGTTGCCGCTCACTGCGATCGGATGCTCGACGCGCCATCGGAGGCGCCTGTCCGGGGTCGCCGATCACCCCGGCGCGGTGAACGCGTCCGTTGACGTTCTCGGTGGTCGTGCCGTCCGGATCAGCGGGGGCCCCGCGGGCGAATTATCGGGCTTCTTCCGGTGTTTCGAGACCGGGCAGCTGCCGGTGGTCGGTGATCGAACCGATGTCCCGCCCGATGTGGGGAACCGGGCCGAGGATGATGCGGCCGCCGGTCTCGCCCACCGAGAACATCTTCCGCGATATTCCGGCAAACTCTTTGTCTTCGTGACTCTTCTGGAAATTCATGCGATGAAGCCCTCTTCTCCGAAGTGCCGACGGCAAGGTGAAGCGCATCCTGGGCCGCCGTTTACAGTGTTCTGGCGCTGATCTTAGCCAGAAACCAACTGTTCGCATTGTTATTTGAGCACGGGTGTGCCGCGCGCAGGCAACGATTTGGTATGGCATAGCAACTTTTCAGCGTGTCGATGTCGCGCAGGGGATCGGCGGGTTCGGCGCGCGCCGCCGGTAGGGTTGCGCGCAGCGTGCGGCCCGGTGCGGCTCGCAGCCGGGCGGGTGTTGCTTCTATCGGGAGGACAGTGCGTGCGGGGCAAGGGAAGCGCCATTGTGGTGGGTGGATCGATAGGCGGACTGGCCGCCGCGATCGCGCTGGCGCGCAATGGTATTCGAACAACGGTGCTGGAGTCGCGGGACGCGTTCGACGGACGCGGCGGGCTGGGCGTGGACTATCGGCTGCTGTGCGCGGTGACCGGGGAGGATCCGGAGGACGCCCTGGCCTATCTCCACGGCCATCGCCGTCCGACCGGTTTCAACGCGTTGCACAACTGGCTCGCGGAGGTGGCGGCCCGGGTGATCGGGCTCGACCTGCGGCTCGGTTCCGATGTCACCGAGGTGGATCAGGACGACGATTTCGCCTATGCCGCAACCGGTTCGGCGGAGTTCGAGGCGGATGTGCTGATCGGGGCGGACGGCGGGCACGGCCCGGCGCGCGCCGCGGTCGATCCGGACCGGGCGTCGGCGGGTTACTCGGGATATCTCACCTGGCGCGGCTGGATCGCCGACGACGCGTTCCCGGCGGGCGCCCCGGCCGGCGAGGCGACGTTGGTATCCGGGGAACAGGTCCTGGTGGCGCGCCCACTGCCGGGGCTGACCGGCCGAATCCCGTCGAAAGGCTTGCGCGCCATGGGTTTCGCCTGGCACGACCCGACCCGGGCCCGGCTGCTCGAAGCACACGGCTGTATCCGCGACGGGCGGATTCTGCGTGGCCTCGAGCCCGAGTTGTTCCCGCCGGACCTGGCCGCGGAGCTGGCCGAGCAGGCCCGCCGCTGCTGGCCCGCCCCGTGGGGTGCGGCGGTGGCGGAGTGCTTCGAACAGGGTCTCGTCCACGGCGCGCCGACCGGTGATCAACTGCCCGAGCGCCTGGCGCACGGCCGGGTGGCCCTGCTGGGATCGGCGGCCTACACGCGGGCCCCGGCGATCGGTCACGGTGACAACGCGAGCGTCGATGACGCCCTCGCGCTGCGGGACAGCCTCGCCGCCGGCGTCCTGGGTTCCCGCGGCCCCGCGGCCCTGACCGTTTACGAAGGCCTGCGCCTGGCTCCGGCTCGCGAACTGGCGGCCGCGAGCCGGCGGTGGGGCGGCGCCTACACCGGGTCCGCTTCGGTACCCGGCGACCCGAGCCCGAGCATGTCCAACAGGTAGCGGCAGTCCGCGGCGTCCAGGGCCCGGCTCGCGATGGTGCGGCTCGCCAGTGCGTTCTGCCGGGCTGTCGCCGCGCGCTCAGCGGCGCGCGCCGCACCGAACTCGCCCTGCTCAGCGAACAGATCCGAGGGTTGTGTCGAGGTCATATGAATACTTCCCGGAAGCCACGCCGGGTCGCCGTATCCGAATGACTAGGGTCGACTCCGCCTACCTGGCACCGTACGGGGTGCGCTCGCCCGCCACCCACGGACCTATCAAATTGCATGATTCGTCCCAAGCGTCGTCCATCCGGCCCTGTGCCCGGCCCAGCTCGGTCGCGGGTGGCCGACCCGGCCTCGAGCGCCCGCCAACCGCGGCAACCCGGCCATCGGCCAACCGCGGCAACCCGGCCATCGGCACCGTGACCGGCGTTACAGTGGGGGACGGGGCGATGTGAAGGACACCGATTGAGCACACTCGCGCAGGGCAGCCCGTGGGTCGCGGTCCGGGCGGACGACGACGTCGCGCAACTGGCGTCGCGGATGTCCGTCGCGCACAGTTCGTTCCTCGCGGGAAGCGCCCTGCCGACCGTGCGCCCGTGTGGCGATTCGGTGCGGTCCGTGGTGCTCGACTCCTGGCGGCGCAGCCGCAGCAACGGGGTCGATCCGGACGGCTTCGGCGGTGCGGTCGAGCTGGCGGGCGCGGATCTGCAGCGGTATCGCGCCACCCATCCCACCGCGCTGATCCGGCCGGTGGTGCGAAAACTGCTGGTGGAGGACGCCGCGGAGGCGGGTCTGCTGGTGGCGATCAGTGACGCGCGGGGCCGGTTGCTGTGGGTCGAGGGCGATCCGAAGGTCAAGGATCAGGCCACCGGCATGAACTTCGTGGAGGGCGCGGACTGGAGTGAGGACAGGGTCGGCACCAATGCCCCCGGCACCGCGCTCGCGCTCGATCATCACGTGCAGATCTTCGGGGCCGAGCATTTCAGCCGCGTGGTACACGAGTTCAGCTGTACCGCCGCGCCGGTGCACGACCCGCTGAGCGGGGAGATCATCGGCGCGATCGACATCACCGGCGGGCCGCGGGTCGCCGCGCCGGAGGTGCTGTCGCTGATCCGGGCCACCGTGGTCGCGGCGGAATCGGAACTGCGGCTGCGGCTGCTGGGCGTGCCCGCGCGCCCGGAGCCCGCCGTCGCGCGCTTGCAGGTACTGGGCCCGGGGCGGCCCGCGCTGACGGTGGACGGCGAGCGAATTCGCCTGTCCCAGCGGCACGCCGAGATTCTGCTGCTGCTGGCCGAGCATCCCGAGGGCTTGAGCGCCGACCATCTGGCCATGCTGCTGGACGAGTCCGAACTCGATCCGGTGACGGTGCGCGCGGAGTTGTCGCGGGTGCGAAAGATAGTGGGCGCCAGCGGGTTGGGCTCGCGGCCGTATCGGCTGCTGACGCAGCTGGACACCGACATCGCCGTGGTGCGCCGCGCGCTGGCCCGGGGTGATGCCGCGGCGGCGCTGCGCGCGTATCCGGGTGCGGTGCTGCCGCGTTCGCTCGCGCCGGGCATCGTCGAGTTGCGCGCCGATCTGCATGCGCGGGTGCGGGCGACGCTGCTGGCGGTGGGCGATCGCCGCTTGCTCGCGCGCTGGACGGGTTCGGTGGACGGCCGCGACGATATCGCCGCCTGGTGCGCCTATCTCGCGTCGCTGGACCGCAATTCGTCGATGTACGCCCAGGTCGCAGCGCAATTGGCGCTGCTGGATCGCAAATTGGGCGTATGACCAGTTTATTGCAACGGTGCTGCAACATGCCCGCTCGTAGCGTTCTGGATCACACCTGACACCGCACGTATCGTCAGCACATCCAGGAGCCTTCGATGACTGTCTTCGCCCGCCCCGGCACCGACGGGGCCGCCATGTCCTTCCAGTCCCGCTACGAGAACTGGATCGGCGGCGAATGGGTCGCGCCCGTCAAGGGGCAGTACTTCGAGAATCCGACGCCGGTTACCGGCCAGACCTTCTGCGAGGTCGCGCGCGGCACGGCGGAGGACATCGAACTCGCGCTGGACGCCGCGCACGCCGCCGCTCCCGCGTGGGGCAAGACCTCGGTCGCCGAGCGCTCGGTCATCCTCAACCGGATCGCGGACCGCATGGAGGAGCAGCTCGAGGCCATCGCCCTGGCCGAGAGTTGGGACAACGGCAAGCCCATCCGCGAGACCATGGCCGCGGACATCCCGCTCGCGATCGATCACCTGCGCTACTTCGCGGGAGCCGTTCGCGCCCAAGAGGGTTCGATCTCGGAGATCAACAGCGACACCGTCGCCTACCACTTCCACGAGCCGCTCGGCGTTGTCGGGCAGATCATTCCGTGGAACTTCCCGATCCTCATGGCCATCTGGAAGCTCGCCCCCGCGCTGGCCGCCGGCAACGCGGTGGTGCTCAAGCCCGCCGAGCAGACCCCGGCCTCGATCCTGTTCCTGATGAGCGTCATCGGCGACCTGCTCCCGCCCGGCGTGGTGAACATCGTCAACGGCTTCGGCGTCGAGGCGGGCAAGCCCCTCGCGTCCAGCCCGCGCATCAAGAAGATCGCCTTCACCGGTGAGACCACCACCGGCCGGCTCATCATGCAGTACGCCTCGCAGAACCTGATCCCGGTCACCCTGGAACTCGGCGGCAAGAGCCCGAACATCTTCTTCTCCGACGTACTGGCCGCCAACGACGACTTCCAGGACAGCGCCCTCGAAGGCTTCGCCATGTTCGCGCTCAATCAGGGCGAGGTCTGCACCTGCCCGTCGCGCGCGCTCATCCAGGCCGACATCTACGACGAGTTCCTGAGCGCGGCCGTGGTGCGCACCAAGGCTGTGCGCCAGGGTGATCCGCTGGACACCGAGACCATGATCGGCGCGCAGGCCAGCAACGATCAGCTCGAGAAGATCCTGTCGTACATCGAGATCGGCAAGGGCGAGGGCGCGACCCTGCTCACCGGCGGCGAGCGCGCGGACCTCGGCGGCGATCTGTCCGGCGGGTACTACGTGCAGCCCACGGTGTTCACCGGTGACAACGCCATGCGCATCTTCCAGGAGGAGATCTTCGGCCCGGTGGTGTCGGTGACCTCGTTCGCCGATTACGACGACGCCATCAAGATCGCGAACGACACCCTGTACGGCCTCGGCGCGGGCGTCTGGTCCCGCGACGGCGGCGTCGCCTACCGCGCGGGCCGCGACATCCAGGCCGGGCGGGTGTGGACCAACACCTACCACCAGTACCCCGCGCACGCCGCGTTCGGCGGCTACAAGCAGTCCGGCATCGGCCGCGAGAATCACCGGATGATGCTCGACCACTACCAGCAGACCAAGAACCTGCTGGTCAGCTATGCCGGGAAGGCGCAGGGCTTCTTCTGATGCCCACCCCGCCCCGGCGGGTGCGCGCCACCGCGGCGGCGATGGATCTGCTCCGTCGCCTCCGCGCCGCGCACGGTCCGCTCATGCTGCACCAGTCCGGCGGCTGCTGCGACGGCTCGGCCCCGATGTGTTATCCGGCAGGCGAATTCGTCATCGGCGATCGAGACGTGCTGCTGGGTCTGTTGGATCTGAACCTGCGCACGGGCGAGGTGGCCGAGACGGCGCCGGACTCGGAAGACGCCGCCGCGGTGTGGATTTCGGGCCCGCAGTTCGCGGCCTGGCAGCACACCCAGCTGGTGCTGGACGTGGTGCCGGGCCGTGGCTCGGGCTTCAGCCTCGAAGCGCCGGAAGGCTATCGATTCCTCAGCCGGGGACGGGTTTTCGAGCCCGCGGAGCTCGAAGCGCTGAGCGCGGACGCGCCGATCACCGGCGCGGACTTCGAGCAGGGCGCTCGCCCGGCACTGTCGGCCGAACCCCAGGTCGTCGCCGAAGCCGTCGACGCCTGCCCGGTCCCGGGGGCCGGGTCGAACTGACCTGTGGTCGAAATGACCCCTGCGCCCCGTCATTTCCGAATGGCGGGGCGCAGGGGTTGCGGGTCGTACCGAGGGGCTGGCGAATGCCCGGCTGGAGTAGCGAATTCCGGTGCACCGCAGCGCTAATGCCTGTCTAGCTGCGGAGTGCTGAAACCGCTTTGTCGACACCTTCTGTGCCACTGATCAATTCGAGCGTCCGCCGCGCGCCCGCCCCGGTGATCAGCAGCTCCGCCAGCACCGCCGCCACGTCGGCTCGCGGGATGCTTCCGGCGGCAACGGAGTCGGCGAGCTGCACCTGCCCGGTGGCGGGTTCGTCGGTCAGCCGACCCGGGCGCAGAATGGTCCAGTCCAGGTCGCGGGCGCGAAGATCGTCCTCCGCCTGGGTTTTCGCGTCGATGTAGGCGATCCAGGACTCGTCGCCACCGGCGGCCGGCTTGCCCGCGCCCATGGTGGAGATCTGGAGGAAGCGCGGGATGCCCGCGCGCACAGCGGCATCGGCGAGCAGTACGGAACCGTCGCGGTCGACGGTGTATTTGCGTTCGGGCCCGCTGCCCGGTCCCGCGCCCGCCGCGAAGACCACCGCGTCCGCGCCCGCCAGCGCCGCCGCGAGATCCTCCGCGTTCGACCGTTCGAGGTCCAGCACGAGCGGTTCGCCGCCCGCCGCCTCGATGTCACCGGCCTGCGCCGGCTTGCGGATGACGCTCTGCACGGCATGGCCCCGCTCGCTCAGGATTCGGCCGAGTTGCAGTGCGATTTGCCCGTGTCCTCCGATAATCGCGATGCGCATGGGCGCGAGTCTAGGCCGCGCTTCGCGGTTTCCGCCCTTGCGACAGCGCGTCCGTCCAATCTGGTCAATTGACCAGCGGCGTGGCCGATGATCATGTTTACTTCCGCGCGGGGGAGGACCGTGACTGCCCCGCCGTGTAGGAGAACGCATGAAAGCCGTTACACCCGAGACTGTTCGCCGACGGCTGCGCGAGAGCGCCACCGCGGCGGTTGCCGTGGCCGCGCTGCTGGTGTGCTCGAGTTCGGTGCAGGCGGTCCCCACAAGCACGGACAGTTCCGCTTTCGACGCTGTGCCGCTGAACCAGATCTCGGTCTCGGGCCTGCACAACGCCTACGAGCGGTCCAAGGGCGCGTCGATAGCGGACGGCCTGAACAAGGGCGCGCGGCTGCTCGAACTCGACGTCTACACCACCTACGGCGGCGAGCACGGCTGGATCGTCAGCCACACCAACCCGCTGGCCAACGACAACAACTGTCAGTACACCCCCGGCTCCGGGGCCCTGGGGAGCCTGTCGAGCTCGGGCAGCGCCGGCGGTTCCGGATCCGCCGGGGGCAGTGGCGATTTCAGCCAGTGCCTGGATGCGCTGAGATCCTGGAGCGACAGCACTCCCGGCCACGATCCGATCTACCTCAAGATCGAGTTGAAGTGGGGCTTCCGCGGTCGCGCGGGCATGGGCCCCGCCCAGCTCGATCGCCTCGTCGCCGATCACCTCGGCCGGAACAAGGTGTTCGCACCCGCCGACCTGCTCGGGCCCGGTCATCGAACCCTGGACGAGGCGGTCGCCGACTCGGGCTGGCCGGCCTGGAATCAGTTGCGCGGCAAGTTCATCCTCTATCCGATCACCGGCACCGTCGAGAACGTCCTGGCGGACTACGAACTCGACAACGTGTCGACCGAACAGGAGTACGCGAACCATCTCGACCGGCTGGCGGCCGCCGGGCAGGCGGATCGGGCCATGATGTTCCCCGCCATGTCCTCGGCCGCCGGCAACGGTGATCCGCGCACGAGATATGAAGCGCGCCTGCGCCCCTGGTTCGTGGTCTTCGACGATCAGGCCGCGGACTGGCTCGGTGACCCGAATCTGCCGTTCTATTGCGCGAATCGCTATCTGACGGTGGCGACCGGGGCCGACGGCGTACCCCCGGCGCTGGCCGCCGACGCCGATCCCGCCGCGGTGGCCCAGCGGGTGCAGTCGCTGGCCGAGACGATCCATCCCAGCGCGACGACCTTCGACTGGATGCACGTGCCCGCCGCGTTCGCCGTGCGCTCTCGCGCCTGCTGACGCCGGAACGCCTCGACACCCGCGATTCCGGGTACCACGGCGCGGGCGCTCGCCGCCGTAGCATCTGTCCATGTCGAAACGGCCTGGTGAGAGCAGAAATTCGGGATCGCGGCGGCGGCCGATCTACCGTGTGATGCTGCGCCCGGCCCTGGTCCTGACGGCCTTCACCGTCGCGTACTTCGTGCTGCCGTTCGATCAGCTCGACGACGTCCCGGCGGTGGTGCTGCTGATCGTCGGCCTGGCGCTGGTGTTCGCGCTGTGCGGCTGGCAGGTGAATCGCATTCTGCGGGTCAATCGCCCGTTCGAGCAGGCCGCCGAGGCCCTCGCCACGGTCTTCGGCGCCTACCTGATCGCCTTCGCGACGATCTACTACCTACTGTCTCTGGCCGATACCGCGAGTTTCGGTGCGGCCCTGACCAAACTCGACGCCCTCTACTTCACCGTGACGGTCTTCGCCACGGTCGGTTTCGGCGACATCGTCGCGGTGACCCAGTTGTCCAAGGGTTTCGTCCTGGTTCAGATGCTGGGCAACCTGCTGCTGCTCGGCATGGCCCTGCGCCTGATCACGGCCTCGGCCCGGGTCCGGAAGCGGCAATTGCGTTCCGCCAGGGGGTCCGCCCGATGATCAGATTCTGATCGGCAGCGCGACAGTTCGACGTCAGCCCAATTCGAACTCGATGCCGGCTACCCGCACCGGTGTCGCGATCGGCTTCGTGGTCGTGACTTGATACGCACCGTCGACGGGGTTGGTGAGCAGTGTCCATGTCTCGCGGGCCGGATCGACGATCAGGTACTCGGCGACGCCGGCCGCGGCATAGATGGCGGTTTTGTCGATGTAGTCGGCCTCGACGCTGCTCGGCGACACCACCTCGAAGAACGCCAGCGCGTTGCGCGCGTGCAGCTCGGCGTCTTTACGGAATATCGCCACATCGGGGGCTTTGTCGTTGTCCCCGGTCCCCGCGATCTTCACATCCGAGGTGGTGAGAAGCGTCGAATCCGCCAGCCGGACCCGAAACGCGATCTCCAGGATGAGATTCCAGTGTTCGGGTCGCTGCGGGGACACGACGATCACTTCGCCTTTCGCATCTGCACGAAATCCTTCCGGCACGTCCATTCCAGCTGCTACCTCGACTAGCTGGTGATGCAGGCTCATCTCGTCGCTCCTCCCGCTCCTGTTCGTCATGACCATGGTAGGGCGGAACCGTGCCGAGCGGATGACTCCCGCTCCAGGCTCGACGGTGCGAGGCCCGTTGAATGTGGAACGGCCCCGGCATCACCGTGTGATGCCGGGGCCGTGAGCCGGTCGCGTCGACCTACAGCGTCCGCCCGATGATCAGCTTCATGATCTCGTTCGTGCCGCCGTAGATCTTCTGGATGCGCGCGTCGGCGTACATCCGGGAGATCGGGTACTCGGCCATGTAGCCGTAGCCGCCGAACAGCTGCAGGCACTCGTCGGCGACCTTGCACTGCTGCTCGGTCAGCCACCACTTGGCCTTGGCGGCGGTGGGCACGTCGAGCTCGCCGCGCAGGTGCTTGTTGACGCAGTCGTCGGTGAAGCTCCAGGCGATGGTCTTGATGGTGTCGCACTCGGCCAGGGTGAACTGGGTGTTCTGGAAGGCGAAGACCGGCTTGCCGAAGGCTTCGCGCTCCTTGGTGTAGGTCAGGGTGACCTCGACGGTCTTCTCGATCGCGGCCGCGGCGATGACGGCCAGGATCAGGCGCTCCTGCGGCAGCTGCTGCATGAGCTGGATGAAGCCGATGCCCTCGGCGGTGCCCAGCAGGTTCGACTGCGGCACGCGGACGTTGTCGAAGAACAGCTCGCAGGTGTCCTGCCCGTGCTGGCCGATCTTCTCCAGGTTGCGCCCGCGCCGGAAGCCCTCGCGCTCGGTCTCGACCAGGACGAGCGAGACCGAGTCCGCGCCCTTGCCCTCGCCGGTCTTGCAGGCCACGATCACCAGGTCGGCCAGGTAGCCGTTGGTGATGAAGGTCTTGGCGCCGTTGATGACGTAGTCGTCGCCGTCCTTGACGGCCTTGGTCTTGATGCCCTGCAGGTCCGAGCCGGTGCCCGGCTCGGTCATGGCGATCGCGCCGACGATCTCACCCGAGGCCATCTTGGGCAGCCATTGCTGCTTCTGCTCCTCGGTGCCGTACGCGAGCAGGTAGTGCGCGACGATGCCGCTGTGCACCGGGTTGCCGAGGCTCGGCGCGAGCCCGCGCACCTGCTCGGTCAGCACCACGGCCTCGTGCGCGAAGGTGCCGCCACCGCCGCCGTACTCCTCGGGGATGCTCAGGCACAGCAGCCCGAGCTCGCCGGCGCGGTTCCAGAGCTCACGGTCGACGTGGTGCTGCCGTCCCCACCGGTCCTCGTTGGGTGCGCAATCCTTCTCGAAGAAGCGGCGCGCCAGATCGGCGAGCGCGTCCAGGTCCTCGTCCATCCACGGCGAGCGATGCAGGGCCACGAGTTGAACTCCTCTGTTCGTGTCGGCTCTGATCGAACGGTAGGACGGTATTGCCGTCGCGCCAATGACCGGCTCGCTCGTTTTCTTGACCGTAATGCTCGAGCGTCCAGTGGGTGCTACGCCGTGAGCGCGCGGCAGGTCTCAGTGCTGGTATGAGCCGGGCGCGCTCCCGGTCCAGCGCCGGAAGGCTCGCGAAAAAGCGCTGGCTTCGGAGAAGCCGAGCCGCCGGGCCAGCGCTGTGACGGTCTCGTCCCCGCGCACCAGGCTCGCGATGGCGGCGTCGCGCAGGATCTGTTCGCGGATCCGGGTTACAGAGGTGTGCTCGTCGTGCAGCCTCCGGCGCAGGGTCTGCGGGCTCATAGCGAGTTCGGCGGCGATGTCGTCCGGGCTCGGCCAGGGCCCCGAGAGTCCGCGTTCGAGGGCGCGCCGCACCTGCGAGGCGAGCGAGACCGAGTAGTCGCGGGTACCCAGCACCCCCGCCGGCGCGTTGCGCAGGAACGACGCCAGCTCGTCCTGGCTGCGGTCGACGGGATGCTCCAGCAGAGCGGCGTCGAACACCAGCGCGGGTCCCGGCATCGAAAAGACCACCGGCGCACCGAAAATCGCGTCGTAGTCGTCGATGTCGGGGTCCTGCGCGTACGGTACCTCGACCCGCCGCAGCCGCAGTCGCCCACCTGCGGCCCATCCCAGGTAGCGGTGCGTGATGGTCAGCATGGTGTCGATGATCAGCCCGATCGGCTGCTCTATACCCGTGAGGTCGAACCGCACCCGCGCCTCGTCGCCCTCGGTCTCCAGCGTCAGCGGCGGGATGCCCGGCAGTGATCGCCGAAAGCTCTCGAACCGCCGGATGCCGTCCCCCAGTGTCGGCGCTCCCATGAGTCCGAAACACACCAGCCGCAACGTTCCCCGCGGCACAGGCGCGAGCCCCAGCCCGAGCAGTTCGTCGTCGGTGTCCCGCCACAGCCGCTGCACCAGCGCCACCGCCTGGTCGGTAGTAACCCGCGATCGCCCCTCTGCCAGCAGCTCCGGCGAGATCCCCACTTCCCCAAGGATTCCCGCGACGTCCCACCCACGCCCCACGGCCAGCTCGGCCATGGCGCGCACCCGCTGAATAGGCAGCGTGTTCCGGGCGTGTGAGGGCGGCACCCGCCAACGCTACCAATCACCCTGGCCCCGGCCGCCACGGCGGCGGAGCATCCGCGCGGCTCGTACCGGGCTCCTGTACCGGGATCGGATCGTTTGTCGCGGGCTCTGCCATGAATTCATGCAAGGATCCACGGCGCTAATATGCCGCATCTCGTCGATATCGCACCTGTCACCGAGTGCCGGTTGGTAGCGTGAATGCCCCTTTTGTTCCGAAGCGGCGGTGTCGCAGCTGTCGTTCAAGGGCATAGGTCGGGTATATCTCGCGCAAGGCTCTATCGAATTCGTGTGCACGCCTTCTCGAGTCGGGAGAATGCTTTCCGGGGTTCACCTCGTGCCAGTGCATCATCGCCGCCGCAATGTCGGCGCGCTCTTCGATAATGGCTTGAATCAGTACGCCATTGAATCGAAATATATCGATCATATGTCTGCGGGCGGAGGTGCTATGCACCGGGGTAGTTGCCAGGATCGCCAGCTTCTCGATGTCGGTCCTGTCGGCGTACCAGGACTCGACCGGACCTGATACGAAACGAGTGAACCACGTCGACGCTTCAATGATGTCGGATAGGAATACAGAAGATTGCCCTTCGCTATCCGGGAGGTCCCCGAATTTTTCTGAATCCAAGCTCTCCAGTCTCAATTCATCCTCGAATTGGGATGGAAAGAGTCGGGTTGTGGCGGGCAATGACCGAAGGGTCTCCTTGACGTGCCGTGAAAGAATGCATGCCCTCCCGGTCAGCGTAGCTGCCCCCTCTGCGCTTGCTTCCGCATCGACGATGATGCCCTGTGTCCCTCGGAGGTAGAAGTCTTTCTCCGGTACTCGCACGAAAACCATTCCAGATGGCTTTCCTGAATCGCGGCGGATGAAGTAACCGAGATGGCTCATTTTTTCGGTTAGGGACAACTCCAAGAGCTTGTATTCCTTCTGTGCCCTGCTCATGGCGCTGTGAATCTTGGTCGAAACGTATTCGTCAACAACTCGCCAGGTTCAATCGCGTACCAACTCACAACTACCGAGTCGATAGTGAACGAATCTCTGATAAGCCTGGACGGTTCTCCCCGGCAGGGCGGTTCGAATCCTGCTGCGGCCCTGGCGATAAGCGCAGCGCCCGCGGTGTCGGCATGCACCCCGAGATCCTATGTCCCTCGATTCCGGCGTCCCCGTCACCGGAGGATCTCGATGATCCGCATGCGCAAGCCGCGATCCGCCCATCGGATCCAGTGCCTCGTCGGTCGCGAACGCGCTCGGGGTGCAGCTGAGCGGCGGTTTTGGAGATAGCCGGTACCCCTGTGTACTGTTCTGTTCACCCGACGCGGGGTGGAGCAGCTCGGTAGCTCGCTGGGCTCATAACCCAGAGGTCGCAGGTTCAAATCCTGTCCCCGCTACTAGATAGAACGGCCCGGAATCAGTTGGCTCCGGGCCGTTCTCGCGTTCATTTGACATCATCAGCCGAACTCGGTTTCGGGGGTGCGCTGCAGTCCCGGGGTTTCGCGGTGCCACCGCTCCTCGGTGCCGGGTGGCACACCAAGTTCTCCGGTAGGTTCTGCGGCCCGGCCTCGGTCATTGCGTTGCTCAACTCAGTATCCCCAGTTCACGAATCAATTCGGACGCGACGATCGGGTCGAGTTCCCGCAGGGTCGCCCCGTGCACCGTGGCGCGGGTAATGGTCTGCTTCTCGTCCTCGTGGAACCTGCCCAGCCACAGCCCGGGCTCGACGGTGAGTTCGGCGTGGACACGGCCTGCGAGCGTGCGCCACAGGCGGGTCACGACGTTCCCGCCGTCTCCCTCCCACTGCCAACCGAGTCGCTTGAGGGCCAGCACCGTTCCCGTGCGCACACTCCGATCGGTGAGGCGATCCAGCACATCGTCGAAACCCGGTGAATCAGCCGTCCACCACAGGCGATCCAACTGCGGGAAGGGCGCGAGGATTTCGTAGTCGGCGAACAGCCCCGCCCACTCCGCTACCGACTCGCCCAGATGGACGGGATGGGCGATACCGACGAGCGCGTCATCGGCCAATTTCACGGCCTCGTCGTCGATGTCGGCGCGACTGCCGTCCTCGGCGATCCGGAACGACCCGGTGACCGCGCCCGACTCGTCGAACACCACCCAGACCAGGCTGCGGGCCAGATGCTGCAGCACCGGATGTTCGATGAACAACCGCTGCTGCTCCGCACCGGACCAGCGCCGCCCCGACAGCATGGCAAGCTCGAGCCGCTTGGTCTGCGTCGCCGCTGTCGATTTCAAGATCTCCTTGAAGGCGGTGTGGGCCTGGTAGGCCGAGACCGCCTTGTCCTGATCGTCTTTGGCCGTCGGCCGGGGCAGCACCTTACGGCTGCCCGCCGCGCCCCACCCGCCGTGGCTGTCGGGCACGGCGTCGAAGACGAGTGGACTCAGCCGCTGATCGATCCGGACCAGGAACGCGCGGGTGCCGTAATCGATGACCAGCGAGCCGGTTTCGCCCAGCCCGAAGTCCGGCACCAGACGGTCGGCGAACTGCTCATCGGTGAAGCCGCGCGCATCCGCGATCTGACGGACGGCCACGGACGCGTGCTTCTTGAACGCCTTGGCCTTGGCCTGCTGCGAGATCCGGCGCAGCACCGTGAGTGAGGCGTCGCTGTCGATGGCGACCAGCACCCGCAGCGCGGCCTCGGCGGGCGAACCCGCGCTGTAATACCAGGACCGGATGATCGGTTCCAGCCGCCAGGCGGTCTCGTCGTCACCGAACAGCGCCAGCGCTCGCATCACCCAGATGCCACCGTCGGCCATCCCGGAGAACATCCACGCCTCGAACAGTCCCCAGGCGAAGTCCCGCAGCGAGTCCGGTTCGGCGAGCGCCGCGAGTTGCGCGATGCTCGGGTGTTTGCCGTGGGATTCGATCACCGCGAGCATCGTGACCAGCGTGTGCACGGCCGCATCGGGTACCGCGAGGCCGCTGTCCCGCAACACGATCGGTGGCAGACCCGCGAGCAGTAGCCAATCCGGCGGTGCGGGAATGTCTTTCGGCGGAGTCCAGCTGTCCGCGACCGTGGTTACGGTCCCGAACGCATCGGGCGCCAGCACCATCGCCGTCGCCAGCAGCGTGTCGCGGTGCCGATCGGCCAGCGTACGTACCGCCTTGTCGGCAGCGGTCCGAGACTTGCCGGGTACGTCGAGGATCGCGGCGATGAGATCCGGTGCGGCAGTGACGATATGCCGATCGAACCAGCGAAGAGCGGTGAGGTGGTGCTTCTTCCCATTGAGCCACCCGATCATCAAGGTGGTCACCTGAGTTCCGGTGAACGGCATCAGGATCGTCGGGTCGATATCGCCTGCCTTCGTCCCGAGCGTCAGCAGGAAACCCGCCGCATCCGCACTGCCGACCAGGCTGACCGACCGCCGCTGATCATGGTGCGCGGCCCAGCGCGCCTGCTCGCCGGGCAGCCAGTCCAGCGAGACCGGCCGGTGTTCGAACGTGGACCCGACAGCCGGGCGGGCGCGGGCAACCCGGGTGACTCGCTGCTCGTGCAGTGGCATCCGCAGCGGTTCCGGGAGTGCGTCGAGATTCGCCCACGTACGCGGCGGCACCGGAATTCCCAATTCGGCGGCGAGTTCCGGGCGGGTGCGGGCGTAGCGGTCGCGCAGCTCGCGCACTGCGGTGGCCGGTTGTTCCTGCCCGGCCAGCACTCTCATCGCGCGGCGCGGGTAAAGCGCCATCGCCGTGAGTATTTGAGCCGAGATTCGGGGTGGGTCCACATGGGACAGCAGGAAGGAGAACGCCTCGTCGGAGGGGAGATGCGCCAGCATGTCGGCAAGCCGCCGTTCCCAGCCGTGCCGAGCATCGCGGATGAGCTGATCCAGCAGGGTGGCCGCGTCGGCCCCCAGTCGAGCGACTCCCTCGCCGAGGGCACGCCCCCACATCGGCCGGCCGGTCTTCTCGACCAGTTCGTCGAGTTGCTCGCGGGTGGTGATCGACATCAGCAGCAGCCGATACGCGTTATTGATCGGGCGCGCCGGGCGCGTCGCGTCGCGAATGTCCGCGTCGACCCACTGCTGCTCGGTAGGTGCGAGTATCGAGGTCGCGATCCGCGCGACCGGGTGCGCGTCCGGGCCACGCAGTTCTTCGAGCCGGGCCACCACCGCGCGGTAGGTGTCTTCGGGGAGCATCGAGAGGTGCAGCCGTATCCGGTACAGGATCGGCGTGTACATCGAATCGCTGATGTCATCGGGACGCCGCGGGGCTGGGCGGTAGACATCCGTTTCCGGGTGGCGCGTCCAACTCGAATCGGCCAACAGCACAGCGGCTTCGGCCGCGAACACCGGGCCGTAGGTGTGGACCCAGCCGGAGGCGACGGCGGCGTCTCCATTGGACCAGCGGTGACTCTTCGCCAAGACCTGTGCGAGCACAGCCGCACCGAGCGGGGTCGCCGAGGCAAGAGATTCCAGTGCCGTCAGACCGCTCGCCCCGTGCGCCGTATCCCCGGCGGCATCGCATGCCTGACGAATCTCGGAGTGCCGCTCGTCCACCTGTGCCGCGAGCCAGGCCGCCGACTCCGAGCAGTACGCGGCCCACCTCGCCGCCAACTCGGGATCCAGCGGCGCCACCGGTCCGCACGCCCGGCCGGGCGCAACGGGCCAATCCGCGGGCACCTGCCAGACGTCCTCATCGACATCGGTCGGCATCGTGCGAGTCATGCTCTCTCCCAGAAATATTGCGTCCCACTCGCACAACAATCTAGGAGGCCACTACGACAAATTCGCGCCAAGTCGAACGCCACGATCACTCCGCCCTGAGCTCCAGGGTGACGAACTCGTGACCAGCAGGGTGCAGGGACGTGACGTGGGTTCTGTGCGGGTGTGGCCGGGCCGTACAGCCACGTACGGTGGCGACAACGGATCCCCCTGTCGCAGTGTCGTTTCCAGTGTGGATTCGCGAAGTCGGAGACGCTGTCGTCGCTATGGATCGCATTGGGTCAATGCCAGGATCTGGCGAGCGCTACGGTGTTGCGCTGCAACGGATCATCGCTCACCTCGATGTGCCGCAGGTGTATCTGCTCGGTCACTCGCATGGCGCGCTCGTCGCCGCCTACCACGCGATCCACCGCCCTGCCGGGCTCGCAGGCATCGTCCTCTACGAGGGCGCACCGGTGACCGGGCCCGAGCACGGTGCGGAGGCCGCTCGGCGGCTGCAGGAGTTCGCCGCCGCGCACGCCGGCCAACCCGGGCTGAACGACCTGCTCGCGGTATTCGCCTCTGGGCGGAGACCGCAGTACTGCACGGTCGTGGACCATCCGTATGGAAGGTCACGGGCTAGCGTGGCGATGCGTCACTACTGATCCCTTCATTGCACCGGAAACCATGTGCCCCCGGAACTAGGGGCACAACGCCGGTATCACCGCCTCACTTGCGAACGATAGTGTTCGTGGACCCGGGTATCCGGGACGACGGATGGAGTGACACGTGAGTGGAGGAACCATGCTGGGTCGTCGAATCGCCTGGGGTGCACAGTGTGTGGTGGCTGCGGGTGCGGCCGTGGCGTTGACCGCCGCGCCGGCCTCGGCGGCCGAGGTGATCGACCTGGGGATCGGGTTCAGCAACGGAACCCTTTTCGTCGGGGGAACATACGCGTTGAGCGCGACGGCCACCGGCGGCGCCATGGGATCGGTGGCGATGTTGCCTTTCGTTCCCGGCGGTGTCGTGTTCGAGGACAACGGGGTCTGCGTCGGCACGGCCAAGCCGTCGTACGCGAGTTCGGCGTCGGTGAACTGGACGCCGAGCGTCGTCGGTGAGCACACCCTCACCGCCACGTACGAGGGCAGCCGCAAGACGATCGTCGTCAACGTGGTGCCGCTTGCCGACGGGACGACGAGTGTGCCCGCGAAGCCGGGCAACTGCTCGCTCACCGGCAGCGCATAGCCCCGGAGCGCGAGACTCACAACCCAGGTCGGAATTCGAATCCGGCGGTCACCCCGGGCATCTCGGTCCCGGTCGGCTCGACCGCGAGGGAATCGGCGACTCACGATCTCCGGCTCACCCGGAAGCCGGGCGGGCCGGAGATCGTTTTTCGGTCAGCTGTGCGCGACCGGCGAACGCGCCGACTGTTCTTCGCGCGCTGCCGATTTCGGGATCAGCGCGGTGGCGATCAAGCCCAGCAGCACGAATCCCGCTGCGAGATAACCACCCAGCTCGATCCCGTCGGTCATCGCGATACGGCCCGCTTCCGCGATCGGCTCGGTCTGCGGTTGTGCCGCATACCCTTCGATCGCCGCGCCCGCGCTGTCGGTGATCGTCTGCGCGTGCGTTTCCGCCTGGGCGGCGGGTATGCCGTCCGCGGTGAGATGGTCGGTGACCTGCGATCCGAGCGTCGTGAAGAAGACCGTGGTCAGGACCGCGATCCCGAGCGCCGAGCCGAGCTGGCGGAACGCGCTCTGGATGCCGGAGGCCTGGCCGTTGTCGGTGTCCGGGATGTCGGCCAGAACGACATTGGTGACCTGAGCCGTCGCGAACCCGACACCGATGCCGTACAGGCACAGGATCAGCGCCAGTGACCACCACGAGTTGTCCGGTGCGGCGAACAGTGCCAGCGCGCCCAGGCCGACGACCTCGAAGGCCAGACCGAGGCGGACCAGGTTCACCGGCGACACATTCTTGTCAGCCAGGCCGAAGCTGGCGCCGCTGGCGATGAAGCTGCCGATGGCGATCGGCACCAGCGCCAGGCCCGCCTGCAGCGCGCTGTAGCCGAGGGTGAACTGCAGCCACAGCGGCAGCACCGCGACGATGCCGAACTCGCCGAGCCCGATGATCAGCGTGGCGATGTTGCCGTTGCGGAACGACGCCAGCCGGAACAGGCTCAGGTCCATCAGCGCCTTGTCGGCGTCGCCGGCCCGGCGCAGGGCCACCTGCCGCCCCAGGAATCCGGCGAGCGCGGCCACGCTCAGCACGAGCGCGACCAGTACCGGCGACGGGCCGCTGTCCCAGGTGAAGCCGCCGATCTCCATCGGATGCTCGGTGGTGATCCAGCCGTACACGCGGCCCTCGACCAGCCCGAAGGCCAGCAGGCCCAGGCCCAGCACCGACAGCACCGACCCCGGGATGTCGAGCCGTCCCGGCATCCGGGGCGAGCGCTCGATGCACGCCAGCACGCCGATCACGATCACCACGGCGAGCGGGACATTGATGCCGAAGGCCCAGCGCCACGACACGTGCTCGGCGAGCCAGCCGCCGAGCAGCGGACCCAGCGCGGCCGCCGCGCCGATGGTGGAACCCCAGACGGCGAACGCCTGTCCGCGGGCCTTGCCGGTGAAGGTGGCATTGAGCAGCGCCAGCGAGGTCGGCAGGATCATCGCCGCACCCGCCCCTTGAAGGAACCGCGCGACGACGAGTAGTCCGCCACCGGGTGCGAGACCGGCCAGGATGCTGGTGACGCCGAATACGACCACGCCGGCCACGAAGACCCGCCGCGCGCCGATGATGTCGGCGACGCGGCCGACCACCAGCAGCAGCGCCGCGAACACGATCGCGTAGGACTCCTGAATCCATTGCGCCTCAGTCGAATCCGTATTCAGATCCTCGATGATCGACGGGATGATCACGTTCACGATCGTGGTGTCGACCACGATCAGCGCGACGCCGAGAGCGATGGCGAGCAAGCCGAGCCAGCGCAGCAGCGGCGTCTTCGCCGCCACCTCCGGCTCGCCGGTGTCCGTTTCGTTCATTAGCTGCCTACTTCCATGATGGAATTATTCCACGGCGAAAGTACATACGGCCGGAGTAGGTTGTCAAACGGTGTCATCGGTGTCACGCCGGTGCGAGAAAGGTGGGCGAGGGGCACATGAACCACCCGGTTGAGCGGGCTCAGCAGGATCAGCTGACCGAGGGTCTGCGCGCCTACGGCGCGAACTATCGGGAGTTCAGCCGGCGGTTCGCGACGTGGCTTGGTCTGCATTCCACCGATGCCGAGGCGCTGATCGAGATCCTCGGCGCCGAGGAACGCGGAGCGGCCCTGTCGCCCGCTCGCCTGAGTGAACGGATCTCGCTGTCCCAGCCTGCCACGACGGCGCTGCTGAATCGGCTCGAACTGGCCGGCCATGTGGTGCGCACGCGCGAGCACAGCGACCGGCGCGTCATCACCCTGCGCGGCAGTTCGGAGGTGCACGAGCTCGCCGACGAGTTCTTCCGCCCGCTCGGCGAGCAGGTCGCCGCCGTCATGGCCCGGCACTCGCCCGAGCAGCTCCGGCGGTTCGAGAAATTCCTGCTCGAGCTGACCGGCACGATGAACAGTCAACTCGCCCAGCCGCTTCCGCCCGCCCCGTTCGGAGATGCGCGGGGCGACTGAGCATTACGGATTCGGCGTGCGGCCGATCCAGGCGATCAGGTCGGCCTCCACCTCGTCGCGGTTGGTCTCGTTGAGGATCTCGTGCCGGGCCCCGGGATACACACGGTAGGTGATGTCGGTCAGCCCGGCCGCGCGGTATCGCTCGACCAGCAGGTCGCTCGAGCGCAGATCGTCGTTGAGCGGATCGTGATCACCCACCATCACGTAGACGGGCAGGTCGGTGGGAATGGTCGTCGGCGTCGAAAGCCGTTCGGCGGCAACGGTCGCCAACAGCGCCATGTTCGCCGGATCGATTTCGAACCCGCACCACGGATGCGCCACATACGCGTCGACCTGCGCCTCGTCGCGGCTGATCCAGTCCGCCGTGGTGCGGGTGGGCTGGAAGCGAGCGTTGAACAGCCCCGCCAGATCCCCGCCGGCCGCGGCGATCATGGCGAACAGCCGGTCGACCGCGGTGGTGCCGCACAGCACGACATCGTCGACGAGGGCCGAGTGCTCGAGAATGTACTGCTGAACCGCGAACGATCCGAGGCTGTGTCCGAACAGGACGACGGGGATCCCGGCGTGCCGGGCGCGCAACAGCCCGGTGAGTGTCACGAGGTCCTCGACCAGGAGATTCCACCCGTTCTCGCCGAGGTCGCCGGGGGTCCCCGTGATGCTGTGGCCGTGCCCGCGATGGTCCGGGGCGTACACCGCGTATCCGGCCGCGGCGAGTCGCTCGGCGAGGTGACTGTAGCGGGCGGCGTATTCCCCCATTCCATGCGCGATCTGCACGATCCCGACCGGCTCCCGGCCGGCCGGCAGCCAGTCCCGGACATGGATGCGGGTGCCGTCACTGCTGGTGAAGGTGAACATGGGGGAGGCTCCTGCGACGTCGAAGGTGGAACATCGCCGAAATCGTCGCAGAGATGTGGTCGCGCTCCGATGGATCCGGGGACAACATCGTCGGTCCGCCGACTGTTCTGCGCAACAATCGCGAACCGGTAACCTGCGAAAATGCCTCGCACCACGCCGCCGGAAGAAATCGTCGAAGTCGCCGGGCTGCTGCTGGAGACCATCGATGATCTCGGGCTGCGGCTGGCCCGGCGCTTCCTCGTCGAACTCGACACCTACCGCAACGAGGCGCAGGTCCCCTTCGACACCGTTCGCACCTCCTGCACGCGCAATCTCACCCTGATGCTGCGGCATTTCACCACCACCGCACCGGTGGACCCGGAACCGCCCAGGGAGACCGGGCGACTTCGCGCACGGCAGGGCGTGCCCCTGGCCGAAACCCTGCACGCCTTCCGCATCGGATTCGAATTCCTGTGGTCCGAACTGGTTTCCGCCTCGCGACGCCACCCCGCGGTCACCGATTCGATGCTCGTCGCCCTCGCCGCGGAGGTCTGGGCGCTATCGGGTGAATACGCCGTCGCCGTCGCGGCCGCCTACCGGGAAACCACCACCGAACTGGTACTGCAACGCGAACATGAGCGCTCGGTACTGGTCGAGGCGCTGTTCACGGGCATGATCGCCGACCCGGCCACCCTCGGTGAGGCGACCCGCATCCTCGGCCTGCCGCCGACCGGCCGCTATGTCGTCGTCGCCGCGGCGGTACCCGCCACCGGCCGCGAAGCCCTACCCGGCATCGAAATAGCCTTGCGCGCAGCACAAATCACCTCCGCCTGGCGATTGCTGCCCGACCAGCAGATCGGCGTACTCGCTCTGCCCGAATCCCGGGAACCAGTGGCACTGAAGGCATTACGGGCCCATCACACCCGCGTGGGCATCAGCCCGCCCTACGACGCCCTGCCCGAGACGCCCCGGGCACTGCATTTCGCTCGCCTCGCCCTCGCCGGTCTGCGCGACCGCCCCCGCGGCGTGGCCCGCTTCGATGACGACCCCCTCGCCATGCTGATCGCCGCGGCGCCGATAGAGGCCGAACGGATGACCCGGGTCGCACTCGGCCCACTGCTGGCTCTGCCCTACGAAGAACGCGAACGCCTGTTGCAAACCCTCCGCACCTGGTACGCCGAGAACGGCTCCGCCGCCGACACGGGCCGCACACTCTTCCTGCACCCGAACTCCGTCCGCTACCGCCTGCGCCGCATCGAGGAGGTCACCGGCCGCTCCCTCGCCGACCCCCGGGCGGTCCTCGAGCTCGGGGCCGCCCTGCGCGCGCTGCCCCATCCGAATCCTGGTCTCTGACGCACTCATCCGCCCGCTGGATCCCTCGAGGTCCCGGCCCGGCAACACTCTGCGATTCGGTCGAAATCGAAGTTGCGGTGCAGGGCCGGGCATCCACGACCCGGTGTCGTCGTCAGTGGGTGGCCGCGGGTTCCGGGGCGGGGACCAGGCTGTGCAGGGCCTCGGTGAGGGTCGCGAGGAGGGCGTCGGCGCGGGTGGGGGTCAGCAGGCCCTCGACGTAGCCGAGATTCAGGGTGAGGGCGGTGGGGCCCGCGCCGACCGTGAGCATCATCATCCCGCTGATGGACATGCCGGAGAGGAACTCGGGGTCCGAGACTTCCCACGGTCCGATGCGGGTGGGGAAGTCGTGGGTGTCGAGGTGGGTGAGGCAGAGGTTGCCGGGGCCCCGGGCATCGAGGAGTTCGACCGTCTTCTCGGAGTGGGCCGGGGTTTTGGGGGTCATGAACGCCATGCTGCCCAGGTTGGCGAGGTGCTGGCGTTTGCCCACCCGGGTGGTGAAGTCGGCGTCGAAGGCCGCGGCGGTGTCCCACAGCGGCTTCCCGGCCGGGGTGGGCAGCGCGATCATCGCCTGGTAGGCGCCGGTCCGGGTGTCGTCCAGCGGGGTGTCGAGCTGCTCGCGGAACAGCACCGAGACGCCGACGGGGTAATTCGCCTGCGGCGCTCCGGCATCCGAGCCCGCCGCCCGGGCCAGCGCGGCGGCGACCACGCTCGGCAGCGCGACACCGCGGTCCCGGCACTCCCGTAGGAGGGCCTCGTACCGGGGTCCGTCGATCACGCTCCGTGTCAGCCTGGTGAAGCGTTGCGCGGGAGCCGATTCGGCACTGGCACTCAGGCGCACCGGCTTGGCGCGCAGGTCGCGCAGTCCGTCCGCCGCCAGTCGGCCCAGTGACCTGCCCGTGCCCCGCACACCGCGGAAGGGCTTGGGGAACAGGTCCTCCGGCCCGGGCGGCGCGGGGACCTCCGCCACCCAGCCGGTGTTTCGATCCGCGGCGAGTTCGAGGACCTGGCGGGCGAACGACAGGATGGTCACCGCGTCGGCGATGACGTAGGTGGAGGTCAGGATCAGGTCGTGCACATCGGGGGCGACGGTGACCAGTACGGCGCGCAGCAGGGGTGCGCCGTCGGCGAATCGGTCCCGCAACTCGGCGTCGATCTCGGCGGTCCAGTCGCCGGATGCGACCTCGCGCAGGGGAATCGGCCGCATCTCGATGGGGAAGAAGCGCGGATTGCGGCCCTCGTCGCTGTGCACCACGGCGCGCAGCATGGGATGGCGGCGGGCCAGCGCGTCCAGCCCGATGCGCACCGCGCCCGCGTCGAGGTCGCCGGTGACGCGCACCCGCGACACGATGTGCAGAGGTGCTACCTGATCCGCGGTCCAGTGCCACCGTTCCAGCACCGACAGCGGGCGCGGCAGCGCGGCAACGGGTTCCGGATCGCCCAGCCCCGGCCAGGTCATCGGTTCGGCGAGGTTGTCGCGCAGCTTGCTTTCGTTGCCCCGCGCGATGAACCCGTTCCGGACGGCGATCATCGCCCGGTTGCGGGTCTGTTCGAGCCGGCCCAGCTTGCGGGAACCGTCGACGAGCATGGTGGTCCGTGGAATTCGGCGCTGCTCGTAGGCGCGCAGCCCGGCCTCGGCGTCATCGTGGGTGGCCAGCGCGTGCGCCAGGACCACCGCGTCCTCGATCGCGGAGTTCGCGCCCTGCCCGAGACTGGGCAGCATCGGGTGGGCCGCGTCGCCGAGCAGGGTGACCCGGCCCCGGCCCCACGAGGTCAGCGGCGGCCGGTCCTGCGAGGGCAGCGCGAGGATATCGGATTCCGGTGTGGCGGAGATGATCTCACCGATTTCACCGGACCAGCCCTGGAACCGGGAGAACAGATCCTGCTTGCCGTGCGGCCAGTTCGCGGCCAGTTCGCCGGTGGTGGTCATGGTGCCCCACCAGTAGACGTTGCCGTGCCCGATGTCATGGATGCCGAACCGCATGCCGCGACCCCAGTAGTGGATCGAGGCCCCGGGTTCGATCGCCGGATGACTGAACGGAACCAGCGCCAGCCAGCAGACGAATTCGCCCGTGCGCGGCGGCTCGGCGCCGTGCAGCTGGGAACGGATGGCCGAGTTGATCCCGTCGGCGCCGATCAGTACATCGGCGTCGAGGGTGCGGCCGTCCGCGAAACTCACCTGGACCCCGTCGGCGGTCTCGGTGAATCCCGTTGCCTCCGCGTTCAATTCGACTCGAAGATCGGGGCCGCAGGCGGCCAGCAGCACGTCGTGCAGGTCCTTGCGGGCCAGCGCCACCGAGGGGGCGCCCAGTTCGATGTCGATGGGCGCCACGTCGATGCGTCGCATGTCCGAGCCGTCGGGGCGGCGGAAGGTGAACGAGCGGGCGCGGCCGCCCACCTTCAGCAACTCCTCGTCGATGCCGAGATTCAGGGTGCGCAGAGCGTTCATCGCGTTGGACTGCACCGACAGGCCGAATCCGGCGGCGCGCAGTTCCGGGCCGCGCTCGCAGAGCACCACGTCGATTCCGGCGCGCCGCAGCGCGGCGACCGCGGTGAGACCGCCGATGCCTGCTCCGACGACGATCGCGGACTTCTTGGGAGAGTTCACGGGGTTTCCTTGCTGTGTCACGGAATTCGATGCTTTCACGAGGTGGTCGCGGCCGCCCGCTGGAGAAGTCTGGTCAGCTGGGTGGCGACCTCGGTGACGTGCGGATGCTGGATCAGGGTCAGGTGGTCGCCGGGCACCTCGATGACCTCGAGATGCCCCGCCGCGTAGGCGTCCCAGCCGTTGGTCGGGTCGCGGTGCAGGGTGCCGGCCGAGTCGTGCGCGGGGCGCAACACCTGCGGCAACGGCTCGGCGGCCCGCAGCAGGGTGATGTCGCCGTCGTACGCACGCGGCCGATACCCGTCGATGGCCCGCCAGCCGCCGGCGAACACCTCGAACAGCCGCCGCACGAGCTCCCGCGAACCGGCGGGCGGGAGCACCCCGGACGCGATGGCGGTGGTGAGGATGAAATCGAAGACCTGGTCATCGTTTTCGAGCTCGGCGGGAATCTCGACCACGGGTGTGTCCGCGCCGCGCGCCAGCCACAGCAGCTCCCACAGGAAGAACTCGTGGAGGTTGTGGCGCGGGATCGGCTTCCCATCACCGTGCCGGACGGTCATGGTGTCGATGAGGGCCAGCGTTGCGACCTCGTGGCCGGCGGCGGTCAACTGCTGCGCCATCTCGAAGGCCACCATGCCGCCCAGCGACCAGCCGCCCAGGTGATAGGGGCCCGCGGGCTGTACGCGGCGTAGCGCCGCGATGTAGCCGCGGGCCATGTCCGCGAGGGTGTCGATCGGGGTGCTGCCGGGTGCGAGCCCGGCGGCCTGCAAGCCGTACAGCGGCTGCCCGTCGGGCAGCTGTTTGCTCAATTCGACGTAGCAGAGCACGTTTCCGCCGATCGGATGCACCAGGAACAGCGGAGCCGCGGTTCCTTCGCGCAGCACCACCAACGGATCGAACTCGGCATCGGCATCGCGGCCCAGTCGCGCGGCCAGGGCGGCGGCCGTGGAGCCGGTCGCCAGCGCCGATACAGGCAGCGATACCCCGTAGCGCTGTTCGATGGCGACGATCAATCGCATCGCCGTGAGCGAGGTGCCGCCGAGCGCGAAGAAATCGTCGTACACGCTCACCTCGGGCAGCCCCAGCGCCTCGGCCAGGAGCGCGGCGAGTCCGGCTTCGAGCGGCGTGCGCGGCCGGACCGGATCGGCGGCGGCGGTGGCGGGCAGCGCCATGCCGGCGAGCACCCGGTCCGCCCGCTTGCCGCTGGGGGTCAGCGGCATGGCGTCCAGCCACACCAGGCGACTGGGGATCATGGGCTCGGGTAGCCATTCCCGCAGTGCCGTAAGCAGTTCCGGCTCGTGGACATCGGCGCCGGATCCGACCAGGAAACCCACCAGCCGGGTCTGCGCGCTGGAGGCCGCGGGGGCGGTGTGCGCCACCACCGCCACCTCGGTGACGCCCGGCAGGGTGGCGGTGGCACGGATCAGCGCCAACTCCACCTCCATCGGCTCCACCCGGTGCCCGCGGATCTTGACCTGGCCGCCGCGGCGGCCGTCGCTGATCACGGCTCCGCCGGCCTGCCTGCGACCGAGATCTCCGGTCCGGTACATCCGCCGTCCCGGTGCGAACGGGTGCGCCAGGAAGGCCGCGTCGGTGAGGTCGGGCCGATGTTCGTACCCGTCGGCGAGTGCCGCACCGGCAAGGTAGATCTCGCCGGGCACGCCGTCGGGCACCGTGTGCAGCTGTTCGTCGAGCACGAGGATCTCCACCCCGTCGATGGCCGTGCCGATCGGCGGCAGGTCCGGGAACAGCGCGGGATCCCCGGACATGGTGTAGCTGGTGGCGACGTGAGTTTCGGTGGGGCCGTACTGGTTCTCCAGCACCACGTCGGTGCCCGCCGCGCACAGTGCCCGGATCTCGTCGGTGACGCGCAGCTGTTCACCGGAGGAGATGATCACCCGCAGGGCGGCGGGGGCGGCGTCCAGGCGAATCGCGGCCTCGGCCAGCTGCTGCAGGGCCACGTACGGCAGGAAGATTCGCTCGGCGCCGGTGGCGCCCAGCAGCCGCGCCAGTGCGGGCAGGTCGCGCCGTTGCTCCTCGCCGAGCAGGATCAGCCGCCCGCCGCCGCACAGCGTCGAGTAGATCTCCTGGAAGGAGACGTCGAACGACAGCGGCGCGAATTGCGTTGTCGCGGGCGCACGGTCGAGCCCGGCGAGCAGACCACTTTCGGTCGACAGCTGCCAGCGCACCAGATTCGCCAGTGCTCGATGCGGCATGGTCACGCCTTTGGGCGTACCGGTCGAGCCCGAAGTGAACAGCACGTATGCGGTGGCGGCCGGGTCCGGATCCGGCAGGACGGCGGCGGCGTCGCCGGAAATCAGCTCATCGAGGATGATCCGCGAATAGTGTTCCGGCACTTGCGCTTCGTGACCGGGACCGGTGATCACCGCGAACGGCCGGGCCTGTTCGAGCATGGCGTGCAGCCGGGCGGCCGGATAGGTCACATCCAGCGGCACACAGGCGGCGCCCGCCTTGGCGATGGCGAGCACGGTCGTTATCAGTTCCGGCGACCGATCCACGGCTACGGCGATCCGGTCGCCCGGCCGTGCCCCGCGTGCGATCAGGTTCGCCGCCATTCGATTCGACGCCGCCGACAACTGCGCGTATGTCACCGTGCGGGAATCGAATTCCAGCGCGACGGCATCGGGTGTGCGTGCCGCGCGGAGATCGAACAGCTCGATCACGGTGCCGGTGTGCACGGGATCGGGCGCGCGCTCCGGGATGGGGGCGAGCGTGCCGAAGTCGGGTGTGGCGGTGAGGTCGCCGGTGAGCAGATCCAGGACCGCCAGGTAGGTCCGGCCTATGTCGCCGAGCTGATCTCGGGTGTAGACATCCGGGTCGCCGTCGATGCGCAGGGTCAGCGTGCCGTCGAGCGGGTTGCGCACGGCATTGACCAGCAGGGCGAAATTCGTGTCCTCCCGGATGTCGATGCCCAGCAGCGTCACGTCCAGCGCGTCCAGCGCCGCGCCCGCGGCGTGGAAGTGGACATAGTTGAAGGCGGTGTCGAGCACCACGCCGGCGGTGCGCTGGATCTCTGTGAGCGGGTATCGCTTGTGCGGCGCGCTGTGGCGTTCACGATCGAAGACGCCGGTCAGCAACTCCTGGCGGGTTCGACCCGAGATGTCCAGCCGCAGCGGCATCGTATTGAGGAACAGTCCGGCCATGCGTTCGGCGTCGAGGCGTTCGGGGCGGCCATGGGTGACGACGCCGGTGGTCACATCCGTGCGGCCCGACAGCAGGCCGAGCGTGCACAGGTGCGCGGCCAACAGGACCGCCTTCACCGGAACATGCGTCGCGGCGGCCGCGTCGTCGGCCCGTGCGAGCAGCTCGCCGGGTACGGCGACGGGCAGCGAAACGCGCGCGTCGCCGGGCTCGCCGAGGGGAGTCCGATCGTGCGGGACATGCGGACGCAGGCCGGGGATACGCGTCGCTTCCGCGCCCTCGAGTGCGCGGGCCCAGTAGTCGGCGTCGGCGGGATCGTCGATCGAGGCACGCTCGGCGCGAACGTACTCCGCGAACGACGGCAGCTCGGTGCCGGAATCGCCGAGCTGCGCGCCGCGGTAGTCGGCGAGCAACTCCGAGAGCACGGTTGCCACACTCCAGCCGTCGAGGATGGCGTGATGGAACGACAGCACCAGGTCGATGCGATCCGGGAGCCGGAACACCGCGAGATCGAACAGGCCCGGCTGCCCCAGCGGATACTGCCGCAGCCGGCGCTGCTCGACGTGGTCCCGGATATGTGCCCGGGCATCGTCCGCCGCCATCGCGCGCAGGTCGGTGACCGACATCGGTGGTTCGAGGTGGGCGTGCACCAGCTGCAGCGGCTCGGAATACGCGGCCGGTTCGAAGGATGTGCGCAGCAGCGGGTGCCGGGCCACGGTTCGCCGCGCCGCGGCCCGTAGCCGCGATTCGTCCCACGGCATGCGCAACGAGTAGCGGAAAACGTCGTGATAGAGCGAGGAGTCGGCGCGTTCGCGGCTGTGGAACAGCATGCCCAGTTGCAGTCTGGTCAACGGATAGGCGTCCACCACATGCCCGAGCCGAGCCCGGTCGATCCCCGCGACGAGCTCGAAGGGCTCCGGCCCGGTCGCGATCGCCGCGCCGGGCCGCGCCCGCACGGCGAGCTCGGCGATCGTCGGGCTCTCGGCGATGTCGCGAGCGCTGAGCAGCAGTCCGCGTGCCTCGGCGCGAGCCCGAACCCGTAGCAGCAGAATCGAATCGCCGCCGAGATCGTAGAAGTTGTCGAAGACCGACACCGTCTCCCGGTCGAGCACCTCGCACCAGATCTGCGCCAGTTGCTGTTCCACGGGTGTGCGCGCGGCGGTGCCGGCGGCGGATTCGGGTGTGCTGTCCAGCGCGGCCAGTGCGTTGCGGTCGGTCTTTCCGCTGGGTGTCAGCGGTATCGCGTCGATGCGCGCGAACTGCGCGGGGATCATGAACTCCGGCAGTGTCTTCATCAGCTCGGCACGCATCGTGGCGGGCTCGAACTCGGCGTCGGTCACGCAGTAGGCTGCGAGATAGTCGCCGCGAGTGGGGGATCCGCGGTTGATGACCACCGCGGAGAGCATCCCGGGCAGCGTCGCGAGCGCGTTCTCCACCTCGCCCAATTCGACTCGATTCCCGCGAATCTTCACCTGCCGGTCGATCCTGCCCAGGTACTCCATTTCGCCGTCGGCGAGCCGGCGGGCGAGGTCGCCGGTGCGGTACATACGTTCACCGGCGTGGAAAGGGTCGGCGACGAACTTCTCCGCGTCCAACTCGGGCCGGCCCAGGTATCCGCGCGCCAGACCCGCACCGGCGATGCACAATTCGCCCGCGACGCCGATCGGCTGCGGCAGGTCGTCCGGGCCGAGCACGTACAGCCGGGTGTTGTCGATCGGCCGGCCGATCGGGACCCGGGTGACCGGCTGCGCCGGGTCGGTGGGGCAGTCGTGGTAGGAGACGTCGACGGTCGCCTCGGTCGGACCGTAGAGATTGACCAGCCGGGGCATGTCCGCACCGAGTCCGCCGAAGATCCGGTTCCACCGTGTGACCTGGTGCGGCAGTAGCGCCTCGCCACTGCAGAAGACCGTGCGCAGGCTGGTCGCGAGGGACGCCGCGGCGGGGTCGGATTCCAGCACGTCCAGGAACGGGGTCAGCATGGACGGCACGAAATGCAGGACGGTGACGCCGAAATCGGCGATGGCGCGCAGGATTTCCCGCGGATCCTTTTCACCGCCGGGCCGCAGCAGCGCGACCTGAGCGCCCTCCATCGCCCACCAGAACAGTTCCCACACCGACACGTCGAACGAGGACGGCGTCTTCTGCAGAATTACATCGGTGGTCCGCAACGGGTATCGCCGCTGCATCCAGCCGAGTCTGTTGATGATCGAATGATGTTCTACGGCGACGCCTTTGGGACGTCCGGTGGAACCGGACGTGTAGATGACGTACGCGAGGTCGCCGCCGGCGGGCGGCGTTGCCGGCGAGGGCACGGCCGCGGGCCGGTCCTCGGGAGTCAGCGCGACCACGTTGTCGAGCGTCGCGGCCCGCACGGCATCGGTGAGGACGACCTTGGCGGAGCTGTCGGCGAGCAGGTACGCGATGCGATCCGCCGGGTAGCCCGGATCGACCGGGACGTAGGCCGCACCGGCGTGCATGGCGGCCAGTATCGCGACCAGCATGTCCGGACCGCGGTCGTGCATCACCGCGACGAGATCGCCCGCGCCGACGCCGGATTCGCGCAACAGGCCCGACAGGGCGGCGGTGCGGGCGGCCAGCTCGCGGTAGGTGAGGGTGTCCGTGCCGTGCACCGCGAGGGCGTCCGGGGTCTGCTCGGCCCGCGACATGATCCGCCCGATGACGCTGAGCGCGGTGTCGTAGGGCCGGGTGGTCGCGCGGGAGCGGTCGGTCAGCAGGTCGTGCTCGGCGGCCGTGAGCATCGGCAACCGCGCAGGGTCGGCGTCCAGGGCATCGATACCCGCGTACAGGAGCGCGGTGACGTGGGTGGCGACCGATTCGATCGGATAGTCGGCATCGAAGATGTCGTTGGCGTGGTCGAGCCGGATGAGCAGGGGGCCGTCGTCGTCGATCTCGGAGATGGTCCAGGCCATGGCCAGCGGGCTGTAGCCCTGGGAGGGCTGGCTGACTTCCTCGAGCCCCGGGATCAGACCGGCGGCGTCGGGCAGGCGCGGATAGGCGACGGTGACGTCGAAGAGCTGCCGCGCCGGATTGCCCGCCCGGCGCAGGTCGCCCATGAGATCGCCGAGCGGATAGCGCTCATACTGCTTCATCTGGCGCACATCGGTTTTCACCGCGTCGATGAGGGCGCGCACGGTCGCGTGACCACGCGTGCGGACGCCGAGCGGGAGCGTGTTGGCGAAGTCGCCGATGGTGGCCTGTTCGACGGGGTCGGTGCGATTGCCGAAGGGGATCCCGATCGTGATCTCCTCGGCGCGCAGCACCCGGGACAGGTAGAGACCGATCATGGCGCAGAAGTACGGATACAGCGATACGCCCGATTCTCGAATCCGGTTGACCAGCGGGCGCTCCAGCGTGAACTCGTAGGAGGTCACCGGAGCGAGTCCCGCGGCGGCGTGCGGCCGGTCGAACAGCGCGGGTGTGGTCGTGCGCAGCCGCGAGACCAGTGCGTCCCGGTCTCGGCCGTAGTCCTTGCTCGCGCGGTAGTCCCGTTCGAAGTCCAGGCATCGCAGAAACGAGGATCCCGGTAGGTCGAGCGGACTTCCGGTCGCCACCGCGGTCGCGTAATCGGTGAGAATTTGCGCCCCGATGTGAAACAGACCTGTCGCGTCGGCCGCGATGTGATGGGTGGTCACCACCACGTAGGTGAGTGTGGTCCCGGCGCGGACGATGTGAGCCCGGAACGGCACCGTCGTGGTGAGCTCCACCGCGGCGCCGGTGAGGTCATGGACCCGGCGTTCGGCCTCGGCCCGTGGATCCGCGGCCGCGCTGACGTCGATCACCTGGACGGCGGGCATCGGTTCGGGTGAAAGCTCCTGATAGGGAACGCCATCGACGACGCGATACCGCAACCTGAGGCCGTCGTTGCGGGCCCAGGTGCGCTCGATGGCCGCGATCATCGCGGCCACATCGATATCGAGGGAGAACCTGCCCACGACGTTCGAGAGATAGCTGGGCAGACCGGGGTACAGCTCGACGACCGTCCAGATGTCGCGCTGATAGGCCGTGAGGGGGAAACGCTTGGAAGCGGACATGGATTGCCCCTGGGGTGGAGAGCCGATGATTGCTCGATCCCGCTACGCTGCGGCGATCCGAAAGTCCATTGGGCACTGTGCATTTCGCTCGCGGGCGAGCGCGAAAGCACCGGTTGGGCCGCTATGGGTTCTTACCGGCGTTCACTGTGCCACGGCAGTCCGGTATAGCCAATACCCTTCGGTAGTAAGACAATTCACGACCCCCGAAAACCAGGGGCAAGCGGTGCGTCGGGTGGACAGGCCGGTGAATGATGAGCCATATCGCCATGACGATTGCGTGAAATCAGCACGGTCGCAACGGAATGTCGGTACAGTGCTGTGCCGGACCCGGATTCGGAGTGTCGGGTCCGGCGCGATATGACTCACACTCGCGCGGGCGCGTCCTGTTCGACGATGGCGATCCGGCGATGCGCGCGGCGCAGGAATTCCGGCGCCCACCAGTTGGCCGAGCCCATCAGCCGCATCAGAGCCGGTACCAGGATGCCCCGGATCAGGGTGGCATCCATCAGCACCGCCAAGGTCAGGCCGACACCCATCAGTTTCATGAAGGAGACCTCCGAAAAGATGAGTGCCGCGGTGACGATCGTCATCAGTGCGGCCGCCGCGGTGACGATGCGGCCGGTGCGTTCGAGTCCGTAGGCGACGGCGTCGGAGGTGACACCGCGTGCCCGGTATTCCTCGGCGATGCGGGAGAGCAGAAAGACCTCGTAGTCCATCGACAGTCCGAACGCGAGGCAGAACACCAGCACCGGCACCGGGGCGGCCAGGTAACCGGTCTCGGTGAAGTCGCCTACGAGCCACTTCAGGTGCCCGTCCTGGAACACGTAGACCATCGCACCGAAGGTGGCCGACAGGCTCAGCGTATTGAGCAGCACCGCCTTCAACGGCAGCACAACGCTCCCGGTGAAGGCGAAGAGCACCACGATCATCGCCAGCACGATGAGTGCCACCACCAGCGGCAGTCGCTGCGCCAAACCGGATTTGGTGTCGGCGTTCTGGGCGGTGGCGCCCCCGACGAGCAATGGCGCGGGCGAGTCGATGCCGCGGATGCCGGCCAGCAGCGCGTCCGCGTCCTTCGAGTACGGATCGACCTCGGGCAGCACCGTCAGGTGCGCGCCGTCGGGGCCGGGTTGGGTGCGGACCAGGCCGACATGCGGCAGGAGTTGCAACCGAGCGGTAAGTGCGGTGAGATCCGCGGCGGAGATCGGGCCGTCGACCACGACATCGAACTGCCCGGCCGTGGTGGCCGGGAACTCGGCGCGCAGTACGTCTCCGACCTGGCGGCTCTCCACGGTGCTCGGCAGTGCCCGATCGTCCGTCAGGCCCAGTTGGAGCCCGGCGAACGGCGCGCCGAGTACGAGCACCAGCAGTAGCGCCGCGCCACCGAATATCAAGGGGCGGCGGGTGACTCGGCGGGCGCTGCGATACCAGAATCCATCCTCGGGCCGGCGCGGCTCCCTTTCGGGGCGCCCGAGCAACCGCCGCACACCCCGGCGCAGATCCAGCGCGTCGATCCGGTGGCCGAACAGCATGAGCAACGCCGGCAACAGCGTCACGGTGGCGAGCGCGGCCAGCAGGGCCACCGACAGGCAGGCGGCGCCGAGCGAGCGCAGGAACGGCATGGGGAACAACAGCATCGCCAGCATGGCGACGACGATCGTGCCCGCCGAGAACAGCACGGTGCGGCCGGCGGTGGTGACGGTCGCCGTCACCGCGTCCGCGACCTCGCGACCGGCCCGGCGTTCCTCGCGGAAGCGGCTGACGAGAAACAGGCTGTAGTCGATTCCCAAACCCAGGCCCAGCACCGTCGTGAGGTTCAGCGCGTAGCTGGAGACCTGGGTGAACTCGGTGAGCACCCGCAGGATTCCGAAGGTGCCGACAATGGACACCATACCCAGCGCCAGTGGCAGTCCGGCCGCGACCAGACTGCCGAAGATGAGGACGAGCAACACCAGCAGGATCGGAATCGAGATTCCCTCGCTTACCTTCAGGTCGGCGGTGAGCTGGGCGGTGACGTCGTGATAGCTGACGGCGCTGCCCCCGAAACGCAGCCGTAGCCCGTCGTAGTCGTGATCTCGATAGGTGTCGAGCAGCCGGCCCACCACCTCGTCGACCGCGAGTTCGTCTCCCGGGACATCCACCGCGACCAGCGCACGGGTGCGATCGGCGTTGCGCAGGAAGTCCAGGGACCCGGTCGACCAGTAGGAATTCACCGAGCGCACCCCGGGTACAGCCGCCAGTTCCCTGGTGAGCTTGGATCCGGTCGCAGCGACCGCCGCCGTGTCGACGGTGTCACCCGACCCTGGAACGTCCACCAGCACTACGACATTGGGTGTTCCGGTGGTGTACTTGTCGGACAGGATCTGTGCTGCCCGTGCCGATTCGGCATCCGCGTTCCAGAATCCGCCGCCGGAGAGCCGCTGTTGCAGCGAACCCCCGCCCACTCCCGCCAGCACCAGCAGTACGAGCGCCACCGCGACCACAATTCTGGGTCTGCCGACCGCCAACCTCGCAAGCGACTTCATATGCGTTGTTCCTCCCTGGCGGCGCCATCGAATCGGCGCCGAGCTTCGGCGTGAGACACGTTGCGGCGCTGCGATTCGGGAGTATACGAGTGCGTAACATGTTGCGCCGGATGAGAATTGCAATGCTCTGGAGCTGCACCCATCGCGGTCATCGGCACGGTGGCGGAGTAGCGGAGTTCTGTGCCGGCGACCAGAACGGCCCCGATCCAGCGGACCGGGGCCGTTCTTCATATCGTTCGCAGCGTTCCGCTGTCGCATCACATCGGATGCGGTCCCTCACCTATCGGCGGACGGGACGCGGAGGAAAATCAGCCGAGGTCGGGGTGGCCGACCCACTCGACGATCGTCCAGCCGGTCTGGGGGGTGCCCTTGAGGACCACGCGGCCGCCGTTGCGGATCGGGTCGGTGCCCAGCTTGCCCTTGTCGGCGTTGTCGGCGTTCATCATCGACCAGAACATGATGGTGCCGCCGTGCGAGAAGATCACCGGGTTCTTGCAGTTGTTGCGCTGCACGTCGAGCAGGGCCTGATCGACGCGGCCGTCGAACTCGTTGCCGTCGATCGAGCCGGGGATTCGCGCGTTCACGTCGCCGGAGAGCCACTTGATCGGCGCCTGGAGGTACCCGCCGAGCGAGTTCGCCTCGGGGGTGCCCTCGTAGTCGCCGGCCTCGATCTCGCGGAAGCCGGGCTGAACCTTGGCCTTCAGATCCTGCTTGGTGAGGGTGGGGGCCGCGGTCTGCGCGGTGCGCACCATGTTCGAGGTGTAGGCGCAGTCGTAGTCCTTGCCGGCAAGCTCGACGGCCAGCTTGTCCGCCTGCGACCGGCCGCGTGCGGTCAGGTCGGGACCGGGCACCTTGGTGTCGATCAGGCCGGAGGCGTTGCCCGCGGACTCGGTGTGGCGCACCAGGGTGATCACCATTTCGTTGGAGGCGCCGCTGCCCGAACCGCTGCCGGTGCCGATATCGGCGGCGGCTACACCGGTGGCGGCGGTCGCGGCCGCGACCGCCATTACCGCTACGGAAAGTCGAAGAGAACGGATTCGCATAAGTGGGAATGCCTTTCATCGTGGCGGAATGCCACTTCAGGTATGCCGAAGAATCGGAATTCGGAGTGTCGCGTCTCACAGAAGCAGTCAATTGTCCGAATCGACTATCAGGTATCCCATTCATCGGGATGCTCCGCGCATCCGATCGCGAAGGGGTGGAACCATCGGGATCACGCCACCGGCACGGGCACACCTGTGGACACCGTGTGCTTCCACCCGGTACTGTCCGCGCACATGAGTGGTGGCCTAGCAGGCGTGGCCGAGCCATCGGCATGATCCGAGGAGCACGACACCGGACACTGACCGCGGTGCAACGCCGCACCGCGCAGCTGCAGCCGTTCACCCTGTCCGGCTTCAGCCGAATCCTGTTCGAGACCAGTGGAATTCCGGTCCGGATCACCCCGAGCACCGTGCTGCCCCCGGCGGTGGCGGGCCGGTGGCTGCGCACCGACACCGGGGATCTCATCGAGTACGACGCCGACCTGCCGACCATCGCCCGGATCAACACCGTGCTGCACGAAGCCGGCCATATCCTGCACGGCCACAGCACGATCGACCACCGGATCGAGACCGGCGCGGCGGTGTGCTCGGTGCTCGGCCCCGGAGCCATCGCGCACTTCGCGCGGGGCCGGTACCGATCCGCGTACGACATCGGCAGCGAACGCGAGGCGGAGGCGTTCGCCCGCCGCACCCTGCGCACCATTCTGTGGAGCGACAGCGGCGCCGACGAGCAGGCCAAAATCCGTACCGCACTGGGCTTTCCGCGCACCAGAATCGGCTAGCCGGTGACGCAGTTCAGCACCGCGATGGGTGTTCTCATCTTCGTCGGCCTGCTCGCGGCCATCTGGCAGCTGCCGCCGCAGGGTGCGCGGGGGCAGTGGGCGCCGGTCGTCATCCTGGGCCTGCTCTGCCTCGGCTACGTGCTGATCCTGCCCGGATCCGAAGAACTTTTCGCGATGGTGCGGGTGAACTCCGCGTATCTGCTGAGTCACCTGTGCCTGCTGGCGGCCCTGGCGCTGTCGACGCTCTACTGGCTGGACTACCTCTCGGCCGGACCGCCCGCGACGCGCAGGCGGGTGGTGACGACCCTGGTGGTGTACGGGTTCGTCGCGGTGGTTCTGGTCGTGTTGTTCGCGACCTCGGCGCAGCAACCGCACGGACTCGGCTACGGCTACGACTTCGGCGGGAGTCCCCGCATGCGGATCTACTGGGTTGTCCAGGCGGTCATGGTGATTCACGCCATGTACCCGCTGGCACGGGCCGCGATCCGCGCCTACCGGCAGGAATTCTCCTGGCGGCGTGGGCTGTTGGCGGCGCTGTCCGGCGTGACCCTGGTCTACATCGCCTACGAGTTGTGGGTGATCGTGGTGGTCGTGCTGTGGCCCGTCATGCCGCCGCCCTGGGCGCAGGGGATCACCAGCACCCTGCAGGTCGCCGGCGGCGTGCTGCTCGTCGCCGGCGCGATCGGCCCGGTGGTGTCCGGCACCTTCCGCAGCACCCGTATCGCGCTGTCCTACCTCGAACAGCTGGCGCCACTGCACGACTGGCTGCTGAAGCGCTACCCGCAGATTCGATTCCGGGACCGGGTGAGCCTGCGGGCCGAAACCAATGTCACCGAGATGCTGGTCGAGATCAGCGACGGCCTGCGGTTGCTGCAACGCGACGCACCGGCGCTCGCCGCGGCCCACTCGCTGGACCACGAGACCGTCGCCGGCGCGGTGCGCGACGAAACCAACCACGCCGCGTACGAATTGGCCGCCGCCGCCCTGTTCCGTTCGGCAGCCGGATCCATTCCGGCTGTGTCACAGCACGATTCGGCGGGAACCGGCTAGCTCGACGGCCGGGCCTCGGGCAGATCCGGGGGATCGGCGGGCAAACCCTCCTGCACCCGCAGGAACTTGAGGTAGTCGATCAACGACGCCAGCGACTGCTGGGAGAGATCGAGCGCCCGGAACGCCAGGGCCTCGATGTCCGGCGCGGTGGCGAGCCGCAGATACTCGATCTCCTGCCTGCCGCGCTGCCAGGTCTCGTCGTCGGTGAAGAACCGGATGTCGACGTCGAACGCCGCGGCCAGTCCGGCGGCGTGCTTCAGCGACGGATTCTGCTTCAGGCCCGAACGTAGTTGCGCCACATACACCGCCGAGATGGTGTGCCCCCGTTCGGCGGCCCGCCGCGCGATCTCGTCCGCGGTGTACCGCTGCCCCCGTGCGTTGGGCATCGTGCGAAACAGATACTCGAGTCGTTCGGAGAAGGCCGCCCCCTCGTCCATTGTCAGCCCACCCATTCTCCGGCTCGCTTCGCTGCGAGCGATCATGCTACAGCATATTGATACCGGCGTCCGCCGCTCGACAGCCGTGCGCGCACCGCGGTCAGTACGCCCCGTCGCCGCGCGCCACGGTCGTGATCGTTTTCCCGATGATGCTCATATCCAACAGCATCGACCAATTCTCGACGTAGAACAGGTCGAGTTCGACGGACTCCTCCGGGGCCAGGTCGGAACGGCCGCTGACCTGCCACAGACCGGTGATGCCGGGCATGACCAGCAACCGGCGGCGGGTTACGCCGTTGTAGGAGCGCACCTCCCGGCGCACCTGGGGCCGGGGGCCGACGACGCTCATGTCGCGGCGCAGCACGTTCAGGAACTGGGGCAGCTCGTCCAGGCTGTACTTGCGGATGAACTGGCCGACCGGGGTGATCCGGGGATCGTTCTTCAGCTTGAAGAACAGCGGGTTGCCGCCGTTGCTGGTGATGAGGGCCGGGGCCTGGCGGTCGGCGTCGGCGTACATGCTGCGGAACTTGATCATTCGAAACGGCTTGCCGTCCACGCCGATTCGTTCCGAGAGATAGAAGATCGGGCCTTTGCTGGTGAGTTTGACCGCCGCTGCGATCACCAGCATCAGCGGAGCTACCAGGATCAGCGCCAGGATCGCGAAACAGGTGTCGAACGCGGCTTTGTGCAGTGACATCGCGCGGTCGTATTGCGGCCCGTCGATATGGAGCATCGGCATGCCTTCGAGGAGCTGGCTCGTCATACGCGTTTTGGAGATGTCGATCACGCCGGGCGCGACGATCAATTCCACGCCGGCCAGATCGAGATCCCACGCCATTCGGCGAATATCGCTGGGGCCCAGATGATTGGTGGCCATGACCGCGACGGTGTCCGCGCCCACGCGGCGTGCGGCGCGCACCACCGATCGATCATCGCCGACGATGGGTATCGAACGCCCGTCGATCTCGATGACCGCCGAGTCCGCCGCCGGGAGCCGGTCCGGCGTGCAGACGCCGGCGACGCGATAGCGGACCGGCCGGCTGCGCGAGAACGCCGCCGCCATGGTCCGCGCGGCTTCGGTGCTGCCCACGATCAGCACCGATCGCTGGTGCGCGTGCGGCGTCTGCCGGCGCGCGGTGCGCAGCCGCCAGATCAACCTGCCCAGGATCAGGCCGGTGAGTCCCAGCGGCAGGGTGATCGCCAGATAGGTGCGGGCGTCGTCCAGACCCAATACCAGCGCGACGATCGCGAGCGGGCCGAACAGATGCAGCGCCGAGGACAGCAACTTCCGGTATTCGCCGCTGCCGGTATCGATTACCCGTGGCGAGCGGGCGCCATTCCAGTTCAGCAGTGTCAGCCACGCGAGCGCTATGCCCGCGGAGATCAGGGTGCTGGTGGCCGCCGGTTGCGATCGCCAATCGATGGACGCATCCGCTGCCCGGACCGAATCGATTACGTGCGTGAGAACGACAGCGAAACAAACCATGAAGAAGTCGATCGCCAGCAATTGCCGCGAGTAACGAGTTCGCCATTGATCGCGCTCGCCGGGACGCAGCGAATTCAGCGGCGCGGCAATAGCGTCGATGGGGGCACGGAGTTCTATACCCATGGAGATGTACCTGTCATACACAGAGGGTCTTTCGCGCTTCGATGCGCGACGGTGGTCGAGGGTGCTGGGGGGTGGTCGGTACCGGCGACCGGCGCGGTAACTGCCCGCGGCTCATGGTCAGTTGTCCATGTTGTCGGGGCTCCGCGAGCTGTGGCGGTCGGCGAGAATCCTTATCGGGCATTCTGATAGCGAATTCGAATAACTGATGTTCGGGTCGGTGTGCGGCGTGCCCCCCAAGGCTGGCGGCCCGCTTGCCGGGCCGACGGTCGAGCGTATCGCTGCGATAGTAGCCGACGGGAAGCGGAATCACGCTGGGGCTGTGTCCCACTCACGGGGAATCTGGTTGTAACGTAATCGCGGAGCAATGAGATGTGGATCGTGCAGCCGGCTGTCATCGGTCTGTTGGAATCGGTGGGGCTGGAGCTTTATGCGTTGTCGACTGTGCAATTCCGAACGAATAGCGAGCGTGCTGGATCTGGGCGCGACGCCGCCCTGTGAGAAGTTTCTCTCGGTCGGCGATCTCGACCTGCCCGAGGTGACCTATCCGCTGCATCTGCGATTGTGCGACGAGTGCCTGCTGCTGCAACTGCCCGCGCTGATAACCCCGGAAGAGACATTCACCGAATACGCCTACTTCTCCTCGTACTCGGACAGCTGGGTCCGCCACGCCGCCGAGTTCGTGACGGCGGCGGTCGAGCGCCTGGATCTGGGGCCGGAGTCGTTCGTCGTGGAGGTCGCCAGCAACGACGGCTACCTGCTGCAACACGCCGTCGCCCGCGGTCTGCGGTGCCTGGGGATCGAACCCTCGGTCAATGTCGGCGCGGCCGCGCTGGCCAAGAACGTGCCGACCGTCACCGCGTTCCTCGATGAGGACCTGGCCGCACGCGTCCGTGCCGAACACGGTCCGGCCGATCTCGTCGTGGCCAACAACGTCTTCGCCCACATCCCCGACATCCTCGGCTTCGCCCGCGCGCTGCGCGGCCTGCTGGCCGACTCGGGCACGGTGTCCATCGAGGTGCACCATGCGCTGAACCTGGTGCGGCACGGGCAGTTCGACACCATCTATCACGAGCATTTCCAGTACTACACCCTGGCTTCGGCGCAGCGCGCGCTGCGGGAGGCGGGGTTGACGGTGGTGGACGTAGAGCTGCTCGGCACCCACGGCGGATCGCTGCGGGTATGGGCCACAGCCGATTCCGCGCGGCCGGTCTCCGGCGATGTCGCGCGGGTGCTGGCGGCCGAGGCCGACGCCGGACTGCACGCGGCCGGCGGCTACGCGGACATGCGCGCGGCCGCGGAGACGGTCCGGGCGGAACTGCTCGGCTTCCTGCTCGAGCAGCGCGCTCTCGGGAAGCGGGTGGTCGGATACGGCGCCCCGGGCAAGGGCAACACCCTGCTCAACTACTGCGGAATCCGCAGCGACCTGCTCGAGTACATCGTGGACCGAAGCCCCTACAAGCACGGCAAATTCACCCCGGGAACTCGGATTCCCATCCACGCGCCGGACCGGATCGAGGCCGACCGGCCCGACGTCGTGCTGGTGCTGCCCTGGAACCTGGAAACCGAACTCACCGAGCAACTGCGGTACGTCGGAGAGTGGGGCGGCGTCCTGGTCTATCCGCTGCCGACGCTGCGCGTGGTGCACCCGAACGAGATCGAGAGCAGAGTGTCATGAAGGTTGTGCTGTTCTGCGGCGGCTACGGCATGCGCATGCGCGGCGGGTCGGGCGACCCGATCCCCAAGCCGATGCAGCTGGTCGGGCCGCGTCCGCTCATCTGGCACGTGATGCGGTACTACGCGCACTTCGGGCACCGTGACTTCATCCTGTGCCTGGGCTACGGCGCGCAACACATCAAGGACTACTTCCTGACCTATCGCGAGACGATGTCCAACGACTTCGTGCTGCGCGGCGGCGAGGTGGAGCTGCTCCAGTCCGACATCAGCGACTGGACGATCACCTTCGTGGACACCGGCGTCGAATCGGCTATCGGGGAACGACTTCGGCGCGTGCGCCCGCATCTGGAAGGTGAGGAGTACTTCCTCGCCAACTACTCCGACGTGCTGACCGACGCTCCACTGGACGAGATGATCGAGCAGTTCCGGCAGTCCGGCGCGGCGGCGGCGCTGATGGCGGTCCCGCCGCAGTCGTCCTTCCACTGCGTGGATCTGAACCCGGACGGTGCGGTCAAGGCCATCACGCCGGTGTCGCAGCTGCCCGTGTGGGAGAACGGCGGCTACTTCGTGCTGAGCCAGGAGATCTTCGATCTGCTGCCGCCGGGTGGCGATCTGGTCGAGGACGCCTGCGCCGTATTGGCCGATCAGGGCAGGTTGTTCGGGTATCAGCATCCGGGGTTCTGGAAGCCGGCCGACACCTTCAAGGAGCGCGCCGAACTCGATGCCGGGTACCGGGACGGCAATCGGCCCTGGATGGTCTGGGAGCGCTCGGCGTGATCGCGCTCGACTCCGGTCCGGTCAGCGAGATCGCCGTGCTCGGCGCGCACTGCGACGACATCGCGATCGGCATGGGCGGGACCCTGCTGACCCTGGCCCGGCGGCACGCGGGGCTGCGGGTCCGGGCGCTGGTGCTCTCGGGCCGGGACACCGAGCGGGAGACCGAGGAGCGCGCCGCGCTGCGCGCGTTCTGCCCGGACGCCGACCTCGCAGTCACCGTGCTGGACATCCCCGACGGTCGCGCCCCGGCGTGCTGGGACCGGGTCAAGAACGCGCTGAACGAGTTTCGGCGATCCACGAATCCGGATCTCGTGTTCGCGCCGCAGCGGAAGGACGCGCACCAGGACCATCGGCTGCTCGCCGAGCTGACGCCGACCGAGTTCCGCGACCATCTCGTGCTGGGGTACGAGATCCTCAAATGGGAGACCGACACCCCGCGCCCGACGGTCCTGCATCCGCTCGAGCCGGAGGTGGCCCGCATCAAGGCCCGCCTGCTGGCGCAGTGCTACCCGTCGCAGGCGGATCGGGACTGGTTCGACGACGAGGCGTTCCTCGGTCTGGCGCGACTGCGCGGAATCCAGTGCCGCGCACCATATGCCGAGGGCTTTGTGCTGGACAAGGCCACCATCACCTTCGGAGGTTCGTAGCGATGCGGGTACTGGTCACCGGTCACCAGGGTTATCTGGGCACGGTCATGGTGCCCCGGTTGATCGAGGCCGGCCACGAGGTCGTCGGTCTGGACTCGGGTCTGTTCGCGGAGTGCGTTCTCGGTGCGGCGCCGCAGGATCCGCCCGGGCTACGGGTCGATCTTCGCGACGTCCGTGCGGAGCAGCTCGCCGGATTCGACGCGGTGATCCACCTGGCGGCGCTGTCCAACGATCCACTGGGCGCGCTGGTGCCGCAGGTCACCCACGACATCAATCACCACGCGTCGGTGCGGCTGGCCGTGCTCGCCAAAGCGGCGGGCGTACGCCGGTTCCTGTACGCCTCGACCTGTTCGGTCTACGGCGCCGCGGGTGACGCGCCGGTGAGCGAGAGCGCGCCGCTGCGGCCGCTGACGCCGTACGCCGAGAGCAAGGTCCGGGTCGAGGACGACGTCGCGGCGCTGGCCGATGACGGCTTCTCCCCGGTCTTCCTGCGCAACGCGACGGCTTTCGGCTTCTCACCGCGGCTGCGAGCCGACATCGTGCTCAACAACCTGGTCGGCTACGCCGTGCTGACCGATGAGGTCCGGGTGCTGTCGGACGGCACGCCGTGGCGTCCGCTCGTGCACGCCGTCGACATCGCGGACGCCTTCGCGACCTGCCTGGTCGCCCCGATCGACGCGATTCACTGCCGGGCGTACAACATCGGCACCGAGGCGAACAACCTGACGGTGGCGCAGATCGCCGCGGCGGTGGTCGAGGTGGTGCCCGGTGCGCGACTGGTGATCACCGGCGAGCACGGCGCGGATCCGCGGTCCTATCGCGTCGACTTCTCGGCCGCGCGCGAGGGGCTGGGATTCGAAGCGCGCATCGGTGTTCCGGAGGGCGCGCAGGAGCTGTACCGGGAGTACCGGGCCCGGGAGCTGACGGCCGACGGCTTCTTCGACAGCTTCGTGCGGCTCTCCCGCTTGCGGGTGCTGCGTGAGCAAGGCCTGCTCGATGACGCGCTGCGCCGCGTCGTCGCGTGACGCCGCCGTGAGGTCGTCGCGCCCGGGGGAGGCGGCACGCTGCCGCGGTTGCGCGGGAACGGATCTCGCGCCGGTGCTCGATCTCGGCACGGTGGCGGCCGCGGACGATTTCCCGCCGGCGGGCACCCCCGTCGATCCCGCCGAAACCGCGCATCCGCTGGCGATGCTCCGCTGCGCTGAGTGCGGTCTGGCGCAGCTCGCGCGGGATGACACGGTGACGCGCGAGCCGCGTGGCGTCGAACCACGGGCGCTGCGGGATCAGGCCGCCGATGCCGTTGCGCGCGTGGCCGACTCGGGTTTGTTGCGCGGTTCGACGGCACGGGAGTTCGGCAGCCCGCACGGCGGCAGCTGGCTGCCGCTGCTGACCGGGCGCGGTTTCGAGATCACCGAGTCCCGCGCGGATCTCGTGATCGACTGCTTCGGCATCATGCACGAGCCGGACCAGCGCGCCGCCTTCGCCCGGCGCGCGGCGGCGGTGGGACCGGACGGGGTGTTGCTGCTGCAGTATCACTCGCTGCGCGCGATCGTCCGGCTCGGGCAGTGGAACGCGCTGCGCCACGGCCATTTCGGCTACTACACCCTGCCGGTCCTGAGCGGGCTGCTCGGCGCCGCCGGCATGAGCGTGGCGCACGCGTGGGAGTTCGATCTCTACGGCGGCACGGTCCTGCTCGCCGCCGTGCACGGTGCCGCCGCCCCCGGCGAGTCGGTGCGTCGCATCGCCGCGGCCGAGGCGGCGGCGACCGATCTCGACGCGGTACGCGGTCTCCAGCGCGCGGCCGACGCGCACGCGCTGGCGCTGCGCACCGGACTGGAGCGGGAACTCGCCGCCGGCCGAACGGTATTCGCGTACGGCGCGGCGTCGCGGGCGGTCGGGTTGTTCTGCCGCGCGGGCCTGCATCGCGGACTGCTCGCGGGCGTGGCCGACGCGTCGCCCGCGAAATGGGGGCGGCGAATGCCGGGCACGGATATCCCGATCATCGCGCCGGGCGAACTCGTCGCGGCCGATCCGGATCGGGTGCTGCTGACCGTTCCGGATCTCCTCGCCGAGGTTACCGAGCAGTACCCCGAATTGAATGGCAGATGGATTCTCGACGGCGCCGAACCGCACGACATTGCGAATCGGACTACGTTGCACGGACATTCGCGATGAACGCCGAATGTGACATCGATCACGAAGAGGTTTGGGAAGTTCCCCTGCGCTGGGGCGTGTCTATACCGTCGAACGGCCGGGCATTCATTCGGCGCAATGGATCGCAGCTGGATTGTCAACTGATGAGGAATATTGTGGTTGCGCGGGGTGATGCACAGCGTTTTCGTGCCGCTATGGTCCGTGCTGAATCACCGCTGGTGAGCGGTACTTTCGAGGTGAGCGGAAGGTCGGTCGCCGCTGTCGGGATCGATGCGGTCACTCGAATTGCCGAGCGCGGAAGTCGTCCCGGTTCGCTCGGATTAACCGGAGATCGTTCCTCTGTAACGGTCCGCGACTCACCCGGCGATGTAGTGACTGCTCGCGGCCGTTCGTGGGCCGTGTGAGTTCGCCTTCTTGTTCGCCACGACATAGTTCCGCTTCGCGTTCGTGCATTTCCCGGCGCGCATTCAAGTGGCCTGCCGAGGAGTAAATGTGGTCAGCCTGTCCGTGTGTGTTCCCGCCTACAATGCCGGGCGCACTCTGGAAACGACACTGCGCTCGGTGCTGGATCAGAACGTCGATTTCGAGCTGCTGGTTCTGGATAACGCGAGTTCGGACGAGACGGCCGATATCGCAGCCGCTTTCGACGACCCGCGGCTGCGCATCGTCCGCAACGACGAGACGCTGGCCATCGGCGACAACTGGAACAAGGCGATCCGGCTCTCCACCGGGCGGCTGGTCAAGGTCGTGTGCGCCGACGACGTCATCCTGCCCGGCTCGCTCGCGGCGCAGCTCGAGATCATGGCGGATCCGGGCGTGGCGCTCAGCTCGGCCAAGTTTCAGGTGATCGACTCGACCGGCGCGCTGCTCGAGAGCGGTCTCGGCCTGCCCGGCCTGCACGGCCACCGCACCGCGCGCGAGCTGGTGCGCACCATCGTCAGGTACGGCCCCGCCGAATTCGGCCCCACCGCCGCCGCGATGTTCCGGCGTGAGCACTTCGATCGGGTCGGCGGGATTCGCGGCGATCTCGTATTCCCCATGGACGTAGACCTTTTCGCGCGCGTCGGCCAGTTCGGGACCTTCTTCGGCAGTTCGGAGATCGCGGCCGCCTGGCGTGATTCGCCGTTCAACCTGTGCAGCCGCACCTCCACGATCAGCAAGCTCACCGAGACCTTCCGCTTCCATCACCGCATAGCCCGCGATCTCCCACGCCATCTCGCCCCCGCGGACGTGCTGGCCGGCGATTGGCGACTGGCGCGGGACGCGATGAACCGCCTGCGGATCCGGACCGCGATGAGCGCTGCTCGCGTGCTGCGGGAGCGCGGATGAGCGACGTGCGGACCAGGGTGCACCTGAGCGGATCCGAGTGGTTCGACGCCGCGCCGGGCGGATTGAACCGGTACTTCACCGATCTGTTCCAGGCCCTGGCGCCGCGGCCGGAAGCGACGGTGTCGGCGAGCGCCTTCGGCGATCCGCCGGCGGGCGGGCATTCGTGGGGACCGATCGGCGGGTCCACGGCCCACCGGGCGGCGACCGCGTTCGCCGCCGGCGCTCGACTGCCGCGCGGCACCGTGCTGGACCGGCATTTCGCGCTCTACGGCCGGCCCGCGATCGGCGTGCGCGGGCGGCATCCGCTGGTGATCCATTTCCACGGACCGTGGGCCGCCGAGAGCAGGCTGGCGGGTTCTGGCGAACTCGCCGCGCGCGCGAAGTTCGCCGTCGAACGGCTGCGCGGGCTCGGCGCCGATAGATTCATCGTGCTGTCCGAGCAGTTCCGGGATCTGCTCGTCGCGGACTACCGGGTACGCCCGGACCGGATCTCGGTAATTCCGCCGGGCGTCGATCTCGATCGATTCCGGCCGAGCGCGCCCGTACCGGGAGCGTCGACTCGCACGGTGCTGTGCGTGCGCAGGCTCGAACGCCGCATGGGCATCGACAGGCTGCTGCGCGCCTGGCCCGCCGTGCTCGCCGCCTGCCCCGAGGCGCGCCTGGTCATCGTCGGCACCGGGAGCGCGGAAACCGAACTCCGCGAACTGGCCGGGGATTCCGGCATCGCGGGAACCGTGACGTTCGAGGGCTGGACCACCGACGAGCGACTGACCGAGCTGTATGCCCGGGCGGAGCTGACGGTCGTCCCCTCGGTCGCACTGGAAGGCTTCGGCCTCATCGCGCTCGAATCGCTCGCCGCGGGCCGCGCGCCGATCGTGACCGACTGTGGGGGCCTGCCGGATTCGGTCCGCGGGCTCGATCCGACCCTCATCGTCCCCGCGGGCGAGGTGGAACCGCTGGCCGCGCGCATCGTGGCCGCGCTCGACGGCGCGGTGCCCGCGCCCGAGCGGTGCCGAGCGCACGCCGAGACGTTCTCCTGGGACGCGGCGGCGACGCGGCATCTCGCGCTCTACGCGGAGCTGGCGCGATGACCCGGGCGGTATTCCTCGCGCACACCGCGGCGCCCTCGGGCGCCGAACTCGCGACGCTGCGCCTGCTGTCGGCCCTGCGAGATCGCCCCGGCGCCCCGTTCGAGGTCGAACTGCTGGTGACCGAGGACGGGCCGATGGTCGAGCGCGTGCGCGCCCGCGGCATCCCGGTCACGGTGCAGCGCAACGCCTTCGACAGTCGCTCGATGACCATCGCCGACAGCGGGGCGGGCGGTCTGCTCGCCGGTGGCGTGGCACTGCTGAAACTCGGCTGGACCCTCGGGGGCGTCCTGCGCGAGCGCCGGGCCGACGTCCTGGTCGCGGAGAGCACCAAGGCGCTGCTGATGGGCGCGGTCGCCGCCCGCCGCGCCCGGATCCCGCTGGTGTGGCAGGTGCACGACCTGGTGTCGCGCGAATACTTCGGGCGGGTGCTCGCGGTGGTGGTCCGGGTGCTGGGCTGGTTGCTCGCGCGGGGCGTAATCGCCAACAGCCGAGCGACACTGGGCTCGCTGTTCACCTGGCGCCGGGCCGCCGTCGTGGCCTATCCGGGCGTCGAACCGGTCGCCGCGCCGGACGACCGCGCACCGCAACGCGCGCCACGGGACACGGTGGTCGCGGTCGTCGGGAGGCTGTGCCCTTGGAAGGGCCAGGACGTGCTGCTGCGCGCACTCGCGGCCGCCCGGCACCGGCCGCGCGCGGTATACATCGTGGGCGGAACGTTTTTCGGGGAGGAGTCCTACCGGGACGAGTTGGTGGCCCTGTCCGATGAGCTCGCGCTGCCGGTGGAATTCGTCGGCCACGTCGAGGATCCGACGGCGTACATGCGCGCGGCGGACATCCTGGTGCACTGCTCGGTGCTGGCCGAGCCGTTCGGGCAGGTCGTGGTCGAGGGCATGCAGGCGGGTTGTGCGGTGATCGCCGCGCGTGCCGGTGGGCCGCTGGAGATCATCCGGCCGGGTGTCGACGGATTTCTGGTCGACGGCGGCGACGCCGCCGCGCTCGCGCGGATCCTGGATCAGCTGATCGCCGATCCCGAGCTGCGCACCCGGCTCGCCGGTTCGGCGCGACTTCGCGCCCGGGAGTTCGGGATCGACGCGACGGCGGCCGCGGTCGCCGAGGTGTTGACCGCGGTGACCGCGGGATCGGCACGGCGGAGCGCGGTCTCGTGAACGAGCCGGCGAACCGGGGGCAGCGGGCTCGCGGATACCAGGGCCGCCATCGCAAGGCGGCCCCCGCCGTCGCGGAGGCGGGTTCCGGGCGCGAGATCTTCGGCGTCCTGCGCGATATCGGCCTGGTCAGCATCGGCAAGTACGGCCAGTACCTGGTCACGGTGGCGACGCTGCCGTTGATCGCGCGGGTGCTCGGTGCGGAGGGACTCGGCACGCTCGCGGTCGGCATGGCCGCGTACTTCATCGGATCGCTCCTGGTGGACCTGGGCATCACCTCGTACATCTCCGCCCGGGTGCAGGGCCCGCGCCCGAATGTCATGCACGTCAACGAGCTTCGGGGCACCTACCTCGTCATTCGCGGCGCGATCCTGGGCGTGCTGGCCGTGGCGCTGGCGGGGAGCCTGCTCGCCGGAGCGCCCGAACACCTGCACATGATCTTCCTGGGCCTGTTCGTCGGCGGCTTCTGGTCCATGTCCGAGGACTGGGTCCTGATCGGGCAGGGCCGATTCGGCGCGTCGGTCGTGTACCAGGGGGTGGCCCGGGTGGGCTACCTGCTGCTGTTGATCCTGGTGCTGCCGCACTTTCCGAACGCGTCGATGGCCATGCTCTGCCTGCTGGCCTCCGCGGTGGTGAGTGTCGGTCTGACCTGGTTCGACACCTGGCGTCGGTTCGGGCCGCCGGGGCGGCCCCGCAAGGTCCGCGCGCTGCTACGGATCGGCGGGCCGGTGCTGACCTCCCGGCTGCTGGTGACCAGCTACGGCCAGGGCGCGGCGGCGGCGTACGGCGTGGTGCTCAACGCGGCCTCGCTCGGGCTCTTCTCCGCGGCCGATCGGCTGGTGCGCGCGGTCCAATCGCTGTTGGACCCCATCGGTTTCGCGCTGCTGCCGCGCATGGCGCGGCGCACGCACCGCGGGTTCTGGCGCGATTCGAGCTGGACGCTGGCGGCCTGCGTGGGGCTGGCGGTCCTGGTGGCGGCCATGGCCTGGGCCGCCGCGCCCCTGCTCATTCATCTGATCTTCGGTGACGAGTTCGCCGAGGCGGTGCCCGTGCTGCGGGCCGAGGTGCTGATCCTGCCCGCGACGACCATCACCTCGTTCATCACGACCGCGGTGCTGCCCGTGCGCCAGGACTCCGCGGGCGTGCTCGTCGGCGGGTTCATCGGGACCGCGGTCGCCGCGCTCGCGCTGGGCGTGGCGGCGTGGTCGCACTCGCTGTGGGCGCTGGTCTGGGGAATCGTCCTCGCCGAATTCGCCGTCGCGTGCTGGTACATCGTGCGGATGCGCTGGCTGTTCGTGCGCGATCTGGCGAACGCCACCCAGGTCACAACCTTGCTGCCGGTGGTTCGGAAGGAAAGACGATGAGGATTCTGTTCGTAGGAGACGACTGGCTCGGCAGCAACGCGCGCTCGCTCGCCGAGGGCTTTCGGCATGCGGGGCACGAGGTTCTGGTCGTCGACTCCACCCCCGTGACGCTGCCGCCGCGGTTGTCGCCGTCCTGGCTCTACTCCAAGGTGGCCGACCGGCGCGCGCCGCAGGTGGTCGACCAGGTGCACGCTCGCATCGAGCGCGCGGCCGCCGAACTGCATCCCGACATGGTGTTCGTGTTCAAGGGGGTGCATCTCGATCAGAGCCGGCTGCTGGCGACGCCCGCTCGGTTGCACGTGCACTACAGCCCGGACGACGTGTCCAACCCGGTCAATATCACCCCGGAATACCTTGCGCTCGAGTCGCAGTGGGATCTGATCGTCACCACCAAACGGCACAACATGCCGGAGCTGCTCGCCCGTGGGGCGCGCGAGACCCTGTTCGTGCGCAGCGCCTACGATCCCGCGTGGCACCATCGGTGCGCGCGCCGCGGGTCGCGCCAGTTCCTGACCGGGTTCATCGGGGCGTGCCGCCCGGACCGGCGCGACAGCGTGGTCTCCCTGGCCCGGACGTACGGCGCGCAGATGATGGTGAGCGGACCCGGCTGGCAACAGGTTCGGCAGTTGCGCAGCACGCGGGCCAAGCTGTCGGGTCCGGTCTACGGCGAGCAGTTCTCCATCGCGGTCGCCTCCATCACCGCCAACCTGGTCTTCCTGAACTCCGACAATCGCGATACGCACACCTGCCGTACCTTCGAAGTCCCTGCGGCAGGTGGGCTTTTCGTCGGCGAGCGCACCGCCGAGCACTCCGAACTCCTCGCCGATCGCACCGAGGCGTTCCTGTTCTCCGATCGCGATGAGCTCGACGAGATCCTGGAGTGGTGCGCGGCCAACCCCGGTCCCGCGGCGCGCGTGGCCGAGGCCGGCTATCGGACCATCACCAAGGGCGGGCATCGGTACGCCGACCGGGCGCGGGAGATCATCGATGCGATCGGATAGCACCGCGGGACAGGAGATCTCGTGCTGAGCGCGAGTGTCACGATCGCGCTCATCGCGCTGGCGCTGCTCACCATCGTCGTGGCGGCCGGGCGGGTGGGCGGCGTTGCCCAGGTGCTGCTGGTGGCGCAGGCGGTGTACTGGACGATGTCGTACGTGGCCCGGCCGCTGGTGCTGCTGGTGGTCCGGCCCGAGCCCAGCTTCGGCGACAACGTGGCCGATCCGCGACTGGCGCGCATCGGCTACGACATCGGACTCGCGCTGGTGCTGCGCCCCGTGGTGTTCGGGATGTGGGTGTACGCGGGGTTCGTCGTCGCCTTCGCGATCTGGGCCCGGCGCAGGTCGCGGCCCGAGCGCACGGTGGTGATCACCCGGGATCCGAACTTCCTGCCGACGCTGTGCGTGCTGTATCTGCTCGGCACCCTGGCCCGGCTGGCGAGCGTCGCCACCGGCGCGGCCGGTAGAGCGGGCGAGGTCGAGAGCGCCAGTCCCGTATTGAGTTTGCTCACGACCATGGCGACCGTCGGCGCGCTGGGCCTGATCGTGTTCATGCGATCGGAGAGCAACCGGACCACCCTGCTGGTGGTCGGGGTGCTGCTGCTCGGGGAGCTGTGGTGGACCACCGCGATCCAGTCCAAGACCCCGGTGCTCGGGGCGGCGCTCGCGATCGCGGTGCGGTTCGGGCTGGAAGGGTGGACGCGGACGAAACTGGTCTCGATCGCGGCGGTGTCGGTCGCGGGTATCGGCGCGTTCGGCTGGCTGCAGTCGCTCAAGGCCACCGACTACTCGAAAGCGGAAGCGGCGCTGACCGATTCGGGCTACCCGCCGGCCGTGCAGCCCTTCCTCAGCCTGCTGCGCCGTTTCGATCTGCTCGAGGCCGCCACGGACGTCTACTACACCGGTCCGAACTCGTGGCTCAGCTTCGATCAGGTTGTGAACCATGTGCTCGTGAGCATGGTCCCCACCCAATTGCTCGGCGCGGAGAAGGCGCAGTCCGGAACCGAGTGGGCCAACCACGTGCGCGGCACCTCGGTCGATATGAGCCAGGTGTCGGTGTCGCTGGCCGAGGGCAACGTCAACGAGGGCTACGTGCTCGGCGGCTACGCCGGCATCGTGATCGGGATGCTGTGCACATTCCTGCTGCTGCTCGCCTGGGAGCGAACGCTGTACTCGCGCTTGCTGATTCCGGTGATCTTCGGGACCGCGCTGATCGAGTTTCCGGTCATCTTCGAACGCGGCGTGCTCGGCACCGCCGAGACGCTGGGCAAGTTTCTGCAGGCAGCGGTGCTCATCTGGGTGGTGTACCTCCTGGTGGGAGAGCTGCGACGAAAACCAGGGTCGATCGGCGCGCCGGCGCCGCCGCGCCCGATCGAATCCGCTGCCGCGGACAAGCGAAGGAATTGAGTTATGGGACTAGTGGATTACGTGCGGGTCGTCCGGCGGCGCTGGGGCGTGGTCGTCGTCGCGCTGCTGCTCGGGTTGCTGGGGTCGATCGGGTACCTCCAGACCGCGCCGGTCACCTACACCGCGTCGAGCAGCGTCTACGTGTCGATGGCGACCGGTACCTCGGTCAACGACTCGTACCAGGGCGGATTGGCCGCCCAGCAGCGGGTTCGGTCGTACCTCGAGCTCGCCACCAGCACCAAGGTGCTCGATCGCGTGATCGGTCAGCTCGGGCTGCGGGGATCGGCGGAGGAACTGCGGCAACGGGTCACGGTGGCCTCGCCGCCCGCCACCGCGATGCTGCGCGTCACCGTCACCGCGCCGTCCGCCGCCGGGGCGCGCAATCTGGCCGATGAGGTCGTCGCGCAATTCCGCGCCCTGGTGGACGAATTGGAGACCATCGAGTCGACCGCCGCTCCGGCCGCGCGGGTCGCGGTGGTGGACCGCGCGGAGCTGCCCGGCGCGCCCAGTTCACCGCAGTCCTCGCGGATCGTGATGATCGGCATCCTGGCCGGATTGTTGCTCGGCGGCGGCGGAGCGCTGCTGCTCGAACGGCTCGACCGCCGCGTGCGCTCGCAGCCGGAACTGGCGGAGCTGGTGCCGGTGCTGGGCACGGTCGCGCTCGACGGCCCCGGAACCGAGGCCGACCTGCGCCAGGTGCGAGCTCGCCTGGTCAAGGACGTGGCGGGCAGCCGCGTGAAAACCGCCATGCTGACCAGCTTTTCGAAGAACTCCGAGCCGGCCCTCGCGGTGGGGCTGGCGCGTTCGCTGGCCGACGCCGGGCGGCACGTGCTGCTGATCGACGCCGACACCACCCGCAAAGGCAGCACCGGCCTGATGCCGGAGAACAACGGTGCGGGGCTGGTCGACATGCTGCGCGGCGGCCGGTCGGCCGCCGAGGGCGTGCTGTCCTGGTCCGACCGCGGCATCTGGGTGATCCCGCTGGGGGCCGCCGATCACGGCATGTCGGATCTGCTGGCCTCGGAGCAGTTCGACAAGTTGCTCGCCGAACTCGAGAACATGTTCGACGACGTGCTCATCGATGTCGCGCCGGTGCTCGCCGCCGCGGACGCGCTCACCGTGGGCCCGCGCTGCGGGCGGACCATCGGGATCGCCGAACTCGGCCACACCACCTCGGGCGAGGTCAACGGCGCGGTGGCCGCGCTGGCAACGGTGGGCGCGAGCCGGCCGCAGACGATCGCCATCGCCGCGCGCGGCGGGTGGGCGGAGCGGCTGACCGGAGGGCTGCGCAGGTGACGGGCGAGGGAATGCAGCGGCGTCGCATGCTGGCCGGAGCCCTCGGCGCGGCGGTCACCCTGCCGGTCGCCGCGTGCGCCGCGGCCGGGCCCGGCGCCGCCGCGCCGGGCGGCACGGTCCGCAATGTCCGGGATTTCGGCGCGATCGGCGACGGCACCGCGGATGACACCGCCGCGATCGCCGCGGCCTGCCGGATCGGTGACGAGCCGCTGGTGCTGTACCTGCCCTCGGGCACGTACCGGGTCACCCGGTGGCCCGAACTCTCGGACTTCGCCACGATCTACGGCGACGGCGGCGACGCCACCACCATTCTCTGCGAGACCGACACCACGCTGATCTCGCTTCGGCATCGCCAGCGGGTGCGCTTCGCCCGGCTCGGCATCTATCTCACCGGGCCGTCGGCCACCGCGGTGTCGCTGTTCCAGTGCTTCCGCTGCTCCTTCGACTCGGTCGTGATTCGCGGAAATCATCTGAGCGACAACTTCCCCCGCTACGCCGCGCAACGCGGGGTGGTGCTGGAGGGCAACACCGGCGGCACCGCCTTCCTGAACTGCGACATCAACAACTTCGGGTTCGGGCTGGTGACCTCCTGCATCCAGAACTACGTGACCTCGTCCAAGTTCACCAACAACCGCATCGGCGTGCTCGGCACCGGCAACGACCACAACGCTGGGCTGGCGCTGACCAACGTCGAGTTCGTCTCGGACAACGACCCGCGCACGACCGACAAGCACCTCTGGGTGGACGGCGCATCGAACGATTGGTGGCTGACCAATGTGTGGTTCGAGGGTTCGGACATCGCGCTGTCGATCGGTCAGGCGGGCGGGGCGGGCGGGCCGTCCCAGTTCGGCATGGTCAACTGCAAGGTGGCCGCGCGCAGCGTCTGCCTCGACCTGATCCATTGCCGCCAGCCCTATCTGGCGAACGTGCGGTTCGATCCGGACCCGCATTCGACCCCCATCGAATTGCGGATCGATGCGGCGGGCTGCCCGGAGGGCACGGCGATCAATCTGATCTCCAGCGCGGCCGCCGACATCGCCGCCGGGGTCTTCCCGCCGGGCTGGCAGGTGATCGGCCGGGGCAGTGCGAACGTGCCCGCGGTACAGGGAACGTTGATCGCGCAGGCGACCGGGGACGCCGATGTCTTCCGCGCGCAGGCGCCCGACGGCGCACCGATGTCCGCCATATTGTCCAGCGGGGCTTGGTTTTCCGATCGCGCCGACGGCGGGGTGGTGCTCAAGGATCCGGAGGGCGGCTACTGGCGGCTGGTGGTGTCGCCCTCGGGCGCGCTCACCACGGCCCCGCTCGGCAAGCAGCGGCCGACGCGGTGACGCCTCGATGATCAGCAGCCGAAAAGCGTTGTCGCGAACCCGGATCGGGCCGGTGAGCCTGCCGGGTGGAACGATCGTGCTGCGGCCGCCGCGCTCGGCGGACTTCGCGCGCTGGCGGCAGATCCGGCTCCTGGATCAACGGCTGATCGAACCCTACTGGGGCACTTCGCCGCTCGGCTGGCGCGCCCGGCACAGCGAGCGGGTCTGGGTGCGTGAGTTCCTCGACGCCGTGGTGTACACCCGGCTCGGGCGGCGGCTGGCACTGGTGATCGAGGTCGACGGCTGTTTCGCCGGCCAGATCGAGCTGACAGCGATCGACAGGCGCACGCGCAGCGCGGAAATGGGCTTCTGGCTGGACTCGGTCCGGGCGCGCCGCGGGGTCTCCACGGTGGCGGCGGGCATGCTGATCGACTTCGCGCTCGAGCAGCTGGGCCTGGAGCGGATCGTCGCGCCGATCTCCACGGACAACGCGCCGGTGCTGCGCGGGGCCGCCGTGTGCGGCATGGTCCGGGAGGCGACCATGGCGCGCTACTTCGATGTCGGCGGCGAGCGCCGCGACCACGAACTCTGGGTGGCGACGGTGGCGGCCGCGCCGCCGGGCGGGTACGCGGCGCGGACCGTCGAGAAGTACGCCGGCATGGACGCGGACCCGGTCGAGCGGCTCGTCGCCCTGGAACCCGAGCGCGCGCCGGGCCCCGCGACGCTGGCGGCCGGGGTCGTGCGTTTCGCCCTGGGGTGGTTGCGGCGCAGACTGCGGCGGTTGCGCAGGGGCACACACGAACTGATCACCTCCGGCGTGCGGCCGGACGTGGTGCTGCGCAGTCGCACGCTGGCCGATGTCTGTAGACCGGCTGTGCCCAAAGAGCATTCGATGATTCACGAGCTGACCACGCAGCTGCGCGGCTGGTCGGGGCTGACCTCCGATCCGGGTCTGATCCTGGTGATCGAACGCGCGGGCGTTCCGGTCGGGCAGGCCCGGCTGTACGGCCTCGATCGCTTCAATCGCAGTGCGCGCGTGCATCTTCACCTCGCGGTGCCGGACCCGGACGGTGATATCGGCGCGACCGCCCTGCGAGCTCTGATCGACACCGCGTTCGAGCGGTTCGGCGTCCTGCGGCTTTCTATGACCGCGCCGGCGGGCGCCCCCGCGACGGCCGCGGCCGCGGTACGGGCCGGGATGGCGTCGGAGGGCATACTGCGCGAGATCGTCGGGCCCGGCGGGCGTCGTGGCGATCACGAGCTGTGGGCGGTCACCGTCGAGGCCGGCGCTCGGCAGCGTTCGGTGCCGGCATGACCGAATCCGGCAGGCGGCGACGGCGGTGGGCGGTCCGGCTCGCGGCCGCCGTGACGGTGTGCGGCGCGGTCGCGGTGGCCGGACTTCCGGTGTACGTGCATCCGCAACTGGATCCGCTGCGGCCCGCCGACGCGATCGTGGTGCTGGGTGGCACGCCGTACGAGCGCTTCGACCTCGGCCTCGAGCTGGCCCGGCGCGGATACGCGCCGCAACTGCTGATCTCGCGCTCGACCGGCGCCGACGACCCGGAGATGGCCAAATACTGCGACGGCCACTTCGCTTTCCAGGTCAGCTGTTTCGAGCCCGATCCCTGGACGACGCAGGGCGAGGCGCAGGAGGTCGGCAGGCGCGCCGCGCGGTTCGGCTGGCGGCACATCATCGTCGTGACCTTCACCCCGCACATCTCGCGGGCCCGGTACATCCTCGGCAAGTGCTTCGATGGCGAGCTGACCATGGTCGCCAGCCCCACGCCCACCGGTCCGCGGTTCTGGTCCTGGATGTACCTGCGCCAGAGTGCGGGCTATCTCAAAGCTTTCGCCGAGCCCCGATGCTGAATCCGAAAGGCACGCACCGATGATCACTTCCTCCGGCCCGCCCGCGCCGGAGCGGACGCCCGCTTCGAGCCCGTCGTACGCGCACCTCGCCGCCAGCGCCGCCGCCCGCGCCCGGCTGCACGAACTGGTGCCCGGCGGCGCGCACACCTATGCGCGCGGGGACGATCAGTACCCCGAGGCGATGGCCCCGGTGCTGGTGCGCGGCAACGGGTGCCGGGTACAGGACGTCGACGGTCACGAGTACATCGAGTACGGCATGGGCCTGCGTTCGGTCACCCTCGGCCACGGGTATCGGCCGGTGGTCGAGGCGGTGTCGGCGGCGATCGCGGACGGGGTCAACTTCTCCCGCCCGACCGAGCTGGAACTGCTTGCCGCCGAGGACTTCCTGAGTCTGGTGCCGGGAGCGGACATGGTGAAGTTCGCCAAGAACGGTTCCGACGTCACCACGGCGGCCGTGCGATTGGCGCGGGCCGCGACCGGTCGCACCACGGTGGCGGTGTGCGATCAGCCGTTCTTCTCCACCGACGACTGGTTCATCGGCACGACCGCGATGAACGGCGGCATCCCCGACACCGGCGACGTCGTTCGTTTCGAGTACGGCGATCTCGAGGCGCTGGCGGTGTTGCTGGCCGGGCACGAGGTGGCCTGCGTGATCATGGAGGCGGCCACTGCGCTGGCCGAACCCGCACCCGGATATCTGGAAGGTGTTCGCGCCCTGTGCGATCGGCACGGCGCACTGCTGATCTTCGATGAGATCATCACCGGGTTCCGCTGGGCGGCCGGTGGCGCCCAAGCGGTGTACGGCGTCACCCCGGATCTCTCGTGCTGGGGCAAGGCGATGGGTAACGGGTTCCCGATCTCGGCCTTGGCGGGCAAGCGCGAGTTCATGGAGCTCGGCGGGTTGCGCACCGAGCGGGCCCGGGTCTTCCTGCTCTCCACCACGCACGGCGCGGAATCGGCCGGGCTGGCGGCGTTCCGGGCGGTGGTGCGGGCCTACGCGACCACCGATCCCATCGGCCGGATGGAACACGCGGGCCGTCGCCTGGCCGACGCCGTCAACGCCGTCGCGGCCGAGGCCGGGATCGCCGGTCACCTGCAGGTGGCGGGCCGCCCGTCCTGCCTGATCTTTCGCACGAACGACGCTTCCGGACAACCCGCACAGGAGTTTCGCACCTTGTTCATGCAGGAGATGCTCGAGCGGGGGGTGCTCGGGCAATCGTTCGTCACCTCCGCCGCACACACCGACGCCGACATCGATCAGACCGCGGCGGCCTGCCGGGCCGCCGCGGTGATCTACCGCAGGGCGCTCGATCAGGGCGGGGTCGACGGGCTGCTGCGCGGTCGCCCCACCGCGCCCGCGATCCGCCGCTTCGCCGCACCGCGGCGCATCGGGCAGGCCGCCGAATGAGCGCGCCGCGGATCGGACTCGTGCACGAACGATTCACCGAGTACGGCGGCTCGGAGGCGGTGGTCGCGGAGTTCACCCGAACCTGGCCCGGCGCAAGGGTTTTCGCGCCCATCGTCGATGTCGCCCGCTCGCCCGCGCCGCCCGCCGACAACCTGGCGATGCCGTGGGGGGACATCGAGGACACCTGGCTCACCCGCGCGCACGCCGCGACCGGCCGCCGATCGCACGCGCCGCTGCTGCCGTTCGCGCCGCGCGCGTTCCGCGGGCTGCCCCTGACCGGCCGGTTCGACGCGGTGGTCGTCAGCCATCACGCCTTCGCGACCCAGGCGGTGTTCGCGACGGACGCGCCGGTGGTGGCGTACGTGCACAGCCCGGCACGCTGGGCCTGGGACAGGGCTTTTCGCGCGCAGGAGGGCGGCGGCCGCGCGGGGCAGCTCGCCCTGACCGGCCTCGGCCACATCGCCCGGCGCGCCGAGCTGCGCGCGGCCCCGCACCTGACCCGGGTGATCGCCAACTCGCACGCGGTCGCCGAGCGGGTGCAGGACTGGTGGGGATTACCCGCGACGGTGGTGAATCCGCCCGTGCGCCTTGATCGCTTCGCCCTCGATCCCACCGTCGAACGGGAGGACTTCTTCTTGTTCGCGGGCCGGCTCGTGCCCTACAAACGTCCGGACCTGGCGATTCGAGCCGCCCGCCGCGCGGGCTGCCGCCTGATGGTGGTCGGGGACGGCCGCTTCCGCCGCCAACTCGAGGAGCTGGCCGGCCCGGAAACCACCTTCCTCGGCGCGGCCCCCGACGAGGTCCTGGTGGACATGTACCGCCGCTGCCGCGCCCTGCTGATGCCCGGGATCGAGGATTTCGGCATAGTCCCCGTGGAAGCGATGGCCTGCGGCACCCCCGTCCTGGCGGTGTCCGAAGGCGGCGCCCTGGACACGGTCCGCCCCGGCGTGACCGGCGAGTACGTGCCCCCCGGCTCCGACGAGGAGGTCGTCGAACACCTGGCCCAGCGGATGACCGGTTTCGACTCGGCGACCTTCGACTCGTCCGTGATTCGAGCCCACGCGGAGTCGTTCGGCCCCGCCTCGTTCCGCGACCGGGTGGCCGCGGTGGTCGCTGACGTCCTGGAGCCCGGGCGGGTGGCCCCTCCCGGCACGGATGCGATGAGCGGAGGACGGTAGCGCCCTGCTGCCCCGCGATCGGCCCGGAATCACTCGATTCCGGGCCGTTCTCGTGTTCGGGGGCGCCGAGTTCGGGGCATGCCGAGCGCGGGACGTAACGCGAGGTAATTTCGGCGGAAGGCGGCGGTGACAATTCAGCAACATCGGTGCGGGAAGTTGGGCGGGTAAACCTTTCTGGGCGTATGCCCAGCTCAGTGTGTGAGGAGTGCGAGTCTCTCTATGACTGCTGCGACCCGGACCGACCTCATCGGCGAAGCCGCCTCCGACGACTATCTGGCCAAGAGAACGCTGCGGAAGGGGTCCGCGGGGTGGGTGCTGCTCGCGGGGCTCGGGGTCAGTTACGTGATCTCGGGGGACTACTCGGGGTGGAATTTCGGACTCGCACAGGGCGGGTTCGGGGGGCTGTTGATCGCCACCGTCCTCATCGCGGGGATGTATCTGGCCATGGTGCTGGGGATGGCGGAGCTGTCGGCCGCACTGCCCGCGGCGGGCGGCGGATACACCTTCGCGCGGCGGGCGCTGGGACCGTGGGGCGGATTCGCCACGGGCGCGGCCATTCTCATCGAGTACGCCATCGCGCCCGCCGCCATCGCCACCTTCATCGGCGGCTACGTCGAATCGCTGAACCTGTTCGGGATCACCGACGGGTGGTGGGTGTACCTGGCGGTGTACGCGCTGTTCATCGGCATCCATCTCGCCGGTGCGGGGGAGGCGCTCAAGGTCATGTGCGCCATCACCGTGGTGGCGCTGGCCGGTCTGGTGATCTTCGCTGTCGCGGCCTGGGGGGAGTTCGAGATCGCCAATCTCACCGATATCCCGGCCGATCCCGACGCGCTGGGCAGTTCCTCGTTCCTGCCGTTCGGTGCGTTCGGGGTCTGGGCCGCCATTCCCTTCGCCATCTGGTTCTTCCTCGCCGTGGAGGGCGTGCCGCTGGCCGCCGAGGAGGCGCGCGAGCCGGAGAAGAACGTGCCGAAGGGCATTATCGCGGCGATGCTGGTGCTGCTGGTGACCGGCGGCGCGGTGCTGCTGCTGTCCACGGGAGCCCTTGGCGCGGAGAAGCTTTCGACCTCCGGCAACCCCCTGGTCGAGGCGCTGGGTGACAGCGGAGCGGCCACCGCGGTCAACTACATCGGGCTGGCCGGTCTGGTCGCGAGCTTCTTCTCCATCGTCTACGCGTACTCGCGGCAGACCTTCGCGCTCTCGCGAGCCGGATACCTGCCCAAGTCGCTGTCGGTGACCAACCGGCGCAAGGCGCCGATGCTCGCGCTCATCGTGCCGGGCGTCATCGGCTTCGGCCTGTCGCTGACCGGCGAGGGCGCGATGCTGTTGAACATGGCGGTCTTCGGCGCCGCCCTGAGCTACGTGCTCATGATGGTGAGCCACATCGTGCTCCGGGTGCGCGAGCCGGGCATGCGCCGGCCGTACCGCACCCCCGGCGGCGTCGCGACCACCGGTTTCGCGCTGATCGTGGCGTGCGTGTCGGTGGTGGCGACCTTCCTGGTCGACCCGGTCGCGGCCGGCTGGACCCTGGCCGCCTTCTGCGCCTTCCTGCTCTATTTCGGCCTGTACAGCCGGCACCGCCTGGTCGCCAACTCACCCGACGAGGAGTTCGCCGTGCTGGCGCGCGCCGAACAGGAGCTCGAATGACGCGCTACCACCAGATGATCGGCGGCGCCTCCTATACCTTCGACGGTCTGGTCGACCTGCTGGCCAAGGCCACACCCCGGCGCAGCGGCGACGAACTCGCCGGTTGCGCCGCGGGATCGGATGCCGAACGCGCGGCCGCGCAATGGGCGCTGGCGGAGGTGCCGCTGCCCGCTTTCCTGAACGATCCGGTGGTGCCGTACGAAACCGACGAGGTCACCCGGCTCATCATCGACACCCATGATCGCCGGGCCTTCCAGGCCGTCTCCCACCTCACGGTGGGCGGCCTGCGGGACTGGCTGCTGCACGTGGCCGCCGCCCCGGGCGCGGCCGCGACCCTGGCCGCGGTCGCGCCCGGGCTCACCCCCGAAATGGTCGCCGCGGTCAGCAAACTCATGCGCAATCAGGATCTGATCGCCGTCGCCAAGGCCGTGGAGGTGCGGGCCGGATTCCGCACCACCGTCGGGTTGCCCGGCACCCTGGCCACCCGGCTCCAGCCCAACCATCCCACCGACGATCCGCGCGGCATCGCCGCGGCGGTGCTGGACGGGCTGTTGCTCGGCTGCGGCGACGCGGTGATCGGCATCAATCCGGCCACCGATTCACCCAGGGCCACGGCGGATCTGCTGCACCTGCTCGACGAGGTGCGCCGCCGCTTCGACATTCCCACCCAGTCCTGCGTGCTCTCCCACGTCACCACGACCCTGGGATTGATCGAGGCCGGTGCGCCGGTGGACCTGGTCTTCCAATCCGTCGCTGGCACCGAGGGCGCGAATTCGGGCTTCGGCGTGAACATCTCGCTGCTGCGCGAAGCCAACGAGGCGGGACGGTCATTGCGCCGCGGAACCGTCGGCGACAACGTCATGTACTTGGAAACCGGTCAGGGCTCGGCGCTTTCGGCCGGTGCGCACCTGGGCGTCGGCGGCCGTCCGGTGGATCAGCAGACCCTCGAGGCGCGGGCCTACGCCGTGGCCCGGGACCTGGATCCGTTGCTGGTCAATACCGTTGTCGGGTTCATCGGTCCCGAATATCTGTACGACGGCAAGCAGATCATTCGCGCGGGGCTCGAGGATCACTTCTGCGGCAAGCTGCTGGGCCTGCCCATGGGCGTGGACGTCTGCTACACCAATCACGCCGAAGCCGACCAGGACGATATGGACACCCTGCTCACCCTGCTGGGTGCGGCCGGGTGCGCGTTCGTCATCGCGGTGCCGGGTGCGGACGACGTCATGCTCGGCTACCAGAGCCTGGCCTATCACGACGCCCTCTACGCTCGAAAAGTATTGGGGCTCAAACCCGCTCCGGAGTTCGCGGCCTGGCTGGAGCGGCTCGGGATGCTGGACTCGAACGGCCGGGTGCTGCCGATCGAGCCGCTCTCCTCGCCCCTGCACACGCTGGCCATTGCGGGATGAGCGGGACGAGACCCGTGCCGGGAGTGGAATCGGTTGCCGCCCAAGCATTCTGGGATGGCCTGCGACGCAGCACGCAGGCCCGCATCGGGCTCGGCCGGGCGGGCGACGCGCTGCCGACCGCGGAGGTGCTGGAATTCCGGGCCGCGCACGCCGCCGCCCGCGACGCCGTGCACAACCCGCTCGACGTGCCGGGCCTGATGGCGCGGGTGCGCGCGCTCGGACTCGGGGAGCCGGTGCACGTCGCCAGCCGGGCCGTTGATCGCTCGCAGTACCTGCGCAGGCCGGATCTGGGTCGTCTGCCCGCGGAAAGCACTACCGGAGAGGGGCTTTCGGGCATCGAATCGACCGGCGCGGACGTCGGGGTCGTCCTCGCGGACGGCCTGTCCCCGCGTGCCCTCACCGATCACGGCGCGCCCATGCTGCTGGCGCTCGCCGCGGAGCTGGGTGACCGCTACACCCTCGCGCCGCCGGTCATCGCCACCCAGGCCCGGGTGGCGCTGGGCGACCACATCGGGCACGCCCTCGGGGTGCGAACGCTGCTGGTGCTCATCGGCGAACGTCCCGGGCTGTCGGTCGCGGACAGTCTCGGCATCTACCTCACCCACCTGCCCCGGCCCGGCCGCGCCGATTCCGAGCGCAACTGCATCTCCAATATCCATCCGCCGGAGGGGCTCGGCTACGCGCGGGCCGCGCGGGTAGCCTGCGGTCTGATCGAGGGTGCGCGCCGGATCGGGCGGTCGGGAGTGGAGTTGAAGGACACCTCCGACGATGCGGAACTCGCCGAGCGGGACGCGATGGTGCTGGAGCCCGGCGCAAGCCCCAACAGTCGTTGTGCAGCCGACCAAACGATCTTGAGCTAGATTGTGAAACTGACAGATTCACATTTTCGATTCGTGCTGTAGACGCAGGGCACGCAATAGTCGGTGTGATTCACAGTTCAGAAGTGCCGGTCCGTACGACGCACTGAGTTCGAGGTGTCGGGGCCGAGGAATCAGCGTTCGATGGCGGCTGACCATACGAGGAAAGTCTTGTTCAGAGTTGCCTTCAGGGCCGCGGTCCTGATGTTGAGTGCGGTCGCTTCCCTGGGAGTGGTGAGCGCGCCCGCGCAAGCCGCCCCGCTGTACCCGACCCCCGATCCCGATGCCTTCTACGCTCAGCCCGCCGACCTGGGAAATTTGAAGCCCGGCGACGTCGTTCGGACCCGCAAGATCGACACCGGTCCGTACGTCGGCACCGAGGGCTGGCAGGTCGCCTTCCGTTCCACCAACTCGCTCGGCGGCCCCGTCATGGGCGTCACCACCGTGCTGTTGCCAGCCGGGGTGGCGAATCCGCCGCTGGTGTCGTACCAGGCGCTGATCAATTCCCTGGGCACGCAGTGCAATCCGTCGCGGTCGCTGTTCAACGGCGAACTGCAGGACGCGCCCGGCGCCATGCTGCCGATCGGCCGGGGCTGGGCGGTCTCGCTGCCCGACTACCTCGGTCCCACCTCCGCCTACGGTGCGGCCAAGCTCAGCGGCATGATGACGCTGGACAGCGTCCGGGCCGTGCAGAAGGCGACCGAACTCGGCCTCGGCTCGTCGCCGGTGGCCATCGCCGGATACTCCGGCGGCGGAATGGCTTCCGCGTGGGCGGCCGCGCTGGCGCCCACCTACGCACCCGAGTTGAAGATCGCCGCGGTCGTGGCCGGCGGCGTCCCCGCCGACCTCGAGGAGATGGCGCTCGCGCTCGGTTTCGCACCGCACCCCGGCTTCGGCCTGGCCTTCGCCGCGGCGATGGGCCTCGAGCGCGAGTACCCGGACCGGCTTCCGGTCTCGGACCAGCTCAACCCCGAGGGTCTGTGGTTCCGGGAGTTCACCCACGACGCGTGCCGCCGGTTCCTGCTGTTCCACGGCGCCTTCCGCAACGCCGAGCAGCTGGCGGCGTCGAAGTCCCTGATGGACAGCCAGGAAGCGCGGGCGGTGCTGCGCGAGAACAGTTTGCGTCACTACCCGGGCGTGCCCACCGCGCCGACCTACCTGTGGCAGGGCCGTTTCGACACCCTGACCTCGTTCGGCCCGGTGGCCGAGGTGGCGGATCGTTACTGCAAGGCGGGTGCGCCGGTCGACTTCCGGCCGTTCGACATCGCGGAGCACATGACCACGGCCGTAGCGGGTTTCGTGGACGCGTGGAACTACGTGGAAGCGCGCTTCCGCAACGATCCGGTGCCGACCAGCTGCTGATCGATCCGATCCGATAGACGATCGGCCGGGACGACCACCCGCGTGCCCCGGGTTCGAAAACCATTCGAACCCGGGGCATTCGCGTGTTCCAGGCCCGTGACCGCGGTCGGCTTACGGTCTTTGCTCGGCTCCTCGGTCCGCGGGCGGCGCTACCGCCGGACGGCGTGCGCGATGCGCCCGGCGAACACGTCGTACTTCGGGTCCGGGTCGAATCCGTAGCGGGACAGGGTTTCCGGCACCGAGGTGTCGACTATGCCGTCGAAGCCCAGTTTTTCGAGTTCGCGGGCCAGCTCGGCGGGTGCGAAGAACGTCTGCCACGGCTCGCCCTGATCGGCAACCCTGGTCAGCACGTCCGCCCCCATCGCGCGGCGTTCGGCGGATCGGGTGGCGGCCGGATCGTTGTAGTCGACGACGAGTTCGGCGTGCGCGTCGAGCCCCGCCGCGAAGGCGAACAGCCGCAGCGTGGCCGCCCTGCTCAGATACATCACCACCCCGAGGCAGACGAAGATCGCCGGCGCCGTCCGGTCGAACCCTTCCGCCCCGAGCGCGTCTCCCAGGTCGTCCCCCTCGAAATCCGCGGCCACGAACGCCACCGACTCCGGCACGCCGATCCCCGCGGCCCGCAACCGTTCTCGCTTCCACGCCTGCGTATCGGGATGGTCCACCTCGAACACCCGCAGCCCCGGATACGGGTTCCGGTACCCGAAGGTGTCCAGCCCCGCCCCCAGGATCACCAGCTGCCGAACCCCCGCCGCGACGGCCGCCCCGATCGCGTCCTCGGCCACCCGGAACCGGACCAGGATCCACGGATGCAACACGTCCGGGATCCAATTCTCCTGCGCAGCCGCCACTTCCCCGTCCGCCACTCCGCAAATGGCTGCCGCCAGCGGATCATCGAAAAGCCGCGCTCCCGAATCCCCCCGATGCGCGGCCCGGATCAAAGCGATCGACAACGCCGTCCGGCTGGCCCGCCCCTGCTCCACGCCGTCCCCCTCGCACCGAGTTAGGTTCGCCCCCACCATATCCGCCCCCGCCCCACCCCATCCCCCGATCGCCGCGGCGAACCATCTCGATTCGGCCGGCGCGGCCCCGCGCCCGCTGTCCGGCCTGCTATTTCAGCCGGCTCGGCTTATCCGCCGAATCCTGACAGCCGATCCGCCGCGCCCTCACGCGCCCGGATCGGGGAGTGAGGCCGCGATCGCTTCCCATGCGCCGTGCAGGTGGGGGCAGATCGAGCCGGTCTGGGTCAGGACCGTCACGCAGCGGTTGTCGTGGTCGTAGAGCTCGAGGGCGGAGGTGACGCCGGTGGGGCCGTGCGAGTGGGTCAGCCAGCACTCGCGGATGTGCAGGGGGCTTACCGCGTAGCGGGCGGCGCCGAACACCACCGACACGTGATCGGGTTCGTGTTCGACCAGGGCGGCGCGGTCGCGATGCAGTTGCAGGCAGCCGCCGCCGGGGACAGCGACGGTGAAGGGCAGTGACAGGTCGGCCAGGTGGGCCAGCAGGTGCGGGAGCACGCGCGGCTCCACGCGGCGCGCGCCGGTGAACGGCAGCACGTGGTAGCGCTCGGTGGTCAGGGCGTCCAGGTGGGTGATCTGGTCGGTGTCCCGCCAATCCAGCTCGGACCAGCGCAGCGGCGTCTCGGGCTCCGGCGGCGCGGCGGGCGCCAGCGCGATCGCCTCGATGAGCATCGGATCGGACCGCGGGGTGAAGTAGGCGCGGTGGGTGCCCGACGCGTCGGCCAGGGTCAGGGCGCGGGGGGTGAGGTGGATGTCGGCGATCCGGCCCGGGTGCAGGCGCAGCGCGATCCGGTCTGCGCCGCAGGACAGCGCCTCGCCCGGAAACGCGGGCGGCAGATACTCGCCGGTGTGGCTGAGCAGGGCCGCGGCGTTCGCGGTCGCGGTGACCACCATCCCGAGGGCGGGCAGTGCCTGGGCGACGACCCGCGCCCCGCCGGCCACCCGGCGGGCGGGGCAGTGTTCGCAGCGGTGGCCGTCAGTACACATCGCGGACGTACCGCTTCTCGCGCTTGAGGGTGTTGACGTAGTCCGCGGCGGCCTCGGCGTCGAATCCGCCGTGCTCACCGACGATCTCGTGCAGCGCCCGGTCCACGTCCTTGGCCATGCGGGTGGCGTCGCCGCACACGTAGAAGTGCCCGCCCTCCTCCAGCCACGCGAACAGGTCCGCACCGTGTTCGCGCATCCGGGACTGCACGTAGATCTTGTCGGCCTGATCCCGCGAGAACGCCAGGTCCAGCCGGTCCAGCAGCCCCGACCCGTGCCAGGCCGTCAGCTCCTCGGCGTAGATGTAGTCGTGCTCGCGATGCTGGTCCCCGAAGAACAGCCAATTGCGCCCGCCCGCACCGCGCTGTTCCCGCTCCTGCAGGAACGCCCGGAACGGCGCGATCCCGGTCCCGGGACCGACCATGATCATCGGCGCGTCGTCCGAACTCGGCACCCGGAAGGACTTGTTGGGCTGCAAGAAGATTCGCGCCTCCCCGCACCGATCGGCGAGATAGGTCGAGCACACGCCGCCGCGATCGCGCCCCGCGTGCTGATACCGCACCCCCGCCACGGTCAGGTGAATGCGCTCGGGATGCGCCAGCGAACTCGAGGAGATCGAATACGCCCGGTGCTGCAGCGGTTTGAGCAGTCCGATGAACTCCTCCAGCGCCAGCACGTCACCCCCGATCCGCAGGATGTCGAGGATGTCCTTGCCGTAGAGCCAGCGGTCGAGCACGTCCTTGACCCCGCCGCGCAGCACGTGCGAGAGCTCCTCGTTCTCCGCGCGGCTCTCCACCTCGCTGAGCAGATCCTTGGCGGGCGTGCTGATCTCGTAGCGACCGCCGAGCAGCACGCTCAGCGGCTCGCCGTCCACGACGGTGTCCGGCGACACCCGGAAGTGCTCCGCGATGGCCGCCACCAGCGCGGGGTTGTTCTCCGGGAACACCGCCAGCGCGTCACCCGCCTCGTACCCGATGCCGCTGTCCGCCAGCGCGAACTCGACGTGCCGAATCTCCTTGCCGGACTTGGTCCCCGACAGCAGCCGGTTCACCGGCAGCTGCGCCACGTACGGATTCTTGCGCGTCCACCCGGACCGCGCGAGGGTGCTGGGCGGCGGCGTCCCGGGCGTGCCGCCCGCCCCGGCCAGGGTCACCAGCGTGGCGACCGCGCCGCGCACCCACTCGGCCGCCGGTGTCTCGTAATCGATGTCGCAGTCGGTCCGCCCCACGACCCGATGCGCCCCGAGCTGTTCCAGCCTGGTGTCGATGAGCTTGCCCGCCTGGCAGTAGCCGTCGTAGCCGGTGTCGCCGAGCGCGAGCACGCCGTAGGCGAGCCCTTCCAGACGCGGCGCTGTCTCCGAAGACAGTGCTTCCCAGAACAATTCGGCATTGTCCGGCATCTCGCCCTCACCGTAGGTGGAGGTGATGACCAGCACGTACTTGAATCCGACCAGCTCGTCGAGCTTGATGTCGTCGAGCCCGCTGACCCGCGCGTCGAACCCCTGCGCGGTGGCCGCGGCCGCGGTGTCGGCCGCGAGCCCTTCGGCGTTGCCGGTCTGGCTGCCGTACAAAATGCGCAGAGACGGTCGCGGCGCACCGGTTTCGGTGCTCGCCGGGGCGGCGGCCGGCGCCATGGCGAGCCGGGAGTGCAGGCCGGCCAGGAAGCCGGCGAGCCAGGCGCGCTGGTCCTCGTTGAACGGCGCGTCCTCGGGAATGTAGGCGATCTTCATGTACTCGCTCTTCAGGTGGTCTGCAGGGAAGGACCGGACAGCGCGACGACCGGAATCGCCTTGTGCGCGAACAGTTCCTCGAAGGAGGGCAGGCGGCCGATGCGGTCGATGTTCTTGGCGCTCTGGAACAGGATCCAGCCGTAGGTGCCGGGACTGTCCATCGAGCGCACATTGCGTTCGCTCAGCGCCCGCTTGTAGTCGGTGAGTCGTTTGTCCGCGACCATGACCGCCAGGTCCTCGTCGCTGAACCCGTCGATGGCCTCGCGGGCGTACTTCTGCAACTTCTGGATGAGGAAGAAGTCCTCGGTGAGCACCAGATTGCGCACCGCGGCCCCGATGCGCGGATCCTGTACCGCGGTCACCTCCGGCAGCCGCGACATCGCCAGCTGCTGCGCCATGTTCAGCACCGTGTAGGTGTTGAGCAGCGCGTACATCTCCTCGGTATCGGTGTCGCCGTATCCGGGCACCGCACCGCCGAGCACCGTGCGGGACTCGCGGTAGGACAGCTTGAACTTGCGCACCTGATGCCCGGACAGCGCGGCGGCGAGTTCGTCCAGCAGCTCCCTGCGGGTCTTGGCGGCCAGAATCGCGTCGGCGTCCTGGTACTGCAGCAGTGCGCGCGGCATGGCGTACACCAGGTGCGCGCGGGTGCCCTCCCAGTCCGCGAGCAGCGCCGCGCCGCGCTCGGACCCGGTCGCCTCGACGTGCCATTCCAGCAGCGTGCGCGCGGCCTGCTCGTGGAACGGCGCGTCCGTGATCGGCAGCACCAGCACCGAATCCGCGCTGACCTTCGCGCCCAGCGCGCCTTCGGGGTCGTACTGGTAGAGGAAGCCGCCGCTCATGCCGTTCCCGACGCCCTTGCCGAAGCCGCCGATATTGAGCACCGCGCCGTTGGTCATGTACTCGCACAGGAATTCGCCGACGCCCTCCACGACCGCCGAGGCCCCGGAGTTGCGCACCGCGAACCGGTCACCGGCTTCGCCGTCGACGAACAGCCGTCCGCCCGATGCCCCGAACAGCGCGAAGTTGCCGATGAGCACGCTGCCCCCGGGCGCGGTGGAGCCGCCGCCCGGCGACCGCACGGTGATCACGCCGCCGCAGGCGCTCTTGCCCACGCCGTCGTTGCAGGTTCCGATGTGGGTCAGGCTGATTCCGTCGTTGCAGAACAGCCCGTAGCTCTGGCCGGCCGAGCCGGTGGTGGTGATCTCCACGCTGCCGGGCTGCAGATGTCGCCGGCCGCGGTCGTCGGTCACGACCGCCGCGCCGTCGGCGTCGCCGTGGTTGAGCATGCGCTCGATGTCGATGGCGAGCTGACCGCCGACGCCCTTGTTCCGGTTGGTGAGCGCGACCGGCGGCAGCACCGCACCGTCCAGGCTCAGCGCCGCGAGGAAGGAGTCGTCGATCGCGTAGTCCTTCTCCATGTAAATCGGGTTCTCGACGACGAATTCCGCTGCCACGGCCAGCATTCGGCGCAGGTCCAGGCGTCCGATGGAGGACGGGTGGTCGAGCAGGTGCAGCAGATCGCTGCGCCCGCGCGCCGCCCGCAGCGAGGGCACGCCCAGGGTGGCCAGGATCTCCCGGACCTCGTGCGAGATGTTGAGCAGGTACTGCGCCAGCGCGCGCGGATCACCCTCGAACACTTCGGGATTGGTGGTGAGACCGGCCGGGCACTTGATGTTGCAGTTCTTCGCCATCACGCAGCGCAGCATCATCAGCGCGGTGGTCCCGAATTCGAAACTGTCGGCCCCGAGCAGCGCGGATTTGACCACGTCGCTCGCGGTCTGATGCGCGCCCGAACATCGCAGCACGACCTTCTGTCGAATACCGTTGGCGCACAGCGCCTGATGCACCTCGGCGACGCCGATCTCCGCGGAGCGGCCCGCGTACTTCAGGCTGGTGACCGCGGCCGCGCCGGTGCCGCCGGTGTTGCCCGCGACATTGATGACGTCGGCCCCGGCCTTGGCGACCCCGACCGCGATGGTGCCGATGCCCTCCGAGGACACCAGCTTCACGATCACCCGCACCCGGGCGGCCTTGCAGTCGTGAATGAGCTGGGCCAGATCCTCGATCGAGTAGGTGTCGTGGTGCGGCGGCGGGGACACCAGCTCTACGCCCGGGGTGCCGCCGCGCGCGGCCGCGATCTCGACGGTCACCTTCGGCGCCGGCAACTGGCCGCCCTCACCGGGTTTCGCGCCCTGCCCGATCTTGATCTCGAGTTCGCGCAGCATCGGATCGGCGAGATAGCCCGCCCACACCCCGAAGCGCCCGGAGGCGAACTGCTTGATGCGCGAGCCGCGGATGGTGCCGTAGCGGGTGATGTGCTCGCCGCCCTCACCGCAATTGGACAGTCCGCCCACCATATTGGTGCCGTGCGCTACCGCTTCGTGCGCGGGCGCGACCAGCGCGCCGTGACTCATCGCGCCCGAGGCCAGGGTGGCGGTGATCTCGCTGGCGGGCTGGACCGTGGCTAGCGGAATCGAGGCGGGGGCGGTGTCCACCGCCGCGAGATAGGCCGCCGCTGCGCCGGTGGCACGCACGCGCAGGTGCTCGGCGCTGACCTCTGCCTCGGCGATGTCCGCGCCGAACCGGGCGCGCAGCGACTGTGCCAGGGCCGCGAGCCGGTGCGGGGTGTGGGCCAGCCGCAGGGTGAACACATCACCCTGCTGCTCGCGGGTCAGTCCGCGAACCAGGAACGAATTGTTGCCCGAGCGCGCGAATTGCCCCATCTCGCTGCGGAATTCGTCGGCGGTGCGCACGAAGTTCACATCCGCGGGCAGGGCGAGCACGTCGCGCAGCGCGGCGGGCCGCCGCGTGCGCTCGGCGTTCATGGCCCGCACGAAATTGCGATAGCCCGCCGTGATGTCGAAGCTGTCGATGGCGCGCGGGGTGAGCTCGTCGAAACTGGTGTTGCGGTAGGCATTGTCGTCGAGCCCGAACGCGCCCTCGAGCTGGTTCAGCGGCAGCAGCCGCAGGTGAGCGGGGTCGGCCATCGCCGGATTGTGCGGGCGTGCGGTGTCGTCGAAGGAGATGGCCTCCTCGGTCATGTCGACGAAACCGCGCACCGCGGTGGTGCCGTAGGAGTGCCCGGCCCCCTCCGCGCGCTCCTTGAACAACCCGAGCAGCGGGATGTCCTGCTCGCCGCGCACCGTCCGGGCACGGGCGTGCCAATCCGCCACCGCCGCGGCCAAAGTCGCGAATCCGACGCCCGCCACCGGCGACACCACGTTCGGGAAGTACCTGCGCAGCACCGGATCCGCGGTGTCGAGGTAGTTGGGCTCGAAGAACTCGCCGCCGATGTAGCTCTCGGCGGTGCACAGTCCCACCCGGCCCATGGTCTTCATGAGCGACTTCTCGGCCGCCTTGGCGAACCGGGCGAAGGCGCTGTCGGCGTCGTCGCCGTACTTCTCCTCGGCGCGCATCTGCACCGACAGCGCGTACACCGCGGATGCCCCGAACCCGAGCACCGCGGCGACGTGGTGCGAGGAACACAGCTGCCCGCTCTCGGCGATCACCGAAACCCGCAGGCGCAGACCCTCTTCGATGAGCCGCTGGTTGATGGCCGAGACCACCAGGATGAGCGGCAGCGCGGCGCGTTCGGCCGACACGTGGCGGTCGGTGATGATCGCGATGCCGCCGGTCTCACGGGCGAATTCCTGTACCTGTTCGCAGAGTTCGTCGACCGCGCGCACCAGGGCCGCGGCATTGGCGGCGGGATCGGTGAGATCGGCGCGGTAGCGCATGCCGAAGCGCCGCACCGGCGTATCGCCCTGCTCACGGATCTTGAGCATGTCCCGGTGGTTGAGGATGGGGGAGCGGACCACGATCTGCGGCGCCGCCTGCGCGCCGCTGTTGGGCTTGGCGCCCAGCGCGACCCGCAGGGTCATGCCGTCGGCTTCCCGAATACTGTCCAGCGGCGGATTGGTGACCTGCGCGAAGCGCTGCGAGAAGTACTTGGCCACACCGCCTTCCTGGTCCGAGAGCGCGTTGATGGCCGCGCCGTAGCCCATCGCCGAGATCTTCTCCTGGCCGGTGGCCAGCATGGGATCCATCAGGAACTTGAAGCTCTCCTGATTGAGCGAGTAGGCGACGTAGCGCTGTGGGCGGGTGAGGTCGCCGTCGTATCGCGCGGGGGCGCTCTGGTTCTCGGGCGGGACGGGCGGCAGGTCGGCGATGTTCACCCGGGCGGCGGTCAGCAGGGCCGGGTAGTCGTGGCGGGCCGCCAGCATCTCCAGGGCCGCCGTCGTGCCGTACGCGCGCCCGGCCGCGTGATCGAAGAACAGCATGCCGCCGGCCTCGATGCGCCCGCGCACCAGCACCTGCTCGGGCGGGAAGTACACCTGCCCGGCCTCGGACATGACGCCCAGGTAGTCGGTGGTCTCGACGGTGCGCAGCGGGCGCAGGCCGAGCCGGTCCAGGCGGGCGCCGATGATCACGCCGTCACCGAAGACCAGCGCCGCCGGGCCGTCGTTCTTCTCCTCGTAGAGGCTGAAGTACTCCAGCATGGCGGTGACCCGGGGCGAGAGCGTGGTGTCGTTCTCCCAGGCGGGTGGCATCATGGCCACCACCGCGGTCACCAGGTCGAGGTCGTCCTCGATGACCCGGTTCTGCAGGGTCTGATCCAGGCGGCAGCTGTCGGACTGGCCCGCCGGGCGCACGATGGCGCGGCTGCGGGCGCGGGCGAGCGCGTTCTCCGAGAGCCGGTTCTTCTTGTCAGTGTTGAGCTCGCCGTTGTGAGCCATGAACCGGAACGGTTGCGCCATCGTGGAATCGGGCGCGGTGTTGGTGGAGAACCGCGTATGGAAGAACAGCGAGTGCACCTGCATCCGCGGATCGTTCAGATCCCGGAAGTAGGGAACCACCTCGTGCGAGTTGAGCCTGCCCTTGAGCACCTGGGTGCGGGCGCTGAGCGAGAGCGGGTACAGCCCGCGCAGTTCCGGGCGGGTGTAGGCCACGGCCTCGATCGCCATGAGCGCGTCGTGGATGCGCCGGTCGGAGTCGGCCCGAAAGACCCACTGCCGCACCGGTAGCTGATAGCGAACCGCGGCCGGGCGGACGGCGCTGTCGTCGGTGGGCACGTCGCGGGTCAGCAGGATCTCGAATCCCTGCGCGCGCAGCGCGTTCTCGATGACGGCCTCGGCCTCGGCGGCGCGCTCCGGCTCGGCGGGCAGGAAGAAGTTCCCCACCCCGAACTCTCCGAGTCGCAGGTCTGCCCGTCCCGTGAGCTCGGCGAAGAACCGCAGGGACAGATCGAGATTCACGCCCGCGCCGTCACCGACGCCCTCGGAGGACATGCCCCCGCGGTGCGGCACGGCGCACAGCGCTTCGTGCAGCTTGTGAATGATCTCGTGTGTCTGGACGCCGTCCTTGCGGGTCAGGAACCCGACGCCGCAACTGCTCTTCTCCTGCTCCGGGTCGTACAGTCCAATCACACGAGTTCTCCTCAGCCGGCGCCGCGAACGACGCGCCAACGAACGACATGGTTCACTCGTCCCGCCGGCTCCGCGCACGCTCGCCCCGGCCTTGCCCGGCTTCCGCGCCGGAACCGACAGGACAACGAGCCAGCCTCAAGCGAGGATAGGCTAACCTCAGAAATCGCCCGCGGATAGCTCCTGCGGCGCACGTCACATCCCGAACACGGGGTGGTCGCGCGGTGTTTGCCCGGCGCGGTCCGATTCGGCGCGTGCCGAATTCTCGCATCCGGATGACCGACGGTAGGTCCGTTGAATGCTGATTCCCGGAGGTTTTCGGGGCTGCGGTTCAATGTCAGAGCTAATAATCAGCAACCCACCCGGATATCGGGGTCCCGATTGGCTGGACGAGCAGGAAACGCCCGGTCGGGCGGGTATGCCGAGACTGTGATCCAGCTGTTATTCGAACGCCCGGTCTTGAAAGTTCGGGGAACCGAACTTTATATTCAGGTGATGAAGGTTTGGATTCGGCGGTCCGGGCGTGTGCCGCTGCGCGCGCTGACATCGATCGGCGGTGTGTGCGCGCTGCTGCTCGCGCTCACCGCGTGCGGCGGCGAATCGGATCGTGACGGCAAGCCGACGGTGCTCACCACGTTCACCGTCCTGGCCGATATCGCGCGCAATGTGGCGGGGGAGCACCTGGCGGTCGAGTCGATCACCAAGGTGGGGGCCGAGATTCACGGGTACGAGCCGACGCCGGGGGATATCCGCAAGGCGGCCAAGGCCGATCTGATCATCGACAACGGGCTGAACCTGGAAGCGTGGTTCTCCCAGTTCGTCACCGACGCGAAGGTCGAGCACGTGGTCGTCACCGACGGGGTGTCCCCGATCGCGATCGGGGAGGACGCCTACCGGGGCAAGCCGAACCCGCACGCGTGGATGTCGCCGCTGAACGTGCAGATCTACGTGGACAACATGGTTCGCGCGTTCGAGCAGCTCGCGCCCGCGCACGCCGCGGACTTCCGCGCCAACGGCGACGCCTACAAGGCGAAGCTGCAGCAGGTGCATACCGATCTGGTCGGCACGCTGTCCGGATTGCCCGCGAACGAGCGGGCGCTGGTCACCTGCGAAGGCGCGTTCTCCTATCTCGCCCGCGACGCCGGGCTGACCGAGAAGTACATCTGGGCGGTCAACGCCGAGCAGCAGGCGACCCCGCAGCAAATCACCTCGGCCATCGATTTCGTGCGCGCCAACAAGGTGCCCGCGGTGTTCTGCGAATCCACCGTCTCCGACGCGCCCATGCGGCGGGTGGTCGAGGCGACCGGCGCCAGGTTCGGCGGCACCCTGTACGTCGATTCCCTCTCGGAGAGTGACGGTCCCGTGCCCACCTATCTCGATCTCATCCGGCACGACGCCGCCACCATCACCACCGCGCTGACCGGACGCGCGTCATGAGCGCGGCGATCGACGTCGCGGACGTCAGCGTGCACTACGGCGACCTGCTCGCCCTGGACGGCGTCACCGTCGCCGTGGGCAGCGGCCGGATCTGCGGACTCGTCGGCATGAACGGCTCGGGCAAGTCGACGCTCTTCAAATCCATCATGGGACTCGTCCGCCCCGACCGCGGCACGGTGCTGATCAACGGCGCCGCCCCGGCGGCCGCGCGCAAATCCGGTGTCCTGGGCTATGTTCCGCAGAGCGAGGACGTGGACTGGAGCTTCCCGCTCTCGGTCGGCGACGTGGTGATGACCGGCCGCTACGGCCACATGGGCTTCACCCGCAGACCCCGGCGCGCGGACCGGGAAGCCGTCGCGCACGCGCTGGAGCGGGTCGAACTGACGGACCTGGCGGGCAGGCAGATCGGCCAGCTGTCCGGCGGACAGCGCAAACGCGCCTTCGTCGCGCGTGGAATCGCCCAGGGCGCAACGGTGCTGCTGCTGGACGAGCCCTTCGCCGGGGTCGACAAGCGGTCCGAGGCGACCATCACGACCCTGCTGCGCGAACTCGCCGCGGACGGGGTCACCGTGCTCATCTCCACCCACGATCTGCACGCGCTGCCCGGTCTCGCCGACGAGGCCATCCTGCTCAATCGGCGGGTGCTGGCGCACGGCGATCCGCGCGAGGTGCTGCGCCCGGAGAACCTGGCGCTGGCCTTCGGCATGGATGTGCTCGACCGCGACGTGCCGGACCGGGACCTGCCGGTCCGCGACGCGCTGCCGAAGGCGGGCTGAGATGAGCCTGTCCGAAATGCTGCTGGACCCACTGGGTTACGAGTTCATGACCCGCGCGCTGCTGACCAGCGTGATCACCGCCGTGGTGTGCGGCATGCTGTCCTGCTGGCTGGTGCTGATCGGCTGGTCGCTCATGGGTGACGCGGTCTCGCACGCCGTGCTGCCCGGGGTGGTGCTGGCCTACATCGTGGGCGCGCCCTTCGCCGTCGGCGCGGTCATCTTCGGCTTCCTGGCCGTCGCCCTGATCGGCGTGGTGCGCAGCACCAGCCGGGTCAAGGAGGACGCCGCCATCGGCATCGTGTTCTCCACCCTGTTCGCCTCGGGTCTGGTGCTGATCTCGGTGACGCCCAGCCAAACCGACCTGAACCACATCATCTTCGGCAATCTGCTGGGCGTGAGCCGCGCGGAGCTGATCCAGGTCGCGGTGCTGGCCGTCATCGTGCTGGCCGCGCTGTACCTGAAGCGCCGCGACTTCACGCTCTACGCCTTCGACCCCACTCATGCGCACGCGATCGGCCTGCACCCCAAGCTGATCGGCACCGCGCTGCTCGGATTGCTCGCGCTCACGGCGGTATTGGCGCTGCAGGCGGTCGGGGTGATCCTGGTGGTCGCCATGCTCATCATTCCCGGGGCCACGGCCTACCTGCTCACCGATCGCTTCGGCCGCATGCTGCTGATCGCGCCGACGGTCTCGGCCGTGTGCGCGGTGACCGGCCTGTACCTGAGCTACCACCTGGACACGGCGTCCGGCGCGATGATCGTGGTCGTGCAGGGCGCGGTCTTCACGCTCGTCTACCTGTTCGCGCCGCGACAGGGCGTGATAGGCAAGCGGATCGGCGCGGCGCGCCGGCGGTCGAACGCCGTGCGGGGGGTGGCCGCGGCACCCGCGGCCTGATCCGCGTTCGCTGTCGGTACCCCGCTCTACCGTGCGTCGCATGAGTTCGACAGCGACGCATTCGCTCACCTACCTCCGGCCGTCGGGCCTCGATCGTTCGGGTGGGCGCGACCTGCTCGGCCTGCAGACCAGCGGGGGGCGCACCCCCGGCGGCGACGTCGCCAATCCCACGTTCTTCCAAGGGTTTCTGAAGGATCCGGCGGTAGCGGCGGCGGGCCTGCTCGCGGTCGCCGACGTGGCCGCGGCTCGGTATTACGACCCGCGCCGGACGGGCTCGGGCCTGCTGGACCCGGTGGTGACCGGCAACGGCGACCGGTTGCGGTTCGAATCGTTCTCGGCGTGCTGCGGGGTGCACGCGCGGCTCGACGTGCTGGACTCCGGCCTGGACGGCGAGATCGGCCACGGGACAACGAATGTGGATGTGAACACCCCGCTGCGCGACGCGCTCAACGGCGTCACCGCGGGCGATCCGCTGCATCTCACCGTCGGCCCGCAGGAACTGGCCGTGGCCACCCTGGGCGACCGGGTGGTTGAGAAGAAGGTGCCGCTGCCGGACCGCTGGCTGCGCGGCTTCGCCGAAACCCAGGTGATAGCGGCGGGATTCGAGCTGCGCGCGGAGGTCTCCGCCGCCGAGGCGGTGCGCTTCCTGCGGTCGCTGCCGCGCTCGGGCGGCAACGCCGCGCGGGGCGGGCAGTGGGTGGCGGCGGCCGGGGGCAGGCTGCGGCTCACCTCGCGCCCGGCCGCGGGGACGGTATGCCTGCCGGGTCCGCAGCGGCTGGCCGCGCTGCATCGGGTGCTGCGCCAGGCGGATTCGCTGCGACTGTACGGCCCGCCGGCCGCCCCGGGCAGCGGATTGCTGGCCTCGGCGTGGGAGATCGGCCTGCCTGGAATGCGGCTCACGCTCACCCTCTCACCCGAGACCGGGCGCGGATTCTCCGGTGAGGGCACGGTATTGAACGCCCTGGCCGATGCCGAGACCGAATCGGACGCCGAGCTGCTGTCGGTGCTGCTGGCCTGGGATCCGCGTATCGACCTCGGCCTGCTCGCGGCACAGTCCGGACTCGCGGTCGAGCGGGTCCGATCGGCGTTGACGCGGCTGGGGGTCGACGGCCGCATCGGCTACGACCTCGCCGAAGCCGCGCACTACCATCGTGAACTGCCCTATGCCACAGGGCGAGTCGAACGGCACAACCCGCGGCTGAAGGCCGCCCGCGAGCTGGTCGCGGCGGGCGCGGTGCGACTCGAACCGGGCGAGATGGCCGACGTCGTCTCCGGGAGCTTCGTGCACCGCGTCCGCCTGGCCGCGGACGGCGCGTTCCAGTGCACCTGCGACTGGTGGGCCGGAACCGGCGGCGGGCGCGGCCCCTGCCGGCACGCGCTGGCCGTGCGCATCGCCCGCAACGGCGCTACCGCCGCGCTCTGATCACCGAACCTAGTCTTTCCCAAGGGTATTCATGACCAAGATCCTCGACGCGAAGCAGCTGACGAACACGCGTCCCTCCCGAATCGCCGACCTCGTCGCGTCCATGTCCGTCGCCGAGCGCCGAGCACTGGCGCCCGCGCTGAAGACCGCGCGTTCCGCGCTGCCGCGCCGCGGCTGGTGGGAGTCCTACTCGAAACCCCATGCGGCGGTGCAGCTGTGGGGGCTGGGCTGCCTGTCCACCCCCACGGCCGTGGCCCAGTGGCTCTCGGCCGGTGTCACCCGGCAGATCGACACCCGTCCCGAATCGCTGCTCGCCTGCCTCGAAGCCGGAGAGCGCGACGATGCCTGGCGCGCCGAACTCGCGGCCAAGCTCGCCGCCGGTCGCGCCGAAAGGTGGCAGGGTCTGCCGTACTTCCCGCTCATCGTGCACCTGGTGCGGACCTCGGACGCGCCGGTGCCCACCGACGATGCCTTCGTCCAGGCCTGGGCCGGCCGCCGGGACGGGGCAACGGTGCGGTTGTCGCCGCGGTGGCACGAGCATCAGCTGCCGATCGGGGTGAACCTGCGCGAGCAGTTGCGCGCCGACCCCTTCCTGCCCGCCCTGGCGCGCCGGCTGGTCGAGGTCAACGGCCTGAATCTCTTCAATGACCCGGATGTCCAGCACAGTTCGTGGCCGCACGCGCTGAACGAGCTGTCCCGCGCGGGCGTCGTCGACCGCGAGGAACTGCACACCTGCACCCTGAACGCGCTGCTGCGCGCCGATGGGCGAGCCTCCGACACGACGAGCAGGCTGAACGTTCTCGTCGCCCTGCGCGCCGAACCCGCCGAATGCGCCGTCCGCGCCGAGACCTACGCGCGGCTGCTCGCCGAGAGCCATTCGACCGTGGCCGGGCACGCGCAGGGTGTGCTCATCGCCCTGCACGAGGCGGGCAGCTACTCCGCGGCCGAGGTGGTCGCTCTCTCGGATGCGGTACTCGCGCGGCCGGAGAAGAAACTTGTTCGCGCCCAGCTGAGCTGGCTCGAGCGCATCGTGCGCGCCGAACCCGAGCACGTTTCCGCGGCGGTGCGTCTGTGGGCGGAGTTGGCCGCCACGATCGAGGACGCCACCCTGCGCGCCCGTGCCGAGAAGCTGGTGACCCGCTATCTGCCCGAGGCGGACGACGAGACCCGGATGGATCTGGCCGTCGCGCCGGAGCCGGAGATCGAGGAGCCCTTCGAACTGCCGCCACCGCTCGCGCCCGCACCGCTGAGTGAAATCCCCTCCACCCCTGGTGATCTGGCGGACATCTACCGCTGGCTATCGGCCCGATCAGGCGGCGACCCACGCGGCGGAGAGCGATTCTTCGACGGCCTGGTGCGCTTCGCGCACGCGGACCCCGCGGGCCTGGACGCCGCCCTGCGCCCGGCGCTGGACCACGATCTGAGCACCGTACGGGCCATCGAATCCGCAGCGCGGCAGCGCAACTGGTGGGGTCAGCAGCCGTGGGGGCCGCTGACCACGGCGGCCATCGCGCTCGGCATCATCGGGTACCGCCCGGCGCTGGACCGGCGAGCCACCGTGCTGGGTGAGCGCATGGCCGAATGGGCCGGGCTCGTCCTGTCGAAAGCGCCGCTGCCGCCGTGCGCGCTCGCCACCCCGACCTACGAGAACGGGCAGCTCGATGCCGCCGAGTTGCTCGCGCGCCTGCGCCTGCTCCACGCGGCCGGGATCCGGCCCGGCCCGATCGAATTCGCACAGGCCCTGGTGCGCGTCGCGCCCGGCGCCGATCCCGCGATTGGTGCCGCGGCCGCGGCGCTCGGCACGCCCGAGGGCATCGAGCTGGCGGCGGTCCTGGCCGGGCAGCCGCCCGCCGAACTTCCGGAACCGCTGCGCGCCGCCCGCCGCGGCCCCACCCGCAGATGGGACTACCTTTCCATCGCCGCCATCGAGTACCCCCAGCCGGAAGTGCTCGCCCGCTGGGACTTCTGGGATTCGAGCGTGCCCTACGTCGTGTTGCTGCTGGCGGAGCTGCCCGGGCCCAAGGGCAGGGCCGTGCACGATCAGGTCGTGCGCGCGCTCAGCGGCGACGACGCCCGGTACCGGACAGCGGGCATCGACGCCCTGGTCAGCCTGGCCGCCGCCGGTGAGCTGCAACCGCATGTGCTGGCCAAATGCCTGCGCCCGGAGACTCCCAACAAGCGGCTGGCCGGTTCGCTGCGCGAAGCGGTTTCGGCGCTGGGCCCGCATCGCGCCTGGCCGATCATCGACGCCGTCCTGCCTGTCCTGCTCGGGGCGGACGGCACCACCGGCCTCGCGGACGTGCTCGCGGTCGCCGCCGACTGCGCCCGCCGCTGCGGCGCCACGGCCGACTACCCGGCCCTGCACCCCCTGGCCGACCGTCGCGGCGCCACCCGCCTCGCTGCCGAAGCCCAGACTTTGCGCGAGACCCTGAATGCCGCTGCGGCCCCCGTGGATCTTCCGCGCACAGCGTCGGCCCCGGTGGGTGTCGCCTAGCGGCGCCGCCCGCCGCGTCATCGAAGCCCGCACTGTGCGAGAGGCCCTGAACGCTGCTGAGGCCCCGGGGGATCTCCCGCGCAACGCGGCGGTCCCGGTGGGTGTCACCTGGCGGCGCATCCGTCGGGTTTCCGTTGCCGGTTCCGCGGGTACCACCGCGGACCCGTCCGCCGGTGCTACCCGCGGACGGGTCCGCCGGTGTCGCCGTGCGGGAACCGCCCGGTACGCCGGCCGATTCAGCGGCCGATATTCGGGCACTTCCAAGATGTCGGACCGGTGCTGGGACGCATGTGAACTCGCCGGTCGCGAGAGACCGGAGGAGGTCATGGTGAAACCCGGAGATCAGAGCTTGCCGCCCGACCGGCCGACGCGGGACATCCCCGCGGTGTCCAGGCCGGGCGAGCCCACGCTGCCGAATGCGGAACCACGGGCGGCGCAACCGCCCTCGGCCCCGCCGGCTCATCCGCCCGCGGCCCCGCCCGCGCAGCCGCCCTCGGCCCCGCCGGTCGAGCCGAAATCCGAGCCCCCGCACCCCAGCGTCCGCCGTACTCGGGCGGGCAGCATCTGGGTGAGCCTGACGGCGGGCGGACTCTTCGGGGTCGCCCTGCTGATCTTCGTCGTGCAGAACACCGAGAGTGTGCGCCTGGGCTTCCTGGGCTGGCACTTCAACCTGCCGATCGGCGTCGCGATCCTGGTGGCCGCCGTCGTGGGCCTGCTTGTGATGGCGGTGGCGGGCAGCATCCGCATCATTCAACTGCGGCAGGCGTTCTCGAAGCTGAATCGCTCCGCGGCGCGTCAGAGACAGGGGTGAGCCCGGCCCGCCCGCGGCGATCCAGTCGCCGCGGGCGGGCGCGAGCCGCTAGCGCCCGTACAGCTCGACGAACTTGTCGAGCGATCGCTCCACGTCACCGCGCAGCGCCCGCGCCACCGCGGATCCGATCGGCCCGAACAGCGGCGCGCCGCCGAGCTCGAAATTGGCGGTGACATCGGACCCGGTGCGCGAGGGTTTGACGCTCAGCTCGATGCCGAACTTGGTGCCCCCGATCCCGGCGCCGGTCAGTACCAGGCGGTTCGGCGGTTCGGCGGTCTTGACCGTCCAGGTGACGCGGTTGCGGAAGCCCTTCACGGTGGCGACGCCGACCAGTTTGGTGCCGGGCGTCAACCCCTCGGGGACCGGTCCGCGCCAGCCCTCGTGCAGGGTCAGCCACTTGTCCAGTTCGGCCAGGTCGGAGGCGTGCGCCCAGGCCTGGTCGGGCGGGATCGGGACATCTACGGAAACCTTCAGTTTGGCCACGGACCAGATGGTATCTGTTACAAGTCGTATCTATTAACCTGGACAGCGGTTACGCGCGTCACTCGCACTTGCCGGTCCCGGCGTCGCGTGCGCCGTCGAGGGAAGCCTGCCGCTGTTCCTCGGTGAAGACCTGCCAGTCGGGCGTGCCCGGGAAGTCCGCGAGCGCGTCCGCGACGGCCCGATCGACGCCGGCCTGCCCGGAGTCCCGGCGGATCGTCTCGAAACGCTCGCTGAACTTCTCGCAGGTCTCGCGGCGCAGCACCGCGGGCGCGATCCCGGACGGCACCGAAACCGAGCGCGTATTCTCCGGCGGCAAAAGGTTTTTCGAGGTTGTCAGCGACGCCGCCCCCTCGGTCGTCGACAGCGCCGACGGTGTCGCGCCGGAATCACCGCCGATGTAATCGCAGGCCGAAATCGTCAGGGCCGTCGCACACAGGCAGACGGCGATCAGGTGGCGGCGCATGGCTCCTCTTCCGGAACAATCGAATCGCTTCGCACGGGCCGGGTCGGTCCCGGTGTCGTGATACCCCGTAATCCGGCGAATATTGCGAGCAAAGTCCCGCGCACGAAACCTCACGGTTGGCCCGCTGCGCCGACTAGCCTGTCCGAAGGGTTTGCGCTCGATCGGTCGATTGAACGGTGCTTGGAAATGAATGGGGAGTTCTCGCTGGACGTGCCGCACACCTCCCGCGTCTATGACTATTTTCTCGGCGGCAAGGACAACTACGAGGCCGATCGGCGAGCCGCCCAGGAAATCTTGAAGGTGTGGCCCGACATCCGAATCGCGGCGCGGGTCAATCGCCAGTTCATGCACCGCAGTACGCGATACCTGGCCGAGGCGGGCATCAAGCAGTTCCTGGACATCGGCACCGGCATCCCCACCGAGCCGAATCTGCACCAGATCGCCCAGGAGACCGCGCCCGACGCGCGGGTGGTCTACGTCGACAACGATCGCCTGGTGCTGGCGCACGCCCGTGCCCTGATGGCGGACGGCGAATCGGGCGCGACCACCTACATCCACGGCGACGTCACCGACCCCGAATCCATCCTGCGCGCACCGGAACTCGTCGAGATGTTCGATATGTCCGAGCCGGTCGGGGTCAGCATGATCGCGCTGCTGCATTTCGTCGAGGACGACATCCAGCGCATAGTCCGGACCTTCATGAGCGCGCTGGCCCCCGGCTCGTTCCTCGTGATCTGCACCATCACAGCGGATTTCGCGCCCGAGCAGGTGGAGGCCGCGCAGGAGGTCTATCGGGTGCGCAAATTGCCCGCCCAGGTCCGCACCCACGCCGAGCTGTCGTCCTGGTTCGCCGAGCTGGAACTCGTCGAACCCGGTGTGGTGCCCCCGCACCGCTGGGGGCTGGAGCAGACCATGGATATCTCCGCGACCTTCGACCGCAAGGTCTCCTGCTACTGCGCGGTCGGCCGGAAACCCTGACCTATTCGGGCATCTCCAGCCCGGCGGCGAGCATCGGCCACGAGCGGTGGAACGCGTCCTGCCAGTAGCCCCACGAATGCGTGCCTGTTTCGCGGAAGTCGAAGGTGGCCGGAATCCGGAGCTCGTTCAGTTTCGACTGCAGATTGCGCGTGCACCAGTTGGTGGCCGCTTCGATGACCCCGCCCACGATCAGCTGGTTGGCGATGCCGACCTGGGTCTTGTTCATGGTGTAGGGACTGTCGATGACATCGTGCGGGCCCGGCAGTCCCGTGCCCGTCGACACGAAAAGGCTGGTGCCGCGCAGACCTTCGGCGTTCACCACCGGATCGTTGGCCACCCAGGCGGGATCGCCGTCCGCGCCGTACAGGTTCTGGACGTCACCGCCGCCGTAGAGTTCGACGACCATCTTGACGAACTGCCTGCCCATCGGATCCGAGGTCTGCGCGCAGCCGCTGTATCCCGCCGCCGCCCGATAGAACCCGGGCTTGCGAATGACCATCTGCAGGATCGAGGTGGCGGTCATGGAATTGGCGGCGATGGCGTTGAGCCCGTTGGTGCCCAGCGCCGCGTCGATCAGCGGCGGCAGCTCGTCGAGGAAGAAGGTCTGCCATTTGTTCACCCCGAGGCTCGGGTCCTCGCGCAGCCAATCCGCGTAGTACGCGAACGCGCCGCCGATCGGCATGACGACGTTCACGTCCTTGGTCGCCAGGAAGTCGCCCACATCGGTGTTGTGCCACCAGGTCGCGAGGTCGACGCCGCCGCCCGCGCCGTTCAGCAGGTAGAGGGTGGGCCGCGCGGTCGAGGCGTCGCGCGGCCGCTGCACCTTGACGGTGATCTTCTTGTCCATGGCCACGGAGAAGACCTGCAGGGTCAGATTGCGGCCGTCGATGGTGCCGGAGACGATTTTCGAGCCGTTGGGCGCGGTCGGATCGGCCAGCAATTTGTGCGTCGCGATGATCGGGTCGGTGTCGTCGGCGAGGGCCGCGCCGCTGCCGAACGCGGTGGCCAGCGTGGCCGAGACGACCCCCGCGAGTGCCAGCGCCTTGATCCGGGTGATCGATCCGCGTCTCAATTCAAGCCCTTCGTTCTCCGCAGGCTCGTATCGAGGTCCCGCCCGGTCCCGCATCGCGGGAATCTTCGTGGACGTTACAAGCGCCGACGATTTCCGGATCAGCCGAGTCGCGCTGTGCCCGTTGCGAATCGGTGCATATTCGCTATATCGGAGTTTCGCCGGCCGCTACACCGTCGCCCAGGTGAGTACCGGTTTGACAATGTGCCCGGCGCGCTGATCGGCCAGCGCGCGGTCGATATCGGTATGCGGATAGGTGCGCACCAGGCGATCCAGCGGCAGACGTCCGGCGGCATGCAGCGCGAGCAGTTCCGGAATGAAGCGCGCGGGAATCGAATCCCCTTCCAGGCAGCCGTGAATCGACTTTCCGGACAGGACCAGGTCGCGGACGTCGATCGGCGGTATGCCCGCGCCGAGCCCGACCGCGGCCGCCGCGCCGCCGACCCCGAGCACGCCGACCGCGGTGGCCAGGACGTCGGGCCGGCCGGTGGTGTCCAGCGCGTGCGTCGCGCCGCCCGCGGTGAGTTCGCCGATCGCGGCGGACACATCGACCGTGCCAGGGTCGAGTGCGGCGACGGCGCCGAGTTCGAGCGCCGTGTCCCGGCGGGCGGCGGCGGTCTCGACCACGATGACCCGGGTGTCCGGCAGGGTCAGCGCGGCGAGCAGTCCGGCCAGGCCCACGGCACCCGCACCGAAGATCACCAACGTTGAATCGGGCTCCGGGCGAAGCACATTGAGTACGGCGCCCGCGCCCGTCTGGAACCCGCAGCCCAGCGGGGCGGCGACGGCGAGGTCGGTTCCGGGCGGCACCACGACGGTGTTGTCGGGCGTGCTCAGCGCGTACCCGGCGAGGCTGGATTGTCCGAAGAAGCCGTCCCGCACCGGTTTTCCCGCGGCAGTGACCCGCGGCGTCCGGTCCGGGCGGGCGCCGAACTGATTCAGCCGCACCGACTGCGCGCAGTATGCGGGCCGCCCGAGCCGGCAGTTGCGGCAGGCGCCGCAGTGCCGGAAGGTCAGCACGACCCGATCGCCGGGCCGGACCCCGGTGACTTCCGAGCCCACCGCCGCAACGGTTCCCGCGCCTTCGTGCCCGAGCAGCACCGGGCGCTCGTCGCTCCCGGCCGCGCGGGAGACCAGGTCGGTGTGGCAGATTCCGGCGGCCTCGACGCGCACCAGGATCTCGTGCGCGCGTGGGTCGTCCACGACGACGGGTTCGATGTGGAATCCGGCGCGGGGGTCACGCGAGAGCGCGGCGGTGGTGACGGGCATGATCAGACCCGCTCGAGCAGGAAGTAGAAGTGCTCGCCGCCGGCCAGCACCTGCTCGGCGCGGCCGTTCATGATGCCCATCAGGGTCTGATCGTCGAGCCGTTTGAAATGGTCGAAGACGGGCCGGCCGTCGTAGACCATGGTCGCGGTGACCTCACCGCGGAACTCGATGTTCCACAGACTGGCGATGCCGTCGCCGAGCTTCACGTCGGAGAACAGCGAGCCGTCCTCGGCCCGGCAGATCAGCGGTTCGGCCTCGGCCAGGGACCGGAAGTTCTTGCCGTACCAGCGACTGCGATCCAGGGCGCGGCACAGCGGATGGCCGGTTCGGAAGGCCGCGCCCCGCCATTCGCCCAGGATGTCCTGCGCGCGAACGGTTTCCAGGGTCGCCCAGATCTCGTCCAGCTCCGCGGCGGTCACCCCCTCCGGCTGTGCGGCCAGTTCCCGCCACCGTTCGACCGTGCCCGCCATGACGCCTCCTGTTTCCCGAACCATTCAGTTCGGGAAACCTACACCCGAACCGTTTGGTTCGGCAAGATAGGATGCCGCCATGCGCGCAGCCGGACACGCCACCAGGGAGCGGATTCTCGCCGCCGCCAAGGCCGAATTCGCCGAACACGGCGTCGCCGGGGCCCGCATCAATCGCATCGCGGCATCCGCGCAGGCCAGCAAGGATCGCCTCTACGCCTACTTCGCAGGCAAGAACGAGCTCTACGCCGCGGTCACCGATCAGTGGGTCACCGAGACCTCCCGGGTCACCGCCCTGGACGCCGGCGACCTGCCCGCGTACGCCGGCCGGCTCTTCGATCACTACCTCGCGCACCCCGACAACGCCCGCCTGCAGACCTGGGCCGATATCGAGCGCACCGCGATCCCGGAGGCGGAGGCGGCGATCGCCCGGGCCGTCGCCCCCAAACTCGCCGAGCTGCGCCGGGGCCAGCGCGCGGGCCTGATCACCGACGCCTTCCATCCGCTCACCCTGCTGACCCTGCTCACCGATCTCGCGCGCACCTCGGCCCTGCACGCCCTGGGCGCCCCGGAATCCGATGTGGCCGAGCGCCGCTCCTCCACCGTGCGCGCCGCACAGCGCCTCATCGCCCCGTAGCGCGGTCTCGGCCACCACCGGGCTGATTGCGATGAAACCGCCGGGGCCGTCGCGCCCCGCATCGTAGAATTTCGGCCGAAACACAGCTGCTCGGCTCGAATTCCGGTGTTACCCAATTGCATAGTGCTGAAACAGGAGGCGGTCTGTTTTGCTACGCGAACGTGCACGAAAGCTGGTTGATTCCCCGCGATTCCAGAGATTTGTCGTCGCGGTAATTCTCGTCAACGCCGTCTCGCTCGGGGCGGAGACCTCCGAGACGCTGATGTCCCTTGCGGGCGGATTCATTTCGTTCGTCGACACCGCGGCGCTGGTGATTTTCGTCCTGGAAATGCTGTTGAAGCTGTACGTCTACCGATTCGGTTACTTCCGAGATCCCTGGAACTGTTTCGATTTCGCCGTCGTGGGTGTGGCGCTGCTGCCCTCCTCGGGCGGGCTCTCGGTGCTGCGGGCCTTCCGCATCCTGCGCGCGCTGCGGCTGGTCTCGGCCACGCCGAGCATGCGCAAGGTGGTCACCAACCTGCTGGCGGCGCTCCCGGGGATGGGCTCGATCCTCGGTCTGCTCGCGCTGGTGCTCTACGTCGCGGCGGTCATGGCCACCAAGCTGTTCGGCGCGGTGACCCCCGAATACTTCGGCAGTCTCGGCACGTCGATGTGGACGCTGTTCCAGATCATGACCGGTGAGGCGTGGCCCGACATCGCCCGGGAGGTCATGGTGGAGAAGCCCTTCGCCTGGATCTTCTTCCTGTGCTACATCCTGCTGTCCACCTTCGTGGTCCTGAATCTGTTCCTCGCGGTGATGGTGAGCGCGGCCGACGATGTGCGCGAGGTCGAGAACCGGGAACGGCACGAGCAGGAGAACGCCGACGAGGACGCCACCCTGGCAACGATTCTGAACGAGCTGTCGGCCCTGCGGACCGAGGTGGCGGCGCTGCGGCCGGCCGCCCAGGGCGCGGGCACCACGGTCATCTACACGCCGAACAACCGGCCCGGTCCCGGCCGCCAGCTCAGCGACGGCGAGATCGCCCGGGCCGTGGCGCTGTACCGGGACGGGGAATCGACGGCCCGGATCGCCGAACAGCTCAACGCCAGTCTCGCGGCGGTGCGCACCGGCCTCGCGCGCCGCGGCATCCGCCGGGGCTGATCCGCGCCGGCGCCGGAAACGCGGCTTTCGGCCCGAAAAACCCGCTCCGACCACACGATTAGGCTGCTCCGCATGGCCCTGTGTAGGGTTGTATTCACCGACGCGGGGTGGAGCAGCTCGGTAGCTCGCTGGGCTCATAACCCAGAGGTCGCAGGTTCAAATCCTGTCCCCGCTACTACGTAGCTCAGGCCGGAGAATCGATGATTCTCCGGCCTGATTTCTTTGCACGGTGGGTGACCAGAGATGGAGCAGCCATGTGGGATCCGCAGCAGTATCTCGCTTTCGATGATCATCGCGCACGTCCCTTCTTCGACCTGGTCGCCCGGGTGCGGGCCGAAACCCCGCGCCGGGTGGTCGATTTGGGGTGCGGTCCGGGCAATCTGACCGCGGCGCTGGCCCAGCGCTGGCCCGAGGCCACCCTGGAGGCGCTGGACTCCTCACCCGAGATGGTCGCCGCGGCCCGCGAACGCGGAATCGACGCCAAGACCGGGGACGTGGTGGACTGGCGGCCCAGCGCCGACACCGACGTGGTGGTGTCCAACGCGGTGCTGCAGTGGGTGCCCGAACATCGTGAGCTGCTGGCCGGTTGGGCGCGTGAGCTGCCCGCGGGGGCCTGGATCGCCTTCCAGGTGCCGGGTAATTTCGACGCACCATCGCACCGCGCCATCCGCGAACTCGCGGGCCGCGAGCAGTGGCAGGACCGGCTGGCGCCCGCGGGGCTGCTCGAACCCCGCGCGGTGCTCGACCCCGAGGGCTACGCCGCCCTGCTGACCACCGCGGGCTGCACGGTCGACGCCTGGGAGACAACGTATCTGCAGCGGCTCGAGGGTGAGGACCCGGTGCTGGAGTGGGTGACCGGCACCACGCTGACCCCGGTGCGCACCGTGCTGGAGGACCCGGACTGGGCCGAGTTCCGGCGCCAGCTCGCACCCCTGCTGAGCGCGGCCTATCCGCGTCACCCGGACGGCAGCACCTGGCTGCCGTTCCGCCGGGTTTTCACCGTGGCCCGCACCGCATGCTGAATTTCTGGTCACGTGCTGGTCACGATATGTTTTCCACAGCAAGCGCACAGGTAATTTCGGGAGCACCGCACGGGTTTGCGCCGTTGAATGGGGGAGTGCTGATGGACGCGGCACCGGGAAGGCCGAGGAGGTCGGGCCATGCAGAACGCAGCAGTCGAGATCGGTGTCGTGCCCATCGAACCGGGTGAGGGCGCCCGGCTCGGCCGGGTGAGCGGCTCGGCGGTGAGCCGGGTCGGGGGTCGCAAGCTCAATGCCGACTCCTTCGCCACCGTGACCGACAGCGCGCTCGGCCGCACCGCGTTCGCCGTCGCCGACGGCGTCGGCGATCATCTCGCCGCCGCCCGGGCCGCCCGCCTGGTCGCCCGCACCGCCGCCCGGATCGCCCTCACGCAAGGCGCACAGGCCGGAATCCTCGCCGCGCAGGAGGAACTGCTGCGCGAACTACCGGAGGCCGCGGCCGACAGCGTGCTGGTCGTGGCGGTGCTGCCCGCCGAAGGACATCCGGACGGACCCATCGACATCGCGTGGGTGGGCGACTGCCGCGCCTACCGCTGGAACGGCCGGATCCTGCACCAGATCACCACCGATCACACCGTGGCGGAATACTTCCGGGCCCGCGGCCACCAGCCGCTGCCCGGGATGGGGCACCTGGTGACGACTTCCGCGCGCACCGCGCACGCGGAGGACATCGGCTCCGCGGCCACCGGCACCAGCCTGGGCCGGCTGCTGCTGTGCACCGACGGCGTATCCAAGCGGCTCGAGCTGACCGACATCAAAGCCCTGCTGGCCGAACCGAATACACCCGCCGAGGCCGCGGAGTCCCTGGTCGCGGCCGCACTGGCGGCCGGCGGCACGGACAACGCGACGGCGATGGTGCTCGACATCGGCGCGGCCCCGGCCTGATCCGGCAGGCCCGGGCGCGATTCGATGCGGCTCGACCCTGACCTTTCAGGATCAGGCTCGATCCCAGGCGGCTCCGCACTGATTCGGCCCGACCTCGGCTCGATCGCGGCGCGGCTCCGGCCCGCGGCGGCCCTGCTGCCGCTCGATCCCGCGTGGGCAGCTCGATTCGGCGGTCCTCGGCTGGATCAGGTGGATTGCGCTGCTGAATCCGGTGCGGCCGAGCCCGATCCGGTGCGGGCTCGCGCCGATCAATCGAGCCGGTACAGCCAGATGCGGGGGTCGGTCAGTTCGCCGGTCGCGGACCAACCGTAGGTCTGCGCGATGCCGTCACCGGCGTAGCCGTGCAGGAACTCGCGCAGTTCGGTGCGGCCGCCCTGCCCGGAGACGATGCCGCGCAGCACGATCGCGGTGAGGTCGTAGGCCTCGACCGCGTGTGCCGCCGGATCGGTGCCGGTGGCAGCGCGATAGTCGGTGCGGAAGCGCTCGGTCGCCGGACCGCATTGGCAGGACACCAGCGTGCCGGTGGCGGGCGTCTCCCCGGAGGTGCGCAGCGCCGGATCGTAGCCGCCGTCGCCGACGATGAAAGGCGCTGTGACACCGGCTTTCCGGAGTCGCGTCAGCAGGTCGGCCGCCGCCGCGGCCTGCCCGGAGTAGTACACCGCGTCCGGGCGGGCGGCCGCGACGGCGGTGACCGCCCGGCTCTCGGCGCCGGTCGTGAGACCGACCTCGCAGGTCGCGGCCGCGCCGAGGCCCTCGGTGACCGTATCGGCGAGTTCGTCGCCGAAGCCGCCGCCGCTGTCGCGGACCACGCACACCCGGGAGTACCCCGCGGTGCCCGCCAGATATCGGCCCACCGCGGGTCCCTGCGCGTTGTCATTGGCCAGCCCGCGGAAGAACCCGGTCCAACCCGATTGCGCCAGTGCGGGATTGGACGCCGACGGGGTCAAGAACGACAGGCCCGCCGCTTCGAAGATCCGGCCCGTCGCGATGACCTCGTTGGACAGCGCCGGGCCGATGACCGCCACGATCGACTCGTCGCCCGCGATGCTCGCCGCGACCTGCGCCGCCGTACGCTGCGTGCCCGCGGTGTCGAACTCGCGCACGGTGACCGGGCACATGTTGTTCCCGCCGCGCACGAGTTCGGCGACCGCCAGCCGCACCGACCCGAGCACGGTGCGGCCCAGCGCGGCTTGATCGCCTGAGAGCGGCAGTGCCGCCGCGATCGACACCGGATCGCACTGCAGTCTGCCGTCGTTCGCCGGGTCCTGGATCGAGACCGGGGCGGCCACCGGTCTGCCCTGTGCGTCGATTCGGGTCAGCGGGACGAACCCGGGGTATACGGCGGCGGGCGCCCGAATCGAGGCCGGTGGCGGATCCTGTTCGCCCGAGGCTTCGGAATCCTGTGCGCCGTAGAGAATTCCGGCGCCCGTCGCGAGAGCGGCGACCACCGCGCCCACCCCGGCGGCGATCCAGCGCCCGCGTCCGCGCCGGGGCGGGGCGGTCGAATCCCGCGGTGGCTCGGTGGTATCGGCCGGGGTCAGGTCGTGCAGCACCGGGAGCACCATGGTGGCGTGCTCGGCATTGTCGGCGCCGGTCAGCACGGTGTCGGCGCTCGCCCGCCCGAGGGCGGCGAGTGTCGTGTCGCCGAGCGCGATGGGCGCGGGCACCGAGTCGGCGAACATCGACAGCGCCTGTGCCGCGGCCTCGGCGAAGTCGCGGCACGAGTCGTACCGCCGGTCGGGCTCTTTGGCCAGCCCGCGCGCGAGCACCTCGTCCAGCGCGGCCGGGAACTCCGGGCGGCGATCGGTCACGCGCGGCGGCGGATGGTGCAGGTGGCCGGCGATCACCGCCGCGGCGGTCTCCGCCTGGAAGGGGGTGGCTCCGGTCAGCAGCCGGAAGAACGTGCACGCCAGGGAATACTGGTCCGAGCGCTCGTCGAGCGCTCCGCCGGAGAGCTGTTCGGGCGAAGCGTAGGTGATGGTGGCGGCCAGCGTGCCGGTCCGGGTCAGGTGCGCGGAGTCGTCGCGGAGTCGTCCGATGCCGAAGTCCGTCAGCAGGATTCGCTGCTCCTGGCCCGGTGTCGCCCGCGTGAGCAGGATGTTCGCCGGCTTCACGTCGCGGTGGATGACGCCCATGGAGTGCGCGTAGTCCAGGGCCTTGGCGGTTTCGGCGATCACCCGCACCGCGTCCCGGGGCGCGAGCGCGGCCGGGTCCAGCGCCGCGGCGTCCCCGCCGTCGACGTACTGCATGGCGATCCAGAGCCGCCCGTCCTCCACGCCCCGGTCGTGCACGGTCACGACGTTGGGGTGGTCGAGGCGCGCCACCAGCTCGGCCTCCCGCTCGAAGCGGGCCCGAGTCTGGTTGTCCGAGGCCAGCTCCCGGGCCAGCAGCTTGATCGCGACCAATCGGGGCAGCCGGGGATGCCGGGCGAGGTACACCACCCCCATTCCGCCGCCGCCGAGCTTGCGCTCGATCCGATACCCGGCGAACTCCTCGCCCACGCGCACCATCAGACCCCTAACACCGCAAAACCTCTCGCACCCTACCGCTTCACGGTGAGCGAATCCGCATCGCCGTTGGCGGACAGCGGTTTTGGCGGAAAATTGGGCGGGACCGATGGAGCGCTAGATCGACTCGGCAGCGTCCAGCCGCCCGGACTCGATCGCGGCCAGCAGGGCGGCGTGGTCGATGGCGGTCTGATCGGCGTAGGCGAGCGCGAAATCGGCGATGGCGTGGTCGAATCCGGGGCCCGAACCCAGGTAGGACGCGATCGCGACCCGGTCGCCCGAGCGCGCGTGCCCGCGGGCCAGGGTGTGCCCGCAGAGGGCCGCGTACTGCTGCAACTGCGGTGCGCCCATGTCCTCGATGGTCGCCGAGCCCTTCATGTCGCGCAGTTGCCGCCAGTAGTAGTGCCGGCCGTCCGGCCCGGTGGCCCAGCCCAGGAAGATGTCCCCGGCGGTCTGGGTCAGGCGCTGCCCGTGTACCACCCGGTGCCCCTGATGCCGGAAGACGCTGGAACGCGTGTGCGGGGTCAGCACCGAGTCCTCGGCCTGCTTGACCTGGAGGAAGAGCGGGTCCCCGGTGGTGCGGCCGATGAACAGCGCGATGAAACAGCGGGTGCCGACGCTGCCGACCCCGACCACCTTCATGGCCGTATCGCGCAGGCGGTACCGGTCCAGCAGCACCCGGCGCTCCTCGGGCAGGCTCGCGCGGTAGTCGCTGAGCACCGAATCCACCGCCGCGGCTTCGATCGTCGAGATGGGCATGATCAGGGGCGGATCGTGCCTGATGCACGGCGCGCCGTCCGGCCCGGGCTCGGTCAGTTTCTCCAGGGCCTGCATGCTGGTGCGCGACCGTGCCTTGTCCAGCACCTTGGCGGTGGCCTTGCGGGCGTCCCGGCCGACCAGGGCCGCCACCTTCTCGGCGTCGACCTTCTCGTACCAGACGTCGGTCTCGCCGATCCCGGCCAGCCGGGTCATGGTCTCGCGGTACGCACGGGCAGCCGCACGCGCCCCGGCCGCGGCGTCGGTGTCGGAGCAGCCGTTGGCGCGGGCCGCCACCACCACGCTGGCGGCCAGCCGCTTCACGTCCCATTCGAACGGGCCGGGCAGGGTTTCGTCGAAGTCGTTGAGGTCGAACACGAGTGCGCGCTCGGGGGAGGCGAACAGCCCGAAGTTGGACAGATGGGCATCGCCGCAGAGTTGTACCGTCAGGCCGGTGTTGGGTCCCTGTGCCAGGTCGGCCGCCATGATGGCGGGCGCGCCCCGGTAGTACGGGAACTGCCCGGCGGCCATGCGCGCGTAGCGGATTCGCACCAGTTCGGGCACCCGCGTGGCGGCCTGGCGTTCCAGGATCTCGATGGGATCGGCTCGATCGGGCGCCGGCTCCCACCCGGCCAGTCCGGACCGGGGCACCACCTTGCGCGCGGCGCGACCCGCTTCGGCCGCGGTCGGCTGCGGTTCGGTGGGTTCGACGTCCGGTATCGGCATGCTCTCGGACTCTAGTTCCCGGTGCGAGTGGTTCTGACCTGCGCGCGATCCCGGCGTGTCCGATGGCTGTCGGCGGGCGCGTATATCGTTCGCCGCGTGATCGATGATCGGGAAACCTACGCGCCGCTGATCTTGTTCGAGTACGACCACCGGCCCGGGAACTACTGCCTGATGCTCTCGGACCGCTTCATGGTCGAGCGCGAGGAGACCTTCGCCGCCGCCGGGTACGAGGGCAACGGCTACGGCTGGACCGGCGTGGCCGAATCCGCGGTTCGCAACCGCCTGCCCGAGATCGCCGAGCACGTGAAGTTCGATCCCGAGGCCGGGACCTTCGTCGGGTACGGGCAGGATGTCGAGGCCCTGCGCCGCCTGGGAACGGTGCTGCACACCGCGTTCCACGATCCCGCCGTGCTGACCGAACTGATCGCCGAGGGCGATCCGGAGTGGTTCGACTGATCCGCCCGCTCGCCGCGCACGTCAGGAATCGGGCGCGGCCGGCGCGCCGCGACGACCGCCGCCGGCCCGCTCGATGCGCGGATCCTCGGTCACCGCATAGCGTTTGACGTACTCGCTCAGGAACGCCTGCACCGTCGCGGTCGCCGGTATCGCCAGCAGCGCGCCCACCGCGCCCAGCAGCGCCGCGCCCACCATGACCGCGAGCAGCGCCACCGCCGGATTCACGTCCACCGTGCGCGCGGTGATGCGCGGCTGCAGCACGTAGTCCTGAATCCACTGGTAGACCACCACGAAGATGACCAGCCACAGCGCGTCGAGCGGATCCACGGTGAGCGCCACCAGGACCGGCAGGATGCCCGCCAGGTAGGTGCCGATGGTCGGCACGAAGGAAGCGACCACCCCGAACCAGATCCCCAGCGCGAAGGCGTTCGGCAGCCCGAGCAGCCACAGGAAGACCCCGTGCACCACGCCGGAGATCACCGCGAGCAGGGCGCGCGAGTACAGGTAGCCGCCGGTCTTGCGAACGGCCAGATCCCAGGCGTGCAGCACCGCGCCCTGGCGGGCCGGGGGCAGCAGCGAGCACACCGAGCGGCGCAGCTTGGGGCCGTCGGCGGTCATGTAGACGCTGAACAGCGCGATGGTGACGACCTTCGCGAACCCGCCCAGCACGGTATTGGATACGCCCCAGGCGTTTCCGGCCGCGCGTTCGGCGTACTGATTGATCACATCGGAGTCCTCGAACATCCGATTGCGGAGTTCGGTGACGGTGAATTCCTGATGAAAAGTGTGATTGATCCAGTTCACCGTTTCCTCGAGCACCCGCGGCAATTCCTGGACCACATCGCCGACGGTTTTGACCAGCAGGATGCCCACCGTCGCGACGAAGCCGACCGTGCAGGCCAGCGCGAGCACGAACACCAGGGCGGTCGCGATTCCGCGGTTGAGCCCGCGCCCGGCGAGTGAGTCGACGGCGGGCTCCATGGCCAGGGAGACGAAGAAGGCCACCGCGAGAATGATGCCGATCCCGATCAGCCGATGTGCCGCCCAATCGCCGAGCTGGAACAGCCCGACCAGCAGTAATGCGAGCACCATCGCGCGCGGAAGCCAGCCCGGCATGCGGCTCCCCGGCGGCGCGGGGACCGGCGCCGCCCCGCCGTCGTCGTCCTCGGCGCGGTCCCCGGGGGTCTCGCCCGGTTCGGAAACTGGGGGTTGGGTGGACACCGGCTCAGTGTCGGGCACGGGCGGGTGTTTGCTCGCTGCGACGCACCGGAATTCCGCAATAACAGGCTGGGCGGTTGGTTTTTCGAGTCGGGCGACAGGCCGAGAGGCATTCGGCCGTACGGGTTTTGCCGCGATAGTGTGCAGGGGTGCTTGTGGGCGGACAAACTATGCGGGTGCGGACGAAATTCTCCATCGAGCTCATGGCGTTGACCGATGAGCTGGCGCATATGGCGCGATTGACCCGGGAGGCGGCCGAACGCGCCGCGGTGGCGCTGGCGGGGAGTGATCTCACCGCCGCCTACGAGGTGTTCGCGCTGGAGGAGAAACTACAACTCGAGCACGCCAGGTGCGAGGACCGCTCGGTCATCCTGCTGGCCCTGGAAGCGCCGGTGGCGCGCGACCTGCGTCATGTCGTCACCGCCATCCAGATCGCGGACGATCTGCTCGCGATCGGCGGCGCGCTGAGCCGGGTCGCCGACATCGCGGTGCGCCGGTACCCGAACCCCGTTGCGACGCAGGAACTCATCGCGATGCTCACCGAGGTCGCCGGGGGTGCGGTGGTGGTCGCCGAGACCGTCGTGGGGGTGATCGCGGCCCAGCATCCGCCGCGCGATCAAGTGCTGGTGACGCGGGACGAGACCGCCGACCGCCTGCGCGCCGAGATCGCCGAACTGGTGGCCGATCCGGGCTGGGCGCACGGCTCGGCCATGGCCATCGACGCGGCCATGCTGGTGCACCACTACGGCCGCTGCGCGGATCACTCGGTGCGCATCGGCCAGCTCATCCGGTTCTTCCACACCGGAATTCCGCTCTACGCACAAGCGGAGGCGTAACCACCTCATCGCGGGGGTATGTCGCGATAGGTTCTGTCGGCACGGGTAAGCTGCCCGAATTGCTTCATGGCGAGGTCTTTTCGAGTAGCACGGCACATTTCGCACCCGAAATCCGACAAGGGCCCCAAAAGTGACGAATACCGCTATCGAGTCTTCGTCGGCTCCAATGTCTTTGGATGCCGATACCGGAACGCAGCTGTCGCACAAGCAGATTTTGACCATTATGTCCGGTCTGCTGTTGGGCGTATTCCTGGCTGCCCTGGATCAGAACATTGTCAGCGTTGCCATCGTTCGCATTGCGAATAGCCTGCACGGTTTCGATGAACAGGCTTGGGCCACTACGGCATATCTCATCACCGCCACCATCAGCACACCGCTGTACGGCAAGCTGGCCGACATCTACGGCCGCAAACCCTGTTATCTCGTCGCCATCGGCATCTTCGTGCTCGGTTCGGTGGCCTGCACCTTCGCCACCACCATGTACCAGCTGGCGGGCTTCCGCGCGGTGCAGGGCCTGGGCGCGGGCGGACTGATGTCGCTGGCCTTCACCATCATCGGCGATATCGTCCCGGTGCGCGAGAGAGTGCGCTACCAGGGCTATTTCATGATGGTCTTCGGCATCGCCACGGTGCTCGGGCCGGTGCTGGGCGGCTGGTTCTCCAACGCCGACCACCTGCTGGGACTGGAGGGCTGGCGCTGGGTCTTCCTGGTGAACGTGCCCGTGGGCCTGCTCGCCCTGGTCGTGGTCGCCAAGGTGCTCGAGGTCCCCTTTCACAGACAGCGGCAGCGCACCGACTGGCTGGGCGCGATCACCCTGACCATGGGCACCGTGCCCCTGCTGCTCATCGCCGAGCAGGGGCGCGAGTGGGGCTGGGGCTCGGATCGCGCGCTGCTCTGCTACGGCATCGCCGTGGTCGGTCTGCTGCTGTTCGTCATCGTGGAACTGCTCATGCGCGACGCCGCGCTGATCCCCATGCGGCTGTTCTCCAGCGCCACCTTCAGCATCGCCATAGTCGGCGGGTTCATCGTCGGCATCGCGATGTTCGGCGCGATCGTGCTGGTCCCGCTGTATTTCCAAGTGGTGCGCGGCTATTCACCGACCAAGGCCGGGCTGATGATGCTGCCGCTGGTGGTCGGAATCATGATCGGCGCGCAATTGGCCGGGCTGATCACCAAATTCACCGGCCGCTACAAGTTCCTGCCGGTCCTGGGCTCGCTGATCATCGCCGCCGGCTCGGTGCTGTTCGCGCTCGTGCACTACGACAGCCCGCTGTGGCAGCCGCTGGTGTTCTGCGGCATCATCGGATTCGGGCTCGGCGGCTGCATGCAGACGCTGATCATCGCGGCCCAGAACGCCTCTCCGCGTTCGGATATGGGCGTGTCCACCGCCGCCGCCACCTTCTTCCGCCAAATGGGCGGCACCCTCGGCGTGGCCATCTTCCTGACGATTCTGTTCAACCTGCTGCCCGACCGCATCATCGCCGCGTTCGGCGGCTCGCTGCCGCCGGAGTTCGGCGCCGGACAGCTCGGGCAGATCCAGAGCAACACCACCGGTATCGCCGAACTGCCCGACCACCTGCGCGCTCCCATTCTGATCGGCTTCACCGACGCCATGGGCGGGGTCTTCTTCGTGGCCGCCGCCGCGGCGGTGGTCGCCGCCGTCGTGCTCATGTTCATGAAAGAGGTTCCGCTGCAAGACATGCCGATCGCCGCCGCAGAGGTTCCGTTCGTCGAGCCGGAACCCGAACCCGAACTCGAGCCCGAGCCGCAGGCCGCGGCCGAACCCGAGCCCGAACCGCGAGACGAGGTGCACATCGGCGCGGCCAGCTTCCTGTCGGTCTCGGGCTGCGTGCACCGCGAGGACGGGCCCGGCGTGCCCGACGTCGTGCTGACGCTGATCAATCAACGCGGACATCAGGTTTCGCGGGCCATCGGGGAGTCCGACGGCATCTACGCGATCGGGGTGCCGCGGGCGGGGGACTACGTGCTCATCGTCTCCGCGAACGGGTATCAGCCCGCCGCAGTGAGCATCACCGTGGGCCGCCGCCCGCACATGCTCGATATCGCGCTGTCCGGATCCGGCGAGGTGGGCGGCGTGGTGCGCTCGGCCGTTCGCGGAGTCCCGGTGGCGGGCGCGACCGTCACCCTCACCGATGCCTACGGCGACGTGGTCGGCTCGGACGTCACCGAAGCCGACGGCGCGTACGGTTGCCGCGGTGTGCTGGCCGGGACCTACACGCTGGTGGCGGTGGCCGAGCACATGCGCCCGTGCGCCGCGACCCTGAGCGTGCCCGAGAGCGGAATGCTGCACCACGACGTGGAATTGCTGCCGCGCGCGGTGCTGGCGGGCTCGGCCTGCACCGAGAGCGGGCAGTCCGTGTCGGACGCGCAGATCACCGTGCTGGACGAGTCGGGCGATCTGATCGCCGTCACCCGCACCGACGACACCGGGCACTACGTGGTGCCCGATCTGGCCGACGGCCGCTACACGGTCATGGCCCGCGGGTACCCGCCGGTCTTCAGCCGGGTGACGGTGGTGGACGGCGCGGTCGCACACGATGTGCTGCTCGGCTACGAGCGTCGTGAGGCCGTCGACCACGTGTGACGGGACCGCGGTGCGATGCGGGGGAGCGGGGCCGGGTCACTCGTGTCCCGTTCACCCGCGCGCGACCCCGCGCGGGCTGTTTTCCCGTTCTGCCCGCAAAGGCACTGACCTGCTGTTAGGTTCGTCACTGGACGGAAGTCCAGTTTGCTTCGCGCCGGGCAGTCAGGGGAGACAGCCGATGAAGTTCTCACGCGTCGTATCACTGCTCGCGGTGCTCGTGGCCGCGGCGGTCCCGTTCTCGGCCGGGGGAGCCGCGGCCGCACCGGCGGACGGCGGTCCCGCGTTCGGCGAATATGTGGCACTGGGCGATTCGTGGGCGGCCGATGCCACCCTGAGTCAGATCACCACGGTGTTCGCCCCGCTCAACTGTGTGCAGAGCGCGCGCAACTACGCGAAGCAGGTGGCCGCGGCGCTGGCCGTCCCGGTCTTCCGCGATGCCACCTGCGGTGGCGCGACCACCCACAACATGACCGCACCGCAGTCCGGCAATCCGCCGCAGTTCGACCGGCTCACCCCCACCACCGATCTGGTGACCATCGGCATCGGCGGCAACGACGCGGGTCTGGCCGCGACCGTCACCGACTGCGTCACCCTCGATCCGGCCGTCTCGCCCTGTCTGAACACCCTGGTCCGCAACGGCGTCGATCAGATGTCGATCAACATCGCGGCCGCCGAGCCGCGGGTGACGGCCACCATCGACGGCATTCGCGAGCGCGCGCCGCACGCGCGCATCCTGCTGCTCGACTATTTCGAGGGGATCGGCCTGGAGGGCGGCTGCTTCCCGGAGATCCCGATCTCCGACGCCGACGCGGTCTGGCTGGGATCGAAACTCCTGGAAATCGACGCCATGCTCGCCCGCGTCGCCGCCGCCACCGGCGTCGAGTTCGTGAACACCTACGAGGGCAGCAACGGCCACGACGCCTGCCAACCCGTGGGCACCCGCTGGGTGGAGGGCCTGATGCCGTTCTCCGGCAACCCCTTCGGCTTGGCGGTCCCCTTCCACCCCAACCAGCTCGGCGCCGACTACCAGGCCCGCCGCGTCCTCGAGGCGCTGTCGGCCGCGGGCTGACCGACCCGACCCCGATGCCCGGGGGCGTGCGCACCCGGGCCGTTGTCCCGCGGTTCGGGAATTCCCCCGCGCTCCCGCGAATTGTGACGACGCGCGCGCATGCCGGGCGTTGTCGTGATTGCATACACGGGAATGATTTCGGTGCTGCGAAACAGGAGACGGCCGGCTGTCTGGGGTGAGCGGAGAGGTGGAGGCGATACCGTCGCACGGCGCGGGTCCGGGGAGTGAACACCGAGTCTTCCTGTACGACACGCCTGGCTCGGTATTCCACGACACGCTGTGCCGGTGGGGTAGTCTCTGCGCGCGGCTAATTAGCGGCAACAGCGGTGCGGGGGGCGGAAGTGCGCGGTGGAAAGGGAGATTCATGATCGCCCCCTACCTGAGGCTCGTCGGTGTGGTGTGTGGATTGGCTGCTGTCCTGGCGGGTTGTGCCCGATCCGGCCACACCGATGTGGGGAGGGTTGAGGCCGAAGTGGCCGATATGCCCGAGTCTCACAGAGATAAATCCGAAATGCAGCGCAGTGCGTTCGTCACGGGGTGCGGTGGCACGTCGGCGGGCTGGCAGGCGACCGCGGTGGTGAGCAACCGGGACGAGGTCGAACACCGATATCTGGTGGTGATCAGTTTCATGACACCGGAGTCGGCGGTATTGGACCGCACCAGCACCGAGGTCACCGTGCCGCCCGGCGCGACCCAGGAACTCACCACCGAGACCCAGCTCGACCCGGTCACCCGGCCGCAGTCGCTGCGCTGTGTACTGCGCGGCGTCGAACAGCTCTGACCTGCTGTCGACCGGTTGCGACAACCCGGGCGAATCGACCGTTCGCCCGGTTCGGCGCCCCGGCGAACGCGGGCGGCCGGCGCTGAAAGTTGCGCGCCGGCACCGCGCAGCGCCTACGATCGGACCCGCCGGCCATGCTCGGTGGGCCGAACGAATCGGAATTGCTGAACGTTCACCAACCGGTGCGTTGGTAGCGGTGCGGGTTCTCTGGATGTGGATTTGTCGGTGCCATGGGGCATGCTCTGTGCACGCAGATGTCCAATCGTCCGCCCGGAGAGCCCCATGTCGTCCCGTAGTACCAAACCACAGCCCTTGTCGGAGACCGAGATTCGGCAGATCGGCGAGCAGATCGATGCCGGCCGTCCGCCGATGGTGTGGTTCACGGCGGTGGCGGTCGGCGTGCCGGAAGGCCGTTCCGGAAAGGTGATCTCGCTCGGTGATCCGTCCGAGGGAGATTTCCTGCAAGTGAAGCCGACCGGTTCGAAGGACGTGCTGTCCTTCGGCCCCACCGAGGTGACCCTGACCAAGCCGGCCCGGCCCCAAGCCGCCGTCGGTGTGAAACAGAAAACGGCTACCAGGAAGGACCCCACAGTGACGATGCCGTCGACGGTGAGCACCACCACCGCCCCGCCGAGCGTTCCGAGTGTCCAGAGCGTTCCGAGTACCCCGCCCGCGGCCAAACCGGATCTGCCGCAGGACGGCACGGATTCGGCCGCGGCGAGCACGAGTGGCGAGGCCAAGAAGCCGGCGGCCCCCAAGCCCGCCCGCAACACCGCCACCACCGCGGCTGCGGCTCGCAAGCCCAAGGCGCCGGAGGTGACGGTCACCCTGAGCGGCACCGCCGACGGTGAGTGGACGCTCGACGTCGTCAACGGCAAGAAGCGCACCATCAAGGGCCTGTCGGTACCGAGCTCGTCGGTCTCGCAGGCCGCCAAGCTGCTGCATCCCGAGGTCGCCGAGGTGGTCGACGGCATTCTGGAGTCGGTCCGGCTGGCCCAGCGCGCCAAGGTCGAGGCCCTGCAAGCCGAGCTGGAGAACGCGCGCCGGTTGCTCGAAGACTTGGCCGGCTGAGCGGTTCTCGGCAGGTTTCACCGACGCCGCTCACGCGGCGCGGGACAGGGGCTCGGTCACTTGTGGCCGGGCCTCGGTCGTTGGTTCACCACGTGAGTTCGATCCGGACCCACCCGGCGCGCCGTGCCGATGTCGCGATCGGACGCGCGCGCGGCGAGGCTCACTCGCAGGCGACGCCGTCGCCGTCGGGATCGAGCAGCGCGTTGTAGCCGGGCGTGCCGCGCAGCAGCGGACCCACGCCCGTGCGTTCGACGTCCGCGCAACTCGTGTAGTTGCCGGGCGCGAATCCCAGGCCGCGCATCAGGGAATCGATGCCATTGGCGATGGTGGGCCCCAGCAGGCCGAGCTTGCTCGCCGAACCGCTGCCCAGGGTGCCGAAACCGGTGCCCGGTGGGAGCGTGCCCGAACCGCTTGCGCCCGAGCCGCTTCCGGCCGAGCCCGAGGCCGAGCCGGGATTCGCCGAGAGGCTGGCCGAACCGGTGCCGGTCGCGATCTCGCCACCGGACGGCGCGGCGGGGCCCACTTCCGCGTTGAGCGTTGATGTTTCGAGTTCCAGCGGATCCGCGAGCGCGACGCCCGTGCCGGCGAGAACCACGGCGGTCGAACACGCCAGGGTGGCGGTGAGCCGAATCAATCCGGTCCGTGCCGGCTCGGCGGTGAATGATCGATACTGCATGAGGTACCCGAATATCCGTGCGGTGACAGCAAATTGCGATGTCAGACCGCGGACTCCCGGCGCCACGTGCGCGGACCGGACTCCGGATGACCGTGCCTGAGATCGGCATGAAAAACGTACCCCAGCGAGTATTCCTTCGCGTGATACATCGCCGAATCAGCCTCGCGCAGAAGCTCATACACGGTGGTATCGACGCCGCGCGGACCGCTGCACGCGATGCCGATGCTGGCGGCGATGCGCACCTCGGCGGCGCTGAGCTCGAAGGGTTCCCCGAGGGCGGCCAGCAGCCGCTCGGCCAGCAGTAGCGCCTGCTGGCGGCCCAGCGGGGCGAGCACAACGAATTCGTCGCCGCCGTAGCGCGCGGCGGCGTCGTCGCGGCGGATGATGCGCCGAATACGCGCCGCGGCATTGGCGATGAGCTCATCGCCCACCGCGTGGCCCCAGTTGTCGTTGACGCGCTTGAAGCCGTCCAGATCGATGAACAGCAGCGCGAGCGGCTGATCACCCCATCTGTCCCGATTACGATGCAGCGCCCGGAGCAGGGCGGCGCGGTTCAGGAGTCCGGTCAGCATGTCGTGATCGGCCTGGTACTGCGCGCGCCGTTCGCTCCGGGCGCTGCGTTCGATGGCGCGTTCGCTGCGTAGCAGCACACCGGACAGCAACAGGGCGAACAGCGAGGAGACGACGACGCGATCCATCATGTCCAGGCTGGATCCGACCACCGGCACCAGCGCGGCCACGATCATGGTGATGGCGATGATGCTGGCGCGCTGGCGGGAGCGGTGCGCGTGGATGTCGCGCGGGCCGCCCAGCACCACCATGCTGGGGTGCAGGGCCGCCGCGCCGATGAGCGTGTAGGCCAATTGCAGTGGCATGAGCAGCATCTGGCGACTGGGGTCGGCCGAACCGGCTGCCTCCAGGTTGTAGCCGAGATCGCCGGCCAGAATGGCGAGCAGTGCCAGATACACCAGGCGCAGTGAAGTTTCCGAGCGCGCGGAGGTCACCACCGAGTGCGCCACCACGGTCAGCAGCAGCGCGTCGACCACCGGGTAGACGCAGGCGGTGAGCGAGGTGAGGGTGAGCCCGCCGGCGGCGTGCAGGATGGGGGAGATCAGGAAGGTCCACGACAGCAGCAGCGCGCCGAGTCCGATGAGGCCGGAATCCAGCAGCAGATCGTGATCGGTGCTGTTCTGGCGCGGTCGCAGCCACAGCACCGCGGCCGCGCCGATCAGGCAGTAGCCGCTGAGCAGGAACAGATCGTCGAAGGGGTGGCGCTGCCACTCGGTGAGGGTGCGCAGCGCGGTGCCCACGGTGAACTGCACGGCGGAGGCGGACAGCAGATACCAGGGCAGCGGATGGCGGGGGCGGAATCTGTGCACGCCCGCGCCGATCATGATGAGGCTGAGGGCGACCGAGGCGAACAGCGTCGCGAGTGCCAGTGGACGGGAGTCGCTGACCAGGGGCAGGAGCAGGATCAGTAGCCCGCAGCCGAGTCCCATCGTGCGCCAGCAGATCCGGTGCCGCAGTCCGGACTGACCGGCCGGTTCTCCTTCTGGTGTCACCAGCCCCCCTCGTTCCGCTCCGTCCCCAGAACCACGCCGTCCGTCGATCAGCATCTTGCACAACGGGGTCACGACCGTCGAACTCGTCGAGCGTGCTCGCGGACGTACCGCGCGGTGCTCGAGGGCCCCGGCGATCGAAAACCGAGTGTTGCTGTACGAGCATAGGTCCCAGCCGACGGCGGCCGTGTCCACGGGGGAGGGAGCGCTGCCATCGAGATCTGGGCAACCGCGTCGATCATTACACGAAAGCCCGCACTCTGTAGGCGAGTCCGCCGAACCCGCAGGATCACGGTCCGCGTGACTCGCTATGCTGCCTGCCAATCGAACCGTACGGCCTGCATGACTCTGCGGGAAGCCCTGCGGGCGCCGGGCCGTCGGACCAACCCGAAGCGGAGCGGAGGGCATTGTGGGGACAGCGGCGGGGCGGTGGCACGCGCCCGGGCGGGTCAACCTCATCGGTGAGCACACCGATTACAACGACGGTTACGTCCTGCCCATGGCGCTGCCGCTCGGGGTGACCTGCTCCGCGACCCTGCTGCGCGAGCCGGTGATCCGGCTGCGCTCGCGCCAGGCGCCCTGCGACGGGGTCGATATGACCCTGTGCGATCTGGGAACGGGGGGCTGGTCCGAACTGCCCACCTGGGCACACTATCCGCTCGGGGTGATCCGGGAGTTCGAGCGGCGCGGGCACGAGGTGCGCGGGCTCGAACTCGAGCTGGACGGGACCGTGCCCATGGGTGCGGGGCTGTCTTCTTCGGCGGCGCTGTCCTGCGCGGTGGCCATCACGCTGCGGGATCTGTTCGCGCCCGGCGTGCGGGCCGCCGAGATCATCGACATCGCGCGCACCGCCGAGAACGTGTACGTCGGGGTGCCCACGGGTGTGCTGGATCAGTCGGCTTCCATGCTCTGCACCGCCGGGCATCTGCTCTTCCTGGACGTGCGCACCCAGGAGTACGAACAGATTCCGTTCGAGCTCGAGCGGTTCGGGCTGGAACTGCTGGTATTCGACACCGGTAGTCCGCATCGGCTGGTCGACGGCGAGTACGCCGCGCGGCGGGCCGAATGTGCTGCCGCCGCTGAGGAACTGGACGTTCTGTTTTTGCGGGATGTCACCGATCTCGCGGAGGTCGAACGCCTGGCGGACCCGGTGCTGCGCCGGCGCGCCCGGCATGTGGTCGGTGAGAACGCGCGGGTGCTGCGGGTAGCCGAAAAATTGCGCGCCGGTGCGGATCCCCGTGACATCGGCCCGATCCTGACGGCGGGGCACGTGTCGTTGCGCGACGATTTCGAGGTCTCCGCGCCCGAGCTCGACACCGCGGTGGACAGCGCGCTGCGGGCCGGGGCGCACGGCGCTCGGATGACGGGCGGTGGATTCGGCGGCAGCGTGATCGCCCTGGTCGATCGGGAGGCTGCCGGCGCGGTCATCGCGACCGTGCGAGACGCGTTCGCCCGCATGGGATTCGATGCTCCGCGCACCTTCGAGGTCACGCCCGCGCCGGGTGCGCACCGGCTCGTTTAGGCCACGCGCGTGGCGGCGGAGGCTTAACCTGAAACAGGAACCCTCCACTCGCACATCAGGAACGAGCGAGCCATGGCCTGTTGGTAGTTCGGCGCCCGCGTGGCGCACCGAAATCGCAATGGAAACTGGCGAGCAACTACATCTTTGACGCTTGAATACCTTGTTTACCAGGCGCTTTCCGATGGCCTTTCATGGCGTCGGCGATCCTCCCCGGCAATAGCGAACTCGCGGCTAGTATTGCCCGTCACGGACCGGATCCATAGCCGGGGATCTTCGAGTCACAGCAGTGCTCGCGTCAGACAACAGTCGTGCCCGCGTCATCTCGTGCAGTGTTTCGACAGGAGAGTCGTATGCCGTTCGACGCCAGTGTGCCCGTCGAGGTACACGCGTACGCCGATGCCGTGGCCGCGGCGGGCAGCGGGCTGCGGCTCGATGCGGATCCGATCGATTACGCGCTGATCGCACTGTATTTCGGCTTCGTCCTGGCGATCGGCTGGCTGGCGCGCCGTCAAGTGTCCTCCAGTCTGGACTTCTTTCTGTCGGGACGCTCGCTCCCCGCCTGGGTGACCGGATTGGCGTTCATCTCCGCCAACCTGGGCGCGGTCGAGATCATGGGCATGTCCGCCAACGGCGCGCAGTACGGCATGCCGACCATGCACTACTTCTGGATCGGCGCGGTGCCGGCCATGCTGTTCCTGGGCATCGTGATGATGCCGTTCTATTACGGCTCCAAGGTCCGCAGCGTGCCGGAATTCATGTTGCGGCGGTTCGGGCCCGGCGCGCATCTGGTGAACGCGCTGAGTTTCGCGGTGGCGCAGGTGCTCATCGCCGGGGTCAATCTGTATCTGCTCGGTTCCATCGTGAACGTGCTGCTGGGCTGGCCGCTGTGGGTGTCGGTGATGGTGGCCGCGGTGATCGTGCTGTCCTACATCACCCTGGGCGGGCTCTCGGCGGCGATTTACAACGAGGTGCTGCAGTTCTTCATCATCGTGGCCGCGCTGCTGCCGCTCACGCTGGTCGGCCTGCACAAGGTGGGCGGCTGGGATGGGTTGCGCGGCAAAGTGATCGAGGGGCCGGGTGGGGCCGAGCAGTTGCAGGCGTGGCCCGGCAACGAGATGACCGGCTTCACCAGCAACATCGCCTCGGTGATCGGCATCGTGTTCGGGCTCGGGTTCGTGCTGTCCTTCGGTTACTGGACAACGAATTTCGTGGAGGTCCAGCGCGCGCTCGCGACGCATTCCATTTCCGCCGCTCAGCGCACGCCCATCATCGGCGCGTATCCGAAGATGTTCATTCCGTTCATCGTGGTGATTCCCGGAATGATCAGCGCGGTGCTGGTGCCGCAGATCGCGGAGTTCAAGGCCCAGGTCACGGCGAATCCCGATTTCGAGGGTGACGTCACCTACAACCAGGCGCTGCTCTATCTCATGAAAGACGTCCTGCCCAACGGTTTGCTGGGTGTGGGCCTGGCCGGGCTGCTCGCGGCGTTCATGGCCGGGATGGCCGCGAACATCTCGGCGTTCAACACCGTTTTCAGCTACGACCTGTGGCAGCGGTACGCGGTCAAGGATCGGGAGGACGGCTACTACCTGAGGGTCGGCCGCCTGGCCACGGTCGGCGCGACCGTCGGCGCGATCGGCACCGCGTTCATCGCGGGCAATTTCTCCAACATGATGGACTACCTGCAAACCCTGTTCAGCTTCTTCAACGCCCCGCTGTTCGCCACCTTCATCCTGGGCATGTTCTGGAAGCGGATGACCCCGGCCGCCGGCTGGATCGGCCTGGTGAGCGGGACCGGCGCGGCGATCGCGGTGTTCGTCATGGGCAAGGCGGGCGTCTTCGAATTGTCCGGTCAGGGCACGAGTTTCGTGGCCGCCGGGGTCGCTTTCGCGGTCGACATCGTGGTCAGCGTCGCCGTCACCCAGGTCACCCGCCCCAAACCGGCCGCCGAACTGGTGGGCCTGGTCTATTCCGAAACCCCGAAGTCGGTCCGCACCGATCCCGACGCGGACACCCTGCCCTGGTATCAGCGCCCCGCGATCCTGGCCGGGATAGCCCTCGCAATCGTCATCGCCCTCAACGTTTTCATCGGATAAGAAAGGCGCGTCAATGCTGTTCGATATTCGCACCATCGTCGGCGGACTGCTCGCCTGCTACGGCGTAATCCTGATCATCGTGGCCCTCAGCTACGACACCCAATACCAGCGCGCGAAAACCGGCGGCATAGACATCAACCTCTGGGCAGGCATAGGCATGACCGCCGCGGCCCTGGTCTTCTTCGCCTGGGTCCGCCTCCGCCCGGTCCGCCCCCTGACCGGCTCCCCGGTCCCGGTCGACGAGGACGCCGTCGACTAGCGCAGATTGCGCAGAATCCGTTCGGCGGTCCTCCGGTGCCACTTGTTCTTCGAGTTCGCGAAAGGTTCGACCTGTTCGCGGACACCTTGGGCTCGCAGGCTCGCCAGGGCCTCGAGGGCATGCCCGCACACCGATTCGTCACCGAGCTGGTCGGCCGCGATGGTCGCGGCCTCCGGTCGATGCGACTTACCGAGCCAGTTCACGACCATCTGTCGCGACATGCCCAGGGACCGGTTGGCGGCGATCCCCGCGAGTTCATCGAAGTACTTGTCACCCGCCGGAATCTCGTAGAGCGCGTTTCCCGCACTCCAGCGGGCGTTTTCGCCGATGGCCTTCGAAGCGTCGAATTGGGCGATGAGTGCGAGGATGGCGGCCGATGCCCGTGACTCGCGCCGGTTGAGGGCTTGAACAAGCACGAGCCGGGCGGTGTCACGGTCCGTGTCCGGCCCTGGCCACCGCGCCTCCAGATCGGCGAGCCACTCTGCGAGAACCGCGATGGCTCCGGCAGGATGCCGCGGCGGACGGGGCAGATCGGCAAGCCCCCGAGCGTACCCACCGGCCGCACGGTAGGCACTCAGGAGTTGTTCGGCGGGAGGCAGATTCGTCATCGGTTCACATCCCTGCGCACGACGACTATCGTGCCCGAAGGGTGGAAGGCCGGGCCATGGTGGCCGCCGAGGAGTTGGGTCGGGACAGGTGATGATCGAGACAACTACGATGCCGTGACCTTCGCGAGCGCGTGGTTCATCGGGCCCGCCCCGCGGCCGGATCCGCTTACGGCGGTTGTGGTTCCGGGAATGGAGTTGTACCCGCTGACGCCCCCGATCGTGAATCCGTGGGAGACCATCGTCGCCAGAGGCCGAGGACCGAGCGAGTGTGCGGCGTCGATCTGGTTCGCCACCGGATTTCCTTCGGCGGAAGAGCAAGCGAGCGCACAACTCACCGTCGAGCAGTTGGCGGCCGTGCGATCGGGAGAACAGGTGCTGGCGGTGGTGCACCTGTTCAACTGCGGTCTGTGAGCGGTCGCGGACCGGGACGGTGCGATCCGCGGGAAGCGGGGCGCGCATGGAGCTGACGCCTCAAACCACACTGCGAAACTACCTGCTCGTCGCGTTGTTGGAGCTCGAAGGCACAGCGCATAAGCAGGCTGTTCTCACACGGATGAACGAACGGTTCGGGAAGCGTTTCACCGACGTCGACTGGCTACCTCAGGACTCGAACGGGGAGCCGAAGTGGCAAAACCAAACCGCCTGGGAACGCAACACGATGGTGGCGGAAGGTTTGTTGGAGCGGTATGTCGCCGGAGTGACCGTCAGGGGAGTCTGGACCCTCACGGACGCGGGCCGCACGGCCGCTCGGCATGCCAGCAGGAGGACCTGAGACACCGGTGTTCAGTTCCGGGCCGGCCCGCTACCCCCGCCGGGCCGGCACTCCGGAGTGCCGGGCGCGCCGACTCATAGATCGAGCGGGCACCCACCGACGGCCGAGCCGACAAGGGTGCCCGACCCCGAGCCGCACACCACCGGCCGCAGGGCGTTGACGGTCCGCCTCGCGATGGCTTCGGGTGAGTTGTTGCCGATGATCGTCAAGGTCATCGACTGACTCTCGCCACCCTGCTGTGCGGACACCACATGCTTACCCGCGGTCTGCGGAATCCACGTCGTGGCGAGTGTCCCGGTGTGCTTGGTGCCGTGATTCACCGTATTCGGCAGTGGCGCACCGGAAACGAGTGTCTTTCCGTCGACGCTGATGGTGATCGGCGTAGTCATGTCGAAGACGAGCACGTTCAGCCCGCACGCCACCGTCGTCGCATCACAGGAAAGCAGATCGGCATTGCGATCCAGGAAGAGCCAAACGGGTTGATCTCCCGGTACGGCCGTCGCGGTGCCGGCCGAGAGCGGAACCGCGGCCGCCACCGCGCAACCGGCGGCGAGACGTCCAAATATCTTGTTCATGGCCGGGATTATTTCTGAAGCACTAACGGCTCACATGATTTCGGCCGCCCCCGGTTTCGTGGGCTAGCGGTACCTCGAGGGGGTGAAGCAGATCGTCGCCGGGGCAGAACGTCTGGGGTGTGGTGCGCATGGAGCGGGGCTGTGGCGGTACGAGATCCACAGCCCCGCTTCAGTTTTCGTGCAGAACTACTTCGCCGGGGCCGTGAAGGGCTGGTTGATCGTGGTGAAGTACTGGGCCGCGGCCAGGATCGCCACCGGAGCGGTGATGAAGATCTGGCCGGCGAGGGTGCCCAGGAACCCGGTCGCCGCCGCGCCGATCAGGCAGCCGCCTACCGGGCCCGCGCCGAACATCAGGGCCAGGGGGCCGGTCAGGGCCGCGCCGGCGATCCCGCCGGCGACGCAGCCCAGGGCCGCGCCGCCGATGCCGCCGACCAGGGTCGCGATGCTGGCGCCCAGGGAGATGGTGCTGGTCATGCGTGACCACGCGGCGACCTCGCGGTCGTACTCGGACTTCCACGGCGCCGAGTTCTCGAACGGCAGCGCGACCGGCTGGTAGACCGCGTGCGCCAGGTCGAACCGCGGGGTGAGGGTCGCGGTGCGGCCGGTGATGTCGGCGGCGATGGGGAAGACGAAATCGTCTACGCGAACGCTCAATTCGGTGCCGGCGACGGTGACGCCGTTGTCGGCCTTGACCTTGAACACACCGTCCTCGACCACCAGCGAACCGGCGTCGGTGTTGACGACCGTGTGCTCCCCGGTGGTGGTGACGGCGTAGTTGATCGCGCCGTCCGCGTTCGCCTCGGGAGCGGGAGCCGCGTGCGCGGTGCTCGCGCCCACGGCCAGCATGCTCGAGACGGCGGCGGCGGACAGGGCGAACATCTTGATCTTCATCAGGGGTAGTTCCTCGCGTCTTGTGCGGTCGGGTTCCGCAGTGCAGTGGTGACGATCCAGCGCGCCGGATCGTGACAGGGCGTCCGAATCCGGCGGCACGGCCGGAAGGCGGTGTCGCTGGCAGGATTCGGTTGTGAATGTGTGAAAACCGCTGCCGGGCAGCGGATCAGCGGGAGATCAGGCGGACGCGGCCCGGCGGGCTGCCAAGCCGACCAGCACGTCGAGCGCCAGGAACCCCAGCAGTGGAATGCCGAGCAGCGGTGCGAACCAGCCCACGACCGCGGCCACCGCCACGAACGGAACCAGCACGAGAAGCGGCGTCTGCCGCATGGCCCCGCGCCGCGGCGCCTTACCGGCGCCCAGCTTGCTCGTCTCCCTGGTCGGCCGGCGCCGCCACCACATGAGGTAGCCGCGCACGACCACGGTCAGCAGCGCGAGCATGGCCACCAGCAGCACCAGCTGATTGATCAGCCCGAAGGTGACGCCCATGTGCAGCCCGATGCCGAGGTTCGTGGCCTGGGCCATGAGCGGCCAGTCCGAGAAGCGCAGCACGTCGGTGACCACACCGGTCTCGCCGTTCACCGCGATCGCATCCTGCGTGTAGACGAAGGGCCGCCGCAGTTCCTTGGCCACGAACGCGGTGTTGTCCGCCGCCGGAATGCTGATCTCCAGTGGTCCCTCGAGCCCGTTCGCCCGGGCCACCGCGTAGGCGGTGTCGGCCTGCGCGGCCTTGTTCGCCGCGGGCTTGGGCGCGGCGGGCTTGCCGCCGTGATCGGCGTGGTCGCCACCGGCGGCCGCGACCGGACCGGTCGCGCCGGGCAGCTTCTGGTCGATCGCCGGGGTCATCCAGCTCAGCTCCTTGCGGAGCTCGCCCACATTCTCACCGGCGTACTTGGACCAGGTCATACCGGTCGCGGAGAGCAGCAGCACCACCGGCAGCACCCACAAACCAACGACCGCATGCCAATTCAGCGTGCGAGCGCGCGGCTTGGAGCGATCGACCCGCAGCAGCCAGCCCGCGGACCGGCGTTCGCGCCGCGCCCGCACCCGGCGGTACCAGAGCACCAGCCCGGCCAGCGCGATGAGCCACAGCCAGGACGCGGCGATCTCGCTGTAGTAGCGCCCGAGGTCACCCAGGTGCAGAGTGCGATGCAGGGTGTCGATCCAGGTGCGCGTGGGCAACTGACCCGAACTGCCGTAGACCACGCTCACGCCCTGCGGCTGCGCGGTCACCGGGTCGACGAACACCGCCCGCCGCTCGGACTCGCCGAGCGAGGGATCGGTGAAGATCACCCGGGTGGTGTCGCCCGCGTTCTGCGCGGGCGCGACCGCCGCCAGCGACAGGTCCGGAACCTGGGCGGTGGCCGCGGCGATCTGCTCGGCGAGCGGCTTGGGCGCACCCGTCGAATCGGTGTGCAGCAGCCCGCGATCGACGAAGTTCTCGATCTGCGGCGCGATCGCGTACAGCGCACCGGTGACCACCGCGATCAGGATGAACGGCGCAACGAACACGCCGGCGTAGAAATGCAGTCGCAGCATCAGCGCCTGAAAGGCATTGCCCGCGCCGCGTTTGGTGGAGCCGGTCGACGGTTTGTTCTCCGTCGCGTCCGACTTTCCGGTAGGGGAAGGTTGCGGTGCCGAGGAATCGACACCGCTTTCTGTGATTGTCACGAGCGGTCTTTCGTTCGAGGAAATACCCCGGTCGCCGAATACGGCGATGGCACACGGAGAACAGCACCGTGCGCACGGGGATGCGGGACTCGATCGAGCCCCGGAGAAAAGATCAGCCTCGAACGAAGGCGGGTGGCCCGCGGGTGCGGAAGGCGTCGGCCGCGAGCACGCGCAGCACGACGCGATCGCGGTGCGGAATGGGCAGCGCGGGCGGCCCGGACAGCACCGGCAGCGAAATCGGAACGGGCAGCGCCCACGTCAGCACACCGCTGACGATCCGGTACGCGGCCTCGGCGCCCAGAATCACCACCGCCGCGACGCAGGCGGCGCTCAGGTGCGCGGCCAGCATGGCCGGACTCCAGACCGAGGCCTGGTGATGGCCGTGATGCCCGCCGCCCGGCGCACCCCACAGCATGGCGAAGTGCCCGAGCAGTTGCCCGCCCAGCAGCGCCGCGACGAGCCCGAGCCGGGTGGTGCGCAGGACACCGATCCCCGCGACGAGCGCGCCGACCGCGGCGGAAGCGGCCACCAGCAGCGTCAGCGCCTCCGATTCCAGGGGCGCGGCCCCCGAGATCCAGCCGTGCGCGGCGACGGCGAGCGCCCCGGAAATCGAACCGGCCGACCCACCGCGCAACATCGCCGCATCACTGCGGATATGCGCCGAGGACCGGCCGGACACGAAACTCACGTGCTGATGATAACCGAGAACGAACCGCCGAATTCCCGCGCTTTCATTCCGATTCCATCCGGAACTATTCGGTGGGGACGGACATTTCGATCAGCGGCTTGCGCAGCAGCTTTCCGGTCGCGTTGCGGGGCAGCTCGTCGAGGAAGATCACCTCGCGCGGCACCTTGTAGCGCGCCAGATTCGCCTTGACGTAGTCCTTGATCTCCTGGGCGTCGCGCGCGGAGTCCGGACCCGGCACCACGATGGCCCGCAAACGCTTGCCGAACTCCCGATCGTCGACGCCGACCACGGCCGCCTCGAACACGTCGTGCCGGTTGGAGAGCAGGTTCTCGACCTCCTGCGGGAAGACGTTCTCGCCGCCGGAGACGATCATGTCGTCGTCGCGGCCGTCGATGAACAGCATGCCGTCGGTGTCGAAATGCCCGACGTCGCCGCTGGAGATGAGCCCGTCGACGCTCTCCTTGGTCCGGCCGTCGGTGTACTGCTTGAACGAGTGGCTGTTCTCGATGAAGATCGTGCCGGTCACGTTCGGCGCGGTGATGCGCTTGCGGTTCTCGTCGTAGAGCGCGATGCGAATGCCGACCGGGGCGCGGCCCGCGGTGGTCGGATTCTTGCGCAGTTCCTTCGGGGTGGCCACGGTGATGACCGCACACTCGGTGGAGCCGTACAGGTTGTAGAGCGAATCGCCGAAGTAGTCCAGGGCGCGGGTCACCACGTCCGGCGGGATCGCCGAGCCGGCGGCGAACAGCACGCGCAGGGTCTCCGACGGCTGGTACTTGGCGAGGGTCTCCGGCGGCAGATCCAGGATGCGCTGAATCATGGTGGGCACCACGGTCAGGCCCTGGGCCCGGTACTTCTGGATGTTGGCCAGGGTGGTCTCGGGGTCGAAACGCCGCTGCTGGAACACCACTCGGTTGCCCAGCGCGATCGAGATGGTGAACTGCGACAGGCCGGTGGCGTGGAAGATCGGCGCGGCCATGACGACGGTGCTGTTGCGCGGCAGCGGAATTCGGTCCAGGAACTGCGCGGTGATGAACGGGCTCACCTTGTCGCGCGGTGCGCCCTTGGGCGTGCCGGTGGTGCCGCTGGTCAGGATGACCATGCCGCCCGGACTCGCGGGCGGGGTGAGCGGGGCGGTGGACTGCCCGGCGGCCAGCGTCTCCAGGGTCGGGATGCTCGGATCGGCGTCGTCCTTCTCGTCGACCCAGGTCAGCACGCGCGGAATATCCTCGGGGATCGCGCTCATCAGGTCGAAGAACTCGCTGTCGTGCAGCACCGCCTTGACCTTCTCGCGCGCGCTCACGTCGGCGAACTGCGGCTTGGCGAAGCCGGTGTTCATGAGCACGGTGCGCACGCCGAGCTTGCCGGCCGCCACCAGGGTGAGCACCATGCCGCGATGATCACGGGCCAGGACACCGATGACGTCGCCGGGCTCGATGCCGCGCGCGGCCAGGCCGCGGGCGATGGCGCTGGACTGCTTGTCCAGCTGTTCGAACGTCATCTCGCCGCGCTCGTCGACGATCGCCGCGGACTTCGGGTTGGTCGTGGCGCCGTGGATGAGCGCACCGGCGAAAGGCCCGAACTTGGCGATATTGAGGGCCGATTTCACCGCATGATCCAGGCGCAGCGGGTTCACCAATCCACCGCGGACCATGGCGTTGATGCTCAGCGCCGCATCCCCCGCCTTACGAATAACCGTGCCTGCCGATAGGGCTGATGACATGGGTACAACCTTCCGCGAATCCCCTGCCGGACGAGTCGGCTTTCGGTCCGCAACCTCGATATCCAGTACGGGCCAACCCTAGCAAGCAGCGAGCGTATCGATGTGGCCGAGGTCTCTGTTACTTCAAGTATCGAATATTTGGCCGGCGGCGTGGTAGGCATTACCTCCCCGGGTCCCCGCGCGGGACTCAGATCTGGTATTCGAGCAGTGTCTTGCGCAGCAGCTTGCCCGTGGCATTGCGCGGGAGTTCATCGAGAAACACGACATCGCGGGGGACCTTGTAGCGGGCGAGGGTGTTCTTGACGTGCAGCTTGATCTCGTCCGGATCGGGCTTCTCGCCGGGCTCGGGCACGATGAACGCCCGCAGCCGCTTGCCGAACTCGACATCGTCCACGCCGATCACGGCCGCGTCGAACACGTCGGCGCGCTCGAGCAGCAGATTCTCGACCTCCTGCGGGAAGACGTTCTCCCCGCCCGAGACGATCATGTCGTCATCGCGGCCGTCGACGAACAGCAGGCCGTTGTCGTCGAAATGACCGACGTCGCCGCTGGACATATAGCCCTCGATGATCTGCTTGTGCCGCCCGTCGGTATAGCCCTTGAACGGTGACCCGGAGCGAATGAATATGCGGCCCTTGACATTCTTGGCCCGAATTCGTTTGCCGTCGTCGTCGAAGAGCACCACCTCGCAGGTGGTGGGGGAGCGGCCCGCGGTGCCCGGCGCGACGGCCAATTCCTCGGGTCGCGCGACCGTGGCGACCGCGCATTCGGTGGAGCCGTACAGGTTGTAGAGCACCGGGCCGAACACCTCGGCGGTGCGCTGGCTCAGCTCCGGCGACAGCGCCGACCCCGCGATCACGATGCCCTTCAGCGATGAAGTGTCGTACTTCGCGCGAATCGCCGGGTCCAGCTCCACCATGCGATGCAGCATGGTCGGCACCGCGACCATGAAATCGGCCCGGTGTTCGGCGATCAGGCGCAGCGTGCGCTCGGCGTCGAACCGGCGGCTGGTCACGACCTTGTTCCCGAAGGCCACCCCGACCAGCCAGGTGCCGAAGCCGGTGGAGTGGAAGATCGGCGAAACGATGATCATCGTCCCGCCCCGGGGGAAGTCGATGCGATCGACCATCTGCACGGTGGACAGCGGCCCGGTCTTGTCGCGCGGGGCGCCCTTGGGCAGGCCGGTCGTGCCGCTGGTCAGGATGATGAACCCGCCCGGCTTCTTGGGCGCGGGCAGCGGGGTCGGCGCGTTTGCCTCGATGAGCGCGTCGAGAGTCGTTGCCCCGGAGGGTACTTCGACGCCCTCGTCGACCCAGGTCAGCACCCGCGGCAGTTCCGGCGGCAGGGCGTCGAGCAGGCCGAGGAATTCCGAGTCGTGCAGTACGACCTTGACGTTCTCGCGCTCGCACACCGCCGCGAACTGCGGCTTGGCGAACCCGGTGTTCATCAGCGCCAGCCGCGCGCCGAGTTTGCCCAGCGCGGCCATGGTCAGCAGCAGTCCGCGATGATCGCGGGCCAGCACCCCGACCACGGTTCCGGGCTTGACGTCCATGCGCTGCAAACCGCGAGCCAGCGCGTCGGACTGCCGGTCGAGTTCGCCGTAGGTCAGCTCGCCACGCTCGTCGGCGACGGCCGGGTTGTCGGGAAACAGGCGTCCCGCTCGCCGTACGGCCGTCGCGGGCGGCCCGAAAACCCTTGACTCCCTCAAGGTTCGGAGCATTTCCGCCGGATCGCGCGGATCGCTCAGCCCCAGTTCCCGTAACCGCTTGAGCCCGCGCACCGCCTCGGCCGTATGCGCGATTCGCTCGCGTGTGGATTGCAGGACCGAGGTCATCGGGACCACCTCCGGAAGATGTTCCGCCGCGCGCCCTGCGGCGGGTTATCGCCACGGTAGCAGCGCGGTGTGACCTGCATTACACAAATTCGGTCAATTCGGACATTTGCCGACCGTGTGCACATCTCCCGCCACTCTTCACCTCGGCGTTACCTGCCGGACATCCGCATCGGTGAGAGTGCGGTGTCCCACTTTCGGGACGATACGGCTACCGATCGATGAGGTTCACCCCATGGAACTGCTCGAAGTTTTCGCTAATCTCGTGACGACCCTGCTCAGCGCGGCGAGCGGCAGCGCGTCCCTGTAGCGGTGAACGACCATGGCCCGCGGGAGATTTCCCGCGGGCCATGGTCGTTTTCGTCATCCGTGTGTCGCCGGCGCGCGGGCGGGCGTGATCGCGGTTTCGGAATTCGGGTGGCTTGCGGTGCGCCGGGGTGGCCGGCCCGTCCGGGCGTTTCGTCCGAGCTGATCGGGGCGAATCGCCTCGAGGTGCGCTTTTCGGCCGGAAAATGGCTGGATGACAGAGCTATTCGACTACTCGGGCCGCACTGTTTTCGTGGCCGGTGGTACCAGCGGCATCAATCTGGAAGTGGCGCGGGCCTTCGCCCGGGCGGGCGCGAGCGTGGCGGTGCTGTCCCGCAACCGTGACAAGGTCGACGCCGCGGTGGAGGAGCTGGCCGAATACGGCGGCTGGGCGATGGGTTTCGCCGCCGACGTCCGGGACTACGAGGCGGTGGCGGCGGCGCTCACGGCGGCGCGCGAGCAGTTCGGCTACATCGACGTGCTGGTGTCGGGCGCCGCCGGAAACTTTCCCGCCGCGGCGGCCGACATGTCCGCACGGGGTTTCTCCGCGGTGGTGGACATCGACCTCAAGGGCACGTATCACCTGCTCCGGGCCGCCTACGAACACCTGCGCAAACCCGGCGCCGCCGTCATCAACATCTCCGCGCCGCAGTCGAGCATCGCCATGGAGATGCAGGCCCACGCGTGCGCGGCCAAGGCGGGCGTGGACATGGTGACCAGGGTGTGCGCGCTGGAATGGGGCCCGGCCGGGGTCCGCGTGAACGCCGTTGCCCCCGGGCCGATCTCGGGCACCGAGGGCATGGCCCGGCTGGCGCCGACGCCCGAGCTCGAACAGGTCGTCACCGAATCGGTGCCGCTCGGCAGATACGGCAACGCCGCCGAGATCGCCGACAGCTGCCTGTGGCTCGGCTCGCCCATGGCCTCCTACATCACCGGCGTGGTGCTCCCGGTGGACGGCGGCTGGTCGCTCGGCGGCGCGGCGCAGCTGTTCGCCGGCGTGCGCAAGATGTTCGCGGCCACCCCGTGACCGGCCGGCCCGCCCGGTCGTGAACGAGCCGGCGGCGACCGCTACCCGAGAATGCCGCCGAGCATGCCACCGCTCTGCCCGGACTGCTGCCCGCCGCCGGTCCCGCCGAGCAGGCCGCCCGGCGGCAGCTCGGACGGCTGCACGATGACGAATCCGCGCCCGGAGAACGACAGGGTGATGCCCTCGCCGGTGCTGCGGCCCATGAGCCTGCTGAAGCCGAACGAGTCGTTGCGTTTGATGCCGGTGTGCAGACTCGACGACCACGCCACCGCCGCCTGCGGATCGGCGTACGTCGGCTGATCGACCTGCAGCACCACCGGCGAACCGTGGGTGGTGATGGCGATCCGCCCGCGGCCGGTGAAGACACAGTTGAAAAGGCCCGCGTTGCTGGCGTATCCGGCCGCGCCCTCGACCCGGCGGATGTTGTAGCTCAGCGAGGGTTCGAAGGCCAGCACGTTGGAACCGTTGATGGTGAGCCCGTCCGAGCCGTCCAGATCCACGGTGTGCACGTCGGACGCCGAGTCGGCCAGGAACAGATCCCCGCGTCCGGTGACCTTCATGAGCGGAACGCCCTCGCCGGTCAGTCGCTGCTGGATCGCCCGCCCGATGCCGCCGGAGCCCAGCGCCTTGAACTGCAGATCACCCTGGTAGGCCACCATCGATCCGGCGCGCGCCATGACCTCGCCGTTGACCGCGACGCGAATCATCTTGCCGCCCTGCTTCTGAATGCCCGCGCCCCCGACCTCGGCATGACGGGGATCGAAGAGATCGCTCTGCATGGCTTGCGCTCCTTGCTGATATGCGGGTGCCTGGGGCGCGGCGGGCGCCGAATAGGCCGGGGCGGGCGTGGGATACGCCGGGGGCGGGGGCGGCGGGGAGTACGCCGGGGGCGGGGAGTGTGGCGGCTGCTGCGCGGGCGGCGGCGAATACTGCTGCTGCGCGGGAGCATTGGGGGCCGGATACCCGCTCGGCGGCGGGTAGGTGCCCGGCATCGCGGGCGGGGCCGGGGGCGCGGCGGGTTCGGGCTCATCGTCGATGTTCACCCCGAACGCGGAGGCGATGCCCGCCAGCCCGTCGTCATAGCCCTGGCCGACCGCGCGCACCTTCCACGCCCCGGACCGCCGGTAGATCTCCACGCACACCACGGCCGACTCGGTGGTGAGTCCGGTGGTGGGGAAACTCAAAGTGCCCGAGTCGGATCCGATGGTCGCGGTGAGCGGCCCGGCCGAGGCGAAGGTGGGCGGGCCGCTGCCGTCCAGGCTCGCGGTGATCACCACGCGCTCGACGTCCGGGGGCAGTGCGCCGGTCTGCACGTCGACCATGTCGCCCGCGCCGCGGCCGTGGCGGTACGTCACCCCCGGCCCGGCCGGCTGATTGAAGAAGACGAAGTCCGCGTCCGAGCGGACCTTGCCGTTGCCGCCCAGCAGCAGCGCGGAAACATCCACCCCGGCGGCGCTGGTGACGGTGATCGTCATGCGCTCGCCGGGCGCGGGCCGGTTCTCACCCCGAGCCAGCACACTCATGACCAACCGCCCAGTTCAGAAACCCGCCCCAACGAATTCGGTGTCACAGTCCCGAGTGTGCCCCGCCCTCCGGCGGCCCGCAAAGTATCCACTCCGCGGGCGCGCCGAATTGCCTGTCGGCCCAGGTGGCGGACGGTCTCGCCGGGCATGGCGGATTGCCTTGCCCGGCACGGCAGGTCGCCTGTCCGCGAGCGGCCGCCCGGACGGCGACCCGGGCGACGCCGATGCCCCGCCCGACGCGGCGGGACATCGGCGTCGCGGTGGCGCGGGCGTGCTCAGACCGACGAGGACGAGGACTCGGTCGGCGTGGACGCGGCCCGCGCCGGCGCCGACTCCGATGGTGAGGGAGCGGAGTCGGTGGTCTCGGCGGCCGGGGACGTACGGGCGGAATCGGTGGTCGTGTCCGGCGGCGGCGTGGTCGCGGGCGCATCGGGAGCGGCGGCCGTGGACGTCGTCGGGGTGGGCGAGGTGGGGGCCGGGACCGCCTCCTCGGCGGGCGGATCCGCGTCCGGCGTAGCGGCCGCGGGCAGTACCGACCAGGCCAGGCACACCAGCGCGAAGAACAGGTAGCCCAGCGCCACCTTGGGCGCGGCCGCCCAATCGACCTCGGCGGCGTGGATGAGCCCGATGAAGCTCAGCGCCGCGCCGACCGCCGCGGCCAGTGCCGCCGCCCGGAATCGCTTGTCCAGGATGAAGGTCACGATGGTGCCCAGCACCAGCCCGGCCAGCACCGCGCCCGCGCCGAGCGTTTTCAGTCCGTCGTAGACCACGCCCGCCTGCCCGAGCGCGTCCGAGCCGATCTTGCTCGCCGAGGTGCCCGCGGCGCTGAGCGCGTTGTCGATCTGTCCCACACCCCATTCGGCGAGATTGGGCAGCAGCGCCGCCACCACCGCGACCGCGTGCAGCCTGGGCACCGCCTGGAACGCCTGCGCGCCGATCAGCAGGCCGATGTAGAGCAGGATCGGGACGATGGCGGGAATCGGCAGCAGGGTGGCCAGCAGGCCGAAAAGCCCGAGCAGGCACATCAATCCGATGATGCCGCCGCTGGCGAGCGAGTACCCGGTGCGACCGCCCGCGTCCTTCCAGCCGGGGTGACCGATGTAGACCGCGGGCGGGAACGGCGAGCCGAATCCGGAGCCGATGATCGCGCCGAAACCGTCGGCCAGCAGCACACTGCGCAGGTTGTAGTTGTCCCCGGCCGCGGCCGCGCTCTCCACGTTGCTCATGGCCTCGGTGAAGTTGTAGACGCCCAGCGGTATCGCGGTGGCCAGCAGCGGTGCGAGATTGCCGAGACCGTCCGCGAGCAGATCCAGGCGCAGATCGGGCAGGCCCAGCGCGATGTCGCGCGCGGCCTGGGCGACGTCGGGCGCGGACATGTATCCGCCGATCCAGCCGATGGCGGTGCCGACCAGCAGCGCGACCAGGCCGATGGGGATGTTGCCGGGCAGCTTGGCGTCGGTGAAGAAGCCGATCAGGATGATGGCGAGCACCGGCAGGCCGATCCACGCGGCCTCCCACATCTGGGCGGCGGGCCGCATGGCGATGAAGGTGATGGAAATGCCGGCCAGGGTGCCGAGCATGGCCGCGCGCGGGGTGATCCTGCGGATGAACGGGCCGACGAACGCCCCGATCATCACGATGACGCCGATCATGAACGCCCACGCCAGACCCGCCGACCAGGCCTGCAGGGGATCATTGGTCTTCAGGTAGATCGGCAGCATGACCACGAACACCACGATGAACATGTGCGGGACGCTGGGACCGTAGGGCAACGCGGTCACCGTGTCCCGGTTCTCGCGGCGTGCGAGGCGGCGCGCCAGCACCATGTAATACAGATTGCCCAGCACCAGCGCCACGCCCAGGGCGGGTAGCACGGTGCCGAGTACATCGCCGCTCGGAATCTTGACCACCGCGATGGACAGCGTGGTCAGGGTGAGGACGTTGACCAGGATGTTGAAGGACAGGCCGAAGAAGGCATTGGTGTCCCCGCGCGTCCACCAGGGCAGCGACAGCGTTGTGGGAGAGCCGGTTTCGTCAGGGGTTCGGGTATCGGCGGACATGGTGCTTCCTGTTCACTGAGCCGGGGCGCGTCAGGCGGCCGGGTGTTTCGCGGGGGCGGTATCCGCGAGGGTGGAGATGACGGCCGCGGAATCGGCGACCCAGCCGAAGATGCCGCCCTGAGCGGCGATCATCTCCAGTCCGGCGCGCTGGAACTCCGGGAAATACGAACCAACGCAGTCGGATACGACCAGGCATTCGTAGCCGCGGTCATTGGCTTCGCGGACCGTGGTGTGCACGCACACCTCGGTGGTGACGCCGGTGACCAGCAGCGAATCGATCGAGCGCGCGGTCAGGACCGCGCTGAGTTCGGTGGCGTAGAACGCGCCCTTGCCGGGTTTGTCGATCACCACTTCGCCGGGGGCGGGGGCGAGTTCGTCGATGATGTCGTGGCCGTACTCGCCGCGCACCAGCAGCCGGCCGTACCGGCCCGGATCGCCGATGCGCTGGGTCGGACTGCCGCGCAGCAGTTTCGAGGGCGGGCAGTCCGAGAGATCGGGCAGATGGCCTTCGCGGGTGTGGATCACCGGGATGCCCGCCGCGCGGGCCGCCGCCATGAGCCGCGCCAGCGGTTCGATCACCGTGCGCAGCAGCTCCACGTCGTTGCCCAGGCTGGCGCCGAATCCGCCCGGCAGCAGGAAGTCTCGCTGCATGTCGATGACGAGCAGGGCCGTGGCGGCCGGGGTGAATTCGAAGGGCGCCGGTCGCGCCGGTATGTAGTGAACCGCTGTCATCGTCGTTCTCTCTGTGCGAGCCGGAAATCCGCGTGCCCGAGCAATGGGCGCGGCTCGTCGAGGATGCGAGCGGCCGCGGCGAGCACGGTGTCATCGGCCAGCGCGGGGCCGAAGATCATGACCGAGAGCGGCCGCCCGTCCGCGGTGCTGCCGACCGGGACCGCTATCGCGGTCAGGTCCAGCAGGTTTCCGAAGTGGGTGTAGTGACCGAGCACGGTGTTGGTGGCGATGGGATCGGCTTCGACCTGCGCCACGGTGAAGGTGGTGCCGATGGTCGGGACCATGACCACGTCGATATCGGTCCAGATCCGGGCGACCACGGACTTCAGTTCCTGCAGCCGCTGCTGGGCGCGGAAGACGTCGACCGCGTCGAAGCGCTTCGCGCCGGTGAAGATCTCGCGCACCACCGGCAGCATGGACTCGGGCTTGCCGGTCAGGAAATCGTCGAACTCCACCAGGCGTTCGGCCACCCAGGGGCCTTCGTACAGCAGCGCTCCGGCGTTCAGGAACGGCATCAGGGTGGTTGGCGCGCAGTCGAATCCGAGCCGGGCCAGCCGGTCCCGCATGCCCAGGTGCGCGGCCCGGAAGACTTCGTCGCCGAAGAACTCCAGTTCCGACGGGGCGGGCAGGCCGACGCGCAGCCGATCGCCCGAGAAGCGCGGCCCGCGCGCCCGGCTCCACGCGTCGGCGGGGTCCAGGCCCGCGATCACGTCGAACACGCGGTCCAGATCCTCGATGCTCGAGGCCATCAACGTCATGCAGTCCAGGGATTTGCACGCCGGGACCAGGCCCACCGTGCTGATCAGCCCCCGCGAGGGCTTCCAGCCCACGATCCCGTTCAGCGCGGCCGGAACCCGGCCCGAGCCGGCGGTGTCGGTGGCCACGCAGAAGGACACCTGGCCCAGCGCCACCGCCAGCGCCGATCCGGAACTGGAACCGCCCGAGATCAGGTCACCGCCGAAGACGCTGCGCGGCACCGGATACGGGGTCCTGGTGCCGTTCAGGCCGGTCGCGAACTGGTCCAGGTTGGTCTTGCCGACGAACAGCGCGCCCGCGTCCAGCAGGCGCTGCACCGCGGGTGCGGTCTCGGTCGCGGTGTAGGCGTAGTCGGGGCAGGCCAGCGTGGTGGGCCAGCCCGCCACATCGATGCTGTCCTTCACCCCGAAGGGCACGCCGTACAGCGGCAGGGTGCGCGCTCCCGGGCGGCGTTCGATCTCCGCGGCGTCCGCCAGCAGGCGATCGCGGGGCACGGTGGTGATCCAGGTGCCGTCCGCGCCGCGGGCCGCGATCGCATCCGCCACGCGGGCAGCGGTATTGGTCGGGGAGCCGCTGCCGCTCTCGTGCGAGGCCAGAATCTCCGCGACGGTGGGGCCGGGGTTCAACATCTGTCGATTGTGGGCACCGTGTATGAAGCTGAGATTCTCCCGATGTATCGGCTGGGTTAGCTGAGATTCATCGGCCGCGCCACCCGGAATTCCTCGGGCCGGCCGCCCGGGAATCGAGTTGTCCGAAGGGCTTTCGCCGCGTGATCACAGCCAGCCGGAGTCGGTGGCCAGGCGGACCGCGTCCACGCGATTGCGGGCCTGGAGTTTGGTGACCGTGGCGGCGAGATAGTTGCGCACGGTGCCGTAGGACAGGTGCAGGCGCGCGGCGATGTCCCTGGGGTCCGCGCCCTCGGAGAAGCAGCGCAGCACTTCCACTTCGCGATCGGTGAGCGGATTGGCGGGCATGCGCAGCGCGGAACAGGCCAGATCCGCGTCCAGCACCCGGCCGCCCGCGGCGACCGTGCGGACCGCGCAGACGAGTTCGTGCCGGGGACTGTCCTTGAGGACGAAGCCGCCCGCGCCGATGTCCATGGCGCGCTTGAGATGTGCGGGACTGGCCAGCGCGGTCAGGATCAGCACCCGGCAGGCGGGATGCCGTTCCCGCAGTTCCGCGGCGGCGGTGAGGCCGTCCACGTCCGGCAGATCGATGTCCACGATGGCGACGTCGGCGCGGGTGGTGATCGCCGTGCGCACGATGGCCGCGCCGGAATCCAGGGCGGCCACGATCTCGATGTCCGCCTCCAGTTCCAGGGAGGCCACCAGCGTTTCGCGCAGCAGGCACATGTCCTCGGCGACCAGCACCCGGATCGTTCGTCGCTCGTCACCTTGGTTCACCTCGGGAACAACCCCGATTGCCTCCGACACCTTCCCCGGGTTGCAATCAATGGCGTGCCGCTGCTCCATAAGTCGATCGGATACCTCTTCCTGGTCCTGTTCACCCTCTCGTTCGCGGTGGGCGGGGCCGACGCACTGGCGTTGGGCGGCTGCGCGTTCCAGGTCGGTTTGCTGGTGCTGGCCGAGCGGCGCGCCTCGACCCGGCAGTGGGTGCTGCTCGCGCAGATCACCCTGACGTATCTGCCGATTCCGCTGGTCGGGGGATCGGCGGCGTACCAGGGCAGCGTGCTGGCGGTGACGGTGCTGTGGTGTGTGCCGACCCGGTGGCGCTGGGTGCTGTTCTTTCTCGTCGTCGCGGGTGCGGGATTCACGCGGGAGAGCTGGCGGGGTGATTCGCACGCCTTCGCCTACGGCGTGCTCACCACCGGCGCCATCGCGATCGTCATGTACAGCCTGTTGCGGCTGCCCGCGCTGGTGGATCGGCTGACCGCGACCCGGGACGATCTGGCTCGGGTCACCCTGGCGCGGGAGCGGTTACGGGTGGCCGGGCGGCTGCGGGCGGCGCTGGGCGGGCGGCTCGGCGCGGTCATGAGTTTGCTGGGCGAGGCCGGGCGCGAGGTGGAGCGCGATCCCGTGCGGGCGCGGGCCGCGGCGGTCGCGGCCGCGCTGGCCACCCGGGCGATGACCGAGACCGTGCGCGAAACAGCGGCGCTGCACCGGGATGTCGCGGTGCTGCCGCGTGATCACGAGCCGGTGGCGCGGTTGCTGCCGCGGCTGACGCTGCTCACCTTGGCGGTGAGTCTCGCGTCGTGGACGGTGAATCAGGTGCTCGAGAGCGGGCAGCACCGGCCGTTCATCGCGGTCGGGGGCGCGGCCATGTCGGCGCTGTTGCTGGCCGAGCTGTACTGGCCGCGGTGGGCCACGGCGTGCTTGGCGGTGCAGGCGGGGATCGCGTTGATTCCGCTGCCGTGGCTGGGGAGTTCGTGGTGCGTGTGGCTGATCCTGCTGGCGGCCTCGGTGCTGCTGACCCAGCGCGGGGTGTGGGCCTGGGTGGTGGTGGGCGGGTTGTTCGCGCTGCGCGGGGCCTATACCGAGCCGGCCGAACGGCTCGGGATGCGGGCGGGCTGGGTGATTCTCGCGATGGAGGCGACGCTGGTGCTGGTCGGGCTGGCGCGGTTCTGGCGGCTGTCCGTCGAGCTCAATCGCTCGCGCGCCGAGCTGGTGCGAATCACCTTGCAGGTGGAGCGATTACGGGTGGCGCGCGATATTCACGATCTGCTGGGGCTGACGCTGTCGGTGCTCGCGCTCAAGAGTGATCTGATCACCGAGTTGATCACGCGCGATCCGCGGCGGGCGGCTGCCGAGATCGAGGAGGCGCTGCGGATCGCGGGGGAGGCGCGGGGCGAGGCGCGGCGGATGGCGGACGCGCGGGGGACCAAGGCGCTTGGGCACGAATTGCGTTCCGCGGCACTGGCGGTCGGTGCGGACGGGGCGCGGGTGCGGCTGGATCGAGACGACTCGCTGCCCGAGCTGGCGGGTGCGGTACTCGCGCCGGTGGTGCGGGAGGCGGTCACGAACGTCCTGCGGCACAGCGCGGCGACGCGGGTGTGGATCGAGTGCCGGGTGCGCGAGAACCGGCTGCGGCTGACCGTGCGCAACGACGGGGCCGGGGCCGTTGCGGACGGGGCCGGTCAGGGGTTGCGGAACATGCGTGCCCGGGTGACCGAGGCCGGCGGGGTGTTCCGCGTGGAGGTGGCCGATGGCGAATTCCAGCTCACGGCAGAGGTTCCGGTCACCGAATATGCAGATTGCACGGTTCCGGCCGTGACAACGCATACCGGATCGGTGCGCGGCGCACTACCCGCCGCGCCCGCGACGGAACAGGATTGAGCTGTACCGAACGCGGCGGGAAAGCAGTTCTCCCGCAGCATTATTCGCACAGCGAGGAGCCTGTCATGCCCGTCATCAGAATCCACCACTACCGCGTCGAGGACGAGCGGCTCGACGCGCTGCTGGCCCAGCGCACCACCCTCATCAACGGGATCCGGATGAACAACCCCGGCCTGACCGAAACCCGCCTCACCCGTCTGGAAGACGGCAGCTACTCCGACACCTGGCGCTGGGACTCGGCCGAGCAGATGCTCGCGGCGATCGGGGCGTCCCAGGGCTTCCCCCTGGTGGACGCGACCATGGCGCTGACCGTGGACGCCGTGGTCGAGACCGGCGAAATCGTCGACGAGCGTTAGGGATCCACATCATGAGCACCCAACAGCTGTCCCGCGAGGCCGCGCCCGCTACCGAACGCTCCGCCGGCCTGATCGATTCGTGGGCGGGCACGACCTGGACCGCCCGCGCCAGGTTCGCCGCCTTCGCCGCCACCACCGGCATCGTCCTGACCGAGTCGGTGGTGGGCGCCTACTGGGACCTGGCCCGGGTCCCCTACGTCCAGGACACGTTCGCCGAGATCCGGTACCCCATGTACTTCGCCACGATCCTCGGCGCGGCCAAGGTCCTGGCGGTAGGCGCGGTGGTGGTCCCCGGCTTCCCCCGCCTGAAGGAATGGGCCTACGCGGGCCTGGTCTTCGTCTACGCGGGTGCGTCGGCTTCCCACGTGGCGGTAGGCGATCCCCCCGCCCGCTGGATCAGCCCCCTGGTCTTCACGGCCCTGACCCTGACCTCCTGGTACCTCCGCGCCCCCGCCCAACGCGACCCGAAACCCCTCCCGGAGGGCCTGCGCCGCGCGTTCCGCCGGTCCTGATCCCCGGTCCGATAAGCGTGCACCCGGAACTTTCCCGGGCCGTCACCCGGCCGGGTGCACGTGGGCGGGAACATAATGCAGGCCATCACACAGGAGGGCCACGCGGCCGAAGCCGCGCAGTCCCGGTTGTACTCACCCGCGAGTGATCGGCCCGTTCTTCGACTCCCACAACTGCAACAGACCTGAGTGGTTCTGGTTGACCAAGCCACGAGCGGCCTTGAGTTTCTTCGCCCAACCGTTCGGAATTTCGTCCATCATCTCGCCCGTCTCAAGGTTGATTCGGAGCTTCTTGGAAGGATCGGCTTTGATGACGATGTGCACATGCGGCGGCGGATGGTCGTTGTACACCTGCAAGGTCACCCCGCCCTGGCAGCGAATCCCCTCGGCGGTGAGGGCGATCATGAAGCCCTCTTCGTCGTAGGCAGCAGGACCACTGTCGCCGAACTCGCGGACGGCGATCGCGTAGAGACGATCTAGCACGTGGTCTGCAGTGATGTACCCTCCGGCCTCTGCTTCTTCCCAGTCCCGCCGGGACAGGATCGCCTTTGGGCGGTCGTGATTCTGGCACCAATACGGGTTGTTGGGGTGTTGGCTCATCTCACCTTCCGTTTTTGAGTCGGCGTGCAACGTAGCAGCTCAATCGGCGCGTGAGCACGTGGTTTTCGGAACGGCCATTTTGCGAAGTTCAGCGTCGTGGTGACGACCGCCGGGCGCACCACCGTCGCCTCGCTTCAAGTGAAACTGCGAGGGCAAGCCGGGGACGGCTCACGTCGCACCCAGCACTGCTCTGTTGATCCCAGAGTGCGGCATTTCTGTCGTGGTCGTACCTTGCGGGCGCTGTGCGCGGCCGACGCGACCGACGTGCCGCGGCGACCGGATTCAGGGAGCCGCGCTGCGCGTCGCCTTGATCAAGGAGCTCGCGGACTACCTGGGTCACGCGGACCCGGACCGCGGGCTACTTCCTGTCCACCCCGCCACCTCCCGAAACCTGGACGGTTGCCCGTCTGCTCACCCTCTACCTGGCGGTGTGCGGTGTCCTCTTCCTCGCGGAGTGGCTCCTGACGTGAGGTCACGGTGCCAACTGCGCCGCGAGGCCTGCTCAGTCGGCTCCTCGCGCGTGGGCACTCATTCGAGACTCGATCGCGCGGATGCGCTTTCGGGTCAGCGGGTAGGCAGAGAGCGGTGCGAAGAGCTGAGTGGGGAGACGATGCTCATCGGGGCGGACCGGCAGGCCGAAGCAATTATCGCGGCCGTGCTCACGGAAAAATGTCAGCAGCCCGTCGCCGAAGCCGAGATCCACCGCGACGCGGTCGGCCAATCGTTCGCCGTACCTACGGGTCGCTCGCTCGGCCAGCAATTCCATGATCAGCAGCAAAGCGGCGATGAAGGCGTGGAAGGGGCCCAGCAGTACCACCAGCACCGAGGCTTGGGTGCTGAGATACACCACCAACGCGGCACAAAGGAGCAGTACTCGCAGCAGTCCGCCGTGCCGTGCGAGGTCGGCTGGTTTCCTTGCGATGCCGATTGCCAGCCGGGGAACCGCGTGCAAAGGCAGCGCGCACCAACCGGCCACGACCGATGCGCCGTTGCGGCGAGTACTGAGCAGGTGGCCGAGCTCGTGGGCGAGCATCGCCCGCAACTGAGGTTCGCGCAGCTGCCGCACAGCCTCGCTGCTCACATGGACGGCCCACCGACCCCGGGCGTAAGCCCGCACCTCCGTGGATTCATCGATCGACAGCACATAGTCGGACTCGACAACCCCTGCGGCCGTGGCGACATCGAGCCACGCCGGGACGAGCCGGTCGATCTGCTCGGAGGTCCATTCGTGCGCATTCGAAGCCGGCCGAAACCCCTCGGCCAACATGGTCACTATCAGCAGCGCAGCGCCGATAAATGCCCACACCGAAAGGAATACGATCGTTCCCCCGTGCCCGAACAGTCCGCCTGCCCAAGCCACGATCATGAGCCCCAGCGCGATCGAAGGCGTCGAGAGCGCGAACATCGCCGTCGTGGCCAACCGCCGCCGCCACCGCAGCCGCCCCCGATCGGACTCTATGCGCAGCAACGGATCCACCCCGCCTCCCGGACCGATCGAGCCCGACAAGGCAACGACGACCGCGGCGTGTCACCCCCGGCGCAGCCGCTGATCGAGCCGCAGGACCCTGTCACAAAGGCCGTCATCGGTTCAGTGTCGTCGGCGCGGCTTGTCCGAACCTTGGGAAGCGCTTATGGACTCGAGTCCGCGACGCTCAGGCCGGCTTGAAACCGCCGCGCCGCAAGCGATCCAGCGGCGATGTCGGCGGTTGCCCACGGTCCGAAACGAAGAAACCGGTGTGAGATCAAGTGATCTCACACCGGTTTCCCGTTGTGCCGGAACTTACTTCAGCTTGTCCGAGCCCAGGCCGAGGACGCGGCGAGCCACGATCAGCTGCTGGATCTGCTGGGTGCCTTCGAAGATGTCGAGGATCTTCGAGTCGCGGGCCCACTTCTCCAGGAGGGTGCGCTGGGAGTAGCCGGTCTGGCCGGCCAGCTCCACGGCCTTCAGGGTTACGTCGGTGCCCATGCGGCCGGCCTTGGCCTTGGACATCGACGCCTCGAGGGAGTTCGGCTTCTTGTTGTCGGCCATCCAGGCGGCGCGCAGGGACAGCAGGTAGGCCGACTCCCAATCCGCTTCCATACGAAGGAACTCCGCGGCGGCGGCGTGCTGGTTGTTGGCCGGCTTGTCGTAGGAGATCTCCACGCCCGCGTCCTCGAGCACCGTGCGGAGCTCTTCGAGCGCGGCGCGGCCGACGCCGACAGCCATGGCGGCAACGAGGGGACGGGTGTTGTCGAACGTCTGCATGACGCCCGCGAAACCCTTCTCCACGTTGACTTCCGGGCTGCCCAGGATGTTGTCCGCGGGGATGCGGCAATCCTCGAACCGGATCTCGGCGGTGTCCGAGGCCTTGATGCCCAGCTTGTGCTCGAGACGAGACACGGTCAGGCCCTTGGCATCACGCGGCACCACGAAGGACTTGATGGCCGCGCGGCCCGCGGACTTGTCCACCGACGCCCACACCACGATGTGGGTGGCGCGCGAACCGGCGGTCACGAAGATCTTGGTGCCGTTGAGCACCCACTCGTCACCGTCGAGGACCGCGGTCGCCGTGACAGCCGCGGAGTCCGAGCCGAACGACGGCTCGGTGATGGCCATCGCGGCCCACACCTTGCCGAAACGCTTCAGCTGCTCATCGGTCGACACCGCGGCGATCGCGGCGTTGCCCAGACCCTGGTAGGGGATGGACAGCATCAGGCCGGCGTCGCCCCAGCAGGTCTCGAGGGCGTTCAACAGCGCGGACATGTTGCCGCCGTTGGAGTTTCCGAGCAGCTCGGTGGCGTGCTCGTCCTTCTCCTCGGCCTTGCGGCCACCGGTGGCGCCCGAGACGTCCTGCTCGCCCGAAGCGGACAGGCCCTCGATCATGGCGGCCATGGTGTCGAGCTCGACCGGGTACTCGTGCTCGGCCAGGTCGTACTTGCGGGACACCGGGCGGAAGATCTCCGCGGCGACCTGGTGGGCCTGGTTAGCGCTGGCCCGGAGCTTCTTGGGGAGTTCGAGATTGATCATGAGTTTGTCTCTCCGTTGAGAAGTCGGGTCAGAGAAGGACTACGCCCTCGGCAACGCCGATGGCACGAAGATCGCGGTACCAGCGCTCCACCGGGTGCTCCTTGGTGAAGCCGTGGCCGCCGAGCAGCTGCACGCCGTCCAGGCCGATCTGCATGCCCTTCTCGGTGGCCAGCTTCTTGGCCAGCGCCGCCTCGCGAGCGAACGACAGGCCCTGCTCCGCGCGTGACGCACCCCGCAGGGTCACGAGACGAAGTCCGTCGAGCTCGATGGCCATGTTGGCGACCATGAAGGCCACCGCCTGGCGGTGCGCGATCGGCTCGCCGAACGCCTCCCGCTCCTTCACGTAGGGAATCACGTAGTCGAGCACGGCCTGACCGGTGCCGACCGCCAGCGACGACCAGCCCAGGCGGGCCAGGCGCACGGCATCGGCGTAATCCTCGGTGCGCTCGGCGGTTTCGGCATCGCCGAGAATGGCGTTGGCCGAGACCGCGACGTTGTTCAGCAGCAGCCGGCCCAGACCCGCGGCGCGCAGACCCATGCTGGGATCGGCCTCCACGACCACACCCTCGGTGTCCGACTCCACGATGAAGAAGGCCGGGCGACCGTCGAGTTCGGCGGCCACGATGAACAGTTCGGCGTCACCGGCGGCCGGAACCAGGCTCTTCACGCCGTTGAGGCGGAAACCGCTGGGCGAGCGGGTGGCCTTGGTACGCAGCGCGAACGGATCGAACAGCGCGTGCGGCTCGGAGATGACGACCGAGGCCTGCGGCACGCTCTCCCCGGCGAACGCGCCGAGGTAGGTCTTCTGCTGCGCGTCGGTGCCCCACTGGGAGAGCGCGACGGCCACGCCGGACGGAGCGAGCAGCGGCAGCGCCAAGCCCATGTCGCCGTGCGCGAGCGCCTCGGCCACAAGGGAATTGGTGACCGCGCCGCGCTCGGAGGCAGCGCCCTCGAGCTCCTCGGGCACGTTGATCAGCGTGATGCCCAGTTCCGAAGCGCGCTCCAGCAGATCGCGGGGCGCCTTGGCGGCATTGTCGGCGTCGTACGCGGCCGGACGCAGGATCTCCTCGGCGAACTCGCGCACCGTCTCGACGATCATCTGCTGCTCGTCGGTCGGGGTGAGGTCGAAGTAGTCCTTCTTCTTGGACTCGTTGGCGGGCAGCCGCTTGGGCGCGCCGCCGCCGGCGACCTTCTCGAAGACGCGGGTCGCGGCGCCGAGGCTGCGGAAGCCGGTCTTGGTGCCCTCGTACGTCAGCCGCTCGATCGGCTTGCGCAGGTTGTACTTCTCCGCGATCGGGGACCCGGTAATGGTCGTCATGACCCGCATGGCCGCGCCCATCCAGTCGCGCTTGACCGGGTTCAGGCCGACGGCGGAAGTATCAGGACGTCGCGTCTTTGCGGTGTCTCGAGTGCTCATAATCACCAGTTTTCTTGAGTGTGGAGGGTGATCCTGCCCAGCAATCTTACTCCAGAGTAAGACTATCTTACTCCAGAGTAAGAACAACCGTCGAGGGTTGTCGAATCGGCAGGTCGAAGCGGTGCGTTCCGGGCCTTGCCCCGCGAATCAGGGTCTAGTGAAACAAACTTGCTTCAGAAAGACCCGGTGCGGGCTAGGGTGCAGGGGCACCGCGATGCCTTGGGTGTAGCAGAAGCGCCCTCCGGTGCACAGCAGTTCCGATGGAGGTAACCCATGAAAACCGTGCTCGGCACCACCGGCCTGATCGCCGCCGCGCTGTTCCTGTCCGCTCCCGCCGCCCAGGCCGAGGCCGTGGAACTGGAGGACGTGGCGGTCAGCCTGTCCGCGGGCGGTCCGAACACCGAGACCGAGATCGGCCTCGGCTCGGTCAGCGTCGGCTCGGCCAACCCCGGTGGCGCGTTCATCGACTTCGGTTCGGTGCGCATCCCGCTCGGCTGATACCGGCGACATTGCCTTCGGGCGACCCGATGCCGGGACCGCAGCCCCGGATCGGCGCCGAATACCTTCGGCCGCGCCGTAATCGGCGGCCCGTCGGACTCAGGCGGCCAGTGCGGCCAGAACCTGGTCCTGCAGATGAGAATTGGTGGCCACGGCGCTGCCGCCGTGCGGGCCGGGATTGCCGTCCAGGGACGTGAACACCCCACCCGCCTCGCGAATCAGAATGTCGAGCGCGGCCATATCCCACAGCGAGAGTTCGGGTTCGGTGCAGATGTCCACCGCACCCTCGGCCAGCAGCGTGTACCCGAAGAAATCACCGTAGCCGCGCACCCGCCACACCTCGTCCGAGAGCGCGATGAGCTTGGCCCGCCGCCCGATCGCCCGCCAGCCGGACAGGCTCGAGATCGCCAGCGAGGCCGCGCCCAGCTCGGCGACGCCGGACACCGAGATGGCGCGCGGCTCGGCACCCTCGAAACTGGTCCACGCGCCCGCACCCGAAGCGGCCCACCAGCGCCGGGCCAGCGCGGGCGCGCTCACCACGCCGACCACCGGGACGCCGTCCTCGAGCAACGAGATGAGCGAGGCCCACACCGGCACGCCGCGCACGAAGTTCTTGGTCCCGTCGATCGGGTCGATGACCCACTGGCGCCCGGTGAATTCGGCGTCGCCGCCGAATTCCTCGCCCAGCACCAGATCGCCGGGGCGCTCGGCGGAGAGCACCTCGCGCACCATGCGCTCCACGGCCAGGTCGGCATCGGAGACCGGTGTCAGATCCGGCTTGGCGTCGATCTTCAGGTCCAGGGCCCCGAACCGGTCGCGCGTGATGGCGTCGGCCGCGTCGGCCAGCCGCAGGGCGAGTTCGAGATCAGCGGAGTAGGCGGTCACCGGGGGTACGTTAGCCCCTCCGGGTAACACCGCGGCGACGGCAGCGAACTTCCCGCTGCGGGAGTCGCGGTGCGAGCCGGGCCGATACCCGCGCTCGCGAATTCCCGGCGACCGCGCGGCTCGCCCGGAGCGGCGATCGCGATACCGGGCGCGGAGCGTGCAACACGCCGAGATGCGAAGTGGCAGGGCGACTTTGCGCCTTGCGCGCCTTGCTACCGTTTGTGGGTGAGCGACAATGAGTTGGGCCTTTTTCTTCGCATTCGGCGCCAGGGGGTCGTACCGGGGGATGTGGGACTACCGGCGGGCGCCCGCCGCCGTACGCCGGGCCTGCGTCGCTCCGAACTCGCCGCGCTGGCCGGGGTGAGCGTCGAATACATCGCCCGGCTCGAACAGGGCCGCGACCGGCATCCCTCCTCGGCGGTGCTGTCCTCGCTCGCCAACGCGCTCAACATGACCCCGAGTGAACGCGTGCACCTGCACCGCCTGGTCAAGGCCCAGACGACCGGATTCACCTGCACCGGCAACCCGCAGCCCGCCCGGGTCGTGCGCGCGCCCATGCTCGCGATCCTGGATCAACTCGAACCCGCGCCCGCCTCGGTCCACAATCGCGCCGGGGAGGTGCTGGCCTGCACCGAGGGCTACCGCCGCCTCATGGGCCCGACCGGGCTGCTCGACGACGGCCTGCCCGCCAGCGTCCCGCGCTACGTCTTCACCGACGCCCGCGCGCGGCACATCTACCCCGATTGGCAGCACACCGCCGATCAGACGGTCGCCTGCCTCAAGTTCGGCCCGTTCCGTTCGGACCCGGCCACCGCGACCCTCGTCGACGAACTCGCCGACACCGTGGGCGAGGAGTTCACCGGCCGCCTGTCCCGGGTCACCAGCCTGCCCGACGCCACCGGCATCACGCGCCTGCGCCACCCCGAGGCCGGCATGCTGCGCCTGGCCCACGAAACCCTGGACCTGCCCGCCGAGGACGATCAGCGCCTGATCATCCAGCTGCCCGCAGACGAACCCACCACCGTCGCGCTCGATGATCTGATCGGCCGCCAATCCGATCGCCTCAGCGTCGCCGCGGCGAACTGACCTCCCGGAAATGACGGAACCCCCGGGTATCCCCGAGGGTTCCATTCCTATTCTCTATTCGCGCGATCAGCCGATCGGCGCGTCCCGGAATTCCGGGCACAGGTAGAACGAGGCGTCGATCGTCACGTCGATCGCGGCGTCCTCCGTGAGGCCCCGGCTGTCCATCGCCAGCACCGCGTCGAATTTCGTGCCGCCGTTGCGCAGCACGCCGCATACGGCGTAGCCGTCGCTGAGCACATCGTTCTCGTCCTCGATGATGTAGCCGTCTTCCTCGACCTCCTGCAGGAAGCGACGCTCGTTCTCCGTGCGCGGCTGGGACGATCCGCCGCCCGACCCGGTGTCGAACGGCCCGGCCTGCGCGGCGCCCATTCCCAGGAAGGGCATGAGGGCGATGAGCGATACAACGGCGAATTTACGCATTGCGGAGATGGTTTCTTTCTCTCGTGAGCTTTTCGGCGCAGCACGGAGAAGGCGTGAAACGGCACGCGTACGCATCCACATCTGGTTCCCTCCCCGATGGCAGCTGTTCGACTATACGAGAGTTCCAGTGGCACAGCGAATTTCCCTTGCGCGGGTGGTTATCGTGGAGTCATGAGCGACAAATCGCGAAAGTCGGTGAATACCTCCCGCCGGGGCAGTGCCCCCGCCGCCGGTTGACTGCCCGGCGCCGCGTCCGCACCCGGTCGCGGCGACCCCCGCGCGGGTTCGCCCGGCACGGTTCGACCCGCTGCCGGGCGTCGAAGTGTGGAGCGGGCGGGGCAGTCGGTAGCCTTGAACACCGTGCATCCTGACGTATCCGCTGACCTGGCCGAACTCGACGCGACCCTGAAGACCGTGGAGTCGGTGCTCGATATCGACGAACTGGTCCGGCGGATCAACGAGCTGGAGCACCAGGCCGCCGACCCGGATCTGTGGAACAACCAGGACCACGCCCAGGCGGTGACGAGCGAACTCTCGCACGCGCAGGCCGAACTGCGCCGCGTCCAGGGCCTGCGCCAGCGGCTCGAGGATCTGCCGGTGCTGTACGAGCTGGCCGAGGACGAGGAGGGCGACGCCCGCGCGGCCGCCATCGCCGACGCCGACGCCGAACGGTCCGCGCTGCACGCCGACGTGGAGGCCATGGAGGTCCGCACGCTGCTCGCCGGCGAATACGACAAGCGCGAGGCGCTGGTCAACATTCGCTCCGGCGCCGGCGGCGTGGACGCCGCGGACTGGGCGCAGATGCTCATGCGCATGTACGTGCGCTGGGCCGAGCGGCACAAGTACCCCGTCGAAATCTACGACACCTCGTACGCGGAAGAGGCGGGTATCAAGTCGGCCACCTTCGCGGTGAAGTCGCCCTACGCCTACGGCACGCTGTCGGTGGAGATGGGCACGCACCGGCTGGTGCGCATCAGCCCGTTCGACAACCAGGGCCGGCGCCAGACCTCCTTCGCCGAGGTCGAGGTGCTGCCCGTGGTCGAGACCACCGACCACATCGAGATCCCGGACGGCGAGGTCCGCGTCGATGTGTACCGCTCGTCCGGCCCCGGCGGCCAGTCGGTCAACACCACCGACTCCGCGGTCCGCCTGACGCATATCCCGACCGGCATCGTGGTCACCTGTCAGAACGAGAAATCGCAGCTGCAGAACAAGATTTCGGCCATGCGCGTGCTGCAGGCCAAACTGCTCGAGCGCAAGCGGCAGGAAGAGCGCGCCCAGATGGACGCCCTCAAGACCAACGAGGGCGCGTCCTGGGGCAACCAGATGCGGTCCTACGTGCTGCACCCGTACCAGATGGTCAAGGATCTGCGCACCAACTACGAGGTCAACAACCCGACCGCGGTACTCGACGGCGACATCGACGCGTTCATCGAGAGCGGCATCCGCTGGCGCATGCGGGAAGCCCAGGCGTAATTCGCGACACCCCGGCTCATGACCCGCGCGGAACGGGGTATCGCGACGCGCGGGAGCCGGGCCGGATGCGCCGCGGACCCGCCGAGCGCCGCCGCGACAGCCAGTACTGTGGTGCCTCGGGTGTGTTTGCGGCACTGCGATGTTCGCGATCCGCCCGAGCGCTGAACCGAATGGCGTGCCCCGGAGTTCCGGGCCGCCGGGATCGCGAACAGCCCTGGCGCAGCGGAGGCAAGACAGTACGGAGGCAGTATGAGCAGTAGTTCGATTCTCGCCGCGGGCACCGGGTCCGATCTCGGGAACTGGTTCCGTTCCAGCGGACTCGAGATCGTGCTGCTGATCGTGGGCGCGATGTTGTTCGCGCGTGCGGTCACGTTCGTCCGGGACCGCATCACGCGCAAGATCGACGCCTCGTTCCGCAGCAGCGATTCGCTGGTGCGCACCGAGGCCGCCAAGCATCGGCACGCGCTCGCCCAGGTGCTCACCTGGGTGGTGCTGTCGCTGGTCTACTTCCTGGTCGCGCTGGAAGTGTTGCAGCGCTTGGGGTTCCAACTGGGTGGTCTGGTCGCGCCGGCCGCGGTGATCGGCGCCGCACTGGGTTTCGGCGCCCAGCGCATCGTGCAGGATCTGCTCGCCGGATTCTTCCTGATCACCGAAAGGCAATACGGTTTCGGCGATGTCGTGCGCATCGCGGTGACTGGATCCGCGGTCGATGCCGAGGGTACGGTCGAGGACGTGACGCTGCGGATCACGACCTTGCGCAGCGCTGACGGCGAGGTCATTTCGGTACCGAACGGTCAGATCGTGAAAGTGACCAATCTGTCGAAGGATTGGGCTCGTGCGGCCATCGACGTCCCCGTGCCCGCGACCGCCGACATCAACAGGGTCAACGAGATCCTGCGGGAGGTGGGCGCCAAGGCGTTCGCCGATCGCAAGCTGAAAACCCTGCTGCTGGACGAACCCAGCGTCATGGGTGTCGAAGATCTCACGGTCGACCAGATGAACATCAAGATGGTTGCCCGGACACTGCCGGGCAAACAGTTCGAGGTAGGGCGCGAGCTGCGCGTGCGGGTAGCCGCGGCACTCCGCCGGGAGGGTTTGAGTGAAAACACGTAAGTCCACGGCGGTCCTGATCACGGTCTGGCTCGCGACGTTCGTGCTCTACATGTTCGTCAAGCCGGAAACACCCGCGAATCCGGGATATACGCCCATCGTGAACACCATGCTCAGCAACTATTTACCGGAGGCTCCGGCCACCACGCCACGCTGACCCGCCCGCGCGCGGTGTGGCGGAGCGGCGCGACCGCCTGGCTACACTGGCCAATCGTGATAGCGCTGCGCAACGTCACCAAGACCTACAAGACCTCGACGCGACCCGCCCTGGACAACGTCACGGTCGACATCGACAAGGGCGAATTCGTCTTCGTCATCGGCCCGTCCGGTTCGGGCAAGTCGACCTTCATGCGGCTGTTGCTCAAAGAGGAGAAGCCCACCGCGGGCGAGGTCTGGGTCTCGGACTTCCGGGTGGACAAGCTGCCCGGGCGCAAGGTGCCCAAACTCCGCCAGCGCATGGGCTGCGTCTTCCAGGACTTCCGGCTGCTGCAGCAGAAGACCGTCGAGCAGAACGTGGCCTTCGCGCTGGAGGTGATCGGCAAACCCGCGGCATTCATCTCGCGGGCGGTGCCCGAAGCCCTCGACCTGGTCGGTCTGGCGGGCAAGGCCGATCGGCTGCCCGGTGAGCTCTCCGGCGGCGAGCAACAGCGCGCCGCGCTGGCCCGCGCGTTCGTGAACCGGCCGCTGGTGCTGCTGGCGGACGAGCCGACCGGCAACCTCGACCCCGAGACCAGTCAGGACATCATGGCGCTGCTGGAACGGGTGAACCGCACCGGAACCACGGTGGTCATGGCCACCCACGACAACACCATCGTCGACGCCATGCGGCGCCGGGTGATCGAACTGGATCGCGGCCGGCTGGTCCGCGACGACGAGACCGGCGTCTACGGGGTGGGGCGGTAATGCGCGCGGGATTCCTGTTCGGCGAGATCTTCACGGGCCTGCGCCGCAACATCACCATGACCATCGCCATGATCCTGACCACGGCGGTCTCGCTGACCATGCTCGGCGGCGGCCTGCTGACGGTCCGGCTGGCGGACAAGATCCAGGACTACTACGTCCAGCGCGTGGCGATCCGGCTGTACCTCGACGACTCGGCCTCGCGCGATCTCGACTGCACGCAGGACCCCTGCAAGTCGATCATGATGGATCTCGAGCAGAACCAGTACGTCGCGAGCGTGCAGTACGTGAACAGCCAGGAGGCGGTCAAGGAGGTCAAGGAATCGACCTTCAAGGATCAGCCGGGGCTCGCGGACGAGGTCAGCAAGGACGGGCTGCCCGGTTCGTTCCGGGTCAAGCTCAACGATGTGACCAAGTACCGCACCATCTATGACGACTTCCACGAGCGACCCGGGGTCATGACGGTGCTCAACGACGTCGACATCGTGGATCGGCTGGTCGGGTTCTTCACCGGTATCCGCAACACCGCCTTCGGGCTCGCGGCGCTGCAGGCGCTGGCCGCGCTGCTGCTGATCGCGAACATGGTGCAGGTGGCGGCGCTGGCCCGCAAGACCGAGGTCAACATCATGCGCCTGGTCGGCGCGACGCGGTGGTACACCCAATTGCCCTTCCTGCTGGAGGCGGTGCTTGCGGCCCTGGTGGGTTCGCTGCTGGCGGTGGCCGGATTGTTCGTCGCGCAACCGCTGGTGATCAACAAGGCGCTGGGGTCGCTGGCCAACGACGACGTGCTGCCGCCGATCTCGAGCGAGGACATCGCGACGGTGGCGATGATCATCACGCCGGTGGGTGTCGGATTCGCGGCGTTGGCGGCGTATGCGGCGCTTCGGTATTACGTGCGCGAATGAGTTGCGGAGCCCGGGCCCGTCTTTCGCCGATTGGCATCGTGCGAGGCGAGCCGGGGTATCGGGGTGTGATCCCGCACGCAGCGGCCGGTGATGCGCCGGGTGCGCGGGGGTGCGAAGTTGCCAAGGGAGTATTGCGCGTCGGACGCTGTCCGTAGGATTGCTGCCGTGAGTGCACCGGAGGTCGAAACCGTCGTCGGCAGTGAGTCTCTCGAGGACGCCGGAAGTGTTGCGGCGCACCAGGTTCTGCGTAAGACATTCGGCTACGACAGTTTTCGCGGACCGCAGCGGGCAATCGTCGAACAGGTGATTTCCGGCGGCGACGCCCTGGTGCTCATGCCCACCGGCGGCGGCAAGTCGCTCTGCTATCAAATTCCGGCGCTGGTGCGCCCGGGCGTGGGCGTGGTGGTCTCCCCGCTGATCGCCCTCATGCAGGACCAGGTCGACGCGCTGAACGCGGTCGGGGTGCGGGCCGGGTTCCTCAACTCCACCCAGTTCCCCGATGAACGGCGCACGGTCGAGGCGCAATTCGTGGCGGGCGAGCTGGATCTGCTCTACCTCGCCCCCGAGCGGCTGCGCCTGGAGTCCACCGCGCAACTGCTCGACCGCGGCAAGATCGCGCTGTTCGCCATCGACGAGGCGCACTGTGTCTCGCAGTGGGGTCACGACTTCCGGCCCGACTACCTGGCGCTGTCCATGCTGCACGAGCGCTGGCCCGACGTGCCGCGCATCGCGCTCACCGCCACCGCCACCGAGGCGACCCGCAGGGAGATCGCGCAGCGCCTGGATCTCACCGGCGCCAAACACTTCGTCGACAGCTTCGACCGGCCGAACATCCAGTACCGCATCGAAGCCAAGAACCGGCCCGAACAGCAGTTGCTGTCGTTCATCCAGGGTGAGCACGCCGGGGACGCGGGCATCGTCTACTGCCTGTCGCGCAATTCGGTGGAGAAGACCGCCGCGTTCCTGAGCGCCAACGGCGTGCCCGCCGTGCCGTATCACGCCGGGCTCGACAATCGGGTGCGCGCGACCAACCAGTCGCGCTTCCTGCGCGAGGACGGGCTGGTGGTGTGCGCCACCATCGCCTTCGGCATGGGCATCGACAAGCCCGACGTGCGTTTCGTCGCGCATCTGGATCTGCCGAAATCGGTGGAGGGGTACTACCAGGAGACCGGCCGCGCCGGGCGCGACGGGCAGCCGTCCACGGCCTGGATGGTCTACGGGCTCAGTGATGTTGTGCAGCAACGCAAGATGATCGACTCGTCCGAGGGCGACGCGGCGCATCGCCGGCAGTTGCAGCTGCACCTGGACGCCATGCTGGCCCTGTGCGAGACCGTGCAGTGCCGGCGCACCCAGCTGCTGGCCTACTTCGGCCAGCCGGGCAAGGCGTGCGGCAACTGCGACACCTGCCTGAACGCGCCCGAGTCGTGGGACGGCACGGTGCCCGCGCAGAAGGTCCTCTCCACGGTGCTGCGGCTCAAGCGCGAACGCGGGCAGAGCTTCGGGGCGGGCCACATCGTCGACATTCTGATCGGCAAGCGCAATCCCAAGGTGGAGCAGCACGCGCACCACGAGCTCAAAGTGTTCGGCATCGGTGCGGATCTGCGCGACATCGAGTGGCGCGGCGCGATCCGCCAGCTGCTGGCGCAGGGGCTGCTCGCGGTGCACGGCGACTACGGCGTGCTGACGCTCACCGAGGCCAGCAACGACGTGCTGTTCAACGGCCGCCAGGTCATGCTGCGGCGCGAGCCCGAACGCGCGAAGACCGCGCGGGCTTCCAAGTCCGCCAAGGCGGCCAAGGCCGTGGCCGATCTCGCACCCGGTGACGCGGGGCTGTTCGAGAGCCTGCGGGCGTGGCGCGCGGCCACCGCCAAGGAACAGGGCGTGCCCGCGTACGTCGTGTTCCACGACGCGACGCTGCGTGAGATCGCGGCCCGCAAGCCCGCCACCCTGGCCGATCTGGGCGCGATCGCCGGAATCGGCGAGAACAAGCGCGCCAAGTACGGCGAGGGGGTGCTCGAGGTGGTGACGGGCGCGGCCCCGAGCCAGGCCGGCACGCTGCTCGAGGGGAGTCCCGCGCCGGTTCGCGAGGCTCCGCCCGCGCGCCCGGCAGCTGCCCGTCCGGCGGCCGCTCGCGCGTCGGCGCCGCCGCGGTCGGCGCCGTCCACGCGTGAATCGGCCACGGCGGCAAGACAACCCGCGCGCCCGGCGGCGCCCGCCCCGGACTTCGACGATGTGCCCTGGCCGGACGAGGAACCGGGGTTCCCCGACGAAATGCCGCCCGACTACGAGTAGGCGCGGCGGGGTTGCTCGGCCTGGGAAGGTTCGGACCGGGAAGGCCTGGCCCGGGAAGGCCTGGCCCGGGAAGGTTCGGACCGGTAAGGCCAGGGGCCCGGGAAGGCCCGACCCGGGGCGGTCGGCTCGGGGATGCTCGACTCGGGGCGGTCGGCTCGGGAATGCTCGACTCGGGGCGGTCGGCCGGGCGCGGGTTGGCCGGTGTGGCGCGGGTTTTCGGGCGCGGCGGTCGGTCGCGGTCGCGGGTGATCGACGTGACGGGAGTACGGCGGGGTGATCGTCGCGATGCCGGGTCGCCGACTGATCTGTCGTGGCGTTGGGTGATCGGCATGCGGCAGTGATCAGCGGCGGTGCAGGTTGATCCGCGTGGGGGCGGGAAGCCGGTGCGAGGCCGTCGGTTCGTCATCGTGTCGAACCACGCCTTCGTGCCGGGCGTATCGAACGGTTAGACAGCAGGACCACTTCCGAGCTCCACCCGACGACGAGTGATTGTGAGTATTCGACCGTGGTGAAAATCGATGTGCTGTTCACGCGCAGGCCCGAGCGGTGGGGGTTACGCGGCGACCCGCGGCTGTGGGAAGCGTTGCACGAGAAGCTCGGTAGCCGTTCGATCCCCGACGGCGAGTACGACCTGCGCCGGGTCCTCGAGGAGTCCATCGCCGAGATCATCGGCGCGGAACTGCCGCTGTCCGTTCCGGCCACCGATGCCGCGCACTTCCCCGTCGAGCGCTTCCGCATCGGCAGCGGCATGAGCGACGGCGTCGTCTCGCTGCACTGGTGGCGCTACACCGGGATTCCGATGCTGACCGATCGCGCGGCCGGGGTGCGCGCGGGCGAGTACATGGTCCCTATCCGCCGGAAGTGATCGTCGCGGACGGTCGAGAACGATCTTCACGGCCGTCCGGCAACACCCTTTCGACGGTGCGGAACCCCCGCTTGCTGCGGATTTGGTAGCTGAGCCCCGGCAGGATAAGCTTTCGGAGCTGCCGCGGTCCACGGATCGCGGGAAGTCCAAGGTCCCGTCGTCTAGCGGCCTAGGACGCCGCCCTCTCAAGGCGGTAGCGCGGGTTCAAATCCCGTCGGGACTACTTAGAAAGGCCCCCAACCGTTTTCGGTTGGGGGCCTTTCTCATGCGCGGCGCCCTGCCCAACGCCGCCGGCTCGACGGGCTTACGAGCCCGAGCTGCCCGACCCGAAGCTTCCGGTGTCCCCGGCGCAATCGTCGGATTCCTGGACCTGCACAGGCGGCGTTCCCGGTGCGGCGGCCACCACGGTGACGGTTTCGGACTTGCTCTTCCCGCCCACGCTCACGGTGATGACGTGCGACCCGGGCGTTGCCGGGGTCCAGGTGAAACTGGGGACCTTCGCAGCAGGGCTGTACCCCGTACCGCTGCCGAGGCAGACGCCGTTGTCACGGAAATACGCGCGGTTGTTGAAGATCGTGCCCAGGTCGGCCTCGACCATGTACTGCACCGTGTACTCGCTGCCCACCGTGTACGTGGTCCCGAGAACGTCGACCCAGGTGACACCCGCCGCGGCCTGCGGTGCGGCCACCGCCACCATGGCAGAGGTCGCCGCCAAAGCCGATACGCCCCAGCCGATGCGGCGGCGAACTGTGCTGTTTGTGCTCATATATCTGTCCTTGGTTCTTCCGTGCGACGCAAGATCGGCGACTGCGCGAGTCACCGGCGCGGTGATGGAGAATCTCAGGAGCCCGCGCTGCCGGAGCCGGAGCTGCCGCCGAAACTGCCGCTGCCGTCGCATCCGGTGGTGGTGGCGGGCTCGGGTGTGCTGCCCGCAGGCGCCTCGGCGACGTTCACGGTGAACGAATCGGATCGGACGCCGTAGGTCCCGTACGACTTCGCGGTCACGGTATGAGAACCGGCGGTGGTCGGAGTCCACCGGAATCTGGCCGGACTCTGGAGCATCGTGGATCCGAATCCCCAGCTGACGGTGACGCTGTAGATGCACTTGCCGTTGTCGGTGACGACGTACTTCTCGCCGATGAAGGCCGCGTCGCTGTCACTCTCGAGCCACATGTCGACGCGATACGTGGTCCCCGCCACCACGGGCTCGTCCGGTGCCACCAGCGCGCCGACGCCGGCCGACGCCTGGGGTGCGACGATGGCCACCGTGGCCGAGATCGCGGCCAATGCCGTTACGCCCCAGCCGATTCGGCGAGCCGGGCCGCTGCGTGTACTCATCCATCGCTCCTTGTTCCATGACCCCGATCGGCGGGGTCGAGGAACGCTAACGTCCGGATTGAGTGAAAAGTCTCGATTTCAGAAAACCGCCGTGCCAGCAATTCCTGGGGCATGACGGGCTCGGCGTTCGGCCCGCTACCTGCTGGTTCACCGGTTGGGGGCGGGTGTGGGGGCTGCCCGGCCGGCCGGGTTCCGGGGCGGTTGCGGGCGTGTGGAATAAACGGCTGGCGCGGCTGATTATTGTTGGTCGTTATGAAGGAAAAGGGGCGCAAGGTTATCGCCACGAACCGCAAGGCGCGGCACAACTACGCGATCATCGACACCTACGAGGCCGGGATCGCGTTGGTCGGCACCGAGGTGAAGAGCCTGCGCGAGGGTAAGGCGTCGCTCGTGGACGCCTACGCCAGCATCGATGACGGTGAGGTGTGGCTGCGTGGCCTGCACGTGCCGGAGTTCTCGCACGGCTCGTGGACCAATCACGCGCCGCGACGCACCCGCAAACTGCTGCTGCATCGCCGTGAGATCGACAAGCTGCTCGGTAAGACCAAGGAGTCCAGCCTGACGCTGGTTCCGCTGTCGATGTACTTCTCGGACGGCAAGGTCAAGGTCGAGCTGGCGCTGGCCAAGGGTAAGCAGGACTACGACAAGCGCCAGGACCTGGCCAAGCGCGATGCCGAGCGGGAGGTTGTCCGCGAGGTCGGGCGCCGGATCAAGGGCATGCGCGCCTGACCGTTCCTTCGGGAACGCGCAGGTCGGAAACGCCCGCGTGACGCGCGGATAATGGGATGATCCGCTGTTTCAGCGGTGTTAGTATGACTGGGCCCGGTGCGAGCCGGGTGGTTCACTCGAATCGGTGAACACAGACGGGGCTGAACGGTTTCGACTGCGTACGTTGATTCAGGGGAAGCGTGTCAGTGCAGGCAGGAGACCACTGTATAAGCGTCGCTGCAACCCTATAAGCGCCGATTCCAATCAGCGCGACTACGCTCTCGCTGCCTAAGTAGCGAAGCGTGTCTGTCAGCCCGGGTTCGCCCTCGACCCGGTCACTGGCATCAGCTAGAGGGCTTACCGTTCGGCTCGGTCGCGGAGTCGAACGGAACATCAAACAGCGACTGGGATCGTCATCTCGGCTTGTTCGCATGACTGAGAGATCCGAGTAGAGACGAAGCGAACTGCACACGGAGAAGCCCTGGTGACACGGCGGAGGACCCGGGTTCGATTCCCGGCAGCTCCACTGGCACGAAGGCCCGGTCCCCAGGGGACCGGGCCTTCGTCGTTTCGGCCGCCCGCGGATCCGACGGGGCGGTTCGAAGCGCGTCGCCATGTCGACTGCGGCCGGACGCCAAGAGCTGGATTACCGGGCCCGCCCGGTGCGGTGACCGGTCCGCTCCCGCGACTGCTCCGAATCAGGGGAATGGGGAGTCACGCGGGTAGGACCTACTTGTGCCGGGACATCAACGGCGATGCGCATCTGGTGCCCGAGGAGGACCTGATTCAACGGACCTCGGCCTACATCGTGGCGATGCGGGACGACACCGTATTGCTGGTGCGGGACGGGTACGCGGGACGAGGGCTGTGGGATCTGCCCGGGGGCGGTCTGGAGGAGGGCGAGGACCATCTGGATGCCCTCGATCGGGAGTTGCTGGAGGAGACGGGACTTCGGCTCGAGGGTGAGCCGGTCTACCTGACCGAGTTCATCGAGTACTTCTTCGACCTCGGAACGCGGTCGGGGTGGGAAAGTACTCGGCGCTACTACGCCGGTGGGGTGAGCGGCTCCATGATGGTCGGTGGGAACGGCACGGACGTCACGGCGTGCGAGTTCCGTCCGCTCCCACTGAACGCATCAGCGGCAGGGGCGGTGGCGCGGAAGATCACCGAGTTGGCCCTGTCACGCGACATCCCAGCAGGTGGTCGAGGTCCTCGAACGCGTTCTTCGTGAAAGTGACCTTCATTCAAGCTCTTTCGAGAGTTTTTCGAGGTCGACCTCGACGGTGTCCCCGGACTCGAGCTGAGCGATGCCTTGTGCGAGCCGGGCAGCGTTGGCCGGGTGCTCGATCAGCGGATGCAGGTTCGACCCCGTGTGTTCGGGCGACATCGAAGTCATGATCGGTCCTCTCGCGATGGCCTGTTTCGTGGTTCCGGATTACGGTACGACTCAACGATCCGAGGCTGCGGGAATCCTGGCAATTGCACGGTGAGGGGGATTCTGGGGTGAATGAGGATCGGGAGTACAGCGCAGCGCTGGGGATCGGGGATGTGGGGGAGAGGGTTGCCGCTTTTCGGCGGTTGGCGGTGGAGCGGACCGATACCTCGACGCGGTATTACGACGACGAGCCTGCCTTCTATCAAGCACGTGCGCTGTTGGAGATCGTTCGGCAGGGGTTGGCGGAGGACGACCCCGGAGCGGCCAAAGAGTTGTTGTCCGACGCCCATCGGTTGATCCGGACCTTCGATGATTCGGTTGATCGGAGCAGCGGATTCCATGAATTTCGGCAGCTGTGGGCGCGGGTGGAGGGGAAGGACCCGCGGGGGCCGCGGATCGACTGGGAGAACCTGGTGGAGTCTCGCTACTACCGGCCCGCGGTGCGGGGAGCGGGTCGGGAGTCGGCCACCGGAGAATTGATCGCGGAGATCGGGGCGGGGCACCAGTTGTTCGGGCTCGCGCTCGAAGTCGTTGCCTACGGGCCGGATTACGACGATGTCGTGGTGCGGGTCGGGGAGGTCGGCGGCGCGGACGTTCGGTACGTCATCGTGCATCTGACGTACAACTTGCGACCCGAGCCGCCGCCGTGGCCGGCCGTGGTGGATGACGTCACTTTTCAAGGGCATTGGTAGCGCCCGATTTTCGGGGTGAACCCCGGTCCGGTCCGGACCGGGGAACCGTCACCTCAGGGCAGGTTTGCTTCCAGCTCCGCGCGGAGGCCGCCGGGCTTGGGGCCGTCGCAGCCGGTGCGGGGGTTGGGGAGCAGGGGCGGGGTGCCGCCGAGAGCGGGGGTTACGTAGACCGTCTGGGAGACGGTGCGGCCGTTCATCGTCGCGGTGATGGTGTGGGGGCCGGGGGTGGTGGGGGTCCAGCCGACCCAGAGGTTCTCGGGTTGCTGCTTGTTCGAGGAGCCGTAGGCGGGACGGCCCGGAACCCAGCGGCCGGTGAAGCACTCGCCGTTGTCCGTGAACACGATCTGGTGGCCGGTCTGCTCCACGTCCGTGTGATACGAGATCGTGTATGCCGTTCCCACCGTGAAGGATTGGCTGGGCGACAGCTCGATGTCGAGGGCGGACGCCGGCGCGGCGGCGAGCGCCGTCAATGCCGAGGCGAATGCCAAAGAAGTTGTGCCCCACACAATTCGACGTGCCATACCGCTGCGTGTTCCCATCCCCGGACTCCTCTATCCCGGACCCCTGACGAGGGGGTCGAGGAACGCTAACTTCCAGCGGCCGGGAAGGGAATAGCTACGTGGGTGTGTGGCTGCCCGCAATTCTCGGGGCGCGGATATCAAGGACCCCGGAATTCACGGGCCGGGGTGAACTCACCGGCCCGCGAGAACCGTTGTGAGGGTTACGCGTTGCCGTAGGCGGCGGCCACGTCCTCCGAGCCGACCCAGCGGCTGTAGGTGGGGGACTGGGGCCAGCCTTCGGGGGAGTCCTGCCATTCTTCCTGGCGGCCGTAGGGGAGCAGGTCGATCAGGGAGAAGGTGTGGGTCAGTTGCTCGGTGCCGCGGCCGTTGGTGTGCCAGGTCCGGTAGACGGTGTCGCCCGAGCGCAGGAAGACGTTCACGGCGAAACCCTCCTCGGGGGCCGCGTCGACGTCGGAGCCGAAGGGGCTGTTCGCGGTCGAGTACCAGGTCATCTTGTTGCCCACGCGCTTCTTGTAGGCCAGGGCCTCCTCGATCGGGCCCTGGGTGACGATCACGAAGCGGGCGTCGTAGTTGTCCAGGAACTCCAGGCGGGTGAACTGCGAGGTGAAGCCGGTGCAGCCGGGGCACTGCCATTCCTTGCCCGGCGACCACATGTGGTTGTAGACGATCAGCTGGGACTTGCCGTCGAAGACGTCGGCCAGGCTGACCGGGCCGTCCTCCCCCTCCAGCGTGTAGTCGGGCAATTCGACCATCGGCAGGCGGCGGCGTTGCGCCGCGATGGCGTCGAGTTCGCGGGTCGCGGCCTTCTCGCGTTTGCGCAGGGCGTCGAGTTCGTGCCGCCAGGTGTCGGCGTCGGTGATGGGCGGCAATGCTGTCGGGCTCATGGGGGTCCTCCCTTGACCGTGGACGCAGAATGCGTGCTGAAGGTATAGACCCGGCCCGGGACACGAATTCATCGGTCCACGCCGATCGAATTCGCGCGCCGATCGCGATCGGCCCGCCACGGCGTCCGGGATCCCCGATTCGACGGCACGATAGGGGCAAAGTGGACATATGGGCAGTGACGCGACAGTCGCGGAGACATTCGGACCCCTGCTGCGCCTCGCATTCGGCGCGTCGCCGCCGCTGAATTTCGAATTCTGGGACGGCAGCCGGGCGGCCGCCGCCGGACAGTCACCCGGCACCCTGCGGATTCGATCCAAGGACGCGCTCGCCCATATGGTCTGGGCCCCGGGCGAATTGGGCCTCGGCCGGGCCTTCGTGTCCGGCAGCGCAGACCTCGACGGCGACCTGTTCGCCATGCTGCGCGCCCTGCAAACCGCCGTCCCGGGCAACGCCCGCCTGGGAGCGGCCGGTGCGGTGCGCGCGCTCGGCGCGGCCGGGCGGCTCGGCGCACTGGGCCGCCGGCCCGAACCGCCCCGGGAGGAAGCTCGCCCGCGACGCGGCCGCGCGCACACCCGCGCCCGGGACGCGGCGGCGATCAGCCACCACTACGACGTCGGCAACGATTTCTACAACCTCGTCCTGGGCCCGAGCATGACGTACTCCTGCGCCCGGTTCACCGCGCCCCACGACGACGGCACCGGCCCGGCCGATCCCGCGGTCAGCCTCGCCGACGCCCAGCGCGCCAAACACGACCTCATCTGCCGCAAACTCGGCCTGACCCCCGGCCTGCGCCTGCTCGACGTCGGCTGTGGCTGGGGCTCGATGGCCATCCACGCCGCCGCCACCTACGGCGCACAGGTCGTCGGCGTCACCATCAGCCGCGAACAGGCCGACCTCGCCCGCCGCCGCGTCGCCGAGGCGGGCCTGTCCGCGAACGTCGAGATCCGCCTGGCGGACTATCGCGACCTGGGCGGCGAACACTTCGACGCCATCTCCTCGATCGGCATGTTCGAACACGTCGGCTCCGAGCGCGCCGCCGAATACTTCGACACCCTGCGCGCACTGCTGCGCCCCCGCGGCAGGCTGCTCAATCACGCCATCTCCGCCCGCGGCGGCTCGAAGATCCCCCCGCGCTCGTTCATCGGCCGCTACGTCTTCCCCGACGGCGAGCTCCGCGACGTCGGCGAAGTCGTATTGGCCATGGAGCGAGCCGGATTCGAGGTCCGCGACGTCGAATCTCTGCGCGAGCACTACGCCCTGACCCTGCGCGCCTGGGTCGCCAATCTGGAAAGGGACTGGCCCGCCGCCGTCGCCCTGGTCGGCGAGGGCCGCGCCCGAATCTGGCGGATCTACATGGCCGCCTCGGCCCTGGGCTTCGAGGACGGGGGCCTGGGACTGCACCAGGTGCTGGGCGTGGTTCCGGACGAACACGGCGGGGCCGGTCTGCCCGGCACCCGCCGGGCCTGGGGGTAGGGCGAGGTCGGGTACCGGCGGCGGTTCGATGAGCGCTTTCTGGCCGCCGAAAATGAGTCTGTCGGAGGTCAGAGCGGCGCGAGGGCGGTAGGGCCGGGGTTCCCGGGTATCTCCGCGGCGCGGTGGGCATGGGCTAATCGAATGCTCGAAGTGCCCGGTGGATGAGATCTCGGGCCGCTCGGCCGTGGTGCGCCCGATCAGCAAGCGTGGTGAATGTCCGCTCGTACAGCGCGATCTCATGGGGTTGAGTGATCGTCGACTCGGCTGTGATCGTCTCGATCAGGACCGCCTTCTGGTCATAGATTGCGAATTCCGTTGTGCGATAGAAGAACTTGGCATTCAGTGGCACTATGCCAATCACGGCATTCGGCAGGGTCATCGCGTCGAGCAGGTGTGACAACTGACCGCGCGCGATCTCACTGCTGCCCACGGTGGCATACAGTGCTTGTTCGCCGACCAGGAAGTAGAACCTGTGGCGGCCTTGTCGCAGGACGGCCTGCCGTTGCATCCGTGCTGCGATCGCGGTGTTCAGATCCTGGCTGATGTGCAGGAAGCCGGCGGCGGCCGTCAGGATCGCACGGGCGTAGTTCTCGGTCTGCAACAGACCGTGAAAGACCTGCGGGTCATAGCTGCGGAGTAGTTCCGTGCGGGATTCCAGGCCGCCGATCTCGCCCTGGTGGCGCGCGTGTCCTGTGCCGACAATGCGCCGCCATTCCATCCAAGCGGCGTTCACGTTGCGAAGCGTGGCCCGCAGATCGGGGTAAGCCAGCTCTGCCCCGGTCAGCCGACACCAGATCTCCAGATCGGCTTCGGTGAGCGAGTGAGCGCCGTTCTCGATTCGGGAGACCTTCGACGCCGACCACCGAGCCTGTTCGGCGAGTTGGTAGGCGCGCAGGTGCGCCGCGAGTCGGAGATCACGAAGCCGTGCCCCGAGGTCGCGGCGTGCCTGCCGAACGTTGGTCACCTCGCGTAGTCGTTGTGCTGAATTGCTTTACTCCACAGTTGGTTTCGAAGTTGAGCGTAGTGGTCTGCTATCGCGGGGTCGGTGCTGGCTACCCAGCCCGGCAGCGCGGTTCCGTCTCGCTTGAATACCGTCCATGCGACGAGGTGATCATCGAAAAGCCACCAGTCGTCGTCCGGCAGACTGACCGGAGCGCGATTCCGGGGAAGCCACCGTATGTCGTCGCCCACTGCGAGACTCCCCGCCGTGGTGGACAGGGCGAACCGGATGTAGTCGCTGTGCGGCTCGGTCACTACGCGTACCCGCTGTACCGCGGTTCCGTAGCTGGTGACCTGTTTCATCAGTGCGTACCACTGGGCGGTGAACTCCGGATCGAGCGGTTGCCCGGTCAGGAAGCGTTCCAGCGCTTCGGCTTCACCGGGGACGCCGGTGTAATCGTCGCGGACCTCGAGATGGAACGCGCGCTCATGACTGTGGAACGCCTTCACGAGTTCGTCAAAGTCCATGTGGTGCATCGCGCCTCCGTTCTCGACCGATCGTGACCTCGATCGCCGTTTCGTGGTCCGGTGGCTGTATCCGGCCCAGTGCTTCCGGATCGGTCACGGGCTCGCCGGTGACGGTGAAGGTACCGTGCCCGCTGTCGTGAAGCGTGGCACCGAAGCAGGTTCCCGGCTTCAGGAACTGAATCAGCCGATGCGGTATCTCGATCGTGTCGACCCGGTCGGTTCGCCAGCCTTGAATGACATAGGTGCTGCGATCGCTGTGAAACAGAGTGGGCGATTGTCCGTTGACGGAGTCTCCGCCGAGTCGTTCGAGCTTCATCGGAATCCCCCTATGGGTGGAGTGGAGACCTCGCTGCGATCGAAAATCCGCCGTGGACCCGGACGAATCAGGGGATGAGATGGACTACCGGCCAACGTGTCTGGGGTATGTGAACGTGGAGGTGTCGGGGCGGAGCCGGGGGCGGGACGAGACCGAGATCCGTACGCTCGCCGAGCGGTTCGGCTACGACTTCTCGGACATGGTGGTGTACGACCCGAAGTTCGGCCGGCCGCCGTTGGCTCGGCTCAACGCCCAGATCACCCGGTTGGACGCCGAGGCGGTGATCGTGCCTTCGCTGGCGCACCTGATGGACGTGGTGCCCGAGCCGCTGGTCGGGCGGGTCGACGTGATCACCGTGCATCCCGAGCGCACCTATGCCCGGGAGGCGTCGGCGTCCCGGTGGGATCTGCCGTCGGCCCGGCCGTAGCGCCGTGTCGGTTGACGCGGGTGCGGATGGGGCGCATGGTGGGCCGATGGGCGACGGGGTTCGGGACGGGCTGAAGTTCAGCAGTTTGGGTGATCCGCTGTTCGATGGCGCGGAGGCCACCAAGGGCGAGCTCATCGACTATCTGGAGGCGGTCGGGGAGCGGCTCGTGCCGGGGCTGCGGGAGCGGCCGCTGTCGGTGGTGCGGGTGCGGCCGGGGCAGGAGCCGTTCATGCAGAAAAACCTGCCCAAGTACACGCCCGACTGGGTGCAGCGCGTGACCCTGTGGGCGGGCAGCTCGAAACGCGAAGTCACCTACGCGCTCTGCGAGGACGTCCGCACCCTGCTGTGGTTCGGAAACCAGCGCGCGGTCGAGTACCACGTCACCCTGCTGCTCGCCGAGCAACTGCACGACTACTCCGGCGGGCCAACGCATCTCGTCCTCGACATCGACCCCGCGCCCGAACAGCCGTTCACGCAGGCCGTGGCCGCGGCGGAGCTGATCCGCCGGGCGCTGGCGGCCGACGGCCTCGCGGGCGCGGTGAAAACCAGTGGCTCCAAAGGCGTTCACATCTTCGTCCCGGTCACGGACGCGGGCCTGGAGGACGCCGCTGCCGCCACCCGAGCCATCGCGGCCCGCGCCGAACGCCTCGATCCCGCACTCGCCACCACGGCTTTCATCCGAGAAGACCGGGGCGGCAAGGTCTTTCTCGATTCGACCCGCGCGGGCGGAGCCACCGTCGTGGCCGCGTACAGCCCGCGGATCCGGCCCGGTGCGACGGTGTCGTTCCCGGTGAGCTGGTCGGACCTGCCCGCTGTTCACCCGCGCGACTTCACGATTCGCACGGCGCTGAAACAGCTCGGCGACCGTGATCCCTGGGCCGAGGACATGCCCGCCCCGCAGCGCCTGCCCGCCGACCTGATCGCCGAGGGCCACACCATCCCGGTGGCCCGGGTGCAGGCCATGCACGAAGGCAAACGCCGGGCACGCGCCCGCCGCGACACCTGACGGAACGAAAAACGGCCCCCGGCAGCGACGCTGCCGGGGGCCGAGTTCGCGGTCCTATCCGCCCGCGCGACGCCGGAAGGTGCGCTTGCCACCCGCGGCGGCGTGCGCGCCGTGCACCTTTCCGGTGTTCTTGCCGGCCCCGCCCGCCGCGGCGTTCGTTCCGTTCTTCCGCTCGAGGGCTTCCCGGAACTTCCGCTTGGTCGCCTCCTGTGGCGACTCCTGCACCGCGTCCGCGGAATTCGCTTGGACTTCTTGTTCATCGGCCATGGGCCCAGCCTCCCACCTTCGAGCCTCCGCGCGGCACTCGATTACCGAGCACAACTCCTATTAGGGCGATTTGTCCGGTTATGCTGCGACCCGGGTCACTCTCGAGCTACCCTCCATCCAATCTGAGACGAGTCGGTCTCAGATATGGGTCCACGGACCCGGCTCGATGATTGAGGAACACCATGAACTCACCGTTCGTCTCCGTGGGACTGCCGCTGGCCCTGGCCGCGATCATGTTCGGCCTCGGGCTCTCGCTCACGGCCGAGGACTTCACCCGGATCGCCCGGACCCCGAAGACCGTCGCCGTAGCGCTGGCCTGCCAGCTGCTGATTCTGCCCGCGGTGGCGTTCGGCCTGGTGCTGCTGTTCGACCTGACGCCGATCCTCGCGGTCGGCATGATGCTGCTCGCGGCCTCCCCGGGCGGGACGACGGCCAATCTGTTCAGCCACCTGTTCCGCGGTGACGTCGCGCTGAACGTCTCGCTCACCGCGGTCAACTCGATCATCGCCGTGGTCACCGTCCCGCTGGTCACCAACTTCGCGATCGGCTACTTCGACCCCAGCGACGGATCCGGAACGCTCGGACTGCAATTCGGCAAGGCGGTCCAGGTCTTCGCGATCGTGCTCATCCCGGTCGTGCTCGGCATGGTGGTGCGCAAGTACGCGGTCGGGTTCGCGGACCGCATGGACCGCCCCGTGCGAATCGGCTCCGCGCTGGTGCTCACCATCGTCGTCGCGGGCACCATCGCGGCCGAGCGCGCCAACCTCGGCGACTACTTCGTGCAGGTCGGCGCCATCGTCGTGCTGTTCTGCGTCATCAGCCTGACCGCCGGCTACTTCATCCCGCGCTGGCTCGGTATCGACTTCCGGCAGGCCATCGCCTGCTCGATGGAGGTCGGCGTGCACAACAGCACGATCGCCATCACCATCGCGATCAGCGTGCTGGACAGCACCGAGATGGCGGTTCCGGCGGCGGTGTACGGCGTGCTGATGTTCCCGCTCGCGGCCTCGGTCGGCTGGCTGCTGACCCGGCAGCGCGCGGCCGAGCCCGAGGTGGCCGAGCCCATCGCGGACTGACTCCGGCCCGGCCCGGCCCCGGCGCGGGCCGGGCCGCGACCCGCGAATTCGCCTACGCCCCGGCGGTTTCGCGCAGGACCTGGTCGGTGGCCTCCTGCTGGATGCGCTCGAACTGCGCGCCCATGGCGGCGGCCAGGGCCTGCGCACCCGAGAGCGGGCGCACCATGACCATGAATTCGACGATCTTGCCGTGCTCGTCGAAGGTGAGGAAGTCGCAGCCGGTGACGGCCTTGCCGTCGACCTTGGTCTCGAACAGCAGCGCGTGGTCGCGGCCGTTCTCGTTCGCGATCTCGCGGACGTAGTGGAAGTCCTCGAACACGCGCAGCACCCCGCGCAGGATGGCCGCGGTGATGGCCTTGCCCGGATAGGGCTTGAAGGCGACGGGGCTGATGAACACCACGTCATCGGCGAGCAGGGCCTCGATGGCCTCGGCGTCGCGGGCCTCGACGGCCTGTCGGAAGGAAGTCACCGAACACCTCGCATATGCAACTCGTTGAATAGACGTTGGGGACCCTACCCGGCCGCGCGCCGGAACGCCATGCCCGCCCACCCGCGGCGCCGATTCAGGAAAGTCGGCGTCGGCGGCGTGTCGCCCGGGTCCGGCACCCGGCGTCGCGGGTACGTTCGCCAACGCTTGCTTGTTATTAGCTAACCGAGGTGTTCGAGGCGTCCGCGAGGAGAGCTATGACAACCGTCATCGACGATGCCCCCTTCACCGGATTCCACAAACGACTCGCCATCGCGTGTTCGGGCGGACCGCTGCTGGACGGCTACATCCTGAGCATCGTCGGCACCGCGCTCATCGGCATGACCCCCGAACTCGATCTGAGCACCGCCGACATCTCGCTGATCGGCGCCGCCGCCCTGGTCGGAATGTTCGTCGGGGGCGCGCTCTTCGGCGTGCTGACCGACAAGATCGGCCGCGAGGTCATGTACACCGCCGACCTGGTCGTCATGGCGGCCTGCTCTATCGCGTCCTTCTGGGCCGAATCCATCTGGCTCATCGTCATTCTGCGGTTCGTGCTCGGCATGGCGGTCGCCGCCGACTATCCGATCGCCACATCGTTGCTGGGAGAGTGGTTGCCGCTCAAGCAGCGCGGCAAACTGCTCGGCTTCCAGATCGTGGCCTGGTACGCCGGATCGGTCCTGGCCTACGTGGTCGGCTACCTCTGCCTGACCTTCATCGGCGACGGCAGCTGGCGCTGGCAGCTCGCCAGCGGCGCGGTGCTGTGCGCGTTCTTCCTGATCATCCGGCAGAGCACCGCCCCGGAGTCACCGCGCTGGCTGGCCCAGCACGGCAAGCCGGAGAAGGCCGCCCGAATGATCGAGAAGTACCTGCACGTCAAGGTCGATCCGGCGGATCTGATCGAGGGTGACGTGTCCCTGGAGGAGCACGGCTCGATTCGCGCTCTGCTGCACACGAAATACCGCAAGCGCCTGGCCTTCTGCTGCGGCTTCTTCGTCTGCCAGGTCACCGTGCTGTTCGCCATGCTCACCTTCGGCCCGCAGATCCTGACCTCCTTCGGCATGCCCGAGGGCACCTGGATGGACACCCTCGGCACCGCGCTCATCAGCATGGTCTTCCTCATCGGCTGCCTGCCCGCCATGCGGTTGATCGACACCATCGGCCGCCGCCCGGTCATCGTCTGGTGCTTCGGGCTCATGGTGCTGCCGGTGCTGTTCATCGGCCTCTGGCCCGGTATGCCCGCGATGCTCGCCTTCCTCATGCTGTGCCTGTACGCCTTCTTCTGCGGCGGCCCGAACGTGCTGGACTGGACCTATCCGAACGAGCTGTTCCCCACGCACATTCGAGCCACGGCGGTCGGGGTGACCACCTCGGTCAGCCGCATCGGCGCGGCGCTGGGCACCTTCCTGCTGCCGTGGTCGCTGACCAATCTGGGGATGGGGCCGACGTTCCTGTACGCGGCCGGGATCACCGTCATCGGCTTCCTCATCTGCCTGTGGGGCGCGCCGGAAACCAAGGGCCGCAGCCTCGAGTCCGCGGCGTCCTAGCCGCACCGCCCATGACGACTGTCATGGGCGGACCGTGATGGTTGGCAGGTCCGCCGGGGTTTCGCCGTCCGTAGCGTCATTTCTCGTAGCGCACAGTCGAATACGAGGAGTGCCAGCCATGACCACCACCGCGCCCGCCGTGACCGCCCCGCAGGGCAAGACCGACCGCCCGTCGCTCGTGAGCATGCTCGCGCCCATCGCCCGCGACATCGCGATTCCGGTCGCCGCGTACTACGCGCTGCACGCGCTGGGGTACTCGGACCTGGTCGCCCTGCTGGGCGGCGCGCTGTGCTCGGCCGCCATCGTCGTCTTCGGGGCGGTGCGGGCGCGCCAGGTCGATCTTTTCGCGGGTGTCGTGCTCGGCGGCTTCCTGGTCGGGCTGGCCGGCGCGCTGGTGAGCGGGGACGCGCGCATGGTGATCGTGCGGGAATCCTTCGGCACCGTGGTCGTCGGCGCCGCCTTCCTGATCAGCGCGCTGATCGGCAAGCCGCTGACCTACGCCGCCGCGCGCAAGGCGTTCGCCGCATCGCCGCACCTGCACGTCATGGAGGAGGCGTACCGCACCAATCCGGCGGTGCGACGGCTGCATTCGACCTTGGCCCTGGCCTGGGGCATCGCCCTGGTGAGCGAGTCGGCGCTGCGGATCGTGCTGGCCTACCGGCTGCCGGTGAGCACCATGGCGTGGCTGTCCAGCGTGCTGATGATCGGTGTCATGAGCATCATGGGCGTCGTGTCGTTCCTGGTGATCAAGCTGATCAAGCGGACCGCGAACTAGTCGCCGGTTCGCGATGGCCCGGCCCCTCGGGGGCCGGGCCATCGCCGTGTTCGCGCCCGGGTCAGTTGTGAGTTTGCGGACTGCGCATTTAAGCGGTTGTGATTAACTGCCGGGAGGATCGGTGAATGGAGCGAGCATGACGGTGGCGCACGGGCCGATCACCCAGATCGCATGGGTGGTCCCCGACATCGAGCGGAGCGAGAGCTTCCTGGGCACTGTGCTCGGCGCGCGCAAGTGGACGCGCATGCCCGAGGTGCACTTCGGGCCCGAAACGTGCACCTACCGCGGCGCGCCCGCGGACTTCACCGCGCACATCGCGCTCGCCTACAACGGCGACACCCAGCTCGAGCTGATCCAGCCGGTGCGCGGCGACTCCATCTACACCGAATTCCTGAACGCCTCCGGGCCGGGACTGCACCACATCTGCGTGGAGCCCGAGGACTTCGACGAGACGTTGAAAGACGCCGCGGCGCTGGGTCTGGACGTGGTGCAGCGCGGCGACATGGCGGGGCAGATGCGCTTCGCCTACCTGGACGGCGCGGCGGCCGGAGTGCCCTTCATCGAGGTGGCCGAGGTCGGCGAGAATATGCGGAAGTTCTTCGAACAGATCAAGAGGGAAGCACAGTGAGCGCACGGCCGGTCAATATTGTTGCGGCGGAATCGATTACCGAGTGGAGCGCCGAGGTCGACGTGCTCGTCGCCGGCTTCGGCATCGCCGGTGGCTGCGCCGCGGTCGAAGCCGCGAGCCGCGGCGCGCGGGTGCTGCTGCTCGAGCGCGCGGCCGTGGCCGGCGGCACCACCGCGCTGGCCGGCGGCCACTTCTACCTCGGCGGCGGCACCCCCGTGCAGCAGGCCACCGGGCACGCGGATTCGGCCGAGGAGATGTACAAGTACCTCACTTCGGTTGCGCGCGAACCCGAACCGGAGAAGATCCGCGCCTACTGCGACGGCAGCGTCGAGCACTTCACCTGGCTGGAGAGCCTGGGATTCGAATTCGAGCGCAGTTACTACCCGGAGAAGGCGGTCATCCAGCCCGGCACCGAGGGGCTGATGTACACCGGCAACGAGAAGGTCTTCCCGTACCGAGATCAGGCCGTGCCCGCCCCGCGCGGGCACAAGGTGCCGGTGCCCGGCGACACCCAGGGCGCGGCGCTGGTGATCGACCTGCTGGTCAAGCGGGCGGCCGCGCTCGAGGTCGACGTCTGGTACGAGACCGGGGTGACCGACCTGATCGCCGACCCGGACGGGACCATCGTCGGGGTGAGCTGGCGCCGGCCCGGGGAAACCGGTGCGGTGCGGGCGAAGTCGGTCGTGCTGGCCACCGGCGGTTTCGTCATGAACGCCGACATGGTCGCCGAACATGTGCCGTGGCTGGCGGAGAAGCCCTTCGTGCTCGGCACCACCTACGACGACGGCATCGGCCTGCGCCTGGGCCTGGCCGCGGGCGGCGCGGCGCGAAACATGAAGCAGGCCTTCGTGACCGCGCCGGTGTACCCGCCCGCCATGCTGCTCACCGGCCTGGTGGTCAATCGCGACGGACAGCGCTTCGTGGCCGAGGATTCCTATCACGCCCGCACCTCGGCGTTCGTGCTCGAACAGCCGGATGCCGCGGCGTATCTGATCGTGGACTCCGAGCACATGGAACGGCCCATGTTCCCGCTGGCCCCGTTCATCGACGGCTGGGAGACGGTCGAGGAGATGGCGACCGCGCTCGGAATCCCCTTCGAGGCACTGCAATCCACCCTCGACCGCTACAACGAGAACGCCGCGCGGGGTGAGGACCCGGACTTCGGCAAATCGGCGGACTTCCTCGCCGCGCAGGACACCGGGCCGTGGGCGGCCTTCGACCTGACCCTGGGCAAGGCGCTGTACGCGGGCTTCACCCTCGGCGGCCTGTACACCTCCGCCGACGGGGAAGTGCTGCGCGAGAACGGTTCACCGATCCCCGGCCTGTACGCCGCCGGTGCGGCCGCCGCGACCCTGGCCCAGGACGGCAAGGGCTATTCGAGCGGCACCCAGCTCGGCGCGGGGTCGTTCTTCGGCCGCCGAGCCGGGGCTCACGCGGCCAGCCGCTCCAGCTGACGCAGCAGCTCGGAGGCGGTGACCGGGTCGAAGGCGGCGAACGTGCCACCGGTCAGCCGCACCGAGACCACCCGCTGTTCCTCCGCCTCGTAGCTGTATCCGCCCTGAATCCCGGGAGACAGGGCGACCCGCACCACGCGGAACGTACCGAACCTGCGGTAGATGCCGTCGTGCGAGACCACCCAGCCGTATTTGCGCAGACCGTAGATGCGGCCGGTGGTAATCCGCCGATCCGCGAAGCGGTCGAGGGTCTCCCCGGCGGCTTCTTCGGGGGTGAAGCCGTGCACGTCGCGATCGAGCTGCTCGAAGGGCTGGAGCAGCTCGTAGTCCCGGAACTGTTCCCGCCAGCGGGGCAGCGAATCGCCCAGGTGCAGCGGGTGCGCGATGCCGAGCAGGGCGTCCTCGGCGAGCTCGTACGGCTCGTCGTCCACGTCGGCGAGACTGTGGTCCTGATCGACGCGGAACGCGCCGGCCACCGCACCCGTAGCGTCGAACTCCGCCCACACCAGGCGGCGCGCGAGGTGACCGAGCACCGGATGTTCGAGGATGAGGGAGCGGAAAGCGGGTGCCCGCCAGCGTCGTCCGTCGAGCATGGCGGATTCGAAGCGCCGAATCTGCTCGGCGGTGGCGGTTTTCAGTTCCTCGCTGAACTCCCGGAATGATCGGTAGGCGGCGGGGGCCAGCTCGGGATCGTCGGTGGCGGCGGGCCGGGGCAGCGTCCGCAGCGACCGGCCGTCGAGCATGATCCGCGGCCGCAGTTCATGATCCAGCGACACGGTGAACCGGCGGGAACCGTAGTCCAGGGTCCGGACGCCCGCGGCCAGGCCGAGCTGGGGGACCACCCGGTCGGCCAGCTCCTGCTCGTTCAGGCCCAGCGCGGCCGAGAGCGCTTCGACCTTCTCCGCTGCCCTGGTCCGCACGCTGTCGTGGCGGCTGCGCTCGGCGATGCCGTGCAGCTGGGTGAGCGCGACGTCGCCGCCGATCGCGGCGATCACCTCGACCGCCTCGACGGCGCGGGCGCTGCCGGATTTGCTGGGCCAGGCATTGATGAACGGGACCAGTTGGCGCACGGTGTCGTCGGTGCCGACCAGGGCCAGCGTGCGCAGCACCCAGCCGCTCTTGGCGGGATAGGCCGCCAGGTGCCAGGCGTCGAAGATCGCCCAGCCGAACGCGGCGGCGGATACCGGATCCACGGCCGCGATCACCTCCGGGGTTCCGGGTGCGTCGCCGTCCGGTCCCCACGCCATGAGCAGGCTCACCCAGCGCACGGCGGCGGCCTCGGGCAGCGCCCGGTCCGATCCGCGCACACGCAGCTGTGGAAGGAGCTGGGGCGCAAGCCATTTGGGGACGCGCGCACCCCGCTTCGGTGCGGCTGCGGTCAAGACGGAGGGTAGTTCGTCGGGGGCTGCCTCGGGCAGTCGCCGGGCCGTTTCGAGAAGTGGAACTGCCTGCTCGGCAACATATTCCGAGACCAGCTCCGGATGCTCGACCGCGTGCAGGCGCAGTGCGCGCACGACTTCGGGCGCGCCGGACGCCGCCGCCTGCCGGGACAGCAGGCGCATGGCCCGCTTCGGATACCGGGCCGTGGCCCGGGTCAGCTCGGCCCGGACGGCCTTGTGGTCCATGCGGTCCAGCAGCGCCTGATACGCGGCATCGGTGGGGATCTCGGACAGCTGGACGGCGAGGGGTTTGACGTCCTGCGCGGTCCGCGTGCCTTCGCGCCGGAACTCGGCCTCGATGACCGGAACCGCGTCCGGCCCGACCTGGGTCAGCAGACTGTAGAAGGGCGCGTCGCCCCGCATGAGCGGCTGTGTGATCTCCAGGAAGCGGGTCAGCTGCGCCGGTGTGGTGAGCGCGCTGACCAGCATGGACACCGGATGGTCGTACGGGGACGAACGGGGCAGTCCGGCCAGATCCTGATCGAGCCAGTGTCGTTGTTCCGGAAGCAGATACGAGGTCGCCAGCCGCGCCCACAGCGCGCCAGGATCGGATCGCAACGCCGTGAGCCGCCGGACCGCGTCGGTGTGGTCCGCGTCCGGCGCGGTGGCGAGGTCCGCGCGCACCCGCGTGGCGATGTTCCCGAAGTTGGTCCAGCCGATGTGGTCGCCGGGCAGGACGCGAACCTCGTTGTGCCAGCCGCCTTCCGGTCGCCGGACGCGCTCGATCCGGAAGCTCCGGTTCCACACCGTCGCCTCGGCGGCGAACCCCACGCCGTGCTCGAGCACCCAGCTGTCGGCGAAGAGATCGGCGAACTCCGCGCGCACGTGGTCGTAGTGCTCGATCATCGCACCGCAGCAGGACCAGCGGTCGTAGGCCACCAGTCCCCAGACGAGCCCGGCCCCGATCGGCGTCGCCGCCGACTCCGGGGCGTCGAGATAGGTCCGGGCGGCATCGGCGACGTCACCGAGCCCGGCGGCGCGCAGCTGCGCCAGACTCTCGGTGATGCTCGATCGGAACGGCTCCAGCGCCGCGCCGAGCGCCGCGGTCGCCGCGGGATCGATTGCGCGCGCCCGCAACTCCCCGTGCCCGCGGAACGGTTCTGCCCGCGCCCACCAGTGTTCGGGCACGGTCCACAGATCCTCGTCGTGCGTCATCTCGCCTCGTCGCGCGCTCCCCGCCATACCCGCATAATGCCGCCGGGTACCGACAGTGCCGCGCCCGGGTACCCGCCCGCCGTACCCCGCCGGCATCGGCCACCCGCTGTAATCTTCCTATCGGCAACTCGAACGAGGTGGCCGCGGCATCGTCGAACCGGGGGGAAGCGATGAATCACGGCGGAATCGGACGGCGCGCGGCGCTGGCGGCCCTGGTGGTCGCGCTCGTGACGGCCTGCGGCGGATCGGATCCCGGCGCCGACCCCTACCTGTGGCTGGAGGAACTCGACAGTCCCCGGGTGCAGTCGTGGGTGGCGGCCGAGAACGCCAAAACCCTGGACGTGCTCGAAAAGGATCCGGGCTACGCCGCGAACCTCGCCACCGCGGTGGAACTCGGCAAGGCCCCGGATCGGCTGCCGCTGCCGCGATTCCACGGCGGCGCGGTCGGCAACTTCTGGCAGGACGGCGACCATCAGCGCGGCATCTGGCGCGAGACCACCGTCGCCGGATACGAAGCGCCGCAACCGGAGTGGAAGACCGTTCTGGATCTGGACGCCCTCGCCGCGGCCGAGGGCCGCAACTGGGTGTGGGAGGGCATGAACTGCGCGCCCGGCGCGGGCGCCCGCTGCCTGGTCGAGTTGTCCGACGGCGGCGCGGACGCGGTCACCGTACGGGAATTCGACAGGTCCACCGGGCAATTCGTGGCCGGTGGCTTCGTACTCGACGAAGGCAAGCAGTACACGTCCTGGATCGACGAGAACACACTGCTGGTCTCGCGGGAGTGGAACCCGGGGGACACGACGGTCTCGGGCTACCCGTACGTGGTCAAACGCTGGGAGCGCGGGCAACCGCTGGCGGACGCGACCGAGATCCTGCGCGGCGACCCCGCCGACGGTCTCGGCACCGCGCCGTTCCTGCTCGACGGCGGCCGGGGCGAGCGGGTGACCATGGTGGTGCGCCGGCCGTCCTTCTTCGAATCGCAGATCAGCCTGGTCCGGGACGGGCGGGCGGTGCGAATCGCCCTGCCGCCCAAGGTCGATGTGCAGGGACTGGTCGGCGATCGGGTGCTCGTCTCGCTGCGCCAGGACTGGACCGGCGCGGACGGGCAGGCGTTCGCCGCGGGATCGCTGATCTCGTTCGACAGGGACGCCCTGACCACCGCCCCGGACCGGCCGCGGGCCACCCTGGTCTACGCGCCCGGCCCCACCCAGACCCTGCAGCAGGTCATGACCACCCGGGCGCACCTGATCACGACCTCCCTGGACGACGTGCGCGGGCGCGCCACCGTCTACACCCCGCTGCCCGGCGGCGGCTGGTCCGCGGCCCCGGTCGCACTGCCCGAGAACGCCACCGTCGACGCCGTGGACGCCGATTCCCGCGGTGACACCGCGTATCTGACGGTCAGCTCACCGGTCACCCCGATCACGCTGTGGCGGCTCGACACCGCGGCCGGTCGCGCGGACCCGATCAAGGCTGCCCCGGCGCGCTTCGACGCCTCCCGGTTCGTGGTGGAGCAGCTCAAGGCCACGTCTCCGGACGGCACCCGGGTGCCGTACTTCATCGTGCACGCCGCGGGCATGAAGTACGACGGCAAGAACCCGACGATCATGTACGGCTACGGCGGTTTCGGTTCCAGCGAGACGCCCGGCTACAGCGGCCTGCTGGGCCGGCTCTGGCTCGAACGCGGCGGCGTCTACGTCATCGCCAACATTCGCGGCGGCGGCGAATACGGTCCCGCGTGGCACGAGGCCGCGTTGAAAACTCAGCGGCAGCGGGCCTTCGACGATTTCCGCGCCGTCGCCGACGATCTCATCGGCCGCGACGTCACCACCCCGCGCCACCTCGGCATCCAGGGCGGATCCAACGGCGGGCTGCTGATGGGCGTGCAGTTCACCCAGGCCCCGGAGCTGTGGAACGCGGTCGACATCCAGATCCCGCTGCTGGACATGGTGCGGTACGAGCAGATCGCGGCGGGCGCGTCCTGGACGGGCGAATACGGGACAGTGGCCGATCCGGCCGAACGCGCCTTCCTGCAATCGATTTCGCCCTACGCGCAGCTGCGCTCGGGGGTGTCCTACCCCAAGCCCTTCATCTGGACCACGACCAAGGACGACCGGGTCGGCCCCCAGCACGCCCGCAAGTTCGCCGCGCGACTGTCGGAACTGGGTGCGCCGTACTTCTTCTACGAGGCGACCCAGGGCGGGCACGGCTCGGGCGCGAACATCGACGAGCGCGCCCGCACCAGCGCGCTCGAGTACACCTATTTCGCCCGCCAGCTCATGTAGCCGCTCAGACGATCAACGACATCGACACCGCCACCAGCACACCCACCAGCTCGCTCACCGGCGGTCGCGGGTCCGAGAGCAGCCATTCGTGCGCGAGGCCGTTCACCGCGCCGATCAGCGCGCTGCCGGTCAGCTCCGGGGTGCTGCGCAGGCGCGAGTCGGCCCCGGCCAGCGGGCCCAGAATGATCTCGATGGTCGCGATCCACTCGTGCCTGCGGGCGCGGCGGTGCTCTTCCATGCGCTCGCTGACCCCGACGACCTCGACGAAGGCCACCTTGGCGCGGTGCGGGTCCGCGCCGACCGAACCCAGATACGCCTCCATGGCTTTGGTGACGCGCACGGTCGGGTCCGGATCGGGTCCCAGGTCGGCGACCGCCGTGGCCAGCGCGGTCGCCGCGGCCTGCTGAATGTGGTCGTAGACCGCGACGAGCACGTCCTCGCGGGTCGCGAACTCCTCGTAGAACTGCCGCTTGGACAGGCCGGCCGCCGCGCACACGTCGGCGAGCGAACAGTCTGCGTATCCGCGCTCGCCGAAGATTTCGATGGCGGCGTCGAGGAAGCGCTGTCGGCGTTCGGCTTTGCGCTCGGTGACGGCGCGCCCGCCGTACTGCCGTCCCTCGATTGTCACTGTCCGTCCTCGACTGTCGCTGGTGCCTGATGGTGGCGTCGCGGCCACCCTGTGGTCATCGTCCGAACCGTTCCAAAGGTAACGGGGACGGCCGGGAAATCAGCGACGGGGCCGCAAACCGTCCAACATGTGGGTCACGGTCTCTTCAAATAGTGCGTCGGCATCGGCGGCCGGGACGAAGCCCGAACCCACGAAAGTGGCCAGACCCTGCAGCGCCGCCATGGCGGTCAGGCACATGCGCCGCGGATCGCCGTCGACCACCTCACCGCGCGCCTGACCGTCGGCGATCATGGCCAGCGGGGTGGCCAGCGCCTGCGCGACGGCCGCCGCGATCTCCGGGGTCTGGCGCTGTTTGCGCGCGAACATGACCGCCAGCAGGGCGGGGTTCTCGATGGCGAAACCGAGGTAGGTCCGGGCCACCGCGCGAATCCGCTCCAGGAAAGTGCCGGTGGCGGCGGCCTTTTCGAGCATGGTCCCGAGTCGTTCGAAACCCTCCGCCGCGAGGGCGTCCAGCAGCGCCTGCTTGTCGCGGAAGTGCCGGCTCGGCGCGGCGTGGCTGACCCCGGTGTCCCGGGCGAGCTGGCGCAGCGAGAGCCCGTCCACCCCGGCCCGGCGCAGGAGTGCCTCGGCGCGGCGCAGCAGTTCGGCGCGGAGGTCACCGTGGTGATAGGAGCGCGAGCTGGTGATGGGCATGGTGAGAGCAGGATATCGGACACACTCCGCGATGTTGGCATTGACTACTTTGTTGTCAGTGCCTACATTTGCCCTTGCTATGACGAACGTGAGTGCGTCCGAACCGAATGGGAGTGAGCCCGTGCCGAAAAACAGTGCGCCCTCGGCGATTCCGGACAATGGCGGCCGGGCGAGCGGTGCCGGGCACCGATTCGGGCTGCCCCTGCGCGGCTGGATCCCGCCGATTTTCGTGGTCACGCTGCTCGCCGCCCTGCTGGGCACCATGTACCTGGGGTACACCTCGGACCCGGAGAAGAACCTGCACGACTTCCCGGTGGCCCTGGTCAACCAGGACGACGGCGACATCGTCGACGGACAGGCGGTCAACGTCGGCAAGCAGATCACCGACGCGCTGATCGCCAAGGTGCCCGCCGACAAGGTGGATCTGCGCCTGGTCGGCGTGGGCGAGGCCCAGCGCCAGCTGCGCGACGGCCGGATCTACGGCGCCATCGTCATTCCGAGCGACTTCTCCAAGCGGCTCACCATCCTGGGCACGGCTGCGGTGGTGCCCGGCGACATCGAACGGCCGGTCATCACCGTGCACACCAATCCGCGCGCGGGCACCTACGCCGCGCAGATCGTGCAGCGGGTCAGCGACCGCGCCATGACCGAGGTGAACCACACCGTCGGCGCACAACTCACCGACCGGGTCAACGCGGCACTGGCCGCCGCCCCCGGCGCCGCGCCTGCCGAACTCACCGGCGCGGCCCGCCTGCAACTGGCCACCCCGATCGACATCTCGGTTAGCCCCTTCCGCCCGCTGCCCGAGGGCACCGGCCAGGGTCTGTCCGCGTTCTTCTACACCCTGATCCTGCTGTTCGCCGGGTTCAGCGGGGCCATGCTCATCCACGGCATGGTCGACAACAAGCTCGGCTACCTGCCCGCCGAATACGGTCCGTGGTTCCTGGACGTGCAGCCCGTGGCCATCAGCCGCTGGCGCACCCTGCTGCTCAAGTGGGCCATCGCGCTGGTGACCGCGCCCATCGTGTCCGGGCTGTTCCTCGGCATCGCGACGCTGCTCGACATGCCGATCGATCACGCGCTGCCGCTGTTCCTCTACGGCGCGCTCGCGGTCGCGGCGGTCTGCGTGACTGGGCTGTCCATCCTGGCCGCCTTCGGCACCGCCGGCCTGCTCATCAACATGATCGTCTTCGTGGTGCTCGGCCTGCCGTCGTCCTCGGGCACCATTCCGGTCGAGGCCACCCCGCGCTACATCGCGGTCCTGGCGAATTTCGAACCCATGCACCAGATCTACCTCTCGGTGCGCGCGCTGCTGTACTTCGACGGGCACCTGGCGGCGGGGCTGGGCACCGGCATCTGGATGACGCTGTTCGGACTGGGCTTCGGCGTGCTGTTCGGCGCGGTGGTGACCCACACCTACGACCTGCGCGGCCTGTACCGGCTCGGGGTGCCGCACAAGCCCGTCGCGGCCGAGTAGCCGGCGCGCAACTGCCGGAGCGTCACGTGCCCGGGAGCGGCGGAACGATCCGCCGCTCCCGAGCGGCGTTGGCCCGGAGTGACTTTCGGCCCTTTTCGTTGCCGACCTGTGACGGCACCATGGGCCGCGAGCACCGAATACTCATGGCAGAGCGAGGATCACGGGGCGGTTCGCAGGATGGTTTCGTCACAGTTCGACCCACTGACGGGGCAGTTTCTGCGTGCGGTCCGCGACGCCGGAGGCGGATTGACGGCGGTGTGCGGGGCGTGCGTACGAGTACTGCCCGTGCGGCGTGCCGCCATCGTGCTCACCGAGCACGATGCCGGGATGCAACCCTGGTGTGCCAGTGACGAATTCGCGACGCGCGTGGAAACCGCCCAGGCGACCGCGGGGGAGGGACCCGCGGTCTCGGCGGCGCGGGCCGGGGTGCCGGTCCTGATCACCGACTTCGCCTCCGAGAGCGAGCACTGGCCCGGTTTCGCCGAGGCGCTCACCGGATTTCGCACGGCCGGTTCCATGTTCGCGGTGCCGCTGCAACTGGGCCGCGTCCGGCTCGGCGCGATGGACCTGTACCGCGATCTGCCCGGGCGGCCCGAACCCCGGCTCATGTCCGCGGCGCTGCACATCGCCGACCTGGTGACCGCGAGCCTGGTGCTCTCCGCCGGGCAGCAGGCGCGCAAATGGTCACAACCGTTGTCCAGCCGATGGATTCACGAAGCGGCGACGCTCACGGGTGCGCGGCTGGGCATCGGCGCGGCCGACGCCTGCGCGCGGCTGCGCGGTTACGCCTTCACCCATGACCTCTCGCTGGCGGAGGTGGCGGAAGGGGTCGTGCGCCGCCGCATCCTGCTCGACCCCGACTAGCGGAGGGGGTCGTGCGCGGTCGCAACCTGCTCGACCCGACTAGCGGAAGGGGTCGTGCGCCGCCGCATCCCGCCGGACCCCGACCAGCCGCCGACACCGGCGCTCGAGCCTGCCCGGCCGCGGACCCGCGGTGCTCGACAGCCCTCGTCGCGCGGATGCCCGAAAGGCCACGGTGCGTGGATGCCCGATGGACCGCGGTGCGTGGGCGCCTGACAGGCCGCGCTGCGTCAGTGCGAGGCGGTGGCCCGGAACCCGCGTGGCACCAGGACCACCGTCAGCACGGCCACCGCGCCCACCAGCCCCGCGGAGATCCACGAGGTGGTGGTGAGCGCGGAATCGAAGGCGTTCTGGGCGATTTCGAGCACGCGATCACCGGTCGGCCCGCCGATGTCGTGTGCGACGTAGGCCGCGCCGCCGACCGAGCCGCGCGCGGTGTCGAGCTGATCGCCGGTGAGCGGCAGATCCGTCATATGGGTGACGAAGAGCCGGCCGTGAATGCTGCCGAGCAGGGCCACACCCAGGCCGATGCCGAGTTCGTAGTTGGTCTCCTCCACCGCGCCCGCCTGCCCGGCCCGCTCGGGCGGCACCGCGGCGACCAGTACCGCCGCCGCCGTGGTGATGGCGACGCCGTCACCGATGCCCAGCGCCACCAGGATGACCGCGACCAGCGGATAGGTGGTGGTCGACACCGCGGCCAGCAGCAGGAAACCGCCTGCGAGGGTGAACAATCCGAAGCCCATCAGGAAGCGCACGCTCACCCGCCGCAGCAGCCACGGCGTGCACAGCGAGCCCAGCAGCGTGGCGATGGCGGCGGGCACCGTGCGCAGTCCGGCCTCGGACGGGGTGTAGCCGTGAATGTACTGCAGCCACAACGAGATCAGGAACAGCGCCGAGCCGATGGCGAGCATCGCCAGCAGCGTCGCCAGCGCGGCGGCGGTGAAGGCGCGGTTGCGGAACAGCCGCACGTCCAGCAGCGGGTCGGGGGATTTCAGCTGCCGGTATGCGAAGAGGGCGAGCAGGGCGAAGGCGGCGAGCAGGATCAGCACATCCAGTGCGGCCGGTTCACCCTTGGCCACGTGTTTGATGCCCCAGGCCAGCGCCACGACGCCCAGCACCGAGAGCACCGCGCTGAACCAGTCGAGCCGGCCGTGTTGCGGCGCACGGTATTCCGGCAGCAGCCAGAGGCCGGCGGTCACGGTCAGCACCACCACCGGAACGTTCAGCCAGAACGCGGCGGACCAGCCGAAGCGCTCCACCAGCTGGCCGCCGATCAGCGGGCCGATCGCCGCGCCCGCGCCCGCGACCGCCGCCCAGATGCCGATGGCCTGGGTGCGCTCGTGATCGTCGGTGAAGATGTTGCGAATCAGCGACAGCGTGGAGGGCATGACCATGGCCCCGCCGACGCCGAGCAGTGCGCGCCCGGCGATGAGCTGCGCGGGATCATCGGCGGTCGCGGCCACCACCGAGGCCAGGCCGAACAGCACGAAGCCGGCGATGAACAGTCGCTTGCGGCCGTACCGATCGCTGATCGCGCCGCACGTGATGAGCAGGCCGCCCAGTACCAGACCGTAGAGATCCACGATCCAGAGTTGTTGCATGGGACTGGGTTCCATGTGATCGATCAGCGAGGGCAGCGCCACGTTCAGGATGGTGGCGTCCATGGCCACCAGCAGCAGACTGCAGCACAGCACCGCGAGCATGGCCCAGCGTCCGGGCATCGGCTCGAGCTGGCCGGCGGGTCGATCCAGTGCCGGTTCCCGGGGCGGGATGCGACCCACGTGCGAGCCTCCTCGGATAGACGCCTATCGACCAGACAGCAACACTCTGGCTAGCACGATAGTCCGTGTGCGGGCCGCGACCGGGCACACGGACCGAAGACGTCCGGTTCGGGAGGAAGCTTGTTACTTGTCCGCGCTTTCGGGCTGCCGGGCGGGCGCGATGGCCCCGGCCGGCGCCGTGGCCGCCACCGCTGCCGCGGCCGCCGCGGTCGTGCCCCGCTGCGTCGTGGTGGCGGTCTCGCTCTTACCCGAGTTCTGCTCGACGAGCAGATCGCGAATCTGGACCAGCAGCTCGATCTCGGTGGGATCGGCCTTGATCTCGGTCTGGCGGGCCAGGCGGCGCTGCAGGTGGGTCATGGGCACCATCAGGATGAAGTACAGCACCGCGGCGACGGTGAGGAAGTTGATGACCGCGCTGATGATCGGCCCGACGGCGACGAAGGTGGCGGGCTTGCTGCCGATGATCTGGAAGCCGAGCCCGAACTCGCTGTTCCCGCCGAGCACGGCCAGCAGCGGCTCGAGCAGACCCTTGGTCACCGAGGTCACGATGGCGGTGAAGGCGGTGCCCATGACGACCGCGATCGCCAGGTCGATGACATTGCCCCGCATCAGGAAATCTTTGAAACCCTTGAACATGACGCCGTAAACCCCATCCGTGACGACTCCGTTATGTACTTCGCCGCAGTCTAAGTGCTCCGGACCACGGGATTCGAACCGAGCGCACCCACCTTGACGACCCTCACATCACACCGCGCGGGGTGGGCTATCACTCCCCGTCGCCGATGAGTGAGCCCGATCGGCCCGGCCCGGCGGGCGGTCGTCCGGGTATGTGCGGCGGTCCGATTGGTAAATTGCCAGAAGTATTGGCGACCGGTGACGGAGCGGGGTGGGAATGGCCGAAAAGGCTGGTACCAAAGGCGTTCCGCGGCACGAACGCGAGGAGTCGATCCTCGACGCCGCGGCGGGGGAGATCGGCCGCGTCGGGTACGCGGGGCTGTTCCTGGGCTCGGTGGCCACCGCGGCGGGCGTCTCCAAGCCGCTCATCTACGCCTACTTCGACTCCAAGGACGGCGTGTACGTGCGCTGTGTGCAGCGCGCGGCCGCCAACCTGTGCGAGGCCATGGACCGCGTCATCGGGGAGACCGAGGAACAGGCCCGTGCCGGCACCGTGACCACGGCCCTGGCCGGTCGCACCCTGGCCGCGATCTTCGGTGCGCTCGAGCACCGCCCCTACGACTGGCGCGTGGTCTTCGATCGTTCGCATCCCGAGCAGGGCCCGGCCGCCGACGCCGCCCGGGAGGCTCGGCGGCAGATCGCCGAGCGCGCGAACTGGGGGATCTCGGCGTTCGGCGCCGCGGGCGGGCTGACCGATTCGGACGACGTGTCCGCGCTGACCGCGGCCTGGATGGGCATCGTGAGCGCCCTGGTCGACTGGTGGCTGCGGCATCCCGGGGAGACCGCGGCGCAGATGACCGCGCGCAGTCTGCGCCTGGTCGCGCTGCTCGACTGACCCGACTCGCACCGAAGTCGCCCGTATCCGGGCCGGTCACACGTCTTGACTTCAAATTGACTGATCCGTAAATTACGGATCAGTCAATTCAGGAGGATCGATGTTGACTTCGTTCTGGCACCAGATCAACACACCGGTGTTGTACGCCATCCCGTTCTTCTTCCTTTTCATCGCGGTGGAGGTGTGGACGCTGCGCGACCGCGACCACGTCACCGGCTATCTGGCCAGGGACACCCGCACCAGCCTGGCCATGGGCGTCGGCTCGCTGGCCTCGTCGCTGCTGCTCAAAATCGGTGTGCTGCTCGGCTTCAGCTACCTCTGGGCCGTGGCCCCGTGGCACGTGCCCACCGACACCTGGTGGGGCTGGGCGCTGTTGCTGGTGGTGGTGGACCTGTCGCTGTACTTCAATCACCGCTTCTCGCACCGGGTCCGGATCGGCTGGGCCGCGCATCGCGCGCACCACTCCAGCGAGTACTTCAACTTCGGGACCGCGCTGCGGCAGAAGTGGAACCCCTGGTCCGAGGCGCTGTTCTGGTCCCCGCTCCCGCTGCTGGGCTTCGCGCCGTGGGCGATCTACATCGCACTGACCCTGAATCTGATCTACCAGTTCTTCACGCACACCGAGACCGTCGGCAAGCTGCCCCGCCCGATCGAGTACATCTTCAACACCCCGTCGCACCACCGGGTGCATCACGGCTCGGACCCGGAGTACCTGGACAAGAACTACGGCGGCATCTTCATCGTCTGGGACCGGATGTTCGGGACCTTCCAGGCCGAATTGCACCGTCCCCGTTACGGATTGACCACCCCGGTCGGCACCTACAACCTGCTGAAACTGGAGTACGGCGAATACGTGAAGATCGTTCGCGACGTGCGCGGCGCGGACCGCCTGCGCGACAAACTCGGCTACATCTTCGCCCCGCCCGGCTGGCAGCCCGCGCCGCGGCCCGTCACCGCCGCGTAGCGCCCGCCTCGGCGGCGGCCCGGTCCGCGTGCTCGGCGCGGAAGGTGCGGACCAGGGCCCAGCACATGGCGAGCATGACGACGCTGAACGGCAGGGCGATCAGGATCGCCACGGTTTGCAGGGTCGTCAGGGCCGAGGCGCCGGAACCGCTGGCCACCAGCAGGGCGATGGCCACACCGCCGGTCGCGAAGGTCCAGAACGCGCGACTCCAGGTGGGCGGCTCCGGATTACCGCCCGAGGACAGCATGTTCATCACCAGCGCGCCGGAGTCGGCCGAGGTGACGAAGAACAGGACGATCACCAGGATAGCCAGGCCGGCGGTCAGGCTGCCGCCGGGCAGGGTGTCCAGCAGCGCGAACAGGGCGCTGTCGCGATCGGGGCCGTCCGGGCCGACCAGCCCGCCGCCGCCGAACATCTCGCGGTTCAGGGCCGCGCCGCCGAAGACCGCGAACCAGACGAAGGTCAGCAGGGTCGGCACCAGCAGCACCCCGGCCACGAATTCGCGGACCGTGCGCCCGCGCGAGATGCGCGCGATGAACACACCGACGAAGGGCGCCCAGGAAATCCACCAGCCCCAGTAGAAGACCGTCCACTGCTGGGTCCACGCGGTGCCGGTCGGGCCCTCGGTCGCGCCGGTATAGAGGCTGATCTTGGGCAGCGATTGGATGTACGCCCCGATGTTCTGCACCAGGTCGTTGACGATGAACAGCGTCGGCCCCGCGAACAGCACGAAGAGCATGAGCATCCCGGCCACGCCCATGTTCGCCTGTGAGAGCAGCTTGATCCCCTTGTCGACGCCGGTCACCACCGAGATGGTGGCCAGTGTGGTGACGACCAGGATCAGCACCACCTGCAGTCCCTTGCCGGGTTCGTGCAACCAGCCCTGATAGTTCAGGCCCGCCGAGATCTGCAGGATGCCCAGGCCCAGCGAGGTGGCCACGCCGAACACGGTGCCGATGACCGCGACGATGTCGATGACGTCCCCGCGCCACCCCCTGATCCGGTCGCCCACCAGCGATTCCAGCGACCAGCGGATCGAGACCGGCCTGCCCTTGCGGTGAATGGAGTAGCCGATGGCCAGCCCGACCACCACGTAGATGGCCCAGGGGTGAATACCCCAGTGCAGGAACGTTTGCACCATGGCGGCGTCGGCGCGCTGGGCGGCGGTGTCGCCGACGCCGGGGCGCGGGTCGTCGTAGTGGAACAGCGGCTCGGCCACGCCCCAGAACACCAGGCCGATACCCATCCCCGCCGCGAACAGCATGGAAAGCCATGCGCCCATGCTGTATTCGGCGCGCTCGCCGTCCTGTCCCAGCTTGATGTCGCCGAAGCGTCCCACCCCGAGCCAGATCGCGAACACCACGAACAGTGAGACGATCACGATGTAGTACCAGCCGAAGCTGCCGATCACGTTGTCCTGCAGCGCCTTCGCCTGCCGCGCCGCGAGATCGCGGAACACGATGGCGTACACGGTGAAGGCGGCCACCACGATCGCCGAGGGCCAGAACACCCGGGGCGCGACCGCCGCCCGGGGGTGGACGGGCGCGGGATCGGAAGCGGTGCCGTTCGATGCGCTCAAGACAGCCGTCCTTCGTCGAGTGTTCCGCGAACCACGCCGCGGCGCGACCGGGCTCGAACGCCGGCGCGGCTCGCGAACGCGGGCGAGTGCGGGGGCCCGAGCCCCCGCACCCGATGGCCTACTACTTTCCGACCCGGTCCTTCAGCGATTCGACGATCGCGTTCACCGCCGCCATGACGTCCTGCGCGGCGTGCTCGAGATTGGCGCGCACCTCCTCGAGGGTGCCCTGCATGTCCTCGGTGGTGAGCTTGTCGGCGAACGCCTTGGCCATGTCGGCGAGATCGGCCGCGGCGGTGCTCGCCCGATCGGCCAGTTCGGCGGCGGCGCCGCTCGCCTTCTCGGCGAGCTGCCCGGCTGCTGCGGTCAGACCACTGTCCTCTGTGTTTGGCATACCCGCGGCTACTTCGCGCCGCCGAGCTTGTCCTTGATCTTGCCGACGAAGCCGCCGACCCGCTCGCGGACGTCCTCCACGGCGTCCTCGAACTTGTCCTTCGCCTGGTCGGCCTTGCCCTCGGCATCCTTCGTGGCGTCCTGAGTCGCGGACTTCGCCTTGTCGGCGGCCTCACGCGCCTTGGCTTCGGCGTCCTTTGCGGCGTCCTTGGCTTTATCGGCCGCCTCGTCGAATTTGTCGTTGAGATCAGACATCGAAACCTCCTCGCGTGTGGTCACGCCCGGGTGCGGGCGTGCATTCGGGACAGTCCGACGAACAGAACTGCTAACGCAGCGATCTTTCAGCAAATGAGCATAGTCGCCTCCGGGCCCGGTGCCCAGAAAAGCGCCGAGCCGGGTGCATGTGCACCCGGCTGGGGTAGAGAACCACGTGGTTCGCGGCCCGCCCGGTTCTGGACTGAGTGGAGCGGGGGAGCGAAGCGGAGGAGCGGAGGGAGGGAAGAACCGGGTTACGAGGGCCGCGAACAGCCGGAGCGAAGCGGAGGCAATTAGACCGAGCCGAGTACCCGCTCGATATACGGGTTGGTGAACCGGCCCTTGGGATCGAAGCGCCGCCGGACAGCTGCGAACTTCTCCCACTCGGGGTACCGCTCGGCCAGCGTGTCGGCGGTCTGGAAGTGCCGCTTGCCCCAGTGCGGGCGGCCGTTGTACTGATCGAAGACACGTTCGCAGGCGCGGAAATAGGGCTCGTACTCCATGCCGGCGTACTGGTGTACGGCGATGTAGCAGGTTTCGCGGCCGCCGGCGGGGGACAGGAACGCGTCGTCGGGCGCGACCCAGCGCACTTCGATCGGCATGACGGTGTCGAACCGCGCGGCAACCTGCTTGATCTCGCGGATCGCGTCGGCCGAATGCTCGCGCGGGATGGCGTATTCCATCTCGGTGAAGCGGAAGAGCCTGGGGCTGGCGAAGACCCGGTGCGAGCGCTCGACCTGGCGGCGGTAGCTGCCCGCGTAGGCCGCCGCGCGCTGCACGTACGGGATCAGCTTGGGCTGCGCGCGGGTGAGCTTGCACAGCGCGTCGAAGGTGTGGTTGGTGATGAGGATGTCGGAGAACCAGTCCACCACCGGGTGCCGGGGCTGCTCGGGCAGTTCGACCCGGTTGTTGCGCTTGGTCATGGCCAGCGGGCTGTGCGCGAACATGTAGAACTCGAAGTGCTCGTTGCCGTCGACGTGCGTGTCCAGATCGGCGAGGACGTCCTCGACGGGCTCGGGGCGCTCGACGCCCTCGAGCACGAACGACGGGACCATCTGCATCGTGACCTCGGTGACCACGCCGAGCGCGCCGACGTTGACCCGCGCCGCGCGCCAGCCGTCCGGGTCGGTCTGCTCGTTGAGTTCGACCCGGCTGCCGTCGGCGAGCATGAGTTCCACCGAATGCAGTGCGGCCGAGAGGTTCTGCAGCTTGGCGCCGGTGCCGTGGGTGGCGGTGGCGGTCGCGCCCGCGATCGACTGCACGTCGATGTCGCCCAGGTTGGGGAACGCCAGGCCCAGCGGGTGCAGCGCGGTGCTCGCGGCGTTCAGCGTGATCCCGGCCTCGGCGCGGACCAGGCCCGTGGCGCGGTCCACCGAGAGGATCTTGTCGAGCTTGTTCAGGCGCATCAGGGTGCCGTCGGTGAGCACGGTCTCGGTGAAGGAATGGCCCGATCCGGCGACCCGGACGGTGTGCCCGGCGGCCTCGGCCCGGGCCAGCACGGTGGCGACTTCCTCGGGCGAGCCCGGTGCGGCGATGGACGCCGGAGAACAGCTCTGATCCCCAGCCCAGTTCACCCAAGAGTTGGTCATGCGACCAACTTTAAACCGGCAGTGTGATGTGCGCTACTGGAATGTGACCGAAAGCTAGCTGGAATGCGAATTTCTTCCGCCGCGCGCGCGGCGGGACCGGTGGACCGGTCCCGCGGGCGCATGCGTCAGCGTTTGCTCTTCTCGCAAATGGCGACCTTCGCGGCGTGCACCTCGTCGTCGGTCAGCGCGGGCACGTTCAGCGGCAGGCGCGGCACCGAATCGCCGCGCACGCCGTTCAGCACGACCGCGGCGTAGCGCCGCCACACCTCGGGATTGACCGTGCGCGCGAACCCCGCCACGCCGTCGACCATGTTCACCAGGGCGAAGAAGTCGCCCGGCTCGATATCGGGCTGCACCGCGCCGGAATCCTTGGCGCGCTGCACAACCTGATGCATGCCGGGCTGGATGCGGTCGCGCACACAGGTGAAGCGGTCGATGCTGTCGCGCATCTCCAGCAGCACCTCGCTGAGTCCGCGGTTGGCGGCCATGTGCTGGCAGGCGTACTCGAACAACTCGACCAGGCCCTGCCACGGGTCGCGATGGTGGAGTGCGGTGTCCACGGCGGAGGCGAACTCCGAGACGTTCTGATCGAACACCTCGGAGATGAGCTCCTGCTTGTTCGCGAAGCGCCGATAGACGGTGCCGACGCCCACGCCCGCCTTCGCGGCGACATCGTCCAGCGTGATCTCTAGACCGTGCTCGGCGAATAGTTCGCTCGCCGCGGTGATGATCCGCTGTTGATTGCGGGCGGCGTCCGCGCGCAAACGCCGAGGTGGGGGCGCGGTGGTGACGTGATTCACACCCAGATCCTAACAGGAGGCGGGATTATCCGGAGGTTATTTCTCCGTTTAGCTGTTAGCTTGGATCGGTAAACGGAGATGGGCTCTCCGTTAATCCTAGGGGACGAGGAGAACAACCATGACGACAGCTCTCGAAAAAGAGCAGGCGGCGCCCGCGCCGGCCGGTGACGGCCGGCGCGGATCGCACGCCATGCGCTGGTGGGTGCTCGCCGTACTCGGCGTCGCACAGCTGATGGTCGTGCTCGACGCGACCGTCGTGAACATCGCACTGCCCGAGGCCCAGCTCGATCTGGGCTTCTCCAACGCCGACCGCCAATGGGTGATCACCGGATACGCCCTGGCCTTCGGCAGCCTGCTGCTGCTGGGCGGACGCCTCTCCGACCTGTTCGGCCGCCGGACCACCTTCATCGTGGGCCTCATCGGCTTCGCGGTCGCCTCCGCCGTCGGCGGCGCCGCGGCCAACTTCGAAATCCTGGTCGCCTCGCGCGTCGCGCAGGGTGTGTTCGGCGCGCTGCTCGCGCCCGCCGCGCTCTCGCTGCTGACCGTCACCTTCACCGAGCCCGGTGAACGTGCCAAGGCGTTCGGCATCTTCGGCGCCATCGCCGGCGCCGGCGGCGCACTGGGCCTGCTGCTGGGCGGCGCGCTCACCGAGTGGGCGTCGTGGCGCTGGGTCATGTACGTGAACCTCGTCTTCGCGGCCGTCGCACTGGTCGGCGCGATCCTGTTGCTGGCCAAGCACACCGCCACCGAGCGGCCCAAACTGGACCTGCCCGGCACGCTCGCGGTCACCGCCGCGCTGTTCGCCATCGTGTACGGCTTCTCCAAGGCCGAGACCGACGGCTGGACCGACTCGGCGACCCTGGGCTTCCTCATCGGCGGCGTGATCCTGCTGGCGGTGTTCGTGTTCCTGGAGCAGCGCGTCAAGAACCCGCTGCTGCCGCTGCGCGTGGTCCTGGACCGCACCCGCGCCGCGTCCTACATCACCGTGTTCGCCATCGGCATCGGCATGTTCGCGATGTTCCTGTTCCTGACCTACTACATGCAGCAGTCGCTGGAGTACTCGCCGATCATCACCGGCGTGGCCTTCCTGCCGATGGTCGCGGGCATGGTGGCCTCCTCGACCACGGTGCCCTCGCTGCTGGTGCCCAGGGTCGGGCCGCGCGTGACCGTCGTGGCGGGCTTCCTCATCGCCGCGGTGGGCATGGCGCTGCTGACCAACATCGGCGTCGACACCGCCTACGCCACGCATATCCTGCCCAGCCTGATCCTCATGGGCATCGGTCTCGGCACCGCGATGTCGACCGCGTTCATCGGCGCGACCTCGGGCGTGCATCACACCGACGCCGGCGTGGCCTCGGCCATGGTGAACACCAGCCAGCAGGTGGGCGGTTCCATCGGCACCGCGCTGCTGAGCACACTGGCCGCCTCCGCGTTCGACGACTATGTCGCCGACCGGGTTCCGCCGTCGCCGCAGACGCTGGCCGAAGCTGCCGTCCAGAGCTACACCACCACCTTCTGGTGGGCGGCCGCCATCTTCGTGGTCGGCGCGGTGATCACCGGACTCATCATGCCCAACACTGTCCCGCAGCCGTCGGAAGGTGAACCGGTTCTGGCGCACTGAGATTCGAATAGCCGCGCGCCGAGCTCACGAACGGGCGCGCGGCGACTCGGGTACTGATTGTCCCGCGGTACGACAGGGGCCCACTCGCGATTCGCGAGTGGGCCCCATCGTTGTTCTCAGTGATGTGTTCGAGCTACTGCCGAAAGCGCTAGCGGCAGTTGGACGGTGCGGGCCTGCCCGCGAAACGATCGCCGATCCAGCCCATCGCGTTCATCGTGCCGGGCGCGATCGCGGTGAGGTGGTCGGTGCCCGGGATGACGTCGAACAGCACCGGGGTGCCCGCGGCGCAGTACTTTCCGGCGGTGTTCATCGCCAGATCCAGCGGCACCTGATCGTTGCCGCCGTGCCACTGGTAGATCGGGGCGCGCGGCACCCCGGGGTAGATCTCCAGCGCGTTGGCGTGGAAGGTGCTGATCAGCGTCGGGTCGTTCTCCATGCCCGCGTTGAACATCTCCCCGATGGTGTGGCCCGCGCCGGCCGAGATGATGTCGTCCACACACGCATTGGCGATGCGATCGCGCATCGCGAATCCGGCGGGGGTCAGGGCGTTGCCGAGCGGCAGTTCGCCCGGGTACTCCCGTTCCATGCCCATCGCGACCGCGAAGCCCAGCCCGAACAGCGGGTGCGGAGTGTCGCCGACCTCGATGGCCATCTTGCCCGGGTTCACCGGCACGCCGCCCATGGCGATGCCGACGATGGGCAGTTCGGGCGCGTATTCCGCGGCCAGCGCGCCCGCGAAGCCGGTGGACATCGCGCCACCGGAGTAGCCGACCATGCCGACCGGTGAATCACCCAGGCCCGCGGGAGCGAAACGCTTGGCCGCCCGAATGCCGTCGAGGGTGATCTGGCCGCCGAGCCGGGCAGCGCCGTAGGCGCTGGTCGGTCCCAGGTGATCCGGAACCGCCACCGCCCAGCCGCGGGCCAGCAGCATGTTCAGCGCGGCGGATTCCTTGAGCCCGCCGTTGAAGAGCGTGTGCGAGGGGGCGCACTGCATGCCGAGCGAGTTCACGAACGGCTGGTACGAGACCAGCGGATGGGAACCGCCGCCGGGCGGGACGATCACGGTCGTCACGGCGGCGATGGGGCCGCCGGAGGAATCCGTGGAGTGAAAGAGCAACTGCCACACGGTGGAACCGGGCCAGCCGTGGGCGCCCACCATGCGCGAGCGCAGCACATCGCCGGGTGCGCTGTCACCGAGATTCCCTGGGGCGTAGTAGAAGCCGTCCCCTTCCGGGATCGGGTACACCGCACCGTGCGCGGTCGGTGCGTTCGTAGCCACCGCGATCGCTACTGCGGCAATTCCGCAGGTTCGGAACAGCATGCTCCTGATCGACTGCCGTACCGACAAATTGGCTCTCCTCGTGGCCGTTGGGACAACACCTGGCAAGCCGCCCTATCCTTGCAGCTCCGCAGCGGCATTCGGCCTCAGCAACACGCCGTTCGGCAATGAATTGGCAACCGAAACGGGCGGGTTTCCGATCGAGATGCCCGGCGGCGCGGGAGCATCGAGGTCGCGCGGTGACCCTGCTGCGACGGCGCGGAAGTTCGTAGACTGCTGGAAACGGGCCGGATCCCTTCCGCGCCCGGCCACCTCGGGGGGAGGTGGTCGATATGGCCGGGCGCGACCGTGGCGGGAACGGGCGTGGCACGGTGGATATCGGTACGGCGCGACGGAACGGGGGCACGTGATGGGCGAGGTTCGGCGATGACGGTCGCACCGGCGGCACGGGGCGATATGGTCGGCATGACAGCCCGCTATCTGCCCGATCGCGTGCGGGCCCCGCGATTCGCTAGGGTCTGTGGACCGGGCACACCGATGGTGAACGTCGCCGAATCGGGGGCGGCGGGCCCGCCGGACCCTGTGGGAGCGCAGCATTGGGAGTTCGGCGCCGCGGGAACAGGGCTTCCTGGGGCACCGGCCGCACCCGGTCTGTTCGGCTGTGCAACGATTCGATGGGCTGAGGAGGGCGTTGACAGCTATGCGGTGGCGAACGTCGTGATCGGCGTCGCGGCAAGGCCGGCCGTGACCCGCCCCGGGACCTGGTCCGGGCAGCGGGTGGGGTCGTGATGTTGATGACCAGCCGGGCGCAGGCGATACGGAAGGGCGGTGCGAGCATGGCTCACGATCGCGCGGGCCGGCCCGCGCGGCCCACGGATCTCGAGGACATCGCCCATCTGGTGACGGCGTACTACAGCCGTATTCCCGATCCGTCCGTGCCCGCGCAGCTGGTGTCCTTCGGAACCTCGGGGCATCGCGGATCCAGCCTCGACGTGGCCTTCAACGAGGCGCACATCCTCGCCATCACGCAGGCGATCGTGGAGTACCGGGCGAGTCGCGGCATCACCGGGCCGCTGTATCTGGCCCGTGACACGCACGCGCTGTCCGAGCCCGCGTGGACCACCGCGCTCGAGGTGCTCGCCGCCAACGACGTCACCACCATGATCGACGCGCGGGACAGGTACACGCCCACACCGGCTTTGAGTCACGCGGTGCTGCGGCACAACCGTGGCGGCACCCGGCATCAGGCGGACGGCATCGTGGTCACGCCCTCGCACAATCCGCCGCGCGACGGCGGCTTCAAGTACAACCCGCCGCACGGCGGGCCCGCCGACACCGTGGCCACCGACGCCATCGCCGCGCGCGCCAACGAACTGCTGCGCGGCGGGCTCGCCGACGTCAAGCGCACCAGCCTGTCCGCGGCGCTGGCCGGCAAGGTCGAACGCTACGACTATCTCGACCGCTACATCGGTGACCTGCCCAACGTGCTGAACCTGGACGCCGTGCGCGGCGCCGGGATCCGGCTGGGCGCGGACCCCATGGGCGGTGCGAGCGTGGACTATTGGGAGGAGATCGGGCAGCGGTACGACCTCGAACTCGAGGTCGTCAATCCGTTCGTCGATCCGACCTGGCGCTTCATGACCCTGGACAGCGACGGCAAGATCCGGATGGATCCGTCCTCGCGCTACGCCATGGCCTCGCTGGTGGCGATTCGCGACGACTACGACATCTCCACCGGCAACGACGCCGACGCCGACCGGCACGGCATCGTGACTCCCGATGCGGGCCTGATGAATCCGAACCACTACCTGGCGGTGGCGATCGAGTACCTGATCGCCAATCGCAGGGGGTGGGACGCGCTGACCAAGATCGGCAAGACGGTGGTCACGTCCTCGATGATCGATCGCGTGGTCGGGGTGCTGGGTCGCGACGTGTACGAGGTTCCGGTCGGCTTCAAATGGTTCGTGCCCGGATTGTTCAGCGGCAGCCTGGCTTTCGGTGGTGAGGAGAGCGCCGGGGCGTCGTTCCTGCGCATGGACGGCACCGTGTGGACCACCGACAAGGACGGGATCCTGCTCTCGCTGCTGGCCGCGGAGATCACCGCGGTCACCGGGCAGAGTCCGTCCACCCGCTACGCCGAGCTCGAGAAGCGGTACGGCAGCCCGGCCTACAACCGGATCGACGCGGCCGCCACCGTGGAACAGAAAGCGCGGCTGGCGGCGTTGACGCCGGACATGATTACCGCGACAGAGATCGCCGGCGAACCGATCACCGGCATTCAGACCCGGGCCCGCGGCAACGGCGCGCCGCTGGGCGGGGTGAAGGTGACCACCGAGAACGCCTGGTTCGCCGCCCGCCCGTCCGGCACGGAGGACAAGTACAAGATCTACGCGGAATCGTTCCAGGGCCCCGAGCATCTCGCGCAGGTGCAGGCGGCCGCGGAGGAGATGGTGGGACGGGCACTATCCGGTGAGTAAGTCCAAAGCCCTGCCGGTCGAGATCTGGGTACTGGTGGGGTCGGCCTTCACGATCGCCATCGGATTCGGGCTCGTCGCGCCCGCTCTGCCGCAGTTCGCGCGTAGTTTCGGGGTCGGGGTCGCCGCGGCCTCGTTCATCATCAGCGCCTTCGCGCTCATGCGGCTGATCTTCGCGCCGATGAGCGGCAAGCTCATGCAGCGGCTGGGGGAGCGGCCGGTCTATCTCACCGGGTTGATCATCGTGGCGGTGTCCACCGGGGCGTGCGCGTTCGCCCAGACCTATTGGCAGCTGCTGGTATTGCGGTCGCTGGGCGGCATCGGGTCGACCATGTTCACGGTGTCCTCACTGGCGCTGGTGATTCGGATGTCCCCGCCCGCCGAGCGCGGGCGGGTGTCCGGGGTGTACTCGACCAGCTTTCTCATCGGATCGATCAGCGGGCCGCTGGTCGGCGGCGCGCTGACCTTCCTCGGCCTGCGCGCGCCGTTCCTGATCTACTGCGTGGCGCTGCTCATCGCGTCGCTCATCGTGTATGTGGCGCTGAAGGATTCCCCGCTGGTCACGCCCGAATCGGCCGGAGGGCTGCGGGTCATGACCTTCCGCGAGGGGCTGGCGAACCCCGCCTACCGGGCGGCGCTGTGGTCCAACTTCGGTAATGGCGCCGCTGTTTTCGGTGTGCGCATGGCGCTGGTGCCGCTGATCGTGGTGGAGGTGCTCGACGAGGGCGCGGCCATGGCCGGGGTGGCGCTGACGGTGTTCGCGGCGGGCAACGCGGCGGTGCTGTTCCTGTCCGGGCGCTGGTCGGACACGCTGGGCCGCAAGCCGTTCCTGATCGCGGGCACGCTGGTCTGCGCCGTCGGCACCGCCGGGCTGGGGCTGGCTCCGAGCCTGCCGTGGTTCCTGGTGGCGTCCGCGGTGGCGGGGCTGGGGTCGGGCATGTTCTCGCCCGCGCTGCAGGCGTCGGTGGCCGACATCGTCGGGCCGAATACCCGGGGCGGTCCGGTGCTGGCGGGGTATCAGATGTCGGCAGACCTCGGAACGTTCCTGGGGCCGTATCTGATCGGGCTGCTGGCGGATCAGGTGTCGTACGGGCTGGCGCTGGCGGTGACGGGCGTGCTGCTGGCCTCGGCGACCGCGGCGTGGCTGGCGGTGCCGGAGACCTTGCACCGCAAGGAGACCGCGCCGACGCCGGCGGTGTGAGGCGGGGTGGCCCGCCGATGCGGTGGGCGTGACGCAGCACGCGGTGCGGGAGCGTGCGGTGCGGGTGTGCGTGGAGGATCCTGTGCCGTCGACGGTGGCGTGGTCGCCGGCGGGGAGCGAGACCCCCGCATGAGAGACCGGGCGCGCGATGAGGGTTCGCAGTTTCGCGTCCCACTCGGTGCCGCTGTCGTGGTCGGACCGAGCACGCGGCGTGCGTTCGAGCGCGTGCGGTGTGGGGCTCTCCCGGCGGGGTGGGTGGGCGTTCGGGCGCTCGGTGGTGCAGAGTGGGCGGGGTGAGCACACCGTCTACGAAACACACTCCGCGGCCGGTCTCGAGCAGGACCACCTATGCCCTCGCGGCGGTAGCCGTGGTCGTGATCGGGTTGATCGTCTTCGCTGTCATGCAGTGGAGCGGCGGCAATGGGGACGAGGTGCGCAACGACGGCTACGGCTCCTCCCATGATCCGGCGGTGAGCGTTGCCCTCGACTCCGACGGCGCGATCGTGCTCGGCAAGTCCGGCGTCACCAAAACCGTTGAGATCTACGAGGATCCGCTGTGCCCCGCCTGCGGCCAGCTCGAGCGCCGCTACGGCCAGGAGATCGCGCAGCAGGTCGACGAGGGCAAGATCGCGGTGCGGTACCGCCTGGTGAACTTCCTCGATGACGCTTCCCGCAGCAAGGACTACTCGACCCGCGCGGTGGCGGCGAACGAGTGCGTCGCCCAGGCCGGCGACGGCCCCGTCTACGCGAAGTTCCACACCGCCCTGTTCACCACCGACCAGCCCGAGGAACGCGCCGCCGACCACGACAACGCGGCCCTGGCGGCCCTGGCCAAGAACTCCGGCGCGTCCGCCGACGTGGTCAGCTGCATCATCACCGGCGACCGCCTCGACACGGCTCGCAACCACGCCGAGTCCGCGATCACGTCCCTGAAGTCGGCGCTGGGCAGCGACAAGGCCGCGACCCCGACGGTCTTCGTGGACGGCAAGAAGGTCGATGTGAACGACAGCGACTGGGTCCTGAACGCGGGCAAGTAGTCCCGAGGTTCTTCCGGCGGTGGGTGGCCCGGGCTGCCCACACCCGGCGTTCAGCCGTCGAGTACCGCGCGGCGCAGTCTGCCGGTGTAGTCCCCGGCGCGGCCCAGTGCGTCGTCGGCGGCGTCGAGTTCGAGGAGTGCCTCCTCGAAAACCTCGGTGGCGCCGGCGACGCAGTAGTGCGGGGAGGTGAGCGCACCGACCCCGGGCGTGTCCAGCAGCAGCCCGCTTTCGGGGAGTGCGCGATACGCCTGCGCCAGGTCGGCGACCTCGTGCCGCAGCGCCTCGAGCCGCTCTCGCAGCAGTCGCCGCCGCTGCTCGAGCAGCAGGGGATCCGAACTGTCGGCGGTCGCACCGTTGTCCGTGCTCATGAGCCCAGCATGCGGGATGCCTGGGACCGCGGCCCGGGATTCCGCTGTGGACGAACACGTTTGGGGTGCGGCCCATCGAGTGGACAGGAGGGCCGCACCCCGGGCGGGGAGCCGCACCGGAATGCGGCCCCGTGGTCGTGGGTTTCGGTTCGGGCGCAAGAGATAGGCGGAATGCGGTCCGCCCGGTGGGGCCACCGGACGGACCGCACTCCTGGCAGGGAGCCGTCGACCGGCCACGGCACCGAGGGTCGGGACAAACCTCGGGTCAACGTGGGCGGTCGGCTCCTGGTTCGGGGAGGTGTGAAGGTTCGCCGCAGAGCTGTTCGCGGTCAGTGGGTTCCGGTGCGGGTGGCCGGCTCGGGGATGTCGTTCTCCGGCGTGCAGCGGGACAGCTGGGCGTGGATCAGGGGGTGGGACTCCAGGGGGTAGGCGAGGTCCACCGGGAAGGGGCGGGGAATGGGGAGGTCGGTGTGGGGGCGGCGCAGGGCATTCGGCCAGGTGGGGGCGTCCAGGTCGGTGTGCGGGAACAGATAGCGCGCGCCCTCGCGGATGGTTTCGTGTGACTCGCCGCTCGGGTCGATCCAGCGCATGTGATCGGTGTCCGAGAGATAGACCCGCCAGGGCTGTTTTCCGCTGTCCGCCAGCAGCTTCAGGCGGCAGTGGTGGCTGCACAGCACCGATCTCGCGGCGGGGTCGGAGGGGACCGCGCGTAGTGCTCTGGCCGGTTTGAACTGCGCGACAATGGTTTCGGCGGCGGGCATCGTGCAGCCCGGGAAGCGGCAGTGTCCGTCCACGGCGCGCACCTCGCGCGGGGGCGCGGCGATGAAGGGACGCAGCTGCACGCGCGGCACCAGATTCCCCCGGTCGACCGAATACGCCACCACCGGTGGTGAATCCGGCGACTCCGCGGGCTTCGGCTCGTCCGCTCGCGCGGCGGGCGCGTGCGGGTTGAGCCGCTCGGGCCGGGACCAGTCGTCGATCGGCCTGGCGCTCAGTCTCTCTCGGTTCGCCTTGGCCCAGAGCGCGGCCTCGGTCTGCGGCCGCCGCGAACTCGGATGCACCTGACCGGGTCTGAGCGTCGTGTCGTTGACAACGGGTCGCGGTTCCTCGATCTCCACGCGCACCGCGGCCGTGTTCGTCGTGGATTTGCGCTGCTGCTGAACGGGATCGGCCGCCGGCGGCTCGCCGGCCTGCTCGGCCCGGGTCGACTCTTCCTCCCGCTCGGGCTCGGGCTGCGGTTCGTCCGGGAAGTACTCCGGAATCACCTGGAACCGAGCGTGTTCGGCGAGCGTGCGCGCGAGCGCGGGATCGATCGGCCCGTATCCGGCCAGGAAAGCCGGATCGTCTCGCAGTCCCAGCAGCGTGTCCGCGGAAACTCCGACCTGCACTAGCGGCCTGCGAGTGCTGACCGGGGCCACGGCGGCCGGGCACGCCTTACCTCGCCCGCACCGGCAGCCCAGCTGCGTGCTGCCCTCGGCCAGCGCGACGAGCGCGTCCGAGCGCCGCTGCGGCATGCTGCGCGGGTCGTGGTCGCAGACCTGCAGTGACATCTCCCGCAACCGCATGGCCAGGGTCTGCGCGCCGGCCGCGGGTAGCAGCCCGTCGAACACCGCCATCCCGTCCTCGACCGCGCGAATGCGAATGTCGCGGTCCTCCTCGCGCGCTTCGCGCCGCCGCCGCTCCCCGTCGGGATCGAGGCGAATGAGCCAGCGTCGCGCTGTCTGCCGCAGCCGCGCGGGATCCGAGCGGATGGCGGTGTCGATCAGCCGGGGTTCGAGGACTTCGCGCACCTCGCGGGTGAGCCCGCGCATGCTCTCCACGATCACCTGCACGCGGGAGAGGTCGATGCGCCCGGCCGCGAAGGCGAGCTTGGTCTGCGGTAGCGAGTCGAGCGCGAGTCCGATGTCGATGAGCGCGGCGGCGACGCCTTCGCTGACCTGCACGGCGACGGCGATCTCGGCGGCCGCGAACTCGCCGGCCCGCGTCCCGCCGGGCCCGGGCGCGGCGTTCTCGGCCCGATGCCGCCGATACACCTCCCGCACCGCCGTGACCTCCGCCGCGTGCGCGAAAGCCGCTGCTCCATGTGCCCGCCGCAGCGCATCGATCAGCTCTTCGTCGCCCATCGCCTCCACCTCTCTGCTGTCGAACATGTGTTCGAGGCTACCCCCGGAAGATCGTCATTGCCAGCCTTTACGCAGGCGATTTGGTTTGTCCGACACGCGTCGTGTAACTTCGTTCAAGCAAGCGGGGCACGCCCCGCGAGCGAGAACTGAACACGGGGCTATGGCGCAGCTGGTAGCGCACCACACTGGCAGTGTGGGGGTCAGGGGTTCGAGTCCCCTTAGCTCCACTTCGAAGGTCAGGCCCGGCGGGTTCCGCCGGGCCTGACCTTTTTCTTATGTCCCGGAGATCCGCGGGCGTTCGGATTGGCTCATGTCGTACCCGCTATCGGCGGTTCGGGGCGGCGACTGACCGTCTGATCCGTTCCGCGCACTCGCGCTGCCCGGCAGTTTTCCGGAAGTCTCCGGGCCTGTGAACAATCTGGTCGTGCGCCCAAATCAATTCGGATCACCTCAGCCGTAACCCTTCGGGGCACCGCCGACGCGTGGAACTCTGTAGGGCTGCGGCCGGAAAGTGTTCCGCCGGCCCGGTCACGAAGGAGTTTGTCGTATGGGTGATCCGCACTTCCATTGGTATCTGCCGACCTCGGGGGACGGGCGGGAAGTGATCGGGGCTTTGCAGTCGGCGGGGGTTATCGGGACCGCGTCCGCGCATCGGCCGCCGAGCCTGGAGTACCTGACACTGGTGGCCAAGACCGCCGAGCAGCTGGGGTTCGAAGCCGTTTTGACCCCGACGGGGACCTGGTGCGCGGACGCCTGGATCACCACCGCCGCTTTGATTCCGCAGACCTCGCGGCTCAAGTTCCTGGTTGCCTTCCGGCCGGGGTTGATCACCCCGACCCTCGCCGCCCAGCAGGCGGCCACCTTCGCGCAATTGTCCGGCGGGCGAATCGCTTTGAACGTCGTGACCGGGGGCGACGCGGAGGAGCAGGCGCGGTTCGGGGACTACCTCTCCAAGGCTGAGCGGTACGCGCGGACCGACGAATTCATCCAGGTCGTGCGGAAGGCGTGGGTCGGGCAGCCGAGCGACTTCAAGGGCGAGTACTACGACGTGACCGGAACCATGGTGCTGCCCGCGCCCTCACCGGTGCCGGAGGTCTTCTTCGGCGGGGCGAGCGACGCGGCCAGAGAAGTCGCCGCCAAGAATGTCGACACCTATCTCACCTGGACCGAGCCGCCCGCCGCGGTGGGCGCGTTGATCGAGGACGTGCGCGCCCGGGCCGAGAAGTACGGCCGGAAGCTGTCTTTCGGCATCCGGGCGCACGTGATCACCCGCGACACCCACGAGCAGGCTTGGGCCGAGGCGCGAAACCTGCTGTCCCGCATGGACCCGGCGATCATCGAACTGGCCCGGGCCCGGCTGAAGCAGGGCGAGTCCGAGGGGCAGCGCAGGCAGCTGGAGCTGAACGCCGACCGGGACAGCCTCGAGGTGTATCCGGGGCTGTGGGCCGGCTACGGCCTGGTGCGCCCGGGCGCGGGCACCGCCCTGGTCGGCAGTCACTCCGAGGTCGCCGACCTGATCGAGCAGTACCGCGCCGTCGGGGTCGACCACTTCATCCTCTCCGGCCAGCCGCACATCGAGGAGGCGTACTGGTTCGGCGAGGGCGTACTGCCGCTGGTCAAGAAGTAGCCGGCCGAGCACATCGAGCAGGCGTATCGGTTGTCCTTCCGCCGGTCGAGAAGTAACCGGCGGAAGGACTTTCGCGATGGTCAGCCGCCGTTGAGCGCGGGCGCGTACGCCCGGCACGGCTGACCGCGCAACCCGTCGCAGGCGGGCAGCGGCGCGCCGGCCACGGCCCCGGAGATCACCGGCAGCACGAGGGCCGAGCCGCCCGCCCCGAGCTGAATCGTGTCCACGACGAGTCCGTTCGTGGCGGGGGTGTCGAATCGCCACGACGTGCGGTCACCGCCCGGCGCGGTGAGGGTGACGCGAATGCGGGAGCCGGCGCGGAACGCGTGCGCCATCGGGTCGATCGAGATACGCGCCTCGTTGAATCCGGGTGACAGGTCCGCCGGGTTGCGATAGGACCGGATCGGTTGCAGCTCGGTCGCATTCGCGTCCACGGCGCGGTAGGACGACCGGAGGTAGCCGGAGGCGACATAGGTCTCGCGTCCGTCCGGGCGCACCTCGGTGACGGTCGCCTGGAGATCGGTGACCGGCGCGGTGCTGGACAGCTGGAGATCAAGACTGGCGGGCCCGGCCGTCACCACGTCGTGGTCCAGTACCGGTGAGGTGAAACCGATTCCGGCGTCGCCGGGCAGCGGTGTCCAGTTGTACGGCGGAATCGGCTGCCAGGGAATATCCGACGGACCGACCACATCCAGCGTCCCGGCCGGGCGGGCCGCCGGATCGGGCCGGAACGAGATGCTCTCCACCGCCCCGGGCTCGGTCGACAGAGCGCCGCCCGCCCCCAGATGCCAAGTGGCGGGTACGATCCGCGACGACGGCCAGCCCTCCAGCCCCAGCGACCAGGGCGCGGCGAGTCCGCCGGCTCCCGCGGCTCCGGCCCCATTGTCATAGAAAACCTCGACCCGCGGCGAGTCCGCGAACGCCGCCCTGGCGGCCGATACCGACGGCGAACCCGCGAGCCGGGTGCTGTCGACCCGAACGGCAGGGGATCGGGTAATGGCCGCGTACATCACGGTGCTGAGCGCCTCCAGCGCCGGGGAGGGCGGCGGAACCCGGTCCGCCACGAAGATATTCAGGAACTCCCACCACTGACTCAGGATCTGCGGCCCGAGCGAGTCGAAGTGCGCGCCATTGATCATCCGCACCCACACGTCGGGATTCGCGTCGAACCTGTCGATGATGCGTGTCCACTGCGGGCCGACCTGCTCGTCCTGCAGCGCCCCGGTCAACAGGACCGGCACCCGCACCTTCGGCGCCCACGTGGAGGGGGAGCGGTGGTCGAACACCTCGGGATTGCGTTCGGGATTGTCGGCCACCAGCTGCCGCAGACTCGGGGTCTGCAGCCGCAATGACTGATTCGCCGCGCATTCCTGATCACCACGCTGAATCAGCTGCCGCACATAGGGTTGCCCGCCGTCCGGCCCCGGCGTGGCATCGGCCTGCCGCTCGGTGAGCCAGGTGTCGGCGAAACCGGTATTGAAGATGCCGCCCGGAAATCCGGTGGAGTGCAGATCCTCGGTCAGGCTCATGGGCGCGATGGCGGCCAGGCTCGGCGGCTCGGTACCGGCGACGGCGATCTGCGAGATGCCCGAGTACGAGATGCCGACCAGGCCGACCTTGTGCCCGGCGACCCAGGATTGGGCGGCAACGGTTTCCACCGTGTCGTAGCCGTCGTACACGGTCGGGTAGTCGAACAGGTCGTACGCACCCCCGGAGCATCCGCTGCCGCGCATCTGCACGCTGACCGACGCGAATCCGATATCCGGGGCGAGCTCGGCCCCCAGCACGAGGCCGTTCGCCGGGGCCAGCGGATCGCGCGCCTTGAGCAACCCGGTGGCCGCGCCCAGCACGAGTGGATTCGGCGCCGCGGTCTGATATCCGGAGTACTCGATGACGGTGGGAAAAGGCCCGTCCGCCAATGTTTTCCCGAACGGCAGCCGCACGAACGCCGCGAGCGTGATGCCGTCGCGCATGCGCACATAGTTCATCCCGGGCTGCAACCGCTGCTCGTCGTACTGCGACTGCGGTGGCGCTGTCCCGTCCAGCACGCGAAAACTGTTGCCGCGCACGCCCTCGACCCGGAACCGGTAGCCGTCGCCCGGCCGCAGATCCCGCACCAGGAACGAGCCGAGCCGATCCACGCTGCCGCGCCCCACGATTCGCTCGTTCGCGTCGAGGAGTTCCACCCCCGCACCGGGTGTCGCTCCCCGGATGTACGCCGCGGTCACCGAGCCCTGCCCGGTGCCGGTATCGGGTGCCGCGTGCGCCGCGGGCACGGCGCCCAGCGCGATGAGGAGCAGTGCCAGCAGGGGGGTCAGCCGTCGATAGGGGCGCACGGTGCACACGGTAAAGGTCAACTGACCAGGAAGCGTCGCTTTCGGTCAGTCGGGTTCTTATCCGCAGGGCCGTAAGCTGTTTCGAATTGTTCAGGCAATCGAAACAATCAAGCTGAGCGAAACTCGGCCTGTTGGTCACACGTCCGGCATAGAGTTCGGTCTCGGTCGACGCCACCCGGGCGCTCGACGCGTTTCGGTGGGAGCCGCACGATGATCGAACGTCGGCCGAGCCCACCCGCGGGTGCGCTGAGCCGCCCGGAACTCACCGAACCTCTCACCCGTCGCAGGCTCACCACCTACGGCGTCGGCTCGGTCGGCACCGCGGTGTTCGCCACGGTCCCCGGCCTGCTGCTGCTCTACTACCTGACCGATGTGCTCGGCGTGGCCGCGGGATTGGCGGGGCTCGTAGTCGCGCTTCCGAAGCTCTGGGACGTGATCTTCAACCCCATCGTCGGCGCGGCCAGTGATCGCGAGGCGGTCCGCACCGGTCGCCGGACCGTGCTGCTGCTGTGGGGCGCGATATCGCTGCCCGTGCTCTTCACGGCCATGTTCCTCTCGCCGTTCACGGGGGCCGCCGGTGCGGCATGGGTCGCGGTCGTCTTCGTCCTGGCCTCCAGCGCCTACGCGCTGTTCCAGGTGCCCTATGTCGGGCTGCCGGCGGAAATGGCGGCGGGCGCGGACGCCAGGACCCGGGTGACAGCGCGCCGCGTCATCTACCTGACCATCGGCATCCTGCTCGGCGGCGGGATAGCCCCGGTGTTGGCGGCCACGGCAGGTGGTGGCCGCGGCGGCTACGTGGTGATGGGGGTGGTGGTCGGAGTGCTGATGCTGGGCGCGCTGGTCACCGCGGCCCTGGGCACCCGCTGGGTGCGGTCGAGTCCGGGGCAGTCGCTCAGGTTGATCGCCGCGGTGCGCTCGGCGCGGGGCAATCGGCCGTTCTTCGCGCTGCTGACCGTGTACATCACCCAGGCCGTCGCGGTGGCCATCATGTTGGCGGCCGCGCCGTATATCGCCACCTACTGGCTCGGCGGGCACGGCATGACCTCGGTCCTGTTCATCTGCCTGGTCGCCCCGAGCGCACTGGCCATCCCGGTCTGGGAGCGGCTCGCCCGCCGCTTCGGCAGGCTCCGCTGCTATCTCGCCGCCACCGTCGGCTACGCCGCCGGCGCGCTGCTGTTGCTGCCGGGCATCGCCCTCGGCGGGCCGATTCCGGCGCTGATCCTGATAGCCCTCCTCGGAATCTGCTACGCCGCACTGCAACTGCTGTCGCTGGCGCTGCTGCCCGACACCGTCCTGGCGGACGCCGACCGCACCGGACAGACGCAGGCGGGGACTTTCACCGGCCTCTGGACCGCGGGCGAGACGGCCGGCATGGCCATCGGTCCGGGGCTGTTCTCCGTGGCGCTCGCGGTCTCCGGATACGCCGCGACCACCTGGGATGCCCCGGTGGCCCAGTCCGGCGGAGCGAAACTGGGCATGCTGCTCGGATTCACCGTCGCCCCCGCCCTGCTGATGCTGGTCTCGCTCCCCGCCCTGCGCGCCTTCGCCCGCACCCGCACGCCCGCACCCGCAGCGCCACGGCTCGATCCGGCTCTCGAGGGCTAGGCACGGCGTGGGCGGCGGGGGCCGCACCGGGCCGGATCCTCTGCCGTGCCGTGCAATTCCGTCGCCCCGAGCCCGTCCCGTCGCCCCGAGCCCGTCTCGCCGAATCGATCACCGGGAAGCCGCCACCCCGCGCCGGGCCGGAAACCCGTGTGCCCGGGCCGCACCGACGGCGACCGCCACCGGCACGAGCAGCGCCAGTACGCTCCAGGGCAGCGCGCCGGCGGTGAACCATCCGAGCAGCAGCCCGCCCACCACCCCGCCCAGCGCCATGGCCACATTCCAGAGCGTGACGAGCATGGCCTGCGCGGAATCGGCAGCGGGGCCACCCGCGTCGGCGACGGCCGTCTGCAGCAGCGTCGGCAGACCGCCCCAGCCCAGCCCCCACAGCACCGCGGCGAAGTACACGAGTGCGGGGTTGCGTGCCAGTGCCGCAAGGATTCCCGCCGCGACGGCGACGAGCAGGACGCTGGCGATGGTCAGCGCGCGCAGCCGGCGGTCGATGTGCGCGCCGACGAACCAGATGCTCACCAGGGAGGCGGCGCCGAACGCCAGCAGCACCGCGCCGGTGGCGTCCTCCATACCCGCGCGCGCCAGGAACGCCGCGATGTAGGTGTACAGAATCGTATGCGCCAGAACGAATATCAGCGTCACGAACAGCACCGGGCGCACGCCGGGAACGGTCAGGGCGCGCGTGATCGGGGTGTGCTCGCCGGAGGTCTGCCCGGGCCGATCGGGCACCCCGAACCGGATCCAGCCGAGCAGCAGGACCGTGAGCACGGACATCGACAGGAACGCGGCCCGCCACCCGACCGCCTGGCCGATGAACGCACCGGCGGGCACGCCCAGCGAGAGCGCGACCGGGATCCCGGCCATCGCGATGGCAACCGCCTTGCCCTGCAGATGATCCGGGGCGAGCCGCCGCGCGTACCCGGCCATCAGTGCCCAGGCCAGCCCCGCCGCCACCCCGGCCAGAAATCGCGCGGTCATGGTCAGCCCGTAGTTGGAGGACAGGGCCGTAACGGTGTTGGCGACCGCGAACCCCGCCATCGCGGTCAGCAGCAGTCTCTTGCGCCGCCAATGAGCGGTGGCGGCGGTCAGCGGAATGGCGGTCAGCGCCGTGCCGATCGCGTAGATCGTCACCGACTGTCCGGCGGCGGATTCGCCGACCCCCAGGTCGCCGCTGAGCGCGGGCAGCACTCCGGCCGGTAGCGTTTCGGTGAGGCTGGTGATGAATACGGCCGTGGCCAGTGCCAGCAGCGCACCGGCATCGAGCTTCGTGACCGGTCCCGGCGGCGCAGATGCGCTGGGCGGGAACGTGTTCGGTGTCGTCATGAACGGTATGGTCGAACCTTCACATTGATGTGAAGGTCAACCGGAGCACCTGTGAGGTACGACATATGCGCATCGGAGAGCTCGCCCAGCGAACCGGCACCTCCCGCCGCCTGCTGCGCTACTACGAGGAGCAGGGTCTGCTGGCGGCCGATCGCTGCGGCAACGGCTACCGCAGCTATGACGAGCGCTTCGTGGACCGCGTCGTCCAGATCCGCGGTCTGCTCGACGCCGGGCTGCCCACCCGCATCATCAAACAGATCCTGCCCTGCCTCGACAAGCCCCGCACCATCGTTTTCGGCGACGCCACCCCCGAGATGCTCGAGCTCCTGGAGACCGAACTGGCGCGCATGTCCCACCGCATCGACTGCCTCGCCCGCAACCGCGACGCGATCGCCGACTACCTCGAGGCCGTGCGCGCCCAGATCTGAGTGGCCCGAACCGGGTGAATCGCACCCCCGGGCCGCGTCCTGACCGACCGCGACGGAGGGTTCCCTCACCGTGCGGAGTTGTTCGATGACCTCCGGCGCGCGGTGATAGCCGTGCCCGCGGACCCGAAACTCGCCGCCATCTGCGCCCGCCATGCCTCGCCCTCGCTGGATGGCGCGAGCTCGTGGCCGGCGCCGCGGCGAGAGGAGAGAGCGGGTACACATTCCCCGTCCCGGCGGCGGACGTGCAGTGCCAATCGGGCGACGTGCAGTGCCACTTGGTCCGGTCGAGTCGACGTTGTGCGTTCAACCGCGCGACACTTGCTGTGACCGGCGGAGATTCGCAAGCTCCTCGTGATTCTCCACCGATCTGCTCCGGGCGTCATGGGTGTACCGCCAATGCACGCCGGTCGGGAATTGTCGGTAGTCGTGGCGTTCGAGCTCGGTCACGATTGCGGGTGTACCCGGTCGGGTGCCGGCGGGACATTGGATACGTGCATGGCGCCCGGAGTACGAAACGGCCCGGAGGTCCGCAGCTTCCGGGCCGTTGCCCATGCCCGGACCACCCCCCGACCAGCTGATTCGCCCGGGTCAGGCGGCCTGTCCCGATTCGGGCGCGGCGCGCACTCCGTGCGAGCGCCTATCGTGGATGCGTGGGCATCATGGGTGAACTGTTTCCGGGCCAGAAGCTGAACGACGAGAGCGGCCAGGACGCCGACGGCCAGACACACAAGCCGCGCGTCGAGCTCGACCTCGACGCGGGCGTGATCCGCCTCGCGCCCGCTCCCCGGCCCGAGCAGACCGAGCCGCCGGCCGCGGACTGAGCCTCAGGCGCAGGGGTCGCGCAGCGGGAAGCTCCGGATCGGCGGAATGCTCCGATCGTTGAGCACCGTGGTGACCGTCGACCATTCGGCCGCGTGATTGGCCGCCAGCATGGCGGCGATATCGGCGTTCGTGGTGCTCAGCTCGCGAATGGTGTCCGGCGCCGCGCGCGGCGCGGGCTCCAGGCAGACGATCTTGTCGGCGTAGACGCTGAGCGTGTCCAACTCGCGCGGATCCCCGACGCTGACCGCCACCGCGATCCGGATCGCGCCCTGCAACCGCGCCATCCGGCAGGCATCGCGCAGCGCGGTGGCGTCGGTGACGAATTCCTCGGCGATGACCACCGTCCGATCGTCGAGGCTCACCCGTGGTCGATGGCCCCGCAGGTCGAAAGCGTTGTGGCGCAATATGTTCTCCTGCTCCTGCTCGGTGTGCACGCGTTCGGGGTCCGCGATGGCCCCGTCGGCGACGGCCGCTGTGTCGATGAGCAACGAGCGGTCCTCGCCGAGCAGCCCGTAGACGAGATCGGGCCGGCGCGGCACGCTCAGCGGCCGGATGAGAATGACGTCGAGCAGCACGCGCAGGGTGCTGGCGAGCGCGTAGGCGACCGGCACGCCCGCACCGGGTGGGCTGAGCACCACCACGTCGCGGCCGCGAAAGGCCGACAGCAGTCCGGCCAACTGCCGTCCCGCGTCATTGCGGTCCAAGTAAGGCGGCATACAGTCCCCGACTGTGCGTGTCAGCCTGGTGTCGACAGCACGCGCGCGGCGGGTGTCCTGCCGCCGGGCGCGGGCGTCGGCCAGTCACCGGTAATTCGAAGTAGTGCCGCATGGGTGCTGCGGAGTTGATGCTCGGCCAAGGGATTCGGCCGGATTCGGCGGCCCAGCGGGGTGCGGGCGAGACGGATGATCTGCTCAGCAACCATCGTCATCGCATGCCCTCTCCATTGAGCTGCCGCGGTTCATGAGTGTTGATGACAACGTCTCAGTCAGGCAGATCACCAGTGTACGTCAGGGCGACCTGCGGCTTCGCGGATCGGTAGCGAGCGGATTCCATTGTGCCGCCGCGCATTGCGGGCAATCTCTGGATCACTTGCCCAATTACACGGACAAAACAGTCATATGGCCTGAAAGAGATCAGAAACACCGCCGAATCGCGAAGGCGTGCGCGCCTTTTCGGCGCACACGTCCTTCGCAATGCGTACTAGGTGCTGATGAGGGTGTGATCCTGTGCCGGATGCAGGCGTTCGCTGGGCGGCAATTCGGCATTTCGCCGCCGATTGCGCAGGTACGACCACTGCAGCAAACCCACGCCGGTCACGCCGATCCCCGCCGCGGCCAGGCTGATCTCCCAGCCGGGCGGCATCCAGCTCACCTCGAGATCGGCGTCGGAGGTCCCGGCCGGAATGTCGACCGCGAGGAAGGTTTTGGCGACCTCGGTGTGCTCGAGCTCGCGCCCGTTCAGGGTGACCCGGTAGCCCGGCCACGCCAGCCGCGAGAACACGATGCGACCGCCGTCGGCCGAGCTCACCCGGGCGCGGGTGCTCACCCCGTCGACCATGGTGGTCACCGCGCTCACGCCCCGGGTGTCCGCGATGGCCCCGTTCACGATGGAGGCGAGACCGCCTTCGCGCTCGAGCACCCGGATGTACTCCTCGTGCCCGGGCTGCTCGACCCACTTCCAGCCCTCGGGCGCCGCGGTGGCGTCGATGCCGGGGTACTGCGCGGTGTGCAGTACCACCCGATCCACCTTCATCAGGTCGGCGATCGTGCGGCCCGTGGATGGCTCGGCGGTGAAGACCCGCCGATACGCGTCCCCGCAGGTGCTGCCGTCCCAGGCGATGCAGAGCACGTCGCTGAACGCGGCGTGCCCGACCGGGGTGTAGCCGTTGACGTACTGCTGGCCGAGATTCTTGGCATAGCTGCCGATGGCGAGTGACCCCCAGGCCCGCTCGACGCTCTTGTCCTCCGGGCGCAGCAGCGCGCGATCGGCCAATTGCAGTGTCAGTCCCGGGAAATGCGGGAAGGCATCGGTCATGGTGGAGCGGCGCTCGGGGAAGTTGTACGACATGGGCGTCGAGGGGGCGGCCTTCACCTGGGCGAAGGCGATCGGGAACATGGCCACGATGATCAGCGCGCTGGCCAGGGCCGGTCCGCGATGGCGCGCCAGCCACAGCACCCCGGCGCCCACCCCGACCACCGTCGCCACCGCCAGCAGATGCCGCAGGACCAATTCCGGTGCGGCCGAGAACGAGCGGATGAACAGGACGCCGGTCAGCGCCAGCCCCGCGATGGCCCGCCGGCGCGAGGATCCGAAATCGCCGTGCCTGCTGAGCAGCACGCACACCAGCACCAGCAACCCGATGGCCACCATGGGCAGCACGCGCGCGGGCCAGCGCAGCGGTCCCACCGCACCCGGCCCGGCCGTCCACATGAGCATGCCGCCGGCGAACAGCGCCATGCCGCTGAACTCGCGCGCCGAATGCCGCGCGGCCTTCCAGTCGATGAAGGCCAGCGCCGGAATCAGGAACCAGGCGATGTAGACCATGGGCAGCGGCTGCACGTATCCCCACCAGGCGTGGAAGGCCGGTGTGGTGCTGGGCAGGCTGGCGTTGAGCGATTCGGACCACGGCACGGTCAGGAACGGCTCGTTGCGGATGCGGGCGTCCCCGCGCCAGGTCACCTGTGAGGACAGCAGCAGCGGCAGGTTGGCCACCAGTGCCGCGAGCGCCGCGCAGCCCGAGACCAGCACGAGCCGCCGCACCACGGCCCAATGCTGTTGATAGATGTACTCACCGGCGATGACCGCGAGCATCATCAGGCCCGCTTCCACCGCGGGGAAGACGTATTGGATGGTCAGCGCGAGCCACAGGAAGCCGAACACCGGGATCGGCCCGCCGCGCCCGCGCGCGTACAGCACCGCCGACGCCCACGCGTGCAGCAGCCACGCGGTGCCGGTCTGTGAGGTGAACCAGCTGGCCTGATCGAAGAACAGGAACCAGCCGCTGAGCGGGAAGGCCACGCCCGCGACCGCGCCCCAGGCGGGTTTGGCGCCGTAGGCCAGGCAGATTCGATAGACGCCGAGGGCGGCGATGATCGCGAAGACCAGTTTCACCACGGTCGCGTACACGGCCAGGTTGTCCATGGACGGGGCCAGCAGATACACCAGCAACTGCGGCGGGTTGTAGATCGCGGCCTCTTCGAGCGAGTAGTTGCCCGCCATCCATTCCCACGGCACCAGCGCGGGGAATCTGCCCTCTCGCAATTCGGCGCCGAGGAGCTGCCACATCGGCGCGTACTGGGCCTCGGTGTCGTCGGTATAGAAGTGACGTGGATCCGCAAGCAGTACCGCCAGATATCCGGCGATCACTCCGAGCGCGGTAACCGTCCCCCACACGCGTACATCTCTTCGCGGTTCGGTCTCCGCGCTAGTCCTCACGAGGATCGGAGGCTAAGGCAAGCGGGTGAACGGAACAAGACTTTGTCGTGACCGGATCCGTTTCGCCCCGTTTGCTCGAGGCGAAGGACGCCCCGTTTTCTCGAGGCGGGGGATCCGGTGTCACTTCGGATTCGGCCGAGTCCGCAGGGGTGGACCCGGCCGAATCCGGCTGTCGAGTGCTGCGGGGACTAGCCGGCGGTGCGGCCGTGTGGGGTCAGGGCCTCAGGAAACTCGCCGCGATGCTCCAGAAGCGACCGCGATCCACCGAGTGGAAATCCCATGTCTCGGCGATGGTGTGCGTCGCGCTGACGATGCCGTGCACGTCGAAATCATCTCTGGAGGCGGTGCCTTTGACCTCCAGGGCTGCGATCACGTAGGCAGTGGCGGTTTCCACGGTGTGGGACACGCATGGACTCCAATCTGTCGTCGGGATGGGCGGGCGGTACGGCATTGCACAGGGCGGTACTGCATGACGCGAGAGCGGGTACCGCATGACGCGAGAGCGGGTACCGCATGACGCGAGAGCTGTGGGGTATGACGCGAGAGCTGTGGGTATGACGCGAGCGGTGGGACGACGAATCAGGAAGTGCTGTCGGTGAAAACGTCCTCGTAGCGATACTCGGTGGGAATGGGTGTTCCTGCCGCGTATGCCTGCTCCTCACGCTGGCGCAGGTCGACGCGGCGAATCTTGCCGGAAATGGTCTTCGGTAGCTCGGTGAACTCCAGGCGGCGTACGCGCAGGTACGGCGCCAGGTGATCGCGGGCGTATTCGAGTATGGCGCGGGCGGTTCCGCGATCGGGTTCCCATCCGGCGGCGAGCGAAACATATGCCTTGGGAATCGCGAGGCGCGTGTCGTCCGGTTGCGGCACAACGGCCGCCTCGACCACGGCCGGGTGCTCGATGAGCACGCTTTCGAGCTCGAAAGGTGACACCTTGTAGTCCGAGGACTTGAAGACGTCGTCGGTGCGGCCGATATAGGTGATATATCCGTGTTCGTCGCGAGTGGCGACATCACCGGAGTGGTAGAAGCCCCCCGCCGTGACAACGGCATTGCGTTCCGGATCGCCCAAATATCCGGTCATCAGGTTGACCGGATCATAGCCCAGGTCGAGGCAGATCTCGCCCTCGTCAGCGACATCTCCGGAGATCGGATCCACAAGCACCACCGGCACTCCGGGCGCCGGGCGGCCCATGGATCCGGGCTTGACCGGTTGCCCCGGAGTATTGCCGACCTGCAGCGTCGTCTCGGTCTGCCCGAAGCCGTCGCGAATGGTCAGTCCCCAGGCCTTCTCCACCCGCGCGATCACGTCGGGGTTGAGCGGCTCACCCGCGCCCAGGATCTCGCGCAGGCCGGCCGGACGCTCGCCGAGGTCGGCCTGAATCAGCATGCGCCACACCGTCGGTGGCGCGCAGAACGTGTTCACCCCCGCGCGATGCAGTTCGCGCAGCAGCGCGGCGGCGTCGAAGCGCGCGTAGTTGTAGACGAAGATGGTGGCCTCGGCCAGCCACGGGGTGAAGAAACAGCTCCAGGCGTGCTTGGCCCAGCCCGGCGCGCTGATGGCCAGGTGGACGTCGCCGGGCCGCACGCCGATCCAGTACATGGTCGTCAGGTGCCCGACCGGGTAGCTGATCTGCGAGTGCTGCACCATCTTCGGCCGGCTGGTGGTGCCGGAGGTGAAGTAGACGAGCAGCGGATCCTCGACGGTGGTGCCGGGGGTGAACGGCCCGGCCGACACGACGTCGTCGGCCGCGCGGTACGGGTGCCAGCCGATCACGGGTTCGCCCACCACGATTCGGGTGTACTCGCCCGGAACCTGTTCGAACTTGGCGGTGTCCGCGGTGTTCACGATGACGAAACTCGCGCCGCCGCGCGTGATTCGGTCGTGCAGGTCCTCCGGGCCCAGCGCGGCGGTGGTCGGCATGATGACCGCGCCCAGTTTGGTCACCGCCAGCATGGCCTCCCACAGTTCGGCCTGATTGCCGAGCATCAGCATGACCCGATCGCCCGTGCGCACGCCGAGCCCGGCCAGCCAGGTCGCGACCAGGTCCGAGCGGGTGGCCATGGCGTCGAAGGTGATTCGCCGTTCGCTGCCGTCCTCTTCGGCGATCCACAGCGCGAGGTTGTCGTTGCCGCGCGCGAAGCCGTCGAACCAGTCGGTGGCCCAGTTGAATTCGCCGCTCAGGCGCGGCCACTCGAAACCGGCTACGGCGGCGTCGTAATCGGTCGCGGTGGCCAGCAGGTGGTCGCGAGCGGCGCGGTAGGTCTCGATGTTGGCGGTCATGCCTGCTCCTCGGTGGTGTCGTCGAGCAGGCGCGCGGCGATCTCGCGCATCTCGATCTTGCGGATCTTGCCGGTGACGGTCATGGGGAACTCGTCGACCACGTGCACGTAGCGCGGAATCTTGAAGTGCGCGAGCCGCCCCAGGCAGAACTCGCGCAGTGCCGCGGGGGTGAGCGCGGTCGCGCCTTCGCGCATGCGCACCCAGGCCATGAGCTCCTCACCGTATTTGGCGTCGGGGACGCCGATCACCTGCGCGTCGAGCACGTCCGGGTGGGTGTAGAGGAATTCCTCGATCTCGCGCGGGTAGATGTTCTCGCCGCCGCGGATCACCATGTCCTTGATGCGCCCGGTGATGGCGACGTAGCCGTCCGCGTCCATGGTCGCGAGGTCGCCGGTGTGCATCCAGCGCGCGGCGTCGATGGCCTCGGCGGTCTTGTCCGGGTCGTTCCAGTAGCCCAGCATCACCGAGTACCCGCGCGTGCACAGTTCCCCGGGCGCGCCCCGGGGCACGGTCAGGCCGGTGTCCGGGTCCACGATCTTGATCTCGATATGCGGGCCGGCCCGGCCGACGGTGGCGGTGCGCTGGATCAGACTGTCGTTCGCCCGGGTCTGGGTGGAGACCGGTGAGGTCTCGGTCATGCCGTAGCAGATGCTCACCTCGCGCATGCCCATGCGCTCTATGACCTGCTTCATGACCTGCTCCGGACATGGCGATCCGGCCATGATCCCGGTGCGCAGGCTGGACAGATCGAAGCTGTCGAAGTCCGGGTCCGCGAGTTCGGCGATGAACATGGTCGGCACCCCGTAGAGGGCGGTGCAGCGTTCGGCGGCAACGGCTTCCAGGGTCGCGCGCGGGTCGAACGCGGGGGCCGGAATGACCATGGCCGCACCGTGACTGGTGGCGGCCAGGTTCCCCATCACCATGCCGAAGCAGTGATAGAAGGGGACCGGTATGCACACGCGGTCATGTTCGGTGTAGCCGCACAGCTCGCCCACGAAATAGCCGTTGTTCAGGATGTTGTGATGGCTGAGCGTGGCGCCCTTGGGGAAACCCGTTGTACCCGAGGTGTATTGGATGTTGATCGGGTCGTCGGCGGAGAGTCCGGCCTGCGCGCGGGCCAGCAGCTCCGGATCGCCCGCGCGCCCGGTGTCCAGCAGGGCGCGCCATTCGCCGCTCTCCAGCAGCACCACCTGCTCGAGCTCCGGGCACTCCGGACGGACCTGTTCGATCATGGCCGCGTAGTCCGAGGTCTTGAAGGCGGGCGCGGCCACCAGGGCCCGAATTCCGGCCTGCCGCAGCACATACCGCAGCTCGTGGGATCGATAGGCCGGATTGATGTTGACCAGCACCGCCCCGATCTTGGCGGTGGCGTACTGCGTCAGGGTCCACTGCGGGCAGTTCGGCGCCCAGATCCCCACCCGATCGCCCTTGCCGATCCCGGCCGCCAGCAGCCCCAGCGCCAGCGCGTCCACCTCCGCCACGAACTCGCGATAGGTCCAGCGCAGGCCGGTGGGGTGGTCGATCAGCGCCTCGCGGTCGGGGAAGGCCGCCGCCGTCCGGTCCAGGTCGGCGCCGATGGTATCGCCGAGCAACGGCGCGTCCCAGACCCCGAAGGAATAGCTCACCGGCGGGAGCCGGTCCATGCTCATGCTCACACCGATAGGATCCACATCACACCCGCCGCTCGACTACCCCCGGAAAGGGGTATCCGATGACCCCTGTGGCCGATCCGCTGCTGCGCCCGCGCGACGCCGACGCCCTGCGGGCCGAACTGCGCCATATCGCCGCGATCTCCCGCCTGCCGGTGGTCTTCGGCGGTGAGGTCAGCGCGGGCACGCTGGTGCTCAGCGAGTTCGTGGGGACCCGGACCAACAGCATGCGCGGACTGGTGGTCGCGCCCAGCTCCGGGCTGGGCGGCAGCGCGGTGGCGACCGGTCGGCCGCGCGCGGTGGCGGACTATCGTTCGGCGTCCACCATCACCCACCACTACGACGGCCCGGTGCTGGGGGAGGGCCTGCGGGCGGTGACCGCGGTGCCGGTCGTGGTGGCCGGGCAGGCGCGCGCGGTGCTGTACGTGGCCACCCGCGAGTCCGGGCCCATCGGGGATCGCATCGCCGAGGAGATGGTGCGGGCCGGGCGGCGGCTGAGCGCGGAATTGGCGATCCGGGACGAGGTCGATCGGCGGCTGCGCCTGCGCGTCGAGGGCGGGTTCGGCGCGGGTGCATCGGATGGCGTTGGCGCCGAGCAGCTTCGGGATCTGCACGCGGAGCTGCGCGAGATCGGCCAGAGCATCCCGGACGCCGTGGCGCGGGACAGGCTGCGGGCGGTCACCGATCGCCTGGCGGGTCTGGTCTCCGGAATCGCCGCGGCCGAGCAGCCGGTGGCCCTGGCTCCGCGCGAACTCGACGTGCTCGCTCAGATCGCGCTGGGCTGCACCAACGCCGAAGTGGCCCGGCGTCTTTCGCTGCGGGCGGAGACGGTGAAGAGCTACCTGCGCAGCGCCATGACCAAGCTCGGCGCGCACACCCGGCACGAGGCCGTGGTCCGCGCCCGCCGTTCGGGCCTGCTGCCCTAGGGCTTTCACGGCACGCAGCACAATCTGGCGCGAAATCCGTTCCGCCGTAGCCGATCCGGACGGCGGAACGGCGGCCGCGTACGCGGCCGCCGTTCGGACGGATGGGAGTTACTTCTCGAAGTGTTCGAGGGCCCGCCGCGGGAGGGAGGACCGCGGCGGGCCGGTGCCCACCGTCAGTCGTCGGTGGGCAGGAATCGGATGGATTCGCCGCCCTTCGCGTGGTGCAGGCGGCCGAACTTGCTGTCCAGCAGATGAGCCATGCTCTCCGCAGCGCCCAGATAGGCCTCTTCGACGGTGGACGCCTTGTGATTGGTCGCCACCGGCGGCTGTCCCTTGGGACGGGCCTCGAGGCTACAGCGTTTGTCTTCGTGACCACTCTTGTGGCCGTTCACATCGGTGATGTGGGCTTCCACCCGCGTGAGGTGCTCGGCGAAACGGTCGAGGACCGACGCGATGCCGTCCTCCGCCCGCTCGATGAGTGTCGCGCCACCGCCGACGTGCTTGTCTGCGAAGACCTGGATTTGCATGGCATCTCCAATCTCTCGGGATTGCCGAGAACTTGCTGACATCCCCGACAGTACCCGTATTCCCACGGATCGGCTCGTCAAAAGCCGGTTGGAAAGATCACCCCCGCTGGACGCTCCCGGACGGTATTGTTCGCGCCCGATTTCTGAGAATCGGATGAGCGTGCGGCTCAGTCGCGGTGCGGATTCCGCTGCGGCGCTGCGGGAGTCGCGGTGAGCTCGTGTCCGGAGTCCGCGAGCAGATGGCCCTGTTCGCAACACAGCGCGGCGCGAACGGGTGCGCCGCAATCGGTGTGGGTGATGGCCAGCGGGGGGCCGGCGGGCCCGGCCAAGTGCTTGTCGCCCCACTGCATGAGCGCGGTGAGAACCGGCTGCAGTTCCCGGCCGGCATCGGTGAGCCGGTACTCCTGGCGGGTGCGCGCGCCGGGTTCGCGATAGTCGTGGCGTTCGAGCACCCCGGCCTCGACGAGGGTGTTCAGCCGGCGCACCAGCACCGCACGCGGTGCGCCGGTGGCGGTCTGGATGGCGTCGAAGCGGCGCACGCCCAGGAAGATCTCGCGCAGGGCGAGCAGCGCCCACTGCTCACCGACCACTTCGAGCGCGTTCGCCACCGAACAGATTCGTGCCATGTCCGACATTCTATCTACATTCACATTGTGAACTCAGGGTGTTAGGGTCGGGGCCATGACGATTACTTCCGAGTCCGCGGGCGCGCCCGAATCCTGGGGCGAGGTGCGCAGCAAGACGGTGCGGTGGCACGACCCGAAGGTGGCCCTCGAGGCCGCGCCCGGCCGTACCGGGCTCGAGTTCCTGACCGCCATGGCCGCGGGCGAGATTCCCGGTCCGCCCATCTCCGGGCTGCTGGGCATGCGGCCCATCAGCGCCGGGCCGGGCGACATCGTATTCGTCTGCACGCCGGACGAATCCATGTACAACCCGATCGGCATGGTGCACGGCGGCATCGCCTGCACCCTGCTCGATTCGGTGGCGGGCTGCGCCGTGCACACGACCCTGCCCGCCGGCGTCGGCTACACCTCGATCGAGATCAAGGTGAACTACCTGCGCCCGATCCACACCCACACCGGCGAGCTGACCGCCCACGGCTGGGTGACCAAACCCGGTAAGCGTGTCGCGTTCGCCGAGGCCGATCTCCGCGACGCCGACGGGGTACTGCTGGCCACCGCCACCAGCGCCTGCCTGATCATCGGCGCCTGAGCGAGCGGTCCGGCGTCCCGCCCCACCGGCATCCGTGCGGCTCGCACCCGCCCTCCCGCCCCGGGGGCGAACAACGTCCGCCCGCGCGGCTCACCCGACCGCGAGGTCCAGGACCGTCAGGGCGAGCTGTTCGGCCGCGTCCGGGTGCCCCATGGCCCGCGCCGCCGCGCCGACGGCCTTGCGGGCCTCGGCGTCGGTGAGCAGATCGAACAGGGCGGCACGCAGATTGGCGGGGGTGGCGTCGTCGCCGATCACCGCGCGGGCCGCCCCGTTCTCGGCCAGGATGCGGGCGTTGCGAATCTGTTCGCCGCCCACCGAATGCGGGTAGGGGATCAGCACCGACGGCTTGCCGAGGGTGGTGAGTTCGGCGAGAGTGCCCGCCCCGGAACGGGATACGACCACGTCGGTGAGCGCGAGCACGTGCGGGAGTTCGGTCCCGAGGAAGTCGCGGACCAGGTAGCGCGGGCGCAGCTCGGCGGGCAGGGCCGCCGCGCGTTCGCGGACCTGATCGTAGGACCGCGCGCCGCACTGGTGAATCACGTTGGCGACGGCCAGCAATTCGGGCAGGAACTCGTTGATCAGATCGTTGATCTGCACCGCGCCCTGCGCACCGCCGGTGATGTACACCGTCGGCAGGCCGGGGGTGTACCCGTCCCAATTCAGCGCGGGCACAGCCTCTTCCGCGCGGCCGGTGGTCAGCGCGGGGCGGATCGGGTTGCCGGTCACCACGGCCCGGTCGCGCACCCGGGCGGGCAGCAGCTCCACCGAGGCATCCGAACTGAGGGCGATGCGTGTCGCGGCGCGGGCCAGCAGCTGGTTGGCCTTGCCGATGCCGGTGGTCTGCTCGTGGATCACCAGCGGCCGCCGGCGCAGCGCGGCCGCCATGCCGATGGGCGCGCACACGTATCCGCCGGTGCACAGCACGGCGTCCGGCCGGAAGCGCCGCACCACCGACTGCGCGGTGAGCACGCTCAGCGGTACCCGCACCGCGTCCTTGGCGTTGGCCGCGTTCAGCATCTTGAGCGGATTGCGATCGCGCCGCAGCTTGCCCGCTTTGATCCCGGTGAAGGCGATGTCGTTCTCGCCCGCCACCCGCTGTTCCAGGCTGTCCGGTGTGCCGACCCACAGCACCTCGACCTCGCTGCCCGCTTCGGCGACCAGGTCGCGCAGTGCTCGCATGGCCGAGACCGCCGGATAGGTGTGCCCGCCGGTGCCGCCGCCGGCGACGATGACGCGCACCTTCGCGTGTGCGCCGACCCGGCGCAGGATGGTGGCGCGGTCGAGGGCGGGACGTGGCATAGGACGAGCCTCCTGGGGCGGGGTCGGTCGGCTGACGGGGCGGGGCCGGGTCCGGCCGCGGCGCCCGGTTCAGGCTAGCGCGCGGCCGCCGGGCGGGCATGAGAGCCCGCGCGGTGCGTACGGCGCGGTCGGTACTGGTCGGTCGGCGAAGATTGCGGGGTGTTGGCTATCGGTCGATTGGCCTCTACCATGGTTGTGATTCGGAACACCGTGCAGCCGTGTGTGTTCCGATGCCGGCGCCGGGTGCGCCGGTGTGCCGCCGGGCGTTCGCGCCGTCGAATCGGGGAGAGGGGCTCATTATGCCGCCCCGTTCCCATCCGGCGCTCGATTCGCCTGTGCGGCAGCACTTCTCGCTCTCGGTAGCTCCCGCCCCGCCTCGCTGTCCGGGTGCCTCGGGCGGGCTCCTCGGCCCTGTGCTCCGCATCCCCGCGACGTCGTATCGCGCACCCGTGCGCAACCGATAGTCGCGATACATGACCCGGCGAGTAATTGGAGGTAGCCATGAGTTCGTCGACCGCGGCGGATCCCGCATCCGGCTCCGAATCGGAGTGGGACGGCGGGTGGGGAACGCTCGTCGGCCCGGACGGGAAAGGGCTGGATCCGCTCGAGCGGGCACAGCGCCTGACCGCCCCGATCCTGCGCGGGGCGGTGGACAATCTACCCGGCGAACTGCGCCTCATGGCGGGCTACCACCTGGGCTGGTGGGACGCCGAGGGTGTGCCCGCCGCCTCCGCCCCGGGCAAGGGCCTGCGACCGGCCCTGGTGCTGGCCGCCGCGCGAGCGCTGGGCGCGGGCCCGGACGCCGCGTTGCACGCCGCCGCGGCAATCGAATTGGTGCACAACTTCACCCTCGTGCACGACGACGTCATGGATGGCGACGTCCTGCGGCGCGGTCGCCCGACCGTGTGGCGGGTATGGGGCGTGGACGACGCGGTGCTGGTCGGCGACGCCCTGCACGGTCTGGCCATCTGGACCCTGGCCGACGCCCCGCGCGCGGCGCAGACCGGCATGGGCAGGCTCGCCGAGGCGGTGATCGAACTCTGCCTCGGCCAGCATTTCGACTGTGCCGAAACGAGTCTCGGACTCACGGTGGAGGACTGCATGCAGACCCTGCGCTACAAGACCGGGGCGTTGCTCGGCTGTGCGTGCGCGCTGGGCGCGGTATGCGCCGAAGCCGCACCGGAGGCCATCGCCGCCATGGACGGGTTCGGCCGGGAGCTGGGTGTGGCGTTCCAGCTGGCCGACGATCTGCTCGGCATCTGGGGTGATCCAGCGCTCACCGGCAAGCCCAGGGGCAGTGATCTGTTGCGGCACAAGATGACTCTGCCGATGCTGGCCGCGCTGGAATCCGATACGGCGGCCGGGCGCGAGTTCGCCGAGCTCTATTCCGCGGATCGTCCGCTGGACGCCGCGTCGGCCGCGCACGCCGCCGATCTCGTCGAGCGGGCCGGCGGCAAGGGCTGGGCGCAATCGGAATCGGCACGGCATGTGCGCGCGGCCAAAGCGTATTTGTCCGAGCTGGGCGGTAGAAGTGATCAGCGCGAGCTGATCGAACTGGCGGACGGTGCGGTCGATCGGCAACGCTGACACGGCATTTCGGGCAAATTGGAATTGAAATTCGACCGCCCGGTACCGGTAGGGACTTTGGTAATCAATTGATCGGAGTCCATTGCTCCAAAACCGCTGTGCTGTCAGGATTACTTGCGAGCGGTGGTTCGGAAGCTCGAACCGCCGCCGAAAGTTCAAGCAGGCGTAGCTCTTTCGCAATCTTTCGTGTGCCCTCGCGAATACGCCTGTCTCAGTGCGGTTATTCCCAGGAGTGCCAACATGACGACGGGGCCATTCGCCGAGTCGGGGCGGTTGCTGGCACTCGGTCGAGAGTCCATCCGGGAATTGGTGGCGGAGCTGGTGCGCGCCGCCTCCACCGCACGCACCGGAGTATTGCGCGTATCCGGTGAACCCGGCGGCGACCTCTATATCGTGCACGGCCAGGTCGTCGCCATCGAAACACCCGGTGCTCCCGGTGTGCGCGAATTGCTTTCGCGTCCCGGACGTACCCGCGGAGGCGCCGCCGACCTGCGCGTGGTCGCCCTGATGGCCACGCTCGACGGCGCCTTCGCACTCACCTCTGGCTGGATCGGCTCCTGTACCTGGCAGGAGCTGCCATCCGGCCAGAGGTGGCCGGACCACCCTGTCCCGCCTGTTCCCGGTGTGGAACCCGGCTGGTTGCTGTCGGAGACCGAGCGGCGGCTGCGCGCCCTGGCGCACGGCCGGGTCTCCCCGCATCGCAATCAACTGGTGCTCACCGATCCGGGCCGCGCCCTTCTCCGCGGCCCGGACGGTGGGCAGTGGGCGGACATCCTGCTCTGGGTGAACGGCAGGCACAGCTGCCGGGATATCTCGATGCTGTTGTGCCGCAGCCTGTATGGGGTGACCGTCGAAGTCGTGCGCCTTCTCGACAACGACCTGGTCGCCATCGCGCCGCCCGTGCGGGCGCCGGCTCGCGAACCCTCGCGCGACGCCGAACCCGCACGGGGCGGTCCGGATCGCTCCGCACTGCCGCGTCGCCGGCGGGGCGCCAGCGGCATCAACGACACTCTGCTGCCACGCGCTCCACAGCCGGTCATTCGCATTTAGCCGCGCGCCCGAAAGTCAGCCGCGCGCCCGAAAGGACGTCATGAGTTCTCCCACTGGATCCGGTGCGGCCAGTCTGGCCGATCGAATCGGGTTGCTGGTCAAGGATTTACGCACCGAGGTGCCCGAGTGCCTGGCCTCGGGCGCGATCGACATGTCGACGGGCATGTTGCTGGCGGTCGAGACGGTCGACAATCATCCCCAGGAGGTCCTGGATCTGCTCGCCGCCGCGACGCTGGATCTGTTCCAGGGCCGCAATGTGGTGATGATCGAGGACATCTGGAAGGAACGCCGCGGTATTCGGCAGGAGCGGCACTACTTTCAGGAGATACTCGTCAACTCCGACAACCTCACCCACCTGTTCATTCGCACCGAGAGCCGCGACGATGTCGTGATCGTGGTGGTGTGCCGCAAGGCGGTGAATGTCGGCATGCTGTTCGCGCAGGCCCGCCGCGTGCTCAAGGACATCGGCAGGCTCTGAACCCCCGCGCTAGGGAATGTGCGCGACCGCGCCGAGCATGGACACGGCCTCGGCCCGGGGATGCGGCCGCCAGACCTCGGGTCGCCACGCGGTGACCGCGCTGATGCCCGGGGCCACCATCTCGAAGCCGGTGAAGAAATTCGCGAACTCCGCGCTCGAACGCAGCTGGAAGGGGACCCCACTGCGCTGGTTGGCCTCGGTGGTGCGGGCCAGATCCTCCGCGTCCAGGTAGTCGCTGGTGGCGTGGGTCATGAGCAGGTAGCTGCCCGAGGGCAGCGCCGCGGACAGCCGCCGGACCAGCTCGTACGGCTGCTGGTCGTCGGGCAGAAAGTGCAGTACCGCGACCAGCATGAGCGCCACCGGCTCGGTGAGGTCCAGGGTGGCCAGCAGGTCCGGGTGGGTGAGGATGCGGTCGGGATCGCGGAGGTCGGCGTCCAGATAGGCGGTCTTGCCCTCGGGCGAGCTGTTCAGCAGCGCGCGGGCGTGTGCCAGCACGATCGGGTCGTTGTCGACGTAGACGATGCGCGATTCGGGGGCGATGCCCTGGGCGATCTCGTGCACGTTGCCCGCGGTGGGCAGGCCGGTGCCGATGTCGAGGAACTGGCGGATGCCGGCTTCCCGTGCCAGATAGCCGGTGGCCCGGCGCAGGAAGTTGCGGTTCTCGACCGCGGCCAGGCGCACGGTGGGGAACGCCTCGGCGACCGCGTCCGCGGATTCCCGGTCCGCCGGGTAGTTGTCCTTGCCGCCGAGCCAGTAGTCGTACCGGCGAGCGGGATGCGGTTTCGTGGTGTCGATCCGTACCATTGCCGACTCCGAGTTCACAACGCCCCCAATCCATCTCGACTACTGTTTCGATCATGCTGCCGAGCTACAGCCCGTATGACTTCGATGTGCACGCCGATCCGTACCCTTACTATGCCAGTCTTCGTTCGCAGGCCCCGGTCTACCGTAACGAGACCGACGACTTCTGGGCGTTCTCGCGGCACGCCGACGTCCTCGCCGCCCTTCGCGATTCCGATCGTTTCTCCAGCGTGAACGGCATTCGGATGGAACCCGCGTTCTGGGGTCCGCAGGCCGAACACTTCTTCTCCTTCGTCGCCATGGACGCGCCCAAGCACACCCGCCTGCGCGGGTTGGTGCTGCGCGCGTTCACCGCACACCGGGTGCAGGGCCTGGCGCCGCGACTACGCGAGATCGCGCGCGGAATTCTCACACCGCTGCTCGAACGCGGCAGCTTCGATCTGATGACCGATTTCGCCGGGCCCTTCCCGACCGACGTGATCTCCGAACTGGTCGGGGTGCCCGAGGCGGATCGGGAGATGATCCGCAAGCTCGGTATGGAGATCATGTACACCGACGCGGAGTCCACCGATCTGCGGCCCGAGGCGATGGCGGCCATCGGCGCACTGGTCGGGTACTACACCGAACTGACCATCGAGCGGGCCAAATCGCCGCGCGAGGATCTGCTGTCCGGGCTGCTGGGCGCGGAAGACGGTGCGGACAAGCTCACGCCGGAGGAGATCGTCGGCATTCTGATTCTGCTGGTGGGGGCGGGCATCGAGACCGCGATGCTGACCTTCGGCAACACCTGGCACGCGGGCTGGCTGCATCCGGACGCGCGGCGCGCGGCGCTGGACGGGCGGGTGGACGACTGGATCGCGGAGTCCATGCGGTGGGATCCGTCCTCGCAGGGCCAGTTGCGGACCACGACCGAGGCGCTGGACCTGCACGGCGTCGCCATTCCGGCCGGGGCGCGGATTCTGCTGCTCACCGGCGCGGCGAATCGTGATCCCGAGGTTTTCGCGGACCCCGACGCCTTCGACCTGGATCGCGACACGAGTGCCTCGCTGGTGTTCGGCAGCGGCCGGCACCACTGCCTGGGCTCGAATCTGGCGCTGCTGGAACTGCGTATCGCCCTGGGTGAGATCGCGGCCGCGGTCGCCGACTACGACATCGACCCCGCCGGACTGCGGCGAATCCACTCGTCGAACAATCGCGGCTTCGCGAGTCTGCCGACCACGGTGACCTTGCGCTGAGCGCCCGCTTCCTCCGGGAGCGGCGGGACGCCCCGGCTGTCCCGTCCGCTCGGGGTCACGCGATGACACGGCCCGGTTCGGTGCACGCTGCGCCGGGCCGTGATTCGCTCGCCTACTTCAGGCTGAGGGTGATGACCAGCGTCTCGTCCTCGATGCTGGCCACGACCTGCCCGGGCGCTCCGCCCGCGATGCCGTCGAGGTCGAGGACCGCGCCGACCGTCCCAGCCGTCAGCTCCACCAGGGTCCCGCGCCGCCCGGACCCGGCAACGTAGGTGATGGAGTCGTCTCCGCTATTACCCGGCTGCGGGAAGTTGATGTCGTCCGCGGACTTGCCGTTGTTCAGATCCAGCTGCCGCAGATGCCCGCCCGCGCTCTCGAACGCGGGGAACTCACCCTCCTGGTACCGCACCTCGTACCGCAGCTCGGTCCCGAACCCGAAGTCGAGCTCCCGCTCCTCGGCTCCCCACAGCACTTCCCTGATCTGCAACGACCGGTACTTGTTCCGAACCTCGAGAAACTTGACACTGCCCGGCTGAAAGTCCGACACGACCCCGCCCCTTCCTGATAACCCGCCGGCCCAAGTACCGGCACCGAGCCGAACTTTACCACCGCCCCACCCCAATCCCCCTGCCCCGGAACAGTTTTCAGCAACCACTCCGCAACCCGAAACGGTCAGTCGTCCGCGCTGTCCCGGCGTCGGCCCCGCCCTGCTCGGCCTGCCTCGGCACGGCGGGAACCCAGCTTGCTCCGGGAACTCGGTCGCGTCAGAAGCTGAAGCGTTTGCGGCGGGGTTTCGGTGGGGCGGGGAGGGGTTGCAGGCGTGGGGGATGGGCGGCGGCGGGGTCGAGGGTCAGGAGGTCGGCCACGCGGTGGGGGAGGTTCAGGTGCTGGCGGAGGTGGGGCCAGGCGGGGGTCAGGAGCTCCACCAGGGCGGGGGAGTCCAGGTCCAGGGCGCAGGCCGCGCGCATCAGGGCGTGGGGGTTGATGTCGGGGTGGGCGGCGCAGGCGGTGATCAGAGCGGGGAGGCGGTCGTGGGGAGCGTTGACCAGGACCTGGGCCAGGATCGCCGCGCCGGTGGGTGCTTGGGAGCGCTCGGCCATGCAGCCGGCCACGTAGTCGATGTCGGCGGCTATGGCGGCGTTGAGGATCTCGAAGTGCTCGTCGATGACCAGGCGATCGTCGACGGCGGCGCGCAGGATGCCCGCCACCTCCGCTTTGCTCCACAGGCCGTTGTCGCGGGTGCGGCCGAAGCGGTTGAGCAGCAACGCGAATCGAGCGCCGCCGGAGGCGGGCGCGGCAGCCGCGGCGTCGAGGGTGGTCACCGCCTCCAGCGCCTCGGGCAGACCCAGGGAGCGGCGCAGCTGACGCCACGCGGGCTTCAGGGCGGCCGCGAGTTCCTCGGGTTCGGCCTTGACCAGGGTCACGGCTTTCATCAGCTCGAACGCGTCCACGGCCTGGTATTTCGAGCACTCCGCCACGAGCCGGGGCAGTTGATCGTCGGGAGCGCACGCCAGAATCTGTTCCAGCACATAGCGATCGCGACTGTTGCAGGAGATGTTCACCAGCAGCTGCGCGATGATCGGCAGGTGCGAGTGCATGGCCGAGCGCAGCAGCTGACTGGATCCGGTGTGCACGGCCGGATCGCCGATCTCGGCGCGAATTGTCTCGTACACCAGGAAACGATCGGGCGAGGCGATGCTGTGCTCGCGCAGCGCGCGATGCCGCCGCACGTGCTCCAGGATCTGGTTCCGCTCCTCGTTCTCCCCGGTGGTCCAGCTCTTCTTCAGTTGCGGCCACACGGTTTTGGCGTCGGTCGCGGACAGGGTCCCGTTCTCCAGCCGCCGGAAGGACGACTCGACCACCACCGCGCTGATGTCGAACCCGAGCTGCTCGGCGACCCGCGTCGCGCGCGAGTGCCCGCGCGCGTCGGCGAGCACGTAGTCGGTCAGCGTTCGTTCGAAGGTGTTCCGCACGACCGCGTGGTGGTCGATGGCCGCCAAAGCCGTTGCCACCTCCGAGTTGTCGATCGCCAGGTGCACGGCCCGGCGCGCCACGGTCTCGTCGACGAACCAGTCCGGGCTCAGCGTCGGATCGGTGATCACCCGCGCGAGCTGGCCGTCGTCCAGCAGTGCGGGTTCGACTGTCCGCAAATGCTGTTGGTAGCACCACTGCCGGAGATCGTGCACACTCCGCAGTGTCGCGGGCGCCGCGAGCCCGGCCCGGCGGTGCGCGACGATGTCGCGGCCCAGTCGCGGATAGGTCTCGGCGCTCGCCTCGATCGCACTGTCGGGATTGATCGCGTGCCGCCCCCCGGGCAGCGGCGTTTCCCACCCGACCACCGTGGTGATCGCCGGCGTCTCGGATGACAGCTCGGGACCGGTGGAGAAGGTCAACTCCCGCAGCAGATTTCGCGGCAGCACCCCGTACAGAGCCTTCAACATCGTGACCGCGTCCCGCACCTGCTCCACGTGCAACGCGATCGGCGGCCCCTGCTCGGCCAGCTGTGCGAGCACCGCCCCGACCAGTACCGGCAACCACGGCTGGTCGATCGACGCCGTCGCGGCCCCCGCGAACAACTGCCCGTCCGGCTCCACGTCGGCCGCCGGCCAGTGCTCGGTCGGCGACACCCCGTCCTGCAGCGAGGTCACCAGCGCCCCGGATTCGAAGAGCTGCAACGCGATCGACCCGTCGAGCGCCCCGCGATCACCCGCCACCAGATGCGTGACACAGGTCCCCGGCCGCACCTCGGACGGCGTCTTGAGCCCGGCGACCGCGAGCCCGCGCGCCAGCGTGAACTCCAGCACGAATCCCGGCGCGTTCTCGACCGGTGTGACGAGCGGCCCGAGTTCGCGCACCGTGGAACCCAGTGCGGCGGGCCAGTTCCCGGAGCGCGCCACCACCCCGACCCCCGCGCCCGAGGACTCGAGGTTCACCAGGGCCCAGCCGCACACCAGCTGCGCGAATCCCGTCATGCGCGCACCCGCAGGTCCTCGATCATGTCCAGCATGTACACCACCGGATCGGCCGCGCCGTAGGGCTTGAACACGGGATAGGTTCCGTCACCGCGCTTTCCGCACCCCACCGCCGACACCGGGAAGTACATGTTCCACGGGAAATGAATGCTCAACGCCGAATCCACCGCCGGGAACAATCTGCGCACCAGTCCGCGCGTGATCTCACCCCGGTGCATGATCTGCGCCGGGTCGTAGGAGTTCCCCGCCCCGTTGGCGCTCACCGGACTGTCCGCCCAGTCGGCCGGCGGCGCCACCATGTTCACCTCCGGCAGCGGAATCAGGGACAGCAGATCGGTTTTGGCGATGATCGTGGACACGTGCACGCGCGGCGGCTCGATCTGCCGGTCGATGGGGAACGAGTTCGCGGCCCGCCACAGCTTGGCGATCTGATCGATCATCAGCGTGGTTCGCCCCACGGTCTGCGAATGCTCCACGGCATTGGTCAGACTCTCCTGATCGTCGGCGTCGGCGTGCTCGCGCATGAGCGCAAGGTACTGCTTGTTGAGGGTGGAAGGCACCACGAACCAGAGAAAATCCGCCACCGTGAGATGCGGGCTCACCCGCGCCGCCACCGCCCCGTCGGCGATGTCCTCACCCGCGACATCGATGAAGGCCAGGTTCACCGCCCGCGCCGAATGCAGTGAATACGCCGTCACCAGGATGGGTTTGCGCTGCTCCAGCCCCGCCCACACGTGCCCCTGGGTCTGGCGCTGGGCCTGCACGGTGATGCCGTCCGAGCGCTGGGTCATATCCATGGACATGCGCCGCGGCCCGGTGGCGTCGAGCGCGCGCCGATCCAGCAGTCGCGCCTCGAGCTGGGTCCACAGGCTCGCGGACTTGGGCGAGACGATGAACGAGTACCGGCTCGCGAGATTCGGGTCGTTCATCATGGAGTGGATCATCGACACGATGAGATGGCTCTTGGACGACGCGGATTCGCCGACGAAGCCGATGACCTTCGTCGGATGGTCCAGGGTCACCGGATCGAGTTCGCAGCCGCGCGGGCAGCGCAGATTCAGCTTGTCGAAATAGGTTTCGATCTGCTTCGCGTGCCCGCTGTTGCGCTGGCGGATCACGGTGTACCAGCGATTGTGCTCGCGGTCGTACGTGAATTCGGTGAGGCAGTTCAGGCAGACGGTTCGCATCGGCCGCATCTCAGCTCAGCACGGCGATGGTGAGCAGCACGATCGTGCACCCGAAGGCGACCGCGCCCACGCGGAACGCGCGGCGCAGCCACGTCGAGGCCCGGGAACCCGGAAAGACGTAGAGCTGCCACCCGGTGCCGGTCGGACGATTCATTCCTCAGCCTCCCACGAAATTCGCGACCTGCACGCACAACCAGGTGAGCAGGATGAATGCCAGTCCGCCCGTGAGGATTCCCACGGTGACGGCGGTGGCCAGCACGCCGCCGATGATGCGGTAGTCGTTGCGGTGCAGCCCGGCCAGAATCCGCTGGCGCGATTCGATCATCGGCGCGGTCAGGAACTGCCAGGTGGTGTGGGTCGGCAGTGCGGGACGCTGCGGATCGGGTTCGAGATAGCCGGTTTCGCTGGGCGTCAGCAGGGTGGTCTGCATGCGCTTGGTGGTCTCGAGTTCGGGCGGCGGATTGCGCACCGGCCGCATGGCCCGGTCGATCGCCTGCCGGAACTGATGCTGGAATTCCGCCGCGGAGCGATGCCGCAGCGCGGGATCCAGCGAGCGGGCGCGATCGAGTTCGAAGCGCAGATCGGTGGGGACGGGCTCGGTGCCGTAGGCGAATTCGAGCGCTTCGGCGCAGACCACGGCGAAGGAGTACACGTCGCTGAGGTGGGTGATCTCGCCGTGGTGCAGGTACTCCGGGGCGGCGTACGGCTGGGTGCCCAGGGCGCGCTGATCGTGGGTGAGCCGGCGCATGGTGGCGCGCATCTCGATCGCGATGCCGAAGTCGGCGAGCTTGGCCGGGCCGTCGCGGCAGATCATGATGTTCTCGGGTTTGATGTCGCGGTGCACGACGTGTTTGGCGTGCGCGTAGACCAGGCCCTCGAGTGCGTCGGTGAGAATGCGGAAAAGCGCAGGCAGGGAAGTGTTCTCCCGATCGCGCAAATACTGGCGCAGGTTTCTGCCGTGAATGAATTCCATGACCAGGAACGGGTAGCGCCTGCCGTTCTCGGCGAAGATGCCGGAGTCGTGGACCATCACGATATTGCGGCAGTTCATCTGCGCGGCGATATGGGCTTCCTGTTCGAAGCGCTGCCGCTGTATTCGCTCATCCTGCTCGAGCGGCGGCAAACTCCCGGAATCGAGTACTTTGACCGCGACTTGGCGGCGCAACTGTCTGTCCCATGCGCCCCAGACCTCGGCCATGCCTCCTCTGCCGACGAGTTCGCGGAGCTCATAGCGGTTATTGATCAGCCTCAAGCGCGTGCGATCCCTCCACCCCGGATGGTTCGCTGGCCGGCCCCTTCGGACGGCTTGTCGGACGAACCAGAATCACCGCCGAGTGTACGCGGGCGTCAGAACGGCCGCCCCGCTATTTTCCTCCGCCCCAAGTCATCTGACGGCAATTCACCGACGGTTCATACCGTCCGTCTGGTTCGGCGCCGGCCCGTCACCGTTATTGCCCGGCGGGGTCCTTCGTGCGGTGTCAGCCAGCGGTTTTTCACCCGCTGTCACGATGTCCACCGGGCCGGTCCCGGGCGCCTTCCCGAATCGCGGTCGCCAATGGGCCTGCGCCACCGCGGCAATGGCGACCGCGGTGCCGCCGAGAATGGTGCCGCCCACCACATCGGTGAGCCAGTGCACCCCGAGGTATAGCCGCGTGAGGCACATGGTGATGACCAACACCGCCCCCAATGCGACTGCGCCCCAACCGCGCAAGCGCCCCGGCCTGCTGCTCAGATACGTCAGCAGCACCACGCCCACCAGCGCGGTGGTGGCCCCGGCATGCCCCGAGGGAAACGACATGTTGGTCACGACCGTCATCCGGGTGCCGGCCGGCGGCCGCGGCCGGTCGAGCACCTGCTTGAGAATCGCCCCCGCGAACGCGGCTCCCGCCACCGTGCCCGCGATCAACGCCGCCGCCCGCCAGTCCCTCGCCCGCCACCCCACGAACCCCGCGACGGCCGCCGCGACAACGGTGGCCCGCCCCGGGTTCCCGAAGAACGTGAATTCCCGAGCCGCGGTACTCCACCCGTCACTCCGGTGCGCGACGAACCACTCCAAAGTCCCCACGTCCCACGTGGTCAGCCACCCACCCGCAACCACCTGCGCGGCGACGATGACGAACAGCCCGGTCCCCAAAAGGACCCACCGAAGCCGAAGTACGGCTCCAACGACCCGCTCGCCCCGCATGTGTCCCATGTAGCCCAATGTTAACCAACTCTCCGCCGGGCTCCCGCTCCCCGACGAAGGCTCCCCTTCCCGGTGTCGCGATTTGCGGTAACCCCCAGGTGATGGTGTAACTTCATCCCCGCACTCGGGACACCGAGCGCACAGTTCGGGGCTATGGCGCAGCTGGTAGCGCACCACACTGGCAGTGTGGGGGTCAGGGGTTCGAGTCCCCTTAGCTCCACAACGAAAAACCCTGAATCCCAACAGGATTCAGGGTTTTTCTCGTTCTGGCGGATGTCCTGACGAAACCATTTGTCCTAGATGTGTCCTAGCGGTTACCAACGGCCGCTGACATCGTGAGCGCGGCGGCTGCGAGTAGGTCGTCGGATACGCGGCCGTAGACCGCCTGCGTCATCCGTTCTGAATGCCCGTGCCATGCCGCCACGACGTCCGACGCAACGCCCATCTGCCGCATCCGCGACACCGACGAATGCCGGACGTTCCGCAGCGGGATGGTCCGTAGCCCGGCCTCGAACAGCCCGCCGCGATTGCTCCTAACGCGGCGGGTGCGGGCCCGCAATCCTTGGGATCGGTGTCGGCGTTGCAACCTGAATCGGACACGGGCGATGTTGTGGACATCGAGGGTTGGCGGCTTCCTCGGACCCACCCGCTGCGGGAACGCCCGTCGTTCAGTTCCGCCCTCGATCGCCGGACGCTGCGCTGGTCCGTCTGACGCACCCTGCCACGATCACGACCTGCACTATCCGAATTCGACACGCCAGGGAATTTGACCGAATTTTCAGAAGACCGACGTACACCGGCCGATCAGTACGCTCGATCCCGGTGTTGTGTTCCCGATGGTGGACGCCGCCCTGGTGACGCGGAACTCGCCCGGGCGACGTCCGTCGTCTACGGGTCAGGCGTCAGCGGGTACCGGCTCCACTGTCGGGGGCACCGCACGCCCGATTGCGGGAAGGCCGTCCACGGCCTCGTACTGATCGAGAACCCGGTCCATCGCGGGCCGCACCTTCGACCGGAACCCGGCCAGTTCCGCACTGCCGCGTTGGAGACGTGGCTCGAACCGGTCGATCATCTGAACGATCATCGCGACGCACGCCACGGCGTTGTCAGCGGTGAACACCCCGAAGTGCCAGTCGACGGACGCGTTGACGTCCGGGCGGTACACCGGCTCCTTGAACTCCGATCCCGGATGAACCGCCGCGTCCCGGATCGTGAACAGCTGCGTGATCCGCTTCTTCGTCTCCTTCGACGTCGCGTTGTCGAGTTTCAGGTGGTATCGGAACGTCTCGAACACCTGCGAGTGGCGGGGTGTCCGGTTAGTCCGCCATCGGTCGGCGTCGGGGTGCTGCGGCGACCGCGCCTTCACTGACGCGTAGAACGAGTCCACCGCGAACGCTGCGGCGCACACCGCACGCATGGAGGACCGGAGTTCACGGATCATTGCGGCGTCGATCGCCGGGCCGTCGTCGGCGGCTACCGCCGCCGGGATCAGGGCTGCGTACTGACGGACGTCGATCACGGCCTCGATTCCCTCGGCGAGCCAGTAGGGCCACATGTCCGTTCGTAGGTGGACATCGACCGGCGCAGCGGTCGTCTCGCCGGTGTCCATGTTGACTTCGATGTGGAACGGGCCGATCCGCAGGTCCGATCCGTCGGTGACGGTGATTCCCCGCGTCACGCGCTGTCCGCCATCAGTCGCGCCGCCATGTTCGTCCGTCACAGATCACACCCTATTCCGGGCGTCCGACATGTGTCTGACGTGGGAGAACAAGCGTTCGACCGTGTCCTAGAAGTGTTCTAGGACGTTCGATCACTCGTTCGCACGCATTGGACATATTGGACGTAATGCATTGTGTGCGTCGACAATTCAATACGGTCTAGACGGTGTGATACAGCGGATTACGCCCTGGCAGTGTGGGTCAGGGGTTCGAATCCCCTTAGCTCCACTCCTCGTGTATCTACACGAACCGACTCCGTTGGGGCTGGAATCGCACAGGCGATTCCAGCCTCAACGTCGTTTCGGGGGTCGGTCATTCGGCGGGGATACGGGTGTTGCGAGCGGTGTATCTGGCGCCGGTGTCCACGCAGACCACGTCGGTGATCTTGACCAGTGCCGCGATGTCACCGGGGCGTGAAGTGGTTCGCGCTCGGTGCGATCACCTCGTTGGCGTCCACGGCGTAGGCGAGATTCATCAGGCGGTTGACCATCGCGCCGCCCGGTCGGCCCGGGTCTCCGTAGTACATCAGAATCAGTGACCGCCCGAACTCGGCGGCAAGCGCGTGGATGCGCGCCTCGTCTTCGGGTCGTGCCGGTCCGCACAGGTCAGGACGGAGGAATCCGATCGCGTAGCCGGTCATGGTCGTGTCCCCGCGTAGTCGCTGTAGACGGGTCGCGTGATCGCGCGCCGGCCGCGGTCGGTGCAGCGCCATCGAGTGGAGCCCTGGGAGGTGCCCAACACCAGTCCGATACGCGACAGCCGGAGCAGTGCCCGGTGCACCGATGTTTCGGGCAACTGAGTCGTGCGGCAGAGTTGCCGCACCGTCAGTGAATGCGATGAGTCCAGGATCGAGAGTGCGCCAAGTACTTTCGCTTCGGGCTCGGTGAAGGCCATTGATTCTCACCCGGCCCTGTAGACCGGGACGTAGTTGCGTGCCGATTCGGCGGCGAGCCCTGCCTGAATACCGGCGACGGTCAACCGCTTCGGCCGGTGAGCGCGATCGGCGTCCGGTAGTGCTCGGCTCCGGAGAGAAACCAGCACTAGCGCGATGATGGTGGCGACAACGATGATCTCCATGTCGGGTGTTCTCCATGTCCCTGGAAGGTGTTGGAGTGCACTCGGCGCCGGGGACTGGTGATCTGACCGACGTCGGGGCAATGTGGAACGTATGCCCGGCCGACGCCGCGAAGGGGTACGAACGTACCCCCAATGCCGTTACGCTGGCGATTGTCGTGAGAACACGACCAGGAGGTGGTCCCCGTGAGTGGTTCCGAAAGTCCTTCGAAAATTGGTCAGCGGGTCCGGCTGTACCGGGAGCGCGCCGGAATGGCGCGGCCGGTGCTGGCCGCGCAGATCGGCCGGTCCGCCGAATGGCTGAAAGCCTTGGAGAACGGCAGAATTCAGCGGACGCCGAGCCTCGAGCTGTTGTTGCGCGTCGCGCGCGTCCTCGACTTGGACGACCTCGCCACCCTCACCGGAGACGATCACGCCGTACCGGTCACTGTCTTCGCGGGGGAACGACATTCGGCTCTCTCCGACGTGCAGGCCGCCCTGACCGATTACCGCATCACCCCCGGTGACCGGCTGATCAATGCGGAACACCTTGCCGAGCGCCTCCGCAAAGCGTGGCGGATCCGCCACTCCAGCCCCGACCACCGCTCGCAACTCGGTGCGTTGCTGCCCGGCCTTATCCGAGATGCTCAGACGGCGGCGCGCACCGCCGAAGACCGTCGCGCCGCCCGCCGAACCCTGGCCGGCGTCTATCAGCTGGCCGACTTTTACGTCGCCTACCAGCCCGCGCCCGAGCTGGTCTGGATGGTCGCCGACCGCGCGGTGAACGAGGGCTACGAGGCCGACGACCCCTACGTGATCGCCTGCAGCGCGTGGGCGATGGTGCAAGCGCTTCGCGACTCCGGCCGGTGGGAGGAGGCAATCGCACTGGCCCGCAACGCGATCGACCAACTCGCTCCCTACCTGACCCGCCCCGAAACCCCCGACGACTGGCACGGCATAGCCGGAGCGCTGGAGTTCGAGATCGCCCACGTCCACGGCCGCCGAGGCCGCTCCGGCGACGCCTGGCACGCTCTCGAGCAGGCCGGCCACATCGCCCAGCAGCTCGGCCCCACCTATCGCCACGTACAAACCAGCTTCTCCCAGCCGGTAATGGCCGCACACGCAACAACTCTCGGCGTCGAGCTCCGACAGCCCGGCGAGGCCCTGCGCGCGTCCCGCTCGATCGCCCCCGACCACATAGTCTCGGTGCCACGGCGTGGCCGCCACCTGATCGAGGTCGCCCGCGCCCACATGCAACGCGACGAGGACACCGCGGCATTGACGATGTTGATCAAGTCGGAACAGACGGCACCCGAGACTATCCGCTACAACGGGTTCGCTCGCGACATGCTTCGGGAGCTGTCGAAGAAGCCGCCCGTCGGCATGCGCGGCGATGTCCGTGAACTCAGCCGGCGAGTAGGTGTCCGCGTCTAGCCGGGATTGCGTTCTGATCGGTCCAACAAAAGTGGGATTGGGTCCGCCACGTGAGTGGGTTCAGCTCAGGGGCCCGTTTCTGTATGGCTGGTCCTGTTGGGAAAGCGGCCCGTGACGCGCTCACGCAACTCCTCATACCGCCGTCTCGTGCTGTCGTAAGACAGGCAGTACTCGCGAGTCGAGGCGAATTCCTTCGCTTTCGGCCTTGGATACGAAAACCGAGTACCGGCGGGGAACTGCGTTCGCGTCAGGTCGACGAACCTGCCGGCGACACTATTGAAATAGTGCGAAACCTGCTCGCCACCGGGCAATGTCGCAGTTGTGTGGAGGATCTCTCCACCGAGGTAGTCCTGAACCACGCAGGCGGTGACCGCGCACTGGCCCTTCGCGCGATTGACCTCGAACCAGCCGGACCCGACAGCCGTGTCAGCCGACCATGACTGCTCTACAGCGTTTCTCAGGGCTTCGAGGGATGCCGCTCCCATGCCCGAAACGGTAGCTCGGTCGAACCGTGGCGACGAAAGGCATTGGAGAATTTTTGGTTACAGACGTGCCCACCGCACACATCGTTGGTGCCGGACACCCCGACACGCGTAATATGTCCCGCAATAGAGCAATTGTGCGAGGAGGCGAGTGATGGGCGTGTTGATACAGGGACCCAGCCGCGTCACGCGGGTGACGCTCACGTCGGAGCAGATCGCCGAGCGCCGTCGCGAAGTCGAGAAGATGCTGAAGCGGAAACCTTCGCGTACCAACGCGGTTCTCAAAACCGCCAAATAGGGCGGTGGCCGCCGTCGGGCAGCGACCACTGCCCGAATAATGGCGCGTCCGGTTCGGGACGCGACCGGATGTGCGCGAGGATCGGGCGGTGAAGGGCCCGTGCTCGAGAATCAGCCGATCGGGCGGCGGCGCACCAGGTTCATCAGGCCCGCGCATACGTTGCCGAATGTCAGTGGGATCCACATCATCAGGAGCTCGCCGGTATCCCAGTTGGGTGCGCGATCCAGGAACCATCGGATGAATCGGTCGGGGTTCTGCATTGTGCGGGACGCACGAATACGGTCCGGATGACGGATGACGGCATCGCTGCGCAGGATCCACGGATCGTGGTCGTCGATCACCAAGTCTCGGCGGTGTGCCAATTCGGTGAGCGCGTCGAGTATGTATGCGGGAGCGACCCGGCCGTCGACGTGGGGGTAGTACTCCGGTGTGAAACGAGTGAGGGTACCGAAGGAAATCGGCGAGGACGCGACCGCGTTGTAGGCGAGCTCGTGGCGGGCGAAGGTAAGTCGCGTTCGCAGTATCTCCTGCGTGAGAGCGGTCGCGAGCGGCACCATGGCCCGGTAGTGCAGTCTGCTCATCACCGCGCACGACACCACGAGCAGCCTGCGCCCCGACACCGGTATCGGATCGACGGTGAAGTTCAGGAAGGCCGCGAGTTCGCCTGAGACGCCATAGAACAGGTGCAGCCGCGTGTCATCGAACAGGCGGTGCTCACGAAACTCGGCACGAGTGTTCCCGACGACATGCTCCGACCAGATTTCGAACGTCTCGTCGACGATCGCCTCCCGCTCCCGCTCGGGCAGCTCGCCGAAGACCACCCGGCGACGACGATGAATGCGCTCTTGGGTCCGCCGGACCGGTTCAATTGTCGAATCCATAACGCGTACAGCATCATCGGGTGCTCAACCATGGTCAACTTCGGATGCCCCGAAGCGGTGGGCGGACGCAACCGTCGCCCGGTTGCCCGGGTCGAGTCGCAGCCGTAGGCGCCGCCGAGATACCCCTGGGGAGGCTTGCCGAGCCCTCTGATATCGCCGACGTCGTGGCGTTTACGGTCTCCGGTTCTGCCCCGTTGAAACACCGGGCAGGTGCTTTGTGCCGGCGGTGGGATGTTTGAATTTGAACTGCCGATGTGTCTGAATATTGTTGTATCACAATGGCATTGGGCTATGTCAGCTCGCTATTGAGGCGTAGAATGGGGGTATGAATTCGGGAGGGATGACCGCTATCGCGCAGGGTGTACACGCACTCGATGTCGCGGCGGAATCCTTGCTCGAATCGCCCTTGTTTTCGGTGGTCGATGATGAGCTCATCGAGGTTATGCAGGACATCGAAGCCATCACGCGCAAACTCGACGCGATGAAGCAGCATCTCGTGCTCGAAGCGGTGACGCGGGGGTTGCCTGTTCGGGCGGGGGTGAAGAGCCCGGTCCGGTTTCTGCAAGAGACACTGCGGCTTTCACCCGGTGAGGCCGCCGCGCGGGTGCGGAATACCGAATTGCTGTCCGAGGTGTCCGAGGGCACGTTCACGCGGCCGCCGGTGTTGGCGTTGGTGGCGCAGGCGCAGCGGGCGGGGGAGATCTCCACCGACCACATTCGGGCGATTCATGAGGTGATCAAGCAGATCCCCGCCGCGGCGGGTGCCAAGGCTGTGGATTTCGCCGAAGAACAGCTGACGGCGTTCGCGCGTGAAGGTGATCCGAAGGGCATCACCACGCTCGGGGTGCGGATCTTGCAATTCACCGATCCGGATGGGTCGTTGACCAGGGATCGTGATCAGCAGGCGCGGCGGGGGTTCACGATCGGGCATGCGCGCGCTGATGGGATGGCTCCGGTGTCGGGGTGGGTGACCCCGCAATTCCAAGCCGTGTTCACTCCGGTGCTCGAGAAGCTCGCCCGTCCCGGCATGTGTAACCCCGATGATCCGCAAAGCCCGTGGTCTGCTGCCGAACTCGGGATCGACACCGCAACCGACACCGGCGACCAGAACAGCGATGGGCCCGTGGCTGCCGCGCGGGCGGTGCTCGAAGCTGCCGCCAAGCGGGATCACCGCACCGCTGCTCAACGTAACCATGACGCGGTGATCGCATTCCTGCGCCCCGACATGGGACCGACCCGGCTCGGAAACCATCGTGGTTTGCCGGTTTCCACGGTGATCACGATGAGTATCACCGATCTCGAGCAGCGCACCGGTATGGCGACCACCGCCACCGGCGGCACCCTCTCGATCGCCCAGGCGGTTGAGCTGGCGGCCAACGCGAC